>NZ_JBVHTN010000003.1:0-130673 GCF_055569495.1 Streptomyces sp. NPDC028305
CTCGAACAGACCCCAGAAACGCCAAGATCCCGCCCGATCAATCAGATCGGACGGGATCTCGTGAACCATTCTCGAGCTAACTCAAGAACAGCCGCGTACTCGGGCGTTGGCGGTGTCCCCCGTACGGGATCCCGGCCTGCTGAGGGCCGTCAGCGCATGGCCCGGGGATGTTGGCCGTGGTGTCAGGCTCCGGTGAGGGTGCGGGAGATATCCATGAGGTGCTGGGTGCTTGTGGTGCTGAGATCGATCGGTGTGCGCTGTTCGAACTTCCCGGGCCTGCCCGAGTAGAGGGGCGCGCATGATGTCGGTCTTCGCCGCGCCCGCGTTCACCACGCCTGCGGCAAGGCCCGGGGTGGTGTGAGTACGACCGGCCGCTCGGCGCGGTGCAGGGCGGGCAGCAGGAGCTGGGTGAGGTGGTAGCGGCTGAGGTAGTTGACCGCGAAGAAGGGGTGCAGGCCGTCGACCGTGCGACTGTCCTGGTTGGTGAGCACGCCGGTGGTGTGGACGAGCGCGTCGAGGTGGTCGTGCTGGTCGAGGATGCGCCTGGCGGCGTCGCGGTCGCCTTCGTGGGTGGACAGGTCGGTGGCGAGGAACGAGGCCCTGTCGGCGGGGGCGTCGAGCAGGGTGAGGGCGGCCTCGCCCTTGCGCGGGTCTCGGCCCAGCAGGACGAGGCGGTGGCCGTCGGCGAGGAGGTCGCGGGCGGTCTGGAGACCGATGCCGCTGTTGCCTCCGGCGATGAGGATGGCCTTCATGGTGCTCCGGGAGAAAGGGCGGGCGACCGCCGGCTGACGGCGGTGTGAGCCGGCAGCCGCCCGAGTGCCGTTGCGGGGGCTCAGTTGCCGATGAAGTGCTCGGCCTGGTCGCGGCTGACGTGAAGGTTCCAGTAGTCCAGCGCGATGTCGTCGGGCGAACGGTGGGGGACGCCTTCCGGAGCCTCGGTGCCGATCATGAGGTTGATGGCCACGTTCGCGGCGTAGATGCCCTTGTCGGCAAGGGTGTTGTGCAGGTTGAGCGCCCAGTTGCGCTGGCCTGCCTGGGCGATGTTCGCGTCGGCGAGCATCGGGTACGGGGTGAGGGCGCCGCCACCGGTGGTGAACAGCAGGGTGCCGGAGCCGGCTTCGAGCATTCCGGGCAGCACGGTCTGAGCTGCGGTGACCGCACCGTAGAGGAGGCTGTCGATCAGCGGGCGCAGTACGTCGACGGTGACGTCCTGCGGCGCGGTCATGGTCAGCCCGGCGTGGGGCGAGAACTCCAGGACGTCGATCCGCCCGAACCGGGCGATCGCCCGCTCCAACGCGGTGGCGAGCTGGGCGGAGTCGGCCACGTCAGCGGGGAAGCCCTCCGCGGTGATCCCGGCCTCGGCGAGCTCGGCGACCAGCGCGTCGAGCTTGTCCTTGCTGCGGGAGACGAGGGCGACGTCGAAGCCGTGGCCGCCGAAAACCCTGGCGATGGACAGGCCGAGACCGGGTCCGGCTCCGACGATGGCGATGGTGGGCATACGTGCTCCTGGACAAGGGGGTGGTGTGGCCCTGGCCGGACGGCCGGGGAGGGCGGGCCGGAGGCGTACCGGCGTCAGTCGCCGTCGGCCGGCGACGGCGTGCCGGGCGCCGGCCAGTCGGTGGGACACGGGGCGTGGAGAGCGCCGAGGATCCGCTGGGAGACAGCACCGAGCTGGCGCTGTTGCGCCTTGGTCAGCGGGTCGAAGACCCAGCGGCGCACCGCTTCAACGTGCACGGGGGCCGCTTCTTCGACCTTGGCGACACCCTCGTCGGTGAGGGTGGCCAGCGTCGAGCGCCCGTCGGCAGGATCGGGGTGACGGCGTACCCAGCCACGCTTCTCCAGTCGGATGACCACGTTGGACAGCCGCGAGAGTGTGCTGCCCGCGTACTGGGCAACCTCGCTCATCCGCAGGGTGCGCTCCGGGGCCATCGACAGGGCGGACATCACCACGTAGTCGAAGTGTGAGATGCCCGCATGCCGCTGCATCTGCGTCTCCAGCGCGGCCGGGAACTGCGTCAGCACATAGGCGAACGCGTACCACTGCTGCTGCTCATCGCCGTCGAGCCAGCGCGGCTCGACAGCGTCCGGTGCGTCTTCCATGCCGCCAATGTACTCCAAGGTTGGAGTGAATGCCGCCGCTGTGTCACTTCAAGCGTGAAGCGATCTGGTGCGACTCTCACTTCAACCTTGGAGTTCTCACGAGCGCATCCCCGCAGACAACCGAAGGGCCCTACTACATCGACGCCGACGACGAAGCCGGCCGGCGGGCGGACATCGCCGAGGGCCGCCCCGGAGTTCCGCTCCGGCTGCGTATCACCGTCCTCGGCGCCGCTCAGGGCAAACCGGTCCCGGTCCCCGGCGCCACGGTCGAGGTGTGGCACTGCGACGCCCTCGGGTACTACTCCGGACACCTCGCAGGACGACCTGGTCTACCAGTCCGCGGGGGGGTGCGGACCTGCTCCTGGACGTGAGCCCGGTGGATCCCAGCCGACTGGAACAAGGACTCACCGCGTCATTCACCCTGACCGTAGCCCTCCCCTGATACCTGCCGTGCCGCCGCGCCCCTGGGAGCACAGCACTCATCATTCCAGGGCCGCATTTTCCTTCGCATTGGGAATTATTTGCATCCACCCTCCAACTACGGGCGGTGACCACACGAAGCTTATTGTTTGCAATTGACGTCGGAAACTTATTCAACCCCGCAGGACGGAAAACCATCCGTCTGTTAGCGTGTGAGAAGTAACCGGCCTTCCCAAGAAACTCCACGCACGGTCGACTATCTCCAGCGTCATTCAGGTTCCCCTCGCGGCGCATGAACCAGGGGACTCGCCTCCAGGCAAGGGAGACAGGCAAGGGAGAGCAGGATATGGCGATCACCCTTCGAAGGGACGAATGGGTAGTCGCGGTCCTCGTCGGGTACATAGCGCTGTTCTCAGCCCTGGTGGTCGAAGTTTCGGGCAACGGCCTCCTCCGGTGGGCTCTGTACGCGACGGTCGCACCTCTCGTGGCCGCCGCGTTGCTGCCGCTCCGGCACACCCTGATGATCAGCGTCCTCTCCCTTGCGGCGGCCGCCTGCATCTACGGCGTCGCCTTGCCCGTCATCTCCGTAGGCGGCCGCGTCGTAGTCATCACGGGTGTAGCACTGGCGGGGGTCATCAGCGTCGCGGTGTGCAGGGTCCGGATGCACATCATGGTCGCCCGACATCGACTGTCTCTGCTGAGCGAGGCGAGCGAGCACCTCGGCAGAACGCTGGACGTAACGCAAACCGCTCGGGAACTGGCGGAGGTTACCGTACCCGCATTCGCGGATTACGTCAGTGTGGACCTCTTCGATGCTGTCCTGAAAGGCAGAGAGCCCCCCACCGAACCATTCACGGAGCCCATCGCGCTGCGCCACGTCGCCCACCGTCCCGATCCCCCAGGACGCACCGACGGCGAGTTGAAGGCTGAGAGGAACAAGAAGGAGGAGGGGCTCTGGGGCGTATCGCTCCCCGCGCGCTACCTGACCGCGTGCGCACCCGCACGGGCGAGCTACGTAGACACCACCGATATCGAGCGCTGGCTGGCGCGGGATCACACCGTCCAGAAAGACGCATATCGCATGCGCTCAGCCATCGCTGTTCCGCTGTGCGCCGGAGGGAGGGCCCTGGGTACGGTGACGCTTCTGCGGCATCGGCCGCCCCGCCCATTCGACACCGACGACCTCGCTCTCGCCGCGGACATCGGGACACGGGCCGCAATCTGCCTGGACAACGCCCGACGGTACGCCCGTGAACGCGACACCGCGCTGGTCTTGCAGCGCAGCCTCTTGCCCAGACACATGCCCGAACTCGCCGCGGCCGAGATGGCGAGCCGATACATCCCGGCGAGCCACAGCGCCGGCATGGGCGGCGACTGGTTCGACGTGATACCGCTGTCCGGCGCTCGCGTCGCGCTCGTCGTCGGTGACGTCGTCGGGTACGGACTGCACGCCTCGGCCACCATGACCCGGCTGCGTGCCGCCGTGCGCACACTGGCCGACATCGACCTGCAACCCGACGAACTCCTCACCCACCTCAACGACGTCGTCCTTCGGCTCAGTACGGAAAGCAGACCCGTACACGAGGCCGTGGGTGCCCCGGATACCGACGACACCGCAGGAGAGGTGGGAGCAACCTGCCTCTACGCGGTCTACGATCCCATCGCCGGCCGCTGCACCCTCGCGAGCGCCGGCCACCTTCCACCCGCCATCGTCACACCGGATCATGACGCCCAGATCGTTGACACTCCCTTGGGCCCTTCCCTCGGCCTGGGGAACCTACCTTTCGAATCAGTGGACGTGCACGTGCCGGAAGGCAGTCTCCTGGCCCTGTACACCGACGGCCTCATCCGCGAGCACCACGGCGACCTGGAGAGCGGACTCCAGGAGCTGCTGCAAGCACTGAGCATCCCGGAGCCGTCGCTGGACGAACGGTGCCGGGCCGTTCTCGGCGCACTGCTCAACGACCAGCCCGCCGATGACGTGGCCCTGCTCATGGCACGCACCCGAGTCCTGGACGCCGACCACGTCGCCACCTGGGACGTCCCGACAGACCCCGCCGCCGTCGCCGACACCCGCGCGCACGCGTCCGACCAACTCACCGCATGGGGGCTCGAGGACGCAGTCTTCACGACCGAGCTCATAGCCAGTGAGCTGGTCACCAACGCCATCCGCTACGCGCAGTCCCCGATCCAGCTCCGCCTCATCCTCGAAGAGCACAGTCTGATCTGCGAGGTCTCCGACGGCAGTACCACCACCCCCCACCTGCGGCGGGCCCGAACCTACGACGAAGGCGGCCGCGGTCTGTTCATCGTCGCCCAGCTCGCCGAACGCTGGGGCACGCGACACGGCCGTCATGGCAAGACGATCTGGGCGGAACTGATCACGGGCCCGGCTCCGGTCACTCTGCCCTAGGGGTGGCGGCTGGACGTGAGCGCTCGACACTCAGCCGCTGGAACCGCGGACCACGAGCTCGGGCTTCAGGACGACATCACCGCTGCCGCCGTCAAGGAGGCCGAGGGAGGCCTCGACCATGCGCTCGGCGGTCGAGCCCAGGGTGGTGAGCCCCGGCGCGGCGGTGTCGGAGATGTACGTGCCGTCGAAACTCGTGATCGCGTACTCGGCGGGCACGCGTTTACCGGCGTGCTGAAGCGCCGTCAGCAGGCCGAGCGCGACGGTGTCAGCGGTGCAGATGATCGCATCTGTGTCGCCGGGGTTCTCGAGCAGGAGCTGTGCCGCGTCGATGCCGCTCGCCACTGTGAAGTTCGGCATTTCCAGAACCCGGTCGTCCGGCCCGGCGAGCGCGCGGAACGCGGTGGTGCGCTCGATGCTCGACGAGGAGTCTTCCTGGGCGTCGACCATCAGGATGCTGCGGCGGCCCCGCGCCCGCAGGTGATCCACGAGCAGGCGGACCCCCGCCGCGTTGTCGAGCCGTACCGACGGCGCTTCGACGCCTCGTGCGCGGCGGTCGACCTGCACGACACGGTTGGACCGCGCGAGCTCCGTGATCGCCGCGCCACTCCGCTCGAACGCCGCAGGCACCACGAGTACCGCGTCCACCAGCACCCGATCCATGGTGCCGAGCTGGCGCTGCTCGGTCTCCGGGCTCTCGTCCGTGTCGATCGTCACCAGCCGCTTGCCCTCAAGATCCAGGCGGCGCGAGTACGCCGACACCAGCTCCGCGAAGTACGCGTTCGCGATCGCCGGAACGACAAGCGCCAACGAATCCGTCGACTGTATCCGCAGCGCTCGCGCCGCGGCGTTCACCCTGTAGCCCAGTTCCTCGCATGCGTTCCGCACCCGCAGCGCCAGCTCCGGATCGACGTTGCGCTGAACACCGGAGAGCACACGGCTCGCCGTCGGCACCGACACCCCCGCGCGCAACGCCACGTCCTTCAAGCCGATGCGCGCGCCCATCCTGATCTCCCCTGGTTCCTGGCCGTGGATGCTATCAGGGGGGTCTCGGCGACCCGTTGACGCGGCAGGGGCCAGCGTGCTTAGGTTCGGAAATGGTTTTCCCGACGATGAGAGTACCGCGCGACCGCGCGCCGCACGCCCCGGGGGGCGGCGGACGGGTGCTCGTCGTCGGATCGGTGAACCTCGGCCTCGGCCGCACGCCGCCGCGTCTGCCGCGCGGAGGCAGGGGCGCGCACCAGGCCCTCGCCGCCCGCCGCCCCTGCGCCGACGTCACCCTGCTCGGCTCCGGCGGCGTTGTCGTCCCCGTACAGGGCGGATTAGCGGTCCACCCCACCGCCTAGCGGTCCGCCTCACCGCCGCACACGCCTCCGCCGCGACCGCGATGCCCCCTCCGCGCACGCCGCACGTCGCACGCGAACCCATGACTTCCCCGAACACCACCCGCCCCTCCCCACATCGCTATACATCGAAAGGCGCCCTTCCATGAGCAATGAGGCTCAGCAAGGTCGTAGAGGCACAACCGTCGAATCGAACGGCGTCAATCCCGTTCCCGATGCCGAACGGCGAGGGAAGCCGAGCGGCCTGTTCCCTGTGTGGTTCGCCTGGAACATCTCGATCCTCGGCATCAGCTACGGCATCTTCGTCTTCGGCCTCGGGCTGAACGTCTGGCAGACGATCGTCGCCGGGACCGTCGGCTACCTCGCCTCGTCCGCCCTCGTGGGCATCCTCGCGGTCGGCGGGCCCCGCACGGGACTGCCGACCCTCGCCCAGACGCGCTTCGCGTTCGGCCTGAAGGGCAACAGGATCCCCGCGTTCTTCGCCTACCTGTCCAATATGGGCTGGAAGGTGACGATTATCACCCTTGCCTCGACCACCGGCGCGAACCTGTTCGCGAAGCTGTGGCCGTCGGTGTTCGCCGACGCGGACGGGTCGAGCGCCACGTTCACGATCGTGCTGTGGTTCGTGCTCGTGCTCGCCGTGACAATGACGGTCTCCGTCCTCGGCCATGAGTTCATCATGAAGGTCGAGGTCTGGATCTCGTGGGTGACCGGCATCATGACGGTCGCGTTCCTCGGGTTCATGGTGCCTGAGATCGAGTGGGCGCACCTCGGTGACACCCCCGCGGGCGGCCCGCTGGTGTTCATCGGCGGCATCATCATGGCGATGACCCTCGTCGGCCTCGGCTTCCTCAACTACGGCGGCGACTTCGCCCGTTACCTCCCGCGCGACACCCCGGCGCGCGGCGTGATCGGCTGGACGGTCGCCGGGCTCAGCCTGCCGGTCGTCATCCTCCTCGCCGTCGGCGCGCTTCTCGTCGGCGGGGACTCGAAGCTCGGTGCCGCCACAGCGTCCGACCCGATCGGGGCGCTCACCGAGCTCCTGCCGATGTGGTTCTTCGTTCCCTTCTCCATCGTGATCGTCATCTCGCTCGTCTCGGCGGCCATCACCGGCATGTACAGTTCCGGCCTCGCGCTCATGGCGGTCGGCGTACGGCTGCGCCGCTCCGTGACGACCTCGATCAACGCGATCATCATCGCGGCGGGCGCCTTCTACCTGCTGTTCATCTCCACCTCGTTCCTCGCGACGTTCCAGTCGTTCCTGTCGCTCATCGCCGTGATGATGGGCACCATGGGCGGCATCCAGGTCGTCGACTTCATACGGCAGCGCCGCATGGGCTGGAACACCGACATGGCGAACCCGCGTGGCTACGGCGGCCGCGACGGGCGCTGGACGGCGATTCTGAGTCTGATCACCGGAACCGTTGTCGGTCTCGGCCTCGTGACCAGCTCCGACCCGAACTTCGGGAAGATCACGGGATTCCTCCTCACCGAGAGCGGCCGCACCGGCGTGTTCGGGTCGAGCGGGCTCGGCATCGTCATCGCCTTGGCGCTCGGCGCCGCGCTCTACGGGATCCTCACGTTCGGACTCCGGCTGGACCCGAAGCCCGACTACTCGCTCGTGACCGCGGGAGACGCCACTCGCGGGGAGGGCGGGCTCGAGGTTCCGACTCCCGACGCGGCCGGCAGGCATGCGGCCGACCGCACCGAACGCTGACCGACCCGTGGCGGCGAGGCCCACGCGGGTCTCGCCGCCGCTCGAGGAGCTGACCCCCTTTGTCCGCACATGAGACCTCGCTCCAGCGATTCCGGAACCCGGACCCGTGGCATGCGCCCGCCGCCTACTGGTTCTGGCATCGGCTGCCCGACAAGGACACGATCCGCGCCCAGGTGCGGCAGATGTACGACGCCGGGATCCGGAGCTTCCAGGTGCAGGCGCGGCTGTCGTACCCGATCGAGGGTTACCTGGACGACGACTACCTCGCCGCGTGCCGTGCGGCCGTCGAGACGGCCGCCGAGTTCGGCATGATCGTCGGCATTTACGACGACTACAACTGGCAGACCGGTCACGCGGCGGGCCGGGCCGTGACCGGGCATGACGAACTGCGCGAACGGCACATGTTCTGGGTGCGGATCCCCGCGGGCGCGAGCGAGGGCTCGCTCAGCGGGATCCGCTCGGCGACGGAGAACCTCGGCCCCGCCGCGATGGACTGGCACTACGAGGGCGGCGTCGTCGCCTGGGCCGACTGGCGGGTCGAGTACGCGCTGGTCGTGGAAGGGGAGCAGGGCGTGGCCGCCGAGCGGCCCGAGCTCGTCGACCGCGCGGACGGCACCGCCGACAGGTGTCGTGTCCGCCTCATCGACCCGGTGCCCGACGGCGCGGAAGCGATCGTGTTCGTCTCCGCCCGCTGCGCGACCTCCCGGCTCGTGAACCCCGTCGACCCGGTCGCGGTCGATCGCTTCATCGAGGCCGGCTACCAGCCCTTCGCCGACGCCCTGGGCGACTTCTTCGGCTCCACCGTCGCCTACATGTTCTTCGACCAGCCGCACGCCGTGTACTACGACTGGGCGGAGCGCACAGGCGATCTGCGTTCGGCGATGCCGTTCCACGAGAGCCTGGCCGTCTCGATCCGGGAGCGCTGGGCAGAGCGGACCCCCCACGTGCTCGCCGCCGTACTCGACGGGGACGAGCCGGAGCGGCTCAGCCTTCGAGCCCAGTTCTACGAGCACTTCAGCGGCTACGCGATGGAGACGTTCCTCGGCAAGCTGCGCACCTGGAGCCACGCCCACGGCCTGCGTCAGACCGGCCATGAAGTCCTCGGGCACGTCGGAGGCTGGGCGCTCGACACCGCGTTCACCAACTGGGACCTGCGCGTGAACTTCGGACTCGACCACTTCGGCGTGGACGGTTACCGCGACCTCACCGCGGTGGATGCGCAGGACGCCCTGGTGCAGCTCAGCCCCGTGTTCGGCGACTCGGTCGCCCGCCACCACGGCCGCGGCGGGACGATGGTCGAGCAGTACTTCCTCACCCCGCCCGAAGGTGGGACCCCGTGGTCCGGCCACTGGGGGCTGACCCTTCAGGAGCTGCGCACCACGGCGATCAACCACCATCTGCTGGGCATGCGGCAGATGGTCTTCCACGGCTTCTATCAGACCCACGGCCATGGAGACGATCACGAGTCGCTGCGGAATCCGCGCTTCGACTTTCCCCCGGGCATCAATTTCGAGCCGTGGTTCGCCGATCATCACCTGGGGTTCGCGCTCGAGAGCGCGCGGCTGAGCGAGTTCCTCGAGCCGGTGTCACCGCAGAGCGACGTGGCGGTCCTGTACCCGTTGCGTACGGTGTGGACCGCGGGTCAGCTCGGCGAGCAGGCGTCGGCACTGGGCGAGTGGGCCCGCGCGCTCACCGAGGCCCGGGTGGGCTTCCACCTCGTGGACGAACGCGATCTCGACGCCGCCGCTGTGGAGGAAGGCGCGGTGCGGATCGGGGACCACCGGTACCGGGCGCTCGTGCTTCCCGCCGTGACAACGCTGCGCTCGGCCGCATCGCTGCGCCGGCTTCGCGGCCTGGCCGAATCGGGGGTACGGGTGCTCGCGAGCGGTGCGACGCCCGCTGTCTACCAGGAGGGCCCGCAGACCGCCGTCGAGGACTGGGCGGGCCTCGCCCCGGCCGTGGAGGTGTTCGCCACGGCCCCCGAGGAAGCGGCCCTGCGCGGGCTCGTCGCGCGGCGTGGGCAGACCGAGCCGACACTGCGCGTCCCCGCGGGCTCGCCGGTGCGCTGGCGCGGCGGCCCGGACGCGGCCGACGGCTTCCGCTTCGCGTGCTTCGCCGAGACCGAGGGCACGGTGGAGCTTCTGCTGCCCGACGGGCCCTGGCATATCGAGGAGTGGGAGGCCTCCGACGGCACCGTGCGCACCCTCGAAGCAGCCGAGGGCCCGGTCGTGCTGCGGCTGGAGCAGAACGCGTTGCGTTTGTTGCGCGTGTGCAGGGGCGCGGAGCCCGCTTCCGGCCGGGCGCACGCCGCGGGAGACTCCGAGGCCGCGGCCGGTCACGGCACGCCGGAATGGTCGGCGCCCGAGGAGCTCGAGTCCTGCTGGCTGCTCGAGGTCGCCGAGGACGCGTACGAGGAGGCGGGTACCCGCCGCGACATCGCGGTGACGTACGGCTGGGAGCGCCAGGGCCTTCCGGCGTTCGCGGGCACTGCCGACTATGTGCGGCAGATCGAGCTCGACGCGCCGGTCCCCCTGAAGCTGACGCTCCCGGCTGTCGCCGGAGCTGTGATCGTGTCCGTGAACGGCGTGCGTGTGGGGGCGCGCGCCTGGACGCCGTACCGCGTCACGATCCCCGCTGACGCCCTGCGGCCCGGGGGGAACGAACTCCGCATCCGGGTCGCGCCGTCGGCGGCCAACCGCTACTACGCCGGGACCGGGCTCCGCGCCGAGCCCGAGCCGTGCGGACTGCTCGCGCCCCCGCTGCTGAGCCACGCGCTCGCCAATCCTGACCTCGGTGCGCCCCCGGACGGTTTCGGCTCCGGCCCCCGCGACTCCGGCCCCCGCTCATCCTCGATCACGGAAGGCTGATCCACCTTGCTCAAAGGACTCGACCCCCTCCTCACCCCGGACCTGCTGTACGCGCTCGCGCGGATGGGGCATGGGGACACGATCGCGCTCGTCGACAGGAACTTCCCCGCGCACTCCGTGAACGACCATGTGATTCGGCTGGATGGCACCGACGTCGTCTCGGCGGGCCGGGCGGTGCTGGGACTGCTGCCGCTCGACACGTTCGTCGCCGAGCCCATCGCGAGGATGGGGGTCGTCGGCGACGCCGCCGCCGAGCCGCCGGTACAGACGGAGTTCGTCGCCGCCGCGGAGGAGGCATCGGGCCGCCCTCTCGGGGTGGAGACGGTCGAACGCCACGCGTTCTATGCGCGTGCCCGCTCCGCGTTCGCGGTGGTCATCACGGGCGAGGACAGGCCGTACGGGTGCTTCCTGCTCACCAAGGGCGTGCTGCCGGAGTTCTCTCCGGAGCGTTGATCCCTGCCGCCGAGCCGTCACCCTCCGCTGTCGAGGTGCGCGAGCTCGGGCGTCCTGTCAGGAGTCGCCGGTGTTCCTCAGGCGCGACCTCGACGCCTCCAGGTGGTCGTGCATGGCGCGCGCCGCGGCCTCCGGGTCCTTGGCGCGGATGGCGTCGAGCACCGACTGGTGCTCGGCGACGGCCTCACCGGCGATGCTGTGCCGGAAGTAGAGGCGGTAGCTGTGGGTGTGCGCCCGGAACCGGCGTAGCGTGTCGGCAATGAGCGGGCTGCGGCTCGCCTCGGCGATCGCGTTGTGGAAGGCGGCGTCGAGCTCCGCGAAGCCGCGATACGCCTCGTAGGTGTCGCCGCGCAGCGGCGGTCTCATCTGCTCGAGCGTGCGGTGCATGTCGGCCAGTTCGGCCTCGGTCGCGTACCGTGCCGCGCGTTCGGCGGCGGCCGGCTCGAGGAGCAGGCGGATGTCGTAGAGGTCGTCCAGGGCGGTCCGGTCGAGCAGGGGGGCGACCAGGTAGCCGGCGTTCGGCCGGCGCACGACCAGGCCCTCGGACTCGCATCGGGCGAGGGCTTCGCGGACCGGCGTCTGGGATACGTCGAGCTGGCGGGCGAGCCCGGCGATCGACAGCTTCGTACCGGGCTCCAGATCGTGATCCATGAGCAGGGTCATCAGCGCCTGGAAGACGGACTCACGAACGTTGATCTTGACCGATCCACGGGAACCCGAGCTGTTCGTCGCGGCCGCGACCGTCAGCCGCATGGGCTCACTCATCAACCCTCCACATCGTCGATCACTGAATCTACGCGCTTGACGCCGATCCATCAGGAGGACGGCTTCGAACGTTGTGAAATCTTCGCGACGCCTGGTTGACGCCTGATCGGAACACCTGCATCCTCAATCAGAATCGTATCGTATCCGATCCGGGATCAAGATCCTCTCGATTCGGAGGGTGCCCTCATGTCAATCCCCGACTGGTTCGGTGAAGCGGCCTTCGGGCTCTTCGTCCACTGGGACCACGCCAGTCAGCAAGGCGTGGAGATCGGCTGGCCGCTGGTCGGCCATTCGATCCTGCCGGGCCGTACCGAGCCTGAAGCCGACATCACGGTCGCGCAGTACCAGTCGACCGCCGCGACCTTCGATCCGCACCACTGGGATCCGCGGGCGGTCGCCCGCCTCGCCCGCGCCGCGGGTGCGCGCTATGTCGTCTTCACCGTCCGGCACCACGCCGGCTACTCGATGTACCACACCGAACACTCGGACTTCTCCATCGCGGCATCACCGTACGGACGTGACATCACCCGCGAGTTCTTCGACGCGCTGCGCGCCGAGGGCCTTCGGGTCGGCGTCTACTACTCGCTGCTGGACTGGAACCATCCGGACTACCCGGCTTTCACCGACGCCGACCGCCCCTATCCGCACGACCGGTACCGCCGGCCGTCGCCGGAGCGGTGGGCGCGCTACATCGACTACGTCAAGGGACAGCTCACCGAGCTGCTCACCCGGTACGGGACGATCGACCTGCTCTGGTTCGACGGGGAGTGGGAACGCACCGCGGAGGAGTGGCACGCCGCCGAGCTGCGCGAGCTGATCAAGTCGCTACAGCCGGAAGTGATCATCAACGACCGGCTGCCGGGCCAGGGCGACTACGCCACTCCCGAGCAGGGCATGCCGCGCCGTCCGCCGGGCGGGCCGTGGGAGCTGTGCCTCACCATGAGCGACAGCTGGGCGTACCGGCCCGACGACCTGGACTACAAGAGCCCGCGCCTGCTCGCCGGCTACCTCAGCGAGGTCGTCTCGCGCGGCGGCAATCTCCTGCTCAACATCGGGCCGCGCGGTGACGGGTCGCTTGTGCCGACCGAGGTGGCCGTACTCAAGCGGCTCGGGGCCTGGCTCGCCAGCCACGGCGAGAGCCTCTTCGGCGCCGGGCCGGCGTCCGAACGCCTCGACTTCCACGGCCCCGCCACCCAGCACGGCGACACCATCTACCTGCACCTGCTGCTCCAGCCGCAGGACCTCCTCGTCGTGCGCAACGTGCCGATCGGCTCGGTGGCCGGCGTGCGCATGCTCGGCACCGAGCAGCCTCTGGAGTACTCCGTCAATGAGGAAGTGCACAAGGCCAACGGCGCCGAGGACGAGCCCCTCGGCGAGCTCTTGATCACCGTGCCGCCACCGACCGGCGCCCTCATCGATGTCATTGCCATCGAACTGTCCAACTCCCGGAAAGACGAGTCACGTGCGGGCCTTTAACACTTCCAAGGCGGCCAGGCGCGCCGTCGTCCTGCTCGCGGCCGCGAGCATCGTCTCGGCGTGCGGCACCGGTCCGGGCGCTTCCTCCGGCGACGGCAAGTCGCTGCGCATACAGATACCCGCGGGGCCGATGGCCGACCGGATGCAACAGGTCGGCAAGGACTTCGAGAAGGCCAACCCAGGCACCAAGGTCACCTTCGAGAGCGTCGACTCCAACAGCTCCCGCGGCCCGAACGTGGCCCTGCTCAGCTCGACCGCCACCCCGGACATCGGCTACCTCCAGCGCAGTACCGGCGTCTGGTCGGCGCTGCTGAAGAACAAGCAGCTCACCCCGATTGATGATGTGTGGAACGCCGCTGGTCTGGCGGACAAGTACGCCAAGAGCCAGACCGACTACTACACGACCAACGGGCATCACTACGGCGTTCTCTACGAGGAACTGCTGATCGCCCCGATCTATTACAACAAGGCGGCGTTCGCCAAGGCCGGCGTCCCCGACCCTGCCGATCACCAGGTTGCCTCCGTCGCCGAGTTCGAGTCCATGGTGGCCAAGTTGAAGGCCGCAGGGTACGAGGGCCTCGGCGTCGGTGGGTCGAGCCCGTACGACCTGGGGCACACGCTCGACGCGCTGCTGCCCACCGCGGTGTCGGAGAGCGACTACCAGGCCATGCTCACGAACTTCAAGCCGGGGTCGCCGACGAACGTCAAGTACACCGACGCGGGCTTCGTGAAGGTACTGCACACCATCCGGGACTGGCAGAAGAAGGGCATCTTCCAGAAGGGGATGCTCGGCATGGACACCACACAGGCCCAAGCGCTGTTCACCAGCGGCAGGCTCTCGATGCTCCAGGGCGGCAACTACAGCTACGCGGACCTGAAGGCCGCCAAGCCGTCGTTCGACATGGGCTGGTTCCTGCTGCCGCCGCTCACGGAGGGCCGCAAGACGCCGTTCAACGCCTTCAACGGCGACACCCTCGTCATCCCGGCCAAGGCGGCGAACCCGGGGCTGGCCAAGAAGTTCCTCAAGTTCTTCATGACCGACAAGTACCAGGTCAGCGTGGTCGCCGCCAGCGGCTCCCTGCCGGTGTTCACCTCGATCAAGCCGTCGAGCCTGTCGAACCTGGGCGACCTGGTGCAGCAGCAGTTCGAGCTGTCCAAGTCCGTCGGAGTGGTCAACATCTGGGACTCGACCGTGCCGTCCACGCTCGGCCAGTCGTTCGCGGTGCCGGTGCTGCAGAAGCTCGTCTCCGGCAAGCTGACCCCGCAGCAGGCAGCCCAGGAGTTCCAGACCGGGCTGGAGAACCTACAGTCCGGCAAGGTCTCCGGGGCGACGGACTGATGGCCGCCCAGGAGATCCCTCCAGTTGCCGCCCGCGCCACCGCCCGCGGGCCGCGCGAAAAGGCACAGAAGTTCCCGATTCTGATCATCGCACCGGCGCTGGTGCTGATGACCCTGCTCATCGCCTACCCGGTCGCGGAGTCGGTGCACATCAGCCTCGGCTCATGGGACGGCATCGGATCCGTCACCTACCGCGGGCTGGCCAACTACCGGCGGCTCATCAACGACTCGCTGGTCCGGCAGTCGATCGTGACCAGCCTGGTGTTCTTCGTCGGCACCGTGGTCTGCACCGTGGTGATCGCGACGTTGCTCGCCAACGCGATCAACCGGAAGGTCCCCGGCGCCCGCTTCTTCAAGACCATCTGGTTCCTGCCGGTGATCGTTCCGGTCAGCGTCGCGGGCGTCTTCTGGTCCAACTCGTTCCAGCCCTCCACCGGCGTGGTGAACACGGTGCTCGGTTCACTCGGACTCGGCGACGCACACACCTGGCTCGCGTCGCCGACGAGCGCGCTGATCGTGACGATCTTCGTCGCGGTGTGGACGCAGACCGGGTACGCGATGCTGATCCTGCTGGGCGCGATGGACACCATCTCCCCCGAGGTCCACGAGGCGGCCACGCTCGATGGCGTGTCGGAGGCCGGACGGCTTTTCCGGATCACACTGCCGAACATCGTGCCGATGCTCGGCACGGTCACAACCCTGATGTCGGTGTTCTCCTTCAACGCCTTCGGCATCATCTACGCGATGACCCGGGGCGGGCCCGGCAACGCCACGAGCATCCTGCCGGTGCAGGTCTACAAACAGTCGTTCATCGACCAGGACTACGGCTACGGCTCCGCCACCGCCGTCGTGACGACGCTGATCGTCAGTGTCATCGGCGTCGTGGTCCTGCAACTGTTCCGCCAGCAGCGGCTGGACGCGCGATGACGGCCCCGACGACACCGGCTCGGCGCGCCGGGACCCGGACGGCCGACATGGCGGCAGGCGCACGCCGGCACCGAGCACACCGAGAACACCGAGAACACCGACAACACCGACGGCTCCGGCGACGCGGCCCGCTGTGGTACCTCGGATACCTGCTGCTGCTCGTCTGGACGTTGATCACCATCGTCCCGTTCCTGTCGATGCTGTTGCTGTCACTGCATCCGACGGCCGACATCTACGCCCATCCGCTGGGCCTCAGCGGTCGCTGGATGCTGTCGAACTACTCCACCGCCTGGCGCGGCACAGTCGGCGGGGCACCGCTGCCGACGTACATCGGCAACAGCCTGCTGATCACGCTGTGCAGCCTCGCCATCGGCGTGACCTGCGGCAGCCTGGCCGGCTACGGCATGGCCCGCGCGACCCGCGCACTGTCGGGCGTGGTCAGCCGCATCATGGTGCTCGCGCTGAGCATCCCGCTGATCGTCGCGCTGATCCCGACGTTCGAACTCCTCGGCAGGTACCGCCTGCTCAACAGCGTGCTCGGCATCTCGCTGGTGTACGCGGCGTTCATGACGCCGACCATCGCCCTGATCATGCGGTCGGTGTTCGCCGCCGTGCCGCGCGAGTTGCTCGAGGCGGCCAAGATCGACGGGTGCGGGGAGTTCGCCGCGCTGCTGCGCGTCGTCCTGCCGATCAGCAAGGGCGGCTTCATCTCGGTCTCGATGCTCGGGCTGATCTTCGTCTGGAGCGAGGTGCAGTTCGGCGTGGTCCTGCTGACCCGCCCGCAGAACCGCACGCTCTCAGTCGGGCTGCTGTCCTTTCAGGGACAGTTCGTCAGCGATCAGGGAGCCTTCTTCGCAGGCCTCACCATCGCGACGTTCCCCATCGTCATCCTCTTCCTCATCTTCCAGCGCTACGTCACGAACGGCATCACGCTGGGCGCCCTCAAGTGAGCCGTACCGTGCCCCGATCCAGGAAGCACACCACATGACCCGAATCGAACGCATCGACGTCCAGCTGGTGGATCTCGAGCCGGCGGCCGTACGCGTCGACGCGATGCAGTCCTTCGTCAAGCAGGAGACGGTCCTCGTCACAGTCCACACGTCCGACGGGCTGTCCGGCATCGGGTACTCCTACACCATCGGGACCGGCGGGCGGGCAGTCCTGTCGCTCATCCGGGACCACTTGATCCCGGCGCTGCTGGGGCGGGACGCCCGGCCCATCGAGGCGCTGTGGCGGCACATGCTCGACCAGACCCGGGCGACGACCGTCGGGGCGATCACCTCGCTGGCGTTCGCCGCTATCGACACCGCGCTGTGGGACCTGCGCGGTCGCCGTACCGGCGAGTCGCTGTGGCGGATGGCGGGCGGCGCCCACGAGCGGCTGCCCGTCTACGACACCGAGGGCGGCTGGCTGCATCTGCCGATCGAGGAAGTCGTGGAAGGCGCGCAGCGGTCGGCCGCGGCCGGGCTGCGCGGCGTGAAGATCAAGGTGGGCAAGGAGTCGCCGGCCGAGGACGCCGAGCGGCTCGCGGCCGTCCGCGCGGCCGTGGGCCCGGAGCTGGAGGTGATGGTCGACGCGAACCAGGCCTTCACGGCCGCCGAGGCGATCCGCCGCGCTCGCACGTACGAGCCGCTCGACATCGCCTGGTTCGAGGAGCCTCTGCCGGCCGACGACCTGGCCGGGCACCGCCGGCTGTCCGCCTCCACCAGCGTGCCGGTGGCCGTCGGCGAGTCGCTGTACTCCGTCCAGCGGTTCGGCGCCTACCTGGCCGCGGGCGCGGCCGGGATCGTCCAGGTCGACGTCGCCCGCGTCGGCGGGATCACCCCCTGGCTGAAGGTCGCGCACGCCGCCGAGGCCCTCAACGTCGCGGTGAGCCCACACTTCCTCATGGAGCTGCACGTCAGCCTTGCCGCGGCCGTGCCGAACGGGATCTTCGTGGAGCACATACCGCAACTCCAGGCGATCACGCACAGCACGCTCGCCATCGAGGACGGCTGCGTGGCCCCTCCCGACGTACCCGGCATCGGAATCGACTGGAACCCCGACGCCCTGGACGACCACCGGGTCGCCTGAACGACGTAAGGAGCAAGGAGCCTTGATGAAACGGGTGGCCACCGTCATCCGGCTGCGGCCGGAGAAGGAGCGGGAGTACCGGGAGCTGCACGCGGCCGTGTGGCCGGACGTGCTGGCCGCGCTGCACCGCGCCCGGATCGGCAATTACTCGATCTTCCTCCGGGACGGCCTGTTGTTCAGCTACTACGAGTACACCGGGGACGATCTGCACACCGATCTGGCGCGGCTCGCCGAAGACGAGACGACGCAGCGGTGGTGGCAGCTGACCGATCCCTGCCAGGAGCCGGTCACCTCGGCGGCCGACGGCGAGTGGTGGGCGCCGATGGAGGAGGTGTTCCATGACGACGGACCACGCTGAAGCCGCCGAAGGCGTGGCGGGACCGCCACGTGTCGACGCGCACCACCACGTGTGGGACCTGTCGGTCCGGGACCAGCCATGGACGCGGGACCTGCCCGTACTGCGCCGCGACTTCACCATGACCGACCTGGCACCGCAGCTCGACGCGCACGGCATCGACGCGACCGTGGTCGTCGAGACGGTGGACTCGGCGGACGAGACCGTGGAGCTGCTGCGGCTGTACGCGCACGACACCCGCGTTGCCGGTGTCGTCGGCTGGGCCGAACTCACCGCCCCCGACCTCGCCGCCACCCTGGACCGGCTGCGCGCGGCCGAGGGCGGCACCGGCCTGGTCGGCCTGCGGCATCAGGTTCAGCTCGAACCGCCCGGCGCGGCGGAGGGAGACTGGCTGCTGCGCCCGGACGTCGCCGCGGGCCTCGACGTCCTGGGCGACCGCGGGCTGGTCTTCGACCTGATCGTCACCGCCGCACAGCTCCCCTCGGCGATCGAGGCGGTACGGCGCCACGCCGGCACGTCCTTCGTCCTCGACCACGCGGGCAAGCCGCCCATCGCGGCGGGCGCGATCGAGCCGTGGGCGACGCACATCGCCGAGCTGGCGGCCCTGCCCAACGTCGCGGTGAAGTTCTCCGGCCTGCTCACCGAGGCCGGCGACGGGCAGCGCGACGCCGAGCACCTGCTCCCGTACGCCCGGCCGCTGCTGGAGGAGTTCGGCGCTCGGCGGCTGATGTTCGGCTCGGACTGGCCGGTGTGCACCCTGGCCGCCGACTACGGGCACACCCTGTCGATCACGGCGGCGCTGCTGGAGACGCTCGACGACGCGGACCGGGCCGCCGTGTACGGGGGCACCGCCAACCGCTGGTACGGGCTCGCTCTTGGCAGCGGGGCCGCCGCGTGAACCGCCGGCGGATCGGACGGACCGGCGTCCACGTGACCGAGCTCGGCTTCGGCAGCGCGCCGATCGGGAACCTGTACGCCGCCGTCGACGACGAGCAGGCCCAGGCGACCGTCGACGCGGCCTGGCAGGCCGGCGTCCGGTACTTCGACACGGCGCCGCACTACGGGCTCGGCCTGGCCGAGCGGCGGCTCGGCCAGGCGCTGGCGTCCAGGCCCCGCGCCGAGTACGTGATCTCGACGAAGGTCGGGCGGCTCCTCGTCCCCAACGACGATCCGCGTGGCACGGATCTCGACTCGGGGTTCGCCGTGCCGGACACGCTGCGGCGGCGGCTCGACTACTCCCCCGCCGGGGTCAGGCGCAGCCTCGAAGACAGCCTGACCCGGCTGGGCGTCGACCACGTCGACATCGTCCTCGTCCACGACCCCGACCTGAATGTCCCGCAGGTGATCGCCGAGACGGTGCCGGAGCTGCTGCGGATGCGCGACGAGGGCCTGGTCTCGGCGGTCGGCGTCGGCATGAACTACTGGCAGCCGCTCGCGGAGATCGTGGACCGCTGCGACGTGGACGCCGTGATGCTCGCCGGACGCTGGACCCTGCTCGACCGTTCCGGCGAGCCGCTGCTGCGCCGCTGCGCCGAGCGCGGCGTGTCGGTGCTCGCGGCGGCGCCGTTCAACTCCGGCATTCTCGCGCGGACCGAGCCGGGCGAGGACGACACCTTCGACTACGCGCCGGTGACCGAGCCGGTGCTGCGCCGCGCCCGCGAGCTCGCCGCGCTCTGCCGGGCCGCGGACGTCGAGTTGGCCCACGCCGCGCTCCGCTTCCCGCTGTGGCGGCCGGAGGTGGCGTCGGTGGTCGCCGGCCTGGCCTCCCCCGACCAGGTGCGCCTCGCTGCGCGGCGGGTCGACGAGCCCATCCCTGATGCGCTGTGGCCGCGGATACGGCCCGCGGCACCGCTGCCCGAGGGTGCGTTCAGCCGGCCGCCGTCGCCGTGAGCGCGGCGCGCACCACGTCGGCACGTGGGTACCTGGTGTCCAGGCCAAGGCGCACAGGTCGGGACCGGAACAGGCTCATCGCGCCGGCTCCCAGCGCTCACCCGTCGGGAGGTCCACCACTCGCAGGCCAGGGCCGGCCAAAGCCACCGCGTCCGTGGCGGTTCCCGTGGGCCGGAACAGCGCGGAGAGCGGATCGCGCCCGTGGGCGTCGTGGACCGGGATCAACGTGGTCGCTCCGAGCACGGACGCCCCCGCGACCGCGTGGGCGGGGCCCATCACCAGCCGCGGCCCGAACAGCGGCCGCAGACCGTTGACCGGCAGCAGGGCCAGATCGACCCGCGGATGCTCCGCCCGATACCGTTCCAGCGACGCTGCCTCGGCGATTTCTCCTCCGAAGAACAGGTGGGAACCGGCCGTGCTGAAAGCGTAGGCAGACGACGACAGCGGCGAGCGGCGGCAGATCGGCGATTTGCAGGCCGAGGGGCTCACCGAAACGCAGGAACCATCGTTCGGTGAACCACGGATCCGTGATGGCCGGTCTCGGACTGCGCGAGCTGAAAACCCTGATGTCCACGCCGGATCCCATGGATCACCAGGACCTCTTACGCCGCCACGTCACCGAGCTGGAACAGCGCATCGAGCGGGCACGCGCGGCCAAGGACCTGATCGAGCACGCCCTCGACTGCCCGTACAGCTTCGCGGACTGCGAGCACGCTCGCGAGCAGATCGCGGCGCGCGTCCCGCCGCCGCCGGCCGGGGCCACGCGCCATGGTGTGGAGGCACCAGGGTGCGGGACGTCGCCCCGGACGGCGCGCCTGGTCAGACCCTGGTCGAGTTCTCCATGTGTGTCGGAGCCACGGTCACAGGTCCGGGTGTGGACGTCGGCTTGGGGCCGCTTTCGCTGAGGCCGTACCGCATGTGGATTCTGCGCAGGAAGCCGGGCGCGTACCAGGCCGTCTTCCCGAGCAGACGCATCGCGGCGGGGACGAGGACCCCGCGTACGGCGATGGCGTCGAGGAGGACGGCCAGTCCGCTGCCGAGACCGAACATCTGCATGAAGCTGATCTTGGCGGTGCCGAAGGCGAAGAAGCTCACCGCGAGCAGGAAGGCGGCCGCGCTGACGATGCGCCCGGTGTGGCCCAGTCCGTTGACCACGGCGGTCTCGTTGTCGGCCCCGTGGTCGTGGAGTTCCTTGATCCTGCTGGTGACGAACACCTCGTAGTCCATCGAGAGGCCGAAGGCGATGCAGAACATCAGCACGGTCATCGTCATCTCCATCGGCTGCGCGGTGAAGCCGAGCGGTGAGGAGAGGTTGCCGTCCTGGAAGATCCAGGTCATGACGCCGAGGGTGGCTGCCAGGCTGATCAGGTTGAGGGCCAGTGCGCGCAGCGGCTGCACGATGCTGCCGGTGAACAGGAAGAGCAGCAGGAAGGTGGTGAGGACGATCAGGGTCACGGCCAGGGGGAGCTTGTCGGCGATGGATTCCTTGGCGTCGACGAGTACCGCGTCATTCCCCCCGACCAGGGGGTGGGTCCCAGGGGGCGGGGTGACCGAGCGCACCTGCTTGACCAGGCTCTCGGCCGCTTCCGACTTCGGTGTCAGGCTGCTCACCACACTGATCCGCTGTGCGTCGGGCCGACCGAGGGCGGAGTTGGCCGGGCCGGTCGCCGCGGGCTGTCCCTTGGTGTAGGTTCCCGTGCTGGTCTCGACACGCTCGACGCCCTCGAGCGCGGACAGTTGGCCTGCGTACGACGCCAACGGGGCCTTGTCCACCGACTGGCCGATGACGATATGGAGGGCCGAGTCCTCACTGCCGCCGAAGTTCTTCCACAGTGTCTCCGAGACCTGGCGGCTCTCGGCGTCCTTGGGCAGCACGCGTTCGTCCGGTGTGCCGAAGGTGATGTTCAGCAGCGGGCTCGCCGCGAACAGCAGCACGGCGAGGACGGGCAGTGCTGTGAGCGCGGGCCGCCGCATGACGGTACGCGCCAGCCGTCCCCACAGGGGTTCCCGGGCGTCGGAGCGCTGCGACTTCGCCCACGGCAGCCGCCCGCTGTTGACCCGGTGCCCCAGAACCTTCAGCAGGGCAGGCATCACGAACAGGGTGCTCAGCGCGGCGATGGCGACGACACCGACTCCGGTGAAGCCCATCGAGCGCAGGAAGTAGTGCGGGAACACCAGGAGCGACGCCAGGGCTGCCGCGACTGTCGCGGCGGAGAAGGCGACGGTGCGGCCCGCGGTGTGCACCGTGCGCCGGACGGCGTCGTCCACGCTCGCCCCGGCCGCGAGCTGCTCCCGGAAACGGCTGACCATCAGGAGGGCGTAGTCGATGCCCAGTCCGAGGCCCAGTGCGGTGGTGAGGTTGGTCGCGGTGTCGGCGACATCGGTGACGCTGCCGAACAGGAAGAGCTGGGCGAACGAGCCCATGATGGCGAAGATCGCGATGGCAAGCGGCAGCAGGGCCGCGACCACACTGCCGAAGACGATCATGAGCAGTACGAGGGTCAGCGGTATGGCGATCGCTTCGGCGAGGATCAGATCCTCGACCACCTGGTTCGACAGGTCGGCACCTACGGCGGCGCCTCCTCCGGCCTGGACGGTGAGGGTGTTCTTGTAGGTGCCGCTGTAGGTGTCGAGGATCTCCTTCGCGTTTTCCCGCTGCTCCGTGGTGTCGCCTCTCACATGGGCGAGCACCATGGCTTCGCGGCCGTCCTTGGAGCGCAGGTCGGGGCTGTTCGTCTCCCAGTACGAGACGACGTTGCTGAGCCGCTTGTCCTTCCCGAGGTCGGCCAGCAGGTCTTGGCCGCTTTTTCGGGAGATGGAGGTGTCGATGCGGCCGTCGGACGAGCGGACCAGCAGGACGAGGTTGGTCTCGCCGCCGAACTTCTCGTCGATGACCTCCGCTGCTCGGGTGGACGGGGAGGCGGGGTCGTCGAAGCCGCCCCCCTTCAGCTTGTCGAAGGCGCCCGCACCTACCGCGCTCATGAGAGCTAAGGCCAGGACGGCGAAAATAAGCACCAGCCGGGACCGGCGAATCGCCAGTTCGGCTATACGTTCGAACACGGATGATCTCCTTCAATGCCTTATGCGATAGGCGAGGGGCGTCGGCCGGGCAGGAGTCGGCTCAATGCACCGCAGAGTCCCTGCCACCCCGTCAGCCCACCCCGTCAGGGGGCGTGCGGTGCCGCGCTCTTCGTCGCCGAGATCGACGCTAGTAAGACAGCCGGTGTTTGAGCAGTAGGAGATTTACCTGACACCTGTGAGAAAATTTGACCCGCTATGGCTCTCTGATGCCCCGTCGGATCAGCCGTCGTAGGATCGCCGCATGTCCGCAGACGCGCATACGACGGCCGTGCCAACCCTGCGCCAGCGACGCCGAGCGGTCGCCACCCAGGAGATCGTGGAGGCCGCCGAGAGTTACATCGCCGAGCACGGGCCGCACGCCCTTTCCCTGAGAGGGGTCGCCCGCAACCTCGGCATGACAGTCCAGGGGCTCTACCACTACTTTCCGAACCGGGACGCCCTCGTCACAGTTCTCGTCACCAAGGCGTACGAGGACCTGGCCGATGCTGTGTCGGCAGCTGCCGACACAGCGGCGGACGAGTCGGCTGCGCTGCGGTTCCTGGCCGCCGCCGAGGGCTATCGCCGGTGGGCCATCACCCACGTCGAGCGATTCCAGCTGCTGTACGGAGCGCCGTTGCGTCATTACGCGGCGCCCCACGATGGCCCGACCACTCAGGCGATGCACCGGATGTGCGCGGTATTCCAGCGCGAGATGTTCGACGGTTTCACCACGGCGCAATTGGCCGCAGCCGACACCCGGGGGCTGTCGTCGGCACTCCAGGAGCATCTGGAACCCCTGTTTCCGCACGGCCCGGAAACCCTGCCGCCTCCTGCGAGCGCTCTCCTCCTCGGCGCATGGGGCCACCTGCACGGCCTGGTCGTCCTGGAGGTGTTCGGGCACACCTCCTTCATCGGCGAACATCAGGCCGAGATTTTTCACATGGCGATGCGGGACCTGCTCGAGGACATTCATCGCCGGATCCCGTACGGCACCGAGGGCGATTCCGAGACGGTGCTTGGATAGCGTGGTCGGTTCCCTCGAAGACGGCGGCCGCGGACACAGTCGATACCTCGAGGCGTCGACGGGAAGCAGGGACTCACAAGTGGCACAGGTTTGGCTGCGCAGCGGAATGGACCCGGACGCCCCGGAAGCGGTCGTAGTCGCCGTGGTGGTAGATCCGGAGGGGACACCGGAGGAACGCGCTGTCGGTGAACTCCTCTCGTGCGCGTACGAGGGCGACGGCAGTTTCATGCTGGTCCGGACAGACGGCTGGGCCGAGCGGCGCTTGCAAGGGGAAGTCCTGACCGTTGACATCGTGGTCTACCCGGCTGTACTCAAAATGCTGGAGATCGACGCAGCCGGCTTCCCTGAACGCTCGCTTGTCGAACCAGACGCGGTCCGGCTTCTGCGGGTGAGTACTCGTGTCGCCGGACGCCAGTATGAACAGGCACTCGATCCGACGGCTGTACTGACGGCCCCGGCCGAGGCGACGCCCCAGCAGATTGTGGCCGGCCTCCACTCCGGGGAGGAATGGCCGCTGATCCTGGCCCCGCCGCCTCCGGCGATGGCCTGAGCCTGCTTCGCGAAAGCGGCGACGGGCGCAGCTTGCCCAGTTCGTCCGCGACCGCCGCCTGATGGAGGAAGCCGAAGGGTGCCTGTCCGTCCCCGGCCCCTACTTCCCAGGACAAGGTGTTCGCCCGGCGCGCCGCCGCAGCGAAGCGGCTCGGGAAGTGACTGGGGTACCGCAAGGAGCACTGGGCCGGTGACCCCGTGAGCTCCTGCGCGAGAGCGGACGGGCGATGTCTGCTGTCGCCCGGGTCCTGTGTCATCGGGGGCACGGTCTACGATCATCGCTGCCGAGTGAAAACCGCATACCGCCGGGGGACGTGGGGCTGTGGACGACCGGGATCTGATACTCGCTGACCGCTACCGCCTGGTGCGTCCGCTGGGGCACGGCGGGATGGGGGAGGTGTGGGAGGCGCAGGACGCCAGTCTCCGGCGGCCGGTCGCGGTCAAGGTGATCTCGGTCCTTGCGGGTGGCGGCAGTCGGGCCGACGAGGCGCGCGCCCGGTTTCTGCGGGAGGCACGGATCACCGCCGCGCTTCAGCATCCCCATATCGTGACCGTCCACGACCTCGGTGAGGCGACCACCGGCCAGGGCACGACGCCGTTCCTCGTGATGGAACTGCTCCGGGGCGAGGGCCTGGACGCCGTTGTCCGGCGCGGACCACTCGGCGAGGAGGAGGTGGCGCGGTGGGGGGCGCAGGCGTGCGACGCGCTGGGTGAGGCGCATGCCGCCGGCATCCTCCACCGCGACATCAAGCCCGCGAATCTGTTCGTCGCGGCCTCGGGTGGCCTGAAGGTGCTCGACTTCGGGATCGCCCGCGCCGCCGACGCCTCGGCTACCGGTGACCGGCTGACCCACACCGGGTTCATGGTGGGCACGGCCGCGTACATGGCACCGGAGCAGGCACGCGGGCGCCCCGAGCAGCGCAGCGACCTGTACTCCCTCGGGTGTGTGCTGTTCGAACTGCTCACCGGGCGGATGCCGTTCGACGCCCCGGACACCCTCGGCTATATCACGGCGCACCTTCACGATCCGCCGCCCGTGCCGAGCAGCCTCGTGCCCGGCGTCTCGGCTCCATGGGACCGTCTGGTCGGTCGGCTGCTGGCCAAGGACCCGCGCGAGCGATACGAATCGGCCGCCGCGCTCGCCGACGAGCTGCGGCGCCTCGGTGGTGTGCGGCAGGCCGTACCCGCGGTTCGCTACACCCCCACGGTCGCCGTCCGGGAGGAGCACGGGGCGGGCTCACCGCCCGCGGCTGCCTCCGTGTCCGACGATCTCGCGGCGGCAGCTACGGTTCAGGCGCCCACCGGGCCGTCCGGTGGGACAGGCATGAGCCGGCGCAGCCTGCTCCTGGGGGGCGCGGGTGTCGCCGCGGTCACGGTCGCCGGAGGGGCGGCGGTGATGTACCTGACCGGCGACCCCGAGCGGGACCCGGTCGCCTGGTCGCAGAAGATCGCAGACGTCGACCTGATCAACTCCGACGGGCCGGACGTCGTCCTGTCCGACGGCCGGTGTCATGTGGCCGCCGGTCACTACTACAAGGAGACCGCCGCGCTCCACACCTTCGACCTTGCCACCGGTAAGCGTCTGTGGAAAACGTCCCTCAACGCGGCCTGGTCCCGGGAAACACGCTTCACGGTCGTCGGCGGCACGCTGCTCGCCCTGACCCGGGACTCCGATAACAAGGGCGGACAGGTGCACGCCTTCGACGCTGCCACCGGGGATCGCCGGTGGCAGCATTCGGTCTCCAACAGCGGCATGAGGCTGGATGTGCACCGGCCCAGCGGCCTGCTGATCACCGGTGAGGACGGTTACGTGATCGGAATCGATCCGCGCACCGGCAGCCAGCGATGGGCGACCAACGTGTCCTCCCCCTACGACGCCACATGGATCCTGGCCGGCGACCTGATCCTCTGCCGCGGCGGAATCGCGGTACTCGGCAAGACGGGCAAGCGGCTGTGGACCCGCTCCAACTTCCAGCCGCAGGGCGACCTGGCGCAGCCCCTGGGTGAGGGCCTGCTCTGTTACGAGGACGGCAGGACCGCCCCCGTCGACCTCGTCTGCCGCAAGGCGGACACAGGTGAGGTGATGTGGCGGAGCCCGTTCCAGACGACCAAACCGGATACCTTCAGCACCGGGGCCTTCCAGCCGCTCGATGAATTGGTGTCGGACACCACGGTGTTCCTTCCGCTGGCCGCGGGGTCCCGCCGGAAACCGACCGCACTGAACGGACTCACCGGCGAGCAGATCTGGACCTACGGCAGTACGTACCAAGAGGTCGGCCTGAAGGAACAGGGGACGACCAGCGTGGCGGGCGGGTTCGTCCTCCCCACGGCATCGGGACCGGTGTGCCTGGCCGCCGACGACGGCACAAAACGGTGGCACGCCGATACTCAGAGAGTGCGGACCACCGGCGAATACGCCCTGCTCTCCGGGACAGGGCAGGAACGAGTGTTCCAGCGCTGGACCAGCGTGCGAATCGTGGGAGTGGAACACGGCCGCACGCTCTGGACAGGCCAGTTCGACAGCACGGTCATGAGCGAGCCTGCCGCGAGCGGCGACTCGGTCGTGTTCCTCGACGACAGCGGCACACTGTGGGCGCTGCGCGTGTGACCTCTCGGGCCTGACGGGAGAGAACGCAGAGAATCATGAGCCCAGTTGTCCCGGGTCCGACGAATCCGTGCGTTCTCACGCACGGTGTTCACCGGCCCGGGACAGTTCTTTTCGTGGCTGTCAGTCCAGCGGTTCGATCCAGAGGTTCCTGAAGCGGACCTTGTTGCCGTGGTCCTGGAGCCGGATTGCGCCCGTCGCCGCCGATTCGGCGTCGCCGCCGCCGGTCGGGCCGTCTACTGCCACGTTGTCGTGGACCTTCCTGCCGTTCCACACCACGGTGATCCTGGCGTCATCGGTCTTCCGGCCCTCGGTGTCGAAACGGGCCGCGCGGAAATCGATGTCGTACGTCTGCCAGGTTTCCGGTGCGGTGGCGGCGTTCAGGTCGGCGGCCTTTTTGTTGTAGATGGACGCGGCGTCGTTCGGGGCGAGTTTCTCCACTCCGAAGGAGTCCAGGATCTGGATCTCGTACCGCTCCTGGAGGTAGATGCCGCTGTTCCCGCGGTCCTGCCCGGTGACATCGTCCGGCAGCTTCGGCACCCGGAATTCGGCGTGCAGCCTGAAGTCACCGAAAGCCTGTTTGGTGCGGATGTCGCCGCAGCACACCTCGATGGAGTCCTCGGCGGAGTGCGGCCATTCGACGCTGCGTCCGTCGGTGTGCTGCCAGGCGGTGGAGACGCTCCCGCCGGAGAACAGGTCGATCCGGCTGCCGGGTCTGCGCACCTCGATCATGTCGAGGTTGACGTGGCCCGTGTCCTCGGATCGATAGGTATAGGCGATGGTGTTACGACCCTTGCGCAGGGAGAGCCGCTCGGTCTTGGTGGACCAGCGGTTCCAGGCGCCGGTGAAGGGGAGGCTGGTCTGTTGCGCCTGCCCGCCGTTGACGGTGATGCCCAAGGTCTTGGTGCCGGTGAAGGGGTGGGGGCCGTTGGCGTAGCGCAGTCCCACGTCGTAGCTGCCCTTCGCGGGTGCGTCGACCTCGAAGGTGGCCATGGCGCCCGGGGTGCCGAAGCCGTCGACGAAGCCGCCGCCGGTGTAGCCGGCGTGCTCGGTGTCGATGCCGGCTCCGCCCGCCAGGCGTGCCGATTCCGCGTCGTACGAGGTGACGGGCTGCTCGGGGCCGGGGCGTGCGTTCAGCGTGTACCAGGCCTCGGTGGACCAGAGTTGGTCACCGGTGTCCGAGGCGAAGGGGCGCGGTGAGCGTACGTGCACCACCCGGTCGGTCTTGAGGCCGGGGATGGTGAGCCGGACCGTGCGACGGTCGGCGGACAGTCGGGCGGCTGCGACGGGAAGAGTCTCTTCGTCGACCTTGGGGCCGCCGTACGCCGGGGTGGGGACGTAGCGCCACTGCTCGACGGAGTAGGCGCCGTTCGTCAGCTTGGCGGCGGTCTCGGCCGACAGGGGCTTGGTATAGGTGAGTTCGAAGCCGTCGCGGGTGGCGCGCATGGTCTTGATGTCGAAGGCGGTCGTGCCGTTCGGGGTGAGTTTTTGCAGGCCGAAGCGGAGTTTGCCTTCTTGGCCCCAGTTTCCGTCGGCGCCGAGACCGCCGGCGTAGATCGCACCGTCCGGTCCGGTGCTGATCCGGGTGATGCCGGCCTCCAGGCCCTGGGTGTGCCGGAACACCGCGCCCTGGTATTCGCCGTCTATCTTCTCCAGGTCGGCGCGCTGGATTCCGCCGTAGGTGACGTCGCCGAAGAGCATCTGCCCGGCGA
Source organism: Streptomyces sp. NPDC028305 (assembly GCF_055569495.1). Classification (NCBI taxonomy): domain Bacteria; kingdom Bacillati; phylum Actinomycetota; class Actinomycetes; order Kitasatosporales; family Streptomycetaceae; genus Streptomyces; species Streptomyces sp. NPDC028305. The sequence continues at coordinate 29,085 of NZ_JBVHTN010000003.1, forward strand.
AGGGTCCCTTCTTCAACAGCATCGGGGTGCTGGGCGAGTTGGCGATCTCGTTCTGCGGCAGCCAGAGCACGGGCTTGGTGACCTGGCGGTCGTCGAACGGGCCGTCCGGGTTGGTGTAGTGGTTGAAGAAGCGGTCCTGCTTGACGTGGAGCAGCTTGGAGGCGGGCAGCCAGCCGCCCTGATTGTCGGTGACGAAGAGATCGCCCTCGGGGCCCCGTCCGATCCCGTTCGGGGTACGGAGGCCGCCGGCCAGGTAACTCACCTTTCCGGTCTTCTTGTTCACCTTGATGGTGGCGCCGCGGTTCGCGGCGGGCTGTGGATCGGTGGTCGCGCCGCCGTAGTTGATGGCCACCGAGAGGTTCAGATAGAAGTTCCCCTTCTCGTAGAGCAGTCCGAAGGCGAACTCGTGGAAGTTCCCTCCGTACGGCCATTCCGCGACCTTGCGGATCTCGTCCGCGGTGTTGTCGCCCTCGATGTCGGACAATTCGGTGAGCTGGTGCTTCTCCGAGACGTAGAGCTTTCCGTCGACGTACTTGATCCCCATCGGCTCCTTCAGCCCGCCGGCGATCTTCTTGTACGTGACCTTCTCCGGGCCGGTGTCACCCGTGACATGGTCGAGGACGTACACCTCTCCCTCCGTCTTGGTACTGCCGCCCCACGTCGTCACGGCGAGCTTGCCGCCCGGCAGCCAGTCCATCGCGGAGACCTGCGGCTCGAAGCCCTCGGGACGCAGATCGGTGAGGGTGTAGCCGGGGTTGACCGAGGTCAGCGGGAGGCCGTCGCCGGGGGTGTCATAGTTGCCCTCGCACTCCTTGCGGCCGGGGGCGGTGACACGGACGACGCCGGCGTCGGTGCTGAGCACGGAGTTCGGGACGAGGGTGAAGTCGTCGGCGCCCGGCGGCTTCCACTGGAGGGTGACCTGCTGCTCGCCACCGCGGTCGAAGTGGTCGATGCGCAGGGCGTGGTAGCCGGGCGTAAGGGCGACTTCGCCGTCCTTGGGCTCGGCACCGTGCAGTCCGTCGTGGTTGATGACCCTTCTGTCGCCGATGAGCAGTCGGGAACCGTCGTCGCTGATCAGGCGGAACGTGTACGTGCCGTCGGTGGGGATGTTGATGTTGCCGATGATCTGCGACACGAAGTTGTCGGTGAAACCGAAGCCCTCGGTGGAGGACCAGTCGACGTTGGGGATCAGCTTGTCGACGTTGGGGGTCTGGGCCGGCTTGAGGTCGCAGAGCTTGCTCAGCGGGGACTGGATATCGAAGACGCGGAGGGTGACGCCGGGTTCCTGGGGCGGCAGGTCCCCGAAGGGCTTTTCGTCCGCTTCGGCGGCCGGTGTCGCGAGACCGCCGGCGAAAAGGGCCGCGAGGAGCAGGCCGGTGATTCTTCGTGGTCTACGGCGATGGCTACGGAGGCTCGGGTACTTGCGTGGCGTCACTCTTCCTCCTGCTGGGCGCTAGGCGGAGCGGCCGACGGCGGACCGCGGCCATGGAGTGGAGCTCGTCCACGTACGGGTGGTGCAGCGGCATTCCGCCGTGATGCACGCAGACGTCCGTACGAAAGCGACGCCCAGCGTACGAACAACATCTCGAACCGTCCATACTTTGTCCCGAACAAGTCGAAAGTCCCTGTGAGGCAGTCCATGGAGCATTTACGCAAGCGACTTGCATAACTTGCGATACTCTTGCGTGTATGACGCGACGACTTGCTGAAGTGGCGAAAAAGGTGGGGGTCAGCGAGGCCACGGTCAGCCGGGTGCTCAACGGCAAGCCCGGAGTGTCCGAAGCCACCCGGCAGTCCGTGCTGGCCGCCCTGGACGTCCTCGGCTACGAGCGGCCCACGCAGCTGCGCGGCGACCGCGCCCGCCTGGTCGGACTGGTCCTGCCCGAGCTGCAGAACCCCATTTTCCCGGCGTTCGCCGAGGTCATCGGCGGGGCCCTGGCCCAGATGGGCCTGACTCCGGTGCTGTGCACCCAGACCAAGGGCGGGGTCTCCGAGGCCGACTACGTGACGCTGCTGCTGCAACAGCAGGTCTCCGGCGTAGTGTTCGCCGGCGGCCTGTACGCGCAGGCCGACGCGGAGCACGGCCACTACCGGCTGCTCGCCGACCGCAACATTCCGGTGGTGCTGGTCAACGCGGCCATCGAGCAGCTCGGCTTCCCGGGCGTCTCCTGCGACGACGCCGTGGCGGTGGAGCAGGCCTGGCGCCATCTGACCTCCCTCGGCCACAAGCGGATCGGGCTCGTGCTCGGGCCCGGCGACCACATGCCGTCGGCCCGCAAGCTGGCCGCCGCCCGAGCCGTCGCCGATGATCTGCCGGACGAGTTCGTCGCCCGGGCCATCTTCTCGATCGAGGGCGGCCAGGCCGCGGCCTCCCGGCTGATCGACCGGGGGGTCACGGGCATCGTCTGCGCCAGCGACCCGCTGGCTCTCGGGGCCATCAGGGCCGCGCGCCGCAAGGGGCTCGGCGTGCCGTCGCAGATATCCGTCATCGGCTACGACGACTCCGCGCTCATGAGCTGCACCGAGCCGCCGCTCACGACCGTGCGCCAGCCCATCGAGGCCATGGGCAGGGCGGCGGTGGAGCTGTTGAACGCGCAGATCAGCGGATTGGCCGTACAGGCCGAGGAGTTGCTGTTCGAGCCCGAACTGGTGGTGCGCGCCTCCACCGCGCAAGCCCCGCGCGGGTGAACTCGACCCGGACTCGAACGCCTGTAAGACCTGTCGATTGTTTTCAGTTTCTGCGCGACATCTTGCAGCATGATGTCGACGGTGCTTGAGTGTGCGGCGCACCCACGGCTGTGTGCGCTCCGCCCACCGGCGTGGGGCTTCCCTGCTCCTGTCCAGAGGGGTCCACCATGAGAAGCACCGGGTTCCGTCGTCGCCTCATCGTGCTGAGTGTCTGCTCCCTTGCCCTCACCGCATGCGGCTCGGACAACGACGCGGCGAGCGGAAAGACGCGTATCACCGTCAACTGCATGCCGCCCAAGAGCGCCAAGGTCGACCACGAGTTGTTCGCTGAGGACGTCGCCTCCTTCGAAAAGCAGAACCCGGACATCGATGTTGTCGCGCATGACGCGTTCCCCTGCCAGGACCCGAAGACGTTCGACGCCAAGCTCGCCGGCGGCCAGATGGAGAACGTCTTCTACACCTACTTCACCGACGCCAAGCACGTCGTCGACATCGGTCAGGCCGCCGACCTCACCCCGTACCTCAAGGAGCTGAAGAGCTACGACACCATCCGGAAGGAACTGCGCGACATCTACACGGTCGACGGCAAGGTCTACGGCATCCCGCGCACCGGCTACTCGATGGGCCTGATCTACAACCGCAAGCTCTTCGAGAAGGCCGGCCTCGACCCCGACAAGCCGCCGACGACCTGGCAGGAGGTCCGCGCCGACGCCAAGAAGATCGCGGAGCTGGGCGGCGGAACCGTCGGCTACGCGGACTACAGCGCGCAGAACCAGGGCGGCTGGCACTTCACGGCGGAGCTGTACTCCCAGGGCGGCGACGTCGTCAGCCCCGACGGCAAGAAGGCGACCATCGACACCCCCGAGGGGCGCGCCGTCCTCCAGAACCTGCACGATATGCGCTGGGTGGACGACTCCATGGGCAGCAAGCAGCTCCTCATCCTCAACGACGTCCAGCAGCTGATGGGCTCCGGCAAGCTCGGTATGTACCTCGCCGCGCCCGACAACATCCCGATCCTGGTCAAGGAGAAGGGCGGCAACTACAAGGACCTCGCCATCGCCCCCATGCCCGGTGGCAAGGGCACGCTCATCGGCGGCGACGGCTACATGTTCCACAAGGGGGACTCCCCCGCCCAGATCCGAGCGGGTCTGAAGTGGCTCGACCACATGTTCCTCACGCCGGGCAAGGGCTTCCTCGGCGACTACGCCCGCGCCAAGAAGCGCGACGCCCCCGTCGGCCTGCCCGAGCCGCGGCTGTTCACCGGCGCCGCCGACGCCAAGGACCAGCAGGTCAAGACGGCCAACGCCAATGTCCCCGTGGAGAACTACCGGGCCTTCCTCGACGGCAACCAGGACCTGCGGATGAAGATCGAGCCGCCGAAGGCCCAGCAGATCTACTCCGTCCTCGACGGAGCCGTCTCCGCGGTCCTGACCAAGAAGGACGCCGACATCGACGCGCTCCTCGAGGGCGCCTCCGGCAAGATCGACAGCATCCTGTCGCGGAGCTGACACCGATGACCAGGACCGTGGCCCGGCGCCCCGCCGACGCGATCGCCGTACGGCCCGTCAAGGCGCCGCCCCCGGTGGCGGGCCGGGGGCGGCGGCGCCTGCACGACCAGGCCCGCGCCTACGCCTTCCTCCTCGGCGGCCTGCTCTGCTTCGCTCTCTTCTCCTGGTATCCGGCGATCCGCGCGGTGGTCATCGCCTTCCAGAAGTACACACCGGGCTCCTCGCCCGAGTGGGTCGGCACCGCCAACTTCACCCGCGTCCTGCACGATCCCGAGTTCGGTGCCGCCTGGCGCAACACACTCACCTTCACCCTGCTCGCCCTGCTCATCGGCTTCGCGATCCCGTTCGTACTGGCGCTGGTGCTGAACGAACTCCGGCACGCGAAGGCGTTCTTCCGGGTCGTGGTCTATCTGCCGGTGATGATTCCGCCGGTGGTCACCGCCCTGCTGTGGAAGTGGTTCTACGACCCCGGCGCCGGCCTGGCCAACGAGGCGCTCCGCTTTCTGCACCTGCCCACCTCGAACTGGACCAACGGCGCCGACACCGCCCTGATATCCCTGGTCGCCGTCGCCACCTGGGCCAACATGGGCGGCACGGTCCTGATCTATCTGGCGGCGCTCCAGTCCATCCCCGGTGAGCTGTACGAGGCCGCCGAGCTGGACGGCGCGAATCTGTGGCAGCGCATCCGGCATGTGACCGTTCCGCAGACCCGGTTCGTCATCCTCATGCTGATGCTGTTGCAGATCATCGCGACGATGCAGGTGTTCACCGAGCCCTTCGTGATCACCGGCGGGGGCCCGGAGGACGCCACGGTCACCGTTCTGTACCTCATCTATAAGTACGCCTTCCTCTACAACGACTTCGGCGGCGCCTGTGCGCTGAGCGTCATGCTCCTGGTGCTGCTCGGGCTCTTCTCCGCCCTCTATCTGCGACTGACCCGATCCGGGGAGGTGGACGCATGAGCACCCGGACCCTCGTCTCCCCCGCGACCCTGGCCCGCCCCCGCGGCAAGGCCGTCTACTGGACCGTCTTCACCGGTGTCGTCGTGCTGTTCGCGCTCGCCTTCCTGTTCCCCGTGTACTGGATGGTGACCGGGGCCGCGAAGTCACCGGACGAGGTGGCCCGGACCCCGCCCACCCTCGTCCCGTCCCACTGGCGCGTCAGCGGCTACACCGACGCCTGGGAGCTCATGCAGCTGCCGACCCACCTGTGGAACACGGTGGTCCAGGCGGCCGGTGCCTGGCTGTTCCAGCTGGTGTTCTGCACGGCCGCCGCCTACGCCCTGTCCAAGCTGAAGCCCGCCTTCGGCAAGGTGATCCTCGGCGGCATCCTCGCCACCTTGATGGTCCCGGCCCAAGCACTGGTCGTACCGAAGTACCTGACGGTCGCCGACCTGCCGCTGCTCCACACCAGCCTGCTCAACGACCCGCTGGCCATCTGGCTTCCGGCGGTCGCCAACGCCTTCAACCTGTATCTCCTCAAGCGCTTCTTCGACCAGATCCCGCGCGATGTGCTGGAGGCCGCCGAGATCGACGGCGCCGGAAAGCTGCGCACCCTGTGGTCGGTCGTGCTGCCCATGTCGCGTCCCGTGCTCGGCGTGGTGTCCATCTTCGCTCTGGTCGCGGTGTGGCAGGACTTCCTGTGGCCGCTGATGGTCTTCTCCGACCCGGACAAGCAGCCGATCAGCGTGGCACTGGTGCAGCTGTCCCAGAACATCCAGCTGACCGTGCTCATCGCCGCGATGGTCATCGCCAGCATCCCGATGGTCGCGCTGTTCCTCGTCTTCCAACGGCACATCATCGCCGGGATCAGCGCGGGCAGCACAAAGGGCTGACCCCGCCCGCAGCGCGAAGGACCGGCTCCCACCCCCTCGAGAAGAAAGGCACCGCCGTGGCACAGCCCACCCCTGCCCGGACGGACCGCGACTGGTGGCGTTCCGCGGTCATCTATCAGGTGTACGTGCGCAGCTTTGCCGACGGCGACGGCGACGGCACCGGCGACCTCGCGGGCGTCCGCGCCAGGCTGCCGTACCTCGCCGAACTCGGCGTCGACGCACTGTGGTTCACGCCCTGGTATCTGTCGCCGCTGAAGGACGGCGGCTACGACGTCGCCGACTACCGCGCCATCGACCCGGCCTTCGGCACCCTGGCCGAGGCGGAGAAGCTCATCGCCGAGGCACGGGATCTGGGCATCCGCACGATCATCGACATCGTGCCCAATCACGTCTCCGACCAGCACCCCTGGTTCCGCGCCGCTCTCGCAGGCGGTCCCGAGCGCGAGCTGTTCCACTTCCGGCCGGGCCGCGGCGACCACGGTGAGCTGCCGCCCAACGACTGGCGATCACAGTTCGGCGGTCCGGCGTGGAGCCGGCTGCCCGACGGTGGCTGGTATCTGCATCTGTTCGCCCCCGAGCAGCCCGACCTCAACTGGAGCCATCCGGCCGTCCGCCGGGAACACGAGGACATCCTGCGCTTCTGGTTCGAGCGGGGCGTCGCGGGGGTCCGCGTCGACTCGGCCGCCCTGCTCGTGAAGGACCCCCGCCTGCCCGACTTCGTCGAGGGTCGTGACCGGCACCCTTACGTCGACCGCGACGAACTGCACGACATCTACCGTTCCTGGCGGACGGTGGCCGACGCATACGGCGGGATCTTCGTCGGCGAGGTGTGGCTGCCGGACACCGAACGCTTCACCCGCTATCTGCGCCCCGACGAGCTGCACACCGCCTTCAACTTCTCCTTTCTGGCCTGTCCCTGGGACGCCCGGCGCCTGCGGGCGTCGATCGACGAGACGCTGGCCCAGCACGCTCCGGTGGGCGCGCCCGCCACCTGGGTGCTGTGCAATCACGATGTGACCCGCACGGTCACCCGCTACGGCCGCGAGGACACCTCCTTCGACTTCGCCACCAAGGCCTTCGGCACCCCCGCCGACCTCGCTCTCGGCACCCGGCGGGCGCGGGCCGCCGCCCTGTTGTCGCTGGCCCTGCCCGGCGCCGTCTACGTCTACCAGGGCGAGGAGCTCGGCCTTCCCGAGGCGGACATCCCCCGCGACCGCGTCCAGGACCCGATGCACTTCCGCTCCGGCGGCACCGACCCGGGCCGGGACGGCTGCCGGGTGCCGCTGCCGTGGGCGGCCGAGGCGCCGTACGCCGGTTTCGGCTCCCGCGTGGAACCCTGGCTGCCGCAGCCCGCCGACTGGCCCGGTTACGCGGCCGACCGCCAGGCGCAGGACCCCGGCTCGATGCTCAGCCTCTACCGGGATGCCCTCCGTATCCGCCGCGCCACGTCCGGCTCCGGCGACACCCCGCTCACCTGGCTCCCCGCCCCCGATGACGTCCTCGCCTTCGCCGGCGCGGACGGGCTCATATGCGTGGTGAACCTCGCGGACACGCCCGCCCGGCTGCCCGACCACTCCCGCTCCCTGCTGGTCAGCGGACCACTGGACGACCGTGGCCGCCTGCCGCGGGACACCGCGGCCTGGCTGCTCGCCTGAGCCGCCACCGCACCGTGCTTCCTTCTCACCCCACACCCCCCACACGAAGGGATCAGCTCATGCGCAGCAATACCTTCGGATCGGTCAGGCGGATGCCGGCGATCGGCGCAACCGTGGCCCTGGCGGCCGGCATGCTGCTCGTCCTGCCCCCCACCGCCGCGCACGCCGCCGCGGGCGCCGCCCTCCCCTTCACCTCGGTCGAGGCCGAGTCGGCCACCACCACCGGCACCAAGATCGGCCCCGACTACACCCAGGGGACCCTCGCCTCCGAGGCATCCGGCCGCCAGGCCGTCCGTCTCGCCTCCGGCCAGCGCGTCGAATTCACCGCACCCCGCGCGGCCAACGCCGTGACCGTCTCCTACAGCGTGCCGGACGGCCAGTCCGGCACGCTCAACGTGTACGTCAACGGAACCAAGCTGGCGAAGACCCTGGCGGTCACCTCCAAGTACTCGTACGTGGACACCGGCTGGATCGCCGGGGCGAAGACCCACCACTTCTACGACAACGCCCGGCTTGTGCTCGGCCAGAGCGTCCAGGCCGGCGACAAGATCGCGTTCGAGGCGACCAACGTCCAGGCCACCGTCGACGTGGTCGACTTCGAGCAGGCGGAGCCGGCCGCCACGCAGCCCGCGGGATCGGTCTCCGTCACCTCGAAGGGCGCCGACCCGACCGGGCAGGGCGACTCCACGCAGGCGTTCCGCGACGCCATCGCCTCCGCCCAGGGCGGCGTGGTCTGGATCCCACCGGGCGACTACAAGCTGACCTCCTCCCTGAGCGGCGTCCAGAACGTCACCCTGCGGGGCGCCGGGCACTGGTACTCCACCGTGCACACCTCGCGCTTCATCGACCAGTCCAGCTCGTCCGGCAACGTCCACATCAAGGACTTCGCGGTCATCGGGGAGGTCACCGAGCGCGTCGACTCCAACCCCGACAACTTCGTCAACGGCTCACTCGGCCCGAACTCCAGCGTGTCGGGCATGTGGCTCCAGCACCTGAAGGTGGGCCTCTGGCTGATGGGCAACAACGACAATCTCGTCGTCGAACACAACCGCATCCTCGACACCACCGCCGACGGGCTCAACCTCAACGGCAGTGCCAAGGGCGTGCGCGTCCGCGACAACTTCCTGCGCAACCAGGGCGACGACGCGCTCGCCATGTGGTCGCTGAATGCGCCGGACACCGACAGCAGCTTCGAGAACAACACCATCTCGCAACCGAACCTCGCCAACGGCATCGCGATCTACGGCGGCACCGACATCGCTGTCAAGAACAACCTGATCTCCGACACCAACGCCCTCGGCAGCGGGATCGCCATCTCGAACCAGAAGTTCCTCGACCCCTTCCACTCTCTCTCCGGCACGATCACGGTCGACGGAAACACGCTGGTGCGCACCGGCGCCATGAACCCCAACTGGAACCACCCGATGGGGGCCCTTCGCGTCGACTCCTACGACAGCGCCATCAACGCCACCGTCAACATTACCAACACGACCATCACGAACAGCCCATACAGCGCGTTCGAGTTCGTCTCCGGCGGCGGCCACGGCTACGCGGTCAAGAACGTCAACGTGACCGGTGCGACCGTGAGGAACACCGGAACCGTCGTCGTCCAGGCCGAGGCGCAGGGCGCGGCGAAGCTCAGCGATGTCGCGGCCACCGGCGTCGGCGTGGCGGGCGTCTACAACTGCCCCTACCCGGCCGGTTCCGGCTCCTTCGCTCTCACCGACGGCGGCGGAAACTCCGGCTGGAGCGGCACCTGGTCGGACTGCTCCACCTGGCCGCAGCCGGGGCAGGGCAACCCCGACCCGGACCCCGCCCGCAACCTCCTCAAGGGCCGGCCGGCCACGGCGACGGGATCGCAGGACGTCTACACCCCCGGCAAGGCGGTGGACGGCGACGCGAACACCTACTGGGAGTCCGCCAACAACGCCTTCCCCCAGTCGTGGACGGTGGACCTCGGCTCCCGCCAGGCGGTGCGCCGGGTCGTGCTGAAGCTGCCGCCCTCCTCGGCGTGGCAGGCCCGCACCCAGACCCTGTCCGTGCTCGGCAGCACCGACGGCTCGTCGTACTCCACGGTGGTCGGCTCGCAGGGCTACCGCTTCGACCCGGCGCAGAGCAACGCCGTCACCCTCAGCCTGCCCCAGAACACCGACCTGCGCTATCTGAGGCTCCACGTCACCGCCAACACGGGCTGGCCGGCGGCCCAGTTCAGCGAGGTGGAGGCCTATCTGACGTCCTGACCGCCACGGCGGGGTGCGGCGGCCTTGCCGGCTGAGCGTGACCGCGTTCGCGGTGGGCCCCGGAGCCTCCGCGAAAACCTGTTGGCGGACCACGGCGACCACTGCTACCTTTCCGGAGGCCGTGCGAGAGAATGAGGAGGTGGTACCCGTGAACGTATCGACATGGGTGCTTCCCTCCGGGGTCACGGTCGGGCGATAGGTCGTCCGGGAGCGCCGTTCAAGAGCACTCCCGAAAGGCACGACCATGCAATTCACGTCCGAACAGCGCCTCGACGACGGCATCCTCGAGCGCGAATTCACCCTCGGCGAGATCCCCGGCACCCTGTGGACGCCTGGATCCACCGCGCCGGCCCCGCTGATCCTGATGGCCCACAACAACGGCCTGCCCAAGAGGGAACCCCGGCTGGTGGCCCGGGCCCGGCAGTCCGCGGCGTACGGCTACGCGGTGGCCACCATCGACGCCTCCGGGTGCGGTGACCGGCCCCGTTCCGCCGCCGACGAGCAGGCCCGCGCCGACCTCCGCCGGGCGATGCAGGCCGGCGAGCCGGTCGATGAGATCTTCGAGTCCTTCATCGGCCCGCTGGTCGAAAAGGCGGTCCCGGAATGGCGGACCACCCTGGACGCCCTCCTTTCGCTGCCCGAGATCGGCGGCCCGGTCGGGTACTCGGGCTGGACCGCCGTCGGCATTCGGCTGGCGGTGGTCGAGCCGCGCGTCGCGGCCGCCGGTTTCTTCGCCGGGGGTTACGTGCCCCGCGCCCAACGCGAGGAGGCCCGGCAGGTCACCATTCCGCTGCTGTTCCTGCTCCAGTGGGACGACGAAGGGAACCCCCGGCAGCGGGCCCTGGACCTGTTCGACGCCTTCGGCACCAAGGAGAAGACGCTGCACGCCAATCTGGGCGGGCACACCGGCACCCCATGGTTCGAGGTGGAGGACGGGGACCGGTTCTTCGGCCGGCACCTGAAGTGAGGCCGGGCCGCCAGGCCGGCAGCAGACGGTAGGCGGCGCCCCGATCGTGCCGGTACCGCCGATGGCCGGTACCGCCACGATCGGGGCGGCCCACGTTGGGTTTGTCAGGGGCCACGGCGCACATACGGTGTGATTGAGTAACGGAACCCTTGCCGGACCGGCGCGCAGCTGCGCGGGCGGCGTCGGGCACCGAGAGCGTGAAGTGAAGGGGGACGGAGCATGCCCACCCTGGGATACCTGACGTCCGGAAGGCCGGACCTCGGGCTGCTCTTCGTGGACCCGCGGCAGGGCCGCGCCTGCGCGGAGAACCGGGTGACCAGCGTCTGTGCGGTGCCACTGACACAAGCGCCTGACCAGGCCACGAAGTCGCCCGCCCAAGGTGCGCTGGCCCTGGTGAGGCTGCCCGACGACCTCGATGAGCGGGCGTCGGGGGCCCTTGATCAACTACTGCGGTACCTCAAGCAACGCAGAGCATCGGGCCTGGCACTGCACTCGCCCGGCGGTGTACCGGCCATACCGCCCAGCATCCGTACGCTGGCGCAGCGGCTGGAGTTTCCGCTCCTCGTCACGGCCGCCGACAGCGAGTGGGCGGGGATCAACGAGGATCTACAGCGGCAACGGGCCCTCGTCGCCGAGCGACAGGTCGAGCAGCTTGAGTCGCTGCTCAACGCGTTGCCGTCCCAGCTGGCCAACCCGGAGGCGGCCAGTCGCATCGTGCGCTGGTTGTCCGACGCGCTGGGCGCGGATGTCGCCGCCGGTTCCGGCGAAAGAGGAGCCTTCGCCGTAGCCCCGGCCGGCCCGGCCAATCTGGCCCGCTCCCTTGTAGCGGCCGACTCAGCGGCCGGTACCGACGGCTCCGATGCCGAACACACACAGCTCGTCCGGGTCCTCGGTGCGGAAGATGGTGTACTGCTGGCTGTCGCCTCCCGCCGCGCGTTCGAGTCGACGGCCGGGAAATTGCTCCGGTACGCGGCAAAACTCCTGGGTCTGTGTGAGCAGGCCCGGCTCGAACACCAAGCCGCCCAGTCCGCCGTGCTCGCCTCCCGTTCAGTCCATCAGGCCGCAACCCAGCTGCTGTTCGGTGGAGAGGTGCTCAAGACGCAGGTCATCGCCGGTCTGATCGCACCTGCTCTGATGGACACCGAGCTGGTCCGCGTCCGGATCATCGACACCGGCAGCCAGGCTCGCGACCCGCACCTCCAGTGGTGCCTGAAGCACATGGGGCGCAGATCACTGGTCTCCCCCTGCCCCGGCAAGGACCAGCACATCATCGTGGTGACTCCGGCCCGCGAAGACGCAGGGGTCGAGTCCGATCTCGGCCATCTGATCGGCGCCCGTCGGGGGCTGGCCATGGGAGTGAGCACGCCGTACCCGCTCGACGCCGCGGGTGCGGGCTACGCGGAAGCCGCGCATGCCGTTCTCGTGGCAGCGCATTCCCCTGAACGGGTCGCGGTCGGCGCGGACCCGAAGATCGCCCCGTTGCTCCCCAGGAACAAGGCGTCCGCCTGGGCACAAGCGCTTCTTGCCCCGCTGCTGAAGCCCTAGCACACGTTGCTGCTTCAGACCCTGCCCACCGGCCTCTCGTACAAGCCGGTCGAGGCGTCCAAGGCCTTGGGCATCCACCGCAACACCCTGCGGGGCCGCTTGAGCCGCGCCGGACACCTCCTGGGACTCGACCTCAACAGCGTCAACAACCGCGTCCTGTTGCTCCTCGCATTCAACCTTCTTGCGCTGCCGACCTCGGATGACTTCACGCCCGAGCCGGCTCCCGACTTCGCCGGACTCATCGCCGCGGCCGGCGACACCGTCCAGGAGTGGGCCGAACAGCGGCTGAGCAAACTGCGCTCGGACCCTCAGAACAGGGACCTGCTGACCACCGTGTCCGCATGGCTGGAGAACGACCTCTCGATTCCCGCCACCGCGCAGGCCCTGAACCTGTCGGACCCGACGGTCCGCAGCCACATCAAGGCCGCCTCCAAACAGTTGGGCATGGACCTCGACGCACAGGCACTCAGCGTCCACGACACCGACGTGGTCACCATCGCTGACGTCGGCATCGCGGCATTTCTCCTCACGGGCCGGCCCGTGCTCGGACAGCCTCGCGGCTGAGCCACTCCTCCTCTTGTGCACTTCGAAAAGCCCGATCCCCGTACTGTGCGCTATCGCAGTAGGAGCGGGTGGCGCCGTCTCCTACCTGGGTCCGACATCACCCGCGTCAGCCGACCGCGGCCACCCGGATTGAAGACGCGGCCGGCCGGCGGCCGCCGCGGCGGTGAGACCTACGGCACCCGCAGTGCCTGACCGGGGACAGCCCCGGTCAGGCACCGTCGTCTATCGGGTACTCACACGGCGAGGAGAGACAGCACCTCGCCTTACCGCGTGTAGACGGCGTTGCTGCCGTACAGTTCCCTGGTGAACGCGGAGACATCGGCGCTGCGATCGGCGCCGTCGAGGTTGTACGTCAGATAGACGCCGTACCCCTCGCTGACGGTGCGGCGGGCAAGGTCGGCGGCCGTGCTCTGCGAAGTCCGGCCGATCTCGACAGCCGCCGGCGACAGCTTCGACTTCGGCAGTGCCACGCGGGGAACCTGCCAGCTGCCGTAGTACGGGTTCCAGGCGTAGTCGAACTTGGACGAGACGTCGACGCCGCCGTAGGAGAGGCGCGACGCGGCCGGGCCGATGTTGTAGAGGCTGATGATCTTGCCCGGCATGTTCGCGCGCAGCGCCGTCACCAGGTGCACGAACGAGCTGTCGTTGGGCTGGCCTGTGCCGTTGTTGCCGTATTCGGCGTACTCGTCATCGAAGTCGATGCCGTCGAGGCCGTACTTGGCCACGGCGTCCGACAGTTTTTTCGCGAACGTCGAAGCATCTTGCTGGGACGGGAAGTTGGCGAAGCCCGCGCCCTGATGGTTGCCGAGCACCGAGAGGACGACCTTGATGCCCTTCTGCTGCAACGGCCGTATCTGCGTGGCGGCGTTGTCGAGGACGCGCTGTACGTTCTCGTTGAAGTGCAGATACGCCGACTTCGTACCCGTGTCGTAGTTGATGTTCGCCGCGAAGACCACGGCGACGTCGAAGACGTTGCCGCCGCCGTTGGCGAGGGTGTACTTGCCGACGTTCAGCATGCTGTTGTTGTTCACCTCGACGTACGCCACCGAGGTCGGACCCTGTTTCGCGGCAGCGGGGGCCGCTGCCGCGCCGGTCGCGGCGGTCGCGGCGGTCCCGCCGAAGGCGAGGGCCGCGACCGCCGAGAGCGCGAACGCGGCCGTCCGTACTCTGCTCCGTACCAGAGTGAACATCGTTGACCGATCTCCCCTCGCATGGGTCGGCGCCCGACCAGTTCGAAAGCGCCGATTGAGCCCTCCAAGTCTTCCGCTCCCGTCACCGAATCCCGAGAATCGCGCGCGAACTCTTCACGACTCCCACGCACGCCTCGGGTTCGGGGTCACGCCGTATCGTCGTCGGGACGGTCCGGGCGGCCGGTGGTCCGTGCGGCGTCCAGTGCCTGCCGGGCCTCGGCCACCACCTTCGGGTCGGTGACGAAGTGGGTGTCCTGGAGGGCAGAGGCTCCCGCGGCTCCGAGAGGTATCCACGCACCGCCGCGCCGGGGCTCGGCCCGGGTCTTGGCTGAGAGGTGCACTGCGGCGACCCCCGCGGCCACCAGGGCGGGGATGTCAGCGGTGCGGACGCCGCCGCCTGCCATGACCTGCACACCAGGGGCCGCGGTGACCATCGCGGCAAGCGTGGTCGCCCCGTCGGCCGCGGTCGCCGCGCCGCCGGAGGTGAGAACGCGGGTGATCCCCAGTGAGGGGAGCAGCGCCGCGGTGGCGACCGGGTCGGCGGACTGGTCGATCGCGCGGTGCAGGGTGACGTCCACGGAGCGGTCGTGGTTCGAGGCCGCCTCATGGGCGGCGTCGGTCAGGCGGGTGACGGCGTCGGTGTCCAGGAGGCCTTCGGCAGTCAGCGCACCGACCACCACGCCCGAGGCGCCCGAGGCGACCACCGAGCGAACCTCGGCGACCATCAGGGCGATCTCCTCGGCGTCGTACACGAAGTCACCGGGACGGCACCGCACCAGAGCGTGCACCGGCGGCCCGACGGCCGCGGCCGCCTCCACCGAGGCCGCCGACGGGGTCAGGCCGCCCAGTTCGAGCCCGGTGCACAGCTCGACCCGGTCCGCACCGTGGTCGCGGGCGGCACGGGCACCCGCCGGGGAGGTGACCGCGATCTCGAGGGTGGTTCCCGGCGTGCGGCCGGTCACTCGTCGTCCCCGGTGAGCGGCTGGTCGGAGGCCGGGACGATCCGGGCCGTCAGATCCGGGTCGGCCATGTCGGGGTCGAAGGGGAACATGGGCCGACGGATGCGCTGGTGACCGAGCCGCACCAGGTCCTGGTCGACACCACCCGGTGTGAGGGCCATCTTCCACGCCGCCGCCATGTCGAACAGCTCGGGCTCCAGGTAGCCGATCTTCACGATGACCACGTCGGCGGAGCGGGGGTCGAGGTCCAGGTCGGCGAAGTCGTGTTCGTGGTGGTAGGGCTTGCGCTGCCGGGTCAGGATCGCGTACACGCTGCCGACTCGGACCACGACCTCGGTCTCGGCGTCGCGGTCGCCGTGCCGGATCGCGTGGACCACGCCGGTGAGGGTGACGGGACCGGCGTGCCGGTCGTCCACCTCGGCTCCGGCGGTGACGGTGACGGTGGCGCCCACGCCGGCGGCGACCGCGGTGTCCACGGCGGCGGGGCCGGGCACCGAGGCGTACAGGACGGTCGGGCCGTCGTCCTTCTGGAACTCCGGGCGCTCCAGCAGCCTGGTCAGGCCCCAGGTGACGTCGCCGGCGCCGCCCGCGGTGGGGTTGTCGCCGGTGTCGCTGATGAAGTACGGCCGGTGCTGCGAGCGCAGGGCCTCATCGAGGAGGTCGTCGAAGGTACCGGTCGGGGCGACGAAGTCGAAGTCGTGACGGGCCTCCCAGAAGCCGCGGGCGAGGCGTTCGGCGCCTGACGACACGGCGTTCCGGTCGGGGCCGGTGACGACGACGGCCGCGCGGTTGCGTGGTTCGTCGGCCCAGGCGTAGCCGACCCATATCGCCGCGTCGGTCACCCCGTCCATGGCCTCGACCTCGTCGACCGCCGCGTACACGCTCCTGGCGGGCTCGATGCGGGTGGAGGTCTGCTCTCCGGCCAGCAGCACCGGGACGGGTACCCATGCCTTCACCGGCCGGGGGGCGCCGGAGGCGAGCAGGTCGACCAGGTTGCGCACGGCGCGCTCCTTGGTCTCCATGTGGTCCTCGTGCGGGGCCATCCGGTAGCAGGTGATGAGGTCGCTGCGGTGGGCGAGTTCGCGGGAGACGTTGCCGTGCAGGTCCATCGAGGTGGAGACGATCACGTCGGGGCCGACGGTGGCACGGATGCGTTCCAGCAGGACGGCCTCGGCGTCCTCGACGCCCTCCACGGTCATCGCGCCGTGGATGTCGTACCAGAGACCGTCGAGCCGGGGCAGTGCGGCCAGGCGGTCGATGAGTTCGTCGGTGAGTGCGGACCAGGCGGCGGCGGTGACCATGCCGCCGGGCAGCGACTTGCCCACCAGGGCGCCGTGCCAGTCGGCGGCCTCGCGCAGTTCCTCGCCGGGCGCGAGGAAGGGGTAGCGGCCGAGCACGTCGGCACCCCGCGAGGGGTGGAAGGCGGGGGCCTCGGTGCGGGCCGGGGAGAAGGTGGACGACTCGATGCCCAGCCCGGCGATGGCGATGACCGGGCGGGCGGCGGTGCGGGATGCGGTACGGGTTTCCGGCATGGCTCCTCGTGCGGGTTGTGGTGCGTCAGGGGGTGCGGTGTGCGGCGGGGCCGAGGTGCTCGACACCGAGCCCGGTGCCGCCGACGTTGCGCAGGGCGTGCGCCATGGCGCGTTGCAGGGCGAACTGTCCGGCCCCGACGACTCCGGCGTCGACGCCGAGGCTGGCCCGCTCGATCGTGAGGTGCTCGGTGACCAGCGGGTGGCAGCTGTCGTAGAGCTGGCTGCGGACCGCGGCGACGAAGGGTTCCAGGGTGGAGAGGATGCCGCCGAGGTAGACGGCGTCCGGGTTGAAGAAGTTGACGTTGGCGGCGAGCACCTGCCCGAGGTGTTCTCCGGCTCGGCGGACCGCGCGGGTGGCCTCGGGGTCGGCGTCGGCGGCGAGGCCCACGACGTCCTCGAGGCTGCTGACGTCGGCGCCGCGCTCGCGCAGGATGCGCACCAGGGCGGCGCCGGAGGCCACGGTCTCCAGACAGCCCGTCTTGCCGCAGGAGCAGGGGATGTCGGCGGCGCCGTCGATCCGGATGTGGGTGATGTCGCCGGCGGCGCCGGTAGCGCCCCGGTAGAGGCGACCGTCGACGATGACGCCGGCGCCGATCGCCGAGCCGATCTTCACCATGATCGACTGTCGGTGTTCGGCGGGCCGGACGGTGTGCTCGCCCATCGCCATGCAGTTGGCGTCGTTGTCCACCGCGGTCGGGACGCCGAAGCGTTCCTCCAGCCAGGTGGCGACCGGGAAGCGGTTCCACCCCGGCATCCGCGACGGCAGCATGGCGGCTCCGGATCGGATGTCGACGGGGCCCGGCAGGGACAGGCCGACACCGCACATCCGGTCGCGTCCGTGTTCCTCGGCCAGGGCCTCCAGCGTGTCGGCGAGCCGTGGCAGAGCCTGCTCGGGGCCGTCGGCGATGACGAACGGAACGGTGGAGACCTTCTCGAGCCGGCCGCCGGGCAGCGCCACACCGATCCGGGCATGCCGGCCGCCGAGGTCGGCGGCGACGGCGAACTCGTCGGTGCCGCCCAGCCGCAGGACCTTGCGGGGGCGCCCGCCGGTGGACGACTGGGTGCCTTCCTCGGCGATCAGCCCGCGCTCGACCAGCTGCCCCACGGTGAGGGAGATGGTCGAGGGGGCGGCACCGAGCAGGGCGGCGAGCTCGGCGCGTGACGAGGCCTGGCCCGAGGCCACGAGTTCGAGGACGCGGGCGGCGAGGGAGGAACTCCCCTTCGCCGACTGACGGTTCCGCGCACTTATTTCAGTCATGTACGAAGTAACTTCCGCAACGGTGGGTGTGACGAAGACAGTACGCCCGCGCAATGCGTACGTGAACCGCTTCCCGGACGGCAATGCCGCGATCAACAGCGTGACAAACCGGATCAAAGATGGCGTTTTCGCTACCTGGACAGGGCTTCGGAGAGTTCTGTCGAACTCGCAGAAACTTACTTTTTACTAATTCTTGTTTGTTTAATCAGCACGTGAGACGTTGACTGTCGTCGCAGCGCCGATCCCCGCGGCGCCCGCCCCAGGCCAATGGGGCACACACGGGTCCTTTCACTCCGAGGAGAGCCATGTTCCTTGCTCATACGGCGACCGGCCGCCGCTGGGCCCTCGTCGCGGGTGCCGCCGTCATGTCCGGCGCACTGCTCACCGGCTGTTCCGGGGGCGGCACCTCGTCGTCCGGCGGACACTCGACGGACACCATCAACTACGCGCTCCCGGCCAACTTCACGCCGAACTGGATCCTCCCGGTTGGCACGGCCTCGCACCTCAACACCAACAACTCCTCCATATCCCAGTCCCTCTGGGAGCCGCTGATCGCCTATGACGGCTCCACCGGCGAGGTCGGCTGGAACAAGGACAACTCCCTCGCCACCGCGGCGGACTTCGCCAAGGACGGCAAGAGCGTCACGATCACCCTCGGCAACCGGCACTGGAGTGACGGCAAGCCGATCACCTCGCGCGACGTCGAGTTCTGGTTCAACCTGATCAAGGCCAATAAGGCCGACTGGGCAAACTACAGCCCGGGCAAGGCGCCGGACAACTGGACCTCGCTGAAGATCGTCGACGACACTCACTTCACCATCGCGTTCGACAAGGCGTACAACAAGCAGTGGATGCTCGCCAACGAGTTGAGCATGATCCGCCCGATGCCGCAGCACGTCTGGGACAAGACCGGCGACTCCGATGCCGTCTCCGACCTGGACCGCACCGCCGCCGGCGCCAAGAAGGTCTGGACGTACCTCAACAAGGCCGCCAAGAACATCTCCGGTTACGCCACCGACCCGCTGTGGAAGACCGTCAGCGGTCCCTACACCCTCAAGTCCTTCTCCACCGCGGGCAGGGTCGAACTGACCGCCAACGCCAAGTACGACGGCGGCGGCAAGGCCAACATCAAACACGTCAACCTGCTGCCGTTCACCACGACCGACGCCGAGGCGAACGCGCTGCGGGCGGGCACGGTCGACTACGGCTACATCAACGCCACGGACCTCAGCCAGGAGGCGTCCTTCAAGTCGAAGGGCTACACGGTCAAACCGTGGGCGGGCTGGGCGATCACCTATATGCCCTACAACTTCAACAACCCGGCCATGGGCGCCGTCTTCAAGCAGCTCTACGCCCGCCAGGCGATCCAGATGTCGGTCGACCAGACCAGTCTGTCGAAGGTGATCTTCAACGGCACCGCGGTCCCCACCTACGGCCCGATCCCCCAGGGACAGGCCTCCGACTTCGTCTCTCCGGAGCAGAAGAAGAACCCGTACCCGTTCGACACCGCCAAGGCGAAGCAGCTGCTGACCTCGCACGGCTGGAGCGAGCAGAACGGCACCATGGTGTGCACCGACGCGGGCAGCGGCGACGACCAGTGCGGCTCGGGCGTCGCCAAGGGCACCAAGTTCGAGATGCAGGTGCTGTCCCAGTCCGGTTCGACCGTGACCGACAACATGATGAGCGCGCTGCAGTCCTCCTTCTCGAAGACCGGCATCAAGTTCACCATCAAGACGGCCCCCGTCAACTCCGTGCTCTCGCAGTCCGGCCAGTGCAAGTCCGGTGACCCGGGTTGCAAGTGGCAGCTGTCCTTCTTCGGCACCGCGGGCAGCTGGTACTTCCCGGCGTACCCCAGCGGCGACTCACTCTTCCAGACCGGCGGCGGTTCCAACTTCGGCAGCTACTCCAACCCGGCGGTGGACAAGCTGATCGCACAGACCACCACCTCCGAGTCGCCCGCCGCCGTCCAGGAGTACAGCGCCGCGCTGGCCAAGGACCTGCCGGTGATCTGGCTGCCGGAGCCCGACTACCAGGTCTCCGTGGTCAAGAACGGGCTGGGCGGTTTCGCCCAGGACTCGCTCGCCAACTTCCACCCCGCCATGTGGAAGTGGACGAACAAGTGAGCCCGGCCGGTGACCCAGCGCATTCCTGAGCCGAAGCGACCGGAAAACACATGAGTACTCCTTCGTACCTGATCAGACGGGTTCTCCAGGCCGTCGTGGTGATCGTGATCGTGACGATCGTGGTCTTCGGTCTGCTGCACGCCCTGCCCGGGGGTCCCGCCCGCGGCATCCTCGGCCCGCAGGCCACGGCGCAGCAGATCGCCCACTTCAACCACGAACAGGGCCTCGACCAGCCTCTGCCCGCGCAATACCTCCACTATCTGAACCAGTTGCTGCACGGAGACCTCGGCACCTCGTACACCCTGAACGCGCCGGTCTCCCGGCTCATCGGGGAGCGGCTGCCGAAGACCCTGGTCCTGACCGTCCTGTCGATGGTCATCGGCCTTCTCCTGGCGATCCCGCTGGGAATGTGGCAGGCCGTGCGCCGCAACAGGCCGGTGGACTATGTCATCACCACGCTGAGCTTCATCGCCTACTCCACCCCGGTGTACTTCCTCGGGTTGATCCTGGTTCTGGTGTTCAGCCAGGTGCTGCCGTGGTTCCCGTCTCAGGCGCCGCAGGGGGACTCGCTCGCCCAGGTGTTCTCCGACCCGCAGGCCCTGGTACTGCCGGTGGCCGCCGGCGCCGCCTCCATGGTCGCGGTGTTCAGCCGCTACATGCGCGCCGCCACCTTGGAGAATCTCTCCGAGGACTACGTCAGGACGGCGCGGGCCGGGGGTTCCCGCTCCCGCGCCATCCTGCGGCGGCACGTCTTCCGTAACTCCCTGACCCCCGTGGTCGCCATGCTCGGCTACTACCTGCCGGTGCTCTTCGGCGGTGCGCTGGTGGTGGAGCAGCTCTTCAACTACCCCGGTATGGGGCTGCTGTTCTGGTCCGCCGCACAGGCCTCCGACTACCCGGTCCTGCTGGGCTGCGTGCTGGTCATCTCCGTCGCCACCGTGGTCGGCACGCTGCTCGCCGACATCGTCCAGCGGATCATCGATCCCCGAGTGAAGGCAGGCCGGACATGAGCGCCGTCATCCAGCCGGCCAAGACGCCCGGCACCGCGGACACCCCCCGTGAGACCTCCGGCACCCGGCTCGCGGTGCGGCGCTTCCTGCGCAACCGGCTCGCCGTCACCGGGCTCGGCGTCGTGGTGTTCTTCATCCTGTTCTGCTTCGTGGGCCCGCTGGTGTATCACACGGACCAGACCCACACCGCCCTCCAGCAGGTCAACCTCTCGCCGAGCGGCGCACACTGGCTCGGCACCGACGCCGTCGGCCACGACGAGCTGGGCCGGCTGATGTACGGCGGCAAGGTGTCGCTGGTCGTCGGTCTCGCCGCAGGCGTCCTGGCCACCGTCATCGGCACCCTGTGGGGCGCGGCCGCGGGCTATGCCGGCGGCTGGATCGACGCGGTGATGATGCGGGTCGTGGACGCGGGCATCGCCATCCCCGCCCTCTTCATCCTGCTGGTGGTCTCCGCCATCACCACCCCCGGCCTGGCCGGCCTGATCCTCATCCTCGGACTGGTGTCATGGCTGGTGCCGTCCCGGCTCATCCGGGCCGAGACCCTGAGCCTGAAGAATCGCGACTACATACTGACCCTGCGGGCCATCGGGGGAACGCACGCCCGCGCGATCCTGCGGCACATCCTGCCCAACTCCGTGTCGACCATCGTCGTCGCCACGACCTTCCAGATCGCCGACTCCATCCTCCTCGTGGCCTACGTCTCCTACCTGGGCCTGGGCCTTCAGCCGCCGGCCACCGACTGGGGCGGCATGCTCTCCGCGGGACTCACCGCCGCCTACTCCGGCTACTGGTGGCTCATCCTGCCGCCCGGCCTGGCCATCATCCTGGTGGTGTGGGCGTTCAACGCGATAGGCGACGGGCTCCGTGACGCATTCGACGTGAGGGGACGCGGATGACCGCCACCCAGGCCTCCGGCGCCCCGGCGGCCGAGCCGATCCTCGAACTCGACGACCTCGATGTCGTCTTCACCACCGAGTCCGCGGAGGTTCCCGCCGTACGGGGGGTGTCCCTGCACGTCCGTCCCGGTGAGACCCTCGCTCTGGTCGGCGAGTCGGGCTCCGGGAAGTCCACCGTCGCGCTGGCCGCGATGGGGCTGCTGGCCGGAAACGCCCGCGCCACGGGCCGGGCCGTGATCGACGGCACCGACATCGTCGGCGCCGACGAGGCAGGGCTCGCCGCGCTGCGCGGCCGGACCGTCTCCATGGTGTTCCAGGAGCCGGCCACCGCGCTCGACCCGCTCACCCGGATCGGCAAGCAGATCGCCGAGGTGATCCGCAACCACAACGACATCTCCGCCAAGGACGCCGCCGCTCGCGCCGTCGGCCTGCTGCGCAGGGTCGGCATCCCCGAGCCGGAGAAACGCGCGGCCGCCTACCCCTTCCAGCTCTCCGGGGGCCAGCGCCAGCGGGTGGTCATCGCCATGGCCATCGCGAACGACCCGGCCCTCGTGATCGCCGATGAGCCGACCACCGCGCTGGACGTCACCGTGCAGGCCGAGATCCTCGACCTGCTGCGCAGGCTCGCCGCCGAGACCGGCACCGGCGTCCTGCTCGTCACCCACAACATGGGTGTGGTCGCCGACTTCGCCGACCGGGTCGCCGTGATGTACCAGGGCCGGATCGTGGAGACCGGCCCGGTCGAGGACGTACTGCTGCGCCCGTCCCACGACTACACCCGGCGGCTGCTGGCCGCCGTGCCCCGGCTGTCGGTCGCGGAGTCCGACGAGCGCCCGCCTGCCGGCGAGGCCCGCCCGGACGACGGGTCCGGCAGCGGCGACGGCACCGCGCCGGTCGTCGAACTCCGCGACATCTCGGTGGTGTTCGGTCGCGGAAAGCGCGCGGTGCGCGCCCTGGACGGTATCTCGCTCGTCGTCCGCCCCGGCGAGACCCTGGGCCTGGTGGGCGAGTCGGGCTCCGGCAAGTCCACCGCGGCGCGGGTCGCACTCGGCTTGATCCCGCCGACGTCCGGCACCGTGTCGCTGTTCGGTGCCGATCTGGCCCGTACCCGTTCCCGTGCCCGCCGCAGGCTGCGGTCCGGCATCGGCGTGGTCCTCCAGGACCCGGTCGCCTCGCTCGACGCCAGGATGACGGTCGGCGAGTGCGTCGCCGAGCCGCTGCGGGTACATCGCCGTGAACTGTCCGCCCGGGACCAGCGCAGCAGGGTTGAAGCGGTGCTCGACCGGGTCCGGCTGCCCCGCGACATCGTCCGGCGCGCCCCCGGCGAGCTGTCCGGCGGTCAGCGCCAGCGGGTCAGTCTGGCCCGCGCGCTGGTGCTCGAGCCCCGGCTGCTGGTCGCCGACGAGCCCACCAGCGCGCTCGACGTGAGCGTGCAGGAGTCCGTGCTGAAGGTCATCACGGAACTACAGGACGAGCTGGGCTTCGCCTGCCTGTTCGTCTCCCACGACCTCGCCGTCGTCCAGCACTTCGCCCGCCGGGTCGCCGTCATGCGGGCCGGGCGGATCGAGGAGCAGGGCCCCACCGGTGGGACGCTGCTGCGCCCGGAAACCGACTACACCCGGCGGCTGCTGGCCGCCGTGCCGGTCCCCGACCCGGTGGTCCAACGCGGACGCAGAGCCGAACGCCTGGCCACCTTGGCGGCCGGACGCACGGAGGCCGAGGCGTGAACGACCGCCCCTTGTTCGCCGGCGTGGACATCGGCGGGACCACGACCCAGGTAGTGCTGTGCGACGACGACCTCACGGTGCTCGACCGGGCCGGAACGACCACTCCGGCGGCCTCCGGCGGGCAGGCCATGATCGACGCCGCGCTCGGTGTACTGGCCCCGCTGTTGCGGCGTACGCCCGGCCGGCTCATCGGCGCCGGCGTCGGCGCGGCCGGGGTGGTGGACACCGCCGTGGGCCGCATCCTGGTGGCCAGCGACTCCTTCAGCGGCTGGTCGGGCTTCCCCGTCACCGCCTCCGTGGAGGACGCCCTGGGCGTTCCCGCGTTCCTCGACAACGACGTCAACGCGTTCCTGCGCGGGGAGGTGTCGGGCGGCGTGGTACGGGGCGAACCCGATGTTCTCGGCATCGCGCTGGGCACGGGCGTGGGCGGCGCGCTCTGGGCGGACGGCCGGCTCTTCGCCGGCCCGCACGGTGCGGCCGGCGAGATCGGGCACATCCCCGGATTCGGCGACCTGCCCTGTACCTGCGGGGGGCGTGGCCACCTGGAGACCTTGGCCTCCGGCCGTTCCATCGGGGCCCGATTCACCGAGCGCACCGGCCGCCGGCTCACCGCGCGAGAGGTCGCTGACGCGGCCGCGTCCGGCGACGAGGACGCCCTGGAGGTGTACCGCGCGGCCGGCGCCGGGCTCGCGCGGGCGGTCGTCATGACAGCGGGCCTGGTGGACATCACCACGGTGGTGATCGGTGGCGGCGTCAGCGGTGCCTGGCACCTTCTCGAGCCCGTCATACGGGCCGGGCTCGCCGAGGAGCCCCCGGTGAGTGGTCACCCGGTACGCCTGGTCCGGGCCCGTCTCGGCACCGATGCCGTACCCGTGGGCGCCGCCGCCCGCGCCCGCCTGGAGACGACGCCAGGTGTGGGAGTCCCGACGACACCCTGAGGGCCGCGGACGACGTCCCGGCCCCGAGCCGTTCCGACGGCCCCGATCGGCGGAAACCGTCCGGATTCGGGGCCGTCGCTTCGCCGGTGGCCCGGGCCGACGACCGCATGTCGTCGCCGGTCCATGCCGAACCTCGCAGGGACTCCGAGGCCGCAGCTCAATTCCGCTCCGTGCCCGGTTGGAATTCACCGCGACATTCACCATTGCAACTCATTCATGAAAGCATCTAGCTTTGCCCAAGTAATAGCAAAGATGCTGGTCAAAACGTGGGCGGTTTCCGTTCGGCGGCGATGCCGAGAATGCCAAGTCGCTTCGTGTTCCACATACATTCAACTCGCCATCCCCATGAGCGGCATGATCAATCCAATAGGGTCCTTGAGGCATTTCAAGGAAGGGACCCATGGAAGAACTCCGCGCGATCCGGGCTCGCGGTATCACGAAGAGCTTCGGTAATGTCGTCGCCCTGGACGGCATCGATCTCGATGTAACGCAGGGACAGATCCACGGCCTGGTCGGACCGAACGGCGCCGGAAAGACGACGTTGCTCGGCCTTCTGCTGGGGCTCGCGGTGGCCGACGGCGGTCGCCTGGAGGTCCTGGGTACACCGGTCGAGCGGGCACTCGACGCTCCCGACGGTGTCGCCGGCTTCGTGGACGGCCCCGCTCTCTACCCCTCGCTCACCCCACGGCAGAACCTCGCCGCGCTGGCCGCGCTCCGCGGCCACGACGCGCGCACGGCGGGGATCGATGACGTACTCGCCGAGGTCGGTCTCACCGACGTCGCCGACGACCGTACCCGCGGCTTCTCCCTCGGCATGCGCCAGCGGCTCGGGCTCGCCGCCGCCCTGCTGACCAAGCCCCGGCTGCTCGTGCTCGACGAACCGTCCAACGGCCTCGACCCGGCGGGCAAGAAGCACGTGCACGGTGTCCTCAGCCGGCTCGCGGCCGACGGAACCGCCGTCGTGCTCTCCAGCCACAACATGGACGACCTCGAGGCGCTGTGCTCCGAGGTGACCATCCTCGCCGCCGGACGCGTCGTCTTCTCCGGCCCGCTGAGCGAGCTGGCCACCGAGAACCGTGAACTCGACTACCGGCTGCTCACCTCCGACCCGCAGGCCGCGCGCCGGCTGGCGGACGACACGCCGGGGATCCAGGTCGTCGACGACGCCGGGATACGGCAGGACGCCGAACTGCTCGTCGTACGCGCCCTGGTGCCCGCCCTCGACCAACTCGTGGTGCGGCTCGTGGAGAAGGGCGTCGTGCCGCGCGAGCTCACTCCCGTGGTGTCGCCGCTCGAAGCCGCGTTTCTGACCCTCACCGAGCAGCAGGAGGCGGACAGATGACCGCGACCCTCGCCCAGAGCCGGGAACAGGAGGAGGAGCAGGTGACCGAGGGCCGTCGCGTCCCCGTCACCCGAGCCTGTCGCTTCGAGCTCGTCAAGCTCGTCTCCCAGTGGCGAATCCGCCTGCTGGTCCTCGTCTGCTGGATCGCTCCCGCCCTCTTCGTCGCCGGGGTGAGCCAGCAGAGCACGCTTCCCGTCGACACCCTCTTCGGGCGCTGGATGCTCGCCTCCGGGTGGGCCGGGCCGCTGGTGATGCTCGGTTTCGCGGGGACCTGGGCGCTCCCGCTGCTGACCTCGGTCGTGGCCGGCGACGTGTTCGCCTCCGAGGACCGGCTCGGCACCTGGCGCCATCTGCTCGTGGCGGTCCGCTCGCCCCGGCGGATCTTCGTGGCGAAGGCGGTGGCCAGTCTGACCGTCCTGCTGCTGCTCGTGGCCGGGCTCGCGGTCTCCAGCACCGTCGGCGGCCTCCTCGTGGTCGGCAACCAGCCGCTGGTCGGTCTCGACGGCCATCTCCTGGCACCGTCGGACGCCGCCGTCTCGGTCCTGCTCGCCTGGGTCTGCGTCCTCGCTCCGACCCTGGCGCTCGCCGCACTCGGCCTCCTCGGGTCGGTCACGCTGGGACGGTCCCCGATGGGGCTGCTGGTGCCCGTGCTCGTCTCGCTCGCGATGGCGGTCGCCCAGATGCTGCCGCTTCCGGTGGCCGTGCGCGTCGCCCTGCCGAGCTACGCCTTCATCTCCTGGAACGGCCTGTTCACCAGCCCCCAGCAACTCGGCCCGCTGCTGATCGGCATCGTTGTCAGCCTTGTCTGGGCCGTGGTCGCGACGGCGCTGGCGTATGTGCTCTTCGTACGGCGCGACTTCACCAACCTGACCCACGACGGTTCGGGCCGCCGCGCGATCACCGTCGGAGTCCTGCCGCTCGTCGGGGTGGCCGCCGCGTCGTTCGCGGTCGTCGCCGCGTCGACCTCGGCGACGGGCTCCGGGATCGAGCAGGACAAGGTGCAGCACTCGCTCGCCACGGCGTTCGCGCACCTGTACCGCATGCAGACCGACCAACTCAACCGGCCCGCCGTCACCGAGGCCCAGTTGAAGGCGACGGCATCGTGCAACAAGGGATCCACCAGGGTCGCGGCACAAGGCCCGGGCAACGACTGGCGCTGCGTCGTGACCTGGCATCTTCCCGGCGTCGAGGGCACAGGACAGGCCATCTACCAACTCGACGTCACTCCGGACGGGCGGTTCATGGCCGATGGCGATGGACCGAAGGAAGTGAACGGCTACTTCCTGGTGCGGACCCCTGACGGGGACGCACCGAACCCGCTGTGGCAGTTCGACGGCAACGTCGAACTGCTCGACACCACCCCGAAGGGATAACACGCAATGCAGGTGACTCGCCGCCGCAAACTCGTCGAGGAAGCTCGGATCAACCTCATCGGCAGACGCATCGGCCGCCGGATGCCGCTGTTGACGGCGGGCACCACCGCTGTCGCCCTCGTGGCCGCCGGCACGGCGCTCGCGCAGACCCACCAGTTCGGCACGGACCAGGTCGGCCAGGTCACCGAGAATGGCCAGGTCGTCTCCAGCAACCAGTACATCGCCCCGTACGGCGACCGGCTTGTCATCAACCAGGGCAAGATCATGTCGTCCTCGGTCAGCCCGGACGGCACGCACATGGCCGCCTCGGTCACCGACGGTGGCGCAGCCCTGGCCATCGTGGACCTGAAGAACTGGAAGACGCAGCAGCTCGTCAGCAATGCCGCGTCGTCGAACCCCCGCATCAGCAGCAACAACGTGGGCCAGGAAGGCCCGACGTACTCGCCCGACGGCAAGCAGCTGTGGCTGGGCCAGCCGGACGGCTACACCGTGTTCACCGTGAACGCGGACGGCAGCGTCGCCGACCCGAGGACCGTCAGCATCCCGGCGCAGGGGTCCAAGCGCGCCCTGGTGGGCGCGGCGGCGTTCTCGGCCGACGGCAAGACCGCGTACTCCGCGGTCAACGGCCAGAACCGGGTCGTCGCCATCGACGCCGCGACCGGGACCATCAAGCAGAGCTGGAACGTGGGCAACGCCCCGCGCGGCATGGTCGTCGTCGGCGACAAGCTCTACGTGAGCAACGAGGGCGGTCGCCCCGCCAAGCCCGGCGAGCCCACGATCAACTCGTACGGCACGCAGGTACTCGCCGACCAGAAGACCGCTGCCACCACCAGCGGCACGGTCAGCGTCATCGACCTGGCGAACCAGGACGCCGCGGTCTCCAGCATCGACGTCGGTCTGCACCCGACCGCCGTGTACGCCAAGAACGGCGTGGTGTTCGTCACCAACACCGCCGACAACAACGTCTCGGTCATCGACACGGCGAAGGACAAGGTCGTCCAGACCATCTCCACCCAGCCGTGGGCCAAGGCTCAGGTGGGCTACGAGCCCGACGCGGTGACCCTCACCGACGACGGTCACCTGCTGGTGACCCTCGGCCGCGCCAACGCCGTCGCCGTCTACAAGTACACCTCCGCGCAGGAGCCGGTCAGCTATGTCGGTCTGCTCCCCACGGACTACTTCCCCTCGGAGATCACCACCTCCGGCAACGAGGTGTACGTCTCCAACACCCGTGGCATCGACGCCCGCCGCAAGGCCACCGGCGGCCGCGGCACCCACGACACGACGTCGAGCGTGCAGAAGTTCACGCTGCCCGACGACAGCGTGATCAAGTCCTACACCGGCAAGGTCTTCAAGCAGAACGGCTGGAACGGCGCGTCGCTCAAGAAGTCCGACGGCTCCCCGGCCAAGCCGGTGCCGGTCCCGGTCAAGCTCGGCGACCCCTCGACGATCAAGCACGTCTTCCTGCTCGTCAAGGAGAACCGGACCTACGACCAGGTCTTTGGTGACATACCGCAGGGCAACGGCGACCCGTCGCTGACCGAGTTCGGTGAGAACGTCACGCCGAACCAGCACGCCCTGGCCCAGCAGTTCGGCCTGTACGACAACACGTACGACATCGGCACCAACTCCGCCGAGGGTCACAACTGGCTGATGCAGGCCGACGACCCGGAGTACACCGAGTCATCGGCCGGTGAGTACACCCGCAGCTACGACACCGAGGACGACGCCCTCGGCCACCAGAAGACCGGCTTCATCTGGACCGGTGCGCAGGCGGCCCGCAAGTCGGTCCGGAACTTCGGTGAGTTCCAGCAGTTCCTGACCAAGCCGGCGGGCGCCAGCTGGCAGAACCTGTACTGCGACACCAAGAACATGGCGGCGACCGGTCAGGACACCGCCTACCCGCTGAACTCGACCTCGCCGATCCCGTCCCTCAACGACGTGTCGGTGCACGGCTTCCCGAAGTTCGACACCAGCGTCCCGGACGTCTACCGGGCACAGATCTGGAAGAAGGACTTCGAGAAGAACGGACCGGCGAACCTGAACATGTTCTGGCTCTCCAGCGACCACACCGGTGGTCCGGTGAGCCCTGCCTCGCAGGTCGCGGACAACGACCTCGCCGTGGGCCAGATCGTCGACAAGATCTCGCACAGCAAGTACTGGAAGGACTCGGCGATCTTCGTCGTCGAGGACGACTCCCAGGCGGGTCTCGACCACGTCGACGGCCACCGTGCCCCGGTCCAGATCATCAGCCCCTGGGCCAAGCACTCCACCGTGGACAGCCACTACTACTCGCAGATCAACATGGCGCGGACCATCGAGCAGATCCTCGGGATCCAGCCGATGAACCAGAAGGACACCGCGGCCACCCCGATGGCCTCGGCGTTCACCCAGCGACCGGACTTCACGCCGTTCAAGGCACTGCCCAACCGGACCTCGCTGACCGACGGTGTGAAGACCCCGCCCTCCTGTGGTCTGGACACCCCCGCGGCGCAGAACCTGAAGGCGGCGGCCGTGCCGTCGGCCTCGGTGCCGGCGGACATGAAGAACGTCGCCGCCCAGTGGGACCAGTGGAAGTCGAAGCAGCGGCTGACCGGTCCCAACGCCGTTCCGGACTACGCTCCCCCCGCCCAGATGAACCATCTCACGTGGTACGAGACCCACAACTGGGCGAAGCCGTACCCGGGTGAGAAGAAGATCTACGCTCCGCAGGACGTGCCGGGCGCCGCCATCCCTTCGGCGGAGAACGACGGCTGACGCGACCTCACGTGTCGGGTGGCCCCTGATCGGCGTTCTCTCCGGTCAGGGGCCCACCTGCGAAACACGAGGCGCCGTCCCGGCGGGCACGGTGCAGGGTGGAGCCGCGCCGTCTTGCCGTGGCGCACTGCTGCTAGCTTGACCCGATGCGAAGCGAAGGTGTGCACACCGAGGTGCTGCGTCAGATCGAGCGGCTCGGCGGGACCCTACCCGGGACGGTCGACGCGGGGGTGCACTGGACCGACGCGCCCAGGCCGCTGCCGCCGGAGATCGAGATGCTGATGGCAATCACGTGGCCGCCGCGTACTTTGCTGGTCACCGCCGAGTACGGCGACCGGGTGAGCTTTCCGCAGGGGATCAGCGGGGGCGATCCGTTCGGGGTGGACCGGCCGTGCTTCGTGATCGGGTTCAACGAGTCGACGCAGTGCTACTGGGTCGTCGACCTCGACGATCCGCGGCCCGGCGATCCCGGCGTCCACCGGATTGACCACGACGGGTCCGACGTGGAGGACGCCTTCGGTCATCCGCGGCGGTTGTCGCGGATGCTGGCCGAGCTGACCGTCTACGCGCCGCCGGACTCCGCCCGGCTGGCCAACGCCTGTGCCTACGGCGAGCTGGAGACCTTGGCCACCGCGATCGCCGCGGGTGTCCCGCTGGGGCCGGCCGAGGATGACCGCTCGGCGATGACCCCGTTGCACTTCGCGGTGATGTCGGGCTCGGCCGAGACGGTGAGCACCCTGCTGGCCGCGGGCGCCGACACCGGCGCGCGGACCCGCCACGACAGCCTCCTGACGGAGCTCGGCCTGCACCCCGCCGACTTCGGGATGGAGCGGATCGAGCGCAAGGTGACACCGCTCTGGATGGCCGTCAGAGGTCCGTTCCGTACCGACCGGCCCGGCCCCTCGGTGGAGGTGGTGCGGGCGCTGCTCGACGCCGGCGCCGACCCACGGGCGACCGACCGCCGCGGCAGGACGCCGCTGCATGTCGTGGCCGAGAGCCGGCTTCCCTACGAACGCGAGCGGCCGGTCGCCGAGCGGCTGGAGATCCTGCGCTGCCTCATCGACGCAGGCGCGGACGTCGAGGCCGAGGACCGGCTCGGTCTGACGCCGCTGCTGGTGGCGGTCGACGCGCCGGAGTTCGTCGCGGCGCTGCTCGACGCCGGCGCGGACCCGGCGCGGCGCACCGCGCACAAGGACCTGTTCGGGATCAAAGGCGTGTCCGCCCTGCACGCCGCCGCGAGCGACAGCCACCAGGAGGTACTCCGGCTGATGCTCGAACGCACCGGCGATCCCGACCCGCGCACGACGGCGGGCGCGACGCCCCTGCACTACGCGGTGTGGCGGGAAGCCGGGACCGGCGTCGTCGAAACGCTCATCGCCGCCGGGGCCGACGTCAACGCCCGGATCGCCGATCCGTCCGGGCTCAGGGTCGACAGCGACACGCCGCTCGGCATCGCCCGGGAGAGGGGCCGCGACAAGATCGTCGAGGTGCTCACACGGGCTGGGGCAGCCTGACCCGGCAGGCTCGGGCCTCAGGGCTGGGACGGCTGCTGTCGCGGTTGCCCGTACGTCTGACCGTCGTGGCCGCTCGCGCTCTGCGCCCGCAGCTGCTCCGCCTGTTCTTTGGTCACTTTCTGCTCCGCGCCGCAGAAGGTGCACTGCGTTGCGTACTTCGTGGAGAACGGAAACAGCGGCACGAAGAACAGCGTGAACTTCGTGACGCGCTTCCTGAGCGTGTGCGCGGAGGGGTTGCCACAGTGGCCGCAGACCAGCGTCAGTATGGCGAGTTGGTACAGGTATCCCTTGGTGCCAAAAATGATCACGCTGCTGGTCCTCCCGGGTCAGTGGCTGCCTGCACAGTGCCTGCGAGCGGCACGGTGCCGTCACGGAGCACAGTCTCACGCATGTCGATGTCCTCGGCGACCAGCACCGCCGACGGTGCCACTGTGCTCCGCCGGTGCACGACGGCGCGGGGTCTCTCTCCTCGAAGAGAGGCCCCGTGCCGTTCGGCGCTGTTCGCGGTCTACTCGACATTGATCCTGAACGTGCTGGTCGTGTTGCGGATGTCCTGGGCGTTGCCGCTCATCCGCAGGTTGCGGAAGGTGGCTTCACCGACGGCGGGGCCCTGACCGGGTTCCGGGAGTTCGTTGGCCCAGATGCCGAACCCGGACTTGGCGTCGAACGCGTCTCCGCTCTTCTTGGAGTTGGTGATGGTGATGTCGGTGAAGATCGTGTCCTTCACCGGGAACTGCGGCTGGCCGCCGACATAGTTGGTCTGGAACATCACGCCTCCGTAGGTGGAGTCGTCGATGTCGACGTCGTTGACGCGGATGCCCTGGAAGACCTTGGAGGCGGAGAACGCCCAGATGGCCGGGAAGACCTGCGCGCCCCAGAAGTGGCCGCCCGTCCTTTCCAGGGAGACGTTCTCGATCGTCGTGGGCTCGGTCCCGAAACCGTTCATCGGGTAGCCGAAGTCGAGCGAGGAGATCGTGATGCCGGAGTAGACCAGGGTGTCGGCGACCCGGATGTTGCGGAAGGTGTTGTTGTAGCCACCGTAGACGGCGATTCCGGCGGCCCGCCAGGTGAGTGTGGACGTCAGGTTCTCGTAGAGGTTGTTCTTCTCGTCGGCTCCGCCCGCGTCGATCGCCGAGAAGAGGGCGAAGCTGTCGTCGCCCGTGGCCCGGGCGTCATTGTTGACGACGTGGTTGTCCGTGGAGCCGTTCGTCATGTTGATGCCGTCGGCGAACATGTCCCGGATGCGGGAGTTCTGGATGGTCATGTTGTCGGTGTTCGCGCCCCAGTAGAGGCACACCATGTGCTCGACCCAGATGTTGTCGATGGTGATGTCGGAGACGCCTGCGAAGTCGAACACCTTGCCCGGGCCGTCGATGCGGGACGTGTAGTTGCCGAAGTAGGCGAATCCGGCGAACGTCGAGCCCTTGGCGGTGGCGTCGGCCCGGAAGCCGATGTCGGTGTTCTCCTGCGAGGAGGGCGCGTGGAAGCGGGTGAACCACGGTCCGGCTCCGACGACCTTGACCGCCTTGCCGTAGACCTGGAACTTGCTGGAGGTCTCGTAGTCCCCGGCGGGCAGGTAGACGCCGACGAGCTTGCCCGTCGTGTCCATGCGGACCTTGTCGAGCGCGTTCTGCACGTCCTGCTGCGAGAAGCCGGCCGGGACCGCGTAGGCGGCCGGGTCCGGGTTCGCAGCCGCGGTGGCCTGCTCGGTGTTGATGAAGTCGATGGCGTAGGCGGAGGTGTTGGCCGCGTCTTTCTGGAGCCGGATCTTGGAACCGGCCGGGACGGTCTTGCCGAGCAGCAGGTTCGCCTCGTCGTAGATGTGGCGGGGCGCACCGGAGCCGGGCGAGTTGCCGGGTGCGGTCTCGTTGCCGTACAGCCAGGCGTACTTCGAGGTCAGATCGATCGCCTTGAGGAACTGGCCGTCCACGTAGACGTTCAGCGTCGTGTTGGTGCCGTCGGGGATGGAGAAGCGGGTCACCAGGGTGTTGGTGGCCGCGCGGGTGGTCCACTCGACGTACTGGCCGGTCGCGCTGAGGGTGACCGCCTTGCGGCCGCTGGCCTCGCCGGCGAAGTCGCCGATGGTCCGGTTCGGGCCGACGACCTTGGCTCCGCCGCCGACCGTGCCGTCCTCGGCCTCGTACATGTCGTACGGCATGTCCGCGCCGCGGCCGACGAACAGGGGCTGCGTGGTGGTGTTGTTGGCCCGTTTGACCGGCACTTCGTTGGCGTCGTCGGCGATCACGGTCTTGACGGTGTACTTGCCGTTGGCGGCCGTCCACGAACCGAGGCTGACGGGTGCGGTCGTCTGACCGGCCGCGATGGCGCCGTTGTAGGAGCCGGTCAGGGTCTTGACGGTGGCGCCCTTGGAGTCCTGGATCGTCAGCGTCACGTCGTGGGCGCCCGGGGCCGAGGCCGTCGTGCCCTGGTTCTTGATCGCGACGGTGAACTTGACGTCGTCACCGGCCGACGGGCTGGACGGGGTCCACGAGACCGGTGCGGCGACCAGGTCGGAGCTGGAGACCGGCTTGACGACAAGGGCGTCGGAGCGGGTGAAGGCGTTGTTCGCCTCGTTCTGCTCGATGACCTTGTTCGACGGGTCCACCTCGGCGCCGACCGCGTAACTGCCGGCGTCCCGGGTGCCGATGCTCGCGGTGACCGTCTTCGACTCGCCGGCCGCGAGGGCCGGGACGTCCGCCGTGGCGGCCTTCGTGCCGCCGAGCGTGAAGTTCAGGTCGGTGGCCTTCGAGGCCTTGGTGCCGCTGTTGGTGACGGTCGCCGAGAGGCTGACGGCGTCGGTCTCCACCGGGGCGGCGGGCGTGTTCGTGATGCCGGTGACCTTGAGGTCCGGGTTGGCGGCCGGGGTGCCGATCACCTGGAACTCGGCGACCTGCGCGCCCGGAGCGCCGGAGTTGGCGGTGAACTTCAGCTGGATGTCCGCGGCCGTGCCGGTGACCGGGATCGTCACGGTGTTTCCGCCGGCCGGGTTGAAGGTGTAGTCCTTCGCCGCCACGAGGCTCGTGAAGGCCGTCGCGTCCTGGTCGCGGCCGAGCACCTGGATGTTCTGGGTGCGCGTGGACCAGGCCGCGTCGGGGTTGAGCTTGACGACGACCTGGCCGAGGTCGGCGTTGGCACCCAGCTTGGTGGTGAGGGTGGCCGGGTAGGCGCCGCCCGCGCTCTCCCAGTAGGTGCTGGTCTGGCCGTCGTTGGCGTTGGCGGCGACGTAGGTGAAGGTGTACGAGGAGGCCTCGATGGGCTTGCCCTGGGCGAGGTCGGAGCCGGAACCGGAACCGGGCCGGGTGACGCTGTTGCTCGCCGCCGACACGTTCCCCGCGGCGTCCTTCGCCTTCACGTAGTAGGTGACCGTCGCCGCGGCCGAGGGGGTGTCGGTGTACGTCGTGACGTCGCCCGCCACGGACTTGACGACCTCACCGCCCGCGTAGACGTCGTAGCCGGTGACCTTGACGTTGTCGGTCGACGCCTGCCAGGTGAGCTTCACGTCGCTGCCGGACTGTGTGTAGGCGAGGTTGCCGGGCGCCGTGGGGGCCTGGGTGTCGCCGCCCGTTCCCTTGCGGGTGACGCTGTTGCTGTTGGCGGAGACGTTGCCCGCGGCGTCCTTGGCCCGGATGTAGTACGTGATGTCGCTGTCGGCCGGCTGGGTGTCCGTGTACGTCAGGACGTTCCCGGCGACACTCGCCCGCAGCTGGCCGCCCGCGTAGATGTCGTAGCCGGTCACACCGGTGTCGTCGGTGGCCGCGTTCCAGGTCAGCTTGATCTGGCCGGTGGTCGGCTCGGTGTAGCTCAGGTTCGTCGGCGCGGTGGGTGCCTGGGTGTCGCCGGTGGCCGGTCCGTAGACCTCGAGCTCGGACAACTGCCCTGCGGGCCAGCCGGTGTTGGCGGTGATCAGCACGCGCAGGTAGCGCGTCGTGGTGGTGTCGAAGCCGATGGTCGCCGACTGGTCGTTGCCGCTGTCGTCCTCGAAGGTATATGCCTTCGAGGACGACAGGTCGGTGAAGTTCTGGTTGTCCGTCGAGCCCTGGATCTTGAGCGTCTGACTGCGGCTCGGCCATCCGCTGGGCAGCCGCAGGGTCACCTGGTTCACCTTGACCGACGATCCGAGGTCGACCTGGAGCCACTGGGGGAAGGCGTTGTTCTTGCTCTCCCAGTAGGTGGCCCGGTTGCCGTCACCGGCGTTGGCCGCCCCGTAGACGTCGGCGTGCGCGCTCTCGGTGAAGGTCTTGCCCAGGGCGAGGTTGGGGGTCGAGGCGGCGCCCGTGAAGACCTGCATCTCGCCGAGCTGGGCGGTGGAGGCGACCGAGTTCTTGCTGAAGTCGGCGCGCACGTACCGGGCGAGGGTCGCGGGGAAGGAGATCTTGACCGTGTTGCCGTTGCCGGGGCTGAAGACGTACTGGGCCGACGGCTTCAGCGTGGCGAAGCTCTTGCCGTCGGCACTGCCCTGGAGCGCCAGCGTCTGCTTGCGGGTCTTCCAGTCGGCGGGCAGACGCAGCACGACCTGGCGGACGCGCTCGGTCCGGCCGAGGTCGGTCTGCACCCACTGGGCGGACTTCTTTCCGGCCTGCCAGTAGGTGTCGGCGTCGCCGTCGGCGACATTGGCGGCCGAGTGGGTGCCGAGGGCGCTGCCGGACTTGGCCGGGGCGTCCGCGGCGGCGTTGGGACCGCCGGCCGCCTGCGCGCCGACGGCGGGCAGGCCCAGAACCATGACAGCGGAGGCGAGCGCAGCAGTTGCTGCGCGCCGTCTCCAGGATCTCGGCTTGTGTCGAGTCATGCGGGATCACTCCCTGCGGAGGTTCGCGCGCGCCGGAGGGGCGGCGAGGACGGCTCTTTCCTGGTCAGAGCGGTGGCGCGGTACGGCAAGGCGGCGAGAGCTCCCCGTATGGAGAGGACGAACCCACACGGGATGCCATGTTCGACTTTTTGCATTGTTTCCATCGGAATATTGCAGAACCATGTGCGTGCGTCTACGGTCACGACGGCATACTTTTCACCGCATACACCGAGGCCTCGGCCTGCCCTCGACAGCGCAAGCGCACGCAAGTAACGCAAATTCTTGCGTAGGCCAGTCAAGCGCGCATCCCATCGTCTTTCTCGGCGAACCCTCACGACCCCGCACGTCCTACGCTTGCGTAGTAGACAACGTTTCGAAGGGATGGTCGCAGTGGCCCTAGGAGCATTGGAGGGCGCGGTCATGCGGGTGTGCTGGGAGGTCCAAGCGCCTGTAACCGTCCGCGCCGTACTCGGCAGGCTCAATGAGGGCCGGGACCAGCCGCTGGCCTACACCACGGTGATGACGGTGATGAGCCGCCTCACCGAGAAGGGCCTGCTCGACCGGGCCCCGCAGGGTCGCGGCTACGTGTACACGGCGGCCGTCGCCGACGAGGCCGCGATCGCCGTACGGGAGGTCCTGCGGGCGCACGGGGATGCCGCGGTCACGCATTTCGCCGCCGAGGCGTCACTGGACCCGCAGCTGCGGGACCGTCTGCGGCGGCTGCTGGAGCAGTCGCCGTGACCGGCCACCGGGCGTTCTGGACGCTGGTCGCCATATCCGCGACCATCCGAGCGGCGGTGGCCTGTCTCGGCTGCTGCCTGGCGATGGCGCCGGCCTGGCGGATCACCCATCACGGGGTCGGTCCCGGCTTGCTGTCGAGCGCCGTATGGGCCGGTGCGGCGTTCGCCTACGGCTTGCTGCGTCCCCGGGTGGCGGTCAGCAGCGGACTGGTGGAGTCGGCAACCTCCGAGGAACTGCGCGCGGTTCTGGTCCATGAGGCCGAGCATGTCCGTGGCCGCGACCCGCTCAGAGCCCTGGTTGCCAGTTTTCTGACAGCACAGCACTTCGCGCTCCCATTGCTGGGCCACCTGCGGGCGGCGGTCGTTGCCGATCGCGAACTGGCCGCGGACCGCTGCGCGATGGCGCGCTGCGGCGCGGGCGCCGTGGCAGGGGCGCTGCTGAAGGTCGGCGACGCGCCGCGGTGGGCGCACGCCGCGCCCGCCGCGGCGATGGGGGGTCGTGCCCTGCTCGCCGCGAGGATCACCCAGCTGGAGGGCGATCCGCCACCACCCCCGCGCCCGGACCGTCGACAGGTGGCGGTCACCGCGGCCGGGGCCGCGCTCTACGCATGGGCGATCGCCGGCTCTGCCTGGCTGATTGCGGCGACTCCCCTGATCTGCCTGGGACGGGGGCACTGAGCGTCGAGTGCACGACGAGCCCTCTTCTACTACGAGCAGGTAGTAATTACTACGCGAGCGTAGTAGGTTATGGATGTTGCGCCCCGAGAGGAGTCATTGCCATGGCCGCCGCCCGGAACAAGCAGATTCGCCACCCGCTGTTCGCTCGCGTCTATCCGAGGATCAACGCCTTCGCCGAAGCTCACGGCGCGCTGGAACACAGGCGGGAACTGCTCGCCGGCGCCACCGGCCGAATCGTGGAGATCGGCGCCGGGTCCGGTGCCAACTTCCGGCACTACCCGCCGGAGGTCGAGCAGGTCATTGCCATCGAGCCCGAGCCCCGGCTGCGTGCACTCGCCGAACGCGCGGCGGCCGATTGTCCGGTGCCCGTGGAAATCCGGGCGGGCCGGGCCGAGGCGCTGCCCGTGCCCGACGCCTCCGTCGACGGCGTGGTGGCCTCACTTGTCCTGTGCTCGATCGCCGACGTCCCCGCCACACTCGCCGAAGCGGCCCGCGTCCTGCGGCCGGGCGGATATCTGTACTTCTACGAGCACATCAGGTCGACGCGGCCCGCCTTGGCCAGGCGACAGCGGATCGTCAACGTGGTGTGGCCGCTGCTGGGGGGAGGCTGCAACCTGACCCGGAATCCCGAACCAGCCATCACTGCCGCCGGATTCACGATCGAACGCGCAAGGCACTTCGATTTCCTCATCAACAGCCGCACCACACCCAGCTCTCCGTGTGTCATCGGCGTGGCCCGTAAAGCCTCGAGCCCAGCTGAGTAAGGGGCGTCCCTCGACGCATCGAGCTCAGCGAGTGGCATTGGAGGGGCCGAAGAACTCGATCTCGGCGATGGCCACCTGCTTCTTGGCGTCGGCTCCGTAGGCCGAACGGATCGTGAAGCGGACCACGGTGACGTTCTCGGCGCGGAAGGGGCGGTGCTGGAAGCCGACGCCCTGGTCGAGGTTGAGTTCCCTGGTGATGGTTTTGCCGTCGTCCGTGGTGATGCGGACCTCGACGCGGTGCGGGAGGGCGGACTTGGTGAGGGTGTCACCGCGGGCCGACTGGCCGGGGGTGATGCCGATGTCGAGCAGGCGTACCGGGTCCCGGAAGCGGGCCTCCAGCCATTCGCCCTCGGCGGACTGGGGGACCCCCGGACCCCACCAGGAGTTGCTGACCGCGTCGAATGCCTTGTCGGGGCCGTGCTCGGGGTAGGAGCGGGAGGCCTTGACGGAGTCCGGGACGAGCGGGGCGCGCTTGGCGAAGTGGTCGCGTACGGCAGTGACGGCCCGCGGGGTCTGGAAAAGGGCCCAGGCCACCAGCCCCAGCACCGCCGCGAGGGCCACCCAGCGCAAAATGCGGCCGATCTGGTGGCGCAGGCGGGGGCGGTCGCCCGCCCAGGGCACCTCCCTGTTGCGGTGGTCGAGCAACCGCCGCCACCAGGGGCGGCGGGCCGGGTTCTCCGGGCCCTCGGCCATCGGCATGGCACACCGGGCGCAGAAGTGGCGGTCGGGGCGGTTGGCGGTGCGGCACCAGGGGCACGCGACGCCGCCGTGGCTCTCCGGTTCTCCCGGGGTGCGGACCTCCGGGCGGGCTGGGGCGGGGCGGCCGGGGAGGACCGGGGCCACCGATGGGGGGCGTTCCGGTTCGCCCTGAGGGTCGGCCACGGGCACCAGGAGGTCTCTGGCCCGGTCCCGTTCCTGAGCCCGTTCCTGGTCCCGTTCCTGGTCCCGGGCGGCGGTGCCGTTTCCGGTGGTGGCCCACGCCCGGGGCGCGGGTCGGGTGGGGTGGTCGTCCGCGCCGGGATCGCCGGTGCCCGGCCGGTCCTCGGCGTCGGCCGAACCAGGCCGGCCCCGCGCGAGGTCAGGCCAGTCGGATCCGGGCGGGGCGGGGTGATCTGCCGTCATCGGGCCCGGCGAGCCGGGGACACCGGCCGCCGAGCGGCGTAACGCCGACGCGTCACCGGCCGGCCCGCTGCCCTCCGGCTCACCACCCACCGTTGCCCGCCCCGGCCACGGCTCGTGGGCGGCGCCGGACACGGGCTCGCCCTCGGAGCGGGACGCCGTCTCGCGGTCGGGGTGCGGGGCCGGGGGCCGGGCGGGGGGCCAGGGCAGCACCGCGCCGCAGCCGTCGCAGAAGGACTGCTCCGGCTCATATCGCGTACCGCACTCCGCGCAGGCCAGGGTCGGCTCCCTGGTGTCGCGGCCACCGGATGCCTGACTGGCGGTCATGTCTGAGGGGTCCTTTCCGCAGCGGTCACCTGGACCGTGTAGGGGACGTGGGCGGGGCGCGCGGCTGCCACGATCTCGTTCAGGCGGTGCTCGTCGGCCGGGGTCGGCGACGGGAGGCGCAGGGTGACGTGGAGCCCGGGGCGGGGTTCGCCGGGGAAGGCACCGCGGGGGCGGGCGCTCCAGGTGGCGCCGCCGCTTTCGGTGATCTCCGCATCGACGCCGAAGGCGAGCCGTATGGTCTCGGCCAGGCCGCCGCGGGTGCCGCGAACGCGGTGCAGATACGCCGCGGCGGCGACCGCGTCGCGCAGCCGGGCCACGCCCTCCGGGTTGTCGTCCTCGATGCCGTCGGTCTCGGCGCCGATCCAGATGCCGAGCCAGCGGGTGAAGTCGGTGGGGGCGAGGGCGGGGGTGAAGTAGCTGTCCTGGCAGTCCAGGACGTTGTGGAGGGGGGCCAGGACCTCGTCGAGCCCGGCGATGAAGCGCTGCATCAGGTCGTCGTCGGCGAAGACGGCGGGCAGCATCAGGGCGAGCGGGGTGGAGGAGGCAAGGCCGTCGATGGAGCCCCTCATGAGGCGTCTCCGATCACCCGGACACGGTGGTCGTAGGAGAAGACGAGGGACGGCGGGTCGAGGTCGATCCGGTCGGTCGGGTTGCCGCGTTTGCCGGTCAGCGGGTCGGCGGCGTGCAGCCGTACCTCGTCCACCAGTTCCACCCCGGGGACGCGCTGGAGTACGGCGAAGATCTCGCCCGCTTGGACGGGGCGGCCGAAGGGCCAGCCGGTGCCGTCGGCGCCGCCGGTGAGCGGGTCGATGTGGCGGTGGAGGGCGTCGTGGGCGTCGCGCCGGACCCGGTCGGCGTCGACGCCGCGGAAGGCGTGGACGGTGGCGACGACGGTGACGCCCTGGTAGTACGGCGGGCCGACCGCGAGCCGGGTGCCGATCAGCCGCCGGTCGTCGAGGTAGCGGGTGATGCGCTGGAGCAGCGCGTCGGCGGGGACGAGTTGTTCGAAGCGGAGCCGTCCGCCGGGGTCGGGGACGGCGCGGGGGACGACGAGGACGCGTACGGCGTAGGCGCCGTGGCTCTCGGGTTCGCCTTCCAGGCAGGTGATGCGGGCGGTCTCGGGCGCGGCGCGGCGGGCGAGTTCCTCGTAGTCGCGCAGGGTGACGGCGCGGTCCTGGGCGCGCAGCGTGATGGGGGCGCGGGCCTTGGCCTCCTCGACGGTCTCGCCGTCCACTCCGCCGTGGGCGGCCTCGCGGTTGACCACCTCGGCGACGTACGGGACGGAGTCGCGCAGGATACGGATGACGCCGCGGGCGACGTTGCCGGTGCGCCCGCCCCCGGTGCGGTAGCGGCGGGCACGGATCACGGCGCCCTTGGGCGGTACGGCCCCGTACTGGCGCAGGGTGCCGTCGGGTTCGCGGACGGCGGGGCCGAAGGCGATCTCGCCGGTCGCGGCGTCGAGGGTCAGGTGGCGGTCGTGCGGTCGGGAGGCGGCGAAGTGCGGGACGACCTCCCAGTCGATCCAGCCGTCCTCCCCGGCGTGGCCGGCCACCTGGAGGTGGAGCGGGGGTACGTCGCCGACGACCGGGGCGTGGGCGAGCCGCAGCCGCTGGCCGGGCAGCCCGGTGGACTCGCCCAGGGCCTCGTCGTCCACCGTCTCGGCGTGGACGGCGGGGACGGTGCCGCCCATGGTGAACGACTCGGCCGACCGCACCGTGGGCGAGGTGGCGTAGAAGGGCTGGCCGGGCTCGGGCTCGGTGACCCGGCAGCGCAGCCAGCCCGCTTCCTTCCGCCCGGTGCGGGAGAGAACGTGCCCGCCGGGGACGTGCAGGACGACGTCGCCAGGGCGGTTGAGGCCGCCGGTGGTGTCCTGGTCGACCTCGCAGACCACCCAGCCGTCGGCGGTCCACGCCTCCCAGACCAGCGGCGGCTGCCGGGGGTCCACGCCGACGCCGTCGACCTGGCTGTCGAGCCGCAGCGCGACCGCGCAGTGCGGGACGGCGGCGCTGAGCCCGAGCAGCATGCAGTCCCCGGGCGCCGGGGACTCGGCGAAGCACAGC
Organism: Streptomyces sp. NPDC028305; assembly: GCF_055569495.1. Classification (NCBI taxonomy): domain Bacteria; kingdom Bacillati; phylum Actinomycetota; class Actinomycetes; order Kitasatosporales; family Streptomycetaceae; genus Streptomyces; species Streptomyces sp. NPDC028305. Next base: position 71,179 of record NZ_JBVHTN010000003.1, read on the forward strand.
ACGTCGGTCCCCTCGACGAGGTCCGTGGTGCGGTCGGTGACCTGCTGCCCGCGGTGCTGCACGGCGAGATGGCGCAGTTCGCTGGGGACAACGGTCAGTTCGCGCTCGGTGGCGAAGACGACCGCTTCCTCGCTGTCGCCGCGCCGGGTGGCGGTCTCGGTGCCGAGCGGGACGCGGACCGGGTCCGCCTGCGGGGCGGACAGCCAGAAGGTGACGTCGGTGCGCGCGGCGGACGGCGGGAAGAGGGTGATGCCGACCAGGTCGAGGAAGGCCAGGTGGTTCTTCTCGGGGATCCGGTTGAGCCGGTAGACGATCTGGTCGGCCATGTGGGCGACCGTTTCCACGAGGGTGACACCGGGGTCGGACACGTTGTGGTCGGTCCACTCGGGGGCGCGCCGCTGGATGTAGCGCTTGGCGTCGTCGACGAACTGCTGGAAGCGCCGGTCGTCGAGTTTCGGGGAGGGCAGTGCCATCAGCGATCGCTTTCGGTGGCCGGTCCCGGTCCGCCGCCGGGGCCGTCGCCGTCGGGGCCGGCGGCGTCGGAGGACGGATCGGGTTCGTCGTGGGAGGGGATGACATAGAACGGGAAGACGAGGCTGCGCGGGTTGTTGGTGCCGCGGATGACGTACCGGACATCGATGAAGAGCACCCCCTGGTCGTCGCCCGCGGTCACCTCCACCTCACGCACCTCGATACGGGGCTCCCAGCGGTCGAGGGTTGTGTACACCTCGTGCTGGATCCGGCCCGCGGTGGCCTCGTTGACGGGCGCGAAGACCAGGTCGTGGATGGCGCAGCCGAACTCGGGGCGCATGCGCCGCTCGCCCGGGGCGGTCGCGAGCACCAGCCGGATGGCCTCCTCGATCTCCCGCTCCCCGCTGACCAGGGCGATGCCCCCGATCGGGCTGACGCGCAGGGGGAAGGACCAGCCGGAGCCGACGAACTGCCCGGCCATCAGAGGGGCACCGGCTTGGCGTTGACGGTGACCAGGCCGGTCAGCGCGACGGAGGTGCCCCCGATGGTGATGACGCCGGGCGTCATCATCTGGAGGGTCCCGGGGCGGACGTTCACGTTCCCGCCCGTCACGCTCAGGGTCCCGGCCTGGATGGATCCGGTGGCACCCTTGACGCTGAAGGCGCCGCCCGCGGTGGCGGACAGGGCCCCGCCCGCCGTGAAGGTCATCGCTCCCCCGGCCCGCAGGTTCATGGTGCCGTGCGACCTGAGGCTGAGGTCCGTGCCGGCCTCGACCGACACCGACCGGGTTCCCTTGATGACGACGGAGCCCTTGCTGTCCACGGTGATCTCGGTCTTGGTGCGGTCCAGGTTGATGGTGAGCCGGTCGTCGCCGGTCCTCAGCCGCACGCCACGCCTGCCGAGCCGCTGGCTGAGCAGGTCCAGGCGGTTGTTCTCCCGGTCGGCGACGGTGTGCCGGGTCGCCTTGCCCTTGAGGGAGTCGTACAGCGGTACGTCGCCGGGCTCCGGCTTGTCCTTGCCGCTGTAGAGGCCGCCGATGACGTACGGATGGTCCAGTGCGCCGCGGTCGAACGCCACCAGCACCTCGTCTTTGACGTCCAGCGGGAGGATGCTGCCGCCGTCCACCCCGCCGAACTGCACGGTGCGGGTCCAGTCGCTCTCGTAGGTGGCGTCCAGCCAGGGGAACTCCAGCTTCACCCGGCCCTGTTCCAGCGGGTCCTTCACGTTGGTGACGATCGCGTTGGCCACGGACGGCATCCGGGGCGCGGCCGCCGTTCCGCCGGAGGCGAGGCCGTACAGCGACCGCCACTGGCGGCCGCTGACGGTCACCCAGGTCTGGTAGTGGTTGCCCGGCTCGAAGACGTGGCGGACACCGGTCATCGTGTACTTGCCCTCGAAGGGTTTGCCGACGTCCTTGAGCGTCACCGGGATGTCGGGGCGCAGCTTGGGGTTGCCGCGGACGGTGACCTCCAGTTCGGCGAAGGCCGATGTCACGTCGTCGGCCAGCGACTCCGCCGCCCGCTCGACCTGTCCGTCCTGGTCGTACGGGATGGCCGTCTCGACCAGGTTGACCGGTTTGAACTTCGTCTTGCCGGAGCCGGGTCCGGTGCCGATGGCGAGCGCGGGGTTGCTCTTGGTCGACGCCTGGGCGGTGAGGGGCGCCTTGTCCTGCACGTTCCATCCGCGCGCCTGCGCCCGGGGAACCTGGTCGGCGGAGGTGACGGAGGTCCGGCAGCGCAGGATGTCCCGGCCGCCCTGGAGCACGAACGGGCTCCTGTCACCGTCCATGCTCAGCGGAGGCGCCCCGGCGGCGCTCTCACGGCTGACGAACTGGAACTTCCCCCGGGAGTCCAGGTACATCACCTTCTTGTTCTCGTCCGCCAGGCGGGCCAGGAAGTCCCAGTCACTGACGTTGTCCTGGGTGACGTGGTCGTACGCGGACCCGGTGGATTCGATCCGTCCCGCCCGGATCCCGCTCTTCTTAATCAGCTTCCTGACGATGTCGCCGGCGGACAGGCCCAGGTATCCGGCCACACGGCGCTGGCGCACCATGCGGTGGCCGAGGTCGTAGCCCCGTACGACGGTGAACGTGCCGGTGCCGTCGTAATCCGTCTCCAGCCCGGTGACCTCGCCGGTGAACAGCGGATCCTGCGCCCCCTGGCCGTCCGCCACGGGCGCCAGCACGACCTCGCTGCCGATGGTGACGCGCGCCTGCTGCAACACCTTCCGCCGCTGATCGCGGAAGGTGAGCTGGAAGGCACCGGGCACCCCCGCCCCGAAGTCCACCCATGCCTCGGTCAGTCGGCTCGCGACTTTCGGGGTCAGGACGGTGTCGTTCAGTTTCACGTGGATGACGCTCGAGTACGCGATCTTCGTCATCAGGCGGTCACCTCCTCGACCGCGGGCAGGATGAGTTCCGTGCCGGGCTCGAGCCGCGACGGGTCGTCGATGCCGTTGGTCTCGGCGATCACCCGCCAGACGGTGGCGTCCCCGTACTCCCGCCAGGCCAGCGACTGAAGCGAGTCGCCCGCCACCAGCCGGTGGACGCGGCGCGCGGTGAGCGCACCCGACGTGGGGTTCTGTCTCTCGGTCGTGCTCGGTATCTCATGCAACCGGACCTGGCAGGTGGCCCGGATCGGCACCCCGGTGGTGGAGAAGAGGGTGTACGTCGCGTCCACGGACTCGACGTAGGCCGTGAAGCGTGCGGTGGAGAACGAACCCCACTGGAACACCACCCACGGCGTCGACGGCTGCTTGGCGGCGAGGCTCGCCGCGGTCACCTCGCAACAGGAGAAAAGCGCCTCGACCTTCTTCAGCACGCTGTTGCCGTCCGGCTCGTCGGAGGAGTCCAGGAACACGTCAATGCCGAGCCGTCGGGGCTCGGGGCCCATGAACTCCGGCTCCGAGCCGTCACGGACGGCCGCGCTCGGGGTGGCCTTCCAGGTCGTGCGACGGCTCATGGTGAGCTGGGACGGGTTGAAGTCGAAGGTGAAGTTCTTGATCAGCGCGCCGGGGGTGGTGCTCTCCCCGACGGGGGGCTGGTGGATCGCCAGCGAGGCGCGCACCAGGCTTTTGCCGGCGCCGCCCTTGGATCCCCCTTTCGCGCCGCCCCTTCCGCCACCCCTGCCTCCGTGCCCGGCCATCTACGCCGCCCCCGCATCCGTGAAGCCGTGGTGGGTGATCTCCAGCACCTCGGTGGCCACCGCCGGGCTCTCCGGGTTGAGTGAGGGCCCCTGCCAGCTCACCGGCAGCACGTCTATCAGCCCCCACTGGGCGACCAGCGAACCGTCCGCGCGCAGCGCGGCGATCTGGCCGGTGGGGCGGGTGACGCCCGTGGTGACGGACGAGATCCAGGCCGCGACCTTCGCCGTGTCCGGGGTGAGGGGCCGGGCCAGCCGGATGCTGGAGAACGTCACGCGGGACGGCAGTTGCCAGACGAAGCCGTTGTTGCCGCCTTCTTGGTGCTGCTCGATCTCCACCGCGGACGACAGGCCCTCGCAGCTGTTGAAGTACCCCAGGCTCTCGCCGTCGATGGTGAGGGTGAAGAAGATCGTGGATCCCGGGTCGAGATCACTGGGCATCGGGGTCGGCCTTCTTTCTTGCTACGGGTGGTGCGGTCTGGGTGCGCTGCGGCCTTGAGCGTCGGTCCGGTGGTCAGCGGCGTGGGTCACGGAGCCTGCCGACACGCTCGCGGTCGAGGCGGAACTCGGTCCTCAGCAGCCGGGTCAGCGGGCCGATCAGCCGGTGGACCAGCTCGTCGAGCTGGCCGTCCGTCAGCGCCCGGGGGTCGAAGCCGGCGGTGGGCGTGCGCTCGGAGGCGGCGGACTTGCGGGTGTCGGTGCGTTCGCCTGCCTCTGTTTTGGTGGTGTGCGTGCTGGTCCTCGTGCTCGTCGTCCGTGGGTTCTGGGACGCGGTGGGGGTGCGCTGGACGGTCCGGGCCGGCGGGGGCTGGGCTGCCGGGGTTGGCAGCGTTGTGCTCGGGAAGGGCAGCGGGGGGCGCGGTGAGGCGGTCGTACGGGCCGGTGTGGCGCCGCTCCGCTGCACGGGCAGCGGTACGGGCGGTGCGGGTTCCGCCCGCCGCGGCCGTACGGGTGCGGCGGGCGAAGCGTGCCGGGGCGCGGGCGGCTGGGGCCGCGGGCGGGACGGGGCCGGGCTGCGGGGAGGGGCCGCCACGCGCTGCACCGGCAGAGCGGCACGTGAACCACCGCCCGAGGCCCGCCGCGCGAGCGCGTGGCCGGGCTGCGCGAGCGACTGTGCCACGCCGGGCGTACGGGCCGCGGCCGTCCGCTGCGTCACGGACCCTACGAGCGGCGCGGCGGACGACGGCGCCCGGGGCGGCGCGGCCACCGGCATCGTCACCCCGCCAAACGCCGCACCCTCAACACCCGCCGCCGAGCGCGCCTCCGGCTGCCCCTGGGGTGCTGCGGGCGTGGATGAACCTCCTCCCCCGTCGGCGGGACCGTTGCGGGGTGTGGCCACTCTGCGCTGCACGGGAACGGCATCGGCCGCGGAGGGCCTGGGGGGTGGCGCCGCCGCGGGCCCGCTGTCCGTATCCGTCCGGCCAGGCGCGGGCTGCGAGGGGGACGGCACCGTGACGGCCTCGCGTTGCACGGGCGTACGGGACCCGACCGGCCCGGCCGCAGCACGCGGCCCCGGCGGAACCGCGCTCGCGCCGCCCTCCCTGTCTTCCCGCCGCACGGGCGGAGGGGTTTGCGGCGAGCGCATCGGCGCGCCGGCGCGCGGTCGGGGCTGTGGGGGCTGTGGGGCCGGTTCGGCCTCGGCGGACCGCACCGCTCCTGACGTGGCCGCCTTGCGCTGCACAGGAACGGCATCGGCGGCGGGGGGCCTGGGGGGTGGCGTCGCCGCGGGCCCGACCTCCGCAGGTGCCGGTGCGGCTGTGGGCTGACCCGGTGGGCCGTCCGTACCCTCCCGACCCGACGTGGGCGGCGAGGGTGACGGCGCCGAGACGGCCTTGCGTTGCATGGGCGTACGGAACTCGGCCGGTCCGGCCGCGCGGCGCACCGACGAGGCCACGCTCGCATTGCCGTCCGCGCCTGACGGCGCGACGGCTCGGGGGGCGGAAAGGGGCTGACCAGGTGTCCGTGACGGTGCCGCCTGGGGGATACGGGTGCCGGTCGCCGCGGTGCCCGGCGGCGTCGCCGACACGGACGGCGCGGGCATGGCCTGCACCGGAGAGACCGCCCGGGGACCGCGACCGGTGGTCGCGGCGCTGGGGACGGGGGCTGCCGCCGAGCGCCGGGTCACCGGCCCGGCCGGTGAACCCCCCGGCTGTGGTGCGGTCCTCCGGCCGACGCGGCGCAGCGGCACCGCCGTTGGCGCACTGGCGCGCTGTACGGGGGTGGCCCCGGCCGGGGCCGCCGTCGCCAGCGCGGAGGTAAGGGCCCGCGCCGACGCCAGGGGAAGCGAGGCGGGGAGCCTGGGACGGCTGGTCTCCCGCCGGGGCCCGGCCGATGCGGAACCGGCGTCCGCAGCGGGGGCGGGGGAAGGGGCCGCCAGTACCGGAACCCTCGCCTCGGGCCGTACGACCGGCGCGGCAGTCGCGGTCGGCGTGGCCCCCTCGGCGGGGGTGGGTGGTGTGAACGCCTGCGGGGACGGGTCGTGCCGTCCTGGCTCCGGCGACGGTGTCCGCGCCTGCGGACCTGCCGAGGGTGCCGGTGTCGCGGGAGCCGGTGTCGCGGCGCCCGGTGTCGCGGGGACCGGACTCGACGGCAGGGGTGCGCCCAGGCCCGTGCGGAGGCCGGGCCCGGAGGGGGTGGCGGACGGCGTACCCGGCGCGGACGAGACGCGCCGATCAATGGGTGCCGGGGGCTTCCCGGTCATGGGCGTGCCCAGGCCCGTACGCCGCCGACCCGGGGCCGACCCGGCGGACGGACCGGCGGACGGACCGGTTCCGCCATGCCCCGCCGAGGGGCGCCGGTGCATGGGCTGTGACGGAGGGGCAGGTGACGGGACGACAGATGAAGGGGAGGCGGAGAACGGGGGCGTTCGGGTCGTCGGCGCGCCCGGGCCGCCCGGCTGCCGCTCGGCCGAGCCGACACCGGGCTCCGGTGTCGGCGACGGAGCAGGGACGGCCGGAGCGGGAGCGGCCAGAGCAGAGACGGCCGGAGCGGCGGCGGCCGGAGCGGAAGCAGGCAGAGCAGCGACGACCGGAGCGGCGGCGGCCGGAGCAGGGACGGCCGGGGCGGGAGCGGCCGGAACAGGGACAGCCGGAGCAGGGACAGCCGGAGCAGGGACAGCCGGAGCAGGGACGGCCGGAGCGGGAGCGGCCGGAACAGGGACAGCCGGAGCAGGGACGGCCGGAGCGGGAGCAGGCGGAGCAGAGACGGCCGGAGCGGCGGCGGCCGGAGCAGGAGCCGGCGGAGCAGGGACAGCCGGAGCGGGGGCGGGCGGCCGGAGCTCCGATGGGGCCGTCGGCAGGGAGCGGCGCTCTACGGCGCGGGCCGCCGGGGCCGTGGTCAGAGTGTTCGGGCGGGCGGTACGTACGGCGCTCCGTTGCACCGGCCGCACCCGGGGCCCCAGCGCCCTGGCGGACGTCGGCGCCGCGGGCGCCGCACCGGCGGGCCCCGCGGGTTCCTCCCGCCGGGCCACCGGCAGGGTCAGCGCGGGCGCGCCGAGGGCCGGGGACGGGTTGCCCGACGTGACGAGGGCGCCGCGGACCAGGCCGCCCGGTGCGCCGTCGAGCACAGCGTGCGACAGCGTCCCGGCGAAGGAGGGGTTCTGCCAGGTGGTGAGCGCGCCGCCGAAGCCGGGGTCGGCGACACCGCGCGGTGGCCGGGCGGCGGCGATCGGCCGGATCGGGGGCAGGCCGGCCCAGCCGGCCGCCCCGCGCTCCACCACCGCCTGGGCCGCGCCGTCCGCCGTCGCGGCCGTCCCGGTCGTCGCGGCCGTCCCGGTCGTCGCGGGCGTCGCGGGCGTCCCGGTCGTCGCGGCCGTCGCGGGCGTTTCGGCGCGGGCCGCGCGGGCGCGGCGGCCGCGCAGCCTGTCGAGCAGTCCCATCTACCCCTCCGTGGCGCGGGTGACGAGGGCGGCGATCTCCTGGGCGTAGCGCCGCCGGTCGCGGTGTTCGAGGTCCAGGAGGTCCTCCAGACTCCAGTGGAAGTGGTAGGCGATGTACGCGATCTCCTCGTGGATACGGTCGGCCGCGTACGTCACGATTCCCCCAGGCGGCTCCCGCCGAGCTCCACCTCGAAGGCGTGCTCGCAGTGCGGGCAGGTCACCCCGGCCCTGGTGTGGCCCTCGGCGTTGACCTGGCGGTAGAAGTCCTGGAGGAAGGCGAGGTCGGAGGCGAACATGTTCTCCACCACCCCGTCGTGCACCATCGGCAGCGTGCCGAGGCGGGTGATGACCCGGCCGAGCAGCACCACCGACAGGTAGGCCTGGTTCTCCTGGACCCGGACGTCCCGCAGGGGCACCAGTTCGTCCCGGGCGGTGGCCAGCCGCATGGCCCCGGTGCGGTGCACGGTGCCGGACTCGTCGACGTATCCGCGCGGCAGCTCGAACTCGAACTCGGTGCGCAGCCGCTGCGGTTCGGCGACGTGCTCCGCTGCCGCGGGCTGCTGGGCCGGGGGTGCGGCCGGGTCGGTACCGGTGGCCACGGTCGCGGGCCGGAGGGCGGTGCGGCGCATTATTCGATGACCAGCTCTTCGTAGGTGATGGTCACGGTCTCCGTGAGCGCCGTGGCCGCGCCGGCCTCGACCGAGCTGGCGTCGATCTTGCAGCACCAGGCGTTGCGCAGGTTGTACCGCTTGACCGGGTTGCTCTCGGGGTCCATCACGAGAATCGTGGCGTTCTTACGGGCCGTCGACATGCGGCCTTCGATGGACTCCTTGATCCATTCGGTGAACGCCGAGGAGTGCGTCATGCCGCGCACGACGGTGCACTCGCCCGCCTTCTGCACGCCCGGCATCTTGCTGACCTTGGGCTGGCCGGTGGCCGAGACCTGCTGGTATTCGATGACGTCCTGCTGGTAGCTCAGGACTTCGACCTTCTGTAGGTATTCGACCATGACGCCGTCGATCTGCAGGCCGAAATTGTGTGAGGTGAGGGTATCGCCGGGTGCCATGGTCATGAGCCGCTGTCTGTCCTTCTACTTGTTTGCTGATCGGAGGTCGGGCTACGTACGGCTCTACTCCTCCAGTTCGCCGCTTCCGCCGGAGAACTGGGCCAGCCGGAAGATCACGAACTCGGCGGGCTTGACGGGCGCGATGCCGATCTCGCAGACGACCCGGCCCAGGTCCACCGACTCCGGCGGGTTGGTCTCCTCGTCGCACTTGACGTAGAAGGCCTGCTCCGGAGAGGAGCCGAAGAGGGCGCCGCCGCGCCACTCGTTGACCAGGAAGGCGGAGACGTTGCGCCGGATACGGGCCCACAGGTGGTGGTCGTTGGGCTCGAAGACCACCCACTGGGTTCCGATCAGGATCGACTCCTCCAGGTAGTTGAAGTACCGGCGGATGTTGATGTAGCGCCAGGCCGGGTCCGAGGAGACGGTGCGCGCGCCCCAGACGCGGATGCCGCGGCCGGGGAAGGCGCGGATGCAGTTGACGCCGATCGGGTTGAGCAGGTCCTGCTCCCCGCGGGTGACCTGGGTCTCCAGGTCGATGGCGCCGCGCACGACCTCGTTGGCCGGGGCCTTGTGCACGCCGCGCTCGAAGTCGTTGCGCGCCCAGATGCCCGCGATGTGACCGCTCGGGGGGACCAGGCCCGACTGGCCGGTGGCCGGGTCGAAGACCTTGATCCAGGGGTAGTAGAGGGCCGCGTACTTGGAGTCGTAGCCCGCGGTCTCCTGCCGCCAGACCCGGATGTCACGGGCGTTGAGGCCGGGCGGCGGGTCGATGACGGCAACGCGGTCGCCCATCAGCTCGCAGTGCGCGATCAGTCCGAGCTGCACCGCCTTGACCGACTCCAGGTCGATCGCGCCGCGCTGGTAGGCCGCCATCAGGTCGGGGACGGCCACCATGGAGATCTCGTCCACCGCCTCCAGGCCGCCGAAGCCCGTGCGGTCGGCGGAGTCGCCGAGGTACTGGGCGGGGCCGGGGTGACCCTCACCCGCCTCGGCCGGAGCGCCGGCCGGGGCGGGGGCGGCGGGACGGGCCAGGGCCACCGTCTGGTTCTCCGGCCGCGCGAGTTGCGCGGCGGGGGCCGCCTCCTGGACCGTGATGAGCCTGGAGCGCTCCTTGACCTGCGTGACGACGTAGGAGCGGTTGCCCTTCTTGGCCGTCACGTCGAAGGACTCGGCGACCTTGCCCTCGTCCTTGACGATCAGCTTGAACCGCTCGGCCGGGCCCTCCCCCTCCGCGTCCGCCACCTCGACGCTGAGCGCGCCGCCGGGTGTGAGGGCCCGGACGGTGAACGTGCCCAGCTCGGCGGGGGCGCCCGGGGGCAGCTCGGCCGGTCCACCGGCACCCCCCACCACCGCGGCCGGTCCACCGGCGGCCCCGGCCTCCCCTTCGGCTGTGCCACCGACCCGCACGACGTAGGCGGCGGAGCCGCCGTTGTTGAAGAAGCCGTAGACGGCGTGTGCGAGGTAGAGCCCGTCGCTGAACTCGCCGAAGGACGCGACGTACTCGGACCAGTTGGTCACCGGCGTCGGGGTGTTCAGCGGTCCGCGGGGGGCGAGCCCGACGAAGGCGGCCACCGAGGTGCCCACCCCCTCGATCGGTCGGGAGCCGCTGGCGACCTCCTCGACGTAGACGCCGGGCGACAGATACGACGGCATGCGCTGTGCTCCTCGGAGGGTGGGGAAACCGTGCCACCCTCACTCTTGACGGGACGCCGCACCCCCGCCCAGGTCCCTGGGTACCTGGCCCGGTGCAGAGCCGGTGCACGAAGGTATAGCGGCGGCCAGGCTCCGGGCCTCGCTCTGCCTAGAAGTTCGGCTCTCTGGTGACCGTGTAGATGTCCGCGCCCACGTAACCGGCACCGCCACCGCCGTAACCGCTACTTCCCCCGCCGTCGCCGTAATCGCCACCGCCGTACGAGCTGGTGCCGCCCGGAGCGGCCGTCTGCTCGTTGGCCTGCGCGTAGTAGGGCTCGCCCCACTCCTGCATGCTCCTGTCCATGTCGCGGGACTCGCTGTCCTGCCCGTCTCTCCGGTTGCAGCGTGCGCACTTCGCCCTGAGGTTCGTCGCTTGGCTCGCCGCCGCTATGGCGTCGTCTTGGGTAATCGCCCATAGGTCGCGGTAGATCCCCGCGAAACTCTCCTGGTACAGCCCCAGGTCCACCTGGAAGTACGTGAAGTTCGCCGCCCGGACGATGTAGGCGATGATCCCCTCGACGTGATCGATGTCCATTTTGTCGGCGGTCTTGTACTCCTTGCATCGCCCCCGGCAGCGGTAGGTCAACTCACCCCTGCTGTTCAGCCTCTTCTTTGTTTCATCGCTGGCGAGAATCTGCTCCCTGACGCCCGGGGCAAAAGGCACCCGGTCTCCATCCCACAACCGCGTGCCGTTGATCCTTCTCCTGCTGGGTATGAAGTTCTCGGCCGCGGTGAGCAGGTCTTCCGTGCCATCGTGATTGCGCTGGCGCTCCGCCTCCCGGGTACGACCGCGCCTGTCCACCGGACGCCGCCGCGCGTCGCGGGTGGACTGCCTGGCCCCGGGCCATCGCTGGACAGCGACGTCTCCGGTCGGCGTCGCCGTTCCCGCGTGGGCCGCCGTCCCCGTCCCCGTCCACGTGGGCGTGAAAGCCGCTGCGGCACCGGCCGGGACCGGCCTGCTCATGACCTCGTCCGCCTTGGCGTCGGCGGCCTTCTCGCCGGCGTCGCCCGGGCTCGACATCCGTGTCCCGTCGCCCTGGTCCGTGCCGGGGACCTCCCCCTCCTCCTGGTCGAAGGTGTGCGCGATCTCGTGGGCGACGACACGCTTGTTCCGCAGGCTCTGCGGCTTGAAGACCATGTGGTGACCGGAGGTGTACGCCTCGGCGTTGATCTCCTCCGCCGAGCGCTGCGCAACGACGTCGGTGTGCACCCGCAGATGGGACAGGGGCCGGTCGAAGCGGGCCTCCATCTCCGTGCGCAGCGGGCCGTCGAAGGGCTGCCCCGGCATGGCCAGCACGTCGAGCACGGTCGAGCGCTGCACAGAGGGCGTGTGTCCGCAGGCCCCGTCGTGCTCGTGCCGGTCCTGCTCCTGGTCCTGTGCCAGTCTCTGGACGACGGCGGCGTTGCCCGCCAGGCTCTGGAGGGTGCCCATCTGCCCCGGGGTCACCGGATCGCGGAACGCAAGGTGTGCCGTTGGCCCTGTGGTGGTGTGGGCCGCCGCGGGGCGGATCCAGGGCCTGGAACGGCCTGGGGACCGCTCGTTCTCCGGCGTCTGTCGCTCGTGCATCGCCTCGCCTCTCCTTGCTCCGATACGTCCTCTCTCGATACGCCACGCGTCCGCGTGTTCAGTAGATGCCCCGGGGCAGCCCTCCCCGTTCTCGGGGGCAACCACCCGGCCCCGAGGGCCACCGGCCGCCCGTCGGGGCACGGCGCCACACCTTCCAGGCAACGGACCCTGCCCCCAGGCCTGGGACGGCGGGCGGCCGCCCGCCATAGCGTCCGTACGGTGAGCCTTTGGACCTCCCTCGAACCTGCCTCGACCACCGTGAACCCCGGTGGCTCGGCCACCGTGCGGCTGCGGTTGCGCAACACCGGCGACGTCGTCGACGAGTACCGCTTCGTACCGGTCGGCGCCCTGTCCCCCTGGACGACCGTGGAGCCGCAGACGCTCCGGCTCTACCCGGGCACGACCGGGACGGTGGAGCTGACCTTCGCCCCGCCCCGGACCCCGGAGGCGACGGCCGGGCCGAATCCGTACGGGGTGCAGATCCTCCCGGCCGAGCACCCCGAGGCCACCACCGTCCCCGAGGGGAACGTCACCGTCACTCCGTTCAGCGAGGTGCGCGCCGAGCTCGTGCCGCAGACGGTGAAGGGCAGGTTCCGGGGGCGGCCGAAGCTCGCGGTCGACAATCTCGGCAACGTCAAGCTCACCGCCTCCGTCAGCGGCAGCGACAACGGCGACCAGATCGCGTACGACATCCACCCGGCCAACGTCCAGATCGAGCCCGGCCGGGCCGCCTTCATCAAGACCACCCTCAAACCGCGCGGGATCATCTGGGCGGGCCCCAAAGAGGCCCGGCCTTTCACGCTCTCCGTACAGCGATCCGGCGCCGAACCGCTGCCGGTGCGGGGCACCTACGAGCAGCCGGGGCTGATGCCGCGGTGGCTGGGGATGTTCCTGAGCGTTCTGATCGCGCTGACCATCGCGTTCGTCAGCATCTGGTTCGCGAAGAAGCCGCAGGTGAACACCCGGGCCCAGCCCCGGACCGAGCAGGTCAACTCCTCCGCGCTGCCGACCCCGGGGCCATCGGCCTCCAGTCCTTCGCTGCCCACGCCGAGCCCGGAGCCCGAGCCGAGTCAGCCAGCAGGCGGCGACGGGAACGGCGCCGGTGGCGGCGGCGAGCCCAAACCGGAGAAGGAGCAGGAGCGGGAGCCGGACGACACGTTCACCCGCGTCCTGCTCCGGAACGGGACGACGCAGAAGTGCGCCGCCCCGGTCGAGCCGAGGGGCGAGCTGGGCGGGAAGACCGCCCAGTTCCCCTGCGACGAGGCCAAGCCGCGGCAGCGGTGGAACCTCGAAACGGTGTTCAAGGGGAAGGGGCCTGGCAACGCCGACCTCCTCCAGATCCGCAACACCATGGACGGCTACTGCATGGACCTGCCGGGACCGGACCCGGCACCCGCCACAACGGTCGTGCAGGAGGCGCCCTGCAACCGCAAGATCGACGACAACCAGCTCTGGTGGGTGGAGGAGCGGCCGAACACAGGCGGCCTCTACTGGATCCACAACTACGCCAGCAACCAGCTCTGCCTGGACGTCTCCGGCTACGCCTCCCGGGGAACGGACCGGGCGGACGGAGCCAAGCTCACCCTCTTCGACTGCTCTGATGACGACGATCAGAGGTGGTTCATCGTCAAGCCCGAGAACGAGGGGAACTGAGCGAGTCCGCCTGGTGCGGGCCGCCGCTCACCAGGACACCTCGTCCAGCACCAGGCGGCCCGCCTTCCGGTACTCCCGCCGGGCACCGGCCAGCAGATCGGCGCCGGTGACCGGCTCGCCGCGGTCGGCCGCCGCGTAGGCGGCGGTCACCACCGCGCTGCGGATGGAGCCGCCCGCCAGCTCGAACTCGCGGGCGCACGGGCCCGGGTCGATGCCCTCCTCGCACGGCACATGGACCAGGATCCGCCGCCACAGGGCCAGCCGCTGCCCGGCGTCGGGGAAGGGGAAGTCCACCACCAGGTCGAGCCGGCGGGTGAAGGCATCGTCGATGTTGGCCCGCAGATTGGTGGTGAGCAGGGCGATGCCGTCGAACGCCTCCAGCCGCTGGAGCAGATACGCGCTCTCCATGTTGGCGTAGCGGTCGTGGGAGTCCTTGACCTCGGAGCGCTTGCCGAAGACCGCGTCGGCCTCGTCGAAGAGGAGCACGGCATCGGTGCGGTCGGCCTCGGTGAAGATGCGCTCCAGGTTCTTCTCGGTCTCCCCGACGTACTTGTCGACGATCGAGGAGAGCTGCACCACGTACAGGTCCAGTCCCAGATCGGCGGCGACCACCTCGGCGGAGAGGGTCTTGCCGGTGCCGGACTCCCCGGCGAACAGTGCCAGGACGCCGTGTCCCCGCCCGCCGCCCGCGCTCAGCCGCCACTCCCCGAGCACCCGGTCGCGGTGGCGGGCGCGCCGGGCCAGCTCGCGGAGCTGGTCGAGCGGCTCGTCGGGCAGCACCAGGTCGTCCCAGCCGACGGCCGGCCGGATCCGGCGGGCGTGTTGCTCCAGCCCGGAGGCGGAGAGCTGACGCGCCGCGCGCTTCAGATGGACGGCGGCCAGGGGGGTGCCCTCCAACGCCGCCAGCGCGAGCGCGGACCGCGCGGCCCGGTGGATCCGCTCACCGCCGACACGGTACGGGGCGACGGTCGCCGCCAGATCGAACCCGGGGTCGTCCGCCGGGTCGATGCCGAGCGCGGCCGACCACACCTCCACCCCGCCCGAGGGCAGCCGTTCGACGTCCAGCACCAGCGGGTCACGGTCGGACCACTGCGGATCGTAGGGCCGCGCTCCGGTGAACAGCACCGGTACGTCGCGTACGGACAGCGCCCGGATCAAGGGTCCGGGCCGTCCCGGCAGTTCGGAGACGACGATCCCGCAGCCGCGCAGCCGCGCCTCGCGCAGCAGTTCCCGCACCGGGCCGTGAGGAGCGGCGCCATGACGCTCAGCGGCGTGGGCGGCATGGTCGCCGTGCCCGGCGCCGCCCTCGCCGCCCGGCTCGTGTCCGTCCGTGTGCCCCACGGGGACGGGGGTGTAGTGCAGCGCACCGTATCCGGCGGCCCGCAGGGCGGTGGCCGCGCACAGCAGGCCCTCGCCCTCCCGGTGTTCGCGCAGGTAGACGGTGAGGGGCGCGGCGTCGAGGTGCTCGGCGAGCCGGTGGGCCAGTGGACCGCCGTCGCCCGCGTCCGCCCCGGCGGGCGAGGCCGGCAGCGGGCGGAGGTGTCCGTCGAGCGCGGCGTCCGGCGCCTCGTCGCCCAGCAGATGGGCGGCCAACCGGTCCGGAACGCGCAACGAGCGGCTGAGGAAGGGCCGTTCGGGCTCCTCGACAATCAGCAGGCCGAGCGCGGACAGGGGCGCCGTGGGGTGGAACCGGTCACGGGCGGCGGCATGCGTCGCGGGCAGCCCGCAGACGTCGAGCACCAGCCCGATGGTGGCCCGCCGGCGGCTGACGTCGTCGTTGAGGTAGCCGTAGAGCGGCTCGAATCCGCGGTCGAGGTCGGGGGCGAGCGCGATGAGGAGGGCGGCGGTGTCCAGCTCGGTCAGGCCCAGGCGCTGGGCGAGCCGGGGCAGGCGGTCGTCTGCCCGCGGTGGCTCACCGGCCGGCGAGGGCCCTTCGGTGGGCTCCGGGCTCCCGTCGTCCGCCAGGGGCGGCGGGTCGCCGTCGCCGGGCCGTCGCAGATGGTGGCGTATGGCCTCATCGGACAGGTAGAGGCCGCGCAGCGGGTCGGCCGCGGTGGGGTCGCCGGCTCTGCGCCGTTCGACGAGGGCGGTGATCCGCGTCCGCAGCACGGCGAGCCGGGCGACCACCGCGCTCGCCGGGTCGCCGGCGCGGCGGCGGGGTGAGGGGACATCGGACGCGGGCGTCGGGCTGTCGGTCACCGGAGGCGTGCTCCCTCGGCCACCCGGGTGAGGTGGCGCGGCTGGTGTGTCCGGCCGTCATCCTCCAGAGGGCCGTCCAGTTCGCGGACGCGTACCAGAGCGCCTTCGGTGACGGGCGGTCCGGCGTCGTAGTCGGGGTAGGACGGGAACGGCACGGTGATCACGAGGTCGATCGACGGTTTGAGCATGCCGCCGAGCGCGGACCAGATCTCGGCCAGCGAACGGGACTCGGCCTGCACCCCGGCGACCGTGAGCGGCACGCTCAGGCCGAGCCCGGCGAGGGGTTCCGGAAGGCCGCTCGGCGGCAGCACCTCCTGGGGCATCAGGGTGGCCAGCGCGGCCGACAGCAGCCTGTGCTCGTCCTCGGGCCGTTTGGCCCAGGCGGTGAGCAGGTACGACAGCCGGAACCAGCGCGGGGCGCGGCGCCGGCTCACGGTGATGCCCCGCTCGTCGCGGACGGGGGCCATGCCGCGTTCGCGACGCTTGACGTCCTCGCGTATGTCGTACAGATAGCAGTCCAATACCGGCGCATTGCGCCGGGCGGCCCATTCGCCGGTCGGGGCGTCGAAGACGATGTCGATGTCGCTTCCGGTCAGCGCGCCGCCTTGAAGCAGTTTCCGCAACAGCCCGTCGACTTCGTGAATCACGAGATGTACCCCTCACGCAGTGCGTACGCCACGGCATGCGCGCGATTGCGCAGATTCAGCCGTGTGGTGAGTCCTTGCATGATGTTCTTGATGGTTCGTTCCGAATAGGACAGCTTCTCGGCGATCTCATTGGTGTCCATTCCTTCCGAGACCAGCCGCAGGACGTTGATCTCGCGCGGGGTGAGATGACTGGTCTGGGCCGCGGGGTTGGCCACCGCTCCCGGACGTAACATGCTGACCTGGTTCATCAGCCGGCCCAGCAGATCGGAGGGCAGGTCGCCGTCGCCGTGGAAGGCCGCGGTCACCGCCCGCAGCAGTCGGCTGCTGGTGGCCTCGTGCCGCCAGACGATGGCGCCGACACCGCTTTCGATGACGTCCAGCAACTCGGCCTCACGGATCAGGCTGATCACCAGGACGGAGCGCAGGCCCTCGCTGCGGACCAGTCTGCGTAATCGGGACAGCAATGCCTGGTCGAGTGATTCGGCGAGGAGCAGGGCCACGCCGTCGTCATGAGGGGTGGCCTCGTCGACGAGGTCGACCTCCGGGTGCCGCCGGAGCTGGCTGATCGCGCCTTCCCGTAGGATCGGATCCGGCGCGTGGACCACCACGGGAATCTTTTTCTGCCGTTCAGCCGGCGCGGCGCGAACCATTCTCGCCAATTCCCCGTTTTCCACCGACCCGACCAGGGAAATGCTTTGGTGCAGCATGTGAACTCTCCTTTGCGGAACCGTTTACGGGCTCCCCCGCGGGCAGAACCTTGGTCGAGTTGTGTTCGCGGACAATCCGCCAGCCGTCCGGCGTTCGTCGCCAGACCAGCGAGGTCGTGGTGCGAATGTCCGTGGTGACGTCGGGCATCGTGATCCGCGCTACGAATGTCAGGGTGGACGCGGCCAGATCGTGGCCGGCGATGACGTGCGGGCCGTCGTCGACGGCATGATGCGCGGAAACCATCTTGTGAAAGTTGGGCTCCCAAATCGAGCCGTACCCGGCAGCTGTCGTCGCCACACGCTGCTCGGGGTCGAAGTCGTCGTAGAGCCGGACGTCCGGAGAGCTGAAGTCGTAGAACTCGCCGAAGGTGCGCCGGAAGTCGAATGGCGCGTCCCCCTCATTGCGCTCCCAACCGAACACCCAGCGGCTGTGCAGGTCCGCGATCAATTGTTCATCGTTCATAACTCGACGCTAAGGCCGTGGGCGAGGTTCAGGGAGGGTCCGTCGCACCCCCCATCCGTAGGGACAGCCGTGACATCCGACAACACCTGCGGCTGGGGGTGCCTGCGGGCCGAAAGGCGGGTCCCGGGGACTAAGGCAGCTTGCTCAGCAGCGCGGCCAGCTCGGGGTCGCTTTCGTACCGTCGCCGGTGCAGTTCGGCGATCTTCGCGCCCATCTGCGGGTCGTCATCGTCGGTGATGTCGTACGAGTCATACTTCTCGACCAGCGGCATACCGACCCGGTCGGTGTGCGCGTGCGCCGGATGCGTCAGATACTCCCAGTAGCTGTCGAGGTCCTCGATGACGAACACGGCGCCACAGTCGAATTCGCCTCCGAAGTCGCGGCCGACGACGAACGACTTCACCGCCGGGATGACCCGGCCCTGGTTGCGCATGCTCTCCAGCGCCTCTTCAATCTGCTCCTGCGTCACGCCCGCCCTGGCCTTCAGCCGGATGCTGTGGTAGATCATCGTGCTCCCTTTCACAGGTGGCGAATTCATAGGTGGCGAAACGTATGCCGCCGACACGGTGCAGAGCAGGAGCGCCGCACCTGAGCCGACTATGAACTGGCCTGGTGTCCCGTCACATCGGCACGAGTTGCCTATTCGACGGCGCCGGCACGTAGGCACGTGCACGATCCCCTCTCACCGGCTGTCGGGCCTGTCCTTGATGACGAGGTCGGGGTGATCTTTGAGCTGCCTGCGTGAGTTGATGCCGAGCTTGCGGAAGATGTTGCGCAGGTGAGCGTCAACGGTGCGTTTGCTGATGTAGAGCTGGACGGCGACCTCGTTCGAGGTGGCGCCCGAGGCCACCAGGCGGGCGACGGCAACCTCCTGCATGGTCAGCTTCTCGTACGTCTGCCCGGACCGGGCCTGGACCTTCTCGCCGGTGGCGCGCAGCTCGCCGGCGGCCCGCCGGGCAAAGGCATCCGCCCCCGCCCTGGACAGCAGTTCGTGGGCGGTGCGCAGGTGCTCGCGGCAGTCACGCCGACGGCCTTCGCGCCGCAGCCATTCGCCGTACAGGAGGTGCGCCCGGGCCAGGTAGGGAAGCAGCGGGCCCTCGGTGAGCAGGTCGATTGCTTCCCGGTAGTGATCCTCGACGCCGGTCACAAGTCCTCGTGAGTAGGCCGCGATTCCCCGGCCGGCGACGGTTCCGCCGGCCTGTGTGCGCTCGGTGAGGGAGTCCACTGCCTGCGCCGCGGTGATGTGGTCGCCGCAACGGACCGCGGCCTCGACCAGTTCCGGCAGGGCCGCTCCGGTGAGGAACAGATCACCGTGCTCGGTGGCCTTGCGAGCCGCGGCCAGCGCGGCCGGGTAGTCGGCCAGCCCGTTGTTGAGCATGGCTGTTGTCCAGTGCAGGTTCGTGACCTGTCCCGGACCTCCGGCGACCGGTGCCGCGGCGGCTGCCTCGCGCAGCTGGAGAACCTCGTCGCGGCGGCCGCGCAGCGCGGCGAGATGCAGCCGGTGATGGAGCAGCGGGGGTGCGCCGGTCGCGTCGGCGATCGCTGCCTCCTCCGCGGTGGCCGCGATCGCCTGCCCGATGTCACCGATCAGGGTGGCGTCGACCGCCTTCTGCGCGAGGCCGAGCCTGAGCAGCAGCGGCGAGCCCGAAGCCCGGCCCGCCTTCACCAGCCATGCGGCGATGGCGGCATGGGTGTCCGGGTCCCACAGCTCGATCGCGATCATCGTGGCGAGCGCGGGACGCCGCGTCCAGAACGCGTCGCCGATGTCGTAGAGGGCGTGGCGAAGCAGCGGAACCGCGGCTTCGTACCCGTCGGTGGCGAGCACCATCAAGGCGTCAAGGGCGTCCGGCGAGCCCGGTGGCGGCGCCGTGGACCGGGCCGCGGTGAGAACCCGGTCGATGACGACACCACCGCGGCCGACGGACAGGCTCATCTCGACGGCGTCGAGGAAACAGTCACGTGCCCGGTCCGGATCCAGACTCGCCAGCCGCCCAGCGGCGCGCACCATCAGCATCGGTCCGGAGCCGTCGCCGTGCCGGGTGAAGGCGATGCGGCCCTGGAGCAGGCCGACGTCCGCCTGCTGGAACTCGTCCAGTGTGGTGGTCTCCAGGGTCGCGAGCAGGTTGGCCGCCTTGCCGGGCGCCCCCGCGTCGAAGCCGGCCTGGGCGGCGTGCAGAGTTCGTCCGATCCGGCGTGCGGGATCCAGCGACAGCGCCACCGAGCGCTCGAGGAAGGCCGCCGCGGCCGCCACGCCCCCGCGCGCCTGGGCACGCGTCGCGCACCGCTCCAACTCGTCGGCGACGTCGTCGTCGGGGCCAGGGCTGGCTTGGGCGCGGTGCCAGGCCCGGCGGTCCGGCGCCATGACCGGGTCGGTAACGGACGCCAGAGCGGCGTGCACCGTGCGGCGTTGGCCGGCGTCGGCGGCTCGGTAGACCGCCGAACGCGCCAACGGGTGGCAGAAGCGGATGCGGGTACCGAACTCGACCAGTCCCGTCGCGTCCGCCTCCGCGCCGGCCGGTGTCACATCGAGGTTCAGTTGACGCGCGGCCGGCCAGAGCAGGCCGGGGTCACCGGTCGGGTCGGCGCTCGCCACGGTCAGCAGAAGCCTGGCCTCGGCGGACAGACCGGCCAGCCTGGCTCGGAAGCCGTACTCGATCCGGGTCGGCACCGAGGACATGTCAGGCGGGACGAAGCCACCGGCACGGTCCAGCTCCAGCAGCGCCAGCGGGTTCCCCTGGGCCTCGGCGACGAGCCGCTCCCGGACCTGGTCATCGAGGGGGAACGGGCTTCGCTTCGCCAGCAGAACCTTGGCGTCCTCGTCACTCAGACCACGGACGGCCAGCTTCGGCAGCTCGCCGAGTCCGGTCGCCGTGTCCGTTGACCGCGCTGCGAAGATCATCGCCACCGGGTCGGCGGCGACCCGGCGAGCGAGGAAGACCATCGCCCTCGCGGACGCGCTGTCAACCCACTGCGCGTCATCGATCAAGCACAGCAGGGGCCGCTCCCGGGCCGCCGCCGTTACCAGTCCCAGGGCCGCCAGACCGATGCGGAACGGGTCGGGTGTGCCCTCGGCCAACCCGAAGGCCACCTGAAGGGCGTCACGATGCCGGCCGGGCAGCTCGGTGAGGTGCTTCAGCATCGGCACACACAGTTGGTGCAGCGCGGAGTACGGCAGTTCCTGCTCGAACTCCGACCCGGACGCCCGGACCGCCCGGAACCCGGGCGCCGCGTTGTGGGCGTGGTCCAGCAGGGCACTCTTGCCGATGCCCGCCTCGCCCTCCAGCACCAGCGCGCCGCCCTGTCCCGTAAGCGCAGCGCGGGTCAGTTCGTCGACGCGTTGCTGTAACTCGTGTCTGCCGACGAGCGGATCGGCCGGGAGCGAAGGAGTCCGCATAACGCGAACGGTAAGTGATCGCCGCTTACTGGGCACAGGCCCTCTCAGGAGTGCAACCAACGTCTCAGACCTGCTCAGTTGGTGACGGCGGCCGCGGTCACCACAGCTCCCGCGGTGGTCGCCGCGAGGGTCCGTATCACCCCGGTGTTCACCGCTTCGGCGCCCCAGCTGGCCTGTTCCAGCCGCTTCGCGCGCTTGTGGACCGCGCCCGACCAGGGGATGACGCGGTGCAGGCTCGGCAGCGTGCCGCTCGCGGAGAGCAGTCCGATCACCGCCGCCGTACGGGTATCGGGCTCCGCGCCGTCCACCAGCGCCGCGCGCACCCGCTCGACGAGGGCCTCCTTGTGCCGGGTGTCCGCGGCCCGCGTGGCCGTCGTCCGGAACACGCCCAGCGTCCTCTTGCTCTCCCGGCGCAGTAAACCCCGCTCGACGAGCCGGTCCAGCACGGTCTCGCGAAGCCCGGTGCCGATCTGGATGAGGAGGGTCTGTACGCCCCGCGCTCGCTCGGCGACCTTCTCGTTGGCGGCCTGGAGCAGGGGGTCGGGCAGCGGCTCACCGGCAACGGCGTGCACCCGCAGCCCGTTCAGCCCCTTGTCCTGCTCGTCGAGCCTGACGCGGCCGGCTTGGGCGAGCTCGACCAGCACCGCGCCGCCCAGGGTGTAGTACAGGGTGCCGGCCCCCGCGATCGCCCCCGACGAGTCGTCGAACATCAGCAGCATCAGGTCTTCGACGATGAGCAGGTCCTTCTGCATGAGCCCTCTTCCCGTTTCCACCGGTGCCGGCACCGACCGACCACCGACTTGCCTGCGAGGAAAGCCAAGGATAACTTTCCTCCTGGGAAAGTAAAGTGAGGGCAGGAGGGCACGGGTCATGAGCACGCCGGTAGATGCCGAACAGGCATGGAGCGATCTACAGCGCATCCGAGTGCCGCAGGAGCGGGTGTACGACGAGGTCGAGCGGTCCGCTGCGGGCGGCTCGGGCACCACCTGGGCCACGGCCGCGCTCATGTGGCTCTTCCTGGCCGGTCTGGGCCTGGACCTGCCCGGGTGGGGCGTATGGCTGGTCCTCGCCGCGTACATCGCGCTGATGAGCGTGCTGGCCCTGCTCCACAACCGCCGCGGCCGGGTGCGCCTGCACCACACCCGGTGCACCCGGCGGATGTTGGGCACCTTCGCCGCGGGGGCGGTGGTGACCGGCGGGACGGCCCTGCTGTCCGGCCGTCTGGTCGATTCGCTGGAGCCGATGTCCGCCAGTCTGATCCAGGCCACCATCTCGGCCGGGGTGTTCGTGCTGTTCGTCGCGCCGACGAACCGCTGGGCGGCCGGGTCGGCGCGGAGCCGCACCGCACGGCCGGCAGGCGCGGGCCGATGAGCATTCCCGCCGGCTTCGACGAGCTGATCCATCCCGCCACCCGGCTGTCGGTGGTCGCGCTGCTCGCCGCAACGGAATGGGCGGACTTCGCGTTCGTCCGCGACAGCCTCTCGCTCAGCGACTCCGCGCTCTCCAAGCAGCTGCACACCCTGGAGGAGGCCGGATATCTGGAGCTCCACAAGGTGGGCGGCGGCCGCAAGCGGCGCACCAGGGTACGGCTGACGGCCCGCGGCCGCACCGCCTTCGAGGGGCACGTCGCGGCGCTCCGGGCGATCGTCGAGGGCGCCGGTCCCCCGGCGGCGACCGAAACACCACCACAACAGCGACACGAGTCGGGGGCGGGACGATGACGCCGAAGCACACACCCGCGGTGTCGAACGTTCCCGCTCAACGGCCCTGCCCGGGTGAGCGGGGGGGACCGGCGTCCTCGTAACCGCCACGCGACCGAGCAGGGCCACTGATGATCAAGGGGGCGGGCGGATCAGCGCAGTCCGGCGAACAGGTCGTTCTCGGGCACGGCCGCGCCGGTGGTGTCCTGGACACGTACGAAGGTCTCGACGCCCATCAACTCGGTGAACCTCTCCTGGCCCATCGCGAGGAAGAAGATGTTCTCGCCCTGGCTGGCGTGCGCGGCCAGCGCATCGAACTTCTGGCCGCCGAACGCGGTGGTGTCCACCCAGGTGGTGATCTCCTCGTCGGGGAGTCCGATCTCGGCCATCGCGGCGGCCTCAGCGGGATCCGGCTCCTGCCAGTCCGCCCCGAACTCGCGCATGACCTCCCCGAACCGCTGCATCATCGAGCGGGGCGCCGTCGTCCAGTACACCTTTGGTGTCAGCCCGGTCATCGCCAGCGCCGCCATCGTGATGCGGTTGGCCTGGATGTGGTCGGGGTGGCCATAGAAGCCGTTCTCGTCGTAGGTGACGACCACATCGGGCTCGTAGCGCCTCAGGAGTTCCGCGAGTCGGGCAGCGGACTCCACCACGGGTGTCTGCCAGAAGGAGCCTGGGGCGTCATTGGCCGGCCAGCCCATCATCCCGGAGTCGGCGTAGTCCAGCGTCTCCAGATGACTGACCTTCAGGATTTCGCAGCTCGCCTCGAGTTCCTGACGCCGCATCAAGGCGACGGCCGCCGGATCGTGTCCGGGATCGCCCGGCTTGACACCCCCCGGTCCGTCACCGCAACCGCCGTCGGTGCACGTCACGAGGACCGTGCGAATGCCCTCCGCCGCGTACCGCGCGAGGACACCTCCTGTTCCGGTGGCCTCATCGTCGGGGTGGGCGTGTACCGCCATGAGCGTCAAGGGCAAGTCATTCATGAATCAGTCCTCCTGTGTGAAACGGCCTCGGTACGGTCCCCCTTCAATATCGGATATCGGATGACCGGGCGTACCGCGAACCCGAGGGTGAAGGGTGTCGATAACGAGTACATGCCGGCGCGTGCGGGT
This sequence comes from Streptomyces sp. NPDC028305, assembly GCF_055569495.1. Lineage (NCBI taxonomy): Bacteria > Bacillati > Actinomycetota > Actinomycetes > Kitasatosporales > Streptomycetaceae > Streptomyces > Streptomyces sp. NPDC028305. The sequence goes on from NZ_JBVHTN010000003.1 coordinate 94,870, forward strand.
GCGGGTCGTGGAAGCCGACCCCACGCGGGGCTCACCTGGTGTAGATGCCCTGGTGCTCCCAGGCTCGCAGGGTCTCGTAGTCGTGTATCAGTTCCGTGAGGTTCGAGGCGGCGAAGTAGGCGTAGCCCGGAGACGTCAGAAGGTCGGTGGTCGGCTCCAGGAGCGTGCCCGGGTCGGCGGCCGGGGTGGCGAACACGACGCTCGGCAGTTCCGAGATCTTGGTGAGGGCCTCGGCGCTGACGCGTCCTCGGTGGTGGTTGATGAACTCCACGCAGCGAAGCCACCGGCCGCCGGAGACCTCGGCGGCACCGTGGCTGCCCAGCGACTGCGGATCGGTCACGGCGGCGACGGCCAGTGATGTCTGGGACAAGCCCAGGTAGGTGTCCACCACGTCGGGTGCGGTGGCTCCGCCCAGGCGGGCGCCCGTCTCGATCAGTACGGGGCCCTCGGGGGTGAGCATGACCTCGGTGTGCGCCGGTGTTTCGGCGATGCCGAGAGCGTCCAGCACCTCCCCTGCGAAGGCCGTCAGCACCTGTCCTTCGGCACTGGCAGGTGCGACGGGCTCCTCGAAGTCGTAGATGGGCGTGGCCGCCGGGCCGACCCGCTTGGTGTAGCGCCAGATCTCCGCCGTGTGATGGATGCCGGCCGCCGAGACCGTGTTGATGTAGTACTCGGTGCCGTGCACGCGTTGTTGGACGAGCACGACGCGGTTGGGCTCGCCGAAGGCGTTGGGCGCGCTGAGGACGGCGTGGCCGGCTCGGGCGGCTTCCTCCGGCGAACCGCAGAACGTGACCCCGTCGGTGCCGGCGCTGGCGAGGGGTTTGACGACGGCTTCGGCCAGCCCGGATGCGGCGAACCAGTCTGCTGCGGCGCGGGCGGATCGCACCACGGTGCTGTGCGGAGTCGCCAGGCCCGCGGCACGGACGGCCTCGGCCATGAGTGCCTTGTCCCGACGTGCGTGCAGCAGTTCGGGCACGTTCGTCGGCAGGCCCAGCGCGTGCGAGAGCGTCTCCGCCAGGAGGACGCCGGACTCCGTGCCGGCCAGAACGCGGGAGACGCCATGGCGGCGGAGCTGCTCCGCCACGCCCGTCACCTCCTCGGTGAAGCCCAGGTCGAGCACGTAGTCCTCCGGGCGGAACGCCCGGAGGAAGAAGGGCTGGACGTCCGGGCGGCTTTGCACGTGGACGCACGCGACGCCCGCTCCGGCAAGACGCCGGGCCAGGGCGGCCCCGGTCGAGTACCCGTCGACGATCGCGATCTTCATGTGGTTGTTCCTCTCACAGCGGGGAAGCGGCGCGGCATCGCGATACCGCGTGGTCAGTGCTGGGCCTGGACGGGCTCGGCGGCGGGGCGGGGCGGGGCTGACGTACGCAGGGAGCGGGACAGCGGCACGCACGCGAGGGCGGCGAGAGCTGCACTGGCTGCCAGCAGGCCCGCGACCAGTGGGCGGCCACCGGTGTTGAGGGCGAAGGCGATGCCGAGCGGGGTGAGCGAGGCAATGGCGCCGGCTCCGCTCAGTGCCGCCTGATAGCGGCCGATCGCGCCGGGCGGAGCGGCCGTCGCGAGGTAGGCACCGATCGCGACGCTGTAGCAGACCTCTCCGGGCACCATGGCCACGGCCGCCGTGGAGTAGCCGAGGGTGGTGTGCTGGAGGGCCGCCAGCCCCATGGCGGCACCCAGGATCAGGCTCCCCACCGCGAGCACCGGAGCGACGGAGTAGCGGACGCGGTCGTCCCGGCCGACCAGAAAACGGGTCAGAGGCGGGCTGAGCACCAGGACGGCGACGGTGTTGGCGATCATGGCGGTGCCGTACGCGGACGGGGGAAGGCCGTCCGCGTTCATCACCAGAGGGAGCACGCTGACCAGGCCGTAGGCACACACCATCGCGCCGATCGCGGCGGCGACCATCCACCGCAGGGGGGTGTCGGCCAGCATCTGCGCGTAGAAGCGGTGTTCTCGTCCGGCCCGGACCGGGGACGGGCGGCCGGACAGCACTCGGCGTGCGAGCACGGCTGCCGCCACGCAGGCGACACCGTTGGCGACAAACAGCGCCCGGTAACCGTGCTGGTGGGCGAAGTAGCCTCCCACACCACCGCTGAGGGAGACACCCACGTTCGATACCCAGTACAACCAGCCCTGGGCGCGGGTGCGAGCGCCCTCGCTCGTCACCCGGTCGTTGATCTCCGCGGACAGGGCGGGCCGCGATACATCCATGGTGCATCCGAGGCAGAACGCAAGCAGCAGCAGCGACGGCAACGTGTCGGCGGCGGCGAGGCCGGCGCAGACAACGGCGGCCAGCAGCAGGCCGATCGAACACGCCGTCCGAGCTCCCAGCCGGTCGGTCACCGCACCGCTGGCCAGTTGCCCGACGCACCAGCCGACGCCGAACACCGTCAGTGCGGCACCGGCCGCCGTCGTCCCGTGGGCGTCGCCGATGTAGTAGCCCAGGAAGTCGTAGGCGAACCCGCATGCCTTGATGAGGAGGGTGGTGCCCAGGAGCGTGGTGATGACAGTGCGGGCGGACGGTGCGGAGGGACGGGCACGTATGAGCGCGGGGTGCGAGGCGGGGACCGTCATGTCGAAATGCCTGCCTGGTGATGGTGGTGTATTGCCTGGTGAGGTTGGGGACGCGGCCGGTGGGTCGCTGGCCCTTCAGCGCGGTGTGTCCACGATGGTGATCGTATGTATGCAGATGGCCGACAAGCCTCCGCATTCCCACGACTAGTCGTCCCGAGCGCGAACAATCCGCCCAGCCGGGAGATGATGCCGGGTCGTGGCGATGCGTCTGATCTGTCTACTCGGGTGTCAGACCACCCGATGGCTCGCACTGCCGGCCCGGTCAAGCGCGGCGAAAGACATGGAGAGCTTGGTGCCACGACACCAACTTGCCGCCGTACAGCGCATCCCACGGCGGACCTGGCACAAGGAGTCAGGCCGGCACAGCCTGCTCGTCCGGCTGCGCGCAGGGGACCCGTTCTTCATCCCGAACGGCGTCATTCACAACGCCGGCGGTGCGGGACGAACACCACCTGAGCACCGCCCTCGCGTGCGCCGATTATCCGCACACCGTGCAGACCCGGGCTCTGCACGCCTACCTGCGCCGGCGCAGCGCCAACGCCCGCCACCACGACGTCCTGGCCACCCAACGCAAGGAACGTGCCTTAACTTTCCCGGCCGTCGTCGACCACCTCCACCCGCGGTGTTCGCAGGTTTCTCGGGTCGACGCGCAGCGCGCGGCGGTCCGTGTTCCGCATCGCGACGAGGCGCACGCGGTCGGTCGCGTCGGTGAGGTCCCACATCCCCCACTTCTCCCCCATGACCCAGCTCGTGCCGTCCTCGGCCCGCAGGGCATACGCCGTCCAGCACCCCATGCCAGCACGATAGGGGAATGGGCAGGCTGTACCTCCACCAAACGAATACCAAATGAGACGGGCCTCTTACGCCGCAATCGGCTGGTCACCCCTGGCACACTGCTGGCCTGGCACCGCCGCTTGGTGCGCTGGAAACGGCGAGGGGCGCAGAGAGGAGCTGGCCCAATCCTGGGGACGAAAACAAACTGTCAGTTCTCCGCTGTCGGGCGCCTGTTCAAGAACTGTTTCACCGCCTCGATCGCTTCTCTGTTGAGTTCCTCGAAGGAGACGCCCCAGCTCTTCTCCCAGCCGTCTAAGTTGTGCGCGCAGTGCACAAGTGGTTCCAGCTCTTCGGGGTAGCCGAGGTCGCGGACAGAAGAGTAGCGCGCGGTCGAATTCGCCGATGGCCGCGGGGTCGGCCAGGAGCGGGTTCGGGCCGCCCCGACGACGTCGCGCGCACCGTACTGTTCGCCGCGAGTGACCTGGCCTCCTGAACGACGGCCGTCGGCCGTCGGCCGGACCAGCACGTCCGGCCGGCGGCCCGCGCTCCCGGATACAGCGACCTCCGGCATTGCCGCCTGCCCGGGCCTCAGATCATCGCCGATACGGCCACAGGCCGCACAGAACATACCCGGCGACCCGGCCGCAGATCCGGCACCCCCCAACGCCCGCCCGCCACCCGACCAGGGCTGCACCGCCGGCGCCGGACTCAGCCGCGCGCCCCGGCGATGACGTCGTCCAGCACCTCGCGCGTGTACCGCAGACCCTCGATGGAGCGGTCGATCCGGGCCCGCTCGGTCTCCAGCTGCTCGACCAGCCAAGGCGTTGCCGTCTCGGCCGGGCCGCCGTCGTGGTCGCGCATGCAGGGCAGGATGCTCGCGATCTTGTCACCGCTCAGCCCCGCGGCGAGCAACTGCTGGATAAGGACGACACGGTCGAAGGCAACCTCCGCATACACCCGGTGACCTCCGGAGGTGCGCTCCGAGGCGAGCATGCCCTTCTGCTCGTAGTACCGCAGGGAACGGACGCTGACGCCCGTGCGGAGGGACAGATCACCGATCTTCATGAGCACCTCCCGGCCCCGGCCAGGCCGCGCCGCCGGGCTTGAAGCTGACACCGGTGTCAGATCCTACAGTTCCCGCATGTCGCACACAGTCACCTCCCCGCTCCTGACCCCGTACACCTCGGCCGCCCTTCGCCTCCCCAACCGGCTGGTGATGGCGCCGATGACCCGGTTCCGCGCCAAGGAGGACGGAACGCCGCTGCCCATCGTGGCGGAGTACTACGCGCAGCGCGCCGCGGCCGGTCTCATCGTCACCGAGGGCATCTGGCCCCACCGCCGCGGACAGAGCGGCTGGCGGATGCCGGGCCTGGAAACGGAGGACCATGCCGAGGGCTGGCGCGCGGTCACCGATGCCGTGCACGCCCGGAGCGGGCGCATCTTCGCACAGCTCATGCACGGCGGTCGGCAGGGGCACCCGCGCTCACGACTGCTCGGCGACCTGCCCGCCGGGCCCTCCGCCGTCGCCGTGCCGGGCCCGCTGCACGTCAAAGATGGCAAGGTTGAGGCGCCGACACCGCGGACCATGACGACCGATGACATCCGGGTCGCCGTGGACGACCATGTGAACGCCGCACGCAACGCCCTGCGGGCCGGTTTCGACGGGGTGGAACTCCATGGCGCGAACAGCTACTTGATCCACCAGTTCCTGGCTGACAACACCAATCTCCGTAGCGACGGATACGGGAAGGACCGGGCCCGGTTTGCCGTCGAACTGGTCGAGGCGGTGGCCGCGGCCGTCGGCGCCCATCGCCTGGGGCTGCGCCTCTCGCCGGGCAATCCACAGTTCGGGATGGTGGAACGGGACCCGGGCCCCGTCTACCGTCCGCTGGTCGAGGCGCTGAACCCGCTCGGGCTGGCCTACCTCCACCTCACCGATAACGACAACTATCCGGCCCTGACCGACCTTCGCCCACGCTGGACAGGCACCCTGATCGCGAATGTCGGCGAGAACCATGCCCCCACCACCCGGGAACAGGGAGAGGGCGTGGTGACCGAGGGCCACGCTGATCTCGTCTCCTACGGGCGGGCGTTCCTCGCCCACCCCGACCTGCCCGCACGCATCGCGGCTGACGCGCCGTTGACCACGCCGATCGACACCGAGCACCTCTATACAAACGGCGCCCGAGGTTACACCGACTACCCGACCCTGGAACGATAGAGCCCTCCCGCTCTCGCCGCTGCGGCGACCCGCTGACGCTCCGGCCCGAGGGCTGATCCGCCGCAGCCGGCCCATCACCTTCCGCGGTCTGGCGCGGAGCTCCGACGTCTCGCTCGACTTCCTCTGCCGAAACACCGAGATCCGTCGCCGCCTCGGCCCGCAGCACACCTCCCGCCTCCGAGCTCTCCGGACGTTGATCTCTTAGAACGTCCGCCAGTAGGTGGCTGACGTGCTCCTCGGCGCCGTGCAACGTTCGACCTCGGCTCACTGAGCCAGGTGTCGCTCCAACGCAGCCAGGAATGCGTCCGGGTTCTCGAGGTGACAGGCGTGGTCGCCGGGCAGTTCGAGAACCCGGGTATCGGGCAGCCGTTCGTCGAGGACGGCGACGACCCGCTTGAGCCAGTCGGTGGTCGCGGAGCCGTGGACCAGGAGGACAGGGCACCGGATGCCGGCGAGTTCGGCGACGTCGCGGTCGGGCCGGTCGGCCTGCTCCGAGCTCCAGGACAGGGCCATCCGGTGCGGGACCCAGCGCGGCCAGGCGGGGTGGACGCGGGCCTGGTCCTTCGACGTCACGAGTCCGGCGAGTTCGAGGAACTCAGCCAGGTCATCCTCGCTCACCTCCTGTCCGGCCAGTGCATGCAGGAACTGGTTCAATCGGGCGACCTCGGGGGCGGACTCGCCGCGGCCGTCGAGGATCCAGTACGCCGCCGGCTCCACGAGCGTCAGCGTCCTCACCCGCTCCGGATGGGCCAGGGCGAACTCGATGAGGGCCCGCCCGCCGCCGGACCACCCCGTGAAGTCGGCCGTCTCGACCCCGAGGGCGTCCACTGTGATGAGCAGCGATTCACGCTCGATCGCCGCGGTGTACCCGGCGTCCCCGCGCTCGCCGGCCGAGCCGAGCTCATTGTGGATCGGCTGCACCCTGACGGTCCGCCATCTCGCCGACAGGGCGTCCGCGAGCGGCGTCCACGACACCCATCCGGTGAGCTGGCCAGGTACCAGGACGACCGGCGGCCCCTCGCCCTTCACCTCGTTGACCAGGACCCTCGGTTTCATCGTCCACCTCTGACGGGTTCACAGCAGATCCCATCAAGGTAATCACGATCCCGACTTCGCACAGAGGACGTCGACTACGAAAAGCTCGAAGCATCAGACACTTACAGACGCGACCGCAAACGCTCTGGCTGCACGAACACCCACCGGTCACCCGTTTGCCCCGGATACGCTGTGGCTCGGTCTCTACCTGGGCCGGGCGGTCAAGCAGCTCGCCGTGAACAGATTTAACCGTCATCCGAGTGGTTCTCTGCCGCCCGTTTGGCCGACGCCCGGCGGCAGCCGGGAGGATCGTGTTTACACCTGTCTCCGAGACGGGACCGGGAGGAGGCCTGGTCGGTCCGGTGGGCAGCTACGGCAGCGCGCATCGAGCGCATCGGCCGGGACGCGCTGGCCGCCGGTCACCGCGTCAGCGCCCGGGAGGCGCTGCTGCGCGCGTCCAACTACTACCGGACCGCCGACTTCTACCGCCGCGAGAACCCAGCCGCTGACGCCGAGTCGGCGCGGCTCGCCGAGGCCTCCCAGCAAACCTTCGCCGACGCCGCCGCCCTGCTCGACACCCCGGCCCGCGCCCTGCGCATCCCGTACGAGGACACCACGCTGCCCGCGTACCTGTTCCTCGTCGACGAGTCGGGCACCCCGCGCCCGACCCTGCTGTACCACGGCGGATACGACTCCACGCTGGAGGAGAATTACCTGGCGCTGGCCGCAGGTGCGCTGCGCCGCGGCTACAACGTCCTCGCCTTCGACGGCCCCGGCCAGGGCAGCACCGTCCGCGAACAGGGCCTGCACTTCCGGCCGGACTGGGAGGCCGTGGTCACCCCGGCCGTCGACTTCGCCCTCACCCTGCCCGAGGTGGACCCCGAGCGGCTCACGCTGGTCGGCACGAGCCTCGGCGGCTACCTCGCGGCGCGGGCGGCCGCCTTCGAGCACCGCATCGCCGCGTGCGTGCTAAACTGCCACGAGGGCGCCCTCGCCCTGTTCCACCAGCGCACCTTCGACTGGCTCGACACCGTGCTCGCCGACTGACCTCGGCCCCGTCGGCCAGGACGTGGGTCGGATTGCCGCTCTGGTCCGGGCCCATGGCTGTCACCAGCGCATGCCCGTCTCATCACGTTCGGTCGGTGGTCTCATTCCCGGGAGACGCTCGGCCGGAGAGGTGACGACCTCCGGTCGCCCGGACACGTTCACCCGTCCACCTTGTGCGCGACATCCCAACCGACGTGCTGTCCGGGTTCGTCCTCGCCGAACCCCCGCTTGCGGTCGCGCCCGCGGCCGACCGCTCACGTCGACGCCAGCGCCTCCGTAGGAGGAAGGCGTGCCGCGCGGACCGAGGGATAGACGCCGGCCGCCACCCCGATCAGCACGGCACCGAGGCAGCCGCCCGTAACCGGGACCAGGGGGATCACCGTTGGCCAGCCCTGGTAGGCCGCGTAGCCGACGTTGACGAGGACACCGAGCAGGGTTCCGGCGATGGCCCCGAGCAGCGACAGTCCCACTGACTCGGTGAGGAACTGGACGCGTATCTGACCGCGGGTCGCGCCCAGCGCCCGGCGGAGCCCGATGTCCCTTCGGCGCTCCAGGACCGAGATGACCATGGTGTTGGCCACGCCGATTCCGCCGACCAGCAGGGCGACACCGGCCAGGCCGAGGAAGAGGGAGGAGTAGGTGTTCTGCGTGGCGCGCTTGGCCGCCAGGGCGTCGGACGGGCGGCTGACCTGGACCTGTCCGGGCTGCTCCGGGAAGACGGTGGCGGCGAGTACGTTCCGTACGTCCTCCAGATGGGACTCCCGTGCCTTGACGTAGATCACCGTGGGGTTTCCCCCGAAGCGCAGTGTCTTCTTGGCGGCCGGCCATCCCGTCAGTACGGCGTTGTCGAGGTCGTCGGCCAGCGGTATGGGGTGCAGGATGCCGATCACGGTGAACCACGACTTGTCGATCTGTATCTGTGGAGCCGGTTCGTTTTCGGGGATTTCCCCGATGCCGAGCCGGCTGGCGGCCCGGTAGCCCAGTACGGCCGTGGGGAACTGCTCGTCGGCGCCGCTGAAGAACCTTCCCGAAAAGACTTTTCCGCCCACCACGCTCAGCAGGTCGCGTCGGGCCGCGAGCACGCTGAGTCCCGTACTGGAGAAGTCGTCCTCACCGATGAGGTCGGAACGCTGCACCACGGCACCGGTGTTGGCCACCGCGCTCGCCTCGGTGACCGGTCCGACGCGGCGCACCATGTCGACCGATTCCTCGGGAATCCTGACCGGCACGGTCTGTCCCGAAAACGGCTGCACCCGCAGCATGTTGGACCCCAACGCCGACATCTCGTCCATCAGCGCCCGGTGGCTTGAGGCCGGGATTCCCGTCACCACCACCATCGTGGCGACGCCGATCGAGATGCCGAGTGCCGACAGCGCGGCGCGCAGCTTGCGGGTACGCAGGCCGAGGAGGCCCAGACCCAACAGGTCGAGAAAGGCGAGACGTACCGGCTTGATCTTGTCCTCGGCGCGCCGGGGAGCGTGCCGCAGCGCGGCGCGGGACGGCTTGGCGGGGGCGGTCATGATGGGCTTTCGGTCAGGGCGGTGTCCGCGACCAGCCGACCGTCACGCAAGTGAACCCTGCGTGGCAACTGGTTGGCGATGTCACGGTCGTGAGTGATGAGCGCGATCGTGGTGCCCGCCGCGTTGAGTTCGGTCAACAGGGCGAGCGCTGCGGCGCCGTTGACGGTGTCGAGTGCGCCGGTCGGCTCGTCGGCGAGGACCAGAGCCGGCTCATGGACGACCGCGCGGGCTATGGCGACCCGTTGGCGCTCCCCTCCGGAGAGCTGTTGCGGCAGGTGGCCGGCCCGACGGGTGAGTCCCACCCGGGCCAGGGCCTCCTCGGCCAGTTTCTTCCGGTGCTTCCTGGGCACACCGGCATACAGCAGGCCGGTCGCCACGTTCTCCGCCGCGGTGAGGCCGTCCGTCAGGTGGAAGTGCTGGAAGACGAAACCCAGACGCCGCCCCCGCAGGGCGGACAGCTGACGGTCGGACAACTCCGTCACGTCCTGCCCCTCGATGACCACGCTGCCGCTGGTGGGCGGGGCCAGCGTGCCCATGATGTTGAGCAGCGTGGACTTGCCGGAGCCGGAAGGGCCGAGGATGGCGAGCAGTTCGCCCTGCGCGACGGACAGGGAGACCCGGTCGAGGGCTCTCACCTCGGGGGGATAGGTCACGCTCGCCTCGTGCACGCTGATGACCTGGGTCATGCCGTGGTTCATGCCGTGGTTTCCACCTTCATGCCCTCGCTGATGCCCTGGCCGCTGATCTCGACCAGTCCCTTGGCGAACATGCCCGTGTCGACCGGGACGAGCCTGCCGCCGGAGAGCCGGACTGCGTACCCTCCCTCACGCAGGGCGAGCAGGGCGCCGACCGGGACGGCGAGTACGCCCTTCTTGGACTCCCCCTGGAACTGGGCCCGTACGGGAGCGGAGTCGATACCCTTGACGGCCTGTGGGTCGTCCAGCGACACGGTGACGTTGATCCTGGTCTGCCGGGCGTTGCCCGTGTCGTCCTGGTCTCCCTGCACGGTGGTGCTGATCGCGGCGACCCGGCCCGCGGCGGTGGACCGGTCGGGCAGCACCACGGTGACCCGTTGGCCCGACTTGATGGACCCGATGTCGAGTGACTGCACCGGAACGGTCACGGACTTGGTGGTGGCGGTCACCGTCATCAGGTCTCCCGACGCCTCGTCCCCGGGCTGGGCGAGGACGTCCGATACCCGCACCGCCGACTTCGTCACGACCACGTCGGAGATATCGAGAATGCCGGTCGGCTTGATGCCCACGGCCTTCTGCCAGCGCTTGATCGCGGACATCAGGGACGTGGTGAGCACACCGTCGCCCTCCCTGACCGTGGACTGCGACGGACTTGGGCTCGATGGCCGCTCCTGTGACGCATCGGTTCTTGGGCCGGCTCCGCCCTCCGGAGCCGAGGACTGTCCGGCCGCGGGCTGGCCTGCCGGGGGCGTGGTCTCCCCCTGCCCAGGGTCCGTTGTCATGGGCGGGGGGTCGTCCGCGGGGGCCTGCTGCCGGACGACCGTGCCCGGCGCCGGCTGTGCCCCGATGTCGTAGCCGAGAGCCTTGAGGTTGTCGGCGACGACCCATATGTCACGGCCGACGCTGCCAGGGGTGTCGAGCCTGCGGTACAGGGGTGTGCTGCCATAGAAGATCACGGCGGAACGCTCATCGACGCGGTACAGCTGCCGGCCGCGTTTGACCGTCGCACCCCGGTTTGGAAGCCACGTCACCCGTCCTTCGCCGGCACTGCGGATCGTGCGCGCGGAGTCGTAGCCCAGGGTGCCCTCCATCTCTCTGCTGCCCGACAGATCCGTTTTGACCACGGCGATCTGTTTGATCTTCGGGCCGGACTCGGGTTCGGAGCCGTTCCCGCCCTTGTCGACCCACAGCAGCCCGGCCCCCGTTCCTCCTGCCAGCAGTACGGCGACGACGGCGAGATACACGGCCTTCTTCTTCCGGCGGCCCGCCGCCGGCTCGCGGGGGCCTGCCCCTTCCTGGGCTGTCACCCGCAGGGGCATGGTGTCCCCGGCGTCGCGCTCACTTACCACTGAACGCCTCACGCATGCATTCCTCGTCGATCTGTTCGGCATTCCTGGGCGGATTCACGCCAGGCTTGTAGTTCCAGCCGCTTCCGTCGGGAAGGGGGTCCACCTTGAGCCCTCTGCGGTTGTTGCACTCGATATACTTGCGGTAATCGTTCAGGTAGTCGGGGTTTTTCTTCGGATCCAGCTCAGCAGGCTGCATCGGCTTCTTTCCGAGACATGCCTTTTCCGCTTCCGGATGCTCTTTTGCCACATCCTCACCGGGGTACCCCAAAGAATCGGGATCGGCCCAGTCCGCGAACTTGTCCCCGGCCGGAAGAATGGACACTCCGTGATCCTTGAGGCAGCGCAGGTAGCCCTGGTACATACGCAGTTCCTCGGCGTCCGTACTGTCCAGCCGAATCTGGGGGCGACCGGACTCGGAATCGTCGGCCGCCGGGCTCTTCGTCGCCCCGCCCTCTCCACCTCCAGCGGATTCCGTGACGGAGACAACTCCGCCTCCCTGGCTGTCGACGTCTCCCCCGGAACAGCCGGTGATCAGCGTCACCGCCAGCACGGTGCAGGAAAGGAACAGGATCTTCTTGTCCGGGCGGCCCGGACCGGGGTCAGGGCGGCCTGAGTTGTTTCGCATGCCCGGAAGCATGACAAGACTTTGTCAGAAAGGTGTCAGCACCTTCCCCCCACCGGACCCCTTCAGGCGATTGTCAGGAAGTTGTCAGGGAATTGAACCAGATATGCCGGCGCTCACCCCGCGCCCCGCAGGTTTATCATCGGGCCATGTCCACATACGTGCTGGTGGCCGAAGACGACGAAAAGCAGGCAGAACTGATCCGTCGTTACCTGGTGCATGACGGCCATGCCGTAACCGTGGTGCACGACGGCCCGACAGCCCTCGAGGAAGCCACCCAGCGGCCACCCGACCTGCTCGTTCTCGACTGGATGCTGCCGGGTCTGGACGGGCTGGAGATATGCCGCCGCATACGCGCCACGGGCGATATGCCCATTCTGATGCTCACCGCCCGCTCCACCGAGGACGATCTGCTGCTGGGCCTGGACATCGGGGCGGACGACTACATGACCAAGCCGTTCAGGCCACGCGAACTGGTGGCCCGCATCCGGACCCTGCTGCGGCGCAGCCGACATCCGGAGCATACGGAGGAAGTGGTCCTCAAGGCCGGACCGCTGACCGTGGCCCCGGACCGGCACGAGGTGTCCGTCCACGGCCGGCCGGTGAACTGCACTCCTGGCGAATTCCGCCTGCTCAGCACGTTGGCAGCCGCACCCGACCGGGTCTTCACCCGGGCTCAGCTGCTGGGCTGCATCACCGACCACGGCCGAGCCGTGACCGAACGCACCGTGGACGTGCACATACTGAACCTGCGGAAGAAGATCGAGACCTCGCCGCACAGACCTGAGTTGCTGCTGACCGTCCACGGCGTCGGATACAAGCTGTCCCGAGGCCACCTTGACGTCTGAAGTCCCGCTCCGCAACAGCCTGCTGTTCCGGTTGCTGATCACCTCCGTGCTGATCTCCCTGGTGTCCATCGGGGCCACGGCCTGGCTGACGGTACGCGGCACCACCCTCGCCATCGAGCAGGAGCGAGGCCAGGTCCTCGCGGACGACGCCACCATCCAGGACACGCTGGAGGGCTTCGCCGCGGCGCACCGGAACTGGAACGGTGTCGAGCGCACCGTCCTGGATCTCTCCCGGTCGACGGGGCGCACCATCATCCTGACCACGCGGGCGCGCCAGGTCATCGCCACGTCGCATCGACCGGCCGCGGAACGGCTGCCCCTCAACGCGAGCGCCGTGATCGATCCGCTGCACGTCGCTCCGTTCACGGATCAGGGAGTCGGCCCGGCGGGGCAGGTCTCCCGCATCGACCCACGAGCCGTCGGCCCCTACCGCCTGCCCGCCGAGGAGCGGGCGCGTCTGCGACAACTCGCCCGTGAGGAGGTCACCTGCCTCTACGACCGGGCGGGAGTACGCGCGCACATCGTTGAGGAGGCCAGTGGCAGACCCGCCGTGCGCACGCTCAGGCCCTCGGCGGGCTCCACCCAGGCCTGCGCGTCCAAGGACCTGTTCGCCCCCACCCCGACCGAGGCCGCGGCCCTGGCCGAACTCACCGAACTCGTCCGCAGCTGCGCGGAGCGCAACCACGTACGCCTGCCCGCCGCCCTGACCATCACGGTGGACTTCCGGGTGGACGGCGACGACTCCGCGCAGGGTTCCGCCGCAGCGGACGACTGTGTGGAGGAAGGCCGGCGGGAGCAGTTGGCGGCGCACGTCGCCCCGGCGGCCCTCCTGTTCGTCACCGGCCCGCCCCGCACGGCCACCGCCGTCTTCGACCTGTCACCGGCCGGCACCCTCCGGGTCCTGACCACCACCGGTCTGGTCCTGGCCGCGACCATCGCCGTCACCGCCGTCATCGCGATCAGGCTGGTACGTCCGCTGCGCGCGCTGACCAACGCGGCCCGCGCTCCCTCGGGCCGGCACCTCCGTATCCCCGTCACCACCAAGGACGAGACCGGCTATCTGGCCGCCGCCCTCAACGACCTGTCGGAACGCCGCGAACGCACCGACGAGCAGCGCCGGGTCATGGTCAGCGACATCGCCCACGAACTGCGCACGCCCCTCACCAACATCCGCGGCTGGCTGGACGCGGCGCAGGACGGCCTGGCCGAGCCCGACTCGGCGCTCCTCACCTCGCTCCAGGAGGAGGCGGACCTCCTCCAGCACATCGTGGACGACCTCCAGGTGCTCGCCGCCGCAGATGCCGGCACCCTGCGCCTGCGTCCGCAGCAGCTGAACCTCCGCGAGCTGATCGAGCAGGCCATGAGCGCGCACCAGGCGACCGCACACGCCGGCGGTGTCGAGACCGCCGTCCATGCCCCGGACGGCCTCTCGGTCCATGCCGACCCGGTCCGCCTCCGCCAGGTCCTGGGCAACCTTCTGTCCAACGCGATACGCCACACCCCGCCGGACGGCCGCGTCACCCTCACCGCCCGCCGCGTGGCAGGCGCCGTCGCCATCGAGGTGAGGGACACGGGCGGCGGCATCCGCCAAGAGGACCTGCCCCGGGTGTTCGACCGCTTCTGGCGGGCCGAACAGTCCCGCAGCAGGCGGACGGGAGGCAGCGGGCTGGGGCTGTCCATCGTCAGACAACTGGTGCGGGCACACGGCGGAGATGTCACCGTGACGAGCCGGCCGCGCGTGGAGACGGTGTTCCTGGTGCGGTTGCCGTGCTGATCCGCGTCACGGTCCGGCGGCTGCCCCGCGGCCGACGGATCACCTACCGGCTCAGCGACCCCGAGCGCAGGTGTCGGCCGTTCTGTTCGGGCACCGCGCAAGTCAGTCGCCTGGCCGCGCTGTCCGACCTCCCTGGTGCAGCTAAGTGGTTTTACGGCGAAGTCAGGTACGGATCCTTTGCCGGCATCTGGCGCGCCGGCGCCGGGGTGGTCAGGCTGCGGTTGCGAGGGGGCGTCCGCCCCGGCGGATGCCCTTTTCACTGCGGACGCGGGCGCTGCGCCGGTCCTGTGGCCCAAGCGTGCAAGCTCTGCCTGGATCCTGCGGCAGCCGCAGCACCAACTCCTTCACGCCTCTCGCTGTCGGCGGTCTGCCTGGCTCGATCCGGCGCTCGCTGTAGTCCCGCCTGAGTGCAACGAGACATCGATGCCGGCCGAGCAACGCCTGCGCCCAGCGCCGCCGAGGGATCAGCGAGGACAACGCCGCGAACCACAGCCGGTCCGCCCACGCATACCGCACCGGACGACGGCCAATGGAAATGATCTCCGTTGCGAGAACCCCACTGGCCGTCCCGTTCTTCCCGGGGCTCGGCGGTGAGCCGGCTAGCGCGCCACGCGATAGCGGAGGTAGACGAATCTCGAGTTGAAGGTGCGGGTCTCGACGAGTTCGAGATCCTCCCGGCGCTCGTGCTGGGGAAAGAACGGAATGCCACCGCCAACCAGCACCGGGTAGACCACGATCCGGTACTCGTCGATCAGCCCCGACGCGGCCGCCTCGGCGGCGAGAGTCGCGCCGCCGATCGCGATGTCGCCCTCCCCCGGCTCGGCTCGCAACCGCTCGATCTCCTCCGCCAGGCCGCCGGAGGCCAGGCGGGCATGGCCCTGCACCGCTGACAGCGTGGTGGAGAACACCACCTTCGGGAGCGGGTTCCAGAGCGCGGTCCACTCGAGCTGTGAGTCGTCGAGCGATGGATCCTGGTCGGCCGTCTCCCAGTACAGCATCGTCTCGTACAGCCGTCGTCCCAACAGGTGGACGCCGACCTCTCGGATCTCGTCGATCCAGAAGCGAAAGACCTCCTCGTCGGGCGCCGTCCAGTCGAAGTTGCCGTCCGGCCCGACGATGTAGCCGTCAAGTGAGACACTCATCGAATAGGTCACGCTACGCATCAGAAGTCCTCCTCGGTAACGGGTTCGACAGTACGACCGCCGAACGCCGCAGAACTCATCGCGACTCGCGGAATCTCCTGGGCCAAGTCTCCTCACGAGATGATCCCGTCTGCGGGGCGTCGAATTCCCAACACCAGCACGGGACCTCTCGGCCGGTAGCACACTGACACCCCAACCGCGCTCCGCACCACAGGAGACATTCACGTGACCGAACCGACCGCCGCCCGGGACCAGCGGACAGGCCGCTGCCAGTGTGGCGACATCGCGTACGAGGTAACCGGCGCTCCGGACGACCCCCACCTGTGCTCCTGCGAGCACTGCACGCTCCTCTCCGGCTCGCCGGCGATGGCATGGGTCGGCTTCCGCCGGGAGGAACTGACCTGGACCGGCCATGGAGGTGAGCCGACCTGGTACTCGACCTGGCCTACACTGCACCGCGGCTTCTGCCCGCGCTGCGGGACCCATCTGGTCTCCGTCGCCGACGACTCAGAAATGATCATGGTGGCGACCTTCAGCCTCACCGAACAGAGCGGCATCGACCCGGTCGGGCACAGCTTCCGTGAAGCCGCCGTGCCATGGATGACCATCACGCTCGCCCCCGACCCGCTTCACCCGTAGCGACGCCCGAGCGGATCGTGCTCGAGCCGCCGGATCTGACGTGTCATTCGCGGGCTGTGTGACTCCCTGTCGGCGGGCGCACGCCGAGATCGAACCCTCTTGGGCCACCGCTACGAAAGACGCGAACAGGGTGCGGCCGAACCATTATTCGACATCATGTGGATCATCTGCCCATCATGGCAGTGGGCTCGACCGGAGCCGTCCTCCGAAGGGACTTATTGCGTGACCATGACAGGCCAGGCGCGGCGCCGAGCGCAGCGCCTTGGAACCGCCTGCATCGCCACCCGCCGGCAAGCGTGGAGCGGACCGGAGCCTGCCGGAGGTCTCCGGACTCCCGTCCTCCGCTCCGACGCCTCGTTCTCAGAGACCCCGGCACACGAATCGAGGAGTACACCGTGAGCAAGCCCGGACAGACCGTCGAGATCCCTCACCTCGGGGGATCTACCGTCGGGTACACCTTCGGCAAGCCGTACGACCCCGCACTCCCGACGCTGGTCCTGATCAACTCGTACACCACCTCGGCCGAGTTGTACCGGCCGCAGTTCGCCGACCCGGAGCTCGGGTCCGCGGCCAACCTGCTGGCCCTCGAACCCTACGGGCACGGCCGCACGAGGGCGGCGTACCAGCACTTCACCTACTGGGACAGCGCGGTCGCGAACCTGCAGGCCCTCGAGGCCCTCGGGATCGACGAGGCCTTCGTGCTGGGAACCTCGCAGGGCGGCTGGGTGGCGGTCCGCATGGCGCTGCTCGCCCCGGACGTCGTGAAGGGCCTCATCCCGCTCGGCACATCGATGGACTTCGAGAGCCCGCGCAGCCGCGAGCTGGGGTGCTGGGACGGGATAGCGTCCAACACTCCGCTCGTCGACGCCCTCGCCGACCCGGTCGGCGAGGACTGGGTCGTGCCGGACGAGGTCGTAGACGCCGTCCTCACCGCGGCCCTGGGCGGCGTCTCGGCCGAGGAACGCGAGTTCTGGCTCACCGCCTACCGTGCGAACTACACCGGTGACGCCGGACGCCACCGTCTGCGCCTCAGCACGGTGAACCTGCGGGACCGCGACGGGCTCCACGGCAGGCTCGACGAGGTCCGCTGCCCCGTCCTGTGGCTGCACGGCACCGCGGACCAGGTGTACTCCGTGCCGAACGCCCAGGAGGAGATCCGGATGTTCACCCGCTCCCCCGAGGCGCGCCTGGAGATCATTGAGAACGGGCAGCACTTCCTGAGTGCCTCGCATCCCGCGGAGGTCGGCTCCGCAGCGATCGAGTTCCTGAAGCGCTGGGCCTGAGCCTGAAGACACCTGTGCGTCGGCGGGTTGCTCTTCTGCCTGATTGCTGATCAATCCGGGCGGAATGGACGGGGAGGTGCCCGGGACCGGGCCGCCGGGCACCTCTGAGTGATGGCGGTCCCGGCTCCGAAGAAGGCCGACGCCGCCCGTTCCTGAGCAGCCGCACGGGCACAGCCCATGGCGTGCGGCTGTGCGGGACGACAGGAGCTGTGGTGCTCACGAGGAGGCATCGAGGTTCAGGCCGTCCAGCACGGTGACGAGCCGATCGCGGGCGTCGGGGGCGAGGCCGCGCAGCGGCAAGGGGAGATTCGTCTCGGAGGCAAGGCCCAGGTGGGAGGCGGCACCGGAGATCACGCGCAGGCTGCCGTGATGGCGGAACAGCTCCCACAGCGGTTGCAGCCGATCGGACAGGGCCGTGGCCCGTTCCGCGTCCCCGCTCTGGGCGGCACGGGTGAGGGCGAGCGCGGTGCGGGGAAACAGCCCGCCGACGACCGAGTACCACGCCCCGCACCCGGCCGTCAGCCCGGTGGCCGCCGCCCAGTCCCCGCTCACCCCGATGCTGACGGTGTCCGGGACCAGCGCCCGCAGCGCCTGAACGCGCTCCTTCGCGGCGGCCGCCTCGTCAGGCACGGGCGGGATCTTGATGGCGGCAACCTGGGGCAACCCGGCGATGCGAGCGTGGAGTTCATCGGTGAAGTGGACGTGGGTGGTGTTCGGGTTGTCGTACACGCACAGCGGAACGGACAGCTCGCGGGTGACGTCCTCGTACAGTCCGAACACCTCGTCCTCGGTCAGCGGCTGATACGTCATCGGGGCCAGCAGCACCGCCGACGCGCCCGCCTTCTGGGCATCCTCGGCCAGCGCGAGGACCTGTGAGGTCCGCAGCGCGCCGATACCGACGATGACGGGGGTCCCTTCGGCGGCCTCGACGGCGATCCGCGCGGCCCGGGCGCGCTGCTCGCGGGAGAGATAGGCGTAGCTTCCGGTGGACCCGAGCGCACCGATCGAGTCCACCCCCGCGGAAGCGAGGCGCGCGACAAGCCGGGCGTACGCCTGCTCGTCGATGCCCGACTCGCTCATGGGGGTCAGGGGGAAGGCGCTGAGACCGGTGAACATGGCAGGAGGTTCCTTTCGCGGAGTGACATGGCCTGGTGCGTTCGGCCGGGGGCGGGCGGCGGTTGTGTTCAGGCGGCGTCCGGGTGGTCAAGGACGGCGGCGAGGTCGGCGGCGAACTCGCGGGCCCGTTGTTCGGTCAGCGTGGCGGTGGTGACCCGGAGGGCCTGGCGGTCGGCCTGTGCGGTGGCGAAGAGGTCGCCGGGCCTGACCAGCCAGCCGCGCCGGGCCAAGGCGTCGACGACCGGCCGCGCCTGTGTGTCCAGGTCGATCCACACGTTCAGCCCGTCGGGCCGGTAGGCGGCCGGTGTGCCGATGCCGCAGGCGTTGATCTCCTTCATCAACCGTGCGCTGCGCTCGGCGTAGGCGGTGCGCGCCTGTTCGCGCTGCGCCCGCGCCTTCGGATCGAGGAAGAGCTCACGGGCGGTGTGCCGCAGCGGATGGCTCACCCACATCGTCCCCGCGCTCAGCCGCGTCTCGAGGCGCCGGGCGGTCTCCTCGCCGGCGGCCACGAGGGCCAGGCGCAGGTCCGGGCCGAGGAACTTCGACACCGAGCGCACCAGGGCCCAGGCGGCCGGCCGCGGCGGGGTGATGCGGTGGTACGGCACGGTGGAGACGGCCGAGAAGTGGTCGTCCTCGATGATCAGGACCTCCGGGTGCTCGGCCAGGATCGCGCGCAGCTCCGCGGCCCGCCCGGCGGTCAGGCTCGCGCCGGTCGGATGGTGGGCGCGCGGCGTGCACACCACCGCCCGCGCGCCACTCTCGAGAGCGGCGCGCAGGGCCTCCGGGCGCATCCCGGCGTGATCGACCGCGACCGGGGCGGTGCGGTAGCCGTTCAACCGCACCGTGCCGATGGTCCCCAGGAAACACGGGTCCTCGACCGCCACCGCATCGCCACGCGTCAGGTACGCGTTCAGCAGCCGCTCCGTCGCGTCCGCCGCGCCGTTGGCCACCAGAACCCTGAACGGTTGGCCCGCGATGTCCTCGGCGTATCCGTCGGCCGCCCACTCGGCCAGCCCGGCATCGACCGCCGGCGCGCCGTACAGCGGCTGCCGATACTCACCGCGCCGGGCCGCCGCGAGCACATCGGGCAGCAGCTCGGGATCAGGGTTGCCGCTGGCCAGGTCGATCAGCCTGCCGCCGAACCCCGCGCCCTCGCCGGCCAGTTGAACCATCCCGGCCACCATGGTTCCGCCACGGCCATGTGTCGCGGCCACACCGGCAGCCACCAGCTGCCGGTACGCCGCCGCCACCGTGTTCCGGTTCACCCCCAGCTCGGCCGCCAGCGTCCGCACCGGCGGGAGCAGATCGCGCGGCACCAGCTCGCCCGACGCGATCAGATCTCGCACACTGCCCACGATCTCCGTCGCCGTCGTCTCGCTGATCGGCACGATCACCGCCTCCACTGCACAGCTGAACACTTTGTCCTATGTCAAAGATAAGTTTGGCATAGGACAAAATGTAATCCTGTGCCTTCAGGTACACCTCCGTGACCCCGGCCTACGCTGTGCGCGCCGCGCTCCTGGCCGTTTCCGACCGGAAGCCGTGGCCGACCTGGGGAGCCAGGCCGTGATAGTGGCGGAAGTTGTAGATGAGCGGGCTCCAGGGGTGACACGCGGAGGCCGCACGACCTCGGAGCGAGCCGGTGTGAGTCCGGCGGCGGAGAACTTGTCCGGCTCGTACCGGTGCACCGTCCGCTTGCTCCAGCGGCGCGAGGCGCTCCACGTGTTCCCACAGGTCCGGCGAGGCGACGCTGGTCGCCAGGTGGCCGTTCCATACAGACGGGTCTGGGTCACGGTCGCCGCATCAGGGGTGTTCCCGGTGGCCGGGTGACTGAAGACGAACTCGCCCCCCGTGGCGTGGCGGGGCGGGGCGAGCGGCCCATGGTGCCCGGAGTGCGGGGCGGGACCGCCCGTCGCAGGACACGGTCCGAGCGCATAGTCGGCACGGGGCCGGCCTGCTGAGGGTGAGGGTTGCGGGGGGGGACGCGGGGACGCCGAGCGCGCTCTCCCTGACGCAACGGCTCACTCAGCCCGGCCTCCCACGCGCGGGTCGACCGGTGTGAGAACTCCGAGCCGGTCCTCGATCGCCTGGGCCGCGTCCAGGCACAGGTCCTCCCGGAACGCGCGCCCGACGATCTGCACCCCCAAGGGGAGCCCGTCGACCACGCCGGTCGGTACGGCCACACCGGGCACGCCCACGAAGCTGGTCACGCTGCACAGGCGCATTCCCGACCCGACCCGGTCCCGGCCCGCCCTGTCGCGCGACTCCAGCCCCGGCTCGACCGGTGGCTCGGTGAACGACGGGCCGAGCAGCAGCGGGTACGTGTCGAGGAATTCGGCCCACGAGCGGCGAATGGTCATCCAGGTG
Organism: Streptomyces sp. NPDC028305; assembly: GCF_055569495.1. Taxonomy (NCBI): domain Bacteria; kingdom Bacillati; phylum Actinomycetota; class Actinomycetes; order Kitasatosporales; family Streptomycetaceae; genus Streptomyces; species Streptomyces sp. NPDC028305. Next base: position 115,879 of record NZ_JBVHTN010000003.1, read on the forward strand.
CCCATCAGCTTCATGAACTCGTCCGCGCTTGCGGGCGGGGTCTGCTCCATCGCCATCTCGATGTAGCGGTCCCCGCCTTTGCCGAGCAGTTTGCGCACCACCGGCCAGGTCGGGGCGAACTCGGTCACGGTGATCCGGCCGTACGCCTCGAGAGCCTCGTCCATCCGCGGTACGTCCCGTACCTCGCGCACGTCGTATCCGGCGTCGCGGAGCGCATCGGCCGCGGTCTCGATGGCTCCGCGAACCGCGGGGTGGACGCCGTGCCCGCCGGGGTCCGCCACGACCGCGACCTTCACCGGTCCGGGGAGCGCTTCGCCGTACGCGGGCACCGGTACGGCCCGTGGGTCTCGCGGATCGGTCCCGGCCAGCACCTCGTAAGCCAGCCGTAGGTCGCCCACGCTCCGGGCCAGCGGGCCGTCGGTGACCAGTATCTGGGACGCCGGGCCTGGGTCGTCCGGGCCGAGAATGCGGTGGTCGGCGGGGAACCGGCCCGTGGACGGCTTCAGCCCGGCCACGCCGCAGAACTGGGCCGGGATGCGCACCGATCCCCCGGAGTCGTTGCCGAGCCCGAGCGCCGCCATGCCTGTGGCCACGGCCACCGCGTCGCCCCCGCTGGAGCCGCCCGGGGTCCGGCTGCTGTCCCACGGATTGACCGTGTCGCCGAACAGTTCGCTGCGCGTGTGCATCCCCGCCAGGATCAGGGTGGGAATGTTGCTGTGCCCGATGGGGATGGCTCCGGCCGCGCGCAGCCGCGCCACCGGGGGCGCGTCGGCCGGCGCCACCAGATCGCGGAAGCGCTCCGTGCCGAACGTGGTCGGCACGCCTTCGACGGCGGTGCTCTCCTTCACGGTGAACGGCACGCCCGCGAGCGGCCCCAGCGCTTCACCGGCGGCCCGCCGACGGTCTGTTTGTGTCGCGGCCTCGCGTGCACGCTCCGCCAGGAGCTGTGTGACCGCGTTCACTTGTGGGTTGACCTCGGCGATGCGGTTGAGGTGGCTGTCGACCAGTTCGAGTGCCGAGACGTGTGCGCCGCGCACGGCCTCCGCCTGGGCGGCGGCCGACATTTTCCACAGGGCGTCCTGCATGGCCTTTCCTTCCTCCCCTACGTACCGATGCGCTTGCATCGGAACCGCAACCGTACCCTGGTACCGATACGAGCGCATCGCATAAAGTGCGCTGCGAGCAGAGAACCGTGGAGCAGGGAGGCGACCGGGCATGCCCAGGCAGGTGGACCACGTGGGCCGACGCCGCCTCATCGCCGAGGCCGTCTGCCACCTCGCCGACGAACGTGGCCTTGAGGGCGTGACCCTTCGCGACGTCGCCGCTCGCGCGCAGGTGTCCATGGGCGCCGTTCAGCGGTGCTTCCGCACCAAGGAAGAGATGCTCGTATTCGCTCTTGGGCACGTCAGCGAGCGGATCAGCGAGCGCGTGCAGGCCCGCCTCGTCAGGAGCCCGGCCCAGTCCGCCGGCACCGCCCTGGGCCACGCCGCCACCGAGATCTCACTGCTCAGGGAAGAACACCGCGCCGAGGCCCGGGTCTGGCTCGCCTTTGTCGCGCAGGCGGCTGTCAGCAAGGCGCTCGCCGAGACGCTGAAGGCGAACTACGCAGCCCTGCAAGAGACGTTCACCCGACTCATCTCGGAAGTCGGCGAGGGCGCTGGCCGCGCCGTGCCTCTCGAACCAGCGCGCGAGGCCCGCGCCCTCCTCGCCCTTGCGGACGGCCTCACCACGCACGTCCTCATCGGTCACCTCACCCCGCAAGAGGCACACGACGTCCTCCACGAACACCTGACCGGCCTCTGGGAGCGACCGGTCCCGTCCCCGTCGACGGAATCACCACCACCGGGATGACCCATGGCGAACTCGCCGACCTGCGCCGCCGTAAGATCGGGATCGTCTTCCAGCAGCCCAATCTGCTGCTCTCGCTCACCGCCGCCGAACAACCGCAGGTCATGGCCCGGATCGATGGCCGCTCCCCCGCCAAGGCCCGCGGCCGGGCCATGGAACTACTCGATGCCGTCGGCCTCGCCGACCGCGCGCACCGCCACCCCCGCCAACTCTCCGGCGGCCGGCGTCAGCGCGTCGACATCGCCCGCGCCCTGATGAACAACCCCACCATTCTCCTGGTCGACGAGCCCATCAGCGCCCTCGATCATGAACGCGGCGCCGCCATCATCGACCTGATCACCCGCCTCACCCGCCTCACCCGCCACCAGGCGACCGCCACAAGCTTATGACCGGCCAGCGGGGTTGGTCTCGTCGGCCAAGGCGGTTTCGTTCGCCGCGATGCCGACGAAACGACGTATGGCTTCAACGGGCATGTCGAGCCCCTCAGAGGCGGAGCGTTCGTCGCCGAACACCTGCACCGCCTCTGCGACAGCAACGGCCAGTTCGGCTTCTGCCTTGCGGACCTTGACCTCGGCCTTGTCAACGGTGTCGACCACCGACAGTTGGCGACGCTGCTTCTCTTGGAGTCGCTGCTTACGGGACGGCGTCTTGTCAGAGTTCTGCACAGTCACAACCAAGATCATAAACGGGCCTGTGTGCACATGTGAAATCGGTAACTCCGTCTCCTTTAGCCTCGATTCCTGGTCCGGCAGACGGCCCCGCAGACCGGCGGAGCAGTCCGCCTCCGACTCGGCGACGTCCCCGTCGACCTGCCCGCAGGGCGCGATTCGCCGCAGCCATGCTGTCCTCGGCCGGACAGACTCTCCCTGGCTGTTCTCCGGCGGTCAGCCCGGCCGGCCGTTCAGTACCGGGGGCGCGCCGCCGATCGGCGCGCCCGCACACCGAGCCGCCATTGGGTGCCGAAGACCTTGGGCGATCAGGGTGAGCAGCGCGTGTGTCTTACCGCCCGCCACCGGCGCGCCAGCTATGACGGGTTTGGTCACCCCGGGCTCGCTGGTCGCCCGCGGCCGGGGCGCCCCGTGTCACACCCATCTCCTCCGTGAAGGGATCAACCGTGGCTGCATCTGTCAGGATCGACGGCCTGCCGGCCGGGTACAGCGTGGACCGCGCCTACTGGCTGGCTCAGGCATCCGACCTCGCTTACAAGGACGAGGCCACCATCGAGCAGCAAGCCCGTGCGTGGGGCTTTACGACCATCCGCCACCACCGGACCCGCTTCACCCCGCCCTTCCCCCTCGAAGACACCCAGGCTTACACCCTGGCCAGCGAGACCATGATGGTCACCGCGTTCCGCGGTACGGAACCGGCCCAGATCAAGGACTGGCTCTCCGACGCCACCACCCCACCCTGGCCCGGCCCCGCGAACACCGGCTACGTCCACTACGGCTTCGCCGAAGCCCTCGACTCCATCTACCCCGACCTCAAAGACGCCCACGCCCAGCTGCGCGGCAACGGCCAGAGCGTCTACTTCACCGGCCACAGCCTCGGCGGCGCACTGGCCATGATCGCCGGCGCCCGCATGTACCTGGAAGACCCCCGGCTCACCGCCGACGGCGTCTACACCTACGGCCAGCCCCGCACCTGCGACCGCCTGCTGGCCGCTGCGTACAACAAGGGCTTCAAAGAACGCATGTACCGGTTCGTCAACAACAACGACATCGTCCCCCAGCTCCCGCCCGAGCCCGCCTACACCCACGTCGACGCCCTGCGCTACATCGACTCGGACGGCACAGTCCACGAGTCCATGTCCCTCCTGGGCGGGCTCACCGACCGCATCAAAGGACTCACCGCCGACCTCTTCGCCCCCGCCAGCGACGGCGTACGCGACCACTCCATCCACAGCTACCTCGCCGCCCTGGAAAAGAACGTCACCTGATCCTTCAGGCTCCGCAGCAACACAGGCCCGCTGGCCTGGGCCGGCGTCCAGGCCATGCAGAACTCTCGGTTGGGGCCCGGCCGGTTCTGGGTCGGCGGAAGTGACATCGCGACGCTGGAGCCCAACCTGCGATGCCCTCCCGAGCAGGCCATCCATACCCCGAGCCAAGCGCAGGTCGCACAACCGGCCCGGGTTCGCGGTCCGTGTAAGGGGCCCGCCACCTACTGAACCGGGGCCGATTCCCGCCGTGCCGGGGCCGCGCGTCAGGGTTCGATGAGAAGGCCCTGGATGAGGCCCTCGCTGAGGGTGAAGCGGTAGTGCAGGTCCACAACCCCGCCTGGGAAGTTGCCCTCAAGGTGGTGTGTGGCGACGTAGTGGGTCGTGTCGATCTTCAATGCCCCGGTGAGTTCGATCGTGTACGTGTATTCGCCGGCGGAGCGGGTCAGCCAGGTCTCGATCGCCAGGGCACCCCGGTGGACCCTGCCCTCGTCGGTCACGGTGGCGTCCGAGTGGAAGGCGCCGAGTGCGGCGGCGGTGTCTTTGCCGCGGTGGGCTTCCAGATAGCGGGTGATCACCTCGGGCAGGGCGTTGGGGGCGATGTTCTGAGGCTGCTCGGTGTGCATGGCGGCTCCTGGGAGTCGGAGGGTTCATACGGTGGGGATGGTGCCGCCGTCGATGACGTGCTCGGCGCCGACGATGGCGGAGGCGCGGTCGGAGGCGAGGAAGGCGACGAGTTCGGCGACTTCTTCCGGACGGTTGGGGCGGCCCAGCGGGATACCGCCGAGGGAGTCCATGAGCTGGTTCAGTGCCGCTTCGTTGGTGGTGCCGGCGTTCTCGGCCATCCGGGCGACGAGGTGGTCAGCGGCGGCGGTCTGGACGAAGCCGGGAGCAACGGTGTTGACACGGACGCCGTGCGGGGCGACCTCGTTGGCCAGGCCCTTGCTGTAGGTGCTCAGCGCGGACTTGGCGGCGGCGTAGGCGAGGGTGCCGTTCCACAGCGGCATGCGGCGCTGGATCGAGGAGACGTGGATGATGACGCCACGGCCCGCTTCGATCATGGCCGGCAGCAGGCCACGGTCCAGGCGGACGGCGGCGAGGAGGTTGACGTTGAGTTCCCTGGCCCAGTCGTCCTCGCCGAGGGCCGCGTATCCGCCCGAGGGTGCTTCCGAGCCGCCCAGGTTGTTGACCAGGATGTCGACGCCGCCGAGGCGGTGGAGGGCTTCCTCGATCACGGTGGCGGCACCTTCGGGGGTGGCCAGATCCGCGGTGATGATGTCTGAGGCCGCGACGCCGTCCGGGCGGCTGCGCGCGGTCACCAGCACGGTGGCGCCGGCCTGGGCCAGGCGTCGGGCGACGGCCGCACCGACGCCTTTCGTGCCGCCGGTGACCAGGGCGCGTCGGCCCTCCATGGATTCGCTGATTTCGCTGACGGGTGTGGTCATGACGGGTTCCGTTTCGGTGTGCGGGCAGGTGTGAACACCGCGCCCACCATTACTGCTAAAATAGAAGCTACTAACTTCGACTTTAGCAGTAACTCTGCGGAGGTGGCTAACCTTGGCAAGCCGCATCAGGGCGGAAGACCTCGAATGCCCGCTGTCCACGACCGTGCAGCACGTCGGCGAGTGGTGGACGCTGCTGATCCTCCACGACGCTTTCGACGGCTACACCCGCTTCGACCAGTTCCAGGAGAACCTCGGCATCTCCACCAGCATGCTCACCGCACGCCTCAAGACTCTGGTCGCCGACGGCCTGCTGGAGCGCCGCCCCTACCAGACCAACCCCGTCCGCTACGAGTACGTCCTGACCGACCTGGGCCGCTCCCTGCGCCCGGTGATCATCACTCTGGCGGCTTGGGGCAACTCCCGCCTCGCTCCCGAGCAGCGCAGCATGATCCTGATCGACACCGGAAGCGGCGAAGAAGTCGACCCCGTGGTTGTCGATGCCAAGAGTGGCCGCCGCCTCGACGACGGCCACGCATACATATTTGCCGCCGGCCCCGCCGCCAGCCCCGCCATGAGGGCCCGCTACACCCGTACCAACGCGACCACAGCCGATGCTGCACGCACCACTTGACGTTCGTCTCGCCAACAGGCGTTGAAGCACTCCCCCTGCACGTTTTCCCAGTCGGCCCTGCCGATGTGGAGGATGGCCTGAGGGAAGTGAGGGAGCCCCCCGGTGTGATCGAAGTGGTCGTGGGTGAGAACCACATGGGTAACGTCCTCCGGGCGCTTGCCCACCGTGGCGAGCTGGTCGATGACGGACTTTCCCCGCTCGCAGCGGGCGATCGCGAAATCGCGGATGTCCCCGTAGACCGCCTCCCGCCCATATTCCGGCCCGCCGAAGCTCTCCGGGGCCAGCCCGGTGTCGATCAACACGAGACCCTGTTCGTGCTCGATCAGAAAGGTGGGCACGGAAAGGTCGCGGATGCCGCTGCCGTCGACCATGACGTCGCCGGCGGCCATGTACAGATGAGCGCCGTCCAGCGCGTGGAGGGCGGTGGCGGACATTTTTTGATGCGCCCCCTTCGCTCGCCGAGACGGTCACCACCGGGAATGTGGTGCCGGGTCGTGTGGTTGAAGGGGACGTCTGACATGGCCGAGTCATTCGAGACTCGGGTGGTGGCGAAAGGAGTCCCCCATGGCACGCAGCACCACGCGGCCCGTCGTCAAGCTGAGGTCGACGGCCGGTACCGGAGTCACCTACGTGACCCGCAAGAACCGTTTGAACGACCCCGACCGGTTGGTCCTGCGCAAGTACGACCCGGTGGTCGGCGAGCACGTCCTGTTCCGCGAAGAACGTTGACACCTGCCTCCGTCGTCCGGCGACGGAGGCCCCCTGAGGAGGCACAACCCATGAGGTCCGGCATCCACCCCATCTCCCGCCCCGTTGTCTTCCGCGACCGCGCATCGGGATTCCAGCTGCTCACCCACTCCACCATCGACGCCCGGCAGACGGTCGAGTGGGAGGACGGCGCCACGTATCCGGTCGTTGACGTTGAGATCTCGTCGGCGAGCCACCCGTTCTACACCGGCACCTCGCGGGTCCTGGACACCGCTGGTCGGGTGGAGCGCTTCGAGCGGCGCTACGGCCGCACCGCTCCCATTCGCCACTGACGGCCGGACCCGTTCGATCCTGGAAGGGGACCACGATGAAGGTACGCAAGTCCTTGCGCTCCTTGAAGACCAAGCCCGGCGCCCAGGTGGTGCGCCGCCGTGGCGTGACCTTCGTGATCAACAAGAAGGACCCACGCTTCAAGGCCCGCCAAGGCTGACCGCTCACCCGTCGGCAGACTCACGGCCCGGCACCGCGCACACGGTGCCGGGCCATGGTCGGTCCTTCGCTGGCGCGCACGGCCCATCGCCTGGAAGTGGACCTACCCATCCCGTCGTCCGGGCCGACCACCCAAACCAGAGGCCCTGCGCCACGGCTCTGATCGAGCGGCGCCCTCCCGGTTTGACATCCGCAGGTTTTCCATTATCAGCCCGATATTTCAGCCGGCGCCGCGAGTCTGCGCAGTCGGAAATAGTTACAGTCGGCAGTTTGGGCGACCTCCAGTTCAATAATTCCCCCGCCTCTGCCATATTCCGCCGCATGCCCTCGCCCGCTCTATTGGGTCTCCAGTTCCCCGATCCGCGCCAGCGTCGTTCCCCTCTTCGGGCATACCCACACCGCCGTGTCCGTGCGGACTGTCGCCGTCAGCGGATGCGTGTCTGGGTGCGTCGGGCACTGTGGCCAGACCGCCGATGCGCCTTCGCTCCACAGTGCCTCCACCGCCCATTCCTGGACCTGATCCGCCAGGTTCGCCAGCCGCTCTGCGGCGGTGCCACCAGGTGGTGAAGTCAGGCCCTGGCCCGAACCGTCCGGGGCGAAGAGCACGATCCCGTACGTGTCGTCCGCACGTATCCGCGGCTGCACCGCGCACTGCGCCTGGAGGTCCCGCAGGACCGTCTCCAGAGTTTCGGCGAATTCCATGTCGTCCACTGGGGCTCCTGATCACATCGCAGAGGGCTGTCCCGCAGTCTCCACTGTCCCTGAAGCTTGCGGAGGATCTTTTCCGGCCCGGGCCCCCGTTTCAGCGGCCGCCTCAATCCCTGCGCTGCGGGACGGGCAGCGAGCGGTGGAAAAGCGGTGGACAAAGATCGCGCCAGCGGCAGACTGACCCCTGTGAAACGACTGCCGGTGGATGTGGAGAGCGTCACTACGCGGTTGGTACGTCGATTCGGCCCCCAGGTTGCCGAATGGTGCGCTGACACGCCGGATCTCATCGCGCGGCTGACGTCCCAGTGGGGACTTTCGCTCGGTGAGTCCCTCCCGGACGGTGCTTCGTCGGTCGCGTTGCGGTGCCGTTGGCCCGACGGCACGCCTGCGGTGCTGAAAATCAGTCCGGAGCGGGCCCTTCTGGCCGAGCAGGTCGAAATGCTGAGGTGGTTCGCTGCCTCGGGCCGGGTGCCCTCTGTGCTGGCCGTCGACGAGGAGGCGGGTGCAATGGTGTTGGAGGAGATCGTGCCCGGAACACCGGCGGAGGACATGCCTGCTGCTTCGCTTCCGGAACAGTGGTCGGATCTGCTCGCCGCCTTGCACGGGGTCGCTCCGCCTCCGCTGCCGACGCGTGTGCTGCGTGGGCGGTGCGAGGAGGCCTTCGCCCGGGTCGGCAGGCGGCTGTCCGAGCCTGCGATCAGTGCGCGGATGGACGTCACCGCGTGGGACAGGGCCATCCAGCGGTGCGAGCGGCTGCTGGACACGGAAGGGACAACCGTGTTGCTCCACGGTGACCTGCACCTGGGCAACGTCCTCGACGGCGGCCCGGACCGCGGTCTTATGGCCATCGATCCGAAAGCCTGTGTCGGTGATCCGTGCTTCGACGCTGTGGACTACGTCCTGGCCGGCGCCGGGCTGGAGGGCGTCGAGACCCGCTGCGCGCGCGTGGCGGCGGCGTGCGGGCTCGATGGCGACCGGCTCCATGCCTGGAGCCAGGTGATCGCGCCGTTTGCGGCCATCGCTCACCTCGGTGACGGTGGTGAGAAACCGGTGATCGATGAACTGCTCGCGTTGACACGGTGAGCACACCCGGTCTTCCCCATCGCCTCGTGCCCCGCGCTCCGCTGGGGACGGAACACCCTTCGCTCAACCTTTGGTGAGACAAGCCAGCTGATGTTGCGGGCATCGTTCACTATGCCGAACGATTAGTTCAACACTCTAGCTGAGTTCGTTATACTGAACGTATGATTCGTTCTACTGGGATCAGTCGAGACGCTGTACAGATCAGCACCTATCTCGATGACACCTACCTGGAACAGGCCGATACGCGGGTGATCGCAGTCGGCCACCGGGACGGGGCGCCGTGGGTGGCTGTCGAGCACTGTCCGTTCCATCCGCAGGGCGGCGGCCAGCCCGCCGACCGGGGCTGGCTGGAGGACGCGAAGATCGTTCCGGTTCGGGACCGCGAGTCGGGGCTGATCGTGGCGATGGCGCCGGAGGGCGGCAGCCTGCCTCTCTTCGCCGAGGGGCAGCAGGTACGGGCGCGGATCGACCCGAAGGCGCGCATGGCGCATGCCGCGCTGCACACGGCCGGACACCTGGTCGAGGCTGTGGGGCGGATGCAGGGCTGGGAGATGGTGAGCAACAACCACTTCCCAGGTCAGGCGCGGATCGAGTTCCAGGTGCCGGAGACGGAGACGCGGTTGGCCGATCCGGATGGCCGGGGTGAGGCGACCGCCATCCTGCGGGCTTCGGTGGCGGTGGCGATCGCTGATGATCTGCCCGTCTTCGCGCGGTACGAGGGCGAGGGGCGGCGCGTGGTGCACCTGCACGATCTGCATGCCGCGCCGTGCGGGGGCACCCATGTGCGCAGCCTCGGCGATCTGGCCGAGGTGGTCCTGCCGACACTGAAGGTCAAGAAGGGGCGCGTCCGCGTCTCCTACACCGCCGCCCACCGGAGTCTTTGATGGCAGCCTCTGTGTCCGGTCGGCAGCCGGCGAGCAGCACCGCCGCCGCGGTCGGTACGAAGATCCGCCTGCGCCGCCGGCAGCGCGGTATGAGCGCGGCCGAGATGGCCCGGCGCGCCGGGCTGAGCAAGGCCACGTTGTCGCAGTTGGAAGCGGGCAGGGGCAATCCGACGATCGACACCCTGGACGCGATCGCCATCGCGTTGAGCATCCCGCTCGCCGACCTGCTGGCACGGGAGGCCGACACCGGCCCGGTCTACCGGCCCGGTACGGTCGCCGAACCCGGCGAAGTCTCCCGAGAGCTGCTGCGCCGCATCAGCAGCGGCAACAGCCTGGAGATCTGGCGCCTGCGTGTTCCGCCCGAGACGGAGCTGGCCGGCGTGCCCCACGCCACCGGCACGACCGAGCACCTGCTCGTCTCGACCGGACACATGACCGCCGGTCCGGTCGACGCCCCGCAGGACTTGGGCCCCGGCGACATGCTCGCCTTCGCCGGCGACGCCCCTCACTTCTACCGCACCGACACCGAGCCCGCGGACATCACCGTCGTCCTCGCCTCCCCCATCAACACCTGAAAGCCAGAGAACCCTCCCCATGAGCACCACCGCAGTCACCCCGTCCGGCCGCGCCTTCATCAGCGACAACATGGCCGGCGCCTCACCCGAGATAGTGCGGGCCGTCGCCGCGGCAGCGGCCGGGAACGCCCCGCCCTACGGCAACGACCCCTTCACCGACAGCGCCCGCCGCAAGCTGAGCGAGATCTTCGAACGGGACGTCGATATCTTTCCCGTCTCCACCGGAACCGCCGCGAACTGCCTGGCGCTGGCCGCCCTCACCCCGCCCTGGGGCAGCGTGCTGTGCCACCCCGACAGCCACATCAACAACGACGAATGCGGCGCGCCCGAGTTCTTCACCGACGGCGCCAAGCTCGTCACCGTCCCCGGCGACGAAAGCAAGATCGACCCCGACGCCCTGGGACCGGCGGTGCGCCGCCGGGCCGGCGACGTACACAGCGTCCAGCCGTCCGTGCTGAGCATCAGCCAGGCCACCGAAAGCGGCAGCGTCTACACCCTCGACGAGATCCGCCGCCTGGGCGTCATCGCCAAGGACGCGGGACTGCGCGTCCATATGGACGGCGCGCGCTTCGCCAACGCCCTGGACCATCTCGATGCCACCCCGGCCGAGATGACCTGGAAGGCCGGCATCGACCTGCTGTCCTTCGGCGCTACCAAGAACGGGGCCATGACCGCCGACGCCATCGTCTCCTTCGACCCCGCGCTGGCCACCGAGCTCGCCTTCCGCGCCAAGCGCGCCGGTCAACTCGCCTCCAAGATGCGCTTCCACGCCGCCCAGCTCGACGCCTACCTCACCGACGACCTGTGGCTGGGCAACGCCCGCCAGGCCAACACGATGGCCGCCCGGCTCGGCGACGGCCTCAAGGCCATCCCCGGCACCGAACTTCTGGGCAGCCCGCAGGCCAACCTCCTCTTCTGCCGCCTGCCCCGGCACACAATCGAGCAGCTTCTCGCGGAGGGCTACACCTTCTACCACGACCGCTGGGCGCCCGGGATCGTCCGGTTCGTCACCTCCTTCACCCACACCCCGGACGACATCGACCAACTCCTCGACGCGGTCCGCCGCCACACCCCATGACGCTGATCGAATCGGGCGACAGGGGCCTCCGACCGGATTCCGACGCCCACAGGCTCGGCCCGGTTCTCATCCGTCCGCAGCCTCATCAGCGGCGCCGGGGGCGACCGCGAGGACCTTCCGCAGTTCTCTTCGGCTGGTCACGCCGGTCTTGCGGTAGACCCGGTAGAGGTGGTTGTCGACGGTCCGCACGGTGATGCCGAGCTGCCTCGCGATGTGCTGGCTGCTCTCTCCGGTGGCGGCACGGCGTGCGATGTCGCGTTCCCGATCGGTCAGCTCGGGCGTTCGGCAGGCGGCGATGGCGGGGGTCGTGACGCCCTCGCAGTGGTGCGCGAGTCGGTGGCATCGGTCGGCGGCCCGCTGGGCGTCCTGCGCACTGCCCTTGCGTAACCACAGGTCCGCCGCGTGCCCGGCGGCCTCGGCGGCGTGGAGGCGCATGCCGATGGTGTCGAACGCGGTGCAGACCTGCTCCATGGCGGCCGCGTCTCGGGTGGCGAGTGCGTCGGCGTGTTGGGCATAGATCCTGATGTGCGGGGTGTCCGAGGCGGTGGCGAGCTCCATGAGCCGCCCGGTGACGGCCGCGGGACGGCCGAGCCGTACGGGTATGTGCAGCAACTCCGCTTCCCAGAGCTGGACGTGCTCGCGCCGCGCGTCGTCGGCCGCGCGCATCGCCTGTCGCGTGGCGTCGCGTACCCGGCCCTGAACGGCCAGGATCCATGGCCGGGCCATCGAGAAGGCCGGGATGTGGAGGATGCGGTAGGACTCCACGCGGGCCAGGTGCGCCTGGTCGAGCAGCGTCTGCGCCTTGGCCGTGCTGCCGGTCAGCGCTTCGATGGTGGCCCACTCGCCGAGCAGCAGCGCCTGCTGGCCCCAGGTGGTGTCGTCGCGCAGCGTGGAGGCCGCCTCCCGCATGTGCCGCCGGGCCGATCGCAGACGTCCCCGGCGGGCGGCGATCCTGCCGAGGTAGAACTGCCAGGCGCCCTGACTGCCGACCCAATGGACATCCTGTGCGTGCTGGTACTGGGCGGTGGCGGTGGCTTCGGCTTCGTCCAGTCGACCCGCGAAGGCCTGCGCGGTGGCCAACCAGCTCAGCAAACCGGCTCGTAACATCGGCAGGTCGTCCTCGCCCGGCAGTATCGGCAATGCCGATTCGATCAGTTGCAACGCGGCACCTGGCCGTCCGTGGCAGAAGTGATCGATGCACTCCGCGTAGTGGATCCGCACGGCTGTGCGCGGGTTCGGTGATCCACCTTGCCGTGCGCGGGCAATGGCCTGCGTATATGCCGGCCAGTCGGCCTGCGCCGCGAGCAGGACGGCCTGTAGCGCCGCCAGTTCCGCACACGCGGCGCTGTCGCTCATCGCCTGTTCGGCGCGGCGCAGCAGGTCCAGTGCGTCGGAGGGCCGGTCCAGGGACAGGTACATGTTGGCGGCGCGCAGTTGCACCGACCGCAACTGATCGCGATCGGGCGCAACGGTGTGCGGCAGGCCGCTGTGGGCCTGCTCCGCCTGCGCACCGTGCCCGGTGTGGCCGAACGCAACAGCCAGTGCCCGCCGGGCCGGCGCGCCGCCGCCGGCGTCACAGGCCGCCTTGGCCAACCGGGCCGCCAGAGTGAAGTCCATGGTCATGATGGCATGGCCGGCCGCGGAGAGCAGAAGCTGCGGATCGGTGAGATCGCCGGCTTCGAGCCGCCAGCCGCCGACGCGTGCAAGGTCCTCGCGTCGGCGCATGCCCGTCCGTTGGACCGCCGCGGCCAGATCCCGGCAGTACCGCCGCCGCCGGTGAGGAGGCGTCCGCCGACGCAGCACCTCCCCGTAGAGGGGATGGGCCAGCCGTACCTGTGCGCGCCAGCCGTCCTCCTCGTTCGTGATGAGGCTGCGGCGGTCGAGTTCGTCCATCACCGCGGCGCCGGTGAGCTGTTCGAGGACCGTCACACCGAGCGGTTCCCCGAATGCCAGCAGTTCCGCGGCGCGCGACACGTCCGAAGGGAGCTGTCCGATACGGCGACTCACCAGATCGATCAGTTGCTCACTGACATCCAACGCCCCTTGCCAGCGCCACACCTCCGCTGTGACCGCCAGAGCCCCGGAGGCCAGCCCCGCGTCCGCGAGCTGCTGCAACCACAGGGCATTGCCGCCGCTGTACTTCCACAGCCGGCGCGCGGTCGCGCTCTCCACCGGGCCGCCGAGTGCCCGCTCGAGCAGGAGACCGACGGAATCCGGGCTCAGCTCGGGCACGTCGACCCGGCTGGCATAGCCGCCGCGCAGCAATGCCGTGATCGCGTCCGGCATCGGCACACCGGAACGTGCGGTGACAACGATCCGGATGCCGCCACGTACCGCCAGTTGCAGCAGCAGGGAGGCGGATCCGGTGTCGAGCAGGTGCACGTCATCGACGAACAGGATCTGTCGTCCTCCGCGGGCATGGGCAAGCAGCGCATCGGCGAGGATCCGCAGAAGATTGGGGCGCCCCTCGGCAGCGGGTAGCGTCGCCGGCAAGAGGTGCGCCATCGCCCCGAAGGGGATCTGCGAGGCGCTCTGGGAGGCCGGTGCCGCCAGTACCCGCCCCTGCGATGCGGCGGCCCGGGACAGCAGCTCGCGGGCCAGCCGGGTCTTGCCGACACCGGCGGGACCGGCGATCAACAGAGCAGGCCGCTCCGGGTGCTCCAGCAGCGAGAGCAACTCGGCCAATGTGTGGTCCCGGCCGGTGAGCGGCCAAGACCCCGGAGACGGACCCGGGCCTCCCAGCGGCGCCGGACGCTGTTCCCGATCTTCCATCGAGCCCTCCTGCGCGGACCAGCCCCATCCTCGGGCCCGGCGGGCCCATGGCCAGGATTGAGTATCAGATTACTCACGACACGACGTCGCTCCGGGGATAGTTTCCTTCCAGGTGCCCGTGCATGAGGCACGCAAGGGGGGACAGCGCCGCCGGACTCGCCGTCCGACGGCGTCCCCGATCCGATCGAGAGCGCAATCAGCCGCTATGGCAGCCCGGTGTGCGGGCCGTTGCCTGTCTGCACCGGAAGAACGGCATGCCGTATCCGGAATGTGATGGACCGTCGCATGCCCCCCGGGGCGGATACGCATCGCGGCGGACATTGTGACGCACTGTCCATGGAGGGACCGTGAAGGCCAGTACTCGCACTACCGTCCTACGATGCCTCGGAAACCGCCGCAGACAGCGGCGGCTCGGGGCCCTGACCACCGTGCTGTTCGCCAGCACCCTGCAACTGCTGAACCCGACCGGCGCTGCGGCCGCGACCGGCGCCTATAGCTCTTTCGGGGTGGCCGACTGGGACCGCGACCAGCACCAGGACATCATCGCCCGCAACAACGCCACCGGCGACCTATGGCTCTACCCCGGCAACAGCCAACGCGGCTACTCCAACCAAACACCCGTCAAAATCGGCAACGGCTGG
>NZ_JBVHTN010000003.1:130773-660744 GCF_055569495.1 Streptomyces sp. NPDC028305
CCCGCAACAACGCCACCGGCGACCTATGGCTCTACCCCGGCAACAGCCAACGCGGCTACTCCAACCAAACACCCGTCAAAATCGGCAACGGCTGGTAGACACTTCGTCGCATCGTGCTGGGCACAGGCGGTCCCGGTAGGCCGAGGGTGACGCAGGTCCGCCAAGTCCGTCCGGCCCGGCATTCAGGCCCCTACCTGTCATGTGGCGTCAGGCATTCGCTGCGGATCTCCGATCCCGCGCAGTATGGCCGCGGCCGCGCCGGCGAGGAGCAGGACGAGGATGAGCGGCAGGTAGGCAGCCTGGGCGGACCTCGCCTGGAGGACCGCGCTCGTCGTGGCGCTCCCCAGGACCGCGCCCAGCTGGCGGGCGGTGAAGTAGGTGCCGGAAGCGGTGCCGCGCAACTCCGGTGGGACGGTGCGCAGGGCCGTGTTGTTCAGCGGGACCAGGGCGAGGCCCATGCCGAGGCCACACAGGAGCAGTCCGGGGACGCACTGCCATGCGGGTGCGTCGCGAAGGGTGCGCAGGGCGACGTGCGCCAGGCCGAGGGCCATGCCCAACAGGCCGGACAGCACCAGATACTTGGCGTTCACGCGGTCGGAGAGACGGCCGATGAAGGGGCCCATCGTGGCGGCGATGAGCGCCATGGGCGCGGTGAGGAGCCCGGCCTGTGTGGGTGTGAGGCCGAGGGTGGTCTGGAGGTGGAGGACGAGCGGCAGGAACATGCCGGTCATGGAGAAGCCGAGGGCCGCCGTGATCAGAGCGCTGACCGAGAAATTGCGGTCCCGGAAGAGACGCAGGGGCAGCAGCGGATCGTCACGGGTGAAGCGCTGTGACAGGACGAAGGCGCCGAGCAGGACCACACCGGCGACGATGACCTGGGGCACGGTAACCGGGCCGACGAGCGCGCCCCAGTCGTAGGACCTGCCGTTCTGCACGCCGAACACGATCAGCGTCAGGCCCGCGGCGGAGAGCAGGATGCCGAGCGGATCGATGCGGCGGGCGTGACCGGGTCGCCAGTCGGGAAGCACCCGCAGGCTCATCACCAGGGTGCCGGTGCCGAGGAGGACATTCAGGTAGAAGATCCACTCCCATCCGAGGCGGTCCACCAGGAGACCGCCCAGCAGGGGGCCGGCGACCGTGGCCAGTCCGGAGGTGGCGCCCAGCATGCCCATCGCACGGCCCCGTTCGCCGTCCGGGAACAGGTGGGTGATGAGGGTGAGTGTCTGAGGGGTGAGCAGTGCGGCGCCCAGCCCCTCGATCGCCCGCGCCGCGATCAGCACCTGGATGTTCGGCGCCGTCGCCGCTCCCAGGCACGCCACGCTGAACAGCGCGAGCCCGGCGACGAACAGCCGCTTGGGTCCGTGCCGGTCGGCGAGCCGGCTGGTGAAGAGCATCGGGACGGCATAGGTCAGGAGGTAGACGCTGGTGACCCAGACGACCGCGTTGAGACCGGCATGCAGGTCGCGGACCATGGCCGGGACCGCCACCGACACGATGGACGTGTCGACGACAATCATGAAAAGACCCAGGCAGAGCGCGGTGAGCGCCGCCCGGGCGCTGTGCGTGGGCGAGGTCCGGCGGGAGGCGGGTTTCGGTGCTTCGGTGTTCGTCATGGCTCACTTCGGCCGGTTTCGGCAGGGCTGCTGGGGACGCGTGCGGGCAGGCCGGGCCACGGGCCCGGGGCTGGGGTTCGCCCCGGGCCCGTGGAGTTCGGGGTCCGCGGTCAGGTCAGTAGCGGACCTTGCCGTAGTCGACTTCCTGTTCGGGGTAGCTCTCGGCGCGCCGGCCCAAGTCCCGCATCCGCGCCCGCATCTCTTCGGGCGGGAGGTGGTGGAACGATCCGTGGCCGGGCAGCACCCACTCGAAGGTGAAGGCGTCGGCTCCATGGGTGACGGACGCGGCCAGCGTCTTGATCGAGTCGTAGACGACGCTGTCGGCGACCTCGAGATCCTGCTCGGAGTGGGACCAGAAGAACGCGTCGCCGGTGAAGCAGAACCTGTCGTCGGCCACGAACACCGTGCTGCCCGCCGTGTGGCCAGGGAAGGGGTGGGCGATGACGCCCGGCCCGATCTCCACCGGGTCCTGGCCCCGGATGACCGAATCGGCGTCGGGGCGTGAGTGCAGGTCGCCCTCGTGGATCCACAGGCGCGCGCCGAACGCGTCGGCGTATTTCCGGCCGTGTGCGACGTGGTCGAGGTGGGTGAGCAGCACGTCGGTGATCTCGCCGACCGCTCGCGAGTAGCGCCGGGCGAGCGCGGGACGCCAGCGCGGGGTGTCGATCATCATGGCGGTGCCGTCGGGGCGGCGCAGCAGGTACGAGGTGGCGCCGTAGGTCTGCGGGGAGGCGTATCCGCACAGCAGCACGATGCCGTCCTCGTCGAGGGGCATCGGGTAGGGGTCGGAGTCCTCGCCCCACTGGTCCTGCGGCGGGTGCACGGACCGGGTCGGGCAGGCGTACGCGGCCTGGTACATCTGCCGCACCTCCTCCTCCGTCTCCGGCTGGCGTACGACGGAGGACACGCCGCCGTAGTTGCCGCCCTCCGCGTAGGTGATCATTCCGGGGGCGTACTGGCGGGCGATGTTGCAGTTCAGGCAGCGGTCATCGACGTACCAGCCGTCTCGGGGCCGGGCGTCGGTCTGCGTCGGGGTGTCGGTCTCGGTCTCGGTGGTGCTCATGACTCTGCTTTCTCGGTGTGGGGGGTGCTCAGATGGGTGGCGAAGAAGGTCTCGATGCGCTGCCAGGCGTCGGCGGCGGCTTCCGGGTCGGGGCCCATGCCCATCACCCGGAACAGGGGGCGCAGCGGGCGGGGGCCGACCTCGGCGTCGTTGAGGAAGGAGTGGCCGGCCTGCGGATACTCGTGGACGTCGTGCACGACACCGAGCCGGTCGAGGCTGGTGCGCAGCCGGGCGGCCGCGCCCTGGAGGGCACGGTCGCGCCCTCCGTAGCTGGCGACGACGGGGCAGGCGCCGGCGAGGGCGTCCAGGTCCTTGGGGAGCATCCCGTAGTTGGCGGAGGCGGCCTGGAAGCCACCGCGCCCGGCCGTCATCAGAGCGAAGGAGCCGCCCATGCAGAACCCGATGACGCCGACCGCGCCGGTGCAGTCGGACAGGGCCGCCAGGTAGGCGCGGGCGGCTTCGATGTCCTGGTAGGCGCGCCCGGTGCCGGACAGCGCCGCGCGCATGGTGGGGACCAGGCAGCGCCGTACGCCGCCCTGCGTGAACAGGTCCGGCATCAGAGCGAGGTATCCGGCCCGAGCCAGGCGCTCTACCTGACGGAGCATCACGTCGTCGACGCCGAGTGCCTCGTGGACGACGACCACTCCTGGCCGGGGGCCCGGGCCGGTGGGGCGAGCGAGGTGCCCGTTCAGCCGTCGGGAACCTCCGGCCGGGGCGCTGAGGTGGCACAAGTCGACGTGTTCGACAGGGGGCATGGACTTCTCCGGATCTCCGGGGACGGGGTCACAGGTCGAGGACGAGACGCGGGCCCCGGGCGCGGGAGACGCAGATCATCATCGTCTCGCCGGCCGCCCGGTCCTCGGGGCTCAGGACGGAGTCCCGGTGGTCCGGTTCGCCTTCCAGCACCTCCGTCTCACAGGTGCCGCAGATACCGTCGGTGCACGAGAACGGAGCATCGATCCCCGCCGCCCGCACGGCCGACAACACGGTGTGTTCCGGGGGCACCTGGACGGTGACGCCGGACTCGGCGCAGACGACTTCGAAGGCGGTACCGGCACCCTGTGCCTCCCGCTCCTTCGCCGTGAACCGCTCCATCTGAAGCGCCCCGGTGGGCCAGGCGCGGCAATGCTCCTCGATGGCGGCGAGCAGGGGCTCTGGCCCGCAGCAGTACACGAGGGTGTCCCCGTCGGGCTCGCCGAGGTGGGCATCGAGGTCGAGGAGCCCGTACTCGTCCTGCGGCCGGAGTGACACCTTCTGGCTGTACGAGGCGAGTTGGCTGGTGAACGCCATCGAGGCGCGGCTTCGTCCGCCGTACAGCAGATGCCACGGCGTGCCCGCCGCCTCCACCGCGGCGACCATCGGCAGCAGCGGCGTGATGCCGATGCCGCCGGCCACGAACAAGTACCGACGTGCCGGGCGCAGCGGGAAGTTGTTCCGGGGACCGCGTACCTCGACCCGGTCTCCGGGATGGAGTTTGTCGTGCACGCAGGCCGAACCGCCCCGGCTGTCCGGGGTGCGCAGCACGGCGATGCGCCAGGCCGTGCCGTCGGCAGGGTCGCCGCACAGGGAGTAGGTACGGGTGAGGCCATTGCCGAGCAGCAGCTCGACATGTGCTCCCGGCTGCCAGTCCGGCAACACCTCGCCCTCGGGGTGGCGAAGTGTCAGGGAGATTGTCTCATCGGCTGCTAGGGCCCTTTCCGCGACGACGAGGGACTGCTCGTACGAAGTGGGGGGTGCGCTCAAGGAGGAAGCCCGCTTTCACAGAACTCTGTGCGTCACGGGTCGTCGGCAACAGGAACCGAGGCACGGACGTGACGCAGAACGGTCAGGTCTCGGAGCGTGCGACGGAAGGCAAGGCGACGGACGACGTTTCCAATCTGGACCCTAACGCACACAGGGCCCACGGGTTGCCGAATCGTTATCCTCCAGGGGCGTGCGAGCAGCACGTTCCAGCCGCGCCTTCCCGCCCCACCCCTGTTACTCGGCTCGGTAGAGGGAGGCAATGTCCGTGGCGACGCGGGCGAGTTCCTCGCGAAGTTCCGGCGGTGAGACGACTTCGACATGCGGACCCTGGGACCCCCACAACCTGCTCCGCTTCAACAAGAACATCACCCCCGCCGTCTGAACACCCCGATCTAAGGCCATCAGCATGACCTCCAGCACCTCGTCCCCTTCCCCTCGCATCGCCCTCGTCACCGGAGCCAACAAGGGTGTCGGCCGCACCATCGCCCAGCAGCTCGCCGAACTCGGCATGACTGTCTGGCTCGGTGCGCGGGACCCGGAGCGCGGCAAGCAAGCCGAAAGCGAACTGCGCGACCTCGGTCTCGACGTCCGCTTCATCCGGCTCGACGTCACCGACGAGGCGACCGTCGCTCTCGCCGCCGAGCACATCGGGCGCGAGAGCGGCCGACTCGACGTGCCCGTCAACACGCCGGAATCAGCCGCCCTTGGGACCTGCCCAGCGAGACAGCGGTCGAGGACGTGCAGGACACCTTCGATACCAACGTGTTCGGATACATCAGGGTCACCAACGCCATGCTCCCGCTGCTGCGCCGTTCCGACGCGGGGCGCATCGTGAACATCAGCAGCGTGATCGGTTCCCTGACCGCCGCGGCCGAGAACCACGACCCCACCGGGGCCTTCCCCGACGGCCAGTTCCCTGTGATCCTCAGTCACAGCATGTCGAAGGCAGCGGTGAACTCGCTCACCGTGATGTACGCCAACGAACTGCCTGCCGAAGGCATCCTCGTCAACGCGGTCTCCCCGAACTGGGTCCCGACCGACGCCAACGGCCACTCCGGGATCCTCACCCCGGAACAGGGCGCCCGTATGCCGGTGCGGATGGCCGCCTTGTCCGACGGGGGACCCACGGGAACGTTCACCTGCTCCGATGCCACTGGTGACGGGCTGACCCTGCCCTGGTGACCCGCGCCCTCCTGTGCCGCGGCCTCCAGCGGGCGGCAGCACAGGAAGGCAGCAGCCCGCCGACCGGTTCTGGTTCGCCATCATGTGCGGACTGATACCCCGGCGCCACTGGCGCGAGATCTACCCTGTCACAATCGAACGCGGGCACCAGCGTCTCTATCCCACCCCGACCAGCACTTCCGAGGCGGAGAGCCTATACCCAACTGCTTTCGGTTCCTGAAGGTTTGGGCTTGTGGCGCATCCCGAACAGGAAACGCGTCACCCGCATCCTGCGCACTGCGCACTCGTACACCGCGAGGATCACCGCCAGTGAACCGGCCACGATGCCTGCATACTTGACCGCGGACGGCACGGACCATCCCACCACTGCGTAAGCGAAGGCGACCACGACGGGTTGGTGCAGTACGTACAGCGGAAGCGCGGCGACGGTGAGATACCCCCACACCGGCTTGCTCCCGTCCGCGGCCTGCCTGCCCTCGCGAGGTTCACGGGGCCGGTCCAGCAGGCCGAGGATCGCCACCACCAAGCACCATCCCGCCACCCCGAACAACGCCCGGGTGAACATCGCGAACCCACTCCGCGCGGTGAACGGATCGCCCTCCGCCAGAAAGCCGGGCGCGGTCCCGGCGAACAGGACGAGCCCGAGCACGCCGACCGGTACGGCCAGGCGGCGTATGACGGCGCGGATCCGCTCGTCGCCGGCCCATGCGTAGCCACAGAGGAAGAACACCAGGTACGCCCAGCGGTTCCAGCCCGCGTAGTCCTCCTCCATACCTGCCAGCGCATTGAGCAGGGCGAGCGGCAGCGCGGGCAGCAGGAGCAGGACGGGCCAGCGGGTCACCGCGGATCCCGCATGCTCGCCGCCGTCTTGCACCGCCGCCGCGACGGGTGCCAGGAGCAGGCAGAAGGCGAGGAGGAGGACGACGAACCACAGATGGCCGGTCTCGAAGTAGCGGCCGCTGAGGACGAAGGGGAAGTCATCGGGGTCCGGGTGGACGGTCAGGAAGCGCGGCCAGAAGTGCCAGTACGACTCGTGGTAGCCGGGGTCGGCGGCCCGCTGCCGCAGCCACTGCGGCAGCGGGTTGAGGGCGAGCGTCGCGAAGACGAGCGGGATACCCAGGCGCAGCAGGCGCTCGCGGGCGAACCCAGCCCGGCCACGGCGGCGGATCGAGTGCCAGGCGCCGAGGCCGGCGACAAGGAACAGCATGGGCATGGCCCACACCACGCCGAACCCGGCCAGGACGGTGACGGCGCCGGTCGTCTGCGCGTTCTTGACGTAGAAGTCGTCGTCCGGGGAGAAGACGAGGGCGGCGTGGAAGAAGACCAGGCCCAGCACAACGAGGGCACGCAGCGCGTCCAGTTCACCGCGCCGGGCAGCAGCCGTCGACCGCTCGGCCTCCGGGCCCATACGGCCCCTCCCTCCATGCCCCGCCCCAGTGTGGCGGAGCGCATCCACGGAGGACAGGGCTCCGCCGGAAGGAGACAGCACGGCCCCTGCCCTCGATCTGAAGGTGCTTCTGCCCTACGGCCGAACCGGGCCGATCCGCCAACTTCCCGAAGAGCCAGCGTGCCGAGGACCATGGCGAGACCCGCGTCTCCGCCGGGACTTGCGCTGCTGCGGACCGCGAAACCGCCGGCGTCTACAGCCCCGAAGGGCTGCAGGTGCGGAGAGGGCTGAGGTCTCGCGCGGCCATCCGCTTGCCGCCGACCGCTCTCACCTAGACCGGAACCGCGCCTCTCGATAGTCATACGACGCATTGACCCCACAGCGCCATCGCGGTTGCATGCTTGTGGCCCTCCGGTGGGGAGCCGGGGAGAAGGGCCATGTCCTGTCTTGGGGGGAAAATGAGGGGAAACGCGAATCGGAGCGCCACCAGACGTGTGCGGGCCGCCTTAGGCGCCACGGCCGTGGTCTGCGCGGTGACGACGGTGCTGCCGGGAGCCGCTTCGGCTGAGCCCTTGACCGTGCCGGGCGTCGCGGGCGCCAGCGGAGCCGGGGTCGAGCGGATCAGTGTCGCGACCGACGGCACCCAGGGCGACGGCGACTCCGCCGGCGCCACGATCACGGCCGACGGCCGGCGTATCGCCTTCTCGTCGTTGGCGAAGAATCTCACACCCGCCAATCCAGTGACATGGGAAAGGGTGTTCGTCCGCGACCAGCGGACGAGCCAGACCACGCTGATGAGCAGCATCACCCCAACGAATCAGGGCCCGGTGATCAGCGGTGACGGGCAATACGTCGCCTTTTGGGGGCTGTTGCAAAGAGACACGAAGTCCTTCCTGTCCCAGGTGAGCTCGGGAAGCACGATCGGCATCAACTGCCCCGGCCTCAGCTGCAGCCAGCCGTCGCTGAGCGCGGACGGCCGCTACGTCGCCCAGGTCGCCACCTTCAACCGACCGCCGTCCCGGCAGCGCATCGAGGTGCGGGATTGGCGCACCGACACCACGGAGACCGTCGCCGAGTTCGACCACACCGTCTCGGCCCGGCCGTCCATCAGCGGCGACGGCCGTTTTGTCGCCTACCAGGACGGCCAGGCGGAGGACGTCTTCGTGTGGGACCGGACCGACGACACCTCCTCCGGCCCGATCGAGGGCCCGTCCAAGGCGGCGACACTCGTCCAGCTCAGCAAGGACGGCAGCAAGGTCGTCTACCTCTCGGGCTCCGACACCTACGTCCACGACGAGAGCTCGGGCACCGACCAACTGGTGCCGAACGTGCGGGGCGTGGCCATCGATCCCACCGGCCGCTATCTGCTGTACGCCCCACACGACACGAACGGACCGTCGCTCACGCTGCGCGACCTGGAGACGGGCACCGACGAGATCGTCTCGAACCAGCTCGCCTCGGCCGGGACCGACGCGGTCAGCGCCGGTGGGCGCGACGTGGTCTTCCATTCCACGGCCGACGACATCGTGCCCGGCGACACCAACGGCAAGTCGGACGTTTTCATCCGCCGCTTCTACTGATCGGCCCTCCGGGAGTATCCGAACGGAAGTCAGCGGCAGCCGCTGACCGGATCATGGTCCGGCTGTAGCCGCAAGGGCGTTGACGCGACTCTCGTACTCGCGGCGGGCCTTGCGCTGGGCCGGGATCACGGTGGCCCCCGGGGCGCCGTCGTCGAGTGCGGCCCGCTCGGCGACGGCGGGGCGGCGACCGCCGGCAGCCTTACGTGAGGCCGGTTCGAGGGGCTGAGCCTATGCTCGTCGTCCCAGTCGCCAAGCCGGGCCAGGAACCTTGCGGATGCCGAAGCGACTGCCCCTGTTGCCAGAACTCGGTTACACCGGGGCCTGAGTCTCCTGCTTGACGCGTTCCGCGTCAGTGCCGGGTGCCAGGCCGACGGCCGCCGTGGGCTCGCTCACCCTGCTCGTGGGCATCGACGTGTGACCGGAGACGGACGTCGGTCCAGCGATCTCGACTTTCTGCCCGGGGCCCGTGTCGTAGCGTGCCGTGCAGCCGTTGAAGGTCGGCGGCGAGTCGCGCGGGGCCGTACTTGGTCTGCCGCCGCAATGCCTCCACCAGGTCAGCGATGTCCTCGGGGGTGCGGGCGGGGCTGGTGGCGGTGCGTTCCGATATCCCCTGCTGGTGGCGCTCCTGGACTCGGCGGCCGCGTTCACCGGGAGCCCTGGGATCTCAGGGCTCCCGCGTGAGCGGCTGTGCATGGCGTCAGCGTGCGAACTTTTCGATGGCCGCCGGGGTGACCGGCGTGAAGAAGTTGACCAGGTTGCCGTCGGGGTCGCGGAACAGCAGCGACCGGTTCCCCCAGGGCATCGTGGTGGGCTCGGTGACGAAGTCGGTCACGAAGCCGGTCAGGTTCTGGCGAACGCGGTCCACGTCGTCGACGAGGAACTCGGTGATCACGCTGTGGTTGTCCGCCGGACGGGCGGAGCCCGGGGCGAACAGCGGGACGGTGCGGGTGCCGGCGATCGCGAGGGTGGCGCCCGCGGTCCTGAGTTCGGCGAAGTCCTCGGTGGCCCATGTCGCCCGCACCCCTGTGGCTCGCTCGTAGAACTCGACAAGGCGCGCTACGTCGCTGGTGATGATGCGGATCGAGACGAAGTCCATGGGAATCTCCTTGGCTGTGCTGGAGGCGTGCGCGTCGCAGGCTAGGAGAAATAGCGGACAGAATCGGTCCTGAATTCGCGTGGGGCCGCGAACGACCAGCTGATCGACCTGGACGTGCCCGTGGAATCGGTGCGCGGCGCTACGGCGGGTACCGGCTCGCCCCCGGGTACCGCTTGCCTCCGCTCATGCTCAGCGACGTACGAGGCGCTGGTGTTCTGAGTCGTGCCTTTGTCCGTTCCTTCGCGTTGTCTGATCGCAGACTGCGGCTGATACGCGTTGCCCCACGTCGTCAGTGGGGGTGGGCCTCGTGAAGGGGTGCTCCGGCAAGGCGGGCGCCGAGGACGCCGGCGAAGTTGGGACAACTGTGGATGTCGTCGTGTGGACAGGCCAATGCGTGGGCGATGGCGGTGCGCGCCGTTTGGGCTTGGGCGATATGTTCGTCGAGCTCGGCAAGCTTGCGCTGGTGGAGTTCTCGCCAGGCGCTGGGGTCATCGGAGCGAGGGGCGACGAGCGCCTTGGTCTCGCGCAGCGTGAAACCGACGTCTCGTAGGAGCAGGATCAGTCCGACCAGTCCCACTGCCGAAGCCGGGTACCGCCGTTGGCCCGAGACCCGGGCCGGGATGGGAACCAGGCCCAGTTCTTCCCAGTAGCGCAACGCCGAGGTAGCGACCCCAGTGATCCTGGCCAGCTCACCGATCGTCAACTGCTTCATAGGCTGCTTGTCCACCATGTTGACTTCAAGGGTACTTGAAGCTGTTGGCTCGCGCCCATGACATCGACCTCGCTCAAGCAGCGCGTGACCACCAGAATCCTGCGCCAGTTCGGCCGTCCGCACGGTGTGCCCGGACGGCTGGTCGGATGGGTCATGGCACACCCCGTGAACTCGCTCGGGTTCTGGCCCAACCCCACGCAACAGCTCAGCGAGCTGCGCGGTCTGCTCCGCCCGGGCGGACGCATCGCGCTCGCCAGCCAGCCCCGCTGCGCCGGGGCCACCGCTGACACCACCGCCCGAGCCGGCCGGGAACTTCACGATCGGCTCACCCAGGCAGGCTTCACTCAAGCCCGCATGGAAACCCTCCCTCTAGCCCCACCAGTCGCCTGTGTCCTCGCCACCAACCCGGCAGAGGAGCAGCCCTGACCACAACAAGGGACAGACGGATGAACCGCAGCCCGCAGCCTCCAGGTGAAGTGCCGACCACCCCCGGCCTCCGGCTACGGCGGGGGCCGGCCGACCATCGACCAGGCGGTGGCGATTCAGGACCAGGGGCTTTTCAGGCTCCGTGCGGTGAGTCCGATGAGCGTTGTTCTTCTTGCAGGGGAGCCTCCCAGGTGGCGGTGATGTCGCGGGCGACATCACGTAGGAGGTCGATCAGCATGTCTGCGAGTGGTGTGAGGCTGGCGTCGGTTCTGGTCAGGGCGTAGAGCTGGCGGTAGGGCCTGGGGTGGGCCAGTTCGCGATGGGTGGTGCCGGGCGCATGGGTCAGGGCCAGGCGCGATACCAGAGCCACAGCGCTGCCTGTGCCGACGAGGGCCTGGACAACGTCGTAGGACTCGGTCTCGAACCGCACCGTGGGAGTGAAGCCGGCCTCGCGGGCAGCGTCGTGGAACTGTTCGCGTGCGGCGTGGCCGGCCAGGATGGAAACCCACGATTCGTCGCGCAGTTGTTTCAGGCGCAGTTCGGTGTCCGCGGGCTGCCCGGTGGCCAGTGGGTGGTCGTCGGGGAGAACCACGACCATCGGGTCCAGCAGGAGCGGGTGGGCGCGTAGGTGCGGGGGCGGCGCGAGCGGTGTGCCCCAGGACGCGACGATGGCGAGGTCCAGGCGCCCTGCGCTGATCTCGTTCGCTCCCCGTCCGGACACCACGTCCACGACGGAGACGTCGGCGTCCGGATGGCGGTGCCGCAGGGCCGTCAGAGCGGGTGGCAGCAGGTGCAGGGCAGCCGCCTGGAACGTTCCGATCCGCAGCCGTAGGGAGAGGTGACCGAGCAGTGCGGCCAGTTGCGCCTCGGCCTTGTCCGACGTCTCCTCCACGGTTCGACCGTGGGAGGCGAGCAGCGCACCGGCCGCGGTGAGCGTTGCTCCGCGCGGACCACGGATGACCAGGGGCACCTGCCAGTCGCGCTCGGCCTTGACCACCTGCTGTGTGACCGCCGCGGGCGTGAGCTGGAGGGCGTGAGCCGCCGCCGTCAAGGAGCCGTGCCGCTCGATCAACGCGAGAAGCCGGAGCTGTCCCGGGTCCACCACCATTCACTCATCCTAACGCTGCACCCTTCTCTTTTAACTTCTCTTATAAGTGCGGGAGAGGAAGCCTGGTGGTGCACCCATCGACCCCGATCCCTGGAAGGGTTCTTTCCCCATGCCTACGCATGTGCCCATTTTCATCGCCACCACATTGCTGCTGGCGATGCTGCCAGGCGCGAGTACAGCCATGATGATCCGGCAGGTTCTGGAAGGCGGGCAACGCACAGTCCGAGGCACGCTCGCGGGCAACGCCACCGGCTTCCTGCTGTGGTCCACGGCCGCCGCGGCCGGGCTGTCCGCTGTCCTGCTGGCCAGCCCGCGTGCGTACGCGGTGCTCCGGATCGCAGGCGGCGTCGTGCTGATGATCCTCGGGGTGAACACGCTGCGGACCGCGCTCACCACCGCATCCCCCCGTCCGGCCCGCGAGGGCGGGCGCCGCACCGGCTTCGCGGGCGGATACCTCACCGGCCTGAGCACCAACCTCGGCAACCCGAAGGCCGGCGTGTTCGCCGTCTCGGTGCTGCCCCAATTCGTGACGGCGAAGGGCCCGGTGTTCCTGTCGACCGTCGCCCTGGGAGCTCTGTGGGCGCTCGTCAGTGCCTCTTGGTACCTGCTTCTCACCTGGGCCGTCGGCCGAGGGCGCGCCTTGGTATCGCGGCCGACGGTCCTGCGGGGGCTCAGTGTGACGACCGGCGTGGTCCTGCTTGGGCTGGGCGCCGCGGTGGCAGCGGGTGTCTGAGGGCCGGGCCGGCACTTCTTCCAGCAGCCGACCGCGCGGGCCATCTGTCGCCATCTTCCTCAGTTGTTGAGCAGCCGCCATGTGGTGAGGGCGAGCCCGGCTCGTATCAAGCCAGTGGGCTCGGTGAGTTCGATGTTCAGGGTCTTACCGATCCGTTCGAGCCGGCGGGCAACGCAGTCGTGTCCTGCCTCAGCGGCGGGATACGTGTCTGCTTCCGCCCGGAACAACCGGATGAGAAAGAGGAGGAGATCAGGCTGGCGGCGGGAACGGCGGTCATTGTCCCGCGCGGGCGATGGCACCGCATCACATTGGACGGCCCCAGCGACATCATGTCCGTCACCCTTCCACGCGGCAGTCGCCTGGAGAAGCGGAGCCAAGCCTAGCCGGGCCCGTCACACACACAGAGCCCTTTGCCCGAGCAAGATCAAACTGAGCCGCGCGGGGATGGGGATGCGCCGCTCCGCAGCTACGGTGCCGCCCACCGCGAGGTCATGTCGTCGGTCGAGCACCGCAGCATGAAGGGCTTCCGCAAACCGGCGGCACATGACCGTCACCAGGAGCGGCTGAGCGCTCGCGCGCCCGAGGGGACCGTCCTTCATCCGACGGTCCCCTCGGCGCGGATCAGGGAAAGAGCTGTTGGCGCCCGCCGTTCGTGGACTCCCGGGCGTGCAGCCAGTGCGGAGCCGTGTGCACCTCGAACGGCAGGGGTTCGTCCGAGCGGATGCGGGCCGCCAGGCACTTCACGGCCAGCGAGGCGATGGCGGTCTTGTCGGGGACCACGGACGTGAGGGACGGCGTGCTGTAGAGCGCCTCGTCGGTGCCGTCGATGCTGGCCACGGCGACATCGTCCGGGATGGTCAACCCCGCTTCGAACAGGGCGCGTTGGGCACCGACGGCCAGCAGGTCGCTGAAGCAGAAGACCGCGTCGGGGCGTACGCCGGCCGGCAGGGCGGCCAGGGCGCGCATCGCCAGCAGGCCATTGCGCCGGTCGAACTCCTTGATGGCGGGGGCGAGCCGGGGGTCGTAGATCACCCCGGCTTCGTGCAGGGCGAGCTGGAAGCCCTCCAGGCGCTGACGACTGGTCGCCGACGCCTGCTGGTCCACACCGATGGCGGCGATCCGCGTACGGCCGAGGGCGGCCAGGTGCGCGGTGGCGTCGCGTGCCGCCGCGACGTTGTCGATCAGGACGTGGTCGGCCCCCACCTGGTCGCGCGCGTAGCTGCGCTCCCCGAGCAGGACCAGCGGGAACTCATTGGCCACGGCGGCGAGTTCGTCGGGCGAGACACCCAGGGGCGACAGGATCACACCGTCCAGCAGGGACGCGCCGACGCCGGTCGCCAGGCGCAGTTCCTCCGTCGCGTCGCCCAGCGTCTCCTCGATCAGGACGGTCAGGCCCAGGTGCGCGGCCTCGGCCCGTACGTGCTGGGCGAGTTCGGCGAAGTACGGTGTGGCCAGATCCGGGACGGCGAGGCCGATCAGGCCGCTGTGCCCGGTGCGCAGGCGGCGGGCCGATGGGTTGGGCCGGTAGCCGAGCTCGTGCACGGCCTTCAGTACGCGCTTCCGCGTGGCCTCGGATACGCGGGGAGCATTGCGTACAACGTTGGACACGGTCTTGATCGAAACCCCCGCCCGCTCCGCCACGTCCTTGAGTGTCACCGCGGCCACTGGCCAACCTCCTCACCTGTGCTTCTCCGCATTATGCATGGGCTGCGGCGGACTGTCAGCTCCGGGGCAGCTCGGAATCCCGTTCCGGACGAGGGGTTGACCGTGGCGAGATATCGCGGTTACAACGTTGGAACCGATCGATAGCAAGCGATTGCCACCGAGGGCGTCACGCGGGCAGCCGCCGACCGCTGTCCGTCGGACGGGTCCGGGCTGCCCGCCCGTGCCCACGGCGCCGACGCTCACCGCACATCCCATCAGGGGGTCCGCATGTCTTCGCACCGCTCCACCACCCCACTGCGCACAGCCGTGGTCGGCACCGGGGGCATCGCGCGCTCCAGCCACCTGCCCGCGCTGCGGGCGCTCGCCGACGCGGGCGAGGTGGAGATCGTCGCCGCCGTCGACGTCGACATGGACGCGGTGCGCGCGTTCGCGGCCGGCGCCGGGATCCCGCACGCCTCGACGGACCTCGACGCGACGCTGGCCGAACTGCGTCCCGATCTCGTGGTGTTGTGCACACCGCCCGCTGTCCACCGCGACCAGGCGGTGACCGCGCTGAAGGCGGGCGCCTGGGTGTGGTGCGAGAAGCCGCCGTGCCCGTCCCTCGCCGACTTCGATGCCATCGAGACCGCCGAGAAGCCCGGGGACGCGGGACCGTACGCCGCCATCGTCTTCCAGCACCGGTTCGGCTCCGGCGCGCGCCATGTGCGGCGGCTGCTGCGGGAGGGGGCGTTCGGCCGCCCGCTCGTCGCCCACTGCCAGACCACCTGGTACCGGGACGCCGCCTACTACTCCGTTCCGTGGCGGGGACGGTGGGCGACCGAGGGCGGCGGGCCCGCCATGGGACACGGCATCCACCAGACCGATCTGCTCCTGGACCTGATGGGGCCCTGGAGCGAGGTGCGGGGGATGGCGTCACGGCTCGTGCACGACGTGGAGACCGAGGACGTGTCGACGGCGCAGGTGCGGTTCGCGAGCGGCGCCGTGGCCACCGTGGTCAACAGTGTGCTGAGCCCCGACGAGGTGAGCCGGATCCGTATCGACTGCGAGCTCGCCACGATCGAACTGACCCACCTCTACGGCTACCGCAACGCGGACTGGCGCATCACCCCGGCTCCCGGTGTCCCCGAGGAGACCGTGGCCGCCTGGCGCGACTTCGGCACGGACGAGCCCAGCTCGCACCTGGCCCAGCTCCGCGCCCTGGTGGCCGACATCAGGGCGGGACGCCGCCACGCGACCAGCGGCGCGGGTGGCCGGCAGACGCTCGAGTTCATCACCGCCCTGTACAAGTCCGCGTTCACCGACGCCCCGGTGCGCGCGGGGGAGATCGGCCCCGGCGACCCCTACTACACCGAGCTGCACGGCGGCGCCCAGGGCTGGGCGCCGGACACCGCCCGCAAGGAAGAGGCCCACGCATGACGCTCGCACTGACCCACGCCCACGGCGACCGCATCACTGTGGCCCACGAGGCGACCGGCACCGAACTGTTCGCCTATGTGTACCGCCCCGAAGCCGCGTGGGAGTCCCCCAAGCCGTATCTGCACCCGGTCCGGACCCTCTCCGGCGGACTCGTCACCGACTACCGCCCCAACGACCACCGCTGGCACAAGGGGCTCCAGCTGACGGCCTCCCATCTGTCGGGCCAGAACCTGTGGGGCGGGAACACCTATGTCCACGGCGAGGGGTATGTCGCGCTGCCGGAGCGGATCGGCTCGATGGCACACGCCGCCTTCGAGGAGGTCGCCGCCGAGGACGGCCGGGCTGTGATCGCCGAGCGCCTGACCTGGCATCCGTACGACGGTGAGCTGTGGGCCGAGGAGGAGCGCCGCATCGAGGTGAGCGATGTCGATCCGCGCGCCGGCAGCTGGTCGTTGACGTGGACCTCGGCGGTCACCAACCGCCGTACCGAACCGCTGCGTTTCGGCAGCCCCACCACCCACGGCCGCCCGGCGGCCGGATACACCGGCCTGTTCTGGCGGGGCCCGCGCGCCTTCCGCGACGGCCACGTCTTCACCGCCGAGGCGGACGGCGGCGACCTCATGGGCAGCCAGGCGCCCTGGCTGGCGTACGTCGGTGAGCACGACGGGCGCGACGGCCACGCCACGGTCGTCTTCGAGCACGCCCCGGCCAACGACCACGCGGGCGACAAGGGGACGCACCCTGCGCACTGGTTCGTGCGCAGCGACCCGTTCGCCGCGGTCGCGCCGTCCTGGGCGTTCCACGAGGAGCTCGTCCTCGCCCCCGGCGACACCCTCTCCCGCGGCTACCGCGTGACCGTCGCCGACGGCGCCTGGGACCGCGAGCAGGTCACCGCTCACCTGGACAGGCACACATGGTGAGCGCGACGTACGACGGCTTTCCCGCGGCGGTCGGCGTGTCCCGGCTGCGCGTCTACGACTGGCCCACCGTCAACTGCGGCCGGCTCCCACACCCGAGCCGCCGGGCCGTCCTGGCCGTTGCCGCCGTCGGCCTCGGCACCGCCCTGACCGGCACGCTCTCCGCGTGCTCCGCCGCGAGCGGCGACACGTCCGGCATCACCCTCCGGTTCTCCTGGTGGGGCAACGACGACCGTGCCGCGCGCACCGAGAAGGCGGTCCGCCTCTTCGAGAAGGAACACCCCGGTGTCACCGTGCGCACATCGAACAGCGACTTCGGCTCCTATCTCCAGAAGCTGGCCACGCAGGCCGCCGGCGGCGGGGTACCCGACGTGGTGCAGCTCGACTACCGGCAGATCTCCCAGTACGCGGGCGGCAAGGCGATCATGCCGCTGGACGGTGCCATCAAGGGCCGGACGATCCGCACCTCCGACATGGACCAGGACTTCCTGCGCACCGGCACCTACAAGGGCAGGCAGTTCGCCCTGCCCATGGGGCGTGGCATCACCGGATACGCCTACGACTCCGCCGTCTACAAAAAGGCCGGTATCCCCACGCCCCGGCCCAGCTGGACCTGGCAGGACTGGGCAGAGGCCAACAAGAAGATCGCCGCCCTGGGGCTGAAGTCCCCCGACGGACGCCCCTACACGGGCTCCAACGACGGCGGCGACAACGAGGACGTCTTCGAGACCTGGCTGCGCAGCCGCGGCAAGAATCTCTACGCGGACCAGACGGAACTCGGCTTCAACGAGGACGACCTGACCGCCTTCTGGTCGTTCCGCGACCGGCTCCGCAGGGAGGGAGCCATCGCCCAGGCCCGGGACACCGTGCAGGCCGGGAGCACCGAGACCAGCCCCATCGGCCGCCGTCTCGCGGCCGCCGACTTCACCTGGGACGCGCCGTTCCCCGGATACACGGCCCTGCTCGGCGAGGACATCCACTTCGCACCCGTGCCCACGACCGACGGGCGGCAGGGCGCGTACTTCAAGCCGAGCATGCTCCTCGGCATCGGCGCGAACAGCAAGCACCCCCAGGAGGCGGCCCAGCTGATCGACTTCCTCCTCAACGACCCACGGGCCGGCGACATCCTCGGCTTCTCCCGGTCCACCCCGCCCAACCGCAAGATCGCCGCCCGCGTCGCCAAGGCGCTCGAGGGACCGGAGCGGGAGATCTACGACTACGCGCAGACGATGGAGAAGTACGGCCTGGATGCCCCGCCGACCGCACCGCCGCCCGGCGACCTCGCGATCCAGACGGCGCTCAATCGGGGCTACCAGCGCGTGATGTACGGCATGGCCACACCGCGGCAGGCGGCACGTGAATTCATCGACGAGGCGAACCGGGAGCTGGAGTCATGAGCACGGTCTCGACGACGAGGGCGCCCGAACGCACCGCCCGTACGACGCGGCCGAGCCCGCGGAAGAGCAAGCGGCGCCAGGTGCGGGAACGGCAGTGGCCCGCCTATGTGTTCCTCTCCCCATGGATGATCGGCGCGGTCGTGCTGACCCTCGTGCCGATGGCCGTGTCCCTGTACCTGTCGTTCACGGACTACAACCTGTTCGACCCGCCGCACTGGGTGGGGCTGCGCAACTACCGGGAGATGCTGACCGAGGACCCCCGCTACTGGCGGTCGGTCGGCACCACGATGCTGTACGTCGTCGTGGCCGTCCCGCTGAAGCTGGGCCTCGCCCTCGGTGTGGCGATGCTGCTGAGGAACCTCAGCCGGGGCCGGGGCTTCTACCGCTCCGCGTTCTACGCGCCGTCCCTGCTCGGCGCGAGCATGTCCATCGCCCTGGTGTGGAAGGCGCTGTTCAACGACGGCGGCACCGTCGCAGACGTCCTGGACTCGGTCGGCATCCACACCGGCGGCTGGGTCGGCGACCCCGATCTCGCGGTGTACGTGATCGTCCTGCTGACGGTGTGGCAGTTCGGCGCGCCCATGGTGATCTTCCTGGCGGGCCTCCAGCAGATCTCGCCCGACCTCTACGAGGCCGCGGCGCTCGACGGCGCCGGCCGCTGGCGGCAGTTCGTGTCCATCACCGTGCCGATGCTGTCCCCGGTCGTCTTCTTCAACCTGGTCCTGGAGGTCATCAACTCCTTCCAGGTCTTCACCCCGGCCTTCGCCATCAGCGGCGGCGACGGCGGCCCCGCCGACTCCACGATGTTCTACACGCTGTACCTGTACGAGCGCGGCTTCACGGCCTCGCATATGGGATACGCGGCGGCGATGGCCTGGCTGCTGCTGATCGCCATCGGCGCGATCACCCTGATCCTGTTCCGGACCTCCCGGTCCTGGGTCTTCTACGCGGACGAGGAGGGCCGATGAACATCGCCACGAAGCGGTGGCTGCCGCATACGGTCTCGGCCGTCGCGCTGCTCGTCCTGCTGTATCCGCTGGCCTGGCTGCTGGCCACCTCGCTGAAGCCGGCCGACGAGGTGATGACGAGCCTCGACCTGTGGCCCAGCCACCTGGAGTGGTCGAACTACACGACCGCCCTGGACGGGGTCTCGGGCGTCACGGTCACCCAGCTGCTCGGCAACACCCTGCTGATCGCGGGGGGCGCCGTCCTCGGCAACGTCCTGTCCTGCTCGCTGGCCGCCTACGCCTTCGCCCGGCTGCGCTTCCGCATGAGCAAGGTGATGTTCGCCTTCATGGTGGCGACGCTGATGCTGCCGCACCACGTCGTACTGATCCCGCAGTACATCATCTTCAACCGGCTCGGCCTGGTGGACAGTTACTGGCCGCTGATTTTGCCGAAGTTCCTGGCCACCGAGGCGTTCTTCGTCTTCCTCATCGTCCAGTTCATGCGCGGCCTGCCGCGTGAGCTGGAGGAGTCCGCGCGGATCGACGGCTGCGGTCCCTTCCGTACGTACTGGTCGATCACCCTGCCGCTGGCCCGGCCCGCGCTGATCACCACGGCCATCTTCACGTTCATCTGGACGTGGAACGACTTCTTCACGCAGATGATCTATCTCTTCGCGCCGGAGAAGTACACCATCACCCTCGCCCTGAGCAGCTTCGTCGACCAGTCCAGCACCTCCGCGTACGGGCCCATGTTCGCCATGTCGGTGATCTCGGTGCTGCCGATCGTGCTGTTCTTCTTCGTCTTCCAGCGCTACCTGGTGCAGGGCATGGCCACGTCCGGACTGAAGGGGTGAGGCACACCATGGCCGACACACGGCACACCATGGCCCACGCACCGATCGCGCCGGGGCGCGAGCGCCGGGAACCCGGAGAGGTCTTCGGCTCCGGCTTCACCCTCTTCGCCGACATGCTGCTCATCGGCCTGCTCACCAGCCTCGCCTGCCTGCCGGTCGTCACGGCCCCGGCCGCGTTCGCCGCGGCGTCCGCGACGCTCCGGGGGGCCGCGGGCAACGGCGTGCAGGTCAGGGCCGGTACGTACGGCGCACACCTCCGTGCCCACCTGTCCGCGCGGTCGGCGGCCCTCGGTCTGGTGCCGCCACTGCTCGCGGTGGTCGTCCTGATCGATGCCGCGCTGATGCGTGCCGCGCTGCCCGGAGCGGCCGTCATGGCGCCCGCCCTCGCGCTGCTCGTCCTGGGCGCCGCGGTCGTGGCGCTACGGGCGGCCTCGCTGGAGGCACCGCACGTCCTGTCCGCACGCGAAGCGCTGCTCCGCTCGGCCGCGAACCCGCGCGGCAGCCTTCTGCTGGCCGGTGCAGTGATCCTCAGCGGGCTCCTGGCCTGGTCGATTCCGCTGCTGATCCCGCTGCTGCCGGGCCCACTGGCGTTCGCCGCCACGGTCGTGGACCTCCGCTCCCCCGCGGACGCCCAGGAGCCCGTGAACGCCCAGGAGAACTGAACGGCAGCGCGGCACCCTCCCATCCCCCACCCACGCACCACACCACCGGAGTTCACGCATGCCCCACCCGCACCTGGACGCCGCAGGCCATCCGAGGCCGCAGCTGATCCGCGATCCCGACTGGCGCGACCTCGGCGGTCCCTGGCAGTTCGCCCACGATGACGAGGACCGCGGTCGCGCCGACCGCTGGATGGACCCGGCGAACTCCGCACCGTTCACCGGCACCGTCACCGTGCCCTACCCGCCCGAGTCCGCGGCCTCGGGCGTGGCGGACACCGCCTTCCACCCCGTGCTCTGGTACCGGCGCACGATCGACGTGTCCCGGCCGACCGCCGGGCGGCGGCTCCTGCTGCACTTCGGTGCGGTCGACCACCGGGCCGAGGTCTGGCTGGGCGGCCGCCTGGTGGGACGGCACGAGGGCGGGCACACCGGCTTCACCTGCGATCTGACCGACGCCATCGACCGGGACGGCGAGCAGACCGTCGTCGTTCGCGCCGAGGACCAGCCGCTCGACGCCGCACAGCCCCGCGGCAAGCAGGACTGGCGCCGGGATCCGCATGTCATCTGGTACCACTGCACCTCCGGGATCTGGCAGCCGGTGTGGCTGGAAGAGGTCCCGGCCGAGCACATCGCGCTCCTGCACTGGACCCCCGAGGTCGCCCACGCCCGCGTCCGCTGCCGGCTGCGGCTCGGCCACTGGCCGCAGCGCCCGCTCACCGTGACGGTCCGCCTCACGCGAGGTGAGCGGGTGCTCGCCGAGCAGCGGACGCTGATCGAGGGCCAGGAGACGGAGTTCGATGTCGCGGTGCCCGCCCTGCGCCACGGGCAGGATCTCGACGAGCTGCTCTGGAGTCCGGAGCGGCCGCAACTCATCGACGCCGTGGTGGAGTTGCGCGACGCGGCCGAGGACACACCGGTCGACCGTGCGACGTCCTACCTCGGCCTGCGCGACATCGGCTGGGACGACGGCGTCTTCCTCCTCAACCACAAGCCGTACTTCCTCCGGTTCGCGCTCCAGCAGGGCTACTGGCCCGCATCGCATCTGTCGGCCTCGGCCGAGGAATTGCGCCGCGACGTCGAACTGGCCAAGGAGATCGGCCTCAACGGGCTGCGTATCCACCAGAAGGTCGAGGACCCGCGCTTCCTGTACTGGGCCGACCGGCTCGGGCTGCTGCTGTGGGAGGAGATGCCGTCGGCGTACGCCTTCGGCGCACAGACCGTCGAGCGCGTGGTCGCCGAGTGGACCGAAGCCATCTCCCGCGACCTCAGCCACCCCTCGATCGTCGCCTGGGTCCCGATCAACGAGTCCTGGTCCGTGCCGAACCCGGCGCTCGTCCCCGCGCAGCGCCACTTCATGGACGCCCTGTACCACCTGTCCAAGGCCCTGGACCCGTCCCGCCCCGCCGTCTCCAACGACGGCTGGGAGATCTCCGCCGCCGATATCTGGGGCGTCCACGACTACACCCAGCACGGGGACGTACTGCGCAGGCGCTACGGCCACGCCTCGCTGCGGCAGGGCGAGCTCGCCGAGCAGTGGCCCGGCGCCAAACGGCTGACCCTGGACGGCGTCCGCCACCAAGGGCAGCCCGTCGTCCTCAGCGAGTTCGGCGGCGCGACCTTCGAGCCGGCCGAGGGCGCCGAGTGGTTCGGCTACGACACCGTGGCCACGAAGGAGGAGTTCGCGGAACGCCTCGCCGACCTGGTGACCGCCGCGGTGGACTCCGGGCTCGCGGGCTACTGCTACACCCAGTTCACCGACACGGAACAAGAGATCAACGGCCTGCTCACACCGGACCGCCAACCGAAGATTCCCCTGGCCGAACTGCGCGAAATTCTCACCCGAACCCGCACATAGCGCGTCTCGCCATCTGATTCCGCAGAGGAGAAACCGCAATGGCGCCATCCGAGTACGGGCACAGTCGTCGCCGAGTCCTCCAGGCATCCGCTCTCGCCTTGGCCACCGTACTGAGCCCGTGGAGCACGGCGGCCGGCTTCGCCCTATCGGCAGGCACCCCCGATTCGGCAGGCACCCCCGATGAGGACGGCTACGAACTCTGGCTGCGCTACCGTCCCACCGCCGATCCCCGGCGGCTCGCCGAGTACCGGAAGGCCCTGGCCGGTCTGGCACGTCAGGGCGAGGGCCAGGTCATCGGCAACGCCGAGTCGGAACTGCGCCGAGCCGCCCGGGGCCTCACCGGAAGCGAACCGGCCCGGGTTCCCGCCGATCGCGCCTCGGTCGTCATCGGCACGGTGGACGAGTCGCCGGTCGTGCGCTCCGAGGTGAGCCCCGATCGGCTGGCCCGGATCGGTGAGCAGGGGTACGTGATCGAGATGACCGGACCGCCGGGCAGGCGGCGACTGGTCGTCGGGGCCCGCAGCGATCGGGGCGTGCTGGCCGGAGTCTTCCATCTCATCCGTCTGCTCCAGCTCGAGCGGCCACTGCACAAGCTGTCCGTCGTGGAGAAACCGCGCACCGCGCTGCGCATGATGAATCACTGGGACAACTTCGACGGGTCGGTCGAGCGTGGCTACGCGGGCACTTCGCTCTTCGAGTGGGACAAGCTGCCGGACATCTCCGACCGGCTCGTCGACTACGCACGGTCCATGGCATCGATCGGCATCAACGCCTCGGTGCTCAACAATGTGAACGCCGACGCCGACTTCATCACCGGCGAGATGCTGACCGCGCTCAGACCCCTGGCGGCACTTCTCCAGTCATGGGGCATCTCCGTCTGGCTGTCCGTCAACTACGCCAGTCCGATGATCCTGACCGCGGACGACGCGGATCCGATCACGACGGCCGATCCCGCCGATCGACGGGTCCAGCGGTGGTGGCAGGACAAGAGCGCCGAAATCTTCAACAGCCTGCCCGGATTCGGCGGGTTGCTGGTGAAGGCGAACTCGGAGGGGCAGCCCGGCCCGCTGGATTACGGACGCACCCATGCCGAGGGCGCGAACATGCTGGCTCGCACGGTCGCCCCGCACGACGGGCAGATCGTCTGGCGCAGCTTCGTCCACGAGGATTTCAGCGACTGGGCGGAGTACCAGTACCGGGTGTTCGCCCCGCTGGACGGCACGTTCGAGGACAACGTCATCCTCCAGACCAAGTACGGACCGATCGACTTCCAGATCCGCGAGCCCGTACACCCCCTGTTCGGCGCGATGCGGCACACGAACCAGATGCTGGAACTCCAGCTCACACAGGAGTACACGGGCCACACGCTCCACGCCACCTATCTGGCTCCGCTGTGGCGGGAGGTGCTGACCTTCCCGACGCGGGGGCCCGGCACCGGACCGACCGTCGCCGACATCCTCGCGGCCGGCGACGGCCGTGCGCCGCGGGCGGGCATCGCCGGGGTCAGCAACTTCGGCAACGCCCGCAACTGGACCGGCTATCTGATGGGAGCGGCGAACACCTATGCCTTCGGCAGGATGTGCTGGGACCCGGACGCCGATCCCCGGGACCTGGCCGCGGAGTGGGCCGGGCTGACCTTCGGCACCGACGGCGCGGTCACCGAGGTCGTGGCCGACATCCTCGTGCACTCGCGCCGGACGTACGAGGACTACACCTCGCCGCTGGGGATGGGCTATCTCACCGACCCCGGTGGCGACCATCTCGACCCGAGCCCGCTGGGCACCCTCTTCCAGTCACACCACTCCACGACCGAGGGCACCGGCTTCGACCGCACCGAGGCGACCGGCAGCGGCTTCACCGGGCTCTACCCACGGCTGTGGCAGAAGCACTACGAGTCCACGGCGACCTGTCCCGACGACCTGCTGCTGTTCATGCACTGGGTGCCGTACGACCATCGACTGCGGTCGGGCAAGACCGTCATCCAGCACATCTACGATACGCACTTCACCGGGGTCGACCGCATCGACCGGTTCCTCGCCGGATGGAGCAAACTGTCCGGGGAAGTCGACCGGCAGCGCCATGCCGCCGTCAAGGCGGGGATCGAGGCCCAGCGGGCGCACGCGAGGTTCTGGCGCGACACGGTGGTCGGATTCTTCTTCGACAAGAGCCGCGTCGTCGACGCGCGGCGGGAATGGCTGCAAGCGGCGCTGAACGGTTCGCGGGTGCTGCTCGGCGGCCGGCCGAACCTCCTGCCGGTCACCGTCACCAACGCCTCGGCGCGGGACCGCGACCTGACGGTCGCGCTGCGGCCACCGGCGGCGGACTGGCGCACCGAGCCCGCCGAGCAGTCCGCGGCCGGCGCTGCGACCGCCGAGCTCGAACTGCCGGTCACGCCCCCCTTGTCGGGCACCGTCGCCGCCCTGGACCTGGAGGTGGCGCCGAAGCTCACCCGGCTCGACGGCCGCCCGCCGTCCCTGGTCGTAGCCCCCGAGGGCAGGCGCTGCCTCAAGGCGCTCAACGCCGGTCCACGGAACGGGACGTCGATGCCCGGCTACGACGCGCTGACCCCCGAGTCGGCGTGGTCGGCGTCGGCCGGCCACGGCTGGGTCGGCGCCGCCCCGTCGGCCAGGGACCGCGGTGGCGAGCCCCTGTTGCGCGACCACCTCTGGCACAACGCGTCCCGGGTGCTGCGCGTCGCCCTGCCGGCCGGCAAGCACACCGGGTACGCGCTGGTCGGTGACACCGGTGCCACGGCCTCGCCGACCCGGGTCGCGGTCGACGGCGCCACGGTCGCCACCAGTCCGAAGCAGCCCGGCGGGACCTTCACCTGGCTGGAGCTCCCCCTCGACGGAGGTGCCACCGGCCGCACCACGGACATCACGTTCACGGGGGTGGGCGGCCCCTGGCGGCTGTCCGCGTTCGCCGTCACGGACCCCGGCGCCCCGGTGCCGTCCCTGGTCGTCATGAGGGCGGTGGCGGATCCGGTGTGGTGGGCGGGCCGGGCCAACCCGGTCACGGTGCTGGTACGCAACACCGGCACCAAGGACCGCGATGTCACCGCCCGCCTCGTCACCCCCGACGGCTGGTCAGGCACCGAGCGGACCGTGACGGTCACCGCCGGAGCCGAGCGAGAGCTGACCGTCACCGCGACCCCGGTGCCCACTCCGGGATTCGCCACCGTCGAGATCCGGCTCACCAGCGGCGACGAGGAGATCGAGCACGGCCGGTCGGTGTCCGTGGTCACCACACCACACCCCGATGACGCGGCCACGGCGTTCGACGCCGGCCCGCCGTCCAGCCCGCTGCTGACCGGATACACCAGGCTGTCCCCCGAGGACGTCTACTCCGCCGACCGCGGCTTCGGTTGGGTCGGCGACCGGCCGAACACCCGTGACCGGGGCAACGCCGACGATCTGCGCCGCGACATCGTCATGCAGCGGGGCAAGCCCACCGTCCTGCGCGTCCCGGTGCCGGCCGGCGAGCACACGGTGTGGGTGCTGACCGGCGACTCCCTCACCGATTCGGGTGTCACCACCATCTCCGAGGACGGCACGGTCCTCGGACGCTCCGGCGACGACAGCCTGCCGAGCCGAGCCTTCGTCTGGTTCTCCTTCGCCCTCGACGGTGGAGCCGATGGGCGCACCGCCGACCTGGAGATCACCGGCTCGAAGCTGAACGGCCTCTGGCGCATCGCGGCCCTCGTCGTCGTCTGAGCCACCTCCGCGCCGCACACCCACCTCCGGCATATCCGTCATCCGCAAAGGAGAGTCCCCGACATGACATGGAAGCCGGCACGATTCCCCGCGCTCCGGGGCAGACCCGGCGCCGCCCTCCTCGCCCTGCTCATGGTCCTCGGCCTCGGCAGTGCGCATCCCGGACCGGCCGCGGCCGATCCCGCCGATCAGCCCGGGACGTACCAGAACCCCGTGATGGACAACGTCGCGGACGCCTTCTCCGACCCGTCGATCATCCGCGGCAAGGACGGCTACTGGTACGCCTATGCGACCCAGACCAGCATGCGCCGGGACAACCAGGGAGGCCCCTGGGAGTCACAGCACTTCATGCCGATCACACGCTCGGCCGACCTCGTCAACTGGACCTACGTCGGTGACGTCTTCGGGCCCGACAACCACCCGGAGTGGCGCGACTTCGCGACGACCTACTACTGGGCACCCGACATCCGCTACATCAACGGCAAGTACTACCTCTACTACTCGGTCGCCGGCGGCGACAAGAACACCATCGCGCTGGCCACGTCGGACCATCCGGCCGGCCCGTGGAAGGACATCGGTCACCCCGTGCTGCCGTACGGGACGACGGTCAATCAGATCGATCCGTCGGTGTTCGTCGACTCCGACGGCCAGAAGTACCTCTACTACGGCTCGTTCCGCGACGGCGGAATCCAGGCGGTGCGTCTGAACGAGGAGGGCACCGCGCCGGTCGGCGATCCGGTGCAGGTGGTCGGCGCCCGGCGCGGCGAGGCCGCGTACGCGGTGAAGCGCGACGGCTGGTACTACCTGTTCTACTCCGGCCTGGGCTGCTGTGCCCGGGACAAGGGCGCCTATCCGGTGTTCGTCGGGCGGGCCGAGAACCCCATGGGCCCGTTCAAGGACGCCGAGAGCGTCGGCCTGGCCGATCTGCACCCGGGCGGCACGATCGTCAACGCGCCGAACGGCAACAAGTGGGTCGCGACCGGCCATTCGGCGAACGTGGTCGACAAATCGGGCCAGGACTGGATCCTCACCAATGGATTCGACCGCCACGAGAGCGATCCCCACTGGGGCGGACGGCCGAGCGTGATGGACCGGCTCGACTGGATCGACGGCTGGCCGACGGTCCGCGCGGGGGCCTGGACCAGCGAGGACCGGCAGACCGCGCCGACCGGCGCATGGGACGCGGGCAGCACCTTCGAGGACGGCCTCGTCCACTTCGACATCCCCGGACACGGCTCCTGGACCACGGGTTCGGATCCCGACTCGGGACGCTATGCCCGCAGCCGGTCCCGGGCCGCGGTCCCGCAGCTGCTGCTGCCGCGTCGGGCCCCGGACGGCGATGTGAGGATCGAGGCCGACGTCCGGCTGCGCGACGACGAAGGCCGGGTCGGCCTGGTCCTGGCGTCCGCGGGCCCGTCCGACCACGCCGTGGCCTGGCTGGATTCCACCGGCACACTCTCCGTCGAGGTCACCCGGGACCGGAAGGTGGTGCGGAAGCGGACCGCTCGTCTGCACACGAACGCCGATCCGCGGACCTGGCACTCGCTCACGGCCGAGATCCGCGACGGGGCGGCGCATGTTCAGGTCAGCTCGGCCATGCTCGACATGCCGCTGGCCGAGCTGAAGGTGGACGTGCCCGAGGACTGGCGCCGTGGCGGTGCCGCCTCGACCCGCGGCGCCGGCGAGGTGGACAACGTCGGCGTGACCCGGCTCTACCGGCCGGTGACCGTCAAACAGCCGGACCCCCACATCGGAACCCGGCTGCCGGAGTACGACGAGGACTTCGACGACAACCAGCTGGACGGCTGGACGTGGTTCGGCCCCGCCGACGGGAAGGTCACCGACGGCCAGTATGTGTGGCCGACGCAGGATGCCGACTTCTCCGGCAAGGGCACCATGGCATCGGCGCTGCTCCGTGACGCTCCGACCGGCACCTACACGGTCGAGACCAAGCTGCACTTCCCGATCACCGACGCCCCCGACGGGCGCAGCCAGGCCGGGATGATCGCCTTCCAGAGCCCGGAGAACTCAATCCATCTGGCCCCGACACGGACCGGCCCGTCACGGCAGGCTTTCCTGTGGATCGGCCGAGACCGTGACAGCTGGCCGGAGATGCAGCTGGGCCCGTCGGCCGACACCATGTGGCTGCGGCTGCGCCACACCGTCGATCCGAAGACCGGCGAACACACATTCCAGCCGGCCACGAGCCGGGACGGGAAGCACTACATCTGGGGCGGGGTCTGGCATCTGCCCGCCGGCTCCGACCCGCGCATCGGCCTCGTCTCCCTGGCCGGTAAGGGCGTGACCGCACGCTTCGACTACGTGCGCTTCTACTCCTGACGCCGCTCCGCTCCACTCGCGACGACTCCGAGTTCCGCCATGTGCTGCCGAGCAGTTGGGTGATCCTGTCGAGCCGCTGGAGCACGGTGTTGCCGTGCAGGAGAGAGCACGTCGACCTGAAGGAGCTTGCGCTTGCCGAGAATGCCATCCGCCCTGGTCGGAGGCGCGCACCTGGACTGGCGGTCGTCGGCCCCGTCGCTCGAGTCGGCGCTCTCGCGTAGCCGGTAGCGGGCGCGTCATGATGATCGACCGTGCAGCTGCGACTGGCCTGCATGGGAGTGACCAACACGTTCGCGCTGCCGCGTCTGCTGCCGATGAGCGACCGGAACAAGGACGCGGAGATCCTGACCTTCCGCCATCAGATCACGGTGCTCGAACGCCAACTCAGCGATGATCGAGCACAGTTCACTCCGGGCGATCGGGCGTTCCTGGCGGTGCTGCTGCACCGGCTGGCATTGCCGGTTCTGCGACGGGTGCGGCTGCTCGTGCGTCCTGACACGGTGCTGCGCCGGCATCGCAGCCTCGCAAGCACTGCGCCTGGCGCGGGAGTCGGCTGGATGCTTCTTAGTCGTAGCGGTCGACTCCGGTCCTCAGCTCGGGTTGACGGGGTGTGAGAGGTGCCGGTCAGGCCCCTCACCTCCCAGTACCCAGCTGAGGTCGTGATCCGTGTGCTCCCGGGACCGGGCGCTGAGCTGGTCGCTGATCCACATCTTGGTGCGCTGCGGCACCCGTGGGTGGGCGACGAGTTCTTCCAAGTCGTGGCGGGTTGTCGGATAGGCCCGGCGGACCGCGCAGCTCACCAGCCCCAAGGCGTACCGTTCCGGAAAAGCCACGTGGCCGACGTCGCCCTCCGCACCAGGCTCCTTGAGGTGCTCCCACAGTCTCCGGTACACAGCCGGGGAACCGTGGTCGAAGATGCTGTCCATCGCGCCGCGGAGCGCCTTGGCCAGGTGGTTCTCCGCGGCCGGGCCCTGTCGTGAGGCCACGGCCCTGCCGATGACGCGGATCAGCAGCTCGGTGGCGGGTGCCGCGCCGTGTGCGGTGCTGAGCCGGCGCACCAGCTGGCCGAGCCCGCTGATCAGTCCGGCGTCGGTCGGTGGGGCGAAAGCCAGGTCGAGGGCCTTGGTGACGGCCGTGTGGGTGAGAGGGCCGGACTCGCAGGCGGCGTGGAGGAGCGCCTTCCGGGCCGCGTTTCGGGTGCTGGCCGATGTGTCGTTGAGGTGGGGGATGTCTCCCGAGGCGTCGAACACCAGCCCCGAAAGGAAGAGGTCTGCCGTGGGGTACTGGCCGGGTTCGCGCGCGGCGATGGTTCCCACCAGCCCGACAAAGGCCGCCCGGGTCTTCTGATCGGAGAAGATGCCGTACCGCGGAAGGAGATCGGTCAAGCCGGGCGCGGGGAGAACACCGGCTGACACGGAGCATTCCCAGAGCGTCAGTGCCTGGCGCTGCCGCTTGCCGCTGTTGCCCTCGGCCGTTTCGTCCGCGATCAGTCCGGTGAGGGCCGGGGCCGATGCCCGTAGTGCGCCCAGCACCCGCTCATGGGCGAGGGGAGTCAGCGGACCGGTGCCCTTCTTGGCCCGGCCGGTGGTGATGGCCTCCAGGAGCACCGTGTCGGCGTCCAGGA
The DNA here is from genome assembly GCF_055569495.1 of Streptomyces sp. NPDC028305. Classification (NCBI taxonomy): domain Bacteria; kingdom Bacillati; phylum Actinomycetota; class Actinomycetes; order Kitasatosporales; family Streptomycetaceae; genus Streptomyces; species Streptomyces sp. NPDC028305. Next base: position 160,807 of record NZ_JBVHTN010000003.1, read on the forward strand.
GTGACAGGGTCACCAACAGGCCGATGTGGCGCTCGGTGTGGAGACCGGCGTCCGTGACCGCTCGGTGCAGGGAACGGCGGATGAGGCCCCGGGCGGCTGCGGGGGCGGTCGTCGCCTTCTCGATCCTGTGGACCGCGGTGGGGTGACCGCCGAGCGCGGCCGGCAGCAGGAGCGTCGCCAGGCCGTCCCGGGACAGCCACATGTCGGAGTCGGCGTCCCAGCCGGAGTGTTCCAGGACCTGCCGGACGCGGTGCGGGGGAACGTCCCGGTGGGCGAGGATCCGGCGGGCGACCAGTGCTCGCCGTTTCGAGGGCGTGACCGGCTGGTTTTCGGGGCAGGGCAGTGCCTTCAGCATGGCCGCGAGCCTGTGCATGAGAACCTCTGCCGCGGCGCAGTCGCTGCTGAGCAGCGAAGGGAAGACCATGCGGTGCTGCAGTGCGTGCGGCGCTCCGTGGCCGGTCATCTCCAGACAGCGGTCGAGGGTGGTCTCGATGGCCCAGTGTCCGTGCGGCAGCGTGGTCAGGATCGCGGTGACGGCGATGAGTCCGGCATTGCCCACGGTGTCCTGGTCGTCCGCTTCGAGCAGCGCCAACGTATGGTCGAGGCAGTGGGTCCAGGGGTGGGTTCCGGTGTCGGGACGGCCGTCGGCGCCGTCGCCCGGGAGCCCGTGGTCATGGGTCCAGGAGGCGGCCACCACCCTGGCCAGGGCTGTTCGGAAGATTTCGACGTCCCCCGACTTCGGCGGGATGCGCACACGCTCGATCCGCTTCTGGACGGCGGCGGCCCACTCCGGCGAGCCCAGTGTTCTCCAGTGCCGCGCCCAGAGGGTCATCACACCGGATGCCAGCTGCGCCAACCCCCGGGACAGGGCGAAGTCGAGCACCCCCATGAGACCCCTTTGGGCGGATGCCACATCGAGGTGTGAGGTCAGCACGAGAAGCCGAGGCAGGATGTCGATGCCCACGCTGCCCGTACGGCGCCCGGTCAGTTCCCGGACGCAGCCCCAGTCGGCCAGGGCGGCGTGCACGGCAAGCGAGTTCTGCGCGGCCAGCCGTTCCAGGGCTTCGAGCACGGCCTCCTCCAGACTGGGTTCCTTCCTTTCCCACAGCCCACGCAGCAGCGGGAGGAGTGCGTCGACGTCCGTGTCGCGTACGGTCGGGGCCAGGACCGCGTACCGCCGGGCCACGCCGTGCGGCGCCGTCGCGAGCAGAGGCTCGACGGACACGCCCACGGCCGGGTTCCGGGCGGCGACGGCCACCGCGACGGTATGGAGGATCACGGCGTCCGGGTGCGCCGCCATGCGCCTCAGCGTGTCCCGTACCGGGCCGCGATACCGCTCCGGCCCCGCCGCGAGCATGAGGAACTGTTCGAGGATCGCCCCGACGAAGAAGTCATGGGGATGGGAGCCGACCCACTCGGACAGCGACCGCAGCGCTCGCACCCCGGTGAGGCGCAGCAGGCCACGCGCGGCCGCGTACTCGAACATGGTCTGGTGGAAGAAGTGGATACCGTCCGAAGCTCCTCTGGCCAGCACGCCCCGGTCGATCAGCAGATCCATGGCCGCCCCGACGCGGGCCGGTTCGTACGGCCGCGAGGGGCGGGGGCCGGCGTCCGCCGAGGTGAGCCGCTCGACCAGGTCCTCGTGGGACAGCTCGGTCCGGCCGGCCGACATGAGTACGACGGCGATCGCACCGGTGATCGATGAGAGATCCTCCGGCGACGTGGCGCTCTGGTTGCCGTAAACGCGCCGATCGGTGACGACCCGGTGGTCCCAGTAGCGACGGTAGAGGCCGGTGGCGTCGATCTCGGCGCTGGGGAACGCCCCGTCGTCCCGCGCGAGTTCGAACAGCAGCCGCAGCTGGAGGGGGCTTCTGCACACCTCGCGCACCGGCAGTCCGCGGGCGACGGGCTCCATCAGCCTCCGCACCCGTGCCCCGTCGTCCCGGGGCACGGCATCGGGGCAGTAGAGCGCGGCGTGTCCACGGATGGCGTGGGGGATCTCGCCGTCGTCGTAGGGGCCCAGCGACATCCGGACGAAGCCGGTGCGCAGCCGGTTCGCCTCCTCCGGCCGGGAGGTCAGCACCATGCGGACACCAGCGGCGGCGAGATCCTCGCACAGGTCGAGCAGCGCCATCTCGTGGAAGTCGTCGTGCAGCAGCAGATCGGCGGTGTCGAGGAGCACGACCGGTGCGCGCCCCCGAGCCCGGGCATGGTCCGCCCCGGACACCACGGTCCGGGAGGTCAGCATGGGGCTTCCGGAGGTGCCGCTCAGGGGGCGCAACAGCCAGGCGGCGTTCACCAGGAAGACCTCGGTGTCCTCCAGCGCGGTCAGGTCCTGGGCGATGCCCCACAACAGACTGCTCTTGCCGTTCCCGGCGTCCCCGGTCACCAGGATTGCCTGCGGATCACCGTCGTAGAGGGCCTCCATCACCCGGTCCTGGACGGTGCGCCGCACATACAGCCCGCCGCTGAGCTGCGGCGGGGAGCCGGTGCCGCCGTCCGGCCGGGGAGAGGCCACGATGTCCAGATCGTCCGAGAACCTCCGTGCCCATCGGAGGAGCTGCCGGTGTGCGGCCGACTCGCTGTCCGACGGCCTCCCCTCGTCGGGATCCGATGCCGGCTCCGGTGCCGGTGTTGGTGTTGGTGCCGGCTCCGGTGCCGCCGGCCCTTCCGGGCCCACCTCGTACGCCGGCGCCGGGCCCGTGGGATTTCCCGGCCCGGGTGGGGCCGGATCGCCACCGGGCGGCAGTGCGCGGAGAACGGAGAAAGCAAAGGCGGCGGCATGGCGGGCCGCGCGGGACTGCCAGCCCTGGGCATCGGCGTCGTACTTCTCCCCGTCGGCCCGGTCGCTGATGCCGCGGACGATCAGGGCGGGTAAGGCCGCGTTGAGATGGGCGGCCTGCGCCACGCCGGCGCCCTCCATCTCGATGGCGGCGGCGTCCTGGTAGTTCCGGCGCAGTTGCCGGCGCAGGGGCGAGTCCGCGGAGTTGAGGACGACCTCCCCGGCGGCCACCGGCTTGAGGTGGACGGCCGGGAGGGAGGCGCCGGGCGGGCGGTCCCGCAGCAATCCGGTCCATGAACCGGACCTGCGGGCGAAGCGGGCCAGCTGGTCGAGTTCCTGGCGCACCGGCCAGACCCTCGGGCGGGAGTGAAACTCGCCGTCCTCGTCCTTTCCGCCGTGGTACGCGTACACATGCGTGGCCACGACCACGTCGCCGAGCTCGATATCGCCCTTGAGCGCCCCGGCCACCCCGACGAACGCCACCGCCCGCGGGCGGAACATGGCGATCGCCCGCTCGGTCAGCACGGCCGCCCCCTGGTTGCCGTCGCCGAGTTCGGCAAGCGCTACACGCCATGACGTACCGACGAGTCGGCCGACCTCGAACAGGGTGCCGGACGCGTGCATTCGCGGCAGCAGATCGACCAGATGTGCCCGAACGGCCTCGTACTCCACGTCCAGCGCGGTCAGCACGACGAGTGAGTCGCTGTGATGACCGGTGCTCTCCACGTTTCCCCCTGGCCCCGCGTCCACCATCCGGCCCGCAGGCGAAATGCTACCGTCCAAGGGCTTTCTGGGGTGGCGCCGAGGGCCGGCTCACCGGAAGAACTCCGCGATGACGGCGGCGTCCTCCAGCTTCTGCTCGCCCCAGTCACCGTTGCGGTTCATCGTCATGGCGTGCCGCCCGTCACCGGAGACGACCGTGCGGGTTCCCGAGCCGGGGATCATGCCGCCGTGTCCCCAGGCCCAGCAGTCGCCGTCGCGATCGCCATCGCCGTCGCCGTCCCCGTCCCCGTCGAGCTTGAAGCGGCGTATGCCGAGGCCGTACAGGTCGTCCTCACCGCCATGTCCCTTGTCCCCCGCTACGGACACGGCCGTGAGCAGTCGGCGCTGCTGTGCGGCGGGCAGCAGCTCGCCTCTGAGGAGCCGTGAGATGCCGCTGGTGTGGTTGAGCAGGTGGCGGGCGATGACCCCGGGCGTGCCCTGCGCGACGATCCGGTCGAGAGCCGCCTGCGTACGGTCGTGCGCGCGACGGGGCGGGTCGGAGGAGTCTGCGAGTGCCGGGGTCGCGAGAGCCAGGGCGCCCCATGCGCAGAGCAGTGCCAGAGGGCGACGACGTAACCGATGTGATCCCATGAGTCCAGCTCACCAGCCGGGCGGCGGACAGGGCATCGGGGAAGCCCCGGAGAACCCCCGGTGGTACGGAACTCTTCATCCCTGAAAGGGTGTTGTCGCGCCGAGCCGGCCAAGCGGCCCGGGTGAAGTGGCCGGTGCCGCCCACTCCGGTCGAGGAGTGTCGACGCGGCCCTCGGTACGGGCGCCGCATCGCGGGGGTCGCCTGCCGGGGGTCGTCTGCCGGAACCGCGCCGGGGAACAGGTAACGGCACACGGAATCCGCAACGGGAGAGATGGGACACGTCATCACGCAGTACCGCCAGGCACTCCGCACAGAGGAATTCAGGTGGCGTTGGAGGTGGTCGTGCGACGGGCGTGGGCTTCGATCAGGGCGAGCGTGACTTCGGGCTGTTCGATATGCGGCAGGTGACCGGCTCGGGGGATGACTTCGAGGTGGGCGTCGGCGAAGGCCGCGGCGTAGGCAGCGCCGTAAGCGGGCGTGACCACGCGGTCGCTCTCCCCCCACAGCAGGAGTGCCGGTATATCCACACGGCTCAGGCGGCGCAGCAGTTTCGTATCGTGCATGTACGGCTCGCCTGCGAGAACGTGCATGGTGGCCATGCTGGCCTGCCGGGTGGCGCGTTGGTCGGCCGGAATGGCGGCGGGGTCCACGTAGTAACGGTCCGGGTCGTACCAGGAATGCTCCGCCACACCGCGGGCGTCGAGGGCGAAGAAGTTCGTGATCGGCTCGCCGGCGATGTGCACACCTACCGCGTCGATCAGGACGAGGCCGCTGATCACACCCGCTGTGTCACGTACCGCCATCTCGGCTGCGATCCAGCCGCCGAGCGAGGAGCCGATGACCAGGACGTCGCGCAGGCCGCGGTCGTGCAGGAGGTGCAGGTAGGTGATGGTCAGATCGTCCACGCCGGTCAGCCAGCCGGGGCGAGGCGTTCCCTCCCAGCCGGGGTGCACGGGGGTGAGAGTGTGCGCGGTGGACGAGAGATGTGCGGCGATGCCGGCGACCGTGGCGGGCCCGCCGCCTCCGTGCAGGATGAGCACCGGGCGGCCGGTGCCCGCCTCGGACAGGGTGAGGGCGAGGTCGTCGCACGAGGCGTTGTGGGCAAGGGAGTTGATGTCCGCTGTCATGCCCCACACACTAACTAAGCTTCTTTAATTAAGCTAGTTTCAATGCGGGTAGACTTGCAGCATGGATGCTGATCTGCAGGTTTTGGGGCGCGCGGTCAAGCAGGCGCAGTACCGGCAGCACCGAGCGCTGGACAGTGCGCTGGGCGAGGTCGGGACGACGTTGGCGCAGTGGGATGCGTTGCGCGCCATCAGCCGCCGGCCCGGAGCGTCGGCGCGCGAGTTGGCCGCCGTGACATTCCAGAGCGAGCAGGCGTTCGGAGCGCTCGTGGGCCGTCTGGCCGCCCAGGGACTGGTGGAGCGCACACCGGGCCACGGACGCCGCGTCGAACATCGCCTCACGCCCGCCGGCGAAAAGACTCTGGCCGCCGGCCACCTGGTCAGCAACAAGGTCCTGGAAGAGTGTTTCTCGCTCCTCCCGTCCGCAGACCGAGCAACCCTGCTCGGCCTGCTACGACAGCTCAACGGGGAGCGTCCCGCTCAACCTGGCCGCCCAGACGGTTAGTTGACGTCGAGGACAGTGTCCGGAAGGCACGCGGTTTGAGGTGCGCGATGCGTCGAAGGACGGCTTGGCCTACCAACGAGGGCCCCGGCGTGAGCGGAAGACCCCTTCAGCGGTCGGCGGTGCCAGCGCCGTGAGCCCCCGGAAACATGGCGTTCATGACAAGAGGAAACCGACGGTAACAACTGCTTCCTAGCGTGATCGGCCGAGGGATCAGAGTCGTATACAGGGCCGCCGGAACGACTCATGACGACCCGTCGAGACTCCCCCGTTCTGTCGATGACGCCACGCGGGGCTCTCCACCGCATCGCAGCACCGGCACCCAGCACCACCGGGAGGCGCGACATGAGCACCACCGAGTCACCGCTGAAAACGACAGGCGCGACGAAGACCGCCGCCGACCAGGCGGCCCGGGAGACGCTGGAGGACTACACCCTCCGTTTCGCGCCCCGTAGTTACCGCCGCTGGACCCCGATGGTCGTCGCCACCACCGCACTCGGCGGCATCGCCTACATGGCCGACTTCTCCATCGGCGCCGGCATCGGGCTGGCGCACGGCACGGGCAACGCGCTGGTGGCAATCGCGGTAGCCGCCGTGGTCATCTTCATCACCGGCTTCCCGCTCGCCTACTACGGCGCCCGCTACAACATCGACCTGGACCTGATCACGCGCGGCTCCGGCTTCGGCTACTACGGCTCGGTGCTGACCAGTGTCATCTTCGCCAGCTTCACCTTCATCTTCTTCGCCCTCGAAGGCTCGATCATGGCTCAGGGCCTCAAGCTCGGCCTCGGGCTCCCGCTGTGGCTGGGCTATCTCGTCTCCACGCTCATGGTCATCCCCCTGGTGATCTACGGCATGAAGGCCCTGAGCAAGCTCCAGGTGTGGACCACCCCGATCTGGCTGCTGCTCATGGTCGGCCCGCTGGTCTACCTGGTCACCACCGATCCCGGCACGGTCGACCGCTTCCTCGCCTACACCGGTACTGAAGGCGACGGCAGCGTCAACACCGCCTCCGTACTCCTCGGCGCGGGCGTGTGCCTCTCCCTCATCGCCCAGATCGGCGAGCAGATCGACTACCTGCGTTTCATGCCGCCCAAGACCGATGCCAACAAGCGCAGTTGGTGGGCCGCCGTGATCATGGCGGGCCCCGGCTGGGTGGTGCTCGGCGCGCTGAAGCAGGCCATCGGCGTCTTCCTCGCCGTGTACATCCTCGCCAAGGTCGGCCCGGCCGCCGCGACCGAGCCGATCCAGCAGTTCCGCGGCGCGTTCGACGCGATGATGCCCTCCTGGATGGTCATCCCGCTGGCCGTGGCCCTGGTGGTCATCAGCCAGATCAAGATCAACGTGACGAACGCGTACTCCGGTTCGCTGGCATGGACGAACTCCTTCACCCGCGTCACCAAGCACTATCCGGGCCGCATGGTATTCGTCCTGGTCAACCTGGGCTTCGCGCTGGCCCTGATGGAAGCCGACATGTTCAGCTTCCTCAACGACATCCTGGGCTTCTACTCGAACTGCGCCATCGCCTGGGTCGTCACCGTCGCCACCGACATCGGGATCAACAAGTACCTGCTGAAGCTCTCCCCGCTTCAGCCGGAGTTCCGCCGCGGCATGCTGCACGCCGTCAACCCGGTCGGCGTCGTGGCGTTCGTCGCAGCCTCCGGACTGTCGATCGCCATGTACTTCCACGTCCTCGGCGACACCCTCCAGCCGTACTCCCCGGTCGCCGCGGCGGTGATCGCCTTCATCCTCACCCCGCTGATGGCGATCGTCACCAAGGGCAGGTACTATCTGCGCCGCACCGACGACGGCATCGCCGAGCCTCTCCTGGACACCGACGGCAACCCGAGCGCACTCACCCTCGACTGCCACGTCTGCCACCAGCCCTACGAACGCCCCGACCTGACCGCCTGCGCCACCCACGACGCGGCCGTCTGCTCACTGTGCCTGAGCACGGACAAGGTCGGCGATCATGTGCTGCCGGCCACCGCATAGCACCCGGCGACCAGGGGCGCTCGGCACACTTCTTCAAGCCTCGACCTCGCAAGTACCGGCTACCGCACCCGGGTCATCGCCCCCACCGGGCTCGCCGGCAGCTCCCTCCCCTCCCCCGGAACACCCCACGTCCATGGCCGCCCCGTCCACTCACCAGGTTCTGCCCACCCGAATACCCGGCGGTGTGATCAACGGGTACAGATACCCTGCCTGACCAGGAACGACGAGCTTCCGAACGGCACAAGGTCGTTGACCGGCGCACCCACGGCGCAAAGGACCCTCAGGGAGCTGCTGGGCCCTGCGGGTTACCAGGGGCCGTGGTCGACCAGTCCCAGCGCCAGGATGGCTGCCGCGGTGGACAGGAACACGATCCCGCCCACGATGTTGCGGGAGCCTACCCGCAGGTGGGCGATGATCGCGCCGATGAAGTACAGCACGAGGCCGGTGGCAGCGAGGGTTCCCAGGAGCGGAACGGCGAACCCGGCCAGCAGCCCCACGGTGCCCGCCGCCAGCAGGGTGCCCAGTACCGGAACCCACTTCCGGGGTATGCCCTTCATGTCCGCCTGGGTCTTGGGGTATTCGTGACCGATCAAGTAGGTGACGGCGGCGGCACCGTTGAAGACCGCGCCGAGGATGGTGACCGTAACGTAGGTGGCGTACACGAATTATCCGCTTCTGTAGAGAATAGTACTGTCGGGCACTCCGGGACGGGATGCCGTTCTCCAGGAGGACGAGCAGGCGACTCGATTTGTGACATCGCTTGGCAGCCGAGCGTGCATCCGGGAGTGCGTGGGGCCGGCGCCCTTTCCGCGTCGCGTACGGCCACCGCCGGCGGAAGAGAGCTGCGCTCATCCAGCCCCTGGCGCGAGGCCCCACGACGGGATCAGACGGTGAGGACGAGCTTGCCCTGGAGGTGACCGCCGTCGAGCAGCCGGTGCGCGACGGCGACGCGCTCGAACGGGAACGTCTCCTGCACGTGGACCCGGAGCCTGCCCTGTTCGACGAGTTCGACGAGACCTCGCAGGGCGACCGGATCGGGGTCGACCGCGATACCGCTGAAGCGCATCCCCGCCGCCTCGTACTTGGCCGCGAGCTCCGAATCCTCCTCGGCGACCGCCGTCACCAGGTGACCGCCTGGGCGGAGTACTTCGAGCGACCGCTCGACGGTGTCGCCGCCGATCGTGTCGAGCACGACGTCGATGTCGCGGACCGCCCCGGTGAAGTCGACCGCCGTGTAGTCGATCACCTCGCCCCGGTCCCCGCAGACCGCGCCCGGAACCGGCGGAGGCGCGGCTCCCGAGGTGGACGCCCACCGAAGTTCGACAAGACCGACTACCGCGAGCGTCACGCGGCACCGGGCCGTGGCAACGAGGTATGACAAGCTCGCCGTCCGCTACGAAGCGACCGTGCTGATCGCAGCCCTCAGCGAATGGCCCTGACCTGTGCCTGCTTTCCCGGTCGTTGCTCACCAATCCCGGGTGGCGATCATCTCCTCTACGTCCACGTCCGTGAACCCATAGGCCGATGCGACAAACCAGAAGTCCTCAGCAATCTCCTCCCGCGCGACAGCTGGCGCAGAAACGCATGCCCTGCTACCCGCTCGTTTGTGATCGACATGAGGCTCCCCCGTCTCCTTGAAAGGACCGATGCGCCGATCATGCAAGACACCACTGACAGGGCGAAGGTCGTTCAACCTCCGCTTTCACGGATGCTCGGCTGCGACGATCAAGAAGTTGGGGAGGTGGACGTAGCTCTCGATGCCAGGTTCGCTGTCCGCTGTCTCCCGCGCGATGTCGGGTTCGAGGCCCGGCTCGGCGATCTCGCGTAGTCGGCATCCGAGCGCGGCCAGTTCGTTGAGGTAGGCCGAGATCGGCCGGTGGAAGTCGGTCGCGTGGGTGAGGGGGATCTCGTATTCCTCCAGGTACCGCCTCAGGCGGTACTCCCCGTGTTTGCGCCAGGTGGCCAGCAGTTGCTCGAAGGCGGGGTGGTTGACGGAGAAAAGGAACAGCCCGCCAGGTCTCAGGGCCTGCACGCAGGCTCGCATGGCGGGCTTCCAGTCGGGGATGGCGGGTAGCACCATGCTGCAGACGACGGCGTCGTACCCGCTGCCCAGGTCTGGTATCCGGGTCAGATCGGCTTGGATGTAGTGGATGCCCTGCTGGAGGGCAAGCTCCTTCTCCTGGCTGTAGGCGAACATCGCGTCGGTGGGCTCGACGCCGGTGACGTGGGCGCCGCGAGTGGCCAGCATGCGGCTGAAGTAGCCCTGGCCGCATCCGGCATCCAGGACGCACCGGCCCCGCACGTCACCGAGCATGCGCAGCAGCACCGGGTTGATCAGATGACGTTTGGCGAAGTCGCCGTCAGGCTCCATCGCCTCCATGACCTCGCGGGGCATCGTGTTCCACTGCTGGATAGAAACTTCGTTCGTCGGACGTGTGGTCACTCGCGGGAGCGTAATCCGGTTGGCGGCGCGGCTTCGTTCCTTTTTGGTGGTGGGCGGGGCGGGCGTATGCCTCACCGGTGGTCAGGGCGGCTCAGCCCGCGCTGCCGACCCGGGCCCGGGCCTTGACCCGGGCCCGGGCCTTGAGGAGCCGCCGCAGGCCGGTCAACAGCCGCTCGTGGAAGACGGCGGGGGCCACGCGGGGGCCACGACTCCGGGAGCCGTCCGCAGCCGCTCGACGTGCCGCATCCGGTTCTGGATCCAGAGCCCCTCCTCCCGGGCGCGTCCGCCGCTCGCGGGTCGGTGACGAAGAGAGCGGTGTATTCCGGGTGGTCGGGCCACCACCGCGGCATCCAGCGCAGGGCGTGGTCGCGTAATGCGGAGTCGCGATCGGCGGACGCGCAGCGGTACCGCAGCTTCCGGACCTGAAAGGCGTCAATACTCCGATCAGGCTGCTGAGCTGGGCGTTTCCGGCGAATGCTGCGGCGGTCGGGGTGCCGTGGTGTGGTACTCGTCGAGCAGTCCACCGAGTATCCGCTCGCGCCCGACCGTGGCGGCGGGCAGGGGGATGATGTTCGGGTCGTCGTCCGGGGCACGTAGGTCGAGGCTGCGGTGGGCTCGTCCGGCGTTGTCATGCTCGGCGTACCTGGTGATGCCCCCTTCAGCCCTCGGCCACTTCGTGTCCTGCAAACAGCGGATCCACCACCGGAACTCGTGTTCCCCGGGCGTCGCTCCGATCATGCGCGCGATCCGCGCGGATGTCGAGCAGCCGCAGACCTGACCCGGAGTTGCCCCGTTCGCCCACCGTCACCGCGGGATCAGCGACAACAGCGCCACGAACCGCCACTCCCCCACCGTCGGGCCGGTGACCAGGAGATACGCAGATGTCCGGCCGGAGTGGCTAGGGGCCGCAACGTCTCGCCAGGAGCGCCGCGTGGAGGTGGTGCAGGTCTGTCGGGCGGTGTGGGGAGAGCCCGGTGAGTTCGGTGATACGGCGGATCCGGTAGGCCACGGTGTTCGGGTGCACGTGCAGTGACGTGGCGGTGGCAGTGCGATCCAAGTCCTCGCGGAGATAGGTCTCCAGGGTGGTCAGGAGCACCGGCTTGTGGTCGAGCGGGGCCAGGAGCAGGGCGAGTCTGTCGCGGGCCTCGCCGGGGCGGCTCAGCTGGTATTCGAGGAGGACGTCGGCAAGGCGGTAGAGACCGGGAGGTCTCCCGGTGCGGAGCAGGAGTTCCACGATGTCGGTGTTCTGGGAAACCGCCGAGGGGACGGCGGCCGGGTCGGCAGGGTCGGCCGTGGCGGCCGCCGCGGTGATGGGCGCGCCCGCCGCTTTCGCACAGGCGGCGACGAGCCCGCGCAGCTCGTCCCAGGGCGGTGGTGCCGGGACGGGGACCAGGGCGGTGCCGCCCGTCGCGTCGAGGTCGGTCATCACCGGCTGTCCGGCATAACGGTCGAGCACCACCCGGACCCTGCGGATCTTGCGGCGCGCGGCGATCGCCGCGCCCGGGGCGCGGCCGTGGTCCGTCTCGTCCGGGTGTGGGACGAGGAACAGGGCGAGCGTCACGTACCAGTCGGCGGGGCGCAGTGCGCCGCGCCGTCCTGAGCGGTCCCCGACGGGTTCGCCCGCGAGGAGCGCGGCCATCAGGGCGTGCCGCCCGCCGTCTTCCTGGCTGTCGATGAGCTGCCGCGTCTCCAGATAGGCGGCGCTGACGGCCGACGTCAACTGTCGCTGTGTGCGGAGCAGATGACGCTGTAGCTCAAGGATGTCGGCCACGTCGCCGGGCCGGGCGTCGGCGGTCAGCTCCTCAGCGATCATGGCGACGCCAAGGTGGTACGCGGTGATGATCGCGTCCAGCGGCACCCCCTCCTCGGCTCGCTGTGCGGCCGACTCCCGCTGCCGGGCGAGCGCGGCGTCGGCGGCGGGCCGCCGCCGCTCCAGGACGTCGGCGAAGAGCCGGACGCTGTGTTGCACAATGTCCGCGACGTCGCCCGCGACCGCCTCGCGCGGGAGTTCGGTGTAGGTGGGGAGTTCGCTGAGCAGCCGCTCCAGGACCCGCTGGGAGAGGCGCGGGGCGCGGGCGCGCAGCAAGGGGGCGAGGGAGCGGCCGCCGATACGGAGGTCGTGTGTGGTCCCGGTTTTGTCGCCCGTCACAAAGGGCCTCCGCGAAGTCTGCCGTACTCGCCAGTTAACGAACGTTGGCCAAGTCTGCATGATGTCCCGCGATGCAAGAACAGGGCCACAGGACTGCACGGCTATGAGAGGAGTTATCCGTGAACTCAACTCGGTTACCGGGGACTCGCCGACCCGTCAAGCGTTCACTCGGAGCGGTCGCGCTGGCCGGGATGCTGGTGGGCGCGGGGACCGGCGCCGCGTCGGCCGAGCCCGGGCCGGCGGCCCCCGCCTCGGGAGAGGCCTACCTGGCGCTCGGTGACTCCTTCGCCTCCGGCCCCCTCGTCCCCGACATCACCGGCCCGCTGGCCTGCGGGCGCTCCACGCACAACTACCCGCACGAGCTGGCCGCTCGCCTCAACGTCGCCTCCTTCAAGGATGTGACGTGCAGCGGAGCCAGCACCAAGCACACCACCGAGCCCCAGTCGGGCAGCGTACTCGGCCTGCCCACTGGAACCGAGCCGCCCCAGTTCGACGCGCTGAGCCCGGACACGACCCTGGTCACTCTGACCTTCGGCGGCAACGACACCGGGCTCGTCGGCGTCGCCCAGAACTGCATGACGCTCGACCCGGGCGCCACCCCGTGCAAGGACAGGTACACACAGGGTGGTGTGGACCAAATCGCCCAGCGCATCGAGGAGTTCAAGCCGAGAATCGCCGCGGTGCTCGACGGCATCCACGCCCGCTCCCCCAGGGCCCGTGTCGTCGCCGTCGGCTACGGCGACTACATCAAGCCCGGCGGATGCTTCCCGCTCCAGCCCGTGCTCGGCGTCGACGCCGACTACTTGCAGGCCAGTGTCGACCGCATGAACGGCGCCATCGCCCAGGCCGCGGCCACGCACGGTGCCGAGTACGTCGACCTGCGCACCCCGAGCAAGGGCCACGACGCCTGCGCGGCGCCCGGCGACCGCTGGATCGAGGGGTTCATCCCGATGCACCTCGCGGCGCCACTGCACCCCAACCGGCAGGGCGAGGAGAACTACGCCCGGATCATCGACGATCAGCTCCAGAAGGGCTGAGCACGGTGCGAGCGCCACGCGACGGGAGGTTCCGGTCGGTCGGGCTCGTGGGGACGCTGGTCGGGGCGCTGGTCGGGGCGCTCGGCCTGAGTCTTGCGGGCGCCCCGGTCTCGTACGGCGATGATTCCGGCAGCACCAGGCCTGTTCAGCAAGGCAGCAGCCAGCCCGCCCTGCCCGCCGACAACGGGTGGGGCAGGCAGAGCGGTTGTGACCCGCTCGGCACGTCCGCCTGCCTCCTCCCCTTCCCCAACGACTGGTTCACCCGGCCCGACCCACGCTCCCCGACCGGCCGCAGGCTCGCCCTCGACCGGACCGCGCTGCCCGCGAACTCCCAGGGCACGCGGCCCGATCCGGCGCCTTGGAACCGGCTCGACGGGTTCTCGCCGGGCTCCACCCTCACCGTCCAGGTCCCGGACCTCGACCCGGACGCGACCGGCATCGCTCCGGTCACCGACATCGGACTTTCCCTCGCGCCGGACGCCCCGATCGTCCTCGTCGACATGGACACCGGGAAGCGCGCACCCTACTGGGTCGAACCGGACGCGAACGCCACGCGCCCGGACCGGCGGGCCCTCCTCATCCATCCGGCGAAGAACCTCGTCGAAGGACATCGATACGCCGTCGGGCTGCGGATGTTGCGCGACTCGAACGGCGCCCCGCTGCCCGTACCGGAGGCCTTCGCGAAAGTGGCGGGTCCGCGGCTGCCCGCCACAGACCCCCTGGCGGCCCGGCAGCGGGAACTCCGGCCCGCGCTCAGGACACTGGCACGAGCGGGCGTGGCCCGCGAAAGGTCGGGAGGGCTCGGAAGGCTCGGACTCGCCTGGGACTTTACGGTGGCCTCGCGGCAGAGCCTCACCGGCGACCTCCTCACCATCCGTGACGACGCCCTGCGCGGACTCGGCGGCTTCGCACCCCCGTACGCCATCACCGGGGTCAAGGACTTCACCGAGCAGCAGGATCCGTACGTCACCCGTGAGGTACGCGGCGAGGTGACCGTTCCCAGCTACCTGGACACGCCCGGGGGGCCACCCGGCTCCCGCTTCCACCGGGGCTCCGACGGGGCGCCGCGACAGCTGCCGGGCAACACCCAGAAGGCGGCGTTTCGCTGTGAGATCCCCCGGTCCGCCCTGACGAAGCCGGCGAGGCCTGCCCTGTACGGGCACGGGCTCTTCGGCGGGCGCGACGAAGTCGGCGGCGGCAACGTCAGGGCAATGGCGGAAGAACACGGCTTCACCTTCTGCGCCACGGACTGGGCCGGGATGGCCAGGGAGGACGTACCGACCGCAGCCGCCGCGCTCGGCGACCTCGGCCGCTTCCCGGAACTCTCCGAACGGCTCCAACAAGGCCTGCTCAACGCCGTGTTCCTGGGTCGGGCCCTCGTCCATCCGGATGGGCTCCCCGCCGATCCTGCCCTGCGCACCGCCGACGGACGGCCGCTGCTCGACACCACGCACGGACTCGCGTACGACGGCAACAGCCAGGGCGGGATCCTCGGCGGCGCCCTCATCGCGGTCTCGCCCGACATCGAGCGGGGTGTGCTCGGCGTCACCGGCATGAACTACGGGCTGCTGCTCAACCGCAGCGTGGACTTCGCCCCCTTCCGGGCGGTGCTCGACCGGTCCTACCCCGACAAACTCGACCAGCAGTTGTACCTGGGGCTCGCGCAGCTCCTCTGGGACCACGGCGAGACCAATGGATACGCCGCACACCTCACCCACGACCATCTCCCGGGCACGCCACACCATCAGGTCCTGATGCATATCGCGTACGGCGACCACCAGGTCGCCAACGTGGCGGCGGACGTGGAGGCCCGCGCCCTCGGCGCCCGGCTCGTCACCCCGGCCCTCGCGGCCGGACGCAGCCCCGACCGCACCCCGTACTGGGGCATCCGGCCGATCCGCCGACTCCCCTATCGCGGCTCGGCGATGACGGTTTGGGACAGCGGCGCCCCGTCGCCACCCACCACCAACGCCCCGCCCACCGGCCACGGCCACGACCCGCACTCCGACCCACGCAACTCCGCGGCGGCGCGCGCGCAGAAGGGCGCGTTCCTCACGACGGGGCGAGTGATCGACGTGTGCGGGGGCGCGCCCTGTACGGCGACACCCGTTCCTCTTCGAAACCCCTAGGAGCAACCACCGTGTCGGCGCGCACCACTACCGACCCCACCCGGCAGGTAGGACCTCTGATCAGCGAGGCCATCGAACCTGACGCTTGGCTCATTCCCTCGACGCCAGAACGGAATTTTCCATGAGAAGGATTTCCCTGGCCGTGGTCGCGGCCACAACGTCACTCATTCTCGGTACCACAACGACGACAGCGAGCGCCGCGGAGTGGCGGCAGGTCTCCAACCAGAGCTTCCATCTGCTCACCGCGCTGCAAAGATCTCAGGGAGTCACCACCGACGGCCAGTACTGGTACTTCTCCTGGCAGTTCGGCCTGAGCAAGGTCACCCTCGACGGCGAGTCGACGCTGACCAGCAAGACGCTCGCGATTCCCGCCGAATTCCTGGCCCAAGGGGACAACCACATCGGCGATATCGACTACTACCAGAGCCGACTCTATGTACCGATCGAGGACGGCTCCGCCTACCAACACGGCCACGTGGCCGTTTTCGACGCCGCCACGCTCGAATACACCGGCATATCCTACGATCTTCCCCAATCCGTCCAGCGCGACGGTGTCCCCTGGGTCGCCGTGGATCCCGCCCGCGGCTACTTCTACTCGTCCGAGTACAACGCCACGGCACTGAATGCCTACAGCCTCACCGACGGCCACCTGGTCAAGCAGATCCCCCTCAGCCAGCCCGTGCCCAAGGTCCAGGGAGCCAAGATCTACCAAGGACAGCTTTACGCCTCGTCCAACGGCCCCACGAAATCGGTCCTCCGTATCGACCCCGATTCCGGATCCGTCAGCGACGTACTCGACTCCGGCCTCTCCGAAGACACCGAAACCGAGGGCCTCGTCTTCCTTTCCCGCCCTGATGGCTCGGCCATGCACGTCCTCGACGTCGCACCCAACAGGATCAGCGTCAATTTCCGTCACTTCGGGCCCAGCTGACCCGCGCAACGGGCTCGCTGCACTCTCTCAGCGTCGCCGCTTCGGCGGCGACGCTGCCGAGCGAAGTCTCTTTGTCTCGCTTGGGGTGCTGCCAGAGCGGCTCAAGCAGGGACGACGGCACGACGGGCATGGCCCCTCCGGCATGGGCACGGTGGCAGGAATAGCGGCACCCGTGCTGTGCCTGCGTGGCACAGGGCATACGTGGGACACCGCTTACGGCAGGCTGCGGCGTGAGAGCCGCGGTCTTGTTGCGGCTCCCACGTGGACGGATCTGGTCAGGGCAGCAGGTGGTGGGTCAGGCATCGCCTGGCTGCACGGCTTCCGCCGACTGCGGATCCGCTGGGAACAACGCGAGCGCCTTGTGTGCGAAGACGGTCCGCGTAAGATCACCGCTCGAGGGGTGGTGGCATGACCATGAGGAACTACCGGTGGTGCGCGGCGATCGCGGCGGCACTGCTACTGGCCGGCTGTGGCGGTGGCGCGGAGAGCGGCAGCGGGAACGACAAGGCGGTAGCGCTCACGAAGGAACAAGTACGGGAGACGTTGCCGGATGGCGAGGCCATGACGGGTTGGAAGGAGTCCGCTCGGCCCACGGCCGTTGAGATGGACAAGCTCTACCGTTCGCAGGCCTGCCCCATCAAGGACAACGCGGGCTGCGAGAACTCCCGCTTCTTCGGCGCCTCGACCTTCCGGCACGACGACAGCGCCGCCACCGTCACCTTTCTGATCATCGCCTACGACAGCGAACAGGCCGCCCGGGAGGCGTACGACGTGCTCTGGGACGGCCACTACGCCAAGAGGGCGGGACAGAGGGCCAAGACGTTCGGGATCGGCCCGATCGGTGACGAGCGCGACGCTCGATTCGGTTCCTTGGGCTTCCGCGGCGAGCCCGGCGCCGTGACCCAGACCCGGGTCGGCACGGCGCTGCTGTGGACCGAGGCGGCTTCCGCGGGCAAGGGCGGCATCGACGAGGACGGAGTCCGGGACCTGGCCACAATGCTCGCCAAGCGTACCCGACAGGCCCAGAACGGGGACGCACCTTCCGCCGCGCTCGACGGCTGACCGGGCGGCCACGCCGGGACCCGCCCCGCGGGCGTGGGGGTGGTCCGCCACCCCCACGCGTGCGCATAGGGTCACAGATGACCTGTGGTCCTACGCCAACCCGACGTGGGTATTGCCCTCATGGCGGAGCCGAGGGTCTACCACTTGTAGAACAAGTACCCACCCTCCGCGGCCACGCAGTTGAAGCCCAGGAGCCTCCCCTGCTGAGCCAGTTGGTTGCCGTAGGTCTGGCACTCCCCGATGGTGCTGAACCACCTGGGCTGTACGGGGCTGGCGGAGGCCGCACCAGCAGCCCCCAGGGCGAGGACCGAGGTCGCGATCGCGGTGGCGGCAACAGCCGCGAATGTACGGCGCTTGTTCTTCAACGCTTCTCCCGATGAAATGAACAACGATACGGCCACCCCGCGAAAGCACCGACGCGGCCGCACTCACCGTAGCCCCGGCCCATTGCCTGCCCATTGCCGTGATACTGCCTGAAACTTGTCCGCTCACTCCGGGTGGCTCAGAGCCTCCCGAACACATCTGGCAAAACCTCGCCATGCTGCCCCAGGACTACCGCCGCTGGCGCCGCTGGCCCGTCACCGCCCGCGAGAACATCACCCTCGGCCAAGGGCCCCGGCGACGACCCCACCATCACCGCAGCCGCAGCCGGAGCCGGAGCCGGAGCCGACAGCGTCCTCGCCACCCTCCCCGACGGACTCGACACCAGCCTCGCCCCCCTCCTGGTGGGGCGGCCGCGACCTCTCCGGCGGCCAATGGCAGCGCATCGCCGCCGCACGCATCGTCGTCCTCGACGGCGGCGAGATCGTCGAAGAAGGGACCCACGAGACTCTCCTCGACCACAGCACCGGGAGCGGCGCGTATGCGGCGGTGTGTCGCACTCAGGCCAACACCTACGCCAGCACCCCCGCATGATCCGCATGCCCTCGGCACCTGCCGGACCTCGGGTGCGGACAAAGCTGGGAAGCCGTGCGGAAGACCCGGCCGCCCGCACCGATCGTCTGCGACGAGTGCCGCCACCCGGTGCGCACCCAGCCGCTGACGGTCGCGCTCGCCGGAGCGGGGCTACTGGTCACCATCGTCGGAGACGAGCGCCGGGCCGTTTTAGCCGGGCGTTAGTGGAGCGGCAGCCTAGCGATAGTGGCCTCGACCAGGGTGGGTGACGTACCGAGGAGACAACGACGCAAACCACCCCCGGGGGGGGGAACCGAAATGAGCTCCAGCACCACTGTCCGCACCGCCCGTCGCCGCACCCTGCGCGTCGCCGCCGCGGCACTCATCGCAGCCGCCGGCCTTTCCCTGACCGCCTGCAACAACTCGGACGACACCGCCTCGAAGCCTGCGGCCGGGGCCGGCAGCGCAGGCTCCTCCGCCGGAGCGCAGGGCACTGATGCCCAGCCGGACAACGCCAAGTCGGGCTCCGGCGACGGCGCCTCGTCCCGTGCCGGCTCCGGGAACGGCGCGGCGAAGGGCGGGGGCAAGAGCAAGTTCTGCCGCACGAGCGACCTGATCATGGAGGCTGTGGACAGCTCGCCCGACCAGGAGGTGGGTGAGGTCACCGTGCAGATGACCAACAAGGGCGCGAAGACCTGCTCGGCGACGGGCTTCGCGGGCGTAGACCTCAAGGACATCGACGGCACGTCCGCCCCTGTCGACCGCGGCGGTGAGCAACCCCGCATCACCGACCTGAAGCCCGGTGACACCGCCACCTTCAGCATCTCCTACGAGGTCGACTTCAGTGGCGACAGCCTCGCGTCCCCGACCAACATCATCGTGACGCCGCCGAACGAAACCCACAGCGTGACCCTGGAATGGCCCGCGGACGCACTGAAGCTGGCCGGCCCGTACGACGACAAGATCCAGGTCCACCCCGTCGGCATAGCCAACTGAGCACCACGAAGTCAGCCCTGTGCTGGTGAGGCTCTGGCCGGGGAACATGTCCCCCGGCCAGAGCCTCACCAGCACAGCTTGTCGACCACGACGACGTCCCACTCCAGGGCCGTGTGGGTGCCGCGCTCGTCCTCCTCCACGCGCAGCCGCTGACACGGATTGCGCGGCTCGGCACCGACGACGTCCAGCACGAAGACGGCGAAGTCCTCGTCCGACTCGGTGACCCGCCGTCGCCCGTCCCAGCCCCGTTCGCCGGGAAGCTGCTGGACTACCTGGGGCAGCGGCCGAACACCATGACCGCGACCAACCCCAACGCCCGATGGCTCTTCCCCGGCCGCCGGGCCGGACAACCCATGACCGCAGGCACTCTGGAACTCCGGCTCCGCCACCTGGGCTCCCCGACCCAGCGAGGACGCGCCGCGGCGATCCGCCACCTCGTCCTCCAGGCCCCGGACCCGGTGGTCGCCCGGATGCTGGGCTACAACGCCGACACCACAGCCCGCCTCGCCGAAGAGGCCGGAGGAACCTGGCGCCACTATGCCCCCGGTGACCACTCACGGTGACTCCCAAGCCACCTCATCGCGTTCCGGCAGCGGTCGCCGGCTCCCCACCACGCGTTGAGTCACGGATGGAACCGCCACCGGCCTTCAGAAATGACATCCACCTTGCCGTCCCTGACGCGAACGGCCGTCTCGTCGTCGATGAAGTAGATCGGGAAGTCCGCCCGCGCAGCGATGCGATCAGCCCAGGCGTCGTCCCTCTCGGGGAAATCCGGCGAGTACAGGTGAGGCTTGAGATACCAGTCGAAGAGGCCGAACGGCGGCTCCACGGTCGTCGCGCCGAGCACGTGGAGGTCCGCGGTGTCCCCGATGACGTCGGCGGAGTGTCCGGTGAGATTACGGCTGAAGATCATTGAGCCGGCGCTGACCCCCACATAGACCCGGTTCTCCAGCGTCTCCAGGAAGCCGTCGGCCAGGCCGTTGCCGGTGATGCTGCGCGCGAGGTGGTAGTGGCTGCCGCCCTCAACATAGATGACGTCGGCGTGGGCCAGCCGGTCGAGCACCATCTGCCGGGGCAGGCCGTTCAGTTCCAGGACGTCGAACTCCCGCCAGCCGAGGCCGTACAGCCGGTTCATGTCCGCGACGAACCACCCGTGGTCCCCGGGCTCGGCGACTGATGCCGTGGGCACGTACACGACGTTCGCGGATCCGAACGGCTTTCCCAGCATGTCCCGCAGCGCATCCCGCAGTGTCTCGTTGCGCAGGCCACTCGCCGTCAACAGAAAGTTCATCGGGCGAGCCAAGCACGGCTGACGGGCGAGCGCAACGAACCCAGGATCCACCAATACCTTCATGGCATGACCGCATCAGGAACAGGCACTCACGGTGACCACAACCACCCAACAGCCGAGTAATACACGTCCTGGAATCCCAGGTCGGCGTGGTCGGCGCCGACCACGCCGCCGATGCGCATGCCGGTGTCGATGAGCAGGTACAGCGGCACCGCGTCCCGCACCGCCGCTTCGGCGCCGAGTGGGGTGTGAAACTGGCGACCTCGTGTAATCGAGGCCACCGAACTCGTCACGAAGGACGGGTTCGGGATGTCGGCCATGGAGACCAAGCCCTGGCAGACGATGGTGCGGGTACGGGTCGGCAACGCGCTGTCCGTCGTCACCTACGCCGAGGAGTTCGCCGGCCGCGAGCGCACCAGAGTGATCGCGGAGATCCTGATGCGTGACTTCCTGCGGCGCGCGGGCCTGGACGACTCCGGTGGCGGGCACGGGACGGGGACGCTGACGGCGAGCAGGCGCCGACTGGCCGAAGTTCCGCGCGCCGAGGTCCCGAAGCAGGGCACCCGACTGGCCAAGTACACCCACATCCCAAGCCAGTCCGTCTACGGGGCGACCTGGAAGGAGAAGGAGCGGTCGTACGTGTGGGCAAGTTCGCGCCTGCCGTTCGCCTTCCGCGCGCCCAAGCCGCTGTTCTGCCAAACCGGCGGCAAGGACGATCTCCTCACGTACGAGTGTGAGCGCAGCGCCACGGCGACGGCGGCAGCACAGGTGCCCGACATCAAGATCCGGATCGCGTCAAACCTCGACTGCGGGGCCTCCTGCCACGAACGGGACGCCGACGCCTACGAGCGCGCCCTCCTGAAGTACGGCGATCCGCGGTGGACGAGCGTCCCGTCGTCCCCTGAGCGCGTTGGTACGGCCGCCTACGCGCAGGAGGCCAAGACGGTCGACCAGGAACAGTGCTACACCATGTATCTGCGCCGGAGTTTCATCTGGCACAGCAAGGGCAGGCAGCTGACCTGGCGGATGTGGGTGAAGGTGAACGTGCCGGAGAAGGACAGGGACCTGGCCCAGATGGTGGCGAACGACATCTTCACCCAGTCCGGCCGGCGGGGCAGGGCCCCGACCATCAGCTGAAGACGATCAACGAGCCCTGGGCCAGGCTGCCGGTTGTTGCCGCGTGCAGTGCGGGTGCCGACAGGTCAGCAGTCTGGGCTGACGAGGCACCCTCGTCTCTGGGCCGTCACGACGAGGAGAGTGCTCATGGTTCCGACGTTGAGGATCGGTGCGTTCGTTCCCGCCGGCGTGCCGATCACGGCCCCGGTCACCAAGTTCGGGGGCCAGCCGGTGTGGCTTTCCGAGCCGCAGTGGCCGGTCAATGACGCATGGGATGAGCCGATGCGCTTCATCTGCCAAATCGAGCTCGGGGCTGTGCTCGGCGACGTGGGGCGAGGCAAGCTGGCGTACGTCTTCGTGACTCACGCGGCCCACGGCGACGAGACGTTCTTCGACCCCGACATCGCCTTTCCAGACGAGGGCGCGAACGCGGTCATCGTGCAGCCGGGTGGTGTCTACGGCGGTTCAACGCTCCCGCTGGCCACCGGGCCCAGCCTATACCACATCGAGGATGGGTCCGACGCCGAGTACACCGTCCGGCTCCAGCCGGACAAGGACCCCGACTTCCGTCCTCAGCACGACCACGGGAGGCCGCCGCCCAATGATCACGATCAATACTGGGAGCAGATCAGCGGTGCCAAGATCGGCGGAACGCCAGCGTTCTTTCAAGGCGATGATTGGCCTGACGGCGGGCCCTGGAAGCTGGCGTTGCAGCTGAGCCCGAACTTCCAGCCGTTCTACCTCAATCTCGGCGCAGCGCCTACAGCGTTCGCGTTCGTCTCGCCGGACGCCAAGCAGGGGCGGTTGCTCGTACAGGACTCCTGACCGAGGTCAGGGAGCCATGGGCTGTGTGGGAGGACCTGGGCGTGTCCGCCGCTGGACGGCTGGCTCCAAGGGATCGCCGGCGGGTTGGGAGTGAAGGTGGCCGCGTCGACCATCTGGAAGATCCTCAAGGAATCCGGCGTCGATCCGGCGCCCGGATGTACGTAGTTGCGGCGATCGAACACAGCAACCGCCGCATCCGGATCCTGGGCGCCACCGCACACCCGTCCACCTCCTGGGTAACCCAAACGACGAAGAACCTGGCCATGGACCTCGAAGGCGCAGGCTGCCGGGCCCGGATCATGATCAGGGACAGCGATGGGATCCGCCGCGGCCCGCCACGCAGGCCCCGGCACACCACCCGTCCCGAGACGTCCTGACGGCGATCCTCTGGGGAAATCTGGCCTCAGTGGGGCGCCGCGACCGCAGTGGTGCGATAGGCCCGCTCGATCTCGGCGGTCGGAAATGGCGTCCGCTTGCTCTCGATGAGCAGACGGCGGGCGAACTCGCCCATGACAACGGCAGCTCGGGAATGCTGGTCGATGATCGCGGCGATCTCGCGCGGGACGTCACCGGGCTGGTGGCCGGCGATCCACTCGCGTAGGAACACCTCGTGTTCCATATCGCCGCGCAGGCCATCGGGCAGGTGGTGGCGAAGCAGATGACTCACGGTGTGGCAGCGGTCATACACGAGGTGGTCGGAGAAGAACTCCGCCTCGGATGCCGACAGTTCGAAGCCGGAGCTCAGGGCGAGTCCGAAGTCCGCGAAGTACAGCAGTCGACCGTCGGTCAGGACATTGGTGAAATGGGCGTCGAAGTGGACGAGTCCGTGCGAGCTCATGAAGGCGGTGCCGCGCGCCAGGGCTTGCTCCACCCACGGGTACGGCGAGCTCTCCCCACCCTCCGGCGCGGCGGTCCGGTAGTCGTGCAGCCAGTCGGCAAGTGTCTGCGGGAGGTGTTCCAAGAAGAGAACCAGGCTGGACGAGGACCGGCCGATAGCCTCCAGCCGCCCACGCACGGCCGGTGATCCCTCCCAGTGCACGACCGCCCCGTCGATGCCCCCGAACTCGGCGGCGACCCCTTCGGGAGGTGAGTCGGGCAGGATGCGCCAGTGGTACATCAGCGGAAAGCCCTCGTACTCGTTCCCGAGGACCCAGTTGGTGGTCATGGCGTGCACGGCCAGCTCCCGCCAGGCCCCGAACCCCGCTGAGCCCACCCCGTACTGGTAGAACATCGGCAGTCCGAAGAGGTTCGCCGTCGACCGCGCGTTCTCCGGCCGCAACTCGATCTCCGTCAGGGGGATCCGCTTGACGAACACCCGCGTGCCGTCGATGTCCAGCTCCGCCGACCTGCCGCCGATGCCGGACCCGAGCGGGTCGGCTGCGCCCACCACCTCGCCGAGCCGACCGTCACTCAGCAGGGACAGGTGCGTGGCCACGGTGCCATAAGTGGCAAGCCGCGCGGCATACCGCGGGTCCGGGTGTTGCATAGACGACTCTCGGTGCCCGGAACCAGGGCTTTGGTGATCTTGCGACACGTTGTCGAGCCTATCCGCCAGGCTACCGAAGGAGCAGGTACGCGAAGTCGCCCGGGACGCTGGCCCCCGGACGCCGCCTCAGACGATGCCACGCCCCCGGCACCGATCTCTCACGGACGCGACCGCAAGCGTTCTACCTGCGCAAACGGCACCCTTTCACCCGTTTGCCCCGGATACGCTGCGGACGACGCGGTACATTGACGCCGTCTTCCGCAGTTGGTGCTGCACACGGCGGACCCTATGGCTGTGGGGGCTTGGGTCGGACTTCGCCCCAGAAGGCGTCCCCGTCCAGCACGCGCTGCTTCTTGTGGAAGGTCCCTATGCGGCCGCCTTGCCGGTCCTGCTCGTGATCGGGAACCCAGGCGATGCCCCGGCTGTTGGCCGGCAGACTCGCATAGAGGCTTTGAGGAAAACAGCCTCCACGTGCATGAAATCGCAGGCCAGAAGCGTGTCGGCCTGGGCTCGGAGGAAGGAACGCCAGGTCTGCCGGGAGGCGCGCCGCGGTGCGGGGCTTCCCCCGTTCGGTGATCGGCTAGTCCCCGCAGCTGCGCTGGCTTGATCGCGTCGCCCGCCCGCTTTCGGCGTCTCCTCACAGACAACCCACAGACACCTCGCCCTCGTCCTAGGTGACGCGAGAGGCGCCCGGGACCGACGGGACGTCTGCGCACGGGGTTTTGAGGAGAGGACCATTGATCCGTGCCCGGCGAATATGTGTGACCGCCGTGGCGGTGCTGGCGGCCCTAGCGGCCTCGCCCGGACTGGCACAGGCTGAACAGCCACACCAACCGGGGCCGTTGAGCGCGACGGACGACAACCCACTTCCGCCGGGGTGGCGGATCGACGGGGAGGGCGGGGCGCGTGAGCTGGTCTGGCGTGCGCCGAAGGCCGTGCCCATGGGGGATGCGCGGGTCGAGTTCCGTACCGGGGACCGGCTGCTCGGGGTGCCGAAGCCGGCGAGGGACGGGCGGACCTTCCGGCTCGCCCTCGACGAGGCGCTGCCCAAGAAGCTGGCGGGCCTTCAAGTAACGGCCGCGGGGCGTCGGCTGGACGCGGCGGCCGACGACACGCACAAGTCCGGCTCGCGCGGGGCCCGGATGCCCGCGCAGGCGCCGGCGAACGGCGTTGATCCGGGCAAACCCGGCTCGTACCGCACGGTCACCGGGGAGTACGACCTCGACCCGGTGCGCCTGCCCGGGTTCGACACCCCGGTGGAGATGACCGCCAAGGTGGTGGCGCCGAAGGGTGCTACCGGCAGCCGGCCGCTCGCCCTGTTCCTGCACGGCCGCCACGACACCTGCTACAAGCCGGGCTCCGAGGACGACGTGACCGGCGACTGGCCCTGCGCGGACGGCTACAAGCCGATCCCGAGCTACCTGGGCTATCTGCGAGACCAGCAACTGTTGGCCACCCAGGGATATGTGACGGTGTCGATCTCGGCGAACGGCATCAACGCTCAGGACTGGGAGCCCGAGGACGCCGGCGCGCAAGCGCGTTCCTCGCTGGTACGGCAGCACCTCGCCCGCTGGGCCGACTGGACCGCTCATCGCTCCTCCGCCCCGGCCGTCGTACGCGAGGCGGCGAAGGCGGACCTCTCCCAGGTCCTGCTCGTCGGCCACTCGCGCGGTGGCGAGGGCGTCAACCGGGCCGCCATGGACAGCCTCTATCCGCCGCCGGCCGCCGAGGACGGCTACCGGGGCCCGGTGCGCTGGAAGGTGCGCGGGACTGTGCTCATCGGACCGACGATCTTCGGCCAGAATCCGGTCGCCGACGTGCCGTCCGTGACGCTGCTGCCGGGCTGCGACGGCGACGTGTCGAACCTTCAGGGCGAGGACTTCGTCGATGGGACGCGCGGGATCAGCCGAGGCACGGCACTGCACAGCGCGGTCTACATGGTCGGCGCCAACCACAACTACTTCAACAGCGAGTGGACCCCGGGCGAGGCCGTCGCACCGGCCATGGACGACTTCGGGACCGACCCGGAGCAGCCGGACCCGGTGTGCACGCCGGGTGCCCCGACCCGGCTGACCGCCGCCCAGCAGCACAAGGCGGGCGCCACGTACATCGCCGCCGCGGCCCGGCTCTTCCTCGCCGGGGACGATCGGGTGCGTCCGCTGCTCGACGGTTCCGGCAAGCGGGCCCCATCCGCGGACCCGGCCCGGGTGCTGACCCACGCGGTCGGCGGCCGCCGCAGCGGTGGTTTTCTGCCGGACGGCGGGGCGAAGGTGACCGGCGCCCGGCTGTGTTCGGCGATCGACCCCGACCCGGCCGTGGCCTGTCTGGACCCGGAGACCCTCGGATCGTCACCGCACTTCGCGTCGTGGGAGACGGAACAGGAGACCGGCCGCAGCGCGGTGGACCTGAAATGGTCCGCGCCGGGCACGGCCGCGCGTTTCACTCCGGCCAAGCCGCTCTCCCTCCGCGGCTCCCAGAAGCTCGCGCTCCGGGTCTTCGTACCGCCGAACACGACCGGCACGAAGTTCGACGTGTCCGTCACCGACTCATCCAACCGTCGGGTGACGCTGGGCTCGGTCCAGGTGGACGGGCTTCCGGGCTCTGTGAACACCGCCTCGTACTGGGCCCAGGAGCTGCGTGTCCCGCTGTCGGCCGCGACCCGGGCCGGGCTCGATCTCAGGCATGTCAAGTCTCTTGGGCTGACGCCCCGTTCGCAGTCCGGTCGGGCCTGGCTGATGGACGCCTGGGGCTGGGCACCCGGCACTTTGGCGGTGAAGGCGGCCGCACTGCCGCGTGTCGACGTGGGCCGCGCGGTCGTCAAGGAGGGCGACTCGGGCACCCGTACCTACCGGATTCCGGTCGAGATCTCCGGGCACGGCAGCGGGCAGGTCCGCGTGTACGTCCTCGACCCGGAAGGCGGTCCGGCCGAGAACCGCCTCGTGACCGTACGGCCCGGCAGCGACGGGATCGACGTGCCGGTCGAGGTGAAGGGCGACACGGTCTACGGCGACGACGTAGAGCACGACATCGCGGTCAAGGCCGTGCACAACGCCGTTGTCGGCAAGCACCGGGGCGGGCTCACCGTCGAGAATGACGACCCCGAGCCGGTGATCACCCTGTCGCCGGTCGTGGACCGGGTGACCGAGGGAGAGGCGCTGACCTGGCGGATGTCCGTGGACGCGCCCACGGCAGTGGAGATCTGGCAGCCGGTGCGGGTGCTTCCGGTCACCGAGGGCGCCGAGCTGTCCACCAAGGACGTGGATCCGCAGTGGCTCCAGGAGTGGTCCGGTGACGTGCCCGACCCGGAGCGGCCGCTGTCCGACGCGAACCTGTGGATGTGGCTGAACATCCCGCCCGGGAGCACCAGCGTGGACTTCGTCGTGCCGACCGTGCGGGACCAGGTGGTCGAGCCGACCGAGTCGATGCGCCTCGCGCTGACCGACCGCAACGCCGAGCCGCTGCCCGACAGGCCGGTGCTGACGGGGACGGTGCTCGACAAGCCGTAAGCACGATGTACGAGGCTCGCCCTGGATCCTTACGTATCCCCAGGTCGGGTTCTCTCGCGCCAGGCGCTGGATGAGCGCCGCAATCTCTTCGGACAGCGGTGGCCGACCGGGTTCGACCGCCATCTGGCGCCACTTCCACCGCACCCTTCAGGCAAGACGTGGTTCTCGACGAAGGTGATCAACGACGAGGCGCAGATGCTGACGCTGATCGAGGCTGCTCGGGCGCGCGCCGACGAGGTGCGGTGGGCGATGGACATCGCCGGCCGTTCCTCGACCCTGCTGCTGGCCCTGCTCGTCGCGCACGGTCAGAACGCGGTCTACGTGCCCGGTCGCACGGTCAACCGCATGTCCGGCGCCTGCCGCGGCGAGGCCAAAACGGATGCCAAGGACGCCCTGGCCATCGCCGAGGGTGTGCGCGACGACGGTGAGCCCGAAATCGATTCCCGCGGTCACGCCGCCCCCGGAGAACCTGTTCCGGTCGATGCACACACGTTCCGTCGACACCTCGACGCCCAGCCGTGCCAGCTGGTCCCGGGACGCCCAGTGCGTAGCTACGCGGTAACCGTCGAGCAGTCCGGCCGCCGCAAGAACGAGCGGACCGTTGCAGACCGCGGTGATGTAGGAAGCCGTCGCACCGCGGTCTGCCAGCCAGGCGATGGTGGCCGGGTCGAGCATCGGCTTGTACACCATCCCGCCACCAGGGACGAACAGAATGTCGAGCCGCTCGGGGCAGTCATCGAAGGTGGTGGTGGGAGCGATGGTCATGCCGCCGTCGTCCGAGACGACAGGGTCGAGGGTCTCGGCCACGAGGTGGACCTTCATGCCCGCCAGTGCAAACGTGGTGTATGGACCAACAAGGTCGAGTGCGGTGTGTCCCTCGTAGAGAAGGATGCCCACTTCCAGTGGCTGCGCATCGCCTGTCAGGTGATCGGGCCAGTTCGTGGTTTGATCCGTCATTTTTCGGAACCTCCTAGATTAGAAGGCTTGCAGCGTTCCTGTCGTACTGAAACGCGGGAGGGGGGTACTCCACCGCGCCGTTCACCGACAGGAGCGAAGACTGCCTCATCCGCAAGTTACAGTCAAACTGAAACCTTCGATCGAGTGGGGTGCCGTGACCGTCCCGCCGCAGCCCACCAGTACCGCCTTCCTGCTCGCAGCCCTCGGCAGGCACGTGCGCGGCGACGTCGAACACACGCTGAAACCGACCGGCTACACCCTGCGCCACCTCGCGACTCTCGGGCATCTGCGCCGCGAACCCGGCCTGTCCGAGGGTGGTGACGACAGCCGCAACGTGCTCGTCCTTGTGGGTGTCGACTCCGAGCACCACTTAGTCGGCGGTGGGCAGGCGGGTGGATTCGACGGTCGCTGTCTGCTCCGGCGTGCTGGTCATGACTGTCCCGATTCTCGACGACTTCGGGGTGGGATAGCCGACGTCGGACTGGGCGGGCGGTCGGAACCGTGACGGCGCCTGTCGCGAAAGCCCCTATCGGGGCACGTCCGCGCCGGTCCGACGGCAGCGAGCACCGCTCCCGTCCGTGGTCGACAGATCGAGACAACAGGCACCGAAGGCCAGTTAGGGAATGAGTCAGGCCACCGGCCGAAACAGCACGACCCCATACTCACAGCCCATACTCACAGTTCGGGTAGTCGTCGCACACCTCGGCGACCATGCGCACCGCGCAGCGGCGGAGCTCAAGCGGGCACCGGAAGGTCGTGCCATGACTCGATCCTTTCATGAAATCGAGTCTCTGTTCGAACCAGGGCCGTTCGGCAGGCTTTGCGTGGAAAGAGCACCGGCAGCCGGGGTGCCCATCGCCGAGGGTGGGCTTCCAGGGTGAGCTGGTCCCGCCGTGGGGGCAGGCCAGGGAGCCGCAGAGCGCCAGGAGCTCCCGCTCAAGGAGTCAGAATCGTCCGGCCGGAGAACGCGGCCCGATACGCGGAGGGCGACACGTCGAGGATTCTCCGAAAATGCAGGCGGAGGTTGGATCCGGTTCCCAGCCCGACGCGCTCGGCGATCTGGTCGACCGGGAGCTTCGTGGTTTCCAGGAGCGCTCGGGCAGCGTCGACCCGAGCGCGCAGGACCCACTGCAGCGGCGTGTCGCCGGTCTCCTCGGCGAAGCGGCGCATAAAGGTGCGCAGCGACATCCGCGCGTGCTTCGCGAGATCGGTGACTGCGAGCGGTTCGTGGAGGCGCGTCAGCGCCCATTCCCGGGTCGCCGCGAGCGTATCGCCATGCGGTGCCGGGCTGCTGCGGGGAAGGTACTGAGCCTGGCCGCCGCTCCGATAGGGCGCCGTCACCAGACGGCGGGCGATGTCGTTCGCCACGCTCACGCCGAGGTCGCGCCGGACGATGTGAAGGCACAGGTCGATGCCCGCCGCGACACCGGCTGATGTGAGGACCGAACCCTCATCGACGAACAGAACATTGGGCTCCACCAGGATGTCCGGATGGCGCAGCGCCAGCATCTCCGCTGCGTCCCAATGCGTTGTCGCGCGCCGCCCTTCCAGCAGACCCGCGTCGGCCAGGGCGAACGCGCCGTAGCAGATCGATGCGATACGGGATCCTCTTGCATGCGCCCTCCGAAGCGCTTCGTGCACTGTGGCCGGGATCGGTCGGCCGACCGGCGCGTAGCCGGGGACGATGATGGTGTCCGCCCCGATCAGCGCGTCGAGACCCTGCGGCACCGCGTACCCGAAACCCTCACTGGACGGCACCGTTCCCGCAGCGACGCCGCACACTGTCAGCTCGTACGGGAGTCCGTCACGCGGATGGAACACCTGGGTCGGGATGCCGACGTCGAGCGGGAGCGCGCCGTCCAGCACAAGCACCGTCACCCGGTGTGAACTCATCGTCGTCCATCTCCACAGCTCGCGGCGATCAATCCCCAGTGGCACAATCCTCGCACATATTGGCATTCCTGCCACTAGAGGGTGTCGTCCAACCGCTCGACACTGAGTGGGCCGTCCAGTCGGGTTCGGTCCTACGTCGAGTGGATAGGGGTTCCATGCCGCGTCCAACGGTTCCGCCGGTCGTCGCCTTCGTCACATCGGCTATCGCGTTCATGGCAGTGATGGCCGCCGCGGGAGCACCGAGCGCCCTGCTGGTCGTCTACCAGCAGCACTGGCATTTCCCCGACAGCGAGCTGACGGTCGCGTTCGCGATCTACGCCTTCGCGCTCCTCCTCGCGCTCCTCGTCATCGGTTCCCTGTCGGATCGAATCGGTCGCCGTCCGGTACTCATCGCGGCCCTCGCACTCCAGGCGGTCGCGATGGCGGTGTTCCTGTTCGCCCCGGATATCGGCGTCATCATCGTCGCGAGGGCGCTGCAGGGCTTCGCGACGGGAGCGGCCACGAGCGCGTTCAGCGCCTACATCGCCGAGGTCGCACCAGCGGCGCAGAAGAAGGTCGCAGCACTGGTCGGGAGCATCGCATCCGTCGCCGGTCTCGGCATCGGTGTCGCCCTGACCGGCGTCGCCATCCAGTTCGCGGCAGCACCCGCCGCGGTCGTGTTCGGAGCCGGACTCGCGATCATCGTCATCGCCATCGTCGTCACAGCGGCCTCGCCTGAGACGGTCGGCAAGCGTCAAGGGATCGGCGATGCCCTCGTGTCACGCATCGGCGTTCCATCCGCGGCCCGGACCGCGTTCGCTCGCACTGCCCCAGGGATGATCGGGATCTGGATGTCGGCCGGGCTGATCCTCGGCCTCGGGGCGTCGATCGTCCATCAAGCCCTGCACATCACCAGCGGAGCCGCCCTCGGCCTGGTGGTCGCAGCCCAGCCCCTGGCCGCGGCCGTCTCCGCGCTCGTACTCGGCCCGCTGATGCCGCCCCGACGGTTCATGCTCGCCGGATATGCAGCGGTCCTCGCCGGTGTGTCGCTGGAGGCGTGCTCGTTCGCGGCGGGCCTCGCGTCGCTCATCATCTGCGGCGCGATCATCACCGGCCTCGGCTTCGGCGCCGTCTTTTCCAGTACGCTCGGGCTCCTTGTTCCGCTGACGCGAGCGCAGGAGCGCGCGAAGCTGTTCTCCGCCGTCTACGTCGTCGCTTATCTCGCGTATGGCATCCCTACCATCGTGGCCGGCTTCCTCAGTGACGCCATCGGTTTGGTGCCCGCAGCAATCATCTACGCCGCCGCAACACTCGCCATAACAGCCGCTGGACTGATCGTCTCGCTCACCCGGACGGGATCGATGCCGAGGGACGCTCTGCCCGGCGGCACGCAAGAAGCACGAGCGCACGACGTGCGAGCGTCCACATCAAGCGCGGCCTAGTGCAGCGCCGCATTGATCTTGCGAGGGTCTGTGGCTGCCGTCGGTCTCGGTCGGGCCGACGGCAGTGGCAGGTGGCGGGTCAGTTCTTGACCAGTACGGCGGCTAGGGCTGATAGCGCGGAGTTGACCTGGGCTGCGTCGAAGGGCGCGGGGTCGAACTGGTCGGCGGAGACCAGACCGAGCCATTCCAGGCGCTCTTCATGTTCTTCGTGCTGGGGGTCGGCGAGGATCTCGATGAGGTACTCGTAGCCCCAGATGCCGCCGCTGTCTTCGGGCGGGCAGGCCCGGCGGCCGGTGAGGCAGCGGGGGTAGGCAGCACCCGGCTCGGGCTCGGTGACGTGCTCGACGAGGATGTCGTGTTCCCAGTCGTCGCCGAAGTCGTAGGTGTAGCGCAGCCGGTCGCCGGTCCTGGGCGCCACCTGGTCGAGCCGCTTGGAGGCGGCACTACGGATGCCGAGCCCGGGGTCGGAAACGCCGTAGCGGTCGTGGCCGATCCCGAAGGCCCACATGTGGTGGTCCTCCCAGCCGAAGGCTGCCTGAATGATGCCGTGCGACGCCCGCACGGTGATGCCCGACGGCACTTCCAGGCGGCGCCGGACGGGAGGGCGGGAGTCTCGCAAGGTGACCTTGATCTTGTGGACGGTCCGGCTCGGTGCGGAGTGTGAACTCGGCTTGGAGCGCCTGGTGTTCGCCATGGCGGCCACCCTGCCGGCCTGCCGCCTTGCAGCAACAATGATCACCGCTCGGGGAGCCGAAAGGGTGGGGTCCCAGCGCTTCTTGTCGGTCGGCCCGTCGATCGCCGGCTTGAAGTTCGGGTACCAGTCCGCGGGGTCCCGCACACGCCTCGCGGCCGGGAAGTACACGCCGCGGATGCAGATCCGTTCGAGCCTGGGAATGCGGGCCGGCGTGTCAGCTGCGGTTTCGTCGCTCGATGTGGAAGTCGGCCATGGCATGTTACGGTACTGAGTACCACTTGGAACTTGATACCAAGGAGTGTGCCATGGATAGCCGGACCATCGTGTTGACCGGCGTGACCCGCGGTTTCGGCCGCGAGTCCGTCGAGTTGCTGATCCGGGAACGGCCACAGGACCACTACGTCGTCCTGGCTCGCCGCGGCGGCGAACGCCTCGCTGCGGAACTCGCCCAGGCCACCGGCGCTTCCGCGGTCACTGGCGTGGACTGTGACCTCGCTTCGCTCGCCGAGATCAGGCGGGCGGTGGAGGAGATTCTGCGTGGGCTCGACACCGGGTACCTGCCGCCGCTCGGCGGCTATCTCGGCAACGCCGGCCTGACGGTCACGACGACCGAGAAACGCACCACGGACGGGTACGAGATGACCTTCGGGGTCAATGTGCTGTCCCACTATCTGCTCGTCAGGGAGCTGCTGCCCCGGTTTACCGGTCCGGGCTGGATCGTGCTTACCTCGAGCGACTGCCACTTCGGGCAGTTCCGCTATACGCTCGGCGCCACGCCTCCGCCGCGCTGGGAGACGCCGGAACGACTGGCCACGCCTCGTGCCGGTGGCGCGCGGGAGGCCGGGCGGGCGTACGCGACCAGCAAACTCGGCGTCATCTACCTGACCCACGCGCTGGCCCGCCGCCTGCCCGAGAGCGTCGGCGTCTACTCCTACAACCCGGCGCTCGTCGCGGGCACCGATTTCTTCCGCCACGCCCCGGGGCCCGTGCGGGGCGTGCTCAACGGATTCTTCCAGCTTCAGCGATTCCTCGGCCGGGGCATGACGCCGCAGCAGGCGGGCGCGCGGCTCGCTGAGACGATCCTGACCGGGCTGACCGCCCGGACCGGGTCCTACCTCGATCGCGGCCGCAACATGCCGTCGTCGCCGGAGTCGCACGACGAGGCCCGCGAGGAGGAGCTGTGGCGCGAGGCCGCCCGCCTCGTCGACGCTGACCGCGGGGTGGAACGGGCGGATATCCTGGCCGAATGAGCGCGAGAAAGTTTCCGGTGGAGTCATTGCGGGACCGCAAACGCCGCCAGACCCGGGAACGGATCATCGAAACGGCCTTCGCGCTCTTCATGGAGCGGGGGTTCGATGTCGTCACCGTGGACGAGATCGCCCAGCGGGCCGAGATCGGCCGCACCACCTTCTTCCGCTACTTCGGCGACAAGCAGGAAGTCGTCTTCTCCACCGAGGACGACTTCCTGCGCGCGCTCACCGCGGCCATGCGCGATGCGCCCACCGAGCCGCTCCAGGATCTCGCGCAGGCACTGGCCACATCTCGGCGGCTGCTGCTCGTGATCTGCACCGAGGCCGCCCGCAACCCCGGCCACTACGCGGTTTACCACCGCCTGGTCAAGCAGCACCCCGAGCTCGAAGACCGCCACACCCGCAAGACCCGGCACTACGCCGACCTCCTCGAGAAACACCTGATCGACCACGGCACCCCGTCGGCCACCGCCGTCCTCGCCGCCCAGTTGACCGTCGCCTGCTACCAGGCGGCGTGGCGCCTCGGCAGCCACGACGCGACGGCGGTGCTCCGCGAGGCGAATGACGCCTTCGACCTCCTGCTGGGCGCCACCGCCGCATAACCGGCGGACTGGCCTTCGCCCGGCCGGGACATGCGCAACCTCGCAGCGGGCTCGACCACCAGTCCAGCACCCGGGAGTGCGCGTGCAGTGGCATTGGCGGACCGCCGGACGTGACCTGATAAGAGCCCGGCCCACACGCCCCATCGCAGTGTGTCCCCGGTGCTCCGTCGGTGCAGCGCCAGCCCCGCACAGCAGCACAACCGCCACCGGCCCCAGGGCGTCCTGGAAGGGGTGAGGCAGTCTCAAGATGCCGAATACCGGGTTCCGGGGCAGCACGGGCACCGGCATCGGCACTGAAGTTCTCGGGGTCATCGGCGATGGCATCGGCGATGAATACCTGACCTATCTGGGGCGCGAGAACCCGCAGCTGATCGAGTCTCAGAAGGCGGTCGCGGACAAGTCCAATGTGGACCCGTTGTACCAGCAGGCCCGTGTCGAGTGCGGCGGATACGACACCTGCGTCACGGACCGGGTCGCCCAGCTCCGGGCCCAGAAGAAGGCAACCCCCGCCACGACCAAGACGCGTACCGGGCAGCACAAGCAGCCTCAGAAGACGACGCAGACCTCGGACTACCGGGGCAAGGGAGGCGTCAGGGCCACGGCTGCCTGAGCCCGCAACCCGTCGAGTGGTCGTGCTCCCGGCGCTCGCCGCCGTACGTCATCTCGGAGACGTACGGCGGCGGCCGGAGACGTACACGGCCAGCCCGGCCGAGCTCGCCTCGCGCCGGCCGGCGGTCCGCGTAAGGCGGCCGACGGCGCTTCACCGTCTCATGGTGGCGTCTTTTCCCTGGTCACTGTCGTGTTAGTGGGATGTTAGTGGGGCGGTAGTGGTGCGGTAGTGGGCCCGGCCAGAGTTGTTGTCGTACCGAGCAGACGACGACACCGATCGCCCTTGGGGGACCCGGAATGCGCTCCAACACCACCGCCCGCAACGCCCGCCGCCGCTCCTTCCGCGTTGCCGCCGCGGTCCTGACCGCGGCCGCCGCGCTGACCCTGACGGCCTGCAACGGTGACGCGAAGTCCGCGGGCCCGGCCGAGACGGCCCCGGCCGGGTCCAGCAGCTCCTCGGGTTCCTCCGGCGGTGCGCAGGGTTCCGACACCAAGGACAAGGGGGGCTCGGAGGCGGGCGGCGGGCAGGACGCCACCGACGGTGCGGCGAAGGGCGGGGGCAAGAGCAAGTTCTGCCGCACGAGCGACCTGATCATGGAGGCTGTGGACAGCTCGCCCGACGAGAAGGTGGGTGAGGTCACCGTGCAGATGACCAACAAGGGCGCGAAGACCTGCTCGGCGACGGGCTTCGCGGGCGTAGACCTCAAGGACATCGACGGCACGTCCGCCCCTGTCGACCGCGGCGGTGAGCAACCCCGCATCACCGACCTGAAGCCCGGTGACACCGCCACCTTCAGCATCTCCTACGAGGTCGACTTCAGTGGCGACAGCCTCGCGTCCCCGACCAACATCATCGTGACGCCGCCGAACGAAACCCACAGCGTGACCCTGGAATGGCCCGCGGACGCACTGAAGCTGGCCGGCCCGTACGACGACAAGATCCAGGTCCACCCCGTCGGCATAGCCAACTGAGGGCCGGCGGGTCTTGGAGATGCCCGGTGTCACGGCGTGCGACGCATGTGACCCGCGAACCACGCAGCTGGCATCGACCCGGCGCCGCGTCGCTCCGGTCCGACCTGCGAGGAGTACCGCGGCGACTCCGAATCGGTGCCGCAGGGCTCGGTCGGCTATGGGTAGCCGCAGATCAGTGTGGGACAGACGAGCAGGACCCACTGGAGCATCAGGGCAGTAAAGCGGACGGGCCAGTAGCGGGCGTTCCCCGCGGGCAGGAGCAGGGCGATCAGTCCCAGAGCGGCGGATGCGCCGAAGATCGGCACGGCCCATTGCTCGTACTCGATCAGCCCGTAGTGGCACCCCGCGCCGGTGCATGTGTCGCGTTCCAGCTGCCGGACGCCCTGCGTGAGGTGCGCGATCAGCAGGGCGAGGGGGAGCAGAACCAGGCCAACGACGGCGAACTTCCGCGCGGCGGGGCCGGCATCGTGGAACGGGGATTCCGCTGCGGCGGAGGCTTGATCCCCCGGAGATGCTGGGGAAGTGGTCATGCCATCATCCCACTCCACCAGGTCGGATACCGCATGAGCGCTCGTACTCAGATACGCGCCCACTGGGGCGTTTCACCGCCCCCACACTGTCCGCCAGTGCCCGATGGCGGGCACCGTGGTCGATGGCCCTCGTTCGGTAGCCGGCGGCGGGCAGAAGATCAGGTAGAGCAGTCGCAGACCCACAATCAGCGATCATGCCCATACGTGGACCATCGCAAAGCCCCAGGTCAACGACCATACGGCAATAAAGACACTGCGCTTGCCGGGTATGTCATCCGCCCTGGTCAAAGGCCTGTACCGGGCACCACGGTCGTTGGTCTCGGTCGCTCGAGTCGGTGCTCTCGCGTAGCCGGTGGTCCACGCGTCATGATGATCGATCGTGCTGCTGCGACTGGCCTATCTCGGTGTGACGAACGCGTTCGCGGTGCTTCGCCTGCTGCCGATGACCGACCGGGACAAGGATGCGGAGATCCTCGCCCTGCGCCACCGGATCACCGTGCTGGAACGCCAACTCGCCAAGGACAACGTCCGGTTCACGTCCAGCGATCGGGCGTACCTGGCGGCGCTGCTGCACCGGCTGCCCCTGCACGTCCCGCGAAGATTACGGCTGCTCGTACGCCCCGACACGGGACTGCGTTGACACCGCAACCGCGTCGCACGCCGCCATGCCACCTCCTACCGGCTCAAACGCCCGGGACGACCACGCACCGTGCGCTCGATCCGCATCCTGGTGCTGCGCCGGGCGAAGGAGAACCCGAGCTGCCTCGTCATGGACCTCGAAGACCTCGGCTGCCGAGCACGGTCCATGATCCGGGACAGAGACGGGAAGTTCCCCGCCCTCTTCGATGCCGTCCTCAGGACACGGGGATCGAAATCGTCCTCAGCGGCATCCAGATGCCAAGGATGAACTCGACAGAAGGATTTCGGGCATGCAGCCCGCCGACGATCCGAGATTACGTCA
The DNA here is from genome assembly GCF_055569495.1 of Streptomyces sp. NPDC028305. Lineage (NCBI taxonomy): Bacteria > Bacillati > Actinomycetota > Actinomycetes > Kitasatosporales > Streptomycetaceae > Streptomyces > Streptomyces sp. NPDC028305. The sequence goes on from NZ_JBVHTN010000003.1 coordinate 198,318, forward strand.
GCGCGTGAGCCGACACCGTCGCGTGGCATCGGATGTCGTCCGCGGCGAAGGCCCCTTGGACGGTGATGTCACCCGCCTCGAAGCCACGGTGGCCGTCGGGGAGCGTGTACTGCAGCCGCTCCAGCGGGACCGAGAACGACACCGGGCGAGTTTCATCGGCAGTGGGCCGGACACGCGTGAAGTCGAGCAGCTGACGCACCAGGCGGACGATGGCGGCATCCTCGTCACGGACGTAGAGCTGGACCACGGTCTCACCCTCGAACCGACCGGTGTTTCGGACCAGAAAATGAGCCGTGATCATGTCCTGCTCGACTACTGGTGCCGGACGGGTCTCATCGAAGCACAGCGCGAACTGTGTGTAGGACAGTCCGTGGCCGAAGGCGTACAGCGGTCCGTGGTCCGCCGCCAGATCGTTGTAGTGCGAGTGCGGCCCGGTGGGATGGTCGTAGCCGCTGCCGAAGTGGTGGCCGTGGTGCTGCGGTACCTGCCCGATGGCGCGGGGGAAGGTGCTGGGCAGCTTGCCGCTGGGGTTGATCACGCCGTAGAGGGTCTGGACGATGGCACGTGGTCCCTCCTCCCCCAGCAGCGGGGACAGCAGTATGGCGTTCGACTGCCGTGCCACCTGTTCCAGGAGCAGCGGCCGGCCCGAGATCACCACCGTGATCAAGGGTTTGCCGGTGCCGGCGAGCAGTTCCACCAGTCGCTCCTGGTCGCCCGGGAGTGCGGGGTGGGCCGTGGACTGGTTCTCCCCGGCGGTGTTGTTGCCCAGCCATCCGGTGCGCTCACCGAGCACCGCGACCACCACGTCGGCGCCGGCCACCGCGTCGGCGACCGCGTCGGGGGTCAGCGAAGCCGGGTCGGCCTGGAATCCGCCGAGCGGCACATGGCGGATCGAGTTGTCCTGTCCCCGCAGGGCCTCGATCACGGTCGCCATGTTCGGGTGGAGCGAGCGCGTCGTCTCCTCGAAGTGCGGCTCGATGCCGGGCATCGTCACGTTGAAGACGTCCGTGAAGAGCAGCGAGGACGGATCGACCCCCGGCACCTGGCCGGTGATCAGGGCCTGCGTGCCCAGAAGCATCTCCCGGCTCGCGGCCGAGGTGTAGGCACCGAAGTGGATGCGCAGTTCGTCCGCGGCGGGGCCGAGGACGACCATTTGCTGTGCTTGCGGGGTGAGCGGGAGCGTTCCGTCGTTGGACAGCAGAACACCGGCGCGGTCGGCGATCTCCCGGCGCAGGGCCGCGCCCTGTGCCGGATCGGGGGCAGCGACGGGCGGCGGCGGACCGAACGCGGGGATAAGCCCCACGCGCGCTTTGACGCGAAGGACACGGAGCACGGCCTGGTCGACGAGCTTCTCGTCCAGCCGTCCGGACTCCACCTCGGCGACGAGGTGATCGTAGATCTTGCCGTGGGGTAGGTCGACGTCCATCCCCGTGGTCAGCGCCTGGGCGGCTGCCTGCCCGGAGGTGGTGGCGGTGTGGAAGACCTGGACCAGCATGGGCAGTGCGTCGTAGTCGCTCACCACAAGTCCGTCGAAGCCGAGCTCGCCGCGCAGCAGGTCGTTGAAGAGCCATCGGTTGGCGACGGCCGGGATGCCGTCGATCTCGTTGTAGGAGTTCATGATCACGCCCAGCCCGGACTCGGCGATCGCGCGCCGGAACGGGAGGGCGTACTCGTCGGTCAGCGCGCGGCGGCCCAGCTGGGTGACGGCCCGGCCGGGTACGGAGCCGCAGGCGTGCATGAACCCGTTGACCGCCTCATTGTGGATCAGCGCTCCGATCCCGAACGGCGTCACCTCCCGTACCGCCTCCTGGAGGTCGGCGAACCCGGTTCGCAGACCGTCCGCGTGGTGGCCGAGGAACCAGGCCATCGAGAGGTGGCCCACGCCGTGCGGCCGCAGCTCGGCCAGTTTGCTCAGATCGGGCTCCGGGCCCCGGCCGGCCGGGAGGGACTTCTTTCGGTCGGTGAGGTTCATGACGCTCAAACCGCACAGCTGGGCGACCTTCTGCTCCAGTGTCAGCCGGGAGGCCAGTTTCGCGACCGAGTCGTCGCTGTGGGAGGCGGACACGTGTACTCCTTGGTGCGGATGTGTGCCGCGCGGTCAGGACGGAACGTTGCGGCCGGTTGCCTGGAAACGGCCCGGGCCCGCTTCCAGCCTTCTGCCATCGGGGAGGATGACGGTGGCGGTGGCGGTTGGTGGTATATCAACGTCGATGTGCAGGTTCTCGCCCTCCAGTCGCCATTCGACGGCGATGGTGCCCTGTGGGCTGTCGAACGTGCCGCGTGCCCAGCGGATCAAGGAGTGGGCTACCGGTGCGACGACGAAGGACTCCCAGGCCACGGAACCCTCGGCCTGCCGCAGCCCGAGGGTGTGGGTGTGCAGGAAGTTGATGACCGCGCCCTTGCTGTAGTGGTTGAGCGAGGCGTGCGCGTCGCCGTTGTCGTCGACGCCGTCCCACTCCTCCCAGATCGTGGTGGCCCCACGGTCGAGCATGCCGAGCCAGGACGGCGAGGTGCGCTGGAGCAGGACCTCGTAGGCAAGGTCGGCGTGGCCGGAGTCGGCGAGGACGGGCAGCAGGTCGGCGGTGGAGAGGAAGCCGGTGCCCAGGTGCGTTCCGGCCTCGCGGATCAGCGTGGCCAGGCGGGCGGCGGCCGCGTCGCGCAGCTTCTCGGGTGCCAGTCCGAACGCGAGGGCGCGGACGTAACTCGCCTGGGTGTCGACGGTGGTGCGGCCGGTGTCGTCGAGGAACTCCGCACGCCAGGCGTCCTTGATCCGTTCCGCGAGGTGTGCGTACCGGGCGGCCTCGTCGCTGCGGCCCAGGACTCGGGCGATCGTGGCGAGGGTGGCGGTCGAGCGGAACAGGAACGCCGTGCCGACCTCGCCCTTGTCGGTCGCCATCCATCCGTCGGGGTCGCCTTGCGCCGGTTCGACGAGCGAGCCGTCCTCAGTGCGGGGCTTCGGCTCGGCCCACTCGCCCCAGTGGAAGGAGCCGTCCCAGACGAACTCCTCATGGGGCAGTGGTTCGGCGGAGCGTGCCACCCGGGAGGGGTGGCGTGCGGTGCGGGCGGTGGCGAGCGCCCATTCGACCCAGCGGACCATGGCGTCCCAGTTCCCGCTGAGCACCTGGCGGTCGCCGTAGGTCTCGTACAGCGCCCATGGCACCAGCACGATGGCGTCGCCCCAGCCGGCGGAGCCCGTCATCATGTCCAACCGCTGATCGCCGCGCAGCTTGATACGGCGTCCGTCCGGGGAGAAGTTGGCGATTCGTCCGTCGTCGAGCTGGTCGTCGCGCACCGAGCGCAGCCACTTGCGGCTGAACCCGGACACGTCGTAGAGGCGGACGGCGCTGGGGAGGAAAACCTGGTAGTCGCCGGTCCAGCCGATGCGCTCGCGGGTGGGGCAGTCGGTGGGCACGTCGACGGCGTTGCCGCGGAAGCTCCAGCGGGCCACCTCGTGCAGGCGGTTGAGGTCCTGGTGGGAGCAGGCGAAGGTGCCGGTGGGCCGCAGGTCGGTGTGGACCACCCGCATGGTGAGGCTCGACGCGCCCAGCGGGACGTCACCGCGCTCCAGGCGGGCGTAGCGGAATCCGTGCACGGTGTGGCGGGGCTCGAAGACCTCGCCGACCGCTCCGGAGGAGACGGCCTCGTCGTGCTGGACGAACACGGTCACCGGGTCACCCGGGCGCTGACAGTCGAGGTGGGAGGTGGTCAGGTCTCCGGTTGAGGGGTCGAGGTGCTCGCCGTAGTCGATCACGGTGCGGGTGCCGGCCGGGCCCAGGTCGGTGAGGGCGATCCAGCCGGAGGCGTTCTGGCCGAAGTCGGCGATCCAGGCGCCGTTCGGCAGCCGGGTGAGGGAGGCGGGGAGGTCTTCGACACGTCGTACGGGCGGGGCCGGGGACCAGTCGATCGCGGGCGCGGTGACGGCGTCGGCGAGGACCGGCCGCTCCGGGCCTCGGGCCGCAAGGAAGTCGGTGATCTGGCCGTCCATCAGGTCGGCCCGGGTGGTGGCGCTCGGGGCGGAGGTCCAGCGCTCGTCGGTGATGACGACCTGTCGCGTCCCATCGGCGTGTTCCAGATGCAGTTCCAGCCGGGCGGCAAGGAGTTCGCCCCAGCCTGCCGGTTTACGGAAGGCGCCGACCTGGCCGCGGTACCAGCCGTCGGACAGGACGATCTCGATGGTGTTGGTGCCGGGGCGGACGGACGAGGTGACGTCGGCGGCCTGGGCGTACAAGCTGCGGTCGTAGGAGGTCGATCCGGGCGAGAGTTCGACGGTGCCGGCGCGTTCGCCGTTCACGAACGCCTCGTACACGCCCAGGGCCGTGGCGTACAGACGGGCGCGGACCACGTCCGAGGTGTGGAACGAGCCACGCAGGACGTGCGCCGGGCGCGTTCCGGGCGCGAGGTGCGCGGCCTGCGGGTCGTCGGCGGGGGTGATCCAGGACGCGGTCCAGTCTGCGTCGAGCAGCCCGACCTCGAAGGCATGCCAGACGCTCCATGCGGACACCTCCGTGGCGGCGCGGGATCGCACGCGCCAGCGCACCCGTTCACCACTGCGCAGCGCGCGCACCGGCCAGTCGACGAACAAGTGGCCGACTGCACGGGCGCTGTACTCCGGATCTCCGTGGATATGGATCTGCAGCTCGTATCCGTCCGGCGCCGCAGCGGTCCGGGGAGGTTTCCAGGAGAGGCGAGGGCGGCTGCCGCCGACCGGAATCCCGTCGCCCCCATAGTCGATCGCAAGGTCGTACGGAACGTTGGGGGCCATGAGCACTCTCTCCTCCGGCTTCCGGGCGAGTCAGGGGGCTTGGGGACATGAGGGTCAGCCGCCGTTGGGCGGCCGGGTGTAGGTGGTGCCGTCGATCTCGGTGGTGAGGGTGCCGTCTGCCTGGAAGTCGTTGTTGAACCACACGGCCGGGCCGAGGGTGAAGCCGTCGGGGCCGGTGCGCTTGGTGCCGGTGTGCCGGCCGGACAGTGTCAGATCCTCGGTCCAGGTGACGCAGGCGAGGGCGGTGGCTGTCCCGGGTGTGCAGCCGAGTGTCGTGTTGGAGACGCGCTCCACCTTTTCGGAGCCGTTGATGATGTTCGTGCCGTCGACGCTGTAGTTGCTGTAGTCGACGGCGATGCTGAGGCTCTGGGTGCCGGCGCTGTTGTTGGTGATCCGTACGGTGGCCGAGCCCTGTGCACGCCCGGGCAGGGTGCAGGTGCCGGCGGGCACCGGCTTCGCCTGTTCCGGAGTCGTGTCCGGGTCGTACGGCAGACCCCAGGTCTTGTCGGAGACCGGCGCAGGGGACACGGCCGTGCTGGGCTCGAGGTCCGGGAAGCGGGCGATCATCAGCCGGCTGTTGCGTCCCCCTGGTTCTGTCGAGTCGGCACAGCGGTGCGGCGTCGGGTTGGCGCCGCAGGCCAGGTTCTCGGCGTAGACCACGGCGGTGCTGTCGGCGAGCCACACCGGGTCCGCGGCGGCGTTCCAGTGCGGGTCGTTCCCAGTGTTGATCTGGAAGCCGCGGCTGGCCCGTACGTCGACGAGCCACGGTGAGAAGAAGCGGCGGTTGCCGTTGCGGTGGACAGCTGAGCGGTGATCGGGGATGGGTGCAGACCCCGTTGTCCGGAACGGTCGGCGGCACCGGCAGTTCCTTGATGTCGACCCGCGGTTGGTTCGCACCCGCCGCCTCTGTGACCGTGGACGCCTGGGCGGCAGCCGGGGCTTGGGCGCCGGGCAGGGCTGCGGCGAGCGCCGGTACGGCGGCCGCGGTGCCTCTCGCGAGGATGGAACGCACACTCCGAACTCTCGTGATCATTGCAGCTTCCTCACTGGTGGCTTGCCTGGTCACTTGAGCGCTCCTGCTGACAGACCGCTGATGATGTGGCGCTGCGCGATCGCGTAGAAGACGACGATCGGCAGCACCGCGATGAGCGAGGCGGCGAGCAGGATCTGTTGTTGCGGGGATTCCGCGGAGACGAAGTTGGTGAGCCCGCGTTGTACGGGCATCAGCGAGCTGTCGTTGAACAGCACCAGGCCCATGAGGTACTCGTTCCAGACCTGCATGGCCTGGATGACGGCCACCGCGATCAGGCCCGGCCGGGCCAGCGGGAGGATGATCCGCCAGAAGGTGCCGAGCAGGGAGGCGCCGTCGATGGCGGCGGCCTCCTCCAGTTCCTTGGGCTGGCTGGCGAAGAACCCGCGCATGATCAGGATGGAGATCGGCAGCCCGCCGGCGATGAGCACGAGGATGTAGCCGATGCGGGTGTTGGCAAGCCCGAGCGTGATCAGCAGCTTGTACTGGGCGATGAACGAGGCCGGCAGCGGGATGATCATGATGACGAGAATGGCGGCCACGATGGCGCCTCGTCCGGGGAACTCGATGCGGGCCAGGGCGTATCCGGCCAGGCTCGCGATGATCAGGATCCCGACGACCGCGGCCGTCGTGTAGAGAAGGCTGTTGGGCAGGTACTGGCTGAAGCCGCCCTCGTTCCACGCGGTGGCGAAGTTGCCCCACTCGAAGGGGTGCGGGACGGGGTCGGTCCCCTTGTACAACTGCTCGGCGTTCTGCAGGGAACCGCTCAGCACCCACAGGACCGGCACCAGTGCTTCGAGCGCTCCGGCGATCAGCAGGGCGTACAGGCCCATACGCGGCAGGCGGCTGCCGCGGCGTCGTGGGCTCGGTACCGGCTTCGGCACCGACGACGTATCGGACCCCCGTGCCGGGTCAAGAAGCGTGTTCACCGTCAACGTCCCTTCTCCGTGCTGGACTCGGTGGATCCGCCGAGCCTGCGGGAGACCCACAGCTGGACGCAGGCGAGGACGACCAGGCACAGCCCGAAGATGACGGACATCGCGGCTGCGCGGCCGTACTCGCTGTACTGGAAGGCCTGTTGATAGATGTGCAGGGTGGGGACCTCGGTGTGGCCGGCGGGGCCGCCGTTGGTCAGGACCTGGACGGTGCCGAAGATCTGCAGGCCGCTCAGCAGGGTCAGCACGCTGACGATGCCGGTGACATGCGACATGCCGGGCCAGGTGACGTAGCGGAACTGGGCCCATCCGCGGGCTCCGTCCAGTGACGAGGCCTCGTACAGCTCCTTGGGTACGTCCTGCCGGCCGGCGAGAAAGAGGATGAAGCCGAATCCCCAGTGGTACCAGACGAACACAGCGGCAACCGCGATCACGGCCGTCTTGGGGTCCCCCAGCCAGTTGTGCTGAAGACCGTCGAGGCCGACAGCCTTCAGCATCTGGTTGACGACCCCGATGTTCGGGTCGAGGAACCACGAGAACATCACGCCCACCACCACCGTGGAGAACACGCCGGGCAAGTAGTAGACGGTGCGGAAGAACGCGGACCCGCGGCGGGCCCGGTGCACGGCCAGCGCCATGACCATCGACACCGCGTTGGCGACGATCAGTCCGACCACGCCGTAGAAGACGGCGTTCTTCATCGAACCCCAGAACTGGGTGTCGTGCAGAACATAGCGGTAGTTGTCGAGCCCGACGTACGGCGTGTCCAGGCTCACCCCGTCCCAGGTCTGGAAGCTCAGAAGAATGCCCTGCCCGAACGGGACCACCGTGAACACGGCGATCATGGCCAGCGCCGGCGCCAGGAACAGCCAGGCGGCCAGCACGCGACTGCGGCGCCGCACTACGCGCTCTTCTGTGCAGCGTCAAGATCGCCGAGGACCTGGTCGACCGTGCGTTCCTTGAGGACGAGTGCCTGAGTGCCCTTCTGCAGGGCGGTGTTGACCTGCTCCAGAATCTGGTTCTGGACGAGTTGGATGTCCGAGATCTTCGCGGCGATGCCGGTCAGCTGCTTGGGGATGTTCTTCTCGGACACGGCGCGCGCGGAGGGGATCAGCGGGACCCCCTTGGCCCAGGCCTGCTGCTGGTCAGGCGCCGTCAGCCACCGGAGGAACTTCAGCGCCTTGGCCGCTTTCTTGCTCCGGGGGTTGACCGCGGCGCCCTTGGCGGCGCCGCCGACCATGCGCGGGGCCTGTGTGCCGTCATCGGCCTTGGGGAACGGGAAGGAGCGGAAGTCCGTGAAGTCCGGGGCGGTCGCACGGGCCACGCCGACGGCCGAGGTGCCGTCGAAGATGGTCGCGACGCCCTGGGTGTTGAAGAAGGCCTTCTCCACCGTGGGGTTGTCGGTGTTGCCGCTCGGCAGCGACCCGGTGGCGATCACGCCGGCGTCCCGCAGGTCGACCACGAGCTGCAGGGTCTTGCGCCAGCCCTCGCTCTTCCAGCTGTTATCGCCGACGAAGGTGGCGTTCAGCTCATCGTCGGTCATGTAGTTGGACGCGTACGACTGGATCACCTGGTTGGAGAGGCTGGTCGCGAACCAGAAGGGGCCCTTCCCGGACTTCTTGATCTTCCGCAGCTGATCGATGAACTCGCTCATGGAGGCGGGCGCCTTGTCCGGGTCAAGGCCGACGGCCTTGTACATCGCGGCGTTGACGAAGATCCCCAGGGCCGGGGTCTCCCAGTGGGCGCTGTAGATCCCCGGCTTCACATGCTGCGGATTGTCCGCCCCGAACGTCGTCGTCTTGAGCGTGGCGGGCCGGAAGGTGTCACCCCAGCCGCCCTTCATCCGGTCGGTCAGGTCCATGGCCCAGCCGGCCTTGTAGTACGGCGCCATGGAGTGGCCGTCGACCACCGAGTACATGTCCGGCATGTTGCGAGACTGGGAGCTCGACTGGAGCTTGGTCAGGAAGTCGGTGGGGCCGACGTCGTCGATCCTGATCTTCACCCCGGACTGCTTCGTGTACTGCTCGGCCAGTGCCTTCAGCGTCGCGGCCTGGCCGCGGGACTGGTTCATGAACACGACCTCCGAGCCGCCCGAGCCGCCCGAGCCGCCGGAACCGCAGGCCGCCAGGGACGTAGTGGCGAGACCGGTGCCGATGGCTCCCAGGAGGAAGCCGCGTCGGGAGGGTCCCGTGGTGGTGGCGGTCGGACCTGTCGAACCTGCCGTGTGGAATCGCGTCATCTCGGGTCTGCCCCTTTGGGTGAGTGGCGAAGACGTCGCGCGAGGAGCCGCCAGGCATGGAGGACCGAGAAGTTTGGCCCCTGCTGCTCGAAAGTAATTTCTGTCGGTCGCGCTGGCGGTGAACGTTAAGCGGGTGTCACGTGTCCGTCAATCCTTACCGCACGGTGAATTTTCGCGCATCGACGGTCTTGATCTAGAGGTATTTCGAAAATAGTTTCGGTGCTACGGTGCTGCGCAGCGCGGGCCGCTGACCCGCCGCCCTGTCCTGGGAGAGCTATGGCATCCGACCCCCAACGCGTCACCCTTGCGAAGGTCGCCCAGACCGCCGGCGTATCCGTGGCCACCGTCTCCAAGGTCATCAACGGCCGCCCCGACGTGGCCCAGCAGACGCGCGACAAGGTTCTGGACCTGTTGCGGCACTACAACTACGGCGGATACCGGGACGATCTGCGCTCGCACCCCACCGTGGAGCTGTTCTTCGGGTTCGAGCGGCTGAGCATCTACCACACCGAGATCATTCAGAGCGTGGTGGACGCGGGAGCCCGTGAGGGCATCGCCGTGGTGGTGGGCAGGCGCGGCGACCACGACCCGACGGCCGATCCCGCCGCCTGGGCCCGCGACCTGGCCGCCGCCGGACGGCGCGCCGTCATCGCGGTCACGGCGAACACCTTGTCGCCGGCGATCCACGAAGCCCTGAACCGGGTCCGAATGCCGCTGGTACTGCTCGACCCGGAGTCACTGCCCGACGACTCGATCGTCAGCGTCGGTGCGACCAACTTCTCCGGCGGCCACGCCGCGGCCGCGCATCTGCTCTCCCTCGGCCACCGCCGTATCGCCTACCTCGGCGGCACGGAGCACGCCTGGTCCAACCAGGCCCGGCTGCACGGGTTCCGCAGTGCGGTGGAGGCAGTCGGCGCACGGGTGCCGGGCGAACTGGTCCGCCATGCCGGCACGTTCCACGCCGCCGAGGGCATCGAGCACGGCGGACACCTGCTGGCCGTGGACCCGGCGCCCACCGCGGTGTTCGCCGCCTCCGACGAACTGGCCGCCGGGGTCATCGAAGCCGCCCGGCTACGCGGCCTGCGCGTACCCGACGACCTGAGCATCATCGGCTTCGACAACACCCCGCTGGCCCAGGTGACCTCCCCGCCGCTGACCACCATCCACGGCCCCGTTCACGAGATGGGCGCCGTGGCCCTGCGCACCGCCCTTCAGCTGGCGGCCGGGGAGAAGATCGACTCCCACCACGTCGAGCTGGCCACGCAGTTGGTCGTGCGGGAGTCCACCCGGCCCCCGCGCGACTGATACCGGCAGCCACCCCGGCCTCCCCGAGCGCTGTGCCGCCCGCTGCCGGGGCGCCACCGTCCCCATCCCGCCGCCTTCAACCGGGCCCCAGTCGCCCGCCGCCCGCACACCACCGACCCGAAGTCAGGCAATGTTCCAGCAGCCCCAGCGGAGCCTGCTCGGCGTCCCCCACCGGGGCTGGGCGCCCTGGGACGTACGGATCGTCGTCACCGCCGACGACGCGGCGTCGGCAGCCCGAGAACGCGACCGCGGGTGCTTCCCAACTGCCCGGCCGTCCGCGTACGCCTCGGCCCCGCCACCGATCACTGTCCACCACCGCACCGCGAAGGATCAACCCGCGTTGACCACGACACCTGCGGCTCCCCGCTCCCACGGCACGATCCCGAACCCGCTGCTGAGGATCTCCGGCACCGGTCTGACCACCCATGACGGGACCCCAGTCCGGCTCCGCGGCGCCGGGCTCGGCGGCTGGATGAACATGGAGAACTTCATCACCGGCTATCCGGGCAATGAGGACGCCATGCGTTCAGCCGTACGGAAGGTCCTCGGCGAGCGCCGCTACGAGCTGTTCTTCGACCGGCTGCTGAGCGTCTTCTTCGCCGACGCCGACGCCGCGCTGCTCGCGTCCAAGGGCCTCAACTGCCTGCGCCTGCCGGTGAACTACCGTCACTTCGAGGACGACGCCCGCCCGTTCGAGATACGCGAGGAGGGCTTCACCCACCTCGACCGAGTGGTGGAACTCTGCGGTCGACACGGCATCTACACCATCATCGACCTGCACTCCCTGCCCGGCGCCCAGAACCACCAGTGGCACTCGGACAACCCCACGCACCTTCCGTCCTTCTGGACACACCCGCACTTCCAGGACCGGGTGGTACACCTGTGGGAAGTCATCGCGGACCGTTACAAGGACAACCCGTGGGTGGCCGGCTACAACCCGGTCAACGAGCCCGCCGACGAGTCCGGGCGGGTGCTGCCCGCCTTCTACGACCGCCTCGCGACCGCGATTCGCTCGGTCGACCCGCGCCACATCCTCTTCCTCGACGGCAACCACTACTCCACCGAGTTCGACATCTTCGGTGACCCCATCGAGAACGCCGTCTACACCTGCCACGACTACGCACGCGCCGGTTTCGCCCGCAGCACCGGCTACCCCGGTCACACCGACGGCGTCTGGATCGACAAGGAACAGGTCGAGGAAGCCTTCCTGCGCCGCACCGCGTACATGCGCAGAACCGGCACCCCGATCTGGGTCGGCGAGTTCGGCCCCGTGTACACCGGCGACCCCGTGCGGGACGAGCAGTGCGGCCGGCTGCTCGCCGACCAGCTGGAGATCTACCGTCGTCACGAGGCGAACTGGACCATCTGGACCTACAAGGACGTCGGTCTACAGGGGCTTGTCCATCTCACCCCGGACAGCGCCTACGACCGGCATTTCGCCGCGTTCATGGCGAAGAAGCACCGCCTGGGCGCGGAGGCCTGGGGCTCCCCGGGCGGCGCTGCCCGCGAGCTGGTCAGGCCGCTCGAACAAATCCTCGCGGACGAATTCCCGGGCTTCGTCGCACAGCCGTTCAGCACCCGCCAGTGGCTCGACGTCCTCATCCGGCACATCATGCTGGGCCAGCCGCTGGTCCAGGAGTACGCCGAGCTCTTCCGGGGCCTCGGCGACGACGACGTACTCGCCCTGGCCGACTCCTTCGCACTGGACCAGTGCGTACAACGCGACCGGCATCTGGACATGCTCGCGAACGGATGACGGACCGCTCCAACCGTGTGTATCAGCGGAGGCGCTGCCTATCAGCTCCACCTTCCCTCCCTCTGCGGAGAGTTCAGAACCAGAACCGACGCACCCGAAGGAAAGCCATGTTCCAGCCTCCTCAGCGCGTCCTGTTCGGCGCCGCCTACTACCACGAGTACCAGCCCTACGAACGGCTCGAGGACGACCTCGACCTCATGGCCGAGGCCCGCTTCACCGTCATCCGCGTCGGCGAGTCGGTGTGGTCGACCTGGGAACCCGACAACGGGCGCTTCGACCTCGACTGGCTCCAGCCGGTCCTCGACGGCGCGCACGCACGCGGCATCGCCGTGATCCTCGGCACCCCGACCTACGCCATACCCCCGTGGCTCGCCCGCCAGTACCCCGAGATCGCCGGCGAACGCGGCACCGGACACCGCATCCCCTGGGGCTCCCGCCAGGAAGTGGACTACACCCACCCGGCCTTCCGCTTCCACGCCGAACGCGTCATCCGCAAAGTCGTCGCCCGGTACGCCGACCACCCGTCCGTCATCGGATTCCAGGTCGACAACGAGCCCGGCCTGGAGCTGTTCCACAACCACGGAGTGTTTCAGCGCTTCGTCGACCACCTGCGCCACACCTACGGCGACGTGGACACCCTCAACCGCGAGTGGGGCCTGACCTATTGGTCGCACCGGCTGTCGACCTGGGCCGACCTGTGGACACCCGACGGCAACACCCAGCCGCAGTACGACCTGGCCTGGCGACGCTTCCAGGCCCGCCTGACCACCGAGTTCATCGACTGGCAGGCCGGCATCGTCCGCGAGTACGCGAGCCCCGACCAGTTCGTCACCACCTGCATCGCCTACGACCGCCCGGCAGTAGAGGACGACGCACTCACCCGCAACCTCGACGTCACCGCCGGCAACCCCTACTACGCGATGCAGGACTCCCTCGCGCTGCCGGACACCCGCCCCTCGCACCAGAGCACGATCTCCAACGACGGAACCTGGGCCCTCTACCGCATCGCCGACCGTATCTACGCCTCCCGGCAGGAACCGTTCCTGGTCACCGAGACCAACGCCCAGACCATCGGCAGCTCCTCGCGCAACAAACCCGCCTACGACGGGCAATGGCGGCAGGCCGCCTGGGCACTCATCTCCCGGGGCGCCTCAATGATCGAGTACTGGCACTGGCACACCCTGCACTACGGCACCGAGACCTACGTGGGCGGCATCCTCCCGCACAGCGGCCGACCGGGACGGATATACCGCGAACTCGCCGCTCTTGGCGCCGAGTTGGAAACAGCAGGCGAGCTGGTCGCCTCCCTCACCCCGGACGCGGACGTCGTCTTCCTGTATTCGCTGCCCAGCAAATGGGCGCTGGAGGCCAAGCCGTCACTGGCCAAGCCGGACGGCTCGCCGGACGAGCGCTCCTACGCAACCATCTTCGACGCCTTCTACCGCGGCGCGTTCGACGCGGGCCTGCAAGCACGCCTGATCCATCCCGACCAGTTGGAGACCGTGGACCTGCCGCCACTGCTCGTCGTCCCGGCGTTCTATGCCGCGGACGATGCCACGCTGGACCGGCTTCTCGCCTACGCGGAGTCCGGCGGGCATCTGGTGATCGGCCCGCGCACCGGCTACGCGGACCTCGAAGCCCGGGCCCGCACCGACATCCAGCCGGGCCGCCTCGCCACAGCCGCCGGAGTCTCCTACGACGAGTTCAGCAATCTGGACACGGCGGTGCAGGTGCGGGGCAGTGCCGCGCTCGTGCTGCCGCCCGCGGCCCAGGCCCTGCACTGGGCAGAAGGACTCATCCCGGACGGGGCGGAGGTGCTGGCCACCTACGACGACCCGCACCTCGGGCACTGGCCCGCCGCCACGACCCGCCGGCACGGCACCGGCCGCATCACCTACGTCGGCACGGTGCCCGACCATGCGTTCGGCGAGGCCCTGTTCCGCTGGACCGCCCCGGCTGAGGCAGGGGGCCGCCCCCACCCGAGCGTCACAGCGACCTCGGCCACCGCCCGTGACGGCCGTCGGGTCCGCTTCCTGCACAACTGGTCGTGGAACCCGGTGTCCGTTTCGATGCCGACCGCCGCGGAAGACGTCCTCACGCACACCGCCTACGAGGTCGGCCAGTCGGTCGACCTCGGTCCATGGGACGTAAAGGTGCTCATAGAACGCGGCTGATCCGGCAGGTCCGGGGGCTGGGAACAGCTGAACAGCCCCCGGACCGGTATGCGAACCGAGCGTCGTCCTGTGCCTCGATGATCCGACGTCACCCTGTACCGGCGCTGCCCTTACGCGCGACTGCCACACACCTCAGGAGACCCAACGATGCGCTCTTCCCGGCGCGTGCTCTGCAATCCCCTCGACCTCGCCTACCGCTACCAGGACATCCGCGCCACCGGCAGCGCCGACGGCATGAACAACAGTGAGCCACGGCGGTCCGTCCACCGGGAGGCGGCGGATCCCTCCGTCGTGCTGTACCGGGATCGCTTCTACATGTTCGTCTCGATGTCGGCGGGCTTCTGGCACTCGGAGGATCTGCTGCGGTGGGAGTACCGCCCGACCTCCAAACTGCCCGCCCTCGACTACGCACCGGATGTCCGGGAGGTCGACGGAGCCCTGTACATCAGCGCGTCGCGGAAGACGGACAACTGCCCCTTCTTCCGCAGCGTGGACCCGCTGGCCGACGACTTCGTCGAGGTCACGCCGGGGACCTTCCCCTTCTGGGACCCGAATCTGTTCCAGGACGACGACGGCGACGTCTATCTCTACTGGGGATGTGACAACAACACGCCCCTCTACGGGGCGCGGCTCTCGGGCACCTTCGAGCAGATCGGCGAACCGACGCCCCTGATCCGGGCTGATGTCGCAACCCACGGCTGGGAACAGGTCGGTGAGGACTACATCGGCACGTCGGCGCAGCCCGACCAGGCGGCAGTCCTCTCCCGTCTCCAGGGCAAGCCCTATATCGAGGGCGCGTGGATGACCAAGCACGACGGCATGTACTACCTCCAGTACGCGGCGCCCGCGACGCAACTCAACACCTACGCCGACGGCTACTACACGGCCCCATCCCCGCTGGGCCCGTTCGAGTACTCGCTCGACAGCCCGTTCTCGTCGAAGCCGGGCGGTTTCATCACCGGGGCAGGTCACGGAAGCACATTCCAGGACCGTCATGGAAACTGGTGGCACGCGTCGACCATGCGTATCTCGGTGAACGACGACTTCGAGCGGCGCGTCGGAATCTTCCCCGCCGGATTCGACCAGGACGGCGTCCTCTTCTGTAACCAGAACTTCGCCGACTACCCCTTCGTCGTCCCGGACGGGCCGTTCGACCCGTGGACGCCCCCGCCCTGGATGCTGCTGTCCTACAAAGCACACACCACCGCCTCGTCCTCCGCCCCCGGCCACACCCCCACGTCGGCGGCCGACGAGGACATCCGCACCTGGTGGGCAGCCGGGGGGCGCGAACCCGGCGAGTCACTGACCGTCGACCTCGGAACGAGCAAGACGGTGCACGCGGTACAGATCAACCTGGCGGATCACGAGCTGGGCGACATAGCGCCACAGACCGCCGAAGGAGCCGACTGGAACCCCCACATCTGGCGCGGCATCTTCCCCGCCCATGAACCGGCGGAGACCGTGGTGGAGATCTCGCCGGACGGCCGGCAGTGGACCGTCCTGCGCGACTCCCGGGAAACGAACACCGATGCCCCGCACGCATTCATGGTGCTGGATACGCCGCTGCGCGCCCGGTTCGTCCGGGTCACCGGCGGCCGCATGCCGTTCGACGGCGTCTTCGCGGTCAGCGGTGTACGGGTCTTCGGCACAGGTGACGGCGCGGCTCCGCGCTCGGTTCGCGCTCAGGCCCGCCGTGTCGACGGCCGCACCGCCAGGGTGGAGTGGGACGCCGCCACCGAGGCCACCGGCTACAACATCCGCTACGGCCGCCATCCACAGAAGCTCTACCACAGCTGGCAGGTCCACGAGCGGACCTCACTCGACCTGCGCTCGCTCAACGCCGACGCAGAGTACTGGGTAGCGGTGGACGCGTTCGGCGAAGGAGGCATCACACCCGGGGAACCGGTACCGGTGACGTGACCGCAGGCCCTGGAGGCGGAAGTCACATTCTCCAGCCCCACCTGAGATCTCGGCTGGAACACCATCGCGTCTCGCCGGCCGGG
The DNA here is from genome assembly GCF_055569495.1 of Streptomyces sp. NPDC028305. Taxonomy (NCBI): domain Bacteria; kingdom Bacillati; phylum Actinomycetota; class Actinomycetes; order Kitasatosporales; family Streptomycetaceae; genus Streptomyces; species Streptomyces sp. NPDC028305. The sequence goes on from NZ_JBVHTN010000003.1 coordinate 214,522, forward strand.
CCGCACCGTACGAGCCTCAACGGCACCCCGCAACGTCCTGCACGGTCCCTGCCCTCCGACTGAAAGGTCCGCTCCATGGCTCCCCATACCAAGGCCACAGCGCGCATCCGTCACGACGAGCACTGCGCTCGGTGGGATGTGTTCGAGATCGAACTCGACGGGCCCTCGCACGGCAACCCGTTCACCGATGTCGACCTCGGCGCGACCTTCAGCGACGGCCGGCGTGAGCAGCGTGCGGGCGGCTTCTACGACGGAGACGGAAAGTACCTGATCCGGTTCATGCCCGATGCCGAGGGCCCCTGGACCTTCGTCACGTCCTCCACGGCACGGTCGCTCGACGGGATCGCGGGCCGTTTCCTGGCCGGGCCCGCCGCACCGGAACACCACGGTCCGGTCCGGGTGGCCGACCGCCATCACTTCGCGTACGCCGACGGCACGCGATACCTGCCGATCGGCACCACCGCGTACGCCTGGACGCACCAGGTGGAACGCCTGCGGGCCGCCACCCGACGTACGCTGGCGTCCAGTTGCTTCAACAAGATCCGTATGTGCCTGCTGCCCAAGTCGTACGCGTACAACACCGACGAGCCGGAGCTATACCCTTTCCCCGGCTCCCCGACGGACAGTTGGGACACCACCCGGTTCGACCCCCGGTTCTTCCGACGCTTCGAGGACGAGGTGCGCGCGCTGCGGGAGCTGGGGATCGAGGCGGACGTCATCCTCTTCCACCCGTACGACCGGTGGGGCTTCGCCGAGCTGGGCCGCGAGGCCGACGACCGGCTGACACGCTACGCCGTGCGCCGGCTGTCGGCGCTGTCCAACGTCTGGTGGTCAATGGCGAACGAGTACGACCTGGTCCGGGCCAAGACCGAGGCCGACTGGGAGCGCCTCGCCGGCATCGTGGCCGAGGAAGACCCGTTCGGCCACCTGGCCTCCATCCACAACTGCTTTTCCTTCTACGACCACACGACACCTTGGATCACGCACTGCAGCATCCAGCGCGTCGACGTGTACCGCACTGCGGAGAACACGGACACCTGGCGAGAGCTGTGGGGCAAGCCCGTCGTGATCGACGAGTGCGGGTACGAGGGCGACATCGACCAGGGTTGGGGCAACCTCACGAGTGAGGAACTGGTGCGGCGCTGCTGGGAGGGCGCGGTCCGCGGCGGGTACGTGCAGCACGGTGAGACCTACCTCAACGACGCCGAGGAGCTGTGGTGGTCCAAGGGCGGCCGGCTGACGGGCACCAGCCCCGAACGCATAGCGTTCCTTCACGGTGTCATCCGCGATTCCCCCACCGGGGTCCTCGACCCGCTCCCCTCCGACTGGGACGCCCCGCGCGGCGGGATCCAGGGCACGTATGAAGTCATCTACTTCGGCCTCAGTCGCCCTCGTTTCCGGAATATCAGCGTGCCCGCCGACGAGCGCTTCGCGATCGACGTGATCGACACATGGGCCATGACGGTCGACCGTGTCGGCATAACGACAGGCAGCTGCGTCCGCGTGGAGCTGCCGGGCCGTCCCTACATGGCTGTGCGCCTGTCCCGCCTGCCCGACCAAACCGAGGCGGGGACACATGCGTCGGTGCTGACCTGACCCTGAGCCTGCCGAAAATGTCATCCTCCCTGGTAGGAGGCGGTGCGCGCGGTGTACCGGAGGTCGACCGGCGAAGTCGCCAGAACGGCGCTCTCGCGAGGCTGGCGCTCACCGCGGCAAGATGACCGACCGTGCTGCTGCGACTGGCAAGCTCTCCGCAGGCCAGAAGGCCGTCAACCGCGCTCACGCGAAGGTCCGCGCGCTCGGCGAGCAAGCCATGGTGACCCTCAAGACCTGGCGGTTCCTGCGCAAACTCCGGTGCAGCAACACCCGCATCACCGACCTGGTCAAGGCCGTCCTCACCTTGGAGCTGACCGCCGCAGCCTGAGGATGCAAGATCCTCACTGATCCGCGTGGCTCGACCGACCGGTCACGTCGCCACGAGCGGCACGTACTGCCGGTTCGAGCAGCGACAACGTCTTCTCTTCCGCATCGAGAGCGACGCGGATGCCGACCGGCATCGGCAGATTCGGGCCCGCATGTCCGACCTCGACGTTGCCCAGGACCGGGATGTCACGGTCGCCGAGAACGTCGAGGACGATCTCGGCCAGGGTCGGGGAGCCGTCGGGTGAGCCGAGCCCGTCGATCGCCTCAGGAACACCCACGACCATGCCGGCGATCCGATCGAGGATGCCGCTGTGCCGCAATATCTGCAGGTAGCTCCACACGTACGACGCCTGGCCGCCCAACTCCTCCCAGAACAGCACCGCACCGTCAAACCGTTCGAGCGGCAGCGCGAAAGGCGTCGCCTGCGCGAGCACAATGCGGTTGATGACCCCGCCGATCAGCGGACCTTCGACACGCCCAGCACGCCAGCATTCCCACGACGGGCCGGCGGGCAGCGCGCCGATCGGCTCCGTGCCGGTCAGCAGCGTCGCGTACAGCTTCCCCAGCTCCTTCCGGCGGGCCACGGACGCTCTCTGCCAGTGCCCGCCGAGACCGGGCGTGGCCAGGTCGGCATGGAATCCGACCAGGCCCGTACGCGCGTAGAGCACCAGATGCAGCAGCGAGATGTCGCTGTAGCCGAGGATCGGTTTGGGGTCGGCCCTGATCGCGTCGAAGTCGATCAGATCGAGATATCCGAACACTGTCTGGCCACCGTCGTGCGCGACGATCGCGCGCACCTCGGGGTCACGCAAAAGACCGTTGAACTCCCCAGCGATCTCGTCCGGCCGCGCCACGCTCCACCAACGGTGCCGCCCGGCCTCGAGGAGCGGTGCGAGACGCACGCGGAATCCCATCCCCTCGAGCTCGGCCACGGCCCGCTCGAGATCGGGCGCGTATCTGGCATGGAGCGGCCCGGACAGCGCCGCGATGACGACAAGATCACCGGACACGAGGGCCCGAGGGCGCAGCAGTTGGGGCAGTTGAGGCAGTGCGGTAAGCGTCACCGCGGCAGTATCCCGATGCCTGCAATAACACGCGACACATTTACGGATCGGCTCCCTCCCCAGGCGATCGACTCGGCAGCCTCGTCCACGAATACACGCAGGTCGCCTAGGGTGACACCGTTTCCGGCGCCCACAGTCCCGGTTGGGGTTTGGCGCCATCTCCAGGACACCAGACGGCGGTGCCAGTTCAGCAGTGTGCCCCGGGTGACCAGCCGATTGCGGCGTAAGGCGAGTGGCAGGTGCCGTGCGAGACCAGAGCGCACGGCACGATCGGCCCATGAGAGCTGTGGCCGCTTGATCTGCCGGCGAAACACGGCGACCTCATGGCGAAGCGCGAGGATCTCGGCGTTGTTCTCGGCGGTCGATCGACCCAGCAAAAGAAGACAGCCCAGCAGCCGGGAGAAGATCAGGTACAGCAGTCGCAGACCCAATCGGCGACATCAGTCATCGACACAGCAGGCTAGCGACGGACGTCGCCACCCGGGCCGACCATCACCCAAACGGGCGACAAGCAAAGTGGCGTTCCCACTCGAGACCGGGTGGTGGTCGCCTCGGACGCGCGACGGCGGCCGAAACCCGCCGCGTCATCCCAAGCTCACACTTGGCGAGCAGACGCCGCACAAGTCGGCCGAGCCGCGGACGACGCATCGGCCGCGCCCACGGAAACCCCCGAGACACCCGCTGGCAACGGCGAGCAGGACGACGAGAACCATCGCGACCACCTGGACCGGGCCGCCAGCATCAGCTCCGCCGAGATCACCTGCCATCGCGACATGTGGAACTTCCTCGTCAAGCACGCCGTCAACGGAGACCTCTTCCGGCCCCCCGGAAAGGCGACGGAGCAGGCCGACGGCCGCGTCTCCGTCCACGCGTCCGGCCCCACCCTCACCGCCGCGCTTGAAGCCCTCTGGGCACTCCAGCACGAGGCGAAGACCGCGTTGGGCGTACAGGCCGTCGCCCGCATCTTCTCCCAGCGCATCGGTGAAGCCCTCGCGAAAGCGAAGCCGGCCGACGAGACGACGCGTCGAGAAGAGTCGGCAGAATCCAGTCAGCCGGACTTCCCGCTCACCCGCATGGTCATCGACGACCGACCCCTAGCCGGCGCAACCAACTGAGGCGACCACAGCGAAGCCCCCACTAACGGTCTCGAGTGGGGGCTCCGCATTGCTCCAGTGCGACCAGGCGATTCAAGGTTCGCCCAACGTCTGCGCAATGCCCACTCGTCACGGTGGTGCTGCGGCCCTCCGAAGCCGGACGGCTGCACAGTCTCCGCACCTGAACAAGGAGCCCGCATGCGTTTACGTCGCACCCTCGTGACCGCTGCCCTCGGCGGCACACTCGCCCTCACCGCTATGGCCACATCCGCCCAGGCATCGTCGGCCGCCCCGTCCACGTCGGCCTCAATCGGCACCAACACTACGTGGGCACCGGGGCACGCGGAGTACTACAGCACCTACTCGAGCAAGGCCGCGTGCGAGAACGCGGGAGTCACCGGAGACATACACGGCCGGTGGTCGTCGTGGTCCTGCACCAAGACCCTCCGTGGGTGGGATCTCTGGGTCACCTACTTCTGATCCGGTGACCGACCGGCCCACCAGTCGGGCCGCGTCAACACGAAGCACCAAGGCCCCCAAGAGCGGCTCGTCAGCGGATGACACGGCCACACCCAAGGTCCACAACAGGGGGAATGATGAACAGCACAACCCGCGGCGCGGGCAGCCTCGCCGCGAAAGCCGGCATAGCCACATCAGTGGTGATCCTAGGGCTGATCACGCCCGCACAAGCCAATTCCGCCAACCAGGCGCCCGCACAGGCCAAGGCCGCCGTCAACCTGCCCGCGACAGTGATCCCGAACCGGGTCATGAGCTGGAACTCCAACGGGCAAAAGCTCAGCACACCGCAAGACATCGTCGACCACATCAAGCGGTTCCGCCCGCAGCTGGTCCTCCTACAGGAATCCTGCCGGACCGAAGTACGCAAGGCCGTCAAGTTCCTCAACGAAATCGGGTTCCAGTACGAGTTCAAACTCGGACCGGGCACCGTCAACATCGGCTGCGACGGCTGGAGCATGAACGGCCAGGCCATCGTGTACGCCAAGGGCACCCCGATACAGAACTACCGCGAGGTCAGGTACAGCGACGACGAGGGGCCGTGGGAAACCCGCGCCTACACGGCGTTCACCACTCGGCTCGCAGGCCGACAGGTCCGGGTGTTCAACACCCATCTCAGCGACAGCGGTCACGCTGCGGAGAGGAAGACACAGGTTCAGGAACTGGTGGCCGCAGGGCGGCGGTACGGTTCGACGCTACTCGGCGGCGACTTCAACGCCCAGCCGTGGTACCGGGAAATGCGTGCGATCTGGGATGCCCAGTACTCGGATGTTGATCCCTTCTGCCGCAAGGACTGGGACCGCCGATGCAACGGGACACAGGTTGGCCGCAACTCGGGTAAGAAGTTCGACTACATCCTCCACCGAGGCGTGAACTCCCGGAACTGCATCCTGCGAACGGTCAACGAAGACCACCGGGTCGTGATCAGCGACGTCACCCGCGCCCAGGGCCCTCGGACCGCTTGCTCCGTGACCTGAATGCCTGATCCACCGCTGACGCGGGCCACTGAACAACAGGGCCGACGGGTTCCCTCGTCGGCCCTGTTGCAGATTCCTCCCACCAGATAAGGAGCCTGCACATGCGTTTACGTACCGCTCTCGTGACCGCTGTCCTCGGCGGCACACTCGTCCTCATCGGGGTGGCCGCGCCTGCCCAGGCGGCGCCAGCCGCGCACTCCACAAAGGCTGAAGCCGCACCGGCCTGTGGGGAATATAACGGCTGGTGAACGGGTGGCCAGAGGGGCTACCTCACCTGTCGCGCTGGCACAACGGTGGTTTCCGCGATCCTCGACCCGGGGTGACAGTCGGCCCGGCTGGCGACTTCAGGTTTTGGCCCATGACTGATGCGGCCGGGATGCTGGAGTGCGGACATGACTGCGGCCCAGTCGCCTGGTCAATGGCCAGAAGCCCCCTACCCAGTCCTTCAGTTCTAGTGGTCGTCGCAACACCCCAGCTCAAGGGGTGCGATGGACTTCAAGATCCGGGAGAACGGGGGACCAGGGGGCGGTAGCCGTCTGCTGCGTGAGCGGGAGGTATATCTCCAGCTCATGCAGCAGGGCTACAGCAATCGAGAGGCCGGCCGGATCGTCGGTATCAACCCGCGGACCGGCAAGCGGTGGCGGAACGGCTGGCACACTCCGCCGACGGGGAAGCCGAAGCCGCCCATCACCGTGGAAGCTCCGGCGCCCCAGCCATCGCGGTATCTCCGCGAGACGGACCGCATCCACATCGCCGACCGGCTGCGGGAGAAGGCGTCCATCCGGCAGATAGCCGCTGAACCGGGCCGCAGCCCGTCCACCATCAGCCGGGAGATACGGCGCAACGGAGCGTTGTGGCGGGGCAGGAACTGGACCTACCGGCCTCATGCCGCCCAGCGACGTTCCGAGGAGCGTCGCCCACGCCCGAAGCCCGGGAAGATCGGTCAGAACACCGAGCTGCGGGACTTCATCCAGCACCACCTCGAACGCCGCTGGAGCCCCGAACAGATCTGCCAGGCTCTACGGACCGCCTTCCCCGAGCGGCCGGAGATGCACGTGGTCCACGAGACGATCTACCAGGCCCTCTACGTCCAGTGCCGCGGAGAACTCCGCCGCGAGCTGACCCGGGCCCTGCGGACCGGCAGGACCATGCGCCGGCCGCACCGGCAGTCCTACCGGCGCCGGCCTCGCATGTCGGCGGACATGGTGATGATCAGCGGGCGGCCGGCCGAGGCCACCGACCGTGCGCTCACCGGGCACTGGGAAGGCGACCTCATCATCGGCAAAGCCATGCAGTCCGCGATGGGCACGCTCGTCGAACGCTCCAGCCGCTTCGTCGCCCTGGTCCATCTGCCCGACGGCCGCCAGCCCGCCCAGGTGCGGGACGCTCTCATCCACACCGTCTCGTCCCTCCCGGCCCAGCTCAGACGCTCTCTCACCTGGGACCAGGGCTCCGAGATGGGCCTGCACAAGCAGTTCAGCACCGCCACCGACATGCCGGTCTACTTCTGCGATCCCGGCAGTCCCTGGCAGCGCGGTTCGAACGAGAACACGAACGGCCTGCTACGGCAGTACTTCCCCAAGGGCACAGACCTGGCCTGCTACAGCCGTGGAGGCGGTCGGTGCATTCGGCTCGGGCCGTGTGTATCCATCGTTCGACGAACGCGTTGAACCGTGGGCTTTGCGGCGGTGTCGGGATGACGGCTGTGCCGTTGCCGGCGAAGACGGCGTCGAACGCGGCGGTGAACTTTCTGTCCCGGTCCCGGTCCCGGTCCCGGTCCCGGATCAGGAACCGGAAGCACCCAGCCCTCTCCTTAAGGTCCATGAGCAGATTGCGGGCAAGTTGGGTGACCCATGCGCCGGTCGGGTGGGCGGTGACGCCCAGGACATGGACGCGCCGAGTGGCAATCTCCATGATGAAGAAGACATACAGACGTCTGAGGAAGACGGTCTCTACGTGCATGAAATCGCAAGCCAGCAGCGCGTGGGCCTGTGAACGGAGGAAGGAGCGCCAGGCCTGCTGGGAGGCGCGCTGGGGTACGGGGGGCAGGCCGGAGCGGCGCAGGACACGCCTGATCGTGGCGGCGGCGACCCGATGGCCAAGCCGTCGCAGCTCGCCCTGGATCCTGACGTATCCCCAGGTCGGGTTCGGCCGACGATCAGGTAGAGCAGTCGCAGACCCACGATCAGCGATCATGCCCACACTTGAACGACCGCAAAGCCCCAGGTCAACCACCGTACGGCACTAAAGACACCCTTCAGGAGTTCAGCGAAGGCCGAACCGGTCCGGTCGGCCCAAGGCGACCGGATACAGTGCGCGAGACGGCAGCCCGGTCAGGGAGGGGAAGCGTGACCGACACCAGCAACACCCGGCCCGCCGAGGGTGAAGCGCAAGCGCCGCGGCAGAGCCGACTGCACCGGCTGATGCGCTACATCCCCCTGATCGCCCCCGTCCTGCTGTGGGCCGTGCCCTGCTGGGTGCTCCTGCACACCAGCCAGCACTGGCCGCTGCCCGTCACGCTGGCCGGCACCGCCCTGTTCACCCTCGGTCTCATCGGTATGCCGCTCGCGATGGTGCGCGGCCACGGCCGGCGCCAGCAGGACCGGGCGGCGATCATCGGCGACACCCTGCTGGGCACCATCTGGATTCTGTTCACCTGGTCCGTTCTGCTCGGCGTCCTCTTGCGGCTCGCCCTGACCGTGGCCGGCGTCGGCGAGAGCCAGGACCGAGCCCGAATCGTCACCTGGGCCGTCCTCGGCATAACCGCCGTACTGCTCGGCTGGGGGTACGCCGAGGCCCGCCGCGTGCCACGCGTGCGCCGACTCGACGTGCAACTCCCACGACTTGGTGCCGGGTTGGACGGCATCCGCGTCGTCCTCATCACCGACACCCACTACGGCCCGCTCGATCGCACTCGCTGGTCGGCACAGGTATGCGAGACGGTGAACACTCTGGAAGCCGACCTGGTCTGCCACACCGGCGACATCGCGGACGGCACGGCCGAACGCCGCCGCGCCCAGGCCGCCCCACTCGGTACCGTGCGGGCCACCCGGGCCCGTGTATACGTCACCGGCAACCACGAGTACTACAGCGAGGCCCAGGGCTGGGTCGACCTGATGGACGAGCTGGGCTGGGAGCCGCTGCGCAACCGCCATCTGCTGCTCGAACGCGGAGGCGACACCCTCGTGGTCGCCGGCGTGGATGACGTCACCGCCGAGTCCTCTGGCCTGGCAGGCCACCGCGCCCACCTCGCCGCAGCCTTGAACGGCGCCGACCCCGACCTACCCGTCCTGCTCCTGGCACACCAGCCCAAATTCATCGACCGGGCAGCAGCAGCCGGCATCGACCTCCAACTCTCCGGCCACACCCACGGCGGCCAGATCTGGCCCTTCCACCACCTCGTCCGCATCGACCAGCCCGCCCTCGCCGGCCTCAGCCACCACGGCCCCCGCACCCTCCTCTACACCAGCCGCGGCACCGGCTTCTGGGGCCCACCGTTCCGCGTCTTCGCCCCCAGCGAGATCACCCTGCTCGTGCTCCGCTCCCCGCACCTGCCCACCTCGACATAGCACTCGACGGACCGACACATCCGCTTGGAACAGTGCCCTTGCCGGAAACCTCATCCGTGCAGGTCAAGCCGCATTCCGGTACTCGTGGAGGATGCCGCCGAGGCGATCGCGTCGACGTATGTTGAGGCGGGCTAATGTGTCCGGGTCGTCGATCGGCGGGGGCAGGGGCTGTAGCGGCCTGGCGTTCGCGATGCCCTGGTGTGGTCGGTGTCCGTTGTAGAACTGCTCGAACTCGCGCAGGGCATGGAGAAGGTGTCGCTGGTTCCAGATCAACGTCCGGTCCAGTAGCTCGCGGCGACAGGTCTGTATCCAGCGCTCCACGATCGAGTTCATCCTCGGTATCTGGATGCCGCTGAGCACGACCTCGATCCCCGCGTCCCTGAGGACGGCATCGAAGAGGACAGGGAACTTCCCGTCCTGGTCCCGGATCATGAACCGTGCCCGGCAGCCGAGGCCTTCGAGGTCCATGACCAGGTTCTTCGCCGCTTGCGCTACCCAGGGTGGCACGTACATCCGCACCCCCCGACAGAGTGACTCTTTCCAGGAAGCCGCAGGCCAGCAGGGCATCAGCCTGAGAGCGAAGAAAGGTGGCCCAGGTGCTGGAGTTCCGCTCGGGTGCTGGGTCGATGCCGGCCTCCTTCAAGATCTCCCAGACGGTGGACGCGCCCACCTTCACCCCCAGCACCAGCAGCTCACCGTGCAGACGCCGGTACCCCCAGCTCGGGTTCTCCTTCGCCAGCCGCAGCACCAGGACGCGGATCAAGCGCACCGTGCGCGGCCGACCCGGACGCTTGGGCCGACAGGAGGCGGCATGGCGGCGCGCGACGAGGCTGCGGTGCCGACGCAGCACCGTGTCAGGGCGTACGAGCAGCCGTAATCTTCGCAGGACGTGCAGTGGCAGCCGGTGCAGCAGCGCCGCCAGGAATGCCCGATCGCTGGGCGTGAACCGGACCTTGACCTTGCCGAGTTGACGTTCCAAAACGGTGACCTGGTGGCGCAGCGCGAGGATCTCCGCGTCCTTGTCCCGGTCGGACATCGGCAGCAGACGAAGCATCGCGAACGCGTTCGACACACCGAGATAAGCCAGTCGCAGCAGCACGGTCGATCATCTTGCCGCGGGTCAGCGCCAGCCTCGCGAGAGCGCCCGTTCCGGCGACCTCGCCGGTCAACCTCCGGTACACCGCGCGCACCACCTCCCACCAGGGCGGATGACATTTCCGGCGCACGCACGCCTACATCACCGCCCTCGGCGGCGCACTGACTCTGCGAGCCGACTTCCACGACCACGCCACCCAGACCACATGGCCCCAGCCATGCACCACGGAAAGCGGACACCCGCTCAGGCTTGCGGGCGCCGGTCATCCGGGCTGACCCGCTGGTTCGGATGTGCCAGACCTCAGAACAGCGGGCCCTTCCGAGGCAGCGTCCCGGTCGTGGTGATACGGCTGATCCACCTGCCGACCCCGGTGTCGAATGGATGGTGCTGCCGTACCCGAACTTGTACGAGGGCAACCCGCTGGACAGGCGACACTCCGTCCGCCGAGTCGCTCCCGTCCGGGCCCCCGAGGCGCCCAGGGCAAACGGCGCTGGGCCCGGCCTCGGCGACCTTTTGGCCCCATGCGCCGGACCCGTGAACGCCCAGATGGTGCGATCGACGGCGGAAGCGGGGGTGGCGGCCTGTTCCGTACTCTGGCGGCATGCGCATGCGTCCCACTTTGAGCTGGACCCCTGCCGAGGACCTGCCGGCGGGCAGCACGGATCTGGAACCGGTCGCCAAAGCGCTGAGCACCGGCGGTGTGCTGGTACTCAGCGGGGCCGGCATCTCCACCGAGTCGGGCATCCCCGACTACCGGGGCGAGGGCGGGAGCCTGAGCCGGCATACCCCGATGACCTACCAGGACTTCACAGCCGACGCCCAGGCCCGGCGCCGGTACTGGGCTCGCAGCCACCTCGGCTGGCGCACCTTCGGCCGCGCCCGCCCCAACACCGGGCACCGGGCCGTGGCCGCGTTTGCTCGGCATGGCCTGCTCTCGGGTCTGATCACGCAGAACGTCGACGGCCTTCACCAGGCCGCCGGCAACGAGGGCGTCGTGGAACTCCACGGAAGCCTGGACCGGGTCGTCTGCCTTTCCTGCGGCGCCCTCGGCCCGCGCCGCGAACTCGCCCGGCGATTGGAGGAGGCCAATGAGGGCTTCGAGCCGGTGGCCGCCGGAATCAACCCGGACGGTGACGCCGACCTCACCGACGAACAAGTCGGGGACTTCCGTGTGGTGCCCTGTACGGTCTGCGGCGGCATCCTCAAACCGGACGTGGTGTTCTTCGGCGAAGCCGTTCCGCCACGGCGGGTCGAGCACTGCCGCAAGCTGGTCCGCGAGGCGACCTCGCTGCTGGTCCTGGGCTCGTCACTGACGGTGATGTCCGGGCTCCGGTTCGTCCGCCAGGCGGCCCAGGCCGGAAAGCCGGTACTGATCGTCAACCTGGACCCGACCCGCGGCGACCGGCACGCCGTCACCCGGGTCGCGCTCCCGCTGGGAACGGCCCTCACCTCCGTGGCCAGCCGACTGGGCATCCCGCAGTCGGCACAGCCCTGACCCGGAGCAAACGTGACGGAGCCGGGAGCGGGGGGCCCAGGCGGCGGGACGCGGTGTGCACGGCGCTGGAGTACTGCTCGTGCGTCCTGACACGGTACTGCGCCGGCATCGCGACCTCGCAAAGCGCCAGCATGCCGCCTCATCACGGCCCAGGCAACCCGGCCGGCCTCGTACCATGCGCTACGTCCGGACTCTGGCTCTGCGCCTGGTCAGGGAGCATCCGAACCGGGGCTACAGGCGTCTGCACGGCGAACTGCTCGTGCTGGGAGTGGAAGTGGCCGCGTCGACCGTCTGGATCGAAGACGTAGGCTGCCAGGCCCGGTTCATGATCAGGGACAGGGACGGGAAGTTCCCTGGACCGTTCGATGACGCCCTCAAAGACGCGGGGATCGAAGTCATCCTCAGCGGCATCCAGATGCCGCGAATGAACTCGATCACGGAACGGTGGGGGCAGACCGCAGACACGAGCTCCTGGACCGGACCCTGATCTGGAACCAGAGCCACCTCCGCCACACACTCCGGAAGTTCGAGCAGTTCCACAACACTCATCGGCCCCACCCGGGCATCACGAACGCCCGGCCACTGCACCCGATGCCCGCACCGATCACCGATCCGGACAAGTTGACCCACCTCGACATACAACGACGCGACCGCCTCGGCAGCCTCCTCCACGCATATCACCATGCTGCCTGACCTGCATGGATGCAGTTCTCGGCAAGGACATCTTCATCCGCCCGTCTGCGGGGCGGGCCTGGCGGGCCGGAGTGCGTGGGCTTCGGCGAGGAGCAGGTAGCCGCTGGCGGTCCAGGTGTAGGCGCGGTCGCGCAGGCCGGTTCCGGTGAGGGCGTCGAAGTTCTCCGCGAAGCCGTGTGTCTCGCACAGGGTCCGGAAGCGGGCGCTGATCTCGTGCGCGAGGTTCTGGTGACCGCTGCGGCGCAGGCCGTCCTCGATGAGGACGACGGCGGGGGCCCAGACGGGGCCGCGCCAGTAGCCGTCGGAGAGGTAGTGCGGTGAGCTGGGCAGTTCGGTCGCGAGCCCGTACGGCGTCAGGTGTGCCTCGATACGGTCGGCCAGCACCGCGGCGACGTGCTGCGGGAGGTGCTCGCCCAGCGCGATCGGCATCAGGTCCAGCAGGCTGGAACTGCTCCACGTGTCCCTACTGTGCGCTCCGCGGGCGACGAAGTGGTCACCCTTCCACAGGTCGTCGAGCATCGCGGCCTGAGTCGCGTCCGCGGTCCTCGTCCACCGGCCGGCGTCGTCCGGCCGTCCCAGCTCTTCGGCCAGGGCCGCGAGTTCGCGCAGTTGGAGGACCAGAAACCCGGCGAGGTCGGCGGTGGCGACCAGCCGTTCCGGGTCGAAGGTCGTGGCGTTGTCCCAGCCGCTGTCATTGCCGTGCTGGTAGTGGGGGAGGGCGCTGCCGGGCGCTCTTCGCGCGGTGAGCCAGAACGCGGTCCAGCGTGCCAGCCGGTCGTACGTCCGGGCCAGCTCCGCCGGGTCGAGCGGTTCGGGCAGGCGTCGGCGCAGGTGGCCCAGAGCCCAGCCGTGGATGGGGGGTTTGACGTAGTTGTAGAGGATCTCGGAGTGGCAGACGGAGTCGGGCAGGGCGCCGCTCTCGTCCTGGTGGTCGAAGGGGAGGCAGAACTGGTCCCAGGCGGACGCCGACAGACCGGGGGCCATCGCCAGGGCGTTGAAGCAGTGGTCCCAGCTCCAGACCTTGTCCATCCAGTGCTTGGACATCAGCACCGCGGGCCGGGTGACGAAGCCCGCTGGGTTCACCGTCGCGGACCACAGGACGTAGGCCGCCAGTTCGGCGGCCGGGGTGTCGGCCGAGCGCCACGGGGCGACCGCGTCAGCGAATTGGGCGAAGGCGTTCTGTGCGGCGGTCACGACCTGGTCGAAGGCCGTCTGCGCGGTGTAGGGGCAGCGTGCGCTGTCCAGTTCCTCGACAGCGGCCTCCCAGACCCCGCCGTTCTCTGCCGCGATGGCCAGACCGCGCTCCGCGCTGCCCAGGTCCTGGGCGCCGAACGCACCGACCGCGCCGGCGGACAGCGCGGTGATCCGGTAGCGGCGTCCGGTCTCATACGAGGTGAAGACGTACGCCCCGTCCACCGGGTCACGGAAGAAGTAGGCGCCGGTGAAGGGTGTCAGGGTCTGCTCGGCGGCACAGATACGCAGGCCGAGCCCCTCACCGCGCAGCCGTATGGTGTCCGGTGACTCGTAGGCGAGGTCGATACGGCCGCCTTCGCCGGTCCAGCTGAGCAGTCCCGGTGTCGCCTCGATGCGGGTCGTGGCCCGGGCACCCGTCCCGGCATCGAGGGGGACGAACCGCAGCACTGCGTGCATACCGTTCTGGTGCGAAACCAGGTGGAGGTCGTCGGCGTAGGTCTTCTGGGCCACCACAGGCGAGATGCCGAACCAGGACCCGTGGGTGCTAAACGGAATGTCGTGGACGGAGAAGGCCGGGCCGGACGGGGCGGCGGTCATGAGCGTTACTCGTTTCTTCAGCGGTGGCGGGTCGGCGGCATACCGGGCGGCTGTGGCGGCGTACCGGTCGATGGTGTGCGGCGTCCCGGCGGGAGCTTCCCGCGGGCGGGGGAAGGATCGCCGAGGAAGGTCAGTCCTTGACAGCGCCGGCGGTCACGCCGGCGGCGACGTACCGCTGGGCGAGGACGAGGATGACCGCGGCGGGCAGCGAGGCCACGACGGCGGTGGCCATGATGGCGTTCCACTCCTGGTTGTTGTTGCCGATGTAGTGGTAGATGCCGAGGGTGATCGGCTTGTGTGTGGCGCCGCCCGCGAGGGTGCTGGCGAAGACGAAGTCGGACCAGGACCACAGGAAGGCGAACAGGGACACCGTGACGACGGCGTTGCGGCTCATCGGCAGGACGATCGACCAGAAGGTGCGCAGGGGGCCGGCGCCGTCGGTCTTCGCGGCCTGGAGCAGTTCGCCCGGGATCCCGGACATGAACGCGGTGAAGATGAGGACCGCGAAGGGGACGGCCAGGGTGGAGTCGGCGACGATCAGGCCGGGCACGGACTGGAGCAGGCCGAGCTGGAGGTAGATGGCGTAGAAGCCCATCGCCATGATGATGCCGGGGATCATCTGGGCGGCCAGGAGGAGGAAGCTCAGTACCCCGCCGCCGCGCGGGCGCAGCTTGGCCAGCGCGTAACCGGCGGGCGCGGACAGGGCCACGGTCAGTACGACGGTGCCCAGGCCGATGACGAGGCTGGTGCCGAGGTAGGGCAACTGCTCGTCGAGGACCCTGCGGTAGCCGGCCAGCGTGCCGTGGACGGGGAACAGGTCCGGTGGGCTCTTACGCATGTCCTGGTCGCGGGTGAAGGACACGTTCAGCATCCAGTAGACCGGGAAGAGCATGATCCCGGTCAGCAGAAGGCCGATCGTCGTCTTTCCCCAGGTGCGCTTGGAGCTTCGCATCATGTCAGCGCCTGCTTTCTCTGCACCCGGACGTAGACCAGGCCGAAGACCAGGGCGGCGATCACGAGCAGGTTGCCGACGGCCGCACCCGGGCCGAATGCGGGCAGCAGGTTGCCGAAGCCGAGCTGGTAGGACCAAGTGGCGAAGGTCGTGGATGATTCCGCCGGGCCGCCCTTGGTCATGATCCAGATGATGTCGAAGACCTTGAGCGTGTAGACCAGCCCCAGCAGTAGGGTGATCGCGGACACGGGGCGCAGCAGCGGGAAGGTGATGCTCCAGAACCGGCGCCAGGCACCCGCCCCGTCGAGGGCGGCCGCCTCGTACAGGCCGGCGGGGATGGACTGCAGGCCGCTGTAGAGCACCACCAGGTTGAACGGGACACCGATCCAGATGTTGGCGGTGATCACCGAGGTCAGCGACCAGGAGGGTGACGTCAGCCAGTTCACCGGGTCGATGCCGACGGCGTGCAGGGCGGCGTTGACGACACCGGAGTCGCTGTTGAGCATCCATGACCAGGTGGAGGCGGACACGATGAGCGGCAGCAGCCAGGGCACCAGGAACAGGGCGCGCAGGGTGGCGGAGAGCCGGAAGTGCTGGTTGAAGAAGACCGCGAGGGCCAGGCCGATGGCGTACTGGAAGAGCAGGCACACGGCGGTGAACACCACGGTGTGGAACAGGGCGGGGGCGAAGGTCGGGTCGTCGAAGACGGTGCGGTAGTTGGCCAGGCCGGTGAAGGGTGCGTCGCCCTGGACGAAGGAGCGCACGGTGTAGTTGCGAAGGCTCAGATCGAGGTTGCGGTACAGCGGATAGGCGTAGAAGAGGGTGAGGTAGAGGGTGACCGGGGTGAGGAAGGCCCAGGCGGCCCACTGCTGGGAGCTGGGGCGGCGTCGTGCCCGGGGCGGTGCGGTAGGGACCGCCGTGGGGTCGGGCACGGTTCGGCGATGCGGCACTTGTGTCGTGTGACTCATCAAAAGGCCCTGGAGTGCGTCACTTGACGGCGGACTGAGCGGCGCTCAGTGCGTCCTTCGGAGACTTTGAGCCGCTCAGGGCGGACTGCACGGCCTTCCACAGCTGCTCGGAAATCCTCGGGTACTTGGTGCCCAGGTCATCGCTGGTGCGGCCCCGGGCGGCCTTGACCGCGTCCACCCACGGCCCCAGCTCGGGGTTGGCCGCCACCTGCTTGTCCTGGACCTCGGAGGTGGGGGCGACGTAGGAGAGGGTGGTGTCGGTGTCGTACAGGCTCTGGGTGCTGGTCAGGCAGGTCGCGAGTTTCTGCGTGGTGGCGTAGCGGTCGGTCGAGTCCTGGACCGGGACGGTGACGAACTCGCCGCCTGTCGGGGCCGACGCCTTGCCTCCCTCGATGCCGGGGATGGGCAGGAGGCCGTAGTCGAAGCCCGCCTTCTTGGCGTTGGCGAGCTGCCAGGTGCCGTTCTCGCTGAACGCGTAGTCGCCGGTCGCGAACTCCTGCCAGCTGGTGGTCTGGGTGTTGTTGAGCACCGAGTTCGGGGCGTAGCCCTTGGCCAGCCAGTCCTTCCACAGGGACAGCGCGGAAACGGCCTGGGCGGAGTCGAGCTCGGTCAGCTTCGCGCCCGAGCCCCAGAACCATGGCAGGAACTGGAAGCTGCCTTCCTCGGTGCCGATCGCCGAGAACGTGATGCCCTTCTTGCCTGCCTTCTTGACCTTCTCCAGCGCCGCGGTCAGCGACTTCCAGTCCTTGATCGAGGCGATGTCGACCCCGGCCTCCTTCAGGACCTTCTTGTTGTAGTAGAGGGCGAGGGTGTTGGCGCCGATGGGGGTGCCGTAGGTCTTGCCGCCCGACTGGCCGGCCGCGAGCAGGTTGGGATCCACCTTCGAGGAGTCGAGCTTGTTGTCGTCGGTGGTGGTGAGGACGCCCGCCTCGGCCAGGGTCGACACCACCGGGTTGTCGACGATGAGGACGTCCGGGGAGTTGCCCTGTTGCGCGGCCAGCAGTGCCTTGTTCGCCAGGTCGCTGGTGTCGAAGCCGGTGCGCTTGACCTTCACGCCGGCCTTGGTGCCGCACTCGTCCAGCAGCTTCACCCATGCCGAGCCCTTGTCGAACTGGGGATACGGGTCCCAGATGGTGTACGTGCCGCTGTCCGACGCTTTCGTCCCGGTGCCTCCCGAGCCGCAGGCGGTGGCGCTGGTCGCGACGGCCAGGGCGGTGAGGGCTGCGGCGGTGAGGCGACGCCGTCTGGAGGAGCTTTTCATGGCCGGTCCTTTGTTTTTGGCATGCCGGTGCCGAGGGCTGGAGGTGGTGGGGAGGGTGCGGGCACGGCGAACGAGAACTGCTGAGCGGTTCGAGCGTCCGGTGGGCGTGAGGAGGTGAGCGTGAGGTGCGGTCAGGGGGTCGTGTCGGGCCAGGTGTCCGCCGCGGGCGTGACTCCCGTGGGCCCGGTGCTGGCCCGCAGGGAGATGGGCGGCGTGAGGAGATGGTGCCGGGGCGACGCGTGGGGATGGTCGAGCCGCTCCACCAGCAGCTCGACGGCGAGCCGGCCCATCTCGGCGGCCGGTACGTCCGCCGCGGTGAGCTGCGGGGTCACCGTCTCCGCCCAGCGGCCGGCCACCACTCCGGTGACGGAGAAGTCGCGCGGTACGTGGCGGCCGGCCTGGGCGAGCCCCCGGTAGAGACCGCCCAGCGCGGCCTCGTTCAGCGTGACGAGGGCCGTGGTGGCGGGATCGTCGTGCAGGATGCGCTGTACGCAGCTCTGGCCCGAGGCGGCGTCGTCCCCGCAGCAGTACGTCCGGACCGTCAGTCCGCGCTCGGCCGCCGCCTTGGTGAAACCGTCCAGGCCGCGGTGCGCGGATTCGTACCCGGTCCGCAGCAGTTGCTCGGGACGGTTGACGAAGGCGATCCTGCGGTGGCCGAGATCCGCCAGGTGGTGGACGCACGCCTGCACCAGCGCGGTGTGGTCCAGGCTGACCCACCAGATGCCCTCGGGACGTGCGGTGCGGCCGATGGTGACGGAGGGGAACTCCAGGGCGGCCAGATGGTCCACCCGGTCGTCCTCCAGTCTGATCTCCATCAGGATGGCCCCGTCGACCCGCCGCTCCCCCAGCAGCCGCTGGAACGACCGGTCACTGTCCATACCGCTCGGCGACAGCAGCACGTCGTAGTCGTAGGCCGCGGCGGCCTCCACCACGCTCCCGATGAAGTCCAGCTGCATCCCCGTGTAGTGGTTCCCGGCCGGCGGGAAGACCAGGCCGAGGGTGCTGGTCCGCCCGTTGGCCAGGGCGCGGGCACTGGCGCTTGGCCGGTAGCCCAGCTCGTCGACGACCTGCTGGATCTTCCGGCGCGTGTCCTCCGACACCGGGCGCTTGCCGCTCAGCGCGTAGGACACGGTGCTCCGCGAGACACCGGCCCGCCGCGCGATCTCACCGATGTTCACGGCAACTCCTTGCTCGAACCGGCTCGCCGCTTCACAGGAGGAGCGGCCGCCGGTTGTGGGGATGCGGTACGGGAGGAGAGGGGCGCCCCGGTCGTCGAACCGGTTCGCGTGAAGTGACGGTAGGAACCGCCTGAACGCCTGTCAACACCCTGAACATCACTTTCTCGACCCGCCCAAGGTCTGGGTATCGCAGTTCCGTCGCAGGGATTGCTGGTCGGGATTCCCGGTGCTAGCTTCGCGAACCGGTTCGACGAAGCGATCCTTCCGGCAACCCTGGGCGCGCTCCGTACACCCTCGAGGGGAGGAGCTGCCGCCCCGGCCGGCCGGAGAGGTTCCCGTGGCGCAGCAAATCGAACCCATTCGCCTGCCACCAACACCACCCTCCCACCCTCAAACTCTCCCGCCGGGCCGCGCCCCATGGACGAGCAGCCGACCGAGGCCGGCCGACCGGAACCGCCAACTCAAGGATGAGGACGCAATCCATGCCATCCGCTGACAGATCCGCCCGGCGCCGGGCACCGGCCGCCGTGGCGCTGGCCCTCGGCGCGGGCCTGCTGGCCGCACCAGCCGTCCCCGCACAGGCGGCCGACACGCCCCAGCCCACCGCCCGCTACACCTTCGACCAGGACGACCTGTCCTCCGGCAAGATCACCGACAGCTCCGGCAACGGCCTGACGGCGAGTCTGGTCAACGGCTCCACCGCCCGGTCCGTCGCAGGCACGGGCGGGGGCAAGGCGCTCGCTCTCCCCGGCGGGGCGCCCACCTCCACCGGCGCGTACGTCCGTCTGCCCCGTGAAGTGGTCGGCGACGCCGACAACTTGACGGTCTCCGCCCGGGTGAGGTGGAGCGGCGACACGTCGTCGTGGCAGCGGATCTTCGATCTGGGCACCAACACCACCAAGTACCTCTTCGCCACCCCGTCCAACAACAGCGGGCTGCTGCAGACCTCCGTGACCACCGGCGGAGGGGGCGCGGAGACTCAGATCCGCGGCTACGCACCGCTCCCCGCCGACGAGTGGCGGACCGTCACCGTCACCCTCGACACCACCGCCGGCCGGCTCACCACCTACCTCGACGGCGTGGCGGTCTCCTCAGCAGCGACCGGCATCAAGGCCAGTGAGCTGTTGGACACTTCGGCCACGGCCGCCGGCTACATCGGCAAGTCCTTCTACCCGGATCCGCTGTTCAAGGGCGCGATCGACGACTTCGCCGTATGGCACTCGGCGCTCAGCCCCGAGCAGGTGGCCGGCATGGCCGGGGAGGTGCCTACCCTCCAGCAGCTCTCGAAGATGTCGTTCGAGGTCCGTACGGCGACCGGGACCGCCCCGTCCCTCCCCGCCGCCGTCCGCTCCTCCTTCTCCGACGGATACGACCGCGACACGCCGATCACCTGGGACGCCGTGGCTCCCGACAAGTACGCCCAGCCGGGCACCTTCACCGTGGCGGGAACGGCCGCCGGGCGCGCGGTGGAGGCGACCGTCACCGTGGTCCGCGAGGGGCAGCTCACCGTCGACCTCGGCTCGGACACCGGCGCGTTCCACGGCGGCGCCTCCGGCACCCTCTACGGCGTGTACGGACCGGACGTCCCCACCAACAACCTCATCGAGGGCATGGGCCTGCGCACGGTCTCCACGAAGGCGCAGGACGGCCCACAGCACCCCGGCGCCGACGCTCTGGAGGTGGTCAAGCCGCTGGCCGACTCCACCGACGGTGACGTGTACATCTACATGACCGACATCCACCGCGGTTTCCCGTACGAGTGGCCGGGCGACACCCCCGAGGAGAAGCTGGGGCTCTACAAGGAGAAGATCGCGGTCCAGGTCGACCAGGTCCTGCACCTGCCGAAGCAGTACCAGGACAACATCGTCTTCGTGCCGTTCAACGAGCCCGAGGGCAACATGTTCGGCACCGGGGAGTGGAGCTACAACAAGGTCAGCTGGCTGAGCGACCCGGACGACTACTTCGCCGCCTGGGACGACGTCTACAAGCTCATCAAGCGCAAGATGCCCGGCGCCCGCATCGCCGGTCCCAACACCAGCATCCTGTACGACCAGGTGAAGGGCTTCCTCACCCACACCCTGGCCGCCGGCACCCTCCCGGACGTCATCACCTGGCACGAGCTGAGCCACCCCGAGGCGGTCCGCGAGAGCGTCGCCAAGTACCGGGGGTGGGAGAAGGAACTGTTCAAGGGCACCGACAAAGAGGGCACCCAGCTCCCCATCAACATCAACGAGTACGCCTTCAACTACCACACCTCCGTCCCCGGCCAGATGATCCAGTGGGTATCCGCGATCGAGGAGTCCAAGGTGGACGCCGACATCGCGTACTGGAACATCGACGGCAACCTCTCCGACTCCGCCGTGCAGTCGAACCGCGCCAACGGCCAGTGGTGGCTGTTGCACTCCTACGCCTCGATGAGCGGGCACACGGTGAAGGTCACCCCGCCGTTCCCGGGCGAGAACTACACCATGCAGGGCGTCGCCACCGTGGACGAGAAGAAGCGGCAGGCCCGGCTGCTCTTCGGCGGGTCCACCGGGAAAGGCCACATCAGCTTCGCCGATGTCCCGAAGAAGCTCTTCGGGAACCGTGTGCACGCCTGGGTGCGAGAGATCGAGTGGAGCGGACAGTTGGGCGACAACTCCGGCCCGAAGCTGCTCACGGAGACGAATCTGAAGGTCGGTGACGACGGCAAGGTCGTCGTCGACTTCGGCGACGGCGGACTGCCGAAGCTGAAGGAGTCCTCGGCGTACGAGATCGTCCTCAGCCCGGCCGGGAAGGCGAAGGACACGCAGTCCACGCCCGTGCGCTGGCAGGCTTCGTACGAGGCGGAGGACGCCGCCCACACCGGGTCCGGCTACTCGAAGAACGGCCCGGAGGGCTCGCCCCGCGAGGTGTCGAAGTTCTACACCTCCGGCGGCTACGACGTGGGCGGTCTGCGCACCGGCTCGGACGTCACGCTCGACTTCACCGTGGACGTGCCCGAGGACGGCACCTACGACCTGGGCGTCTTCGCCAACTCCCTCAACACCTTCGACAAGGTGAAGGAGCAGGGCCCCACCAACGTCTTCCTGCGCGTGGACGGCAAAGCGGACAGCGAACGGGAACTGCACCTGCCGCTCGCCTACAAGTGGGTGGTGTGGGACCACACGGACACCAAGGTCCACCTCACCAAGGGCAAGCACAACCTGACGCTCGCCGCGAAGAGCCTCGACGGCAAGCGCGCCACCAAGGGCGACGCCATCGTCGACCGCCTCGCCCTCTCCCTCCCCGATCCTTCCGCCGCCACCCAGGTGTACGAAGGCGAACTGGCCTGGCCGGACGGCGGCGCACGGCCCGTCTACGACCTGCCCAAGCGGACCGGAACCCCCGCCACCGGCTCGGGCGCGATCCAGCTCCCCAAGAACGGGACCGCCACCTTCTGGGTCTACTCCCCCGCCGACCGCGAGGCCACCCTCAAGGTCGACACCCTCGGCGGCGCGAACGCCAGGCTCTCCGTCAACGGACACAACGTCCTGCGCCTGTCCAGGGGCAAGCACAGCGTCGCGGTCTCCCTCTCCGGCGGCATCAACAAGGTGACACTCACCGGAGGCTCGTCAGCCACCCTCGTCGACCGCCTCACCGTCACGCCCACCGAAGGCACGCTCACGGCGCGCACATACGAGGCCCAGGACGCCAAGCTCGCGGGCTCGGCAACACTCACCCCGCTCTCTCTGGCGACCGACGGCACGGCGATCACCGGCATCGGCGGCGACCCCGGCAACGGCAACACCGCGACCTTCACCGTGAATGCCGACCGGGCCGGCCTGAACGCGCTGCGCATCCGCTACTCCAACCCCGAGCAGTCCGAAGCCACCCACTACAACCCGGACCCACTCGCCCGCCACGCCGACATCACGGTGGGCGGCGGCAAGGCGCAGCGCGTGACCTTCCCCCACAGCTTCCACCAGAACAACTTCTGGGAGCTGACCGTGCCGGTCCACCTCAAGAAGGGACAGAACACCATCACCTTCCGCTCCGAGGAACTGCCGAACTTCGACGGCACCACCTACGCCTCGGACACCTTCCCCGGGGTGCTGCTCCGTTCCCGCTACGCACCGCTGATCGACCGGATCACCGTCGCGCCGTACGCAGAGGAGGTGCGATGAGGTGATCAACACCGGCGGCGATGTGCCGCGCGCAAAGATCGGGTAGCGACCGCTCCGCCACGCCCCGCCCGGCAGGGTCGCGTCCACTCAAACCGTCGGTGCCACGAAGGCACGGTGCCCGGGTCCGCCATGGTCGGCGGTCCCGGGCTACTGGCGGGTGACACGCGCCAGGCGCCGCTTCAAGCCGCGGAACTGTCGCGCAGGAAGCCCGCGAACGCCTCGGCGGCAGGGGTGAGGACGTGGTCACTCATGCGGACCAGGAGGATGCGACGCACCGGAGCGGGGGGTTGAAGCGGCAGGACGCTGACGCCGGCTCGGATGCCCTCCAGGGCCAGGGTGGGGGCGAGGGCGATGCCGATGCCGGCGGCGACCATGGCCCGGGCCTCCTGGTAGTCGTGGGCCTCGTAGGCGATCTGCGGCTCGAAGCCGGCGGCGTGACCTCCCCGGATGAGATTTCCGGCAAGCGCAGCATCGGCGGCGGCCATGGGCTGGTGAAGGCCAGGGCCTGTCCGGACGGCGGGGCGTGAGGCCGGACAGGCCCTGGGGATATCGGGGTGTGGCTCGCTACACGCTGAGCCAGGCCGTCTGGTCCGGGGCCAGTCGGTTGTCTTCGAGGGGGCCACTGGCCAGCAGGGTCGAGGCGTGTTCGGGCAGTTGGTACGGCTCGGTCGAGAGGTTGACCACGCACACGAAGCCGGGCTTGCGGTGGAAGGCGAGAACTCCGGCGGGGGTGTCGTCCAGCCAGGTCAGGGTGGAGTCGTCGAGGGCAGGGTGTTCGCGGCGCAGGCGGAGGGCGGCGCGGTAGAGCTCCAGCATGGAGCCCGGGTCGCCGCTCTGGGCTTCCACTGTGCGCGGCGCCCAGTCGGAGGGCTGTGGCAGCCAGGGCGCGGCGATGGGGTCTTCCGCGCCCGCGGGCGGCTGGGGGCTGAACCCGTACGGTGTGGTCCGTCCGGACCAGGGGATCGGGACGCGGCAGCCGTCGCGGCCCCGGTCGGTGTGGCCGGAGCGTTCCCAGACGGGGTCCTGGAGCATGGATTCGGGCAGGTCCTCCACCTCGGGCAGGCCCAGTTCCTCGCCCTGGTAGACATAGGCGCCGCCGGGCAGGGCGAGGGTGAGCAGGGCTGCTGCGCGGGCTCGCCGGGTGCCCAGTTCGAGGTCGGCGGGGCCGGCGGGGACGTAGGACTCGTTGGCCACCCACTTCTTTGCGGCCCTGCGGCCGTAGCGGCTGGCGTGGCGCATGACGTCGTGGTTGGACATGACCCAGGTGGCCGGGGCGCCGACGGTGCCGAGTGTCGTGAGGGTGGTGTCGATGACGGCGCGCAGGTCCTTCGCGTCCCACTCGGCCATGAGGAAGTCGAAGTTGAAGGCGGTGTGCAGGCCGTCGTCGCGGACGTAGGCGGCCAGCCGTTCCGGGGTGTCCGTCCAAGCCTCGGCGACGAAGGAGCGGTCGCCGGGGTACTCGTCGGCCACTTTGCGCCAGGCGCGGTAGATGTCGTGGACCTCGTCGCGGTCCCAGAAGGGGTGCACGCCACCGTCGCGGTCGGCCAGGTCCGGCAGTTCGGGGTCCTTGACGAGGCCGTGGGCCACGTCGACGCGGAAGCCGTCCACTCCGCGGTCGAACCAGAAGCGCAGGACGGACTCGAACTCGGTGTGGACGTCTTGGTGTTGCCAGTTGAGGTCCGGCTGCTGGGGAGTGAAGAGGTGGAGGTACCACTCGCCGTCGGGCACCCGGGTCCAGGCCGGGCCGCCGAAGCGGGAGTCCCAGTCGTTGGGCGGCAGGGCGCCCTCGGGGCCGCGGCCAGGGCGGAAGATGTAGCGCGCGCGTTCGGGGCTGCCGGGGCCTGCCGCCAGCGCGTCCTGGAACCATGCGTGTCGGTCGGAGGAGTGGTTGGGGACGATGTCCGCGATGATGCGGATCCCGTGCGCGTGCGCCTCCGCGATGAGTCGCTCCGCCTCGGCGACCGTCCCGAACAGCGGATCGATCTCGCGGTAGTCGGCCACGTCGTAACCGTGATCGGCCATCGGTGACTTGTACCACGGGTTGATCCAGAGGGCGTCCACGCCGAGGGACTTGAGGTAGGGCAGCCGGGAGCGGATGCCGGCGATGTCGCCGACGCCGTCGCCGTCGCCGTCGGCGAAGCTGCGGATGTAGACCTGGTAGATGACGGCGTCGCGCCACCAGGGAGTGGTGGCGGTGGTGGCGGGCACGGTGTTGTTGCTCCTTGGTCGTTTCATGTCGGACTCGGACCTGTCGGTGTGTCTCAGGCGGGCGTCGGCAGGCTGTGGTGGCCCGCGGCGTCTGCGTGCGGTGCGAGGCCGTAGTAGATCCGGGGCGCGCCGTCGAGTGTCAGCGTCGCGCCACCGCCTGTGACCGGGATCTGGGTGACCTGTCCGATCGCGTCCACCTGCCGTACGGCGGTCGTGGCGGCGACCACGAGCGGGGTCTTGGTCGGCCAGGGGTCGGTCCACACCTCGGGGGCGGGGAAGTGCCAGTCGGTGCGTTGGCCGGCGGTGTTCAGCAGGTAGCCGTCGGCCCGGTTCCACAGCACGACCGCGGGGCCGTCGGGTGTGTCGAACCACAGGCCGAAGGTCTGCGGGTCGGGGAAGGTCAGCCGGCCCCGGAAGGTGGCCTGGTCGAGCGTGCGGGCCGCGGTCGCGTAGGCCAGGAGCGAGGGCTTCGGGCTGAGGTCGCGGTTCATGAGGCCGTAGTGGTACTCGACGTTGTCCGGGTCGGCGACCTGGGGCATGCCGAGCACGCTGTCGTGGAACTGGTACCAGCACACGCCCCGGATCCCCTCGGCCTTGGCCAGGGCGAGGGTGAGGAGCACGTTCTCCGCGGCATGCCGGTAGGTGTCGTGCCACCAGCTGTTGGGCTTGGTCGGCGCGTATGCCTCGGTCAGCCAGATCTCCTTCTCGCCGTGCTCGGCCATCAGCGCCTTCAACTGCCGCAGGCCGCCGTAGAAGTTCCAGTAGGTGCCGTCGCCGCCGGTGGTCCAGTCGTCGCCCGGCGGTATGTAGTCCGGGGTGAAGTTGCCGCGTCCCGGGTGGTAGGCGAAGGCGTCGATCAGGTCCCAGCCGCCGGCGGCGATGAAGTTCTCCACCCATGGCTTGTCCATGCCGGCCAGTCCGTTGTTCATCAGCTTCACGGTGTCGCCGGTGGCTGCTCGCCGGTCGAAAACCGGGCGTAGTGCCTTGTCCAGGTATGCCTGCGCGGCGTCGCCGGTGTTGAAGGGTCTGTTCAGCTCGTTGCCGACCTCGAAGTAGTCGGCGCCGGCAGCGACCGCCACCGCCAGTTTGTCCGCGGCCCAGGTGGCAGCCTCGGTGTCGGTGACGTCCAGGGACGGCTGGAGTTCGATGTTGTGGCGCATGCCGCGGGCGTCGAAGACGGAGGGTGGCAGCCCGGGTCCGCCGTCGTAGGAGATCCGGACCAGGCTGATGCCGACCTTCTGCCACAGGTCCAGTACGGTGTCGGCGCTCGGCCGTTGCAGCCATGGGTAGTTGGCGACGGCGAACATGCTGTCCGTGCCGGCCTGGTAGTCGTAGGAGGGCAGGACCGCGAGATTGGTGCGGGCGAACGCCTCGTCGTCACCGGATCTGACGACCACTTCGGCCAGTGCGATCCCGCCGGCCGGTGCGGTCAGGGTAAAGGTGTGCTGCCAGGTGGCGGCCGCGGGGACGCTGCCGGT
Source organism: Streptomyces sp. NPDC028305 (assembly GCF_055569495.1). Lineage (NCBI taxonomy): Bacteria > Bacillati > Actinomycetota > Actinomycetes > Kitasatosporales > Streptomycetaceae > Streptomyces > Streptomyces sp. NPDC028305. The sequence goes on from NZ_JBVHTN010000003.1 coordinate 240,930, forward strand.
CGTGGTCGTGGCGGCCAGCAGGTCACCGTCGAAGTCGCGCATCCACAGTTCCAGCTCGGCCGTCTTGGCCGCGCCGCCGTTGGCCACCAGGGCGGTGAGTTCCATCTGTTCACCGGCCGACTCGTACAGGTTGAAGTCGCGGTTCGTGGTGAGTTCGAGTCCGAGTTCACGGCCCCGGCCGATGGTGGCGGTGGCGGACGGCCGGGTCTCGGAGAAGAAGAAGTCGGCCCGGCTGGTCCAGCCGCCGGCCGCTTCGGCCAGACCCGGAGCGTGCACCCAGGTCGCGTTCGTCCATGCCTGGCGGGACCGGTCCAGCAGGAACAGGCCGTGCAGCGCGGTTGACCAGGTGGAGGTGTGGGCGACGCCGAGGGTGGTCTCGTAGGGGATGCCGCCGCCCGTGTCGCGGACCCATTCGGTGATCGGAATGTAGTCGTCGGGGGCGGTCGGCGCCTGGATCGCCCGGCTGAACAGGAAGCCGTCCGGGACCAGCGTGTCCGCCCCGGTGACGTGCCACTCCAGTACGGCATGGGAGGTGGTGACGCTGAACCAGCCGGTGACGGCGGTCGATCCGGCGGCGGCGTCGAAGGTGTAGTCCATCCGGATCGCCGGCGTCCCGTCCCCGAGCGCGCTCAGCGTCGGGGTGCCGCCTGTGGACACGTGGATGCCGGTGACACTGTCCTTGACCTGGAACTTCGACCCGGCCGACCGGGTCACGCCACGGTCGTCACGGATGGCGAGCCTGCCGCCCGCACTGGCCAGCAGGCTGATGCCACCGGCGGACAGGGTGACGTCGCCGGCCGCGGCGTGCGCGGTGACCGGGGTCGACTCCGCGACGAGTACGACACCGGCGGCGAGGGCCGCGCCGAGGAAGCGCCGGCGGTCGAGGGCGGGTCGGGAGAAGGCTTCGGAGGTCATCGTCTGCTCCTGTCCAGCGCTGGGTGCGCACGCTGATAATGCCTATCTTCAACTTCGTGAACGACACGTTTCCAGGCCGCTACCCCGGTGTCAACAGACGCTTGTCCTGGCGATCCACCGTGCGTTACGGTCATCGCCAGCAGAAGAAGTTAGGCATTATCACGATGGAGGAGCGATGTCGCCGAGACCTCGCCGTGTCACGCAACGCGAGATCGCGGAGCTGGCGGGCGTCAGCCAGACCACGGTGTCGGTGGTACTGAATGACCGCGACGGCTCGAACGTGCGGGTCCCCGAGGCCACCCGGGCGCGAGTCAAGCGGGCCATCGAGCAGCTCTCCTACGTCGCGGACCCCGCAGCCCGGCGGCTCGCCGGGCTGGACAACCAGATCATCGGCGTCTTCACGTACGAGGCCGCGCTGTCCCCCGAGAGCATGGACTTCTACGGTCCGCTGCTGAACGGGATCGAGCGGGCCGCCGAGCGGATCGGCTGGGACCTGTTGTTCTTCACCTCCTCACCGGTGGAGAACAACACGCGCAGCCTCTTCCACCGCAAGACCCGGCTGCGGCTGACCGACGGCTGCGTGCTGCTCGGCCAGCAGATGGTCGCGTCCGAGCTGGAGCGGCTGGTCGCCGAGCAGTTCCCGTTCGTCGCGATCGGCCGCCGGGACGAGACCGCCGCCGCGGTGCCGTACGTGGCGATCGACTACACCACTCCGACCACCGCGCTGCTCGATCAGGCGGCGGCCGGCGGGCATCAGCAGGCGCTGTATGTCCACCGCGGCCGTGACACGCCGACCGCGCGGGACCGGCGCGATGCCGTCGAGGGCGCCTCCGCGGCGGGCCGACTGGCCTTCCTGCTGGTCGGTGAGGAGAGAATCGCCGACCTGCCCCGACTGGCGCGGGCGACCGGTGCCACCCTGATCATCGCGGAGGACGCGTTCCTGGCGGAGGACGTCGCGCACGCCCTGTTGGGTGCCGGGGTCGCCGTACCGGACGAGGTCTCGCTCGCCGCGCTCGGTGAGGTGCGCGGCCATCGGGTGGAGGGCCGGACACTGACCGGCTTCCACGTGCCCAGACCACAACTGGCGGCCGAGGCGCTCGACCTCCTCCAGCTCCTGATCGGCACGGCCCCGCAGGAGTGGGCCGGTCTGGACCGTGAGCGGCTGCTGGTCGCCGAGGTCGAGCCGGGGGACACGATCGTCGCGCGAACGGAGTCGCCGTCATGACCAGCGGGATCACGGCCGAGGTGGCGATCATCGGCGGCGGACTCGGCTCCGTCGCCGCAGCGCTGGCTCTTCTGCAACGTGGCCGCCGGGTGGTGATGACCGAGGAGTACGCCTGGCTCGGCGGACAGCTCACCTCGCAGGCCGTTCCGCCCGACGAGCACATCTGGGTGGAGCAGTTCGGCGTCACCGCCCGCTACCGCGCGTTGCGCGAGGACATCCGCCGCTACTACCGCGACCACTACCCGCTGACGGCCGCCGCGCGCGCCGACCGGGAACTCAACCCGGGCCGTGGCCGGGTGAGCAGGCTGTGCCACGAACCGCGAGTGGCCGACGCGGTGATCACCTCCCTGCTGGCGCCGTACCGGTCGACCGGGCGGCTCACCGTCCTGCAACCCGCGGTGCCCGTCGCGGCCGAGGTGCGCGACGCGACGGTCCGCTCCGTCACCGTCGCGGACCCGCGCACCGGGGCCGAGACCGTGATCACCGCCGAGTACGTCCTGGACGGAACCGAGACCGGCGATCTGCTGCCGCTGACCGGAACCGAGTACGTCGTCGGCGCCGAGGCGCGGTCCGACACCGGTGAGCCAAGCGCTCCCGAGACCGCCGATCCGGGCAACGTGCAGTCGATCGCGTGGTGCTTCGTCTTCGATCACGTCGCGGGCGACCACACCATCGCCCGGCCGGACGACTACGACTTCTGGCGCGCCTTCGAACTGCCCTTCTGGGGCGCGCCGATGCTGTCCTTCACCGCGCCGAACCCCCGGACCCTCGTGCCGGAGGACCGGACCATGAACGTCAACCCGGCCGCCGACGCCACCGGGGACCCGCGGTTCGACGCCGGCGACCGGGATCTGTGGCAGTTCCGGCGGATCGCCGCCCGGCAGAACTTCGCCGACGGCTTCTACGACAGCGACATCGTGCTGGCCAACTGGCCACAACTGGACTACGTGGGCGGCTCGATCATCGACACCGACGACCGGCAGCTCCATCTGGAGGCGGCGAAGGCACAGTCCCGTGCCTACGTGTACTGGCTGCAGACCGAGGCGCCCCGCCCGGACGGCGGCCGCGGCTGGCCCGGACTGCGGCTGCGCGGCGACCTGGTCGGCACCGCCGACGGCTTCGCGCAGGCGCCGTACATCCGCGAGTCCCGGCGGATCAGGGCGCTCACCACCGTGCGCGAGCAGGACATCTCGGTCAAGGCCCGCGGGGGCGCCGGACCGGCCCGCTTCGACGGCTCGGTCGGGGTGGGGATGTACCGGATCGACCTGCATCCCTCCACCGGTGGCGACAACTACATCGACGTCGAGTGCGCGCCGTTCGAGATACCGCTCGGCGCGCTGGTCCCGGTGGCCACCCAGAACCTGGTTCCGGCCGCCAAGAACATCGGCACCACCCACATCACCAACGGCGCCTACCGGCTGCATCCTGTCGAGTGGAACGTCGGCGAATCGGCCGGGGAGTTGGTTGCTCACTGTCTCGAACTCGGTCTGACCCCGAGGCAGATCGCGACCGACGATCGCCTCGTCGACCGACTCCAGGGCAGGTTGACCGCGGCCGGTATCGAACTCCACTGGCCGCAGATCGCCGGTTACTAGCCCCAACCCGAAGGCGCAGCACGCGCCGAGACCACGAAAGACGCACACCATGAACAGAGCAAGAAAGGTCTTCGGCGCCCTCGCGCTGACGACCTCGCTGACGCTGACAGCCGCCTGCGGTGCATCCACCGACGGGTCCGGCGGGAAGAACGCCAAGAACGTCAAGCTGCGGATGACGGTCTGGACCTCGAACCAGGACCAGCTCAAGCTGTTCGACTCGATCGCCGACGCCTACCGTGCCAAGCACCCCGAGGTCTCCTCGATCACCTTCGAGAGCCTGCCCTTCGAGGACTACAACACCACCCTCACCACCCAGATCGCCGGCGGCAACGCTCCCGACCTGGCCTGGATGGGCGACCTGTCGAGGGACCTGATGGCCTCCGACGCGCTGGTCGGCCTGACCGACAAGCTGAAGGCGACCCCCGGCTGGCAGTACGACGACCTGGAGGCCAGCGCGACCGAGGAGTTCAGCCGGGACGGCACGCTGTACGCCTACCCGTTCTCCACCTCGCCGTACGCGCTGTACGTCAACACCGACCTGTTGGCGAAGGCCGACCAGAAGATCGACCCGAAGAACCTGACCTGGGACCAGGTCGCAGTCGCCGGCGCGGCCGTCCACGCGGACACCGGCAAGGCCGGATTCGTCGTCCGGGACTTCGACTACAAGTCGTGGAACACGCTGGCCACCGTGTGGACCGGCTTCGGCGCATCCGCCTGGAGCCCGGACGGCAAGACCTGCACGTTCACCAGCCCCGAGATGCAGAAGGCGTTCACCTTCCTGCACGACGCCGCGTTCAAGACCAAGGCCATGCCCGGCCCCGGCACGACGGCCGACTTCTTCGCCGGTGACTCCGCCTTCACCGTGGCCCAGGTCTCCCGCGCCTCGCTGCTCACCGACAAGTTCACGTACGCGCTGTACCCGCTGCCGGCGGGCCCGGCCGGCCGGTACTCCGTCATCGGCCAGGCCGGCGTGGGCGTCCTCGCCTCGGGCAAGCACAGGACCCAGGCCGCCGACTTCCTCGCCTACCTGACGAATCCGGCGAACTCCGCGAAGCTGGCGCAGTTCTTCCCGCCGCCGCGCAAGTCGATGCTCACCGGCGCGAAGCTCGCCGCCGACAACAAGGTCCTGACCGCCGCGCAGCTCCAGGCCGCTGTGGTCGACCAGCTGCCGAACGCCGTCACCCTGCCCAACCACACCAACCCGGCTGAGATCGCCCAGAAGGGCAAGACCGCGCTGGACGGGATGTGGAAGGCCGACGCCGACATCCCCGCCGTACTGAAGTCGGTCTGCTCCGCGATCAATCCGATCCTGGCCAAGTGACCATGTCCGGCCTCACGAAGCCCCGCACAAGGGCACCTGACACCTCCAGGACGCCGGCCACGGCCCGGAACACCTCCGGAGCGCCGTTCTGGACGACCCGGCGCCGAGACGTACTCGCGGGCTACCTGTTCATCACGCCGCAGCTCCTCGGGGTCGTGCTGTTCGTGCTGATCCCGGTCGGGCTGGCGATCTGGTACAGCCTGAACGACTGGAACGTCTTCTCCGGCGAGCAGACCTTCGTCGGGGTCGACAACTACAAGGCCCTGGCGGACGATCCGCAACTCCCGTCGATACTAGGGGCGACCGCGATCTTCTGCGGCGGGGTCGTGGCCTTGAACATCGGCCTGGGCCTGCTGCTCGCCGTACTGCTGAACCGGCGGTTCCGCGGCGCGACCTTCTTCCGCACTCTGTTCTTCTCCCCGGTCGTCGTCTCCGTGGTCGCCTGGACCCTGGTCTGGGGCTTCCTGCTCCAGGACAACGGCGGAGTCAACGGGGTTCTCGGCGCGGTCGGCATCGACGGCCCGAACTGGCTCCAGCGCGGCGACACCGCGATGCTGTCGGTGATCGTCACCCAGGTGGTCCGCAGCGTCGGCGTCAACATGGTGCTCTTCCTGGCCGCCTTGCAGGGCGTGCCGACACAGCTGTACGAAGCCGCCCGGCTCGACGGCGCGGGAAGCAGGGTGATCTTCACCCGGATCACCCTGCCGCTCATCTCCCCCACGGTGCTGCTGACCGCCATCATCACCATCGTCGGAGCCTTGCAGTCGTTCGCGCAGATCGCCGTACTGACAAGCGGTGGCCCGGAGTTGAGCACCACCGTGCTCGTGTACTACGTCTTCCAGCAGGCCTTCGAGTTCAACCACATCGGTTACGGCTCGACGCTGGCCCTGATGCTGCTGTCCTTCGTCATGCTGCTGACGCTGGTGCAGTGGCAGTTGCGCCGTAAGTGGGTGTTCCATGAGGAGTAAGCCGCGTTCCCCCGTCCTCAGGCGGGTGGCCCTGCTGACCGCGCTCGGCGTCCTGGCGATCCCGTTCGTGGTGCCGACCGTCTGGATGGTGGCGGCCTCGGTGAAGCCGCTGCCCGAGATCTTCAAAGCCCCGCCGTCACTGTGGACCGCCGACCCCACCCTGTCCGCGTACACCGAGGCGTTCAGCTTCCAGCCGTTCGCCCGGCAGTACATGAACAGCGTCTACATCGCCGTCCTGGTCACCCTGATCACCCTGTTGGTCTCCAGCCTCGCCGGATACGCCTTCGCCCGGATCCGCTTCCCCGGCGCGAACGCCCTCTTCCTGGTGGTGCTGGTCGGCCTCCTGGTGCCCAGCGAGGTGACGATCGTGCCCTTGTTCCAGATGTTCAAACGAGCCGGGATGATCAACACGCACTGGCCGCTGATCCTGGTCACCGCGCTGGCCGGACCGTGCGTCCTGGCCACCTTCATCATGCGGCAGTTCTTCATCGCCCTTCCGGCCGAGCTGGAGGAGGCGGGTCGGCTGGACGGCCTCGGCCGCCCCGCGCTCTGGTGGCGGATCTTCCTGCCGCTGGCCAAGCCGGCGTTGTCCGCGGTCGCGATCCTGACCTTCCTCACCTCGTGGAACCTCTACCTGGAACCCACCGTCTACCTCACCTCGCCGGAGCTGTTCACGCTGCCGCAGGCCCTCACCCGGTTCACCGACTCCTACGGGGCCGAGATGTGGAACACCCAACTGGCGGCCGCCACCATGACCGTTCTGCCGGTCCTGGTCGTCTTTGTCATCGCCCAGCGCCAGTTCGTCGAGGGCCTGGCCCACTCGGGCCTCAAATGAGGCCGGAACGGCCCCTGCCGGCGCACCGGGCCCGGACGCCGGCGCCGGGCCCGCCCACTCCCCGCGTGGGGTCGTTCCCAGCAGCCCCGGAGGCAGACACGTGGAGATCCACCGGCCGTCACCCGACCCCGACACAATCACCCATATGACGATCGCCACGGGCGCCGCGCCCCCCGCGCGGAACACACCCCTCGTCCTCGCCCGGGGGGTCCTGACAGGTGGTGTGATCGGGGCGTCGCTGGCCGCTCTCGTCGTCGGCGGCATCATCGAGAAGTGGCCGCTGTTCGCCGCCGGACTGGGTCTTCCCGTGGTCTACGGCCTGCTCTACTTCCTCGCCGGTGTGCCGAGGCGGGCCCGGGAGGCGGCGATCGCGCCCCGTACGGCGCTCGCGATGGTCGAAAGCGTGGAAGCCGTCGGGGGCGAGGCGACCAGCGACGTGGCGGTGCGGTTCGTGTCGACGGTCGCGCCGGACGACGTACCGGCGTACCGCGTCGCGTTCACGCAGGACATCAACCTCGCGGACCTGCCCGACTACCGGCCGGGCGGCGTCGTGGTGGTCCAGTACCCGCCGGACCGGCCGTGGCGGGTGAGGATCGTGAAGCGGCCGACGCCGGAGTGGGAGGAGCGGGCGGCCGGTGCCCTCCTGGACTCGGCGCCGGGGCCGGCCCTGGTGAGCGAGCCCCCAGAGGGCTGTGCCGTCGGCATCGTCACGCTGCTCGCCGTGCTGCTCGCCGCGGCCGGTGTGGTCCTGCTGTTCCGCGCCGACCTGTTCGACGAGGACGCCTCCGCACCGCCGCCGTCCTCCGCCCAGCCGTCGGCCTCCTCCTCTTCGTCGACCACGGTGGTGTCGTCGGCCTCCGGCACGGTCACCCTCGGTCCGCACCAGTCGTTCCTCGACAAGGGCGAGCTGCGCAAGGCCGTCGCCTCGCTCGCCAAGGGCACGGACGCGCGCGCGGCGCTCACCGTCGTCGTACAGGACCGGCTGCTGTCGATCGTGTACGCGCCCACCGGCTCGCAGGCCCCGACGTTCGACCCGGACTCCCTGCCCTACGACCGCTTCCCCGCCCTCGTCGAGAAGGCGCGGACGGGCCTGGGCGTCGGTTCGCCGCAGACCTGGCAGCTCACCGTCGAACGCCTCACCGGCTCCCTCACCATCAGGGTCAGTGTGACGGGGACCGAGGGAGCGGCCTCGCTGGAGGCGGACGGGGACGGCAAGGTGGTGCGGCGCACCCCGGCGCACTGACGGACGCCGCGCCGGCCGCGTCTCACTGCCGCATCTCACCGACGAAGAGGAAGACAGGGGAAACCGCATGGGCCTGCAGGGGTATCTGGCGCTGTGGTGTGCGGTGTTCGGCACCGTCGCACTGGTCGGCTACGCCCGGTCGCTGGCCGGAGTGACCGCGGCCCAGCGGGCGGTCCGGGTCCTGGGGCGGATCGAGCAGGTCCGCAAGCCCAGACACGGAAGCTCGCAGCGCGACGGGATACCCGTGGTCGTCTCCTTCCAGGATCCCTCCAGCGGTGAGGTGTTCACCGTGACGAACGACCGGGACCACGGGGAGAGAATCACGGCGGCCTGGACGGGCCGGGAGATCGGGGTCCGCTACCCGCGCGGAAGACCGCACGCCTACCAGTTCTCTACCGGCGACCTCGGGGCAGGCCGACGCGGCCTCGGGTGGCCCAACTTCGCGCTCTTCCTGATCTACGTCGGACTGGTGGTCTTCGCCGCGATCGACTGGAGCTGGCCATGGGCCCTGATCGGCTTCGGCGTGCCCTGGACCCTGTCCGGCGTGTGGTACATGCCCCAGAACGCACGCGCGGTACGCCGCCGTACCGACGCGCTGTCCTCCCAACCCCCCGTTCCCGGCCACGTCATCGCCGTACTCACCGACACCGACACCGACAGCGAGGGCGGCACCTACACCAGCCACACGCCGGTCATCGCCTTCACCACCCGCGAGGGCACGACCGTCACCGCCTACTGCACCGACCAACTGCCCGACCCCACCAACTCCCACGGCCGCAACATCACGATCCACTACGACCCCGACGACCCCGCCGTCTTCACCCCGGACCTCGCGTCCGAAGACCGTTCCCGCGCGCTCGACATCACCAGCGGCACCGTGGCGCTGCTCCTCGGTGTGGCCGCGGTCGTCGTCGGGGCGACACTGCTGTGACACCCGACGAGCGATGGTACGCACCGGAGGACTTCTCCCCCATGGATCCCCTCACGTTCGACTACGAGAACCTGCATGTGCGCGTGGACCGGGGGGTGTTCGAACTGTTCCGGCCGTACAACCTCGAGACCACGCTCCGGATCCCGCTGCCCTGGCTCGGGGTACTGGTGCACTACAGGAAGCCGGGCAAACCCGGCGAGCTGATCTTCGGCGGCGTACGCAATCCACACGCCGCCCTCTACGGCACCGACCTGGCCTCCTTCGGGTACCGCTCCACCGAGGCGGTCCGGGTGCCCCACAGCGACGAGCCGTTGTTCCGCGCGTACTTCACCGAAGTGGCCGCGCTCGCCGACCGGCCGGTGATCTGACATGGAACCACTGGTCTTCGAACACGGCAATGTGCACTTGCGGGTCGATCACGGCATCTTCGAGGTGTTCCGGCGCAACCGCACCATCGGCCCCTACCGGGCTCCGTTGAGCTGGCTCAAGGTGCGCACCGAGACCTGCAAGAGTGGGGTGACCCGGCTGCACTTCGGCAACATCGCACACCTCGACGAACCGCTGTACGCGCCCAAGACCCAGCCCGGACACCTGCTCGCCACCATCGAGATCCCGACCGCCGACGAGCCCCTCTACCGCACCTACTTCACCAGGCTCGCCCACGTGTCCGACCGCCCGATCGTGTCGTAGCTCCGAGGCCTGTCACCCGACGGCCACTCCCTCACCCCGGCCGCCAGGTGCGAGAACGCCCCCCTGTGCCGGAGGCCCCGAAGACCCGTCGTGCCGCAGCACGTCATTCCAACAGGTCGAGCTGGAGGTGCAGCGCCGCAGTGGTGCGCGCGCTGTCACCGGTGGCGAGCAGGTCCAGCAGGGCGCCGCGCAGGACGGCGAGGACGAGGGTGCGCTGCGCGCGTGCGGCCTCGGTGTCGCGCCCGGCGGCGGGCTGGCTGCGGGCCAGCAGCGCCGGCCAGTCCTCGACCGTGTCGCGGGCGAAGCCGGCCCACGGCCCGTCGGGGTCGATCAGCAAGTCCCGCTTTCAGCATCACGGACATTGACCACTCGCGGGGCCTGTGCCGGACCCCACGAATCACCGTGAGAGCCACCAAGGACAGCGACCTTCGAAAATCAAGATCCCCGATAGGGTCCCTCAGCGCCCTCCCTCTCTGCCCGGCCCCGGCAAGCCGACCCAGCAGGCCCCACAGGGGACCCCGTTCCGTGGCGTACGCCGACGCCATGTGCCCAGTGCCGCATCGGGCGATGTCGGCCCGGTCCACCAGGGCTCGCAGCCGCGGGGACCGGGCGGTGGTCAGGCTCCGGATCACAGCTCTGCCCGGCGGGGGCCGAGGTGGCCGGGTGCTGACCTGAAGGGTGTCTTTGTTGCCGTACGGTGGTTGACCTGGGGCTTTGTGCTCGCCCAAGTGTGGGCATGATCAGTGATTGTGGGTCTGCGACTGCTCTACCTGATCTTCTGCCGCCTGCTGGGCTGCTTCCTTTTGCTGGGCCGATCGACCGCCGCGAACAACACCGAGATCCTTGCCCGTCGTCATGAGGTCACCGTGCTGCGCCGGCAGATCAAGCGGCCAAGGCCCTCATGGGCTGATCGTGCCGTTCTCTCCGCTCTCGCACGGCACCTGCCATCCGCCTTGCGTCGCCATCGGCTGGTCACCCCGGGCACCCTGCTGAACTGGCACCGCCGTCCGGTGCGCTGGAAGTGGCGCCAGACAGCGGTCGAATCCGGTCGGCCACCGTTGCCGGAAGAGACAGTCGCGCTCATCCAGCGCCTGGCGACAGAGAACCCGACCTGGGGATACGTCAGGATCCAGGGTGAACTGCGCCGGCTTGGCCATCGGGTCGCCGCCGCCACGATCCGGCGCGTCCTGCGCCGCTCCGGTCTGCCGCCCGCACCGCAACGAACAAGCCAACAGACCTGGCGCTCCTTCCTCCACGCCCAGGCCCACACGCTGCTCGCCTGCGACTTCATGCACATAAAGACCGTCTTCCTCAAACGCCTCTACGTCTTCTTCGTCATGGAGATCACCACCCTGCGCGTCCATGTCCTGGGCGTCACCGCCCGTCCCACCGGCGCATGGGTCACCCAACTCTGCGCTTGCCGAGAATGTCATCCGCCCTGGTCAAAGGCGCGCACCGGGCCCCACGGTCGTTGGCCTCGGTCGCTCGAGTCGGCGCTCTCGCGTAGCCAGTGGTCCACGCGTCATGATGATCAATCGTGCTGAACATGCGTCATGGGCCTTGAGGACGCGGGCTGCCGGGCGCGGTTCCTGATCGGGGAGCGAGATGGGAAGTTCCCCGCCCTGTTCGATGCCGTCCCTACCGATGCGGGGATTGAGGTCGTACTCAGCGGCGTCCAGATGCCGAAAGTAAACGCGATCACGGAGCGGTGGGTGCAGACTGACCTGCACAGATGGGATTTCCGGCAAGCGCAGGCAGACCGGCAACGGCAGCGGGGCATCTGAGCGCGTTCTTCCTGGAAAGCCCAACGGTCAGGAGCGCGCGCGGCGGAAGCGGATCGCGGTGCCCCCACCGGCGACGAGTTTCAGCTTCAGTACGGTGGACGCTCGCACCGTCTCGGTCCGGATGTCGATCGGCAGTGGGTTGTCGTGCCAGCTGGTGTCCGCGGCGTCGCTGTAGATTTCGGCTCTGTACCGGCCGCGTCCCAGGAACCGCAGCGGCAGCCTCAGCGTCCGGTCGTGCTCGTCGGTGATGGCGCCGAGATACCAGGTGTGGCCCTTGCGGCGGGCGACCACCGTGTAGTCGCCGATCACGCAGTCCAGGAAGCGGGTCTCGTCCCAGCTGGCAGGCATGTCCTTGAGGTAGGCGAATCCAGGGTGGGAGTGGTAGTTCTCCACGGTGTCGGCCAGCATCTGCAGCGGGCTGAAGAACACCGAGTACAGCGCGAGCTGTGCGGCCGAGGTCGTCTGTACGCGGGTACCGAGTCCGGCCGGGTCCCAGGTCACGTTGAGTACGCCCGGGGTGTAGTCGGCCGGCCCGCCCATGAACCTGGTGAACGGAAGGATCGTGGCCTGCTCCGGCGGGTTGCCCAGCCGACCCATGTAGTTGTGCTGCTCCATGCCGGCGACGCCCTCGCTGGTCATCATGTTCGGATAGGTGCGCGCCAGCCCGGTCGGCTTGATTGCCTCGTGCGCGATGATCATGATCTGGTGGCGGGCCGCAGTCTCGACGACACGCTGGTAGTGACGCACCGCTTCCTGGTCGAAGTGGCTGCGGTTGACCCCGCCCAGCACGAACTTGGTGGCGTAGCCGGTCTTGACCGAGTGGATGCCCAGTTCCGCGTATCGCGCGAAGATCGTTTCCAGGTGCTGCTCGTAGTAGTCGACGAAGCCGCGGGTCTCATTGTGCGCGGTGAACCCGATGCCGTTGGCCTGGGCGTAGCGCAGTACCTCGGCCAGGTCGAAGTCGGCCCGCGGCGTGAGGAAGTCCTGGCCGGTCCAGTTGCCGCCGGCGTTGGTGTTCCAGCCCTCGGCGAGTACGGAACTCGCGCCCGCCTCTCTGGCGAGGTCGATGTAGCGTTTGACCCGCTCAGTCGTGGCGCCGTGACGCGGTCCCTCGGTCCAGGTCGTGTGTCGCCGCTGTAGTTCCCACCAGACACCGACGTACGTGCCGGGTGAGATCCACGACGTGTCCGTGAGCGCGCACGGCTCGTTGAGGTTCTCGATCAGATGCGATTCGGCGAGATCGCCGGGTCGGCCGCCGATGACCAGCGTGCGCCATGGGGTGGAGAATTCACCCCTGAGGTGGGCCTTCGCGCCATCGGGAAGGCTGATCAGCTCGCTGGTGAAGGTGCCGGGCCGGTTACCGTCGGCGGCGAGGGTCATGCTCGGATAGTCGATCAGCGCCGCCTCGTGCACCACGATGTACTCACCACCCTGGGTGGCCAACGACAGCGGGGTCTGGGCGGTTTTCACGTCCGCCAGCCGGGCATGCCGGTAGTGCCGTTCATCAGCATTCCAGTCCGTGCCCGCCGCCAGCGACCAGCTCGTGGCGGTCGGTGGCAAGGAGAACTCGGTCCTCTCAGCGGTCACGGTGTAGCGGTCGAGCCCGGCTTGGGCCGGCAGGCGGTAGCGGAAGCCGACGCCGTCGTCGAAGACCCGGACGATCAGGTCCAGCCGTAGCCCGGTCGCCGGTTGCACGGTCCGCAGTACGCACTCCCGTGCATGGTTGCGGACGAGCGCGTCGGGCCCCCACACCGGCCGCCATCTCTCGTCTATGGTCCTGCGCTGCACGGATTCCAGCACCAGGCCGCCGGTGAGCGAGGGTCGGTCGGCCAGGTCGAGCCCCAGCCCGGAAGAGGGCACCAGGACCCTTCCGTGTCGTGCGACCTGGTAGCGCAGCCGTCCGTCCGTCACCCGCACGGTCATCCGCAGCCGGCCGTTCGGCGAGACGATCGTGACGTGGCCGGGCGGCGCGGCGGACGCATTGGCGGGTGTGGCGAGCACCCCGGTGAATACCACGCCGGCGGTGGCGCCGACGACGGCACGGCGGTTGGGGACATTGGCCATGTCACGCTCCATCAAGAGTGGTTGGCGACTGGTCCTGGGCGGTGCCCTTGCTCCGGAGCCGGTCGGGCGTGCGACGAGCCGTGGGCAGTCCGGGCCGGGGCGCGCGTCGGCACCGCGCGCAGTGCGGCGGCCGGGTGCGCGGCGACGTCAGGCATACGGCCCTTTCGTGGAGGCAGGCAGGAGCACCGACGCGCGACCTGTCACACCGGGCGCCGTTGCCACGTTGTTGCAACGTTGTAACAAGCGCTTTCTGTGGACGTCAACCCTTCGGCGGACAGAAGTGACTCGCAGGGGCGCCGAGGCTCGGCGCCGGTCGGGGCCGCGCACGCCGCCTTGTCGCAACCCGCGCTCCGCGAGGGGATCTTGAGACCACGAGCAGCCCATGGCAGGCTCATACCGCATGATCGATGAATTCGCGAAAGACAACCTGCACGGGAGGCTGCGGCGGGACCGCAAGGCGCTGCTCTGGAAACTCGACGGCCTGTCCGAATACGACGCCCGCCGACCTTTGACAGCGACCGGGACCAACCTCCTCGGCCTGGTCAAACACGTGGCCACCGTCGAGGCCAGGTACTTCGGCGAGGTCTTCGACCGCCCTTCCCCGGAACCGCTGCCCCGGTGGCAGGACTACAACGGCAGCGATCTGTGGGCGACCGAGGACGAGACCCGCGATCAGATCATCGGGTTCTACCGGCGCACGTGGGAACACTCGGACGCGACGATCAACGAACTTCCCCTCGACGCCCCAGGCCACGTGCCGTGGTGGCCGGAGCCTTATCCCAACACGAACCTGTTCGCCATCATGGTCCATGTCCTCGGCGAGTCCATCCGGCATGCCGGGCACGCCGATATCCTGCGCGAGGGCCTCGACGGCCGGACCGGGGTGCGCGCCGAACACGAACAGCAGATCGACGAGGAAGCCCGCGCAGCCTACTGCACGAAGATCGAGCAGGCCGCCAGGTCGGCCGCACCAATCAAGGCTTAGAGGTTGTCTCCGCGAGTGCCGATAAATCATCCACGCAGGTGAGAGCTCGATCAGAGATCTTCGGCTGTGACCGACACGTGCCCTGGCGTCTTCACCTGCCCCCGGCCCCGGCGGCATCATGATCTGTCGTGCTGCTGCGCCTGGCCTACCTCGCCGCCACCAACACCCTGGCCATCCCACGCCTCCTGCCGATGAGCAACAGAGACAAGGACATCGAGATCCTGGTGCTCCGGCACCAACTGCTGGTCCTGCAACATCAGGTCGGCAAGCCTGCCTTCAATAACAGTGATCGCGCTGTCCTCGCCGGCCTTCTGCACCACCTACCCAAAGACAGACTGCGGCACCTTCTCCTGCTGGTCCGCCCCGAGACGGTGTTGCGCTGGCATCGTGAGCTGCTGAGGCGGCGCCATGCCGCGACCTGCGTTCCCAGGCGACGTGGACGCCCCCGCACAATCCGCTCGATCCGCGCCCTGGTCCTGCGCCTGGCCAGGGTCGCTTTTCGGCCCCTGAACTTCTGGCTGATTGAGAGTTGACAGCCTGACCATGCAGCACATACGTCCAGCTTACGCTTGCTGTGCCCGTCAAGGACAGGCCCGCCGGGCCGACGCCCGCGAGCTCACACCGACAACTGCGGGCCCACCCGGCATCTTAATCCCCTCTCGCCGCGGTGCGCACGAGGAGATCCGGCGACACGCGAGCACCGTCTCCTGCGCCTTGGGAAAGGTGGGCATCAGTCTCCGCTGTAGAGGCGGTCCAGGTCGACGAGTTGGACCGTGGAATCGCGGTGGGCGAGGTCGCGCAGGTCGCTGGTGAAGCCGGCGCCGCTGAAGCACAGCAGCCGGGTCCGCTCAGCGTGCACACCGTGCCGGGCGCGCAGCAGGGTGCGGATGTGGTCGAGGCGTTGGAGGTGGCCCAGGCCCATGGTCTCGTTCCACTTGGCTTCGCCGATGGCCAGCAGGACCTCGCGGCCGTCCTCGTCACGGCCGAAGGTGGCGAGGTCGACTTCGTGGGTGGTCTTGGCGGTCGGGTCTGGGACGGTGCCGGATTCCACGCGGGTGCGCTGTCCATCGAGGGTGTCGGGGCTTGCGTACCAGCGGGTCCAGGTGCGGCAGAGCTGTTCGAAGTGGGGGCCGATGACCTTGCTGCGGAACGTGGCCTGCGAGCGTTCCCATACGGCGGGTGCCTGGCCGGGCCGCTCCAGGTCGCTCCACTCCGGGCGCATCAGTGCGTGGTAGAAGGTCAGGATGGGTTCGGCGATGCGGTAGGCGGAGCGTTTGCCGTGGAAGGCATCCGGCTCGCGGACGATCATGCCGGTGTCTTCCAGCACCGTCAGCGCGTGGCTGAGGTCGGTGGACTTGCGTTGCAGGAAGCCGGCGATGCCGCCGCGGGTGTGGTTGCCCTGAGCGATGGCGGCGAGCACGCCGTGGTAGAGGGCGGTGTCCCGCAGGTCGGGCTCCTCGGCCAGCAGGAAGCGGGCTTCCCGGAACAGCGGGCGCCCCGGGTTGAGGACGTTGCGCAGGACCCACGGGCCGAAGTCGTCCAGACCGGCGGGCGTGTCGCCGAGGACGAACTCGCGCCGGTAGGCAGGCGTTCCGCCGACCACGGAGTTGACCAAGAGCGCCAGCTGGGGATCGTCGGTCAGTTCCCAGAAGCGGGCGGCCAGGCGATAGTCCAGAGTCGGCACCACCAGTTCCAGGCTGGCCCGGCCACGCAAGGGAGCAGTGCCGGCCAGCAGGCGCCCCATGAACGACAGCGCCGAGCCGCACAACAGCAGACGCACCGGACCGCTCTCGTGCCGAGCCTGTGGCCCCAGGGCCCGCTGCAGCAGCGAGGGCAGTTCCGGCGAAGCCTTCGCCAGGAAAGGGAACTCGTCCAGCACCACCACCAGGGGCGCACCACCGGGTCCCGTCAGGCCCATCAGCTCGGAAACCGCCTCCTCCCAGTGCGCGAACCGGTAAGGCGCCCGGCGCCCTTCAAACCGTGCCAGCGCCGCCCCGAACTGGCGCAGCGACTCCGCCTCGGTCGCCTCACTCGCCGCGAAGAAGAAACCTCCAGCCGCCCGGCACAGCCCATCCAGCAGGAACGTCTTCCCCTGACGCCGCCGGCCCGAGACCACTCCAAGCGTCGCCTCCGCCCCCGCGTAGGAGGCGAACCGGACCAGTTCCTCCCACTCGAAATCCCGGTCGAACATCCCCACCGGCTTGTCCACCACACACCTCCATCACCCCAGCCAATGATGAGCCACCCTATTATAGACAGACTCATCATTGCTTTGCGGGAAAGCAGCTTTGCCGCGCCCGGCAGCTGCACCACGAGCTCCCCGAATGAACACGCCAGTCGAACGTGTCGTCGGCGGCGGCGGACGCGAAGCCTCAACCACATCCTGATCACGAACGAGCCCCACGCCCACCACGTCCTTGCAGCCGGACCAACGAGTACACCCATGCGGCGTGACGGCACCCACAGGCCCGTACGGATCGCAGGTGCCTGGAGCGGCGCGCGAACAACGGAACGCGCTGAACGTACGATCACGCAATGGCTGACATGACCGAAACCACACCCGGTTGGCTGAGTCCCGACAACCTCGAACAGGCGCGCGCGCAGATGCCAATCCTGTATGTCGAGGCCGTGCCCGTGCGAGTCGACGACAGCGGCGAAGTCACCAGCATCGGACTACTGCTCCGCATCGGACCGGACGGCGCGGTCAGCCGCACTCTCGTCTCGGGCCGAGTGCTGCACCACGAACGGGTCCGGGACGCCCTCCTGCGCCACCTGGAGAAGGACCTCGGACCGGTGGCGCTGCCCCGCGTCCCGGCCTCGCTGCAACCCTTCACTGTCGCCGAGTACTTCCCGACGCAAGGGATCACACCGTTCCACGATCCCCGCCAGCACGCGGTGGCCCTTGCCTACGTCGTCCCGGTGACCGGTGACTGCCGCCCCCGCCAGGACGCCCTGGACCTGGTCTGGTTCAGCCCTCAAGAAGCCGCATCGCCACTGGTGCAGAACGAAATGCCGGGCGGCCAGGGAGTCCTGCTCAAGCAGGCACTCGCCCACGTGGGCTGCCTGTCCTGACGGGGACGCCTACCGCACACGCCCAACCTGTGCCACCCTGTCGCCCGATTCGGTCGACCTGGCGCAACCGGTAGGCCGCTGACGCTGAATGCTCAGGTCACGCTGATCGAATCGGGCCTCACCGCGAATCGGGCGACAGAGTCCGACAGGCGGCCGAGACCCGATGACCGAGCCGTCGGAGCTCACCTTGGATCTTGACGTACCCCCAGGTCGGATTCTCTCGCGCCAGGCACTGAATGAGCGCCGCAGTCTCCTCCGCCAGCGGTGGCCGGCCGGGTTCCGTTGGGGTCTGGCGCCATTTCCAGCGCACGAGGCGGCGGTGCCAGGTCAGCTGTGTGCCCGGGGTGACCAGTCGATGGCGGCGTAGGGCGGATGGCAGGTGCCGTGCGAGAGCGCAGAGCAAGCTTCTGGCTCACGTCCGGTGTACGGTGCGGGCTGAAGCTGGCCTGCCCAGCCGGGGAGCGGAGCCACGGCCGGCGGCTTCAGGTGGGAGATGACGTGCAGCGCAGCGACGGCATACCAGTGCCCTCGTCCTTCTCGGGGATCGCGTCGAACCGCGCCATGGGCGGGCTCGTGCACTCCATGAGCGGCGGTTCCCGACTCCAGGCCTGGCAGAACAAACAGCTTGTGATCGTCGTGTACGAGCAGGGCAGCGTGGTCGGCCTCGCCGATGACCCGGCCCCCTTTCAGTCTGCGGGTTCGGCACGTAGTCGGAGCCGCCCTCGTCCCAGGACCGGCATGCCTGCTGCCCGGGGGAACAGGCTCACCACCGTCCGGCAGCGGCGGCCGCGTGTCCAACCCACAGCACGCCTCCCCTGAATGGCCCGGCGCAGGCCCTGTCCTGGGGTGAGCGCCGCTGTTCCAGAAGGCTCAGCACGGAGGAGGCGTGATGACGACCTCCCTCACTCGGGGTACATCAACGCCCTGTTTCGGGAGTGCATTGACCGGCTTCAGTGAGGCCGGTACTCGCCATCATCGGCTTAGGCCATCGTCCCGCCGACCACGCCCTCCACTGGCGGCAGTACCAAGCCGGGCAGTAGCACCTGATCGCCGCTCACGCCAAGGGAGGTGTCTGCGGCGGCGTCTTGCCATTTCGCAGAGAACCCTTCGTCCTAAGGGGCCGCGCCCGTGAACGCCGGTCCGGCCGGCCCAAGGCGACCGGATACAGTGCGCGAGACGGCAGCCCGGTCAGGGAGGGGAAGCGTGACCGACACCAGCAACACCCGGCCCGCCGAGGGTGAAGCGCAAGCGCCGCGGCAGAGCCGACTGCACCGGCTGATGCGCTACATCCCCCTGATCGCCCCCGTCCACCGATCTCTACGGACCGCGGTGCCCATCCCAGGAGCTGCACGGACGGCTTCGAGAACTTCTTCCAGGCCGTTGTCCCCGACGACATCGCTGCTGACGTCCGGGCCGTCTGGGACGACGCCGTTGCGGCCGATGCGTGGGAGGGCCCGCCAGTGTGGGTCCACGGCGACCTCCATCCCGCGAACGTCGTCGTCTCGGACGGAACGCTCTCGGGCATCGTCGACTTCGGTGCCATGTTCGCCGGCGACCCGGCGTGGGACCTCGCCGCCGTATGGGTGCTGCTGCCTGCGGGCATGGCCTCACGGTTCTTCGACATGTACGCGCATGCAGACGAGCCGGCGATCCGGCGCGCCCGCGGGCTGGCCGCGATGAAGAGTCTCTTCCTGATGCTCATGGGGCAGAACGGAGATCGGGGCCTTCCCGGCGGCAAGCCGCACTGGGGGCCTGCAGGCCGCGCGGCACTTGATCGTGTTCTGAAGGGCGTTTGAGGCACGCTACTTTAAACCTGTTCTCGATCTTGGTTGAGGGCCATGCGGCAGCCCACCTTCGTGGGTTCATCGATCACCACGCATGGTCGGGATGCCAAGGTCCACGACCGTATGCTTGAAGGGTGTCAATATTCCGATCAGGCTGCTGAGCTGGGCGTTTCCTGTGGACGGTGCGGCAGCCGTGGTGACGTGGTGTGGTACTCGTTGAGCAGTCCGCCAAGTACCTGGCGGCGCCTGACCGCGGCGGCAGGCAGGAGGATGACGTTTGGGTGGTCGTCAGGTGCTCGTAGGCCGAGGCCACGGTGGGCCCGTCCCGCGTTGTAGTGCTCCGCGTACGTGGTGAGGACCGCGCGGAGGTGTCGTTCACCGGTGATGAGGAGGCGATCGGTACATTCGGCGCGGGCTGTGCGTATCCATCGTTCGGCAAACGCGTTGGATAGGGGGCTTTGCGGCGGGGTCGGGATGACGGTTGTGCCGTTGCCGGCGAAGACGGCGTCGAACGCGTCCTTGAACTTGCTGCCCCGGTACACGGATGAGGAACCGAAAGCGCCCAGCCCTCTCCTCGAGATCCATGAGCAGATTGCGGGCGAGTTGGGTGACTCATGCGCCGGTTGGGTGGGCGGTGACGCCCAGGACATGGATTCGCCGGGTCTTGATCTCCATGGCGAAGAAGACGTAGAGACGCTTGAGGAAGACGGTCTCCACGTGTATGAAGTCGCAGGCGAGCAGCGTGTGGGCCTGGGGGCGGAAGAAGGATCGCCAGGTCTGCTGGGAGGCACGCTGCGCTGCGGGCGGCAGACCGGAGCGGCTCAGGACGCGCCGGATCGTGGCGGCGGCGATCCAATGACCGAGCCGTCGGAGTTCGCCTTGGATCCTGACGTATCCCCAGGTCGGGTTCTCTCGCGCCAGGCGCTGGATGAGCGCGACCGTCTATTCCGCCAGCGGTGGCCGGCCGGGTCCGGTCGGGGGTTGGCGCCATTTCCAGCGCACCAGACGCCGGTGCCAGGTCAGCAGTGCGCCCGGGGTCACCCAGCCGGTGGCGGCGCAAGACGGGTGGCAGGTGCCGCGCGAGAGCGGAGAGCACGGCACGATCAGCCCATGAGAGCCGCGGACGCTCCATCTGACGGCGCAGGACGGCGACCTCATGGCGAAGCGCGAGGATGTCGACGTTGCTCGCGGCAGTCGTGTACGCGCCAGAAACCTCGTCCGTGCTGGTCAGGGAGCCTGAGCGCTGCAGCGGGCCTGCCGGTCAACCGTGACGGTGGAGGACCCATCCCCCCGTTGCCGACGCGACCTCACCGATTCCAGCATGGTCCGGTGCTGCTGCGACTGTCCTACCTGGCCTTGACGAGCATGTTCACGCTGATACGGCTTCTGCCCATGAGTGATCGTGACAAAGACGCCGAGATCCTGGTGTTACGCCATCAACTGGCCGTGCTGCAGCGACAGACCGACAACCCAAAGCTCACCTGGCCAGACCGTGCGCTGCTGGCCGCCCTCCTGCACCGTCTCCCCCGGGTCCATCTTCGTCAACTACCGCTGATGATCTCGCGTGACACGGTGCTGCGCTGGCACCGTGAGCTGCTGCGCCGGCGCCACGCGAAGGCCTCCCGCCCCAAACGGCCGGGACGACTCCGCACTGTACGATCCGTGCCCGCCCTGGTGTTACGGCTGGCACGAGAGAATTCCAGCTGGGGGTACCGGCGCATCCACGGCGAACTCGCCGTCCTCGGTATCAAGGTCGCCGCCGGCACTGTGTGGAACATCCTCGAGGACCACGGCATCGACCCCGCACCCGAACGCCAACACACCACCTGGGCGACCTTCCTGCGCTCCCAGGCCCAGGCCATCCTCGCCGCCGACTTCTTCGAGATCGACGCTGTACGTCTTCGCGCTGATCGAGCCCGCCACCCGCCGGGTGCGGATCCCCGGCGCGACCGCACACCCCACCGCGGCCTGGGCCACCCAGGCCGCCCGCAATATGACCATGGACCTCCAAGCCGCGGGCGCCCACTCAAGTTGGGTCCAGGTCGGTGTGCAGCAGGTGGTGGTCCGAGTACGGGGTCGGAAGCACACGGTGCTCGAGCGGGACGATGCCTCGCAGGAAAATGTAGTCAAACTTGCTCTGCCAGTCGGTGGTCGGCTTGCAGGTTCCGGTAGACGAGGGATGACACTAGGGGTCTGTGTCCGCGGCCAGTGCCCACATCCCGGTGAGCTCGGGAGCGTCCGGCACAGCGTTGAAGTCGCCGAGAACGATCGCGCGGTCGTGCCGGGCGACGTCTGCGGCGAGTATGTCGGTCTGGTCTGCTCGGACTGCCTCCTGACGTCGTTCAGCGAGGTGTGTGTTGAAGACCCGGACAGACCGGCCGCCCACACTGGTGGTGACTGCCATGTACCCACGGTCCTCGGATCCGCCGTCGGGGTATTCCACGTTGACCGGGTTCGTCATCGGCGCCGCCGAGAGGACCGCTTGGCCAAATGCCCCCGGACTCCACGGCGCTCCCCCGCAGCGGCCCCAATTCCGAAGAACCATTCCGTACTCGACGTGGTAAACCAGCCCGTAAAAGCCCTCCAGATAGTCCCGCATCCTCTCGACGTCACGCACGCACGCTTCTTGTAGGCCGATCACCTGGGGCGCATACGTGGCGATCTCCGCTGCGCGGTCGACGTTGCTTTCCTCACAGGGGTTGCAGATGTTCCACGTCATGACCCGGTTCGGCACGACACCCTTGACGGCATCGACGGGCAGTGGCCTGGCGAGGGGCGCGCCGCTTGGTGCGCTGGGGCCGACGAGCACCATGCAGGCCACGATCACGACGCCCGCGAACAACCGCGTATCCCTTCCGAACACCATCGCCTCCTCAGAGTGGATACACGTGGCATCCGACGTCTCCATGCACGAGGTTATGGGACGGAGTTGTGAGCAACATACGCGGTGTGCCGGATCTCATTGCGCTCGGACGAAGCCGCTGCCTCGCCCAGGTCGATCTGAATCGTACCGCCGCACGTGCACATCGGTCGCCGTGCCATCCGTGCGGCGGGAACGACCATCCGACCACGGAACATGGCGCAGGCTGCTCGTGCTGGGCATGAAGGTGGCCGCCTCGACCGTCTGGAAGATCCTCAAGGAATCCGGCGTCGATCCAGCCCTCGACAGGACCTCCAGCACATGGGCCGACTTCCTGCGCTCCCAAGCCGGCCAGGGCTTCGGCGTAGTTTGCTGTCGTCCGTTTTGATCACGTGAGGCCGAGAAGGGCAAGGGGCCGGGTTTGGTCTCGGGCTGCCCGTCGGAGGTCGGAGGCGATGTTGCGGGCGCCGGTCAGGTGGAGAGCTCCGATCGCGAGGTTTCTGCAGGTGGCCATCACTCTGGGGGTGTTTCCGGTCCGCAGCTGGGAGGCGTCCTCGGCGAAGGTGACGTCCCTGACTTGGTGCAGGGCCTCGACGGTCCAGTGCCCTCGGATCAGTCGGGCGAGCTGAGCCGGGCCGGCCTGTTCGGCGGTGAGGCTGGTGACCGCGTAGACGGTCTTGAGGCTGATCTTCCCGGTCTTGCGGTGGACGCGGCGGCGGACGATCTGGACGGCCTGGCGGGTGCCGGGGAAGAGCAGGTTGTGACCGTGCACACCTTCAGCCGGCGGATCTCCTGGCGGCCGTGACCGGTCGCACGGGTCCTGTCCTGCAGTGGGATCTGCGTCCAGGGAAGGGACTTGAGCTGCCGACGGAGCTTCTTCGTGTTGCGCTTGGCGATCGCGATGTAGTGGGCCTGCCGGTCGAGCAGGTAGACGGCGTGGTCATGCTGGGTGTGCATCGCGTCGCTGGTGACGACTGTGCCGGCCAGATCCTCGAGGGTGTCGAGCAGACGCCGGAAGCGGGTGATCTCGTTGGTCTTCTCACCGACGTCCATCTGGGCCAGGACCAGTGCGTTCACGTGGTCGCAGGCGGCCAGGAGGTGGATCTTCCGTCCCTTCGCGCGGGCCGCACCCCGCAGCGACTTCCCGTCGACCACGAGCCCTCGCAGCCCTTGTCCCCTGGTCTGCCGGTCCGCGAGCCAGGCTCCGACCGCCCGGTCCAGGGCGTCCGCGTCGATTCTGGCGAGCAGTCGCCGGATCGTGGATTCCGCGGGCCAGGACCGTTTCGGGACCAGCGGGTCGACGCCCGTTCCAGGGCGAGTTGGCCCGGCTCGGACACCGGATCACAGCCTCGACGGTGTGGCAGATCCTGCACGCAGCCGGCGTCGACCCGGTGCCGCGTCGCTCCGGTCCGACCTGGCGTGAGTTCCTCAGCGCACAAGCCGAGGGCATCATCGCAGTGGACTTCTTCCACATCGACACCGTGCTCGGCAGGCGGCTGTACGCGCTGGACTTCCTCGAGCACGGTACCCGGCGCCTGCACATCACCGGCGTCACCGCCAACCCCACGCGGGGATGGACGGTGCAGCAGGCGAGGAATCTCGCCGCTGACCTGGACATGCGCATGGAGTCCCCGTGGTTCCTGCTGCGCGATCGGGACGGCAAGTACGGCGAGGCATTCGACGCCGTCTTCAACGCCGAGCAACTGAACGTGATCAAGAGCGCGCCACGAGCACCTCGGATGAACGCCCGCTGCGAACGCGTCATCGGCAGCATCCGCCGCAAAGTCCTCGACCACGTCCTCATCCTGGGCGAAGCACACGCCCGAAAGGTCCTTGCTGTCTACCAGAGTCACTACAACGAGCACCGGCCCCACCAGGCCCGCACCCAACTACAACCCGATGCCCAGAATCAGCCTGTTGCCCAACGGACACCGGCGCTCACCGACTGCTGCGAACCCGCATCATCGGCGGCCTCATCAGCGAGTACCCATACGCCGCGTGACATGCAGCGACGACTTTTCGAGCGGCACAGGCCGCCGTCATTGGAAATTCATTGACCTTCACACGAACGCAATGCTTGTATTCAGGAGTTCGACCGGCGGGCTCACGGGAAGTGGAGGGAGAAATTCCGCTCCGCATCACGCGCTCTCGCTTCTGACCAAACTTCGAGAGGAACTCATGCGTAAGCTCACTCTTTCGCTCAGCCTTGCGGCCGTGTGCGCCACCAGCCTCATCGCCATTGCTCCTGCTGCGACTGCTTCGGAAAGCGGCGCGCAAGCCTCGTGCGTCACACTTTGGCAGGCCGCTGGCGACAAGGACGAGTCCCGCGCGTTCTCGGGGAATGACTCGAACTTCGTTGGCAACAACTGGTCCAGCGGCACGGCGATGAACGACGACGCCAACTCTGGAAAGAACAACTGCGGAAGTCGAGTAGGTTCGATGCCGAGAAACGTGATCAAAGCGTGAGGAGCGTAGTGAGTCGTTGGAGTGCATGCATGAAGACGGCTGGTTTTGACTACGCGACGCCCTGGGGTGCGGCTAGTAAATGGGGCACTGAGGGGGACCCTTTGGAGCGCGAGATTGCAACCGCTGAGGCTGATGTCAAGTGCAAGCAGCAGACCAAAGATAGTTGCTGTTTGGCTCTCCGCCGAAAAGAGGCTAGAGGAAATCGAAATCACAATAGTAGGTCCTATTTCGATGAAATCAAAAAGGTAAACCGGCGCTATATGGGTAACGCCCAGGCAGTGCTGTCCCGGAAATAGTCGCCAATTTCGAACAGGCCTACGAGGTGGGCCGGTTTCTCGGCAAATTACTGAACGGAATCATCAGTGGCATCCACTGTCTCGTCGACCGAGCTGCCTGCGCGACGTATACGTATCCCCCTTGCTGGACAGAGGTGGGTTCGCGCCTTCTGGAAGCGGCATCGTGTGCCTATCCTGGCCAGCGCGCTCGCCCTTCCTCTGTACGTTCTATGGTTTATCTTCCTCGGGACCGGAGGGGGGGACCTTGCGGCACAGGTCTCCTGGACCAACTTCGTCGCCGAACATCCTGGATCGCCCTACAGCCTTGGCTGGTATGGGGGCGTCCATGTAGGCAACTACAGTGTTTTGGCCCCACAGTTGATGGCACTGTTCGGTGTGCGAACTGTCACTGTCGCCGCGGGTATGGCTGCCTCATGGCTGGTGGGCTGCGTGTTCGTACGTAGCGGTGTCCGTCACCCCTTGTGGCCCACCCTCCTGGGGGTCTTGTTCCTTTGGGGCAACGTAGCGTCCGGTCGGTCTGCCTTCGCGCTGGGCGTTGCGCTCGCCTTGGTGTCGTGCCTCGTGCTGGTGAGGCATGGTCGGCGCCTTGCCCTGGCCGGTATCTTCAGCGCGCTGGCGACCATGGCTAGCCCGGTGGCAGGACTGTTCCTTCTTGTGTGCGGGGCAGGCTGGCTTTTGAATCGAGACCTCGGTAGTGCACTCGCGCTGTGCGTCCCACCCACTGTGGTGGTGGGCTTGACGACCCTGCTCTTCCCCTTCAGCGGCATGATGCCAATGTCCGCAAACGATATTTGGAAGCCGGTCCTTTTCGGCGTACTGCTTGCGGTGTTTGCTCCGCGGGAGTGGCGAGTGCTCCGCTTCGGCGCCGCGACGTACGCGGTCGGAGTCCTTCTGTCGGCCCTGATTCCCTCGCCTGTGGGTTCCAACGTCGTTCGTCTAGCCGAAGTGTTTGGCGGTCCGGTGTTGCTCGCTGCGCTTCTCTCCCATAAGGGGCTAAAAGTTCAAAGGGTGGCGCTCGCCCTCGCTCTGGCGCTTTCCGTGTATTGGGTCACGGAACACACCATTCATGTGACGAGGATGTCAACTCCGGTGCCAACGTGGGCTACGGAATCCCGCGGTGTGCTGACGGCCCTTGATCGGCTGGGGGCGGACCGCACACGCGTTGAGGTGGTCCCGGCTGTGAATCACCGAGAAACCACTGTGCTAGGGCCCCATATCAATCTGGCCCGGGGCTGGAATCGTCAAGTCGATGTGGAGCGCGGCGATCTCTTCTACAAGAATCGTTTCTCGTCAGCGAAGTACCGTGCCTGGCTCAACGACTGGGCTGTAGGCTACGTAGTTCTGCCAGAAGGTGAACCGGACTGGGCCGCAAAGGATGAGGCTGAACTCGTCCGTAACGAGCCTGACTGGTTGAAACCTGTGTGGCGGGATTCCCATTGGCGAATATATGAAGTCAAGGGTGCGAAGCCGATGATTTCAGGTGCCGGGGCGGAGGTCGTCAGCAGTGATAACGCCACGGTGACGCTACAGGCGCGGGATAGTGGGACGGTCAGCCTGCGCATCGCGTACTCCCCCTGGCTTCGTGCCAATGAGGGGTGCCTGGAACGCGATGGCGAATGGACGCGTCTCAAGGTGCCTGCCGCAGGTCAATACAAGATCAGCAGCTCCTACCAAGTCCCATGGCAAGGGCGTTGCTAACTTGACTCTGTCGGGGATCTTGGAGTTTCCCGGTGCGGCAGCATGATCAGCGGGCATGCTCGGCTGTTCCGAAGACCGATACATGCCGAGGTGTTCGTTGTCGCTCCGTCCTCGTTCCGGTGAGCAAGTCCGGTCTCTGACCGTGCAGATTGCTCGGGCGAGCAACCCTGGCGGTACGACGACGATGTGGGTGAGAGACCGCCTCGACGGCTGTGGTGCGATGAGGACTTCGCCGACTGGTACCCGCGCCACGGGCGTCCGAGCCTCTCGCCCGCCCAGCTTGCCACCGTCTGTGTGTTGCAGTTCCTGCTCGACCTGTCGGACCGGCAGGCGGCCGAGGCGGTGTGCTGCCGCATCGACTTCAAGTACGCCATGGTGCGCCACGAGGCGCCGCTATTTCCGGGTGGGGGTGGAAGAACCCCCACCGCTGGTCTGTCGCAGCAGGCTGGCGAAGCTGAGGGCAGCCTGATCGCGGAGACGCGCGGGAGGGTGGTAGGCAGCCCTGAGTGGACGGTTCGTGAAGTGATGTCCGTTTGCGGGTGGGGCTTGTGTCAGAGGTGCTGGTCGTGGCGGTGACTATTGCTTACTCGTGAAGTTACCCGTGTCGGCTTCGGTGAGGACGCCAAGTTTGACCAGGACGCTTTAGCTTGGCTCGGATGCCCTCGACGTTCTTGGGCAAGAGTTCGTGGTCGAGGACCTGGCAGACGTCCGTGGCCCGCCGTGGTCCGGTCGCCTCGTTGAACACGGTGAGGATGCGGGCGTAGTCCGGATGCTCGGGCAGTTCCGGCGGGGATCCGGTCGGCGAGGCTGGTGACGGTCTTGCGGGTGATCGCGAGGTGCTCGAGGTGTGTCTCGGCCTCTCGCAGCCGGGTCTGCAGGTCGTCGATCTGCGTGCGGAGGTCGTCGGCCTGGGCCCGGGTGGCTTCCTCCTGGATGTCCAGTGCCTGAAGGAGAGGTTGGATGTTCACGTGGCCACCGCCGCTTCACGTCAGGTGGGGGTGTTCGCGCCGGTGAGGCGTCTCGTCATCACATGGGTCATCGTGTGCCGCTCGAAAAGTCATCGCTGCATGTCATGCTGCATATCTGTACTCATTGATGAGGCCGCCGAGGATCCGGGTGCGCTCGACTCTGTGGGTGTGGAGGTCATGCGCCGTGGCGGGTTGTTTGTGAGCGTCGGGTGGTAGCTGGTTGCGGGCCTGGTGGGGTCGGTGTTCGTTGTAGTGCCGCTCGTAGGCCGCGAGGACGCGGCGGGCATGGGCGTCGTCCATGATGAGAACGTGGTCGAGGGCTTCGCGTCGGATGCCGCCGATAGTCCGTTCGCAGTGCGCGTTCATGCGGGGAGCCTGTGGCGCACTGTTGAGAATCTCCATCTCCTCGGACTGGAAGACAGCGTCGAGGCCTCGCCGTACTTGCCATCGCGGTCGCGTAACAAGAAGCGCAGGGACTCGATGCGTATGCCCAGGTCGGAGGGGAGATTCCGCGCCTGCTGCACCGCCCAGTCCCGGGTCGGGTGGGCGGTGACCCCGGTGATGCGCAGTCGCCGGGTGCCGTGCTCGAGGAACACCAGCGCGTACAGCCGCTTGCCGAGGGCTGTGTCGATGTGGAAGAAGTCTGCCGCGATGATGCCCTCGGCTTGCACGGTCAGGAACTCGCGCCAGGTGGAACCTGAGCGACGTGGAGAAGGGTCGATGCCGGCCGCGTCGAGGATCTCCCACACCGTCGAGGCGGCGATCCGATGCCCGAGTCGAGTCAACTCCCCTTGGATCCGCCGGTGCCCCCACCTCGGATTCTCCCGGGCCAACCGCATAACGAGCGTCCTGATCGCTACCGAGGTGGGTGGGCGTCCGGTACGCCGGCGCGCGGTGTAGTCCCACTTCGCGGCGATGAACCTGCGATGCCAGGCAGGCAAGGTGCCAGGGGTGACAGGGAAGATCTCGCGCCATTGACGCCGGGGTATCAGCCCGGACAGGACTGCGAACCAGAACCGGTCGGCAGGCTCATAGCGGACCGGCCCGGCCAACTGGCGATGCAGGACAGCGTTCTCGTGCCGCAGCACCAGCAGTTCCGCGTCCTTCGCCGTCCCGCGACGGAGGAGCACCGATGGGACAGTCAGCAGCTTCCGGGTCACCTTGTACAGCAAGGACACGATCACAGAGGACATGATCCCAGCGGACTGACCGCGCCCCGCTCACCTGCGGCGATGACTTTTTGAGCGGCACACGAGCCACTAGCGCGTTGTCGTAGGTATCCCCCTACTGCTAATCGATGATGCAATTCCATCCAGCGCAGCAGTTTCCGCAATCGCATTCGAGTTGTATCGGCCCGGCATCGCTGTGATGGATCAGCCCGTCACCGACACGGCGTCGGGCGTCATCGCGCCACCACAGCGCCATCTTCAACGGTTCACCCGCGTGTCCACACTGATTTTTGTCTCACTCCCGTGTTTACTTTCCGGCAGATTGTTGCCCCACGTCATGGTCCGCTGACTAGTACGGCTGAAGAGGTTGGACTATCCGTTGTGTGCTTCGAGCTCGGTCGCCAGCGTCTGTTGGGTGGCCGCCCACGACGCCAGGAGCGCTAAATTGTCAGCGGTCGGTGTGCCCGCGGGTGCGGTGTAGACGTTGAGGTGCAGGCCGGGTTCGGCGGGCAGTTCCAGGGACTCGACGTCCAAGTCGAGCTGGCCCACGATCGGATGGCGCATACGCTTGCGGCCGGACCGGTGCAGCCGCACGTCCTGAGATGCCCACCGCTGCCGAAATAGCTCACTGCACGTTGACAGTTCGCCGACTAGGGCGATCAGCTCCTCGTCATGCGGATTGCGGCCGGCCTCCATGCGTAGCTTCGCGGCCGCGGCACCGGCAATTTGGTCGTAGTCGACAAAGAAATCTCTGGCCGCCTCGGGGTTTAGATAGACGAACCGCGCTGTGTTCGCGGGCCGTCGCGGGTCGGCCAGCACCGGTGAATACAACGCGCGAGCGAGTTGATTCATGGCGAGCACGTCATAACGGCCGTTACCGATCCAGGCCGGCGCATCGGAGATCGCGTCGAGCACCTGCTGCAACGTCGAGCGCACCGTCACGGCAGGCCTACGCCGGCGTGGGCCGCTGGGCGCCCTGGATTGGCGCGCGAGGTGGAACAGGTGGTCGCGCTCGGCCTCGTCGAGTTGCAAGGCAGAGGCCAACGCGTCGAGCACGCCATCGGAGGCACCGGCGAGGCTGCCGCGCTCCATGCGCACGTAGTAGTCGACGGATACCCCCGCCAGTAGCGCTACCTCCTCGCGGCGCAGACCTTTGACCCGACGGTTGCCGCCGTAAGCGGGCAGGCCCGCCTGCTCGGGTGCGATGCGGGCGCGACGCGAGCTGAGAAACTCCCGGATCTCGGTGCGTAGATCCATCGTGGCCATCCCCTCACCGTAAGCCCGTCCCGCAGTCTAGGGGGTACCCGTTGCGGTCGTCGCGGTGCCGCCGTCTACCGGGATGATGGTGCCCGTGAGGTAGGACCCAGCCCGGCTAGCGAGAAACACGGCGATACCCGCCATGTCGTCGTCGCGGCCGAGCCGGCGCAGAGGGGCCGCCGCCGCGATCTTGTCGCCGATGGCATCGAGCGTGGACGCCATCATCTGCGACGGGAACACTCCCGGTGCTACCGCGTTCACCGTGACGTGCTGTGGGCCCAGCTCCCTGGCAAGCACTCTGGTGAGTTGATGGAGTGCCGCTTTGCTGCTGGCGTACGAGTAGTTGGGCGCCTGGGCGACGTGGATGGCGGCGATACTGCCGATGTTAATGATCCGCGCGGGATCATCGGCGGTGCCCGCCCTGCGAAGTGCGGGGAGCAGCGCCTGCACCAGCCAGAACGGCGACTTGAGGTTGAGGTCGATCACTGCGTCCCAGGCCTCGTCCGGGAACGTCGCCAGCGGCTCGCGCCACATCGCTCCCGCGTTGTTGACAAGGATGTCCAGGCGTTCCGAGTCGGCCATGACAAGATCAGCGAGGCGCTGACACTCGTCGTGCCTGGACAGGTCGGCGGGGATTGCTTGAACGTCGCCGAATTCAGACAGTAGATGCTGTGCCTCCGCGCACGCGTCTGCCTTGCGTGAGCTGATGACGACGCGGGCGCCCGCCTGGAGAAGGCCGCGCGCTATCATCATCCCAATGCCCCTGGTGCCGCCAGTGACAAGGGCGTACTTCCCACTCAGATCGAAAAGTTCTGTGCGAGTGGTGAATTGGTTGTCCGCCATTGGTCTCCGTCCCTTCGTTCGTGGAAGAAATCGCCGACATGGTCGCGCATTCGGGGCAGCTGAATTGAACTGATGGGGGTAAAGCTGCAGTGCGTGTCCATGGAGTGTTGTCGGCGCTTTCGACTCAACCAGGTTGACAGGCGTTCTGGACGTCTGGGAGACCCTGGTGATACAGGTACTGTGAGAGCCCCCCTTGCCTGGTGCGCTGACTCACCCCGGATCCACTGAGCCCTTTCCAACCTGCCGTGCTGGTTCGGCAGTTGCCGTGACAGATAAGTGAAGCCCCTGGTAGACGGGTTCACGACCAAGATCACCCGGGTCTCGAGGAGGTACTGAAGGACGGCGTCGACCCGCTGGGCGTCCATCACCTCCTGGATCCGCCTGCACCTCAGGTCGCCTGACAGTTCGACCGACCCGGAGCGGATGATTGCGTCGGGGCCTGCTTCCGTCAGGAGGCGGGCCCCGACGTCTTGCCCGATCTCATCAGCCCCGCCCTGCGCCACCAGATCACCGTGCTGGAACGCCAACTCGGCAAGAACAAGATTCGGTTCACGCCGAGCGATCGAGCGTACCTGGCAGCGCTGCTGCACCGGCTGCCACTGCATGTCCTGCGAAGATTACGGCTACTCGTCCGCCCCGACACGGTGCTGCGTTGGCACCGCGACCTTGTCAAACGCCTGAAGGGTGTCAATACTCCGATCAGGCTGCTGAGCTGGGCGTTTCCTGTAGATGGTGAGACGGTCGGGGTGGCGCGGTGTGGTACTCGTTGAGCAGTCCGCCGAGTATCTGCGTGCGCCTGACCGTGGCGGCGGGCAGGGGGATGATGTGCGGGTCGTCGTCTGGGGCACGTAGGTCGGGGCTGCGGTGGGCTCGTCTGGCGTTGTCGTGCTCGGCGCACATGGTGAGGACGGTGTGCAGGTGTCGTTCGCTGGTGATGAGGAGTCGGTCGGTGCATTCGGTGCGGGCTGTGCGTATCCATCGTTCGGCGAACGCGTTGGACCGTGGGCTTTGCGGCGGCGTCGGGATGACGGCTGTGTCGTTGCCGGTGAAGACGGCGTCGAATGCTGCGGTGAACTTGCTGTCCCGGTCGCGGATGAGGAACCGGAAGCACCCAGCCCTCTCCTCGACATCTATGAGCAGGTTGCGGGCGAGTTGGGCGACCCATGCGCCGGTGGGACGGGCGGTGACACCCAGGACCTGAACGTGCAGGGTGCATCTCCATGACGAAGAAGACGTAGAGACGTTTGAGGAAGACGGTCTCCACGTGCATGAAGTCGCAGGCGAGCAGCGTGTGGGCCTGGGCTCGGAGGAAAGTACGCCAGGTCTGCTGGGAGGCGCGCTGCGGTGCGGGCGGCAGGCCGGAGCGGCGCAGAACGCGCCGGATGGTGGAGGCGGCGACCCGATGACCGAGCCGTCGCAGTTCGCCCTGGATCCTGACGTACCCCCAGGCCGGGTTCTCTCTCGCCATGCGCTGGATGAGCACGACCGTCTCTTCCGGTAACGGTGGCCGACCGGGCCTGGCTGGTGCCTGTCGCTATTTCCAGCGCACCGGACGACGGTGCCAGGTCAGCAGGGTGCCCGGGGTGACCAGCCGATGGCGACGTAAGACAGGTGGCAGGTACCGGGCGAGAGCAGAGGGCAGAGAGCACGGCACGGTCAGCCCACGAGAGCCGCGGCCGCTCCACCTGCTGGCGAAGCGCAGCGACCTCATGGCGGAGAGCAAGGATCTCAGCGTTGTTCGCCGCGGTCGATCGACCCAGCACAGGAAGCAGCCCAGGAGTCGGCAGGAGATCAGGTAGAGCAGTCGCAGACCCACGATCAGAGATCATGCCCATACTTGGGCGATGGCAAAGCCCCAGGTCAACCACCGTACGGCAATAAGGACACCCTTCAGGCAGATCCGACACACGGACAATCCCAAAGGCTCGGACGCCGTCGGCCCCAGCCACCGGGCATCGGAACTGCGGGGATACCGATTGGCCGCCCCGCTGAGTGTTCAGGGGGTAGGGCTTGGCATCGGCGTCGTGCCGTCGGGAGGCGTCGCGTATGGGTCCTCGTCCCACGGATAGGTGGGATTGTCATCGATCTGCGGGCTCCAGGGCGTCTCCTTCGGGGGCTCGAAGGGGCCCTTCCGCTCCTCCATCAGGAACATCATCACGAGCGCGAAGACAAGGCTCAAGATGATCAAGGCCATCCCTACGGGGTTGTTGGGGTTGTAGACGTACCGGCTTGTACCCCAGTTGCTCTTCTTGAAGACCGGCTCGTAGTCGTCATCGTCAACTTGCGGCATGAGTCCCCCAAAGTTGCCTCAGTAAGCAAGATCGCTGCATATCAGGTGCCGTGCCCAGCGCTGGCCATGGGCACGTTGCGGGCCCCCGCCATGACCCTTCGGGCAGGGATTGGGTCGTCACGCTTCGTGAACGACTGCTTCAAGTCCCCTGAGGTGCTCAGGACGGCAGCCGGGCGGCCAGGCGTCGCTGGAGGCGGACACCGACCCAGGCCGCGCCCAGCGCGGCGGGGAGTACTGCGGCGCGCAGCCAGGGCCAGCCGATCAGCACCGTACCGATCAGGCTCACGAACCAGGAAATGACCACGCCCGTCGAGACGATGATGGTGACCGGAAGGCCCGCCACGTCGGCGTGGACGCCATCGCCCCCGTCAAAAGCGTCCACGCCGCCGGCTCCCCCGATCAGCACCACCAGCCAGTAACCGGCGACGACGAGGAGCGCGAAGCTGAACAGGACGGCCGGGAACCCCAGCGCGGGCCACAAGAACTCAGCAACATGCCACCCCCGTTCCTCGTCTTCGGGCCCCGTCATGCTGGCACCTGGAGGCACGGCCGCACATTGCCGGATTCCGGCAATCTTTATGCACCCCTGACGTCCCGTTAACGCGGGAACCGAACGGTGCGGGAAGGCGTCTACAGCGGCGCTTCCGGCCAGCCGAGCAGAGGTGCCCCCGTCGCCGCCGTCTCCAGGGTGGAACGCTGCAGGGCGTCCCAGGGGTCGTAGCCGGTCAGAGCCTTGATGGGAGGAGGTGGTTGAGGCGGTTCTTGTCGGTGTTGTGGGTCGGGCCGATCAGTGGCTCGCCGGGATGGCGGGCGGCGAGGGTGTGCAGCAGGGGTGCGTACGCGGCGAGCACGGGGATGGCGCGCGGCCGGATACCGGCGATGCTCAGCACGGTGGTACCGCGCTCGGTGGTGGCCAGGGAGCGGCCGGTGATGGTGAGGTGTTCGCCGGGCATGAGTCCGGCACCGAGCCCTGCGGCGAGGAGCCCGAACGCCGCCCTGGTGCGCACTGGTGTGGATTGCTGCCCGGCTGCTTCCAGGTATCCGGCGACCTGGGCGGGGGTGTAGGGGGTGGCCAGCCGGTTGCGGGCCAGCCCAGTCCTGGCAGGTGGCCAGGGTGCACGGCGGGTGATCGTGCGGCCGATGGCGGACAGCTGGGAGCGATGCGTGCGCCGGCATGAGGCCTGCAGATCCCGCATACCGGTCAGAACGTAGCGTTCGACAGTGTCGGGGGTGAACAGCGTTTCGCGGTCCAGGGGGAGGAACTCCTCCAGGCACCAGGCGCAGAACCGGGTGACGGTGGACATGCGGTCCACGGCGGACCAGGGCGAGACGGGCTCGGAGTCGGTGACACAGGCGCGCACGGATCGAAGACCAGCTGGACGAGGACCTGTTCATACCCCTCGACAGCCATTTCACCGTCGAACTGCCCAGCACGGAGCCCGAGCCGAACCTCATCGCCTTCCGTGCCGGCCGGGGTGACGGGGCCTACCCCGTCTGGATCGGCCGCACCGACGACGGACAGGTTGGTTGCGTCGTCGTCGACTTCCAGCTCCGTTCCGCCGACGGGGGAGAGTAAGGAGCCGCCGACCATCGGCGCGAGGCCGCACTGCCCGAGACTGAGACCGCGGCGAACCTCCAGAGTGCACACGGCGATTGAGAAGCTCGACAACTCGATCACCGACTTCGGCCTGGTGGACGCCTTCCCGGAGGACGTCAAGGAAGCTCGCCAGCGGTACTACGCGTCGATGCACATGGGCGATAGGGCCACCGACGCAATGCGCTGGCATCGTGGGCCGGCAAGTCCAGCAGGGCGTGTATCCCGCGCAGATACGCAGAAGTTCCCGCACACGGGAGCCGCCTTCGGTGGGATCGGTGTCAGCCCAATCGTCCGGCCGACGACGGACTGCGTTTCGTTACCCACACAGCCCCATTTCGTCGGTACGCCGTTCTCGCCGTCGACGTCGTCGCCGCCTCCAGCGCCCTCGGTGCCATCCCGTCGGGAACCGGGTCGCGGTCGGCGACGCCGCCCGGCGGGCGCACGACGCGCTCGTAACCCCAGCCGCCCGCGCCTGCCTGAGGTCGGGCACCACAGCGGAGGGTCCGCCCCGTAGCCGGCCAGGTCTGGGGGCGCGTCGAGCTGTCCAG
The DNA here is from genome assembly GCF_055569495.1 of Streptomyces sp. NPDC028305. NCBI lineage: Bacteria > Bacillati > Actinomycetota > Actinomycetes > Kitasatosporales > Streptomycetaceae > Streptomyces > Streptomyces sp. NPDC028305. The sequence goes on from NZ_JBVHTN010000003.1 coordinate 276,334, forward strand.
GGCGGGCGAAGCCCAGCGCGCAGCGCCGCCGAAGACATCTCACGACCGCTCGTCACGGCCCGCACACTCCACAGGCGGGTGGCCCCGGCTCCCGTTGCCGACGGCAACCGAGTGGGGCATGAAGAGCGATATTGGCCGATTTCACGGCTCTGGCCGCAGTTCCGTGAAAGCGTGGGTCAGCGACGGGAAGACACCGTCCGTCCCTCGATGTCCGCACTGTCGCGATCAATGCGCTCAGGGACGTAGGGACAGTGGTCGGCTGTCTTGTGATGATCGACAGCTCGGCCGGTTCACGCCTGGAACTCGGTGAGATCAATGGCGTGAACGCGCAGCGGGTAGCCGTACACCGGGTGCGCCGTCTCCCGCTCGGACACCATGCCGAGCTTACGGATGACGTTCTCGGAGGCGTTGTCCCCCACCTGGTTGATGCTGATGACGCGGTCCAGGCCGCGGTCCTGGAGCGCGAACTCCAGTGTGGCATGCGCGGCTTCGGACGCGTATCCCTGGCCCCAGAACTGTGAGCCGAGCCGCCAGCTGATCGCCACGGCGGGCATCGCCTCCGGCAGGAACTCGGGCACGGACAGTCCCGTGAAGCCGATCAATTCGCCCGAGGCCAGCAGCTCGACGGCGAAGAGGCCGAAGCCCTCCTCGTCCCACTCCTCCTCCCATCGCTCGATGGCCTCCACCGTGTGGTCCAGGTCGCGCACCGAACCGTCGTCGATCCAGCGCATAGCCCGCGGGTCCGCGTTGATGTCCGCCATCGGCGCGAGGTCGTCGTCGTGCCAGCGGCGTAGGAGGAGACGGGATGTGCGGATCTCGGTCATGCGCCCATCCTGCCGAAGGCAAGCGCCTCATCGGTAATCCGGCGCTTGCCCGCGCTGCCGCTCCGGAACCACAAGGCGTCAAGCCTGTGCCGTTCAGGAACCCGTCGCGGCAGGTCAGGCCGTGTACCTGTACTCGTTGATCAGGCCGCCAAGGACACGAGTGCGGACTAGCCATCGCCTGGTGCCCAGGTCGGTCAACGGCGCGGTCCGGTCGTCGGCGAGGGGAGGTAGTCGCCCTCGGGGCTGATGCGGGCGATGCCCGTTGTAGTGCCCGGCACAGGTCTCGAGAACGCGTCGAGCGTGGGCCTCATTCCAGATCAGCACGTGGTCGAGGGCCTCACGCCGTAACGTCCCAATGACTCTCTCGCCAGTGTGCGTTCATCCGCGGGGTCCGTGGTGCGGTCTTCACGGTTTCGACGTCCTCGGCCGCGAAGACCGCGTCGAAGGACTCGCTGTATGTGCCGTCCCGGTCGCGGATCAAGACGCGCAGCGACTCGAAACGCACGCCCATTTCGACGACAAGGTTGCGAGCCTGCTGAACCGTCCACCGCGCGGTCGGGTGTGCGATCACCCCAGCGACGTGCAGCCGACGCGTGCCGTGCTCAAGGAAGACCAGCGCGTAGACCCGGCGCAGGTCCACCAGGTCGATATGGAGGAAGTCGCAGGCGATGATGGAATCGGCCTGTGCTGTGAGGAACTCACGCCACGCCGGCCCGCCGCGGCGGGGAGCCGGGCCGATGCCGGACGCCGTCAGGATCTCCCAGACCGTCGAGGCGCCGATCTCATACCCCAACCGCGTGAGCCCGCCCTGGATCCTGCGGCAGCCCCAGCGCGGATTCTCCCGAGCCAACCGCACCACCAGATCCTTTACCACATTCGCGGTAGGCGGCCGCCCAGGGCTGCTCCGGCACTTGCTGTAGTCCCATCTGCGTGCAACAAGCCTTCGGTGCCATGCGAGCAGGGTCCCCGGAGTCACCGGGAAAACCCGCGTCCAGCGCCACCGGGGTATCAGCGAGGACAGAACCGCGAACCAGAGCCGGTCCGCCTGCTCGAACCGCACCCGGCCCGCAAGCTGCCTGCGCCGCACCGCATTCTCATGACGGAGCGCCAGCAGTTCAGCATCCTGGGCCGCCTGCCGACGCAGCAGCACCGCCGGAACCGACAACAGCTTCCGCGTCACCTGATACACCAGCGAGACGATCACCCCGGCGTGTTCCCAACATCCCCGGTCTCGCCAGCCCCCTATGAGCAGCAGCGACGCATTTCTGAACGGCACACGGTGCAGCAGGCAAGAAACCTCGCCGTCGAGTTGGGTGTTCGGGTGGACTCGCTGCGTTTCCTGCTCCGCGACCGGGACGCGAAGTACACCGAGTCCTTCGACGCGGTCTTCAAAGCCGACGACATCCAGGTCATGAGGACCGCGCCACGGTCCCCACGGATGAACGCGCACTGCGAACGTGTCATCGGCACCCTGCGCCGCGAGGCCCTCGACCACCTCTTGATCTGGAACGAGACGCACGCTCGGCAGGTCCTCGATGCTTACCCCGGCATTGCAACGGTCATCGCCCCCACCAGGCTCGTGGGCGGCGTGATCAACGAGTACAGATACGCCGCCTGACCGGGAACGACGAGTTTCCGAACGGCACAGGATGCGATCGAGCAAGAGGCCAACGCTGTCACACTTGGCATCGGCCCCTACCGCGAGTTCGGCGACGTCGGTGAAGTCGCGGCGCTGAAGCTGTTCACCCAGCGCGTCGAGGATCACCGCAACGAGCAGCGACGCGCCTCGGCGGTGCGCTCAGGCGCGGTCGCAACGAGCTGCTTGTGCGGCTCGGACCGTGGCGCGAGGACGAACCGACATCGGTGCCCGACGGGCGCGACATCGAGAGCTACTACCTCGCCGTGCCCGAGGCAGTCAGGTTTTTGTGGTGCTGGGAGAGCCGGTGAGGAATCCGAGCCCCAGTGGGGTGCAGGAGTGCCAGACGGTCTTGCCGTCGCGGTGGGCGGTGGTGAGGTGGGCGGCGCGGAGGGCTCGCACACAACGGCTGGCGGATGAGGGTGCAGAGGTCTGCCAGTGGGATGCGGGATGCCTCGTCACAGTGATCGGTTCCGGCAGTGGCCAGGGCCTCGCGGTCGGTGGAACCCGGGTGGTGTGTTGTTGCACCTGCCGTAGCGGCATGTGGTGTCGTTGAGGCACCACAGCACGAAAGGCTCCGTCTGCGATGTACCCCTCCGTCACACCGCCCCGCCAGGTCAAGATCGGCGCTGCCGCTGCCTTCGCCGGGATCACCCCACGCGCTATCCGCCACTACCACCAGATCGGTCTGCTGCCGGAACCCGAGCGCGGTGGAGACGGCCGCCGCCGCTACGGCTACGACGACATGATCCGCCTGTTGTGGATCCGCAGAATGGCGGAGGTCGGCATCAGTCTGGACGACATGCGAGCTGCCTTCGACGAATCCGGGGACATCGAGGAGACCCTGGGCCGGCTGGAGGAATCCCTGGCTGCCCAGGAGGCCGACATCAAACGTCAGCGCGCGGCCGTCAGGCGCCTGCGGGCTGTGGGCAGCCCGCAGGGCCTGCTCTCCGAACTGGTGACGGATCGGCTCAGCCACCTGCCCCCTGGCGCATTGCGCGCCTCCGACATGGAGGCCCTGCTGGTCACGGAACGGATCTTCGGTCCGCTCGGCTCCGCACTACAGGCCAGCGTGTACATCGTGCTGGCCACCCATCCCGACCTACGGGCCGAGGAGGACCGTCTCGACGAGGCTGAGGCCGCCCTCGACGACGGCGTCGACCCCGATGACCCGCGCGTCGAGGAAATCGCGGTACAGCGATACACCCACCACATGGCCCTCGTACAGGCCATCACGGCAGCCGGGCTGGACACGGCCGATGACGAGCTCTTCGAGACCTACGACGCCGACCTGGCAGAGCAGGAGGACACGCAGATGGGCGCCTCGGAGGCGATCACCAAGATGCCCTACGACTTCTCTCCTGCCCGGATCCGCTGCATGGAGCGCGTGGCACAACTCGTCGGCCAAGACGCCTGCGCAGACAGTTGATCGCCTGTCCCCGGTACCGACCTGGCCGGCATCCCATCGCGTCCACCTGTACGTGACCGGCCACATCAGGAACCGGTCAATCCGAAACCGAGAGTGACATCTCAACTGGCCGTACATGGGGATCCCGGACTGGCCGCTGACACTTCAGCCGCAGTCGTTGCGGTTGATACATAGCGAGCGGGTCTGCCCCCCCCCAGGTCTGTAGGGAGGCGCGCTGCGGTGCGGGTGGCAGGCCGGAACGGCGCAGAACGCGCCGGATAGTTGCGGCGGCGGCCCGATGACCAAGCCGTCGCAGTTCACCCTGGATCCTGACGTACCCCCAGGTCGGGTTCTCTCTCGCCAGGCGCTGGATGAGCACGACTGTCTCTTCCGGCAGCGGTGGTCGGCCGGGTCCGGTTGGGGTCTGGCGCCATTTCCAGCGCACCAGACGGCGGTGCCAGGCCAGCAGAGTGCCCGGGGTGACCGGCCGTTGGCGACGTAAGACGGGTGGCAGGTGACGGGCGCGGGGGGCAGCCACCATCGCTTCTACGGTCGCGCGCACCCAGGGGACCATCCCCGCGAGCACGGGAGCACGAGCCGTCCAGCGAGTCGGAGTTCGCGACGCGAAGGAGGAAGCGATACCGCCGGCCGGGGAGAAGGCGCTGCGGGGTCACATCGCGTTCCGTGCGGCCGACGTCAACCGCCACACACTAACGCCGTAGGTCCCGTCGGAGTCCCGGTGGATCGTCCGAATCCGCGCGGCGCGCCGGGCGTCGCCGGTCTGTCGGCCCACCCTCGCGACCGCAGTGCGGCGCCAGCCCCGGCCGCGAGGTGTACAGCGACCGCATCCCGCTGGACCTCCGGTAGGTAGTGCCTCATCATCACACGGTGACTCCGTGCTCAGATCCTCAAGATCAGCCTCTCGTTGCGGAACCGCTGTCGCGGGTACCGATCTCTTCCTTGAGTAGAAGCAGGAACCGGTCCGGCCGGTGCTCCGGGCTGGCCGGGCCTGCCGGCTCACCCCCAGATCCCGCACGATCTCGGTGATCGTCTTGCTGGAGGAGCGGGCCACCGCGATCGCGTCCCACTTGAGCTCCTCGAAATACCGCTTCGAGTACTGACTGCCCACCTGGCACTGCTTCCTCTGGAATCTCACATCCAGTCTCCGGTCCACGATCAAGGGGAAGCTTCAGCTCCGGCCCCCTTGGCTCACGAGCCGGTAGTACGAAGCGGCACGTCCGTCCCACGTGAGGCGACGGCGTCCGGGCACCGCACATGGTGTGTCGAAGGCATCGACCGGATCACCCGCCGCGTCCGTGACGGTGAGGTCGCCCCCGGTGGCCGGGATCTCCACGACGACGGGGCCCGAGGAGCCCGTGCGAATCGTGGCGGTGGTCAGTTCTCCCGCGTCCCAGTCCACATCGACGGTCAGTCCGCCACGACAGCGGATACCGGCCACGTGACCGCTCCGCCAGCCACGCGGGAGCGTCTTCAGCAGGCTGACGGCTCCCTCGTGGCTCTGCACCAGCAGTTCCACGATGCCCGCGACGGCGCCGAGATTGCCGTCGATCTGGAAGATGTAGCCGCCCGGCCACTCCGAGTGCGGGTGCAGGTCCAGAAGGGACCACGACGTCAGGTCGTTCAGCAGGACGTCGAGGGAACGCTCGGCCAGCCCGGTGTCCCTCAGTCGCGCGGCAAGGCACAGGATCCAAGCCTGGCTCCAGCCGGTGTATCCGCTGCCGTGCTGGAGCCTGGTCGCGAGAGCCTTCCTGGCTGCCGCGAACACCTCGGGAGTGCCACCCTCGGTGATACGCGTCCCGGGGTGGATGCCGTAGAGGTGGGACAGATGGCGGTGGCCCGGCTCCGAACCAGGCCGCTCGTCCTTCCACTCGAGCAGTTCACCGCTCGCGCCGATGCCGGGCAGACGCAGGACACCCAGCGCGTGTCGGGCGCGGGCAAGCAGCCCGTCGTCGTCACCACGTCCGAAGCGTTCGGCCAAAGTGACGTACCGGGAGAGCACCTCATGGACCAGTTCCTGATCCATCGTCGTTCCCTCGGAAACCGCGGACCCCCGCGGCGCCGGGGGGAGGACGAAGCGGTGTTCGGGTGACGTGGAGGGGCTCGTGACGAGCAAGCCGTCGTCGTCGGGTACGAGCATGTCGAGCGCGAACAGGGCGGCCGAGCGGTGCACACGCAGGGCGGACCCCGCGCCGAAGTCATCGTTTCCGCCGTACTCGTAGTGGTCCCACACGTGCGCGGCCAGCCAGTACAGGCCCGTCGGCCAGGTGGCCCACTGGGTATCGCCCTTGACGGGTGTGGAGAACCGCCAGATGTCGGTGTTGTGGTGGACCACTGCGCCCGCGGCGCCGTAGTACCGCGCGGCGGTGTCCGTGCCGCTCTCGGCGAGGTCGCCGGCGAGCGTGAGCATCGGGCCGTGCACGTCCTGTAGGGCCGTGCTCTCGGCGGCCCAGTAGTTCATCTCGACGTTGATGTTGGTGGTGTAGTTCGCGCTCCAGCCGGGGCGGACGTCGATGTTCCAGATTCCCTGGAGATTGGCGGCCTGAGTGCCCGGGCGGGAGCTGGAGATCAGCAGGTAGCGGCCGAAGTGGAAGAGGAGTTCGGCCCGTGCCGGGTCGCCGTGGTCCGCGGCGGGTGACGCCGACAGGTCGAGGTCGACGCGGTCGAAGTAGCTCCGGTAGTCCTGGACATGGCGCTGGACGAGCTGTTCGGCAGTGCGGGTCAGGGCTCGGGTCACCGTCTCTTCCGCCGAGCGTGCGAGGGCGGCGAGGTCGGCGCCGGGCCGCCGGTCGTAGCCACGGAACCCGCCGGCGGCTGCGGCGATCAGGCGTAGTTCCTCCGGTCCCGTTCGCTCGACCGCCACCGCTACCGCGAACCCGGCGCCGGCGGCCACGGTGCCGGCACCGTCGGGCTCGTCCTCGCCGTAGACGACCGCGGGCTCCTCGTCGACGTAGTTGGGCAGCACCCGGGCCGGCACCCGGCCGGTGGCCACGAGCAGGCCCGGTCGCGGGGTGGCGGTGGTGACCGGGTGGGGGGAGACGAAGGTGGGCAGGACAGGGTGCGAGGCGGCACCGGGCCCGGTCACCGTGACCACGAGCACGTTGTCGGGGGCCGAGACGAAGCTCGACATCTCGGCCTCCGCTCCGGCGGGCCCGTAGCCGGTGGTGGCCACCGCGTCGGCCAGGTTCAGCCGACGGTGGTATCCGGTGGCGTCCGACGTGTCGGCGTAGTGCCATTCGAGCCATCCGAGGGGCTGGTAGGACTCGGTCCAGCCAGGTCCCATCATGGCCTGTGCCAGCTTCTCGGCCCGGACGTTGTCCTCGGCCCGGATGGCCTCGCGCAGTTGCGGGAGCAGGTCGGCCGGTGACCCGGTGTTCTCAGCGGTCACCGGGCCGCCCGACCACAGGCTGTCGAGGTTCAGGTCGATGCGCTCGGTTCCCACGGCTCCGCGCAGTGTCCCGCCCAGTGATCCGTTGCCGATCAGAAAACTGTCGTGGAACGCCGTCGCCGGCTCGGTCAGTTGGATGGTGTGACGTCGCATTTTGTCGTTCTTTCTCGGTGACGGTGTCCGGTGGCGATGGCCCGTTACGCGACCGCCCAGTTGCCACGTAGGGCGGGTGCATGAGCACCGGAGGTCACGCGGCCCACGCCTACTTGACGGCGCCGGCGACCATGTTGCGGAAGATCCACTTCCGGACGAACAGGAAGAGCACGATGAGCGGAATGGCACCGACCAGCGTGCCCGCCGTGACGACGCTGTAGTCGATGTTGCCGTAGGCCCCCTTCAGCTGCGCGAGGGCGACGGGCACGGTGTACTTCTGCGAATCGTTCAGAACCAGCAACGGCCAGAGATAGTCGTTCCAGCTCCACATGAAGGTGAAGATCCCGAACGAGGCTATGGCGGGCCGCATGGCGGGCAGCGCGACGTGCCAGTACATGCGGAGCAGGCCACAGCCGTCCAGTCTCGCCGCCTCGATCAGCTCGTACGGGATCGCGGAGACCGCATACTGGCGCATCCAGAAGAGCCCGAAGGCCGAAGCGGCGCCCGGCACGATCAACGGCAGGAAGGTGTTGATCCAGCCGAGGTGCGAGTAGATCTGGAGGGAGGGCGCCAGACTCACGCCCGTCGGGAAGACGAGTGTCGCCAGCACGCATCCGAACAGCTTGTCACGGCCGGGGAAACGCATTCTGGCGAACACGAACCCGCCGAGCGAGCACAGGAAGCCCGTCAGGACGACCGCACTCACGGCGACCACCAGCGAGTTGACGAACGTGGCGCCCAGTGGGACCGCGTCGGACACCTTCCCCAGATTCTCGAAGAGCCTCGTTCCCGGGATCAGCCGGGGCGGGAATTTGAAGACCTCACCACTGGAGCTCGTCGCCATGATGAGCAGCCAGTAGAAGGGAAACAGGCTGACCAGGGCGGCGCACAGCAGCAGGAGGTGCTTGCCGACCTGTGGTCGGCGTCCGCCGCCGCGTTTCCGCACCGGGTAGGTGCCACGGCCCGTTTCCTGCACATCGGCGCTCATGTCAGATCACCTCCTTGTGTCCGGTGACGCGCCGCATGAGCAGAGTGCCCAGCGAGGCCAGAGTGACGAGGGCGAACACGGCCCAGCCGATCGCGCTGGCGTAGCCCAGATCGGCGCCCACGCTCGCGCTCGGCGACTGTCCGAGGTACTGGTACTGCAACAGCATCATGGTCATCCCGGGTACGGACGTGCCGCTGACGTCCAGGATCTGGGGTTCGGTGAAGACCTGGAGGCCGCCGACGATGCCGGTCAGGAGCGCGAACACGACGGTGGGGCGCATCATCGGCAGGGTGATCGACCACAGCTTCCGCGGGCCCCCCGCCCCGTCGAGTTCCGCCGCCTCGTACAGTTCGGGGGGAATCGTGGCCATGCCCGCCATGAAGAAGATGACCAGATAGCCGAAGCCACGCCAGATGATCATCAGAGCGATCACCGTGTTGGCACCCCAGGTGCTCGCCATCCAGTCCACCGAAGGCAGACCGACAGCGACCAGCAGCCGGTTGATCATCCCGAAGTTGCCGCCGAACAGGGACTGGAACACGATCGCGATCACGACGATCGACGTGACCTGGGGCAGGAAGTAGACCGTCTGGTAGACACCGCGGAAGCGCAGCCGGTCGCTGCTCAGCACGAAGGCCGCGACCAGTGCCGCCACCACCATCGGCGCCTGGGACATGGCGAAGATTTCGATCGTGGTGACCAGCGACTGCCAGAACTGGGAGTCCTCGAGCAGCCGGTGGAACTGCTCGAATCCGACGTAGTGCATCGTCCCGATGCCGTCCCACGTGTGCAAGCTGAGATAGGCCGCGATGCCGAGCGGAAACACTCCGAACACCGCGAAGAGCACGAAGAACGGGGAGATGGCGAGATAGCTGGCCAGATAGGACCGCCAGCGCCGGGGCCGGGACGGGCCGGGAGCGGGCCGGGGCCCGTCCGCCGTCGGCCGGCGGGCAGTGGGTCGCGCCGGGACCGACGCGCCCATGCTCGTGTCCACGACCTTCGTCACCGCTTCAGTTCCTTGGCGATCTGGGCCTGTGCGGACTTCCAGGCTTCGTCAGCGGAGGCCTTGCCCTGCGCCACCGACTTGAGTGCGTCCACGAGAGCGCCCTCCACGACCCCGTCCTGCGGTGTGACCGGGACCGTCGGCGACTCCTGGGCGACCTTCGCGAACACCACCCCCGTCGACTGACCGCCGTAGAACGGCTGCGCTGCGTTCAGCTCCGGGCTCTTGTACGCAGCGAGGGCCGAGGGGAACAGGCCGTCGTCGAAGCCCGACGCCTGGTTGGCCGGGGACATCATCCACTTGATGACCTTGTACGCGTCTTTCCGGTGCTTGCTGGAGCTGAGGATCGACATGTACGAGCCCCCCTTGCTGCCGGGGCCACCGGGCGGGTAGGCCACCCGCCATACCCCCTTGGGGCTGCCCGCGGTCTCCAGCAGCGGACCCTCGTACACCGGGGCGACGAAGCCGCCGAGAGCGTTCTGCGCGACCGAGCTGTTCCAGTCCGTGCTGTATGGCGCCGCCTTGGTGCACAGGCCGTCGGAGAGCAGCTTGGCGGAGTAGTCGAACGCCTTGCGGGTCGAGGCGTTGTCCCCCAGGTACTTACCGGAGGTGTCGAAGCTGCCCTGCCCCTTCTGCTCGAGTTGCAGGAAGTAGACCTGGTTGGCGTCGTCACACGCCTTGAAGCCGGCCTTCTTCGCCTTCTCGGCCATGGTGCGGTAGCCGTCCCAGGTGGAGGCCATCTTGGAGACCGCGGCCGGGTCGGTGGGCAGGCCGGCCTTGCGGAACAGGTCGCTGCGGTAGAACAGCCCCTGCGGCCCCGTGTCGATCGGGTACCCGATCACCCGTCCGTCGGGGAGGGTGCCGTTGGTCCACTTCCAGGTGACGTAGTCCTTCTTCGGGTCTGCGCCCATGGTCTTCAGGTCGACGAACTTGGTCGAGATGTCGGCGTAGGAACTGATGTGGTTGCCGATGACCACCACGTCCGGCAGTCCGGAGCCGGTCTGCAAAGTGGTCTTCAGCTTGGTTTCCAGGTTGGGCGTCGGGATCAGCTTGATCTTCAGGCCGGGGAAGTTCTTCTGCACCGCCAGGGACGCCTTGGGCACGGAGCCCGGCGCGTACCAGACGGTGAGACCGTCGCTCGCCGAGGAACCACTGCCGCCGCAGGCGGTCAGGGCCAGCGCCATGGCTGTCACGGTGGCCGAGGCGGCGACCCGCGGCAGGACTCTTCTGTTCTTCATTGAACTGGCCTTTCGTGAACATGTATCGCATGTACTGCCGATCGTGATCGGATGCTCTGAGGGCAGTTCTCGCTCAGTGACCGTGCACCCGGATGTTGATCACTTCGATGGGCGCCTGCGGAAAGGTCACCCTGACCGCGCGGGCCTGCGTGTTGTCGGGTTCCAGCCGCACGGTGGTGGACCCGGTGGTGCCGGCGGCCAGCGGCACGAGGTCCCGGCCGCCGTCGGAGAGCTCGATGACGTACGGCACCTGGGGCCCGGCACCGAACTCGACGTGGATCGTGGTGATCGACCACAGTCCTTCGAGGTCGACCGACAGCCAGGCACCCGGGTCGTCCGTGGCGCTGATCCATCCGTGGTCGACGCTGTGGTCGGTGACGAGACGGGCGGGACGGTCCGGCCGGGCCCCGCTGCTGAAGGCGGGTCGCATCTCGGAGAGTTGGGGGGGCATGAGGGTCTCGGGCAAGTGGACCCGTGACGGTGGGCCGGGGGCGAAGTTACGGTGTTGTCCCGTCCACGGCTCGGGGCCGACCGCCTCGATCGTGATCTCGCTGGGAGCAAGCCCTTCCGCGGTCGCCCGCAGCCGGTTGGGGCCGGCGTGGTACGAGCGGAACTCGATGGCGCCCCGGCCGTCGAGCAGCCCCTTGTTGTCCGGGTTGAGCTCGATCGACGTGCCGGTGGGGAAGATACCGCCACCTTGGACGACCTCGATCCGCACGGGGCGCTCGTCCGCCACCACTCGGCCCGTGTCATCGACGATCTCCACGACAAGCTGCGCGTCGTCGGTGCCGTCGGTGAGCACCATGGTGCGGTCGGCGGTCAGCCTCAGCGCGGTGGCCGTGCCCGGCTCGGGCCACGCGGGCGGCGCGATCCCTCTCAACTGATGGCGATACCAGTACCAGGACCGCAGGGGAAGGCGGTAGTAGTCGACGAAGCCCATCCGCCCCATGTCGGGCACGATGCTGCCGTGGTGGAAGCCGCACCACAGGACGACTCCGGAGCGCCACGCGTATGCGTTCTCGCTGCCGTGGCGGAAGCGGTGGGTGTAGCTGCCGGGCCGGTCCTCGACGACGCTGCCGTACTCGGAGACGATGTTGGGCCAGGGCGGGTTGAGGTACAGCTCACCGCCGTCGCCGTTGTATCCCGCCAGGTCACCCAGCTCGTCGAAGCCCCGGCGCTGTGCGCCGCCGACCGCGGCGGGACGTGTCGGATCGAGTTCGTGGGCGAGGTCCACCAGACGCCGGGTCAGTTTCTTCGCTGCCGGGATCACATGCTCGTCGCTGAAGAAGACCTCGTTGCCGGTGCTCCAGGCCACGATGCTCGGGTGATTGCGATTCACCCTGATCATCTCCGCCATGGCACGCAGGCAGCTGTCCTCGAACTCGGCCTGGTCCGCCTCGTCCGGCGGATACGCGCTGGCGTTCCAGAACCCCTCGGAGTTGGCTCCGCCGATGCCCCAGAAGGGCGCTTCGGACCAGAAGAGGACACCGAGTCGATCGCACTCGGTCGCGAACTGGTCGTGGTGGGGGTAGTGGGAGCCGCGGATGAAGTTCATCCCGGCCTCCTTGATGAGTGCGACGTCCCGGCGCATCCCGGAGTGGGTGACGGCGTCGCTCCATCCGGCGTGGTCCTGGTGGACGTTGGCACCGTGGATCGCGAACCGCTCCCCATTGAGGTGAAAGCCGTCGGTCGCGGTGAACTCGAAGGTGCGGATGCCGAACTCGGTACCCGTGCGGTGGCATTCGGCGCCCTCGCTCGTCCGCAGCGTCTGCTTGAGGGTGTAGAGGTGTGGGGAGTCCGGGCGCCACAGGCGTACGTCGTCCACGACCAGACGCTGCCGGTGCACCGTGGTCGAGCGGGGCGGGAGGTTCACCGCTGCGACCGCCTCGACGGGGCGTGTACCGGGACCGGTCACCTCCGCGGCCAGCAGTCCATCGAAAGGCGCGTCGGTCTCGTTCACCAGCTCGGTGGTGACCTCCACCGCCGCGCCGTCGGTGCCGACGCCGAGCGTCACCACGCCCGTGCCGTACCAGGCGATCCGCGTCCGCTCGGCGATGATCAGGGAGACATCGCGGTAGATGCCGCCGTTGAAGACGTGCTCTCCCGCCCTGGGCGCCAGCCGTGGGTTCCACTCGTTGCTCACGCGGACCGCGAGCTGGTTCGTCCCCGGGCGCACGGCCTCGGAGACATCCACGATGAAGGCCGTGTAACCGCCCAGATGGCGGTCCACCGGCACACCGTTCACCGTGATCTCGGCATCCTGGAAGACACCGTGGAACTCCAGCGCGACGAACTTGCCCGTCTCCTCCGCGGCGAGTTCGAAGGTGCGGCGGTACACGCCGCGGCCGACGTAGAAGCCGGTCTCCATGAAGTACGGGATCCCGAACGAGTGGGGCAGCCCCACGTCGTACCAGTCACTGTCGTCGAAGGCCTCCAGCGTCGCGCCCTCGGGGTCTCCGTGGGTGAACTTCCAGTTCCTGTTGATCAGTTCCTTGCGGTTCACGCTGCGGTCCCTTCCACGTCAGCGGCGCGGCCCGGGCCGCCGAGATCCGGTCCATGAATTCTTTTGAATGTATTGATGAATTGACGAGTCATTCGAATCGCGAAGACTCCGCCGGCTGCATCTCACAACGGGCCGTGAACCTTCACGGCCGCAGCGTGCAGCACACGCTAAGGAGGCCGAACTCGGCTGTCAAGGTTGCCGGCACGTTAAATTTCAACACCGGTTCGCCAGCCGGATCACATGCCAAAAGCCCCGTTCACGGCCGTAGAACGGGGTTTGCCGAATCAATTTGTAACGGCAGAGCATTAAACGCCGCTGGCGTATCCTGCCTGCGGCGGTGGTTCACTCGGCTGTTTGTTTCAGCGATGTATTCGGGGTGGCGTCACGCCGATTCCCGCCACAGCAGGCGCGGCATGACGGTGCGGTGCAACGACTCGGTGTGGGTGAAATTGCCCGCCGCAAGGGCGTCGGCGATATCGAGAGCACTGGTGACAAGTGCCTCGCGGTCGAGCGAGATGGTGCTGACCGTCGGATGCACTGCCTCACCAAGTGTCAGGCCGTCGACACCGAGGATCCTCATACGGCCAGGGATCTCGATGCCCAGCGCCTGGGCGGCCTGGAGCGCACCGATGGCCATCATGTCGTTGAATACGAGGACGCCGTCGACATCCGGATACTGGGCCATGAGCGCGCGGAAGGCATGGCCGCCACCGGCCATCGACTCCTCCCCCACCACGACCGCGGGTTCCGGGGCGCCGAAGGCGAATTCCTCGAAGAACCGCCGGCGCGGCGTCGGCGAGTAGGTGGGTGACGCACGCAGGGAATAGGACGAGTCGATCATTCCCACCCGGCGAACACCCTTGGTCTCGAGCGCGGCCATCGCCTGACGGACGCCCGCGCGCAGGTCGATCTCGACAGAGTGAAAGCCACGACGCGAACAGCGGTCATCGAGCAGGATCGTCGGAATACCCTGCACGGCCGCGGCCAGTTCGTCGCCGGACAGCCTGAAATGCCCGACGAACAGGTCGACGTGTCCGGCCAGCATCTCGACGGCGGCGGTCTCGTCCCCCGACTCCCCCGAGGCCATCATCACCTGCCAGCCGCGCTCGGCGGCGGCCGCGAGAAAGGCGCCCGCGATCTCCGTGTAGTACGGATTACTGAAGGAACCGACCAGCAGGCCGGCAGCGCGGGGCCGCTGTCGGCCGACCAGGTTGCGGGCGAAGCGGTTGGGCCGGTAACCCAACTGGGCACTGACCTCGAGAACACGTCGTTTGGTGGCCTCGCTGATATCGCCCAGGTCGTTGTGGGCGCGTGTGACCGTCTGCCGGGACACACCCGCAGCCATGGCGACATCGTTGATCGTGACGCGCCTCGCCATGTTCACCTCCTGGCTCGTCCGTGAACGTTCACGGCAGGCTGTCGGTTGTCGACCGTAGGCCCGACGTGGGGGCCTGTCAAGACCTGCGGTCCAAGGCCCTTACGTGGCAGGGCCGTCGGGCGCGGTGAAGCGGAAGGAAGCCAGCCGGAAGTCGCCGTGCAGGGTGAGGCACAGGTCGTGGTGGCCGTCGCTCCGCGCCGCCATCGCGGCGGTCACGGTCGTCCAGGTGTGGCGGCCGCCGGTGACCGGTACGGCGAACTCCGCAAGGAGCTGGTCTCCCGCCCGCGCCTCCAGTCGCGCCTCACCCGGTCCGGTGGCCTCGCGCGCGACCTCGGCTTCGAACTGCGAAGCACCGGTCAGATCCGCGGAGCGGAACAGCAGGGTCGCGGGGCGAGCGGGTTCTGCTGGGGTGACGGCATCGCCCGTGGCGCGGGTGGCGTCGACAAGAGTGATGTCGGCGTAGTCGTCGAAGTCGACGGCCAGAGTACGTCGGCCCACCAGTTCGCGCGGCGTGGGGGCGGTACCGCTGACGACGAGCGGCGTGCTGAGGACGATGTCCTGGGCCGAGCGGGCGATGAGCACCTCGTAACGGCCGGGATCGACGGTGAAGGCGCCCGCGGCGACATCCCAGTGCGCCAGTCGTTCGGCAGACAGGTCGAAGGTCACCTCCCGGCTCTCCCTCGAGTGGAGCCGCACCTTACGGAAGTCCGCGAGCCGGAGCCGGGGGGCTTCGTAGCGGGCGTCGACCGCTCGGACGTAGAGCTGGACCACCTCGCTCCCGGAGCGCGTGCCCGTGTTGGTCAGTGTCACCGAGACGTGCACCGCGCCGCCCTGGGCCATGGCGGGCGTGGACAGCCGCAGGTCACGGCAGGTGAAGTCGGTGTACGACAGGCCGTGTCCGAAGGGATAGAGGGGTGCTGTCCGGTGGTACTGGTACGTCCAGCCCGCCTTGATGATGTCGTAGTCGAGCGGGTGCGGCAGTGGGTCGCCGCCCCGGTACCAGGTCTGTGGCAGCCGGCCGGCGGGCTCGGCTTCGCCGAGCAGGACGGCGGCCAGGGCGCGGCCCGTTTCCTGTCCGCCGTGGGAGGTCCACAGCACGGCCGGCAGGTGGGTGTCGGCCCAGTCGACGGCGTAGGGGTAACTGCTCATGACGACCAGCGCGGTCTCCGGGCGGACGGCGGCGACCGCGCGCAGCAGCGTTTCCTGTGTCCGGGGCAGGCCGGTTCCGGTACGGTCCTCGGTCTCACGGCCGTTGATCATCGGGTGGTTGCCGAGGACGACGATCGCCACGTCGGCCTCCTTCGCGGCGGCCCGTGCCTCGGCCGCGCCGTCGCGCAGCAGCTCGCGCTGCCACCGCTCGGCCATCTCGGGGGTATCGGCGGTGACGCGCACCCGGCCGTCGGTGGGATCGAGGGCGGCGTAGCGGCCGGTGAAGACGTTGCGCAGCAGGAAGGTGTCGTTGTCGCCGCCCGGGTCGGGTTCCAGACGGAAGGTTTCCTTGATGAACCAGGTCTTGAGCACCGTCCGGTCCGCGGCGAGTGAGGCGTCGTCCTGGAGACTGAGGTAGCGGCCGGTGTCGGCGTCGCGCAGGGTGAGGACGCCGTCGCCCCACTCCTCGGCGTCGAAGGCGGTTCCGCCCAGAGGTTCGCCGGTGGTGCGGGATCGCAGCGTGATCCGGGCGGCGCCCGGCACACAGGTCACCTCGCCGCGGTCTTGTCCGAGCGCGGTGCGCAGGCCGGCCGCGACGCCGACCTGGTACGGCAGGGTGCCGCTGTACCAGTCCTCGTACAAGGTGTCGGCGTGTGGCCCGATGACGGCGATCCGCGGTGCGCGGTTCGGGTTCAGGGGCAGCAGCCCGTCGTTCTTGAGCAGCACCACGGACTCGGTCGCGGCACGCAGGGCGAGGGCGCGGTGCTCGGGGCTGTCGATCACCTCCGAGCCGATCGCGGCGTACGGGTCGAGGTCGGGGTCGAACTCTCCGAGGCGGAACCGCAGTTGCAGCTGGCGGCGCACCGCCCGGTTCACGTCCTCCTCTTCGATCAGTCCGCGCTCCAGCGCCTCGCGCAGTCGGCCGATCACGGTGGCGCTGTCCTCGCGGTGGTCGGTGAAGCTGTCGATGCCGGCCTTCAGCGCGGCGGCGTGGGAGGTGGGGTGGTCCTCGAAGTAGTGCTCCAGTTCCACCAGGTTGGAGGGCGCTTGCTCGTCGCTGACCACGAACAGCTCGTGGCCGGTGGTCCGGGCCCAGGTCCGCAGCTCCGTCTCGATGAGCGGGCTGACGTGGCAGGGGCGGCCGTTGACCAGGTTGTAGGCGGCCATCGCGCCGGTGGCCGCACCGGAGGCGACGACCGGGCGGAAGGCGGCCAGGTCGTACTCGTGCAGCACACGGGGGCGCAGGCCGGAGGAGGTGACGCAGCGATCCGTCTCGTTGTTGTAGGCGAGGAAGTGCTTGAGCACCGGGGCGACGCGCAGGAAGTCGGGATGGTCGCCGGCCAGGCCCTGGCAGTAGGCGGTGGCGAGGCGTGCGGTGTGCAGCGGGTCCTCGGAGTAACCCTCTTCGTTGCGGCCCCACCTCGGATCGCGCAGCAGGTTCACCACCGGCGCCCAGGCCTGGAGGCCGTTGGTGCCGGACCCGGTCGGGGTCGGCCGGTGCCGGTGGAAGGCGCGCACTTCGACCGCCACCGCCTCGGCGACGGCACGCACCAGATCCTCGTCCCATGAGGCTCCCAGCCCCACCGCCTGCGGAAATACGGTCGCCACTCCCAGCCAGGCCACCCCGTGCAGCGCTTCCGTTCCGGTGCGGAACGAGGCGATGCCCAGGCGTGGGACGGCCGGAACGTACTGATGCAGCATCGCGACCCGCTCGTCCAGTGTGAGCCGGTCCAGCAGGTCGCCGACGCGCTCCCCGAGGGGAAGCGCGGGATCACGGAACGGCAGCCGGACGGCAGCGGCGGAAAGGGAGGGAGATCCCACGAGTCAGACCCCTCAACAGACGGATGTGGATGGCGGGCTGAGAGCCGGAATGTCGAAGCGCATCGACGCTGCCACCGCGCGCGACGGGCTGTCAATGGACCTGCGGAAAGAAACTTTCTTCGAGCTAAGCCTCTTGTTTCGCGCGAAACCTGTCGGTTACTTTTCCACTGTCCAGGTGAAGCGCTTCGACGCTCTCGCCCTTCCCCGCCGCGTGATAGGAATCGCTCCCCCGCCACGGCTGCGTCGGCCGTCGGCCTTCACCTCCTGGCGGCGCCGGTGCCGGCCACCCGCCGGAGCACGACCTGACTCCCGTACCGGAGAAGCAGCCATGACCACCCGCAGCATCACCGACCGCCTGGGCGGCCTCGCCTTCGGCGGGGACTACAACCCCGAGCAGTGGGACGAGCCCGTCTGGAAGGAGGACGACACACTCATGCGCAAGGCCAGGGTCAACCTGGTCACCGTGGGCGTTTTCTCCTGGGCCCTGCTCGAACCGGAGGAGGGCCGCTACGACTTCGCCTGGCTCGACGCCCACATCGAGCGGCTGCACGCGAACGGCGTGGCCGTCGACCTCGCCACCCCGACCGCCTCCCCGCCGCCCTGGTTCACCCTCACCCACCCCGACGCACTGCCGGTCACCCCCGACGGCACCCGCCTCACCCACGGCAGCCGCGACACCTACTGCCTGGCCGCGCCCGCCTACCGCAGCGCCGCCCGCCGGATCGCCTCCGCCCTGGCCGAACGGTACGGCCACCACCCCGCCCTCGCGCTGTGGCACGTGCACAACGAGTACGCCACCCTCTGCTACTGCGAGCACGCCGCGGCGGCCTTCCGGGAGTGGCTGCGCGCGCGCCACGGTTCGCTGGACGCCCTCAACGAGGCGTGGGGAACGGCCTTCTGGAGCCAGCGCTACACCTCCTGGGAGCAGGTGCTGCCGCCACGCGCGACGCAGTGGCACAAGAACCCGGGCCAGACCCTGGACTTCCGCCGTTTCTGGTCCGACGAGACAATCGCCGCCTTCCGCGAGCAGCGCGACGCCATCCGCGCGCACAGCGACCGGCCGGTGACGACCAACCTGATGCTGCCCGCCTACCAGAACGTGGACCTGTGGGCCCTGGCCCGCGAACTCGACGTGGTCTCCTCCGATCACTACCCGGGGTCACCGGGTCTGGACGCCGCCGCCGACGTCGCCTTCCACGCCGACCGCGTCCGCTCCCTGGCCGGCGGTCTTCCGTGGCTGCTGATGGAACAGGGCACCAACACCGTCTACGACGGTGACCGGGTGCTCGGCAAGGAGCCCGGGGAGATCCTGCGCCACACCCTCGGCCACATCGCGCGCGGCTCGGAGGGCGCCCTCTTCTTCCAGTGGCGGCAGTCCCGGGCCGGCGCCGAGACATGGCACTCGGCAATGGTCCCGCACGCGGGGCCCGACAGTCGTATCTTCCGGGAGGTCACACAGGTCGGCGAGGCGGTCGCCCGGCTCGGCGAGCTGGCGGGCTCGACGGTCGACGCGTCCGTGGCCGTCCTGCACGACGCGGACGCCTGGTGGGCGTTGAGCGTCGACGGTCTGCCCTCCGCCGGCCTCGCTTACCACAAGGAGCTGAGCCGAGCGCACCGGGCGTTGTGGGACGCCGGCGTCACGGTCGACTTCGCCCATCCCGAGCACGAGTTGAACCGCTACGCGCTCGTCATCGCCCCGGCCCTGTTCCTCCTCTCCGACGCGGGCGCCGAGAACCTGCGCCGCTATGTCGCCGGCGGCGGGACGCTCCTCGTCCAGCACGCGAACGGATGCGTCGACGACCGCATGCAGGCCCGGCTCGGCGGCTATCCCGCCGGCCCGCTGCGCGACGCCCTGGGCGTCCGTGTCGAGGAGCACCGACCGCTGCGGGCGGATGAACGGATCGCCCTGTCGGACGGGTCGTTGGGCACGGTCTGGAGCGAGTCCCTGCACACCAAGGGTGCCGAGACGCTCGCCGCCTACACCCACGGCATGCTGGCCGGCAGCCCGGCGCTGACCCGGCACCGGTTCGGAACCGGACAGGGCTGGTATCTGTCCACTCGCCTCGACGACGCCGACTACGGCGCTCTGGTCCGCCGACTGCTCGACGAGGCCGGTGCCGGCCCGGAAGCACCGGGTCTGCCGGGCGGTGTGGAAGCCGTCACCCGGCACGCGCCCGACGGCCGCCGCTGGCACGTACTGATCAACCATGGCGCGGACGCCGTGCCCCTGCCGGAGCCCGTCCACGACCTGCTCACCGACACCACGGCCCATGAGCTGCCACCCGGTGATTGCGCGGTGCTGCGCAGGCCATGACACCCGACACCTCGAAAGGACCTGGTGACTTGTCAGACACCGGACCCGCCAACCCCGTGATCCCCGGCTTCCACCCCGATCCCAGCATCTGCCGGGTGGGCGAGGACTACTACGTCGTCTGCTCCAGCTTCGAGTACTTCCCCGGTGTGCCCGTCTTCCACAGTCGTGACCTGGTGCACTGGACGCAGATCGGCAATGCCCTGGACCGGCCGAGCCAGCTGCGTCTGGCGGCCGACGTGCCGTCGTCCGCCGGGATCTACGCCCCCACTCTCCGGTACCACGACGGACGCTTCTGGCTGATCGTGACCAATGTGAGCAAGGGCGGTGGCAACCTGGTCGTCACCGCCACGGACCCGGCCGGACCGTGGTCGGATCCCGTCCGGCTCCCCGGCGTGCCCGGCATCGATCCCGACCTGGCCTGGGACGAGGACGGCACCTGCTGGTGCACCGTCGCCGGGATCGCACAGGTCCGCATCGACCCGCACACCGGCCGGACGTACGGACCACCGCAGAAGCTGTGGTCCGGCACACCCGGCGCCAAGGCGCCGGAGGCGCCGCATCTGTACCGGATCGGCGACTACTGGTACCTGCTCATCGCCGTGGGGGGCACCGAGCGCGGCCACGGCGTGGCGATCGCCCGCGGCCGTACGCCGAGCGGCCCGTTCGAGCCCTGCCCGGCCAACCCGATCCTCACCCACCGGAGCACCGACCATCCCGTGCAGAACACCGGGCACGCCGATCTGGTCCAGGCCCCGGACGGCTCGTGGTGGATGGTGCTGCTCGGGGTACGGCCGGGCGGCGGCACGCCCGGCTGGCACGTACTCGGCCGCGAGTCCTTTCTGGCGCCCGTGACCTGGGTGGACGGCTGGCCGGTCGTCGGCGAGGTCGCGCTGGACCTGCCGGAGCTCCCTTGGCCCCTTGTCCCGGGCCCCGTCGAGGAGCAGCGGGACGACTTCGACCTGAGCGAACTGCGGCCGTTGTGGATCTCTGTGCGTGACCGTCCGGCAGAGCACTGCACCACCAAGGAGCGCCCCGGATGGCTGACGCTGCGCGCGCGGGGCGGCTCCCTGGACGAGCCCGACGTCGTCTTCACCGGCCGGCGCCAGCAGCACCTGTCGTGCCGGGCGCGCACCCTGGTCGATCCCTCGGAGGGATGCGGCGGCCTGGCCGTGCGGCTGGACGAGCGGCACCACTACGCCATCGAGGTGTCCGGGGGCGAGGTGCGGGTGGTCGCGCGGGTCGGCTCCCTGCGCACGGTGGTGGCCGCACAGCCCGTACCCGACGGGCCTGTGGTCCTCGGCCTCATGATCGGCGACCCGCCGCCTCCGCACGACGCCCGCACCGGCCCCGACGCCATCTCCTTCGGTGTCGAGCAGCCCGACGGCACCCTCAGCGTGCTCGCGACGCTCGACGGCCGCTACCTGTCGACCGAGGTCGCCGGCGGCTTCACCGGCCGCGTCATCGGCATGTACGCCGCGGCCGGCACCGTCCATTTCGACTGGTTCGACTACGAGCCCATCAGCCGCTGAACCGGCACCGCCCCATGGACCTGCACGGACAGGCAGGGCCGACTGTGGCGGCTGATCGCCACGGGTCGGATCACCATCCGCACGACCGACCGAAAGGAACGGCACGTGAAGGACATACGGCAACCCGCGCACCACCGGAACCGGGGTCCCGGACGCCTGGCGGCCCTGCTGCTGGCGCTACTCGTCATCCTGGGGCTGTCCGGTGGCAGCGCGTCCGCCGCGCCCGACGGCACCAGGGAGCCATCGCGGTCGGCGGTGAGGGTTCCGGCCGCCGCCAAGGACGCCGTGGCGGCGATGCAGCCCAGCTGGAACCTGGGCAACAGCCTGGACGCCATTCCGGACGAGACGTCCTGGGGCAACCCGAAGGTCACCAAGGATCTGTTCGACACCATCCGCGCGCAGGGCTTCCGCAGCGTCCGTATCCCGGTGACCTGGAACGACCACCAGTCAGCCAGCGCCCCGTACACCATCGACGCCACGTACATGAGCCGCGTCAAGCAGGTGGTGGACTGGGCGCTGGCCGACGGCCTCTACGTCGTGATCAACGTCCACCACGACTCGTGGCAGTGGATATCGAAGATGCCCACCGACCACGACAACGTGCTCGCCCGCTTCAACGCCACCTGGACTCAGATCTCCTCGACGTTCCGGGACGAGCCGCGCGCCCTGCTCTTCGAGAGCGTCAACGAGCCGGTCTTCGACAACGCCACGGACACCCAGAAGACCCAGCTCCTGAACGAGCTGAACACCTCCTTCCACAAGGTCGTCCGCTCCTCGGGCGGCGGGAACACCGACCGCCTGCTCGTCCTGCCCACGCAGGTCTGCACCCCGTCCCAGACCCTCATGGACGACCTGTCCACCACGATCGGCGCACTGCACGACAGCAACCTGGTCGCCACCGTGCACTACTACGGCTGGTACCCGTTCAGCGTGAACATCGCGGGCGGCACCCGGTACGACGACAACGCCCAGAAGGACCTGACCGACGCCTTCGCCCGCATGCACGACACGTTCGTCGCCAAGGGCATCCCCGTCTACCTCGGCGAGTACGGTCTGCTCGGATATCCCGACGACAACCACCCCTCCCGCATCGAGCGGGGCGAGGCACTGAAGTACTACGAGCATGTCGGGTACGCGGCACGCGCCGCCGGTGTCACCACCGCCCTGTGGGACCCCGGCTTCGCCTACCTGAACCGCTCCACCATGCAATGGCGCGACCCCGCCCTGTTCGCCTGGATCAAGTCCAGCTGGACCACCCGCTCGGCTACGGCCTCCTTCGACAAGGTCTTCGTACGGAAGTCGAGCCCGATCACCGCCCAGACACTCACCCTGAACCCGAACGGCACCACTTTCCAGGGCCTGTGGCAGGGCGACACCAAGCTGGTCGAGGGACGGGACTTCACCGTCTCCGGCGATCAGCTCACCCTCACGGCCGCCGCGCTGACCCGGCTGACCGGCAACCGGGAGTACGGGGTCAACGCAACGCTCCAGGCCCGGTTCTCCGGCGGGCTGCCCTGGCAGATCGACATCATCACCTATGACCCTCCGGTGCTGTCGAACGCCTCCGGCACGACCGGCTCGTTCACCATCCCCACGCAGTACCGCGGTGACGTGCTGGCGACCATGGAGGCCAAGTACGCCGACGGCAGCAACGCCGGCCAGGCCACCTGGACTCCGTTCCAGGAGTTCAACACGGCCTTCTCGCCGGACTACCCGGGCGGCAAGACCATCCTGACCTCCGACTTCCTGAACGCACTCCGCGACGGCGCACCGGTGACGCTGACGTTCCATTTCTGGAGCGGCGCCACCGTCACGTACCACGCCACCAAGTCCGGATCCTCGGTCACCGGCACGACGTCCTGACCGACCCGGCCCCTCGCCCTGGTTGCCCGCTCCCCGGGCAGCCAGGGCACACCCGCGACCCCGCGCGACCTCACTCCTCCTTCGGCACAGCCGTGCTCTCCCGGACCGTGAGGGTCGTCGCGATCTCCAGTCCGAGCCGCGGCACATCGTCGCCGCGGCCGAGCGCCAGGGCCAGCTCGGTGGCGGCTGTCGCCATCTCGGCCAGCGGCTGATGCACAGTGGTCAGGGGAGGATCCGCCCAGGCCACGGCCGGGACGTCGTCGTAGCCCACCACGCTGAGATCGTGCGGGATGCGCAAACCGAGCTCGCGCGCGGCCCGGTAGACACCGAGCGCCTGCATGTCGTTCGCGGTGAACACCGAGGTGGGGCGATCAGGGCGGGACAACAGCTCGCGCGCCGCGGTGTATCCGTGCTCGCGCGTGAGCTGGGTCTTCACCACCAGTTCGGGTGCCGCCGGCAGGCCGGCCTCCGAGAGAGCGGAGAAGTAACCGGACAGCCGGGCGCGGCAGTAGGGGTGATCCGGCCCGCTGATCATGGCGATGCGCCGGTGTCCCAGGTCGATCAGATGCCGGGTCGCCGTCTGGCCGCCCCGCCAATTCGTGGCGCTGACGAACGGCACGTCGTCGGGCAGCTCGTCGATCGGGTCGAAGACGACGAACGGGATGCCCTTCGCCTTCAGCTGTTCCCGCTCCGCATCGGAGAGCTGTGCCACCGACAGAACGCACTGAGGGCGCCGTCCGACCGTGTCGTCGATCATCCCCGCTGACTCGTGGGTTCCGAACGCGGACACCAGCAGCCCAACCCGATTCCTGCGGGCCACGCGCTCGACACCGCGGATGATCTCCACGGCCCACATGCTCTCCAGCTCACGGAAGACCAGCTCCACCAGATTGCTCCGGCTCTGGGGAGGCTTGCGGTAACCGTACTCAAGGATCAACTGCTCGACGCGGGCGCGGGTCTCGTCCGACACTCCGGAACGGCCGTTGAGGACCTTCGACACGGTGGGAACCGAGACACCCGCCGACTCGGCGATGTACGCGATCGTCACCGACGCGGGTCCCGCGCCACGCTCCTTGTCGTCATCCGCCGAAGATCTTCCCGATCGGTTGTCCGGCACAATCGCCTTTCCCCATCGCCTCGCCTGCTCCCGCCGCCATTCTGACACCTTCCGTTGAGCGCCTGTGACGGCCAGGAACGCGCCGTCGATGTCAGCGGTCAATGGGGCTTCGGAGCCCACGGGCCCACGCGCAGCGCTCGCGGCTACGAGGCGCCGTCCCGGTCCAGGTGCTCGCGCAGCCACTGCTCGGTGGTGTTGACGTGCATGAGGGCGGCGGCCTGGGCGAGGGCGGCGTCGCCGGCGGCGAGCGCGTGGTAGATCGCCTCGTGCTCGGCCAGCGTGCGGCCGGCGGCATCCTCGTCGACCAGTCCGCGCCAGACACGCGCGCGCAGCGTCCGGCTCGCGATGCCCTCCAGCAACGTGGCGAGCGTCGCGTTGCCCGTGGCCGCGATCACCGCGCGGTGGAACGCGGCGTCGTGCTCGTTGAGCTCCTCGACATCGTCGCGGGCCGCCTGCATCGCCTCCAGGTGTCGCTTCACCTCCGCGAGCCCCTCGGCCGAGATGCGGCCGGCGGCCAGGCCGGTGGCGACTGGCTCGAACAGTCGGCGGACCTCGGTGAGTTCCAGCAGAGTGTCGCCGCGCAGCAGCTCCACCGCGGATCCGATGCCGCTCAGCAGCAGTTCCGGTTCCAGGCTGGTCACGTACGTGCCGTCGCCGCGCCGGATCTCCAGCACTCGCGAGACGGCCAGCGCCTTGACCGCCTCCCGCATCAGATTGCGGGACAGCCCCAGCTCCGCGGCGAGCTGCTGTTCGGGCGGCAGCTTGGCACCCGGAGGAAGCTCACCCGACTGGACGAGCTCCCTGATGCGGTCGATGGCCTTGTCGGTCAATGACATGCTGCGCTACCCCCTGCTCATCCCCGGGCGTCGGCAGCGTACCAATACATCCCACAGCCCAGGAAGGAGCGGAGTGATCGCATCATCAGGGTTCGCATCGACTTGCCCGTACCCGCAGGTGATCGCCTCTCGATCGCTTTTGCGCGCGAGAGCGACGGACGCCATTCCCGTAGCGCCCTATAAATTCATCCCATGTCTCCTCGAGGGGTCGCCATGCTCACAGGTGTGAACGTCCAGAGCAGGTTGGTGCTGCTTCCGTAGGTCCACTGCTTGGTGACCGACCCCGATGCGACGTTGCCGCCGCCGTCGAGGACCAGGCCGGTGGCGCGGTTGGCGATCGAATAGTGGTCGCCGCCCCGGTGGGTGATCGTCCACTGCTGGTTGTTGCCACCGTTCCAGGCGGCCTGCCTGGCGGCGGAGCCGTCGGCGGTGGCGCCCCAGCCGTCGGCGACCATGCCGTTCGTGCGGTTGACCAGCCTGTAGCAGCCGCCCGGGACCTCCACCGCCTGCCACTGGAGGTTGGAGCTGCCGTCCCAGGTCCACTGCTTGAGGTTGGAGCCGGAGGCGACGTTGCCGCCGCTGTCCAAAGCGAGGGCGTTGGTGACGTTGGTGATCCGGAAGTGCGTCCCCGGGTTGAACTGGACTCTCAGCGAGGTGATCTGGTCGTTGTTGCCGGTGATCCGCAGGTCTGGGTTTTCGGTGGTGAAGGTCCAGGAGGTGCCGGTGAAGTCGTCCCCGGCGTAGCCGATCACCTGGTAGCCGGGGGCCGGCCGGAGGGAGGAGAGGGTGCGCGCGCCCAGTCCGGCCGCGATCAGGTCGGCCGCCGTGTAGTCGCCGAGGGCGAGCACGGCGGCGTCGCCGCTGTAGTCGACCTCCTTGAAGGCAACGGCTCCGGCGAGCGGCCGCAGGCCCGGGATCGTGCCGGAGAAGGCGAGCTTGAGGACGTAGGCGCCGGCGCTGTACGGGGCTGCGGACGGCAGGGTGACCATGAGACCGGAGGTGTTCTGGGTCGGCGTGGGCAGGTCGATGTAGGTGCCGGCGGTGGAGCCGAGCAGCTTCACCGAGGTCAGCGACGAGGTGTTCATCCGGTCCGAGTTGAGGGTCTTGATCGTCAGCGAGCTGCCGGGCCAGCCCAGGACGGTGGCGTAGAGGATGTTGTCGGCCTTGTTGCGGGTGAAGCGGATGTCCTCCGCGGTGCCGGCATGCGGGGTGGTGAACGAGCCGCCGCCCATCTTCGTCGGGCCCTCGCCGTACGCCGTCCAGGCGCGGGTCGCGTACACCGACTCGCCGAAGCGTGTCAGGTGGTCTCCGATACCGAGCAGGATGTCCTTCTGCGCCTGCGGGATGGTGCCGTCGGCCATCGGCGCGATGTTCAGCAGCATGTTGCCGTTCTTGCTGACCCGGTCGATGAACGAGTGCAGCATCTGCGGGATGGTGTAGTACCCGATGCCCTGGGTGTAGCACCAGCTGCTGCTGGAGATGCTGTCGTCGGTCAGCCAGTACGGGGTGGTGATGTCGGCCGGGCCGCCGCGCTCGTAGTCGAAGACCTCGCCCTTGCTGTTCATGCCGTCCTTGTACGTGGCGACGACCTCACGGCCCCAGCTGCCCGCCTGGTTGTAGTAGTACGACAGGAAGTTCAGGCGCTTGGTCTCGTCGACGGCGTCCAGCTTGAAGTCCTGCCACAGGATGTCGGGCTGGGCGCGGTCGATGACCTCCTTGAGCTTGTCGAACCACAGCTGGTTCTCCGCGGCCGGCCCCAGTTGCCCGTAGAGCTTCTTGAGGCTGCTGTCCGTCTGGGGGGATACGAATTCATAGAAGCCGTTGAAGTTGTACGCGTGGTGCATGGCCACCAGCAACTTCAGGCCCTTGGCGCGGATGGCCGTGGAGAAGAGCCGCAGCAGGTCGAGACCCGGACCCTTCTTCACCGAGTTCCACTCGTTGACCTGGCTGTCCCACATGGAGAAGCCGTCATGGTGCTCGGCGACCGGGCCGGCGAACTTGGCGCCGGCGTCGACGAACAACTGCGCCCACTCATCGGGGTCGAAGTTCCCGCCGGCCGACTTCAGCTTCGGCGCGAACTTCACGACGGTGCCCGCCAGGTCCCGCGCTCCGTTGATGAAGTGGTGATAGGGCCACGCCGATGGCTGGCCGTAGGTCGCGGTGTGGTGTTGGTTGGCCCGGCTGCCGGCCTGGTACATGCTGCGCGGGTACCACTCGTTGTCAAAGGCGGGGACGCTGAAAGCGCCCCAGTGGAAGTAGATCCCGAACTTCGCGTCCCGGAACCACTCCGGGGCCGGCGGGTGCTGGTCGACCGAGTTCCAGTCGGGCGTGTACGTGCTGGGCGCCGCCTGGGCGACGCCGGCGCCTGACACACCTCCACCGACGGCCGCCGCGGCCACGCAGGTGGCGTTGGCCAGGAACTGGCGTCTGTTGATCGAGCTCGGCATGGACACATCCCTGGGGCGGAGAGGAAGGGGGATCAGGGGACAGCGATTGGCATGGCTGCTTGTGCCTGGAGCGTCGCTTGTTAGGCACGAAGGTCGACCATGTCTCCCAGGGATGTCAACGGGCGTGCAGGGATGAAAAGCATCGCACAGCCAGTCAATTTGCATGATTTACACCTTTGGATGGGTGTTTGCGACTGCTGAAACATGGCATGTCTGGCAGCTACTTCGCGACCGGCTCCCTCACCGAAGGGGCAGGATTGATGGGATGGATCGCGATCCCGACTCCCCAGGCCCTCACTTTGAATGCGCACCGAGCTGGCACTTTGCAAGAGATCGAGCGAGAGACTGGACAGCACAGCAGGAGCGCGCCTATAAAGACATCCCATCTCTGTTGTACGGCGATAGACAGATGTCGTCGAGGCGAAACTTCTCCCGCTACGGGACCAGTACGAGGAAGCATCGATGAGACTCAGAACCGTCCTCTGTTCCGCCGTCTCCACCCTGTCCGCACCGGCGCTGCTCAGCGCATGTGGCAGCGGCTCCACCATCACGGGCGGCAGGGTCCAGGAGTGAATCAGGCGGCCGTCGCCGCCGAACACCGCCCGCCGCTCCCCCTCCGTCGCGGGGAGCCGGGTTTCCACCTGCTTCTCACAGGAGTCGCTGTCATGCCCTCTGCCGTGTCCCCTCCCTCGGCATCTGCCCGTATCACCGCCCTCGACGTCCTGGACGTGCGGTTCCCCACATCCGAGCATCTGGACGGGTCGGACGCGATGAACCCCGAACCCGACTACTCCGCCGCCTACGTCGTCCTGCGCACCGACGCCGGTGACGGGCTGGAGGGCCACGCCCTGGCCTTCACCACCGGACGCGGCAACGACGTGCAGGCCGCCGCCATCGCGGCCCTCGCCCCACACGTGGTCGGCCGGTCCGTGGCGGAGGTCTGCTCCGACCTGGGCGCGTTCTCCCGCTCCCTCGTGCACGATCCTCAACTCCGCTGGCTGGGACCCGAGAAGGGCGCCATCCACATGGCCACCGGCGCGGTGGTCAACGCCGCCTGGGACCTGGCGGCCAAGCGTGCGGGCAAGCCGGTGTGGCGCTTCCTCGGCGAGATGTCCCCCGAGGATCTGGTCGCGCAGGTCGACTTCCGCTGGCTCAGCGACGCGATCACCCCCGAGGAGGCCCTGGACATCCTGCGCCGCGCCGAACCCGGACGCGACGAGAGGATCGCCCGCCTGCTGGAACGCGGCTACCCGGCCTACACCACCACCCCCGGTTGGCTCGGCTACTCCGACGAGAAGCTGGCCCGCCTGGCCCGCGAGGCCGTCGCCGACGGCTTCTCCCAGATCAAGCTGAAGGTGGGCGGGTCCCTGGAGGACGACGTACGGCGCATGCGCACCGCCCGCGAGACGGTCGGCGACGGTGTCCGTATCGCCGTGGACGCCAACCAGAGATGGGATATCGCGCAGGCCATCGACTGGATGCGCGCTCTGGCGCCGTCCCAGCCGTACTGGATCGAGGAACCCACCTCCCCCGACGACATCCTCGGTCATGCCGCGGTCCGCAGGGCCGTCGGCCCCATCAAGGTCGCCACCGGCGAGCACATCGCCAACCGGGTCGTGTTCAAGCAGCTTCTCCAGGCCGGCGCGGTGGACATCGTGCAGATCGACGCGGCACGGGTCGGCGGGGTCAACGAGAACATCGCGATCCTGTTGCTCGCCGCGAAGTTCGGCGTACCGGTGTGCCCCCACGCCGGCGGCGTCGGTCTGTGCGAGATGGTGCAACACCTGTCGATGTTCGACTACATCGCCGTCTCCGGCGCCCTGGAGGACCGGGTCATCGAATACGTGGACCACCTCCACGAGCACTTCGTCGACCCGGTACGCATCGCCGACGGCCACTACCTGGCGCCGGAACTTCCCGGGCTGAGCGCGCAGATGCATCCCGAGTCGCTGAAGGAGTACGCGTACCCCGACGGCCCCGTCTGGACCGCCCGTGTCTGACGCCCTGGCCCTCGTCGATGCCCACCACCACGTGTGGAACCTGGACCTCCGGCCGCAGCCCTGGCTGGACGAGCCCGGGCACGAGCCGCTCCGCCGCAGCTTCAGCTCACGCGCCCTGCGATCGGCCGCGACCCGGCCGATCGCCGGACGGCGGCTTACGAGAACGGTGGTCGTCCAGTGCATCACGTCCGTACCCGAGACACGCGACCTCCTCGCTCTGGCCGACAGCGACCCGCTGGTCGGTGCCGTCGTCGGCTGGGCGGACCTGACGTTCCCGGCGATCGGCGACGTGCTCGACGAACTGCGCGCCCGGCCCGGAGGCGAGTACCTGCGGGCCCTGCGACACATCGTGCAGGACGAGTCCGATCCGGAGTGGCTACAGCGGCCCGCCGTCGAACGGGGCCTGCGGGCCGTGCAGGACAGCGGTCTCGGCTACGACGTGCTCATTCGCAGCCACCAGTTGCCCCAGGCGATCCGGCTCGCGGAAAGGCTGCCGGAGCTGCCCCTCGTCCTGGACCACGCGGGCAAGCCGCCTCTCGCACGGCGGGAACTGACCGACTGGGCCGAGCAGTTGCGCGGACTCGCCCGGCATCCCCAGGTCCGCTGCAAGGTGTCGGGGCTTGTCACGGAGGCCGACCACGAAAAGTGGACCGTCGACGACATCCGCCCGGTGTGGGATGTCCTGCTCTCCGCCTTCGGCTCCGACCGGCTGATGTTCGGTTCCGACTGGCCGGTCTGCGTCCTCGCCGGCGGCTGGAACCGCTGGGCCGCCACCGTCGAGGAACTCCTGGACGGCTGCTCGGCCACCGAGATCCACGCGGTGCTCGCCGGCACCGCGACCGCCTTCTACCACCTGACGACCGCCCCGTCGAAGGAGGGGACTCCGTGCTCCTGACGGAACTGCTGCACCCCGCAATCCTCGAATCCCTGGCCGGCTCGGGCCACGGCGCCCGCGTCCTGCTCGCCGACGGCCACTACCCCGCCAGTACGGCCACCGGGGAGTGGGCGCGGACCGTGCACCTCAATCTGCGGCCGGGCCTGCTGGACGTCACCACCGTGCTCGATGTCCTGCTGCGGGCGATCCCCGTCGAGTCGGCCCATGTCATGGTGGGGCCCGAGGGCGAACCGGAGCCGCCGGCCGTCGCCGAGTGCCGCTCCCGCCTGGCGCCCGCCCCGGTGGAGGCACTGGGCCGATTCGAGTTCTACGACGCCGCCCGCTCCCCCGACCTCGCGCTGACGATCGTCACCGCCGACATCCGTACCTACGCCAATCTGCTGCTGACCATCGGCGTCCGCGCTGAAGGGACCCTGACTCCACGATGACACTCGCAGTCCGCTACACGGCCGCCCGCACCCTGGACACGGGGCCGGCCGATACCCGCTCCCCCGGCCCCGGCGAGGTGGAACTGGCCCCCGCCTACGTCGGCATCTGCGGCACCGACCTGCATATCTTCCACGGAGACATGGACAGCCGGGTCGCCACCCCCGCGGTCCTCGGACACGAGATGTCCGGACGTGTCGTACGCGTCGGACCGGACGTGGAGGGCTGGCAGCCCGGTGACGCGGTGACCGTGATGCCGCTGCGCTGGGACGGCACCTGCCGCGCTTGCCTGACCGGCCACCAGCACATCTGCCAGAAACTCGACTTCATCGGCATCGACTCGCCCGGCGCGATGCAGCAGCGCTGGACAGTGCCCGCTTCGACACTCGTACGCCTGCCTGAGTCCGTCCCACTGGACCGGGCCGCGCTCGTCGAACCCACCGCCGTCGCCGTCCACGACGTCGGCCGGGCCGAAGTCCGTGGCGGGGAGCGGGTCGTCGTGGTCGGCG
This sequence comes from Streptomyces sp. NPDC028305, assembly GCF_055569495.1. Taxonomy (NCBI): domain Bacteria; kingdom Bacillati; phylum Actinomycetota; class Actinomycetes; order Kitasatosporales; family Streptomycetaceae; genus Streptomyces; species Streptomyces sp. NPDC028305. The sequence goes on from NZ_JBVHTN010000003.1 coordinate 307,777, forward strand.
GAGGGCCGGTGGGCGTGCTCATCGCGCTGGTCGCGCGCGCCGAAGGAGCCGACGTTCGCGTCGTCGAGCCGAGCGCTCATCGGCGGCGGTTCGCCGCTGATTTGGGCCTGCTCGCCTGGGACCCGGCCGCCGGCGACGTGCCCGAGCTGGTGCGGCAGTGGACCGGCGACGCGGGTGCCGACGTCGCCTTCGAGGTCTCCGGGGCGGCAGGTGGCGTGGATACGGCGGTCGATGTCCTCGGGGTGCGCGGTCGGCTGTGCCTGGTGGCCATCCACCCCCGTCCCCGCGAGGTGAACCTACACCGCTTCTTCTGGCGCGAACTCACCCTCGTCGGGGCGCGGTTGTACGACCGCACCGACTTCGAGAGGGCGGTCGCCCTGGTGGCGGACGGCACGATTTCCGCGGAGCGGCTGATCAGCAAGATCGTGCCGCTCACCGAGGCACCTGCCGCGTTCGAGACGCTGGAGGCCGGTGGCGATGTGATGAAGATCCTCGTGGACTGCACCGACGAGACGGAGGCAGCGGCCGTATGAGCGCGTTCGACCTGACGGGCCGACTGGCTGTCGTCACAGGAGCCCGACGGGGCATCGGCCGGGCCATGGCCCGTGCTCTGGCCGAGGCCGGAGCAGACGTCATCGGCGTCAGCGCCAGTCTGGAGGAGTCCGGGAGCGAGGTGGAGAAGGATGTCCTCGCCACGGGACGCACCTTCGAGGCGATCCGCACGGACTTCGCCGACGCCGACGCCGTACGTGCTCTGGGCGCGGACCTCGCCGCACGGGCGCGTCCGGTGGACATCCTGGTCAACAACGCCGGCACCATCCGTCGCGCACCAGCGGCCGAACACACCGACACCGACTGGGACCTGGTGCTCCAGGTGAACCTCAACGCGCAGTTCGCCCTGAGCCGGGCGGTGGGCGCGGCGATGGTGGCCCGCGGCCAGGGGAAGATCATCTTCACCGCTTCGCTGCTCAGCTTCCAGGGCGGCATCACCGTCCCCGGCTACACCGCCGCCAAGCACGGCATCGCCGGCCTGACCAAGGCCCTGGCCAACGAGTGGGCACCGCACGGCGTCAACGTCAACGCTCTCGCCCCGGGCTACATCGCGACTGACAACACCCAGGCGCTGCAGGACGATCCGGTGCGCAGCAAGGCGATCCTGGACCGCATCCCTGCCGGGCGCTGGGGCACCGCCGACGACCTCGCGGGCGCCACCGTGTTCCTGGCCTCCGACGCGGCCGCCTATGTCCACGGCACCGTACTTCCGGTCGACGGCGGATGGCTGGGACGGTGACCCCCGATCCGGCTGTCACACCGGCCCAGGACGCGGCAGCGGCCATCGAGGCGGCCCGGGACAGCGGCATCCGGTACTTCGACACCGCGCCGCACTACGCGCTCGGCCTCTCCGAGCAGCGAGAGCGTACGGGTCTGGATCGCCTCGACGTCGTCTACGTGCACGCCCCCGACGCCCACTGACGGCAGGCCGCCGAGAAGCCCCGTCCACCCTTGCGGACCTGCGCGACCAGGGGGGTGATCGGCGCGATCGGCACCGGCATGAACCAGTCGGCCATGCTCGCCCGCTTCCTGCACGAGACTGCGGCCGATGTGGTGATGCCGGCCGGACGTACCCACGCCCCGGTGATCCTGCTGTTCACTCGGCTCCGGGGCTGAGCAGCCGCTGCCCTTGGGAGCCGTCGATCACGGGTTCACGGCGCCGGCCCTGGCGACCGTGGACCCGTTCAGGAGTGGTCGTCGGGGTACGGCAGCCCCAGGCGCGGCAGGAGTTCGGTTTCCATCCGTTCCCGACCACTTGTGTTAACGGTCACATCACCGCATGATTGTGGCGTCGGAATCCGAAGTGTCAAGAGTTCGCGCAGCATGGATTTCTCCGGGCTTCTTCCGCCGGGCCGGGCCCGGCGGCCGTGCAGATGATCGCTGAGGATGGACCCGCGCCCGCGTGACCGGTCACATGGCCGCACCGGCAAGGAGCAAGGAGCCAGCCATGCCGAGCGGCTACCGTCGCCTTCCCGGAGTGGGCACAGTGTGATGGGCACGGCCCCTGACGCCAGCGGCGCCCCCACCGTGACCATCCGCGATGTCGCGCGGGAAGCCGGCGTCTCCCACCAGACGGTCTCCCGCGTCATCAACGGCCACTCCGCCGTGGCGGATGCCACCCGTCACCGGGTCGAAGCGGCCATCGATTCGCTCGGATTCCGGCCCAACCACGCGGCCCGCGAACTCGCGGGCAAGGCAGCCCGCTCGCTGACCGTCCTCACCAGCGACACCAGCCTGTACGGGGCCGCCTCGACACTGCGCGGCATCGAAGAGGCCGCCCGAGCCGCCTCATTCGCGGTCGCGGTCAGTGTGCTGGACCGGCACGCCCATGCGGACCGGGCCGAGTTACGCGCCCGCCTCGCCCGGCCGGGCGAACCCGTCGTGGTCATCGCCTTCGACGCCCCCGGGGTGCATGCCCTGCGGCTGCTGCCCGCGGACACACCGGTGGTGGCCGCGGTAGAGCACCCCTCCGGCAGTGAGCCGGTTTCGTCTCGGCCGCAGGCCTGGCTGGACGACCGGCTCGCCGCCGCCCACGCCACCCGCCATCTGCTGGGCCTGGGCCACCGCACGGTGCACTACCTGGCGCTGCCTTCCTCGACCGCGGACGTGGCCCAGCGCACGCAGGGCTGGCTGGACGCGCTGCGCGCGGCCGGTGCCCCGGAACCGCCCGTGGCGGAAGGCGGCTGGACGCCGCGTACCGGCTACCTCGCCGCGCGGGAGCTGGTCGCGGACCGGACGGTGACCGCGGTGCTGTGCGGCAACGACGACGTGGCCGCCGGGGTGATGCGGGCGGCCCGCGAAGCCGGACGTCACATCCCCGACGACGTGAGCGTGGCCGGCTTCGACGACGTACCCGTCGCGGCCTTCCTCGCCCCAGCGCTGACTACGGTCCGACTCGACTTCGAGGGGCTCGGCCGCACCTGCTTCGGACTGCTGCACCGGCTGCTCGACCCCGCGGCCCCCGCTCCCGACCCCTGCGACGAGCCCGCCCTGATCGTCCGCGAGAGCACCGGCCCATGGCGCGGGACCGGCCAATAAGCGGCAGCGCGAGTGCCGTTCCGGCCACATGAGCCGAGTGCCGGACGCGCAAACAGCCTTCATCGGCCATCGACGGGCTGGTTGGCGCGAGGGGTGTTGACGTCCCACGGAGTCCGCCTATCATCCATGCTTGTCCGGCCTTCCGATTGTCGTTCGCCATACCGAACGACAATCCGGGTGGACAGGTTTGTGTCGGCCCCACAGACCACCGTTGACAGCCGTATCCCGGTGAGATTCCCCCCTACGTCACCGTGCCGGAGTTCGAGGACACGGGCGGCGACGTTCAAGGGAGCCATCCCCAGCCGACACAGGGAGTTTCCCCGTACCCGCACCCGACCGGCAGCCGCGGCCACCCGGTCGCCGGGGCCGTCAGCAGCCTTCCTCAACATGGGCATGACCGCACCACAGCCGTCATTGGGAGCGCTCCCAATGAGAACGCCTCGACCTCCAAGGAGAACCATGACTGTTGTGAAGCCACCCGGCCGATACCGAAACCTCGCGTTAGGTCTGCTGGCCGCCGGCGTGATGGCGGTGGCCGGGACCGCCGCGCCCGCGTCCGCCACTGCCACGGCCACTGACTCCGCCGCTGCCTCCGACTCCGTTCAGGCGTCCACCTTGGGTGCTCAGGCGGCCCAGTCCGGGCGGTACTTCGGGACCGCCGTGGCCGGCGGCAGACTCGGCGACGGCACGTACTCGACCATCCTGAACCGCGAGTTCAACATGGTCACCCCCGAGAACGAGATGAAGTGGGACACCACCGAGCGCTCCCGCGGATCGTTCAACTTCGGCCCGGCCGACCAGATCGTGAACCAGGCCACCTCGCGCGGACAGCGCGTACGCGGCCACACCCTGGTCTGGCACTCCCAGCTGCCAAGCTGGGTCAGCTCCATCGGCGACGCGAACACCCTGCGCAGCGTGATGAACAACCACATCAACGGCGTGATGGGCCACTACAAGGGCAAGGTCTACGCCTGGGACGTGGTGAACGAGGCGTTCGCCGACGGCGGCAGCGGAGCGCACCGCCCCTCGGTGTTCCAGAACCTGCTGGGCGACGGCTTCATCGAGGAGGCGTTCCGCACCGCGCGGGCGGCCGACGCGTCGGCCAAGCTCTGCTACAACGACTACAACATCGAGAACTGGACCGACGCCAAGACCCAGGGCGTCTACCGCATGGTGCGCGACTTCAAGGCGCGCGGTGTGCCCATCGACTGTGTCGGTTTCCAGGCCCACTTCGGCACCGGCGGCCCGCCGGCCAGTTTCCAGACCACCCTGTCGAACTTCGCCGCCCTCGGTGTGGACGTGCAGATCACCGAACTCGACATCGCGCAGGCGCCGACGACCGCGTACACGAACACGGTCAAGGCCTGCATGAACGTGGCGCGGTGCAACGGCATCACGGTGTGGGGCATCCGGGACACCGACTCCTGGCGCGCCGGGGAGAACCCCCTGCTCTTCGACGGCGGCGGCAACAAGAAACCCGCCTACAACTCGGCGCTCACCGCGCTGGGCGGCACCCCCGCAGTGAAGGCCGCGGCAAACACCGTGACGAAGGCCGCGGCAAAGACCCCCGCGAAGAGCCCGGCCTCCCCCGCCTCGTCGGCCGCCGCCCTGCCCGGCAGCTACGGCTGGAGCTCCAGCGGGGTCCTGATGTCCCCCAAGCCGGACTCCACCCACAACATCGCCGGGCTCAAGGACCCGACCGTGGTCTACTACAACGGCAAGTACCACGTGTTCGCCAGCGTCGCCAGCTCCTCCGGATACAGCCTGGTGTACCTGAACTTCACCGACTGGTCCCAGGCGGCCTCGGCCACCCACTACTACCTGGACCGCAGCGGAATCGGCACCGGATACCGGGCCGCACCCCAGGTCTTCTACTTCGCCCCCCAACGCACCTGGTACCTGGTCTACCAGACCGGCAACGCCTCCTACTCCACCAACACCGACATCAGCAACCCGAACGGGTGGAGCGCCCCGCGCAACTTCTACTCCTCGATGCCGGACATCATCAAACAGAACATCGGCAACGGCTACTGGGTCGACATGTGGGTGATCTGCGACAGCGCCAACTGCTACCTGTTCTCCTCCGACGACAACGGACACCTGTACCGCTCCCAGACCACCCTCGCCCAGTTCCCGAACGGGTTCACCAACACCGTCATCGCCGCCCAGGACTCCAACAAGTACGCCCTCTTCGAGGCGAGCAACGTGTACAAGGTGCAGGACAGCAACCAGTACCTGCTGATCGTCGAGGCCATCGGCTCGGACGGACGGCGCTACTTCCGCTCCTGGACCTCCAGCAGCATCGGCGGCTCCTGGACACCACTGGCCGCCTCCGAGAACAACCCGTTCGCCCGCGCCAGCAACACCACCTTCCCGGCGGGAGCCTGGACCAAGGACATCAGCCACGGAGAGCTGATCCGCGCCGGCTACGACCAGACCCTCACCATCAGTCCCTGCAAGATGCAGTACCTCTACCAGGGCATGAACCCCAACGCCGGCGGCGACTACAACACCCTCCCCTGGCGGCTCGGCCTGCTCACCCAGACCAACTCCTCCTGCTGACCGACCCGGAGACACCCGGTCTCGGCGCGGACATCAGCCCCCGGGACGCGCACCGCGCCGAGGTCCCTCCCGATCGACCCGGTCACTCCATCCAGCACACAGGCGGGTGCCGTCAGTGACGCCCCTGCGGCACCCCTCCGGGAAAGGAACCAAGGTGCCCACACGACCACGCGGACGACTGCTCCGCCTCCTTGTGGCCGCCGCTCTGACGGCCACCGCGTTCACCACCGCCTCGGTCCACTCGCCGGCTCAGGCCGCGCCGGGCAGTCCGGCGCTCACCCCGCCGCTCGGCTGGAACAGCTGGAACAGCTTCGGGTGCGGGGTCACCGAGGCACAGGTCCGCCAAGCCGCCGACGCGATGGTGTCCTCGGGCATGCGGGACGCCGGATACCGGTACGTGGTCGTCGACGACTGCTGGTTCGACCCGCAGCGCGACGCCGCGGGCAACCTGCGGGCCAACCCCACCAAGTTCCCCGGCGGGATGAAGGCACTCGGGGACTACATCCACCAGAAGGGCCTGAAGTTCGGCATCTATCAGGTGCCCAACGAGCGCACCTGCGCCCAGGGCACGGGCGGCTACCCGGGGTCCACCGGCAGCAAGGGGCACGAGACCCAGGACGCTCGCATGTTCGCTTCCTGGGGCGTGGACTACCTCAAGTACGACTGGTGCTCCTCCGCCGGCACCCGGGACGAGCAGGTCGCACGGTTCACGCTCATGCGCGATGCCCTGCGCGCGACCGGGCGCCCGATCGTCTACAGCATCAACCCGAACAGCTTCCACGCCATCACCGGCGACAGGTACAACTGGGGCGAGGTCGCCGATCTGTGGCGGACGACCGAGGATCTGCTCGACATCTGGCAGAACGGCAACACCAACAGCTATCCGATGGGCGTGGGCAACGTCCTGGACGTCACCGCGCCGCTGGCCGCGCAGTCGGGTCCGGGCCACTGGAACGACCCGGACATGCTCGTCGTCGGCCGACCCGGCCCGTCGCTGACCGAGTCCCGCTCCCACTTCGCCCTGTGGGCGCTGATGGCCGCGCCGCTCATGGCGGGCAACGACATCCGCACCATGTCGGCCGACGTGAGCGCGATCCTGCGCAACCCGCGCCTGTTGGCGGTGAACCAGGACCCCCTGGGCGCGGGCGGGCGCAGAGTGCGCGACGACGGAGACACCGAGGTGTTCGCCAAGCCCCTGTCCGACGGCTCGGTCGCCGTGGGCCTGTTCAACCGGGGCGGCGGCGCCGCGACTGTCACCACCACGGCGGCCCAGGCCGGTCTGTCCGGCGGGTCGTTCACCCTCACCGACCTGTGGACCGGGGGCACTTCGAGCACGACCGGCCAGATCTCGGCGAGCGTGCCCGCACACGGCGTCGCCGTGTTCCGGGTGACCGGGGGCACCCCGCTGGCCGCCGCCACGTCCCGGCTGCGCGGCAACGGGTCCGGCCGTTGCCTGGACGTGGAGAGCGCCTCCACCGCGGCCGGGGCAAGGACACTGATCCAGGACTGTCACACCGCCGCGAGCCAGCTGTGGACCACATGGGCCGACGGTGAGGTCCGCGTCTTCGGCGACAAGTGCCTGGACGCCTACGACCAGGGCACCACCAACGGTACCCGTGTCATCACCTGGCCCTGCAACGGGCAGGACAACCAGAAGTGGACCGTGAACTCCGACGGGTCGATCCGCAACGCGCACGCCGGCCTGTGCCTGGACGTCGACCAAGCCGGCACCGCGGGCGGAACCCCGCTCGTCCTGTGGACCTGCGACGGCCGGGCCGGCCAGAAATGGAGCCGTGCGTGAGGCCCGATCGCGGCGGTGTCCGCCCTGGCGGCCGTCCAACGTCACTCGTCGACCAGCCCTCCGTGGAGGCCACGATGCTCCCTGCCCGGCCCACCCCGACCCATGCGAGGCTCGGCCGAGCCGTGGCCTGGGTGGTAGCCCTCGTCCTGGCGTTCGCCGTCGTCCCCGCCGCGGTACAGCCCCCGGCGGCCAGGGCGGACAACCCGATCGTGCAGCACATCTACACCGCCGACCCTGCCCCACTGGTCCACAACGGCCGGGTCTACCTCTACACGGGGCACGACGAGGACGGCTCCACCAACTTCACCATGAAGGAGTGGCGGGTGTGGTCCTCCGACGACATGGTCAACTGGACCGACCACGGCTCGCCGCTCAACCTGGCCACCTTCAGCTGGGCGTCCTCCAACGCGTGGGCGGGGCAGACCACCTACCGCAACGGCAAGTTCTACTGGTACGTGCCGGTGACGAACCGGGCGACCGGCCGGATGGCCATCGGCGTGGCGGTGTCGGACAGCCCCACCGGGCCGTTCCGTGACGCCATCGGCCGCCCCCTGGTGGAGAACGGCGAGATCGACCCCACCGTCTTCGTCGACGACGATGGCCAGGCCTACCTGTACTGGGGCAACCCGAACCTCTGGTACGTCAGGCTGAACGCCGACATGACCTCGTACTCGGGGAGTCCGGCCAAAATCCCGCTCACCACCGCGGGCTTCGGTACCCGCGCCGGCGACCCCAACCGGCCCACGCTGTTCGAGGAAGCGCCCTGGGTCTACAAGCGAGGCGGCCTGTACTACATGGTGTTCGCGGCCAAGTGCTGCTCGGAGTTCATCGCCTACTCCACGGCGCCCGGCCCGACCGGACCGTGGACCTACCGAGGGACGGTCATGCCCACACAGGGCAGCAGCTTCACCAACCACCCGGGCGTCATCGACTTCAAGGGCAACTCGTACTTCTTCTACCACAATGGTGCCCTGCCGGGAGGCGGCGGCTACACCCGCTCGGTCGCCGTGGAGAAGTTCACCTACAACGCCGACGGCACGATCCCGACCATCACCATGACCAGCACGGGAGCGCCCCAGGTCGGCACGCTCAACCCGTACGTACGCCAGGAGGCCGAGACGATCGCCTGGGGCTCCGGGATCGAAACCGAGCCGTCGAGTGAGGGCGGGATGAACCTCGGATGGCTCGAGAACGGCGACTACGTCAAGGTCAAGGGCGTGGCCTTCGGCACCGGCGCGTCCTCCTTCACCACCCGCGTGGCCTCGGCGACCGGCGACGGCACCGTCGAAGTCCGAGTGGGCGGTCCGAACGGGACGGTCGCGGCCCGGTGCGCAGTACCGAACACGGGCGGCTGGCAAACCTGGACGACGGTGTCCTGCCCGGTCAGCGGGGCGACGGGAACCCAGGACCTGTATCTGCGGTTCACCGGCGGCAGCGGCTACCTGGCCAACGTGAACTGGTGGCAGTTCACCCCGGCCGCCAGTGACCGGTTCTGACCACAGCATCAGCGCACGTGGCGCAGCCGGATGGTGGGCGCCGGGCCGACCGCTTCGAACCGAACCTCGATGGGCCCGGGGGCGCCCGGGGCGGCTGGAGCGGTCTTCCGCCTGCCGCCCCGGGCACCGGCAGGCCGCGTGACAGGTGGCCGAGAAGACCGCGTGTCGCGGCGGGGTCCGATGGGGAACGCTATCCGAACAGGCGCCGCTGGATCTCCCGCCGGTAATCCTCGAGCGTCCTGTCGAGATGTGCCGCCGTGGCCTGGGCCGCCTCGTCGGGCCGGCCGTCACGAATGGCTCGGTAGATCGCCTCATGCTCCTCGACCGCCGACTCGGTGCCCTCGCCGAGCCTGTCGTGGATCCCGATCGCGCTCGACTGCCGCTGTAGTCGCCGTGCGTCCCGCACGGCGCTGACGAGGAAGGTGTTGTGCGAGGCCGCGGCGACGCCCGCGTGGAAGTCCTCATCCGCCTGGTTGAACACATCGACCTGACCGTGGACGAACCCGTCTCGGCACTGCTGCGTGGCGGCTTCGATGGTACGCAGCTCGGCGGGCGTGGCACGGGTGGCGGCCAGACTGCTGGCAGCCATCTCCTGAATCCTCCGGAACTCGAACAGCATGAGGACGTGATCAAGGTCGACGGGGCGGAAAAAGCCGCCCCAACGGCTGGTGAGGAGCATGCCCTCGTCGTCCGCGACGAACAGTCCGCGCCCCTTGTGCGCCCGGACCCGGCCAAGCGCCGAAAGGATCTTCACAGCCTCACGCACCACCGCCCTGCTGGTATTCAGCATCTGGGCCAGATCGTTCTCTGTGGGCAGCCGATCGCCCGCCACCAGACGGGCCTCGGCGATGAACTCGAGGATCCGCTCCGCGACGACTTCGTAACCGGGGCGATAGTCACGCCGCTGGCCCGAGCCGTTCACCGCTGCCGCCTCGGCGTAAGAGACCTGCGCAGGCAAGGCCGCTTCGGCTGCGGGCGTGTCGTTCATCTGTCGTGCCTCCGGGGTGACTGCGACGAGGGCCGCTGATCGCTGTGGAGCCGCGCTCATCGTACCGCAGGCAACAATGAGTCGTACTCATTCGGAGATGACTCCACGCCATAGACTTCTATGGCAATTCGGAAGATTCATGAATCTGTTGGGCATAGTTCGGCCTCAACTTTGCGCCATCATCCATAAATCATCGAGAAGACAGCCACACACACCCTTGACGGATGCCTCGATAAGGCGGCTAATTTCTTCCGAGACGGCAGCGGCACAGCCGTCCGCGCTACCCGACGCCCGGCCGGGACGGTCCGGCGTCACCTCATCCGCGCCGCTGCTCTGCCGATCTGCTCGGGCCGCCTGCTAACCCAGGAGAGTCGCATATGACCGTCAACAAGCCTTCGCTCAGCCAGGTAAGGGTGGTCAGCAACAGACGTTCGGCATGGTTGGCCGGCTGCGCGGCCACCGTGGTGCTGACCGCGGCCGGCTGTGGCGGCGGAGGCGCTGCCGGTACGACCACCAAGGACGGCTTCGCCCAGGTACCCCAGAAGGACGGCGCATTGACCGTCTGGGTGGACGCGACCCGTCTGGACTCCGCGAAGCTGTACCAGAAGCTGCACCCGGACGTGAAGCTGGACATCGTCACCTACGACGGCAACGCCAACGGCTCGAACTACCTTCAGACCAAGGTCCAGCTCTTCAACCGCACCCGCAAGGGCTGGCCGGACGTGGTCTTCAGCTCTCAGAACAACGAGGTGACCTGGGCAGTCGACGCGGGCTTCGCGGCGCCGCTCAACAAGGGCCTGATCCCCCCTGCGACCCTGGGGCGGTTCGCCGAGGGCGCCAACGACGTCTGCACGGTGAGCGGCACCGTGTATTGCCTGCGCAATGACCTCTCCCAGGCGGTGCTCTGGTACAACGCGCCACTGCTGAAGAGGTTCGGCTACCAGGTTCCGACGACTTGGGAGGAGTACGAGCAGCTCGGCAAGAAGGTGGCAGAGGAACACCCCGGCTATCTCGTGGGTGACGCGGGCGACTCCTTCGCCCCCGAGATCTACCTGTGGGCGAGCAAGTGCGGCGCCAACCACATCACCGGCCCGAAGTCGGTTTCGGTGAACACCACCAGCGAGGCCTGTACCAAGATGGCCAGGCTCATGGACGTGCTGATCAAGAACAAGTCCCTGTCCATCAGTGGGGTCTTCAGCACCGACTTCGGCAAGAACAAGGCCGACAAGGTCCTGCTCATGCCCGGCCCCGCCTGGTTCGGCGGCGCGGTGTTCAAGGACACCCTCAAGACCCCGGCCAAGCACATCGCGGCAGCGCCCATTCCCCAGTGGCAGGGGGACACCTCGCCGTCCACCGGCAACGTCGGCGGCGGCACCTGGCTGCTGTCCCGGCACTCCGCTCACATCAAGGCCGCCACCGACTTCCTGAAGTGGGTCACCACCGACAACGCCTACCAGGGCGAGAAGGCGCCTGGTTTCCCGGCCTACGCACCCGCAGCCGAGACCTGGCTGAAGGAGCAGGACGCCTCCGGATACTTCGCCGGCGACCTGAGCGCGCTCAAGGACGCGGCCTCCCAGGTCTGGCCGGGCTGGGGCTCGGGCCAGTTCAGCCAGGAGGCGATCTGGGCGGCCACCGTCAAACCCGCCCTGACCCAGGGCAAGACCGTCGAGTCGATGCTGCCCGCCTGGCAGGACTCCGTCGTCAAGTACGCCAAGGCCAACGGATACAAGGTCGCCCAGTGACCCTCGCCCACTCCACGGCCGGCCCCGCCCACCGGCGCCGTCGCGGCGCCGCCCGCCAGAGCCGGGCCGGCACCGCCTTCGTCGCCGGCTATGTGCTCCTGCTGATCGCCTTCGGCATCCTTCCGACCGGGTACGCCGTCTACTTCGCCTTCACCGAAGCCGGGGGAAGGTTTACCGGCTTCTCCAACTTCGTCACCACGGCGCACGACTTCCGCTTCCTGGACGCCGTGAACCACGTCGCGGTCTACCTCATCTTCTGGCTTGCCTCGCTGGTGGTGTTCGTGGTGGGTCTGGCGCTGCTGCTGCACCGCCTGGCCTCCGGGACCGTCAGCAAGGCACTGCGCTTCCTCTTCTACATCCCCGGAGCGCTCGCCGGCGCCGCGAGCGTGCTGGTGTGGCTGTTCGTGCTCGACCCCACGGTGAGCCCGGTCAGTTCGCTCCTGAGCATGCTGGGGTTCCACACCTTCGGAGAAGTCATCGCTCCCGGCAACCTGCCGTTGCTGTTCACGGTCATCGCGTTCTGGACCGGCGCGGGCGGCTGGATCGTCGTCATGTACGGCGCGCTCAACAACATCCCCAAGGACGTCATGGAAGCGGCGCGCATCGACGGCGCCGGCGCCTGGCAGACCGCCTGGCACGTGCAGATCCCCATGCTCCGCAAGTGGATCGTGTACATGATGATCCTGGCCTTCGCGGGCGGGGCGCAGCTCTTCGTCGAGCCGCAGTTGCTCTCCCTCGCCAGCGTGGGTGTGGCCGGACGCGACTACTCGCTCAACCAGCTGACGTTCGACTTCGCCTTCCAGATGAACAACATCAACGGCGCCGCCGCGGTCTCGGTGGAGCTCCTGGTCGTCAGCGCCTCTGCCGCCGCGATCTTCGTCGCACGGTCGGGATTCTTCGATGCCGACTAAAAGCCCCTCCCGGCTGCTGACCGGCTCCGTGCTGGCCGTGTTCGTGGTGTTCTTCGTGCTGCCGGTGCTGTGGCTCGTCCTCGCGGCGACCAAGACCGACCAGCAACTGGTCCACGACAACCCGCTCTCCTTCGGCTCCTGGCAGGCGCTGAAGGCCAACTGGGACGCGCTCACGGCGTTCCAGGACAACGCCATCATGCAGTGGCTGGGCAACTCCGCTCTCTACGCGGCGATTTCCCTGGTCATCACGCTCTGTGTGGCCGTACCGGCGGGCTACGCGCTGGCCATGACCGAGTTCCGCGGCCGACGGACCCTGCTGGTCTCGACCCTGGTCGTGATGCTCATGCCGAACGCCACGCTGGTGGTGCCGTTGTTCCTGGAGATCAATGCGGTGCACCTGATCGGCACGATGTGGTCGATCATCCTGCCGTACTCGTTCTACCCGTTCGGGGTGTACCTGACGTACATCTACTTCACCACCGCCGTGCCGAAGGACCTGCTGGCAGCGGCACGCATGGACGGCTGCTCGGAATTCGGCGTCTTCCGGCACGTCGCGCTGCCGCTGGCGACTCCGGTCATCGCGCTCGTTGGTTTCTTCAGCTTCGTCGCCAACTGGACCAACTACTTCCTGCCGTACGTCATGCTTCCCGAGAGCAGCCAGATGCCGGTCCAGGTGGGCGTCGGAACCCTGCTCAGCAACGTGCCGTCCTTCAATCCGGCCGTCGGCACCCTCGCGATCCAGCGTCCGCAGCTGGCGCTGGCGACACTGCTGGCCATCACGCCCGTGCTGATCGTCTTCCTCTTCGCCCAGCGCTTCCTGGTCGGCGGGATGCTCGCCGGCGCCACCAAGGAATGACACCTGCCTCGTCCGCCCGGCCGTCGTCCCCGGCGTGCGCGATCGCGCCGCCACCCCGAACGGAGCTCCTTCCATGCCCCTCAGCTCTGCTGACCACTCCTCGGCCGAGGACGCCCCGCCCTCCGGCCCCCCGGTTCCGCCACCCGAGATCCGGGCAGGGCTGCCGCTGCTCGAACCACCTGGCTGGGCCGTGGCCCAGCGGGCCCTGTTCGACCTGCTGGACCACGCCTGGCGGCGCTTCGCCCGCGACTTCACCGGCCCGGACGGACGGCTGAACTACACCGGCCGACTGACCACCCGTGACGGTGTGGACGACTTCTACGAGGTGTTCTTCAACTGGCCCCAGCTGTATCTCCTCGGTGGTGCCGACGATCTGCTGCCGGCCAGTGAGAAGCACTGGGAAGGCGTGACCCGGCAGCTCACCGAACTGGACATGCTGCGCGACGAGTTCGAACGCGGCTACGACTGGTTCCACCAGGGCGAGAGCCTGCTCCTGCTCTACTTCCTGTGCATGGCCGCCCCCGACCGCTGGTCCGAACGCGCCCTGCGCTTCGCCGATTTGTACGTCGACCCCGTCAAGGGCAACTACGACCCCGAGCACCGTGTCATCACCCATCCGCACAACGGCAGCGACCCCGACCGCAGGGGCCTGTTCGACGGCGACGTCTATCCCTGGCTGCCCAAGGAAGCGCAGACGTACGGATTCCCGCTCGACTGGATCCCCGAGGCGGACGGCGGCCCGTACCCGCTCTCCTCGGACCCTCGGCTCGGAGCCCGGATGCGCGACCGGATGGGCGTCGGCGACACCGCCGTCAACCTCGCGGCGGCCGGTCTGGTGCTCAACGCCTGGATCCTCTCTGGCGAGGACCGCTACCGCGACTGGATCGTCGAGTACGTGGGGGCGTGGCGAGAGCGCACCCAGGCACACAACGGTCTCATTCCGGACAACGCGGGGCCGGACGGGGTCGTCGGCAGCCTGCTGGAAGGCCGCTGGTACGGCGGCCACTACGGCTGGTCCTGGCCGCACGGCTGGCACAGCGTGGGCCACGCGGCCTGTGTGGCAGCGCTCGCGGCGGCGACGGTCACCAGGGACGACGGCTACCTCGCCATGGTCGCGACCTCACTCGACACCCTCATCGGCCACGGCAGGGTGATGCCCTTCACCGACTCGGACTCCAGTCTCCCCTCCAAGTGGGTGGCCGAACTCGGCCCGGACATCCACACGCCCACCCTCCACCTTCCGTTCCGCCACAACGACTCGGGCTGGTTCGACTACAACCCGGTCACCCCGCCCGTACCGGTGGCGCTGTGGCACCACACGGCCTCCGCCGCCGACCGCACCCGGCTGGAGCGGTTGCGCGAAGCCGACGGCCTCGACTGGCGCACCGTCCGGCCGTTCCGGGCCAAGGAGGAGTCCGGACACGAGAAGGCGTGGTTCGCCTTCCTCGCCGGTGACGACCCCGGCTATCCCGAGCGCATCCTCGCCGCCGCCCAGGCCCAGGTCCGCCACCGGCTGCGCCGCATCGACCGCTACCGCGACCTGGACGTGCCCGAGGCCGACATCCACGTGTGGCAGCAGAGCAACCCCGTGGTCACCGAAGCCCTCGTCCAGCTGACCTGGGGCGGGCCCCAGGTGCTGTACAACGGCGGCCTCCAGCAGGCCCGGCTGCGCTACCACGACGCCGACGCCCGCCGCGCCGGACTGCCGCCGGATGTGGCCGCGCTGGTCACCTCCATCGACCCCGAGGCGACGACGGTCGAACTGGTGAACCTTTCCGCCGAGGCAGACCGCACGGTGATCGTTCAGGCCGGCG
Source organism: Streptomyces sp. NPDC028305 (assembly GCF_055569495.1). Taxonomy (NCBI): domain Bacteria; kingdom Bacillati; phylum Actinomycetota; class Actinomycetes; order Kitasatosporales; family Streptomycetaceae; genus Streptomyces; species Streptomyces sp. NPDC028305. Next base: position 323,037 of record NZ_JBVHTN010000003.1, read on the forward strand.
CCTTCGCCGAGCACACCATCACCGCCGTCCGTTACACAGCCTGCGAGGACGACGGCTGGATCGGGGACATGTACGACTACGGCCACACCGAGCCGGCCGCCACCGAGACGGAGGAGTCCTGCGACAGCGTCTTCCTGACGGTCCGGCTGCCCGCGTCCACCCGTATTCGGCTCACCCTCCGCCTCCAGCTGCGCACCAACGCCCCGAGCTACCGCACACCGTTCGACACCCCGGCCCAGGGAGCCGCCGCATGAACGCCTGCCCCACCGCCCGAACCAGCACGAGGAGCAGCCGATGAAGCCAGTCACCTCCACCGTCCGCACGTTGTCGGCAGCGCTTGCGATGACGGTCGCCGCTGTGCCGCTGACATCCCTCACGGCACCGACCCCGGCCTCGGCCGCGACTCAGGCGACGTACTACGTCGCCCCCGACGGTGACGACGCCAACCCCGGCACGATCACGGCGCCGTTCAAGACCCTGCGGCACGCGCGGGACGTCGTGCGCACCGTCAACAACAACATGAACGGAGACATCCACGTATATCTCCGCGGCGGAAACTACCCGGTGAGCAGCACGATCGACTTCACACCGGCCGATTCCGGAACCAACGGCCACCGTGTCGTGTACGCCGCCTACCGGGGCGAGAAGCCGGTCCTGAACGGAGGCGTTCAGGTGACCGGCTGGACTCGGCACAGCGGGAACATCTGGCAGGCTCGGCTGAACCGCGACGACAAGCTCCGCGCGCTCTACGTCAACGGCAAGCGGGCCCAGATGGCTTCGAAGACGATCAGCTCGGCGGGATGCCACGGTACCTACACCATCACGGCCGGCCAGGCTCCCTGGGCCTGGGAGTCCGGTTCGCAGTGCGACGGAGCCAAGTACAGCCTCGCGGATCTGCCTGCGGTCGCCCTCAACCAGGACGACGTCGAAATCAAGTCCGCGACGACCTGGACCACGGCCATCGTGGGAGTCCGTGAGATCACCACGAGCTCGGACGGCGCCCATCGCGTGGCTCTCTTCCAGCAGCCGGGCGCGGCCATCGCCCAGGGCCCGCCGAACGGGCATTTCAAAGCCGACGGTACCCACACCTTCATGAACGCGTACGAGTTCCTGGACCAGCCGGGCGAGTTCTACTTCGACAAGACGAATCACCGGCTGTACTACTACAAGTCCGACCCCGAGGACATGACGACCGCACAGGTCTTCGCGCCGAACAAGCTGTCCACCCTGATCAGGATCGCGGGAACGTCCACGACCGACCACGTTCGGAACATCACCTTCTCCGGACTCACCGTCGAGCACTCCGACTGGAACCTGGTCGAAGTGGCGGGCTCCGTGTTCAGACAGGGCCAGCAGGGAAACGCGAGCTCACTCGTGTACGCGAAGGAGAACTTCCACGCCTACTCCTACCGCAACGTCGACCTGCCGCCGGGGATCATACAGATCGAGAACGCCGACGGGATCATCCTGCGGCGCAACACGGTGCAGCACACCGGCGCTGACGGAATCAACATGGTCAACGACGTGACGGACACGCAGTTGATCGGCAACTACACCAATGACATCGCCGGATCCGCCGTCACCGTCGGGCATCCCCAGCATGTGTACATCGGGGACCACACCTCGTCAAACGGCGAGAAGTACCCGGCAAACGTCGAGGGAGTCTGCAAGAACATCTCGATAACGGACAACTACCTCTACGACAGTGCGGTGCTGTTCCAGGGGTCCAGCGCCGTATCGGCCTACTTCGCCGATTCCCTGTCCGTGCGGCACAACCAGATCGAGAAGACCCCCTGGGCGGGCATCACACTCGGCTGGGGATGGTGGAACTTCGACGGTTCGGCGAACTCGGTCCGCCCCGGCGTGCCGACCACCACGGCGAAGAACAACACCATCAGCCACAACCAGATCATCGACACGATGCAGGTGCTCGGCGACTCCGCTCCCATCTACACGTTGGGCAGCCAGCCGGGAACCGAGATCGACAACAACTATATCCAGGGCGTTCCGGCCGGCCACAAGTACGGACTCCACCCCGATGAAGGCTCCGCCTACATCAATTACCGCGACAACGTGCTCCACCTGGACCCGAATGTCAACTACGCCATCAACTCCGGCACGTGGGGCCGACAGCACGACCTGAGCATCACCAACACCTACGGCACGATCAACAAGATCGCCGACAAGAACGTCCCGAACAGCACCATCGAGGACGTGCGCGCGTACGCGGACAACGTGTGGCCGTCACAGGCGTACAGCATCGCCGTGAACGCAGGCCTGGAGAACACCTACAAGGACATCGTCCCCCGGGGCAGACTGGCCCTGCCGGACTACGTTCTGCCGGCCAGCACGTTCGTCGGCAAGGGTGTGTCGTCCATTCCCGTCCGAAGCGCCGGTGACGGGAGCAGAACTCTCTGGCTGGCTCCTTCCGGTACGACGACGTTCGCCGTCGGCCCCACCATGACCAAGGCGAGGGGAACCGCGACGACCATCAAGGTTCCGCCAGCGGTCGGTGACTATCACCTCTACGTCCTGGACGCGCAGGGTCAGGCATCCACCGAGTCGAAATCGCTCGTACGGCAGCGATGAACTCACGTCGACGGCGCCGGCGGCGGGAGCCGGCGCCGTCCCGCGGCCGTCCCCGACGGGCGACAGCGGCAACGATTCCAGGACCGCGTCTCCCTGGCGGAACCGCAGAAAGGTGGGGTTGGTCGACAGGCCGCCCCTCTCCTGTGGAAATCAAGGTGTTCGACATCTCGAACTAAGGCCGAACTATCGGACAACGATGGATGGTAGAGCAGCGCTGAAGAGTGTCAATACCGCGCACCGGACTCGCGTAGCAATCGCGACGAAACCGCCGACCGGAGTTGCTCCCGCAGGGCGTGCTCGTCAACGTGATGTGATGTTTGACCTCCTCTACCGCCGCCACACCGCAGGATTTCGTCCCGAATGGCACGGCAACCCCCTGCATCATTCGACGTCAAGCCTCTTGACAGGCTCCAAGGTCCCATGGGACCCCTAGAGAGGTCATGGGATGTATCGGCGCCACTTGCCGCCCCCCGTTTTTGCGCTCCCCGCCCGTACATGCCGTCGGAAGGTCATGTCATGACGACCAACAGGCGCGTCTTCCCGGCCGGCCACGCCTCGCCGACCGCGCGATATTTCGTCCACGCCTGAATATCGAGTACCCCCCGCAGATCGCCCACGACAGCACCCGCGCCATCCGTACCGGTAAGGCCCCCCACGCGTTGCCGCCATGCTGGTTTCCGAGGACACACGCGACATTTGTGTGACGGGCCTCCGGCCGACCCCATGGAGCTTTCATGCATCCAGGACGCCGACCGCGCTCGCGATACGTTCGCGCTGCCGTAACTCTGCTGCTAAGGCTGGCGATGGCGCTGTTCGCCTCCCCTTCCGGAGCCACCATCGCTTCCGGAGGCACCCCCGCATCGCGGACCCCCGTTCAAGGAGCCGTCAGTGGTGTACGCGAACGGCAAGTGGCACGTCTTCATGACGACCGCGAACAAATGGGGCGGCCTCAACGGCCAGTGGCAGCCACTCGCGGCCGGCGAATCCAATCCCTTCGCCCGTGCCAACAACGTGGGCTTCCCTTCCGGCGCCTGGACCAAGGACATCAGCCACGGAGAACTGATCCGCACCGGCAATGAGCGTCCCGGCCCCTCTTTCATGGGGCCGGGGACCGAGCTGACGGCCCGGCCCCATGAAAACAACACCGCGGGACCCACCACGCTGATGCACCGCGTCTGTGCGGCCCGCCTCACCCCCACACCAACAAGGAGTCATCAATGTCAGTGCGACGGCGTACCTTACTGGGCCTCGGCGCGGCAGCGGCGACGGGCGTTGGCATGTCCCTGCTCGGCAGCAGCGCGGCCGCCGGCACCCTGCTGGCACCCCGGATGTCCTCACCGCGGCAGGCGCCCACCGCGCAGTTCGCCATCGGTGTGCGCCAGTTCAACTGGTCCCGCGGCAACCGCCAACTGACCACGAAGATCTACTACCCGGCCGCCGGCACCCCGGGCGGCAACCCCATCCCGAACGCCCCCATCGCAGGCGGCGTCTTCCCCATCGCCGAATGGAGCCACGGCATGGGGTGCAACTCCGACTGCTATTCCTCGCAGACCCACGACCTGGCTTCCGCGGGCTTCATCTGCCCCGCTCCCTCGTTCTCCGACAACACCAACATCGGCAGCGTCTACAACGGCAACTGGTCGAAGGACGTCTCCGAGGTCCTCACCCGGACACTGGCGCTGAACAACACCGCGGGCGACCCGTTCGCCGGGCACATCGACACCCGAGCCGGAGTCGGGGTATCCGGCCACTCGATGGGCGGTATGACCACCCACGGCCTACTCACCGCCTGGCCGGACAACCGCATCGTCGCCGCCGTCCCGGTCGCCTGCGTGGACATGGGCAACCCGGCAGGCCTGGCCGCCAAGGTGCTGTTCATCCACGGCAGCAACGACGGGACCTGCGACATCAACTCGGCGCGGCAGGCGTACAACGAACTCCGCGCGCCGAAGGCGTTCCTCACTCACGTCGGGGCGGACCACGGCCAGTACCTGGTCCCGGACTACCGGTACTACGCCCAGACGAAGAACACCTTCCTGGACTGGTTCCGCTGGAGCCTGTACGGCGACACCGCCGCTCGCGACCGCCTGCAAAGCGATGCCACCAGCAACGGCACCTCCTGGCAAGCGGCCCTCACCTAGGCGATTTCGCCTTGGACCAGCCATTCGTCGGTCCGGGGGTGCGGTTGCTCCCGGACCGGAGGCCGAAGCGGGCGGCCGGCGGCGGGACCACCGGCAGATGAGCCATGCTGATGGCCCAGGCCGATGCCGTCCCGGCAAGGGCAGGGCCCCGGTCGTGGCCGGGGCCCGACCACTTTGGCTACTCGCTCGCGTCGGCGCCCGGTTCGGCCGACGGCACGGCTTCCTCGACGCACACCCGCACGTCCCACGGGCCCAGAGACAAGGTGTCGCCGGCCGCGTACCGCCGGCCGGTGAGGACATCGCGGACCGGGCTCGGCAGCGGGAAGGCGGTCTGGTCCCATGACCAGTTGTGCACGAAGCGCAGCCGGCTGCCGTCCCTGGCGGTGGCCCCGGTGGAGGTGATCGACGGGTGGCCGGGGCGCCACGGGTCCGTGCCGGTGGCGGCCCACTGGAACAGCGCGCGGGCCAGGGTCTGGTCCGGGACGGTGCCCACGCAGGTGATCCGCCCGGCTCCGTAACGGTGGGTGGTCACAGCGGGCCACCGGGCGAAGTGCGGGTGCTCGTAAGCGGCCAGTACCTCGGCCTCGGCGGGGGACAACGCGTCGGCCCAGGCCGTCGCGCGCGCGGCCGACGGCAGCGGCATCGCATCCGTACCGGTGACCGGCAGCGCCGACGCCAGGTTGGAGAACTCCTCGTAAGCGACGCCTGCCGCCGCGGCCAGGCGTGCGGGCTGGACGTCGGTACGCGCCCTGGCCTCGTGGTCGGCGTAGCCGGTGCGCGGACCGAGCAGGAGATGGCCGCCCGCTTGCGCGTACGCCAGCAGCCGGTCCAGGACCTGGTCCTCGGCGATGTAGTAGCCGGACGCGACCAGCAGCGGCGGCAGGTCGGCGGTGTCCAGCTGGCCCGGGTGGACGATGCGTGCCTGCAGCCCCGCGTCGAAGGCGCCGCGGTAGAAGGCGCCGAACAGGCGCCCGTAGGAGCCGGTGTCGGGACCGCCGTCGGGGGTGGAAAGCGGCGGCTGGTGCTGTAGCGCCCACATACTGGGGTGGTCGAAGAGGAAGGCCGCGTCGGCGTCCGGGCGCAGTCCCGCGACAAGACCGCCCGCCGTCTCCAGCTCCTCCCCCAGCCGGGCCAGTTCCCGGTAGCTGCGGCCAGGGCGGCCGCTGTGCGGGAGGATCCCGCCCCAGAAGGTCTCGGTGCCGAAGTGCAGGGTGTGCCAGTGCCAGTACTCGATCATGGACGCGCCGCGGGAGATCAGTGCCCACGCCGCCTGGCGCCACTGGCCGTCGTAGGCCGGGTAGTTCATCTCCGGGCCGCCGATGGCCTGGGCGTCGGTCTCGGTGACCAGGAACGGCTCCTGCCGGGAGGCGTACATCCGATCGGCGCTCTGGTACAGGGCCCAGGTCCCGCGGCTCGCCCACCCCTGGGGGGCGGTGTCCCGGTCCGGAAGCGCCAGACCGTCCTGCATGGCGTAGTACGGGTTCCCGGCGGTGACATCCAGCGCCTTCGTCAGTTCGGCGTCCTCGGCCGCCACCCGGTCGTAGGAGATGCACGTGGTGACGAACTGCCCCGGCCTGGCGTATTCCCGTACGAGGTCGGCCTGCCAGGCGATGAATTCGGTGGTCTGGCGGGCCTGGAAGCGCCGCCACGCCAGGTCGTACTGCGGCTGCGCGTTGCCGTCGGGGCGCCACAGGTCAGCCCAGTCGCTGAGCCGGTGCGACCAGTAGACCAGGCCCCACTCCCGGTTGAGCGTTTCGACATCCTGGTAGCGGTGGCGCAGGTCGTCGACGAACCTCTGGAAGACCCCGTGGTTGTGCAGAAGCGCCACGCCCGGCTCGTTGTCGACCTGGAAGCCGACGACCGCGGGGTGGTCGGCGTAGTGCTCCACGATCTTGCGGATGACTCGCTCGGCGTGGAAGCGGAAGGCCGGGTGGGTGAAGTCGACCTCCTGCCGGTGGCCCCACGCGATCCGCTCCCCGGTGCGCCGCTCCCCCGCGATCTCGGGATACTGCCTGGCCAGCCACGGCGGAACCGCGTAGGTGGGAGTGCCGATGATCACCCCTATCCCACGCTCGTGCGCGCCGTCCAGCACCGGGCGCAGCCACTCCAGCGCGAACCGGCCGTTCTCCGGTTCCCAGGTCGACCACACCGACTCCCCGACCCGGATCACCGAGAACCGGGCCTCGGCCATCAGGTCCAGGTCCTCCTGGAGCCGGTCGTGCGGCTGGTACTCGTGGTAGTAAGCGGCGCCGAAAAGGACCCGCTCGGCAGGCTCGTACACGCGTTTCTCCACTTCTGTCTGTATGGGGGCCGCAGGACGAACACCGCGACGGTCGGCAGGACGGCGAGCACGGAACCGGCCATCACCAGGTCGTACTGGCGGCGGTGAAGACCGGCGGCGAGGCGAGTCCGGGGGCTTGCGTTCCCGCGGTGCTTCTACGGGCGGAACGCCTCGAAGGGGGCCGGACTCCTCGTCCAGCGCCACGAAAACGCCGTGCTACGACACCGATGCAAGGGCCGCCATGAAGAAGCTCATGGCGGCCCGAGCACGGTGGCCGGGGGTGGCGATCCCGACCGTCGGGTCCAGCCGCACCGCTTCCGGAGTGGGAGGTCCCGTAGTCGGGTCTGTGGTGCTCTTGGGTGGTCGGTGCCGTCACCAGCCGATCGGCAGACCGGCGATGAACGACGTGAGCCGGTCGGAGATGAGTCGGTCGTCGTGCGCCGAGTAGTGCCAGTCGCAGCCCAGGAAGTCCAGCCCCGAGTCGTCGAGGGACCAGTAGCGTACCCGGCTGTCACCGGCGTCGTTGCGTGCCTTGACCACCTGCTGGACATGGCCGGCGAACTGACCGGTGCCGACCGCCACGATGGTGGTCGTGGCCCCGTAGCGCGTCCGCAGCTTCTGGAGGAAGTCGCCGTAGGCGGTGCGGTAGGCGGCCGCCAGGCTGTCGGGCGTCCACGGCTCACCGGGGTTGATGGCGGTCGAGAAGTCGTTGGTGCCCAGGTTGACCACCACGAGCTGAGGGCGCCAGGTGCCCGGGTTCTGCCAGACGTCGCCGGACACGTTGAGCAGGGCACGGTCGTAGAAGGTCCGGTAGGTGACGTCCGGAGAGCCTCCGTTGTAGTTGCGCACCATGCCGAGGCCCGAATAGCCGTTGATCTGGTAGTCGGCGTTCAGTTGCCGGGCGGTCAGGGCGCCGTAGCTCACGTCGGCGTTGGTGGTCCGCCTGACCCGGTCCCAGGTGCAGTCGCGCGAGGTCGAGAGGTTGCCGTAGCCCACCGTGAGGGAATCCCCGATGAACTCGATCTGGCGGTTGCGGGCCGCCGGTTTGCTCAGCACGGCACCGCCCGGCGCGGCGACGAAGCCTCCGAACGTGCTGGTGTCCCCTGGGCTGTCGTTGCGCTTGACGAGCCGGACGGTGTGCACGCGGTCCTGTAGACCGTTGATCCAGTGCGTGGTCCGGCCGGGCGTGACGAGCGTGGCGACGGTGGCTCCGTCGACCTGGACGTCGTAGTCGGCGGCCGAGTCGTTGAGCACGATGCCCACGCCGGTACCCCTGACGGTGCCCTCGAAGTACACGCCGGGCCAGCTGTACTGCACCGTGTTCCCGGCGTCCTTCACCCGCCCGGCGGTGTGCGCCTGCGCCAGCACTCCCGTCGTGGGGACCAGTTGCCACTGCTGGTTGGCCCCGCCCCCGTCGGTGAACTGCATGACCTTGGCGCCGTCAGCGGTGGAGGCGTTCTCCACCTCGACGGCCTTGCCGCTGTTGCGGTTGACCAGCACGTACCACGCGTTCGGATCCACGGTGGCCGCCCGTGCCGTCGCGGCGGCACCCAATCCGGCCAGGAGCGCCACCCACAGGGCGGTCACCACGGTGAGCACCGTCGTTCGCGTCAGAGCCGTTGTCCGCCCGATGGGAGTCCCGGGCGGACGGCGCCGGCCGTCCTCGCTACGCCGGGCTGGAAAGTTTCGTTGATGAACCAGCTCTTGAGCACCGTCCGGTCCACGACGAGCGAGGCGTCGTCCTTGAGACCGAGGTAGCAGCCGGTGTCGGCGTCGCGGGGCCGGATCACGGAACGGCAGCCGGACGGCAGCGGAAGGGAACGGAGTGGCCACGAATCAGATCCCTCTGCAGGCGGATATGAATGACGGCTTGAGCGTGAGTTTGTCGAAGCGCATCGACGCTGCCAGTGCTCGCACGGGCTGTCAATGGACCAGGCAGAGAAACTTTCTTTCCATCTGGGCTCTTGTTTCGCACGAAACAAGCCCGCTAACTTCCCGTGCCAAGTGAAGCGCTTCGACAGCTCCAGGGGAAGGGGCCCGACCATGACGCACGAGTTGAACCGCGATGGCGGACAGCAGAAGACAGGCATCGATCCCGGGTTCAAGGACGCCGGCACACCATCATGGTGACCATCGCCGACGTGGCGAAACACGCGGGTGTCTCGTCCAGCACGGTCAGCTACGTCCTGAACGGCTCCCACCAGATCTCCGAGACGACCCGCGGCCGTGTCCTGCGCTCCGTGGCGGAACTCGGCTTCCACCCCAACGCCGGAGCCAGGACGCTGGCCGGCCGCCGCTCCCGCATCATCGCGCTGGTGATGCCGCTGCGGACGGACATGTACGTCCCGGTCATGATGGAGATCGCCATCTCGGTCACGACCGAGGCACGGCGGCACGGGTACGACGTCCTGCTGGTCACCGACGAGGAGGGCCCCGAGGGAGTGCGGCGCGTCGCGGCGAGCGGGCTGGCCGACGGCGTGATCCTCATGGACGTCCAACTGGGCGACCCTCGCATCCCCGCGCTGCGCGCCCGGGGCACACAGACCGTGCTGATCGGCCTACCGGACGACCCGCACCAACTGTCCTGCGTCGACCACGACTTCACCGCCGCGGGCGCCCTGTGCGCGGACCATCTGGCGGACCTCGGCCATCGGGACGTGGGCTTCATCGGCTACGGCTCCGGCGTCTACGAGCGGCATGCCGGATACGCCGAACGAACCCTGGCCGGCTTCCGCGAACGGGCGGAGCAGCGGCGAGTGCGCTTCCTGCACCGGCCCTGCGAGGGCACGTACGAATCCACCGCCTGGACCCTGACCCGGATCCTCGCCGACCGACCCGGCACCACGGGCTTCGTGGTGCAGAACGAGGCGGCGATCGGCCCGCTGCTCGGCCTGCTGAAGGCCGCTGGACGGTCCGTTCCCGAGGACGCCTCGGTGGTCGCCCTCTGCCCGGAGCAGCTTGCCGAGCAGCACACACCCGCCCTCACCACCGTGTCCGGCCCCGGACAGGAACTGGGCCGCGTGGCGGTCGGCCAGATGATCCGGCGGCTGACCGCCGCACAGCGGGGCGAGCCGCCGACGGACGAACGGGTCCTTCTGCAGCCGACTCTGACCATCCGCCAGAGCAGTGCTAGCCAACCCTCTCCGCCCAAAGAGCCGTCATGACAGCAGTGCGCATCAAGGCCCGACCGACCGAGAAGGACGACATATGAAGGACATACGGCTCCCCGCACACCGCCGAAGTCGGGGCCCGGGACGCCTGGCGGCCCTGCTGCTGACCCTGGTCGTCATGCTGGGGCTGACCGGCGGCACGGCACTGGCCGCGCCCGACGGCACAAGGGAAGCGTCATCGTCGGCGGTCAGGGTCCCGGCTTCCGCCATGGACGCCGTCGCGGCGATGCAGCCCAGCTGGAACCTGGGCAACACCCTGGACGCCATTCCCGACGAGACGTCCTGGGGCAACCCGCTGACCACCAGAAAGCTGCTCGCCACCGTCCGCGCGCAGGGCTTCCGCAGCGTCCGCATCCCGGTGACCTGGACCGACCACCACTCGGCCACCGCCCCCTACACCATCGACGCCGCGTACATGAACCGCGTCGAGCAGGTTGTCGACTGGGCGCTCGCCGAGGGCCTGTACGTCGTGATCAACATCCACCACGACTCATGGCAGTGGATTTCGAAGATGTCCACCGACCATGACGAGGTACTCGCCCGCTTCAACGCCCTGTGGAGCCAGATAGCCGAGAGATTCCGGGACGCGCCGCGCGCCCTGCTCTTCGAGAGCGTCAACGAACCGGTCTTCGACAACGCCACGGACGCGCGGAAGACCCAGCTCCTCAACGAGCTCAACACCTCCTTCCACTCCATCGTCCGCTCCTCCGGCGGCGGCAACGCAAACCGTCTGCTGGTCCTGCCCACGGTGGGCTGCACGCCCTCCCAGACCCTCATGGACGATCTGTCCGCCACCATCGACGCGCTGGACGACAGCAACCTCGTCGCCACCGTGCACTACTACAGCTGGTACCCGTTCAGCGTGAACATCGCGGGCGGCACCCATTACGACGACAACGCCCAGAAGGACCTCGACGACGCCTTCGCCCGCATGCACGACACGTTCGTCGCCAAGGGCATCCCCGTCTACCTCGGCGAGTACGGCCTGCTCAGCTGGCCGGACCACAACCATCCGGACCGCGTCGAGCGCGGCGAGGCGCTGAAGTACTTCGAACACCTCGGATACAAGGCGCGAGTCGCCGGCGTCACCACGGCGCTGTGGGACCCCTTCGCCTACCTGAACCGCGAGACCCTGCAATGGCGGGACCCCGCCCTGTTCGCCTGGATCAAGTCCAGCTGGACCACCCGCTCGGGAACCACCTCCTTCGACAAGATCTTCCTGCCGAAGTCCAGCCCCATCACCGCCCAGTCGCTCACCCTGAACCGGAACGGAACCAGCTTCCGCGGCCTGTGGCACGGCCGCACCAAGCTGGTCGCGGGACGCGACTACACCGTCTCCGGAAACCGGCTCACCCTCACGGCCAAGGCCCTGACCCGGCTCGCCGGCGATCGTGCCTACGGGGTCAACGCCACGCTCCGAGCCCGGTTCTCCCGCGGGCTGCCGTGGCAGATCGACGTGGTCAGCCACGACACGCCGGTCCTGACGGACGCCACCGGGACGACGAGCTCGTTCACCATCCCCACGCAGTACCGGGGTGACGTACTGGCGACCATGCACGCCACGTACGCCGACGGCACCAACGCCGGCCAGACCAGCTGGACTCCTTACCAGGAGTTCAACAAGGCCTACTCACCGGACTACCCGGGCGGCGAGATCATCCTGACCCCCGAATTCCTGAACGCGCTCCGCGACACCGAGCCGGTGACGCTGACCTTCCACTTCTACAGCGGAGCCACCGTCACCTACCACGTCACCAAGTCCGGATCCTCGGTCACCGGCACGGCCTCCTGACCGGCCTCGCTCCCCGGCCGCCCGCTCCCCCGGGCGGCCAGGGCACAGCGGTCCGTTCCCCGCGGGCTCACTCCTCCTTCGGCACAGCCGTGCTCTCCCGGACGGTGAGGGTGGTCACGATCTCCAGCCCCACCTGGGGCACCGCCTCACCCCGGCCGAGCGCGAGGGCCAGCTCGGTGGCGGCCGTCGCCATCTCGGCCAGCGGCTGATGGACAGTGGTCAGGGGCGGATCCATCCAGGCCACGGCCGGCACGTCGTCGAAACCCACCACGCTCAGGTCATGCGGGATACCCAGGCCCAGCTCCCGCGCGGCCTGATAGACACCGAGCGCCTGCATGTCGTTGGCGGTGAACACGGCGGTGGGACGTTCGGGGCGGGACAGCAGCTCCCGCGCCGCCACGTACCCGTGTTCACGCGAGAGCTGCGTCTTCACCACCAGACCGGGGTCCGTCGGCAGGCCCGCCTCCGCCAAGGCGGAGACGTAACCGGAGAGCCGAGCGCGGCAGAAGTCGTGGTCCGGCCCGCTGATCATGGCGATGCGCCGGTGCCCCAATTCGATCAGATGCCGGGTCGCCGCCTGACCACCTCTCCAGTTCGTCGCTCCCACGAACGGCACTCCGTCGGGCAACTCGTCGATCGGGTCGAACACAACGAAGGGGATGCCCTTGGCGGTCAGTTGCTCCCGCTCCGTCTCGAGGAGCTGGGCCACCGACAGTACGGCCTGCGGTCGCCGCCCCACCGTGTCGCCGATGGACCTTCCGTCCGCGTCCAGAAGCCCGAACTCCGACACCAGCAACCCGACCCCGTTCCTGCGGGCCACGCGCTCGACTCCGCGGATGATCTCCACGGACCACAGGTGCTCCAGCTCGCGGAACACCAGCTCCACCAGATTGCTCCGGCTCTGGGGAGGCTTGCGGTAGCCGTACTCATGGATCAGCTGCTCGACCCGGGCCCGGGTCTCGTCGGACACTCCGGAACGACCGTTGAGCACTTTCGACACGGTGGGAATCGAGACGCCCGCGGACTCGGCGATGTACGCAATCGTCACCGATGCGGGTCCCGCGCCACGCTCCCTGTGTTCGTCCGCCGAAGGTCTTCCCGATCGGTTGTCCGGCACGGTCGCCTTTCCCCATCCCCTCGACTGCTGCAACCGCCATTCTGACACCTTCGATCAACCCTGCGTCCTGCCTCGCCTGCCCGTTGCACCCCGGCGCCGTCTCCGGCGTCGAGTCGGCTTCCCGCGCCCGAGGCCGCCACGCTGCTTCCCTTCCTGCCCCTCGTCACAAGGACCACCATGGCTCTGTCTGATCAAAATCCTGACGAACTCCTCGCCTACCGGCCGGAGGTGTCCGCGCCGGAGGACTTCGATGCCTTCTGGCAGCGGACCCTGGCAGAAGCCCGCGCCCGAGGCGGAGCGGTGAAGGCTGAGCGGGTCACCGACCGGCACCTGCTGAGCACGGTCGAGGTCGACGACGTACGCTTCCCCGGCTGGAACGGCGAACCCGTGGCCGCCTGGCTGCTGCGCCCGCGCGGCGCCGAGGCGCCGCTGCCGGTCGTCGTCACCTACATCGGGTACTCCGGCGGCCGCGGGCTGCCCACCGACCACCTGCTGTGGTCCGCGGCCGGTTACGCCCAGCTCGTCGTCGACAGCCGCGGACAGGGCCACGACACCCCGGACCACGGCGAGGGCGACGGAACGCAATGGGCCGAAGGCTTCATGACCCGCGGCGTCGACTCACCTGACAACTACTACTACCGCCGCCTCATGACGGACTGTGTACGCGCCCTGGACGCGATCGTCGAACTGCCCGGACTGGATGCCGGGCGGGTCGTTGTCGCGGGCGGCAGCCAGGGTGGCGGCCTGGCCCTCGCGGTCGCCGGACTCGCCCCGGACCGGGTGGCGGCAGTCGTTCCGGACCTCCCGTTTCTGTGCCACTTCCGCCAGGCGGCGCGGATCAGCGGGGAGGGCCCGTACCTGGAACTCACCAGATATCTGCGCTGGCACAGTCCGCACCGCGTCGAGACGACCTTCGCCACACTCGACTACTTCGACGGTGTCCAATTCGCCCGTCGGGCGACGGCCCCGGCACTGTTCAGCGTCGGCCTCATGGACCCGATCTGCCCGCCCTCCACCGTCTACGCCGCCTTCAACCACTACGCGGGTGTGGACCGGACCATGACCGTCTGGCCCTTCGCCGACCACGGCGGCGGCTTCGGCCGGAACACCGCGGTGCAGCTGAAGTGGCTGCGCCAACGCGGTCTGGCCCCTCAGCAGTAGGGGTCACAGCCGTCAGGCGCTGAAGCGGGTGACCAGGCGGGTAGGCAGGATCAGCGGGGTGGGGTCCTGTCCGTTGACGAGCGCGACGAGCATGCGTGCCATCTCCCGTCCCAAAGCCGCAATGGGCTGACGGACGGTGGTGAGCGGCGGATCGGCGATCTGGGCGACGGCCAGGTCGTCGAAGCCGACCACTGCGACATCGGCGGGGACCAGTCGGCCGGCCTCGCGCAACGTGCGCAGCGCTCCCGCACCCATGTTGTCGTTGGCGGCGAACACCCCGTCCAGGTCGGGGCGGTTCGCCAGGAGTGCGGCCATGGCGGCGGCCCCGCTGGGCTCGGTGAAGTCCCCCTCCTGCGGCGGGAACGGATCGAGGCCGGCGGCCAGCATGGCGTCCCGGTAGCCGCGGTACCGGGCGCGCCCGGCCTCGGTGTCCAGACGCCCGCAGATCGCGGCTACGCGCGTCCGGCCCCGCGAGACCAGGTACTCGGTCGCCTCGCGCGCTCCACCGACGTTGTCGACGTCCACGTACCACCGGGGAGCCGATCCGACCGGGCGTCCACCGAACACGACGGGCATCACCGCCTCCTCGGCCATACGGGCCAGTGGATCGTTCTCACGCAGCGCCATCAGCATGACGCCGTCGGCGCCCTTGGAGCGAAGGAGTTCCTCCACCCGCTTGCGACCCCGGTCGGAAGCGGCCAGGCACAGCATCAGATGCAGGTCGGCCTCCTCCAGAGCGGCCGACGCCCCCACGATCACCTGGGCGAAGAACGGATCCGCGAAGATCGACGGATCCTCTCCCGAGACGACCAGGGCGGCCGCTCCTGTCTGGCGGGTGGCCAGAGCGCGGGCGGTCGGATTGGGTACGTAACCGAGTTGCCGGACGGCCCGCTCGACCGCCTCGCGTTTGGCGCGGCTGACGTGCGGTGCGTTGTTGAGGGCGCGGGAGGCCACGGAGCGGGAGACGCCGGCGAGTTCGGTCACCTCGTCGAGCGTCGGCTGCCGACGCGGCGCATCTTCTGCCATGAGCCATGAGCCCTTCCCGCTCGGCCGGACGGGAAGCGTCTCACCCCGGCCCATGCCGCCGCCACCGCCCGGTGGGCGAGACAGGACAGGTACGGAGCTTCAGGGACCGGAGAGGGCTGGGAGCGCTTCCAGTTGTGGACTGTAAAGCTTCGTCCTCGCCATGTGAAGGGCGGGTTGTTACGTCGACCCTTGACAGCTTGACCAGCCCGCAACACGATACCGACCACACCCCAAAGGCCACGGCGCTGTTGGGACCGCTCCCAATGGGAGCGCTCCCAGTGATGCTCTCTGCCGACCTTCGGAGATGTCGTCCCTGCCGGAGAGTCGCCGCGCCGACGGGACGCCGTACCACCGCACTTCCTCAGCAGGTCGCACGCTCGGGACCAGAGCGTGCGACGCATCCCTGTCAGGAAACCGAGGTACAGTCATGCGCCGCAGACTCCGCGTCCTGGTGGCAGCGCTCTTCACGCTGCCGCTTGCGCTCGCTGTCGCACCGTCCGCCCACGCGGCCGACCCGACCACCATGACCAGCGGGTTCTACGTGGACCCCGACTCCAGCGCGAAGAGGTGGGTCGCCGCCAACCCCGGCGACGGCCGGGCGCCCGCGATCAACGCCTCCCTCGCCGATACCCCGATGGCCCGCTGGTTCGGCTCCTGGAGCGGCACCATCGGCACCGCCACCGGCGCGTACGCGGGCGCCGCGGACTCCAGGGACAAACTGCCCATCCTCGTCGCCTACAACGTCTACAACCGCGACTACTGCGGTGGGCACTCCGCGGGCGGAGCCGCTTCGCCGTCCGCCTACGCGACCTGGATCGCCCAGTTCGCCGGCGGGATCGCCAACCGCCCGGCCGTCGTCATCCTCGAACCGGACTCCCTCGGGGACTACGGTTGCATGACCCAGGCTCAGATCGATGAACGTGAGGGCATGCTCACCGGCGCCCTCACCCAGTTCAGCCGCCAGGCCCCCAACACCTGGGTCTACCTCGACGCCGGCAACCCCGGTTGGGCGGACGCGGCGACCATGGCCCGGCGCCTCCACGAAGCCGGCCTCCGCCAGGCCCACGGCTTCTCCCTCAACGTCTCCAACTACTTCACCACGGCCGAGAACACCGCCTACGGCAACGCCGTCAACAGTGAACTCAACGCCCGCTACGGCTACACCAAGCCGTTCGTCGTGGACACCAGCCGCAATGGCAACGGCTCCAACGGCCAGTGGTGCAACCCCTCAGGCCGCCGTATCGGCACCCCCACCCAGCAGGGTGGAGGCGCCGAGATGCTCTTGTGGATCAAGGCCCCGGGCGAGTCCGACGGCAACTGCGGCGTCGGAGGCGGCTCCTCGGCCGGACAGTTCCTCCCCGAGGTCGCCTACAAGATGATCTACGGCTACTGATTCACATCCATCCATGTACCCGCGTCCCGCTCGTCGACGCCTACCTGTGGATAAAGCTCCCCGGTGAGTCCGACGGCCGCTGCACGCGCAACACCGCCGGTACGATCGACCCCGAGTACGGCATCGTCGACCCGCCCGCCGGCACCTGGTCGCCCGACCAGGCCCACGCACTGGCCCGCAACGCGGCACCGCGCCTGACGTTCAACCGCTGAACTCCGCCGGGCACCCTGGACGTGTCCAGCCACGAGTTACCGTTCACCCGTGGCTGGACGCTTCCGGCCGGGCCGCTCGGGCGCGGTTGCCGTACCGGGTCAAGGGCGGGAGCCTTCCTCCAGCTTCTCGAAGAAGAACTCGTGCTTGAGAAAGGAGACGTCGTACTCGTGGCCGGACTGCGGCGGCAGCAGTTGGGAGGCCTGGAACAGACGCCACCCGTCGTGCAGGGCGGCAAGCCCGGTGGGGTAGGGCGGCTCGTCGCTGTCGCCGGTTGTCGGACGAGTTCGGCCGGTCCCGTCGTATCGGGACCAGCCCACGACGTGGGAGTCGAGCGCCGACGTCGCGAGATAGAGGACCAGAACGTGCTGTCTCATGAGTGGCTCCCCAAGGTCGGCCGGTTGCTGACGCGCGTGACCCAGTAATCGATGTCGAACGAGTGGTCGCCGGTCAGGGCTCGCCACAAGAGGACCCGGTTGTAGATCTCCAGCCGAGCGGTGGCCTGCTCGTACCAGGGGAAATACGTGTTGAGTTCCGCGGTAACGGCCGGGTCGTGCAGGTCGGAGGTGTCCCACAGGCGCACCTGTGGCACGGTCGGATTGAGACGGAGTTTGTACATGTGGCGACGGCGCGCGGTGTCGTTGCGGCGACCACTGTGCCAGATGCCGTGGTGGACGAGGACGACCGTGCCTGCCGGGCAGGTCAGCCGTGTCTGTCCCCTGAGGTTCTGCACGCGGCCGACGTCCGTCTCGTTGATCCTTCGCAGATGGCTTCCGGGCACGCTGAGCGTGCCGCCCATCTCGGCGGTCACCTCGTGGGGGTAGTACATGAGCTGGATGTCGAACGCGTCCGGCCGCACGTCGATGATCGCGTCTCCGTGGAGCGGCTGTGCCTGTCCCTCGTGCGGCTCACGCACATGCACCGCATGGTGATCCACGGTCGGCTCAGGGCCGACCAGGCTCTCCACGGCGCCGGCGATGACCGGCAGAGCGAGCAGCTCGTGGACAAAGTTGCTCTGCGCGAACGCCTTGCCCAGCGGAGTGCCGTAGGGCACATCTGGTATGCCCTCGGTCAAGGTTGCGACGGCCCGTTCATTGATCTCATCCGGCACCACTCCGTCCAAGCGCAGAAATCCCTGCGCCACGAAGCGCGCCACCTGAACCGAGGTCAGGAGTTGCTTGCTGGTTGACATGCGACGAACGTACGTGCTCCGTCCGGCTGAGTCGTGGCCTAAAATCCTCCATTGCTGGTAAATTTCCGTCCTCGTGAAGCTCGTAACACTACGGCTCGAGGAGCCGCCCACCGTGGTCGATGCCGGCGTCGGGGTGCACGGTGTCTCCACCGCGCACGACGTCTTCCGGCTGCCCGACCTGTGGCAGCTACACCTGTACAACTACGCGGGCGAACTCTCCCTCGGGCAGTCGGTCCACGCCATCCGGCCCGGTCACGTCAGCCTGGTACCGCCGAACACGGAGGTACACTTTCACTACCGGGGCAGATCGGAGCATTTCTACGTTCATCTACGGCTTCACGATGGCGGAACCGCGCGGGTGGTACCGGTGATGCAGGACGCCGCGGCCAAGAGCACGCGCCTGGCCGATCTGCTCCGACACGCCGTGACGGCCATGCCGGCTTCTCCCTCCCGGGCCTCCGCCGAGGTCTGGGCCGCCCTGTGGCGCATTGCCGAGTTGCCGAGGAACGACGGAGCCGGGCGCCACCACCCCTTCGTCGCCGCCGCCCAGGGCTACATCGAGGAGCACCTGGCCGGCCCGCTGTCCGTACCGGACGTCGCTCGGGCCGTCGGAATCTCCCACACGCACCTGACGCGCGTGTTCCGTGCCGAGACCGGCCTCACGGTCGTGTCGTACGTCCGGCGCCGGCGCCTTCAACGCGCCCGCCACCTCCTTCTGTCGTCCACTCTGTCCATCACCGCCATCGCC
This sequence comes from Streptomyces sp. NPDC028305, assembly GCF_055569495.1. Lineage (NCBI taxonomy): Bacteria > Bacillati > Actinomycetota > Actinomycetes > Kitasatosporales > Streptomycetaceae > Streptomyces > Streptomyces sp. NPDC028305. The sequence continues at coordinate 341,857 of NZ_JBVHTN010000003.1, forward strand.
GGGGCCGTGGGCATTGCCGACCTCCAGGCCTTCAACAAGGCCTGCCGCCGCGAGCTCGGAGCGAGCCCTCGTCACATACGTGCGGCCGGACACGAGAGAGCCGGCGACGAGGTACTCGCAACCTCCGGCGAGGTGATCTCATAGCCGAACTGGACGTCGCCGATGGTCTCGCCGCCGGGCAGCCCAGGTGCACTGGCTGCCCGCGCCGGATCCCCAGATGTTGTTGAAGAGCTTGTAGCCGTCGAGGCTGGTGCTGCCCCACTGGTCGCAGGAGTTCCAGACTGCCGCAGCCGAAGCGGGGGCGGAGGCGAGGCCGACGGTGGCGCCGAGAGCCATCGCCGGCGCGAGCACCGCCATGGTGATCTTGCGTGTTCTGCTTTTAACCAGGTGTCTCTTCCACGGGTGAGGGGAATTGTGGGGGGGTGCTACCACGCCCCCATGCTGAGGGCGTGGTCCTCTCCGGCGACGAGATCGATCAGCTCCGCCTCGCCGGACGGAGATCTGACTTCGATTCGGACGGTCCGAGTCGGCCTCAGGACCGCCGTCGCCCCGTCGGGCCCCCAGGTCAGTTCGGCCTCGGCGCCGAATCGCGTGCGCACGCCCGTGAGTCGGCCCGCCGGGAGAGCGGGCGGCAGCGCGGGCAGGAGGGCCAGTCGGTGGGGGGTCGACTGGAGCAACATCTCGATCAGTACGGCGGGCAGGGTGTGCGCGGCGTCCGCGTTGTAGACGTGGCGGTTCGGGTAGTGGGCGCTCATCAGGGAGGCGTGGAAGAAGTCGCCGTCCAGGACCTGGCCTAGGGCGTGGGCGACGCGTTCGCCGTCCCGGAGCCGGGCGGCGATGAGCGCGTGGTGGAGGTGGCCGTGCGCGGAGTCGTTCTCGGCGCCGCGCAGCTCGAGGGCGCGGTGGGCGGCGGCCGCGAGGTCGGGGGTGTCGTAGGGGGTGATCTCGTCGAGCGGCCAGACGCCGTAGAGGTGGCTGAGGTGACGGTGGTCGTAGGAGTCCAGGAGGCCGGGCCACGCCCATTCGGCGAGGGCGCCGTCCTCGTTGATCCGATGCGGCGGGAGCCGCTCGGCGAGAGCTTGCCAGCGGTCGGCTTCCGGGGTGTCCGAGTGGTAGTCGGCCGCCGTGAGCAGGGCGTGGCGGGCCGCTGAGAGGTCCATGGCGGCGTTGATCGTGCCCCAGCTCGCGCCTGCGGGGCGGTTCTCGGGTGAGTAGGAGGGAACGACGACGAGGTGGCCGTCGTCGTCGACGCGGGTGAGGAAGTCCTCGTAGAACAGGGCGACTTCGGTGAGGGCGGACGCGGTGCGCGGGTCGCGGGTTCCGTGGGTCTCGTCGTGGTCGACGAGCGGCTTGAGCAGCCAGTCGGCGCCCGCGGTCCACAGGTGCAGGGGGTACTCGCGGTTGAAGTGGTACGAGTGGCCCGACTCGCCGTCGGTGTGGGCGGGGGCGACCACGCCCCGGGCGCCGAAGACCGCGCGGGCGTTGTCGCGCCAGTCGGGGAGCTGGCGGTGAATCAGCGCGGCATGGGCCTCGGTGACCTCGGGAAGGGCGGCGGCCGCGGCGGAGGCGGTCTGGAGGTTGAGGTTGGCGTTGTTGGTGAACGCGCCCGACCAGGCGGTGTTCCAGTCGCCGGTCCACAGGCCGGTCAGGCGGGGCGGGAAGAGGCCGCCCGCGGACAGCAGGTGGTAGCGGCCGGCCGCGAAGAGGCGCTCCAGCAGGGCAGCGTCGCGCGGGGCCTTCAGCAACTCCGAGCCTGGCAGCGCCCGTTCGGCCGCGTTGGCGGCGAGATCGAGGGTGACTCGCTGATAGGCGGTGCGGTGGAGTGCGACGTGGCGTTCGAGGAGCTCGTCGTACACCGTCGGCAGGTCGCGCAGGGCCCGGCCTTCCACGGTCAGGTCGAGTTCGCCGGTGTGCCGCCGGACCCGGGTGAGGAGAGTTACGGAACGGGCGCCCTCGACGTGCGCGTGAGGTGGGGCGAGGGTCGTCGTGCCGCCGGTGACGACGACCAGGGTGACGCCGGTGAAGGCGCGGTCACTGTTGGGGTAGCGGGCGCGCAGGCTCAGCAGAGCGCCCTCGGGGGTGACGACGGCTCCGTGGCCGACGGCCAGGTGGGCGGGGGCGCCGGGGAGGCGGTGGTCCAGGGAGATGTCGAGGGTGAGGCCGGGCGCCGTGATGTGCTGGACGATCACGTCGTCGGCGCGGGAGACGAAGACCCGGCTTCTCCAGCCGGCGCAGGTCGCCCGTACGACGCCGGTCGTGAAGTCGACGTCGCGGCGGTAGTCGTGGCAGCCGGCGACGGGGCGGGTCAGACGGACTTGGAAGGCGGGGTGGAAGGGCCGTACCCACTGCATCGGACGGCCGTCGGTGAAGCCCTCCGCGGCGGTGCGGTCGCCTGCCAGGAGGCGGTCCTGTAGCGCGGGCAGTTCGGCGGCGAGCCGGGGCGGCCGGCGGTGCTCGCCGTCGCCGCCCGGCCGTACCAGGGTGTGATGCGTGACGACGACCCGCTCGGCGTCCGGTCCCCCGAACACAAGTGCGCCGTGATGGCCGTTGCCGCTCAGGAAGCCGTCCTCCCAGCGGGCGGCCGGGTGCGGCTCCCAGGTGCCGTGGACGGGCCCGTTGATCGCGGTCATGGCCGGAGCACCGCCACGCCGTAGCGGCCGAGGGTCACCCGGTCGGTGACGGCCTCCCCCGTCAGCAGGTCGTGGTGGGTGCCGGGCACCTCCACGGTCACCGGCTCGCGGCCGTGGTTGAGCACGAACAACACCTCGCCCCGGCGTACGGCCTCGACCTGCTCGGGGAGGCCGTCGAGCACCGGCCGGACGCCCGCGCCGGAGGCGATCCGGGCCAGCAGGTCGCGCAGCGCCTCCGGCTCCGGGAGCGTGGAGACGTACCAGGCCCGGCCCTTGCGCAGGACGGCGGGCAGTCCGTCGAGTTCACCGCCTTCGTACGGCACGCTCTCCTCGGCGGTGCCGTCGGCCTCCAGCTCCTCGGACCACAGGGACGCCCGGAAGCCCTCGCAGGTGACGGTCTCCCCGGCGCCCAGCGGCCACCACTCGTGCAGGGTGCGGATGCCGAACAGCTCGCGCAGCCGGGCGTCCATGCCGCCGGGGCGGACCCGGTCGTCCTCGTCTGCGACGCCGGTCTGGAAACCGCACACGAGGGTGCCGCCGCCGCGGACGTAGGCGAGGAGGTTGTCGATCGCCGCGTCGGTGAGCGCGTACAGCTGTGGAACGACGACCACCGGGTACGGCGTCAGGTCGTGCTCGGGGTGGGCGAAGTCGGTGGTGAGGTGCGCTTGCCAGAGTGCTCGGTGCCAGGCGCGCAGGACGTCCGGGTAGTCCGCCTGGGTGGACAGGCGGCCGTCCTGGGCGCCGGCCCACCAGGAGTTCCAGTCGTGCAGGACGGCGATGTCGGCGGTGCCGTGCCGGCCCGTGACGTCCGGGGCGATCCGCGCGAGGTCCGCGCCGAGCTGCTTGACCTCCTGATAGGTCCGCCCCTCCTCCCCGGCGTGGCTGACCATGCCGGAGTGGAACTTCTCGGCGCCCTGCCGGGACTGCCGCCACTGGAAGTAGCAGACGGCGTCGGCGCCCCGGGCCACGGCCTGGAGGGACCAGAGCCGGTTGAGGCCGCGTGGCTTGGGGTGGTTCACCCCCCGCCAGTTGACGGGCCCGGCCGCCTGCTCCATGAGCATCCACGGCCCGCGTGCCTGGGAGCGGGTCATGTCCTGGACGAGTGCGCCGCCCTGGGCGCCCAGCGGGTCGCGCGGGTCCGGGTAGATGTCGACGGAGACGACGTCCTCCTCCTCCGCCCAGCGCCAGGCGTCCTGGCCGAGCCACAGCGGCATGAAGTTGCTGGTGACCGGGAGGTGCAGGGTGTGGTGGCGGACGATGTCCCGCTCGGCGACGTAGCACTCCAGGAGCATGTCGGAGGTGAAGCGCCTGAAGTCCAGCATCTGACCGGGGTTGCGCATGTAGTGCGGCAGGCGGGGCGGCAGGATGCCGTCCCAGGTGTCGTAGCCCTGGCTCCAGAAGGCGGTGCCCCATGCCTCGTTGAGGGCGTCGAGTGAGCCGTACTTCTCGCGCAGCCAGCGGCGGAAGGCGGCTGCGGCCTGGTCGCCGTAGTCGAAGGTGCAGTACTCGTTGTTGATGTGCCACATGGTGAGGGCCGGGTGACCGCCGTAGCGGGCGGCGAGGTCCTCGGTGATGGCGGCGGCGTAGCGCCGGTAGGTGGCGCTGGAGTGCGAGAAGTGCTGCCGGCCGCCCCACCACTCGGTGCGGCCGTCCTCGGTGACGGGCAGGGTGTCCGGGTGCAGCCGCCCCATCCAGGGCGGGGGTGAGGAGGTGGGAGTGGCGAGGACGACGCCGATGCCGTTGTTGTGCATCAGGTCCATCAGCGTGTCCAGCCAGCCGAACTCCCGGGCGCCGGGCTCCGGTTCCAGCGTGGACCAGGAGAAGACGCCGAGGGTGACCGAGTTGACCCCGGCCGCGTTCATCAGCCGGACGTCCTCGTGCCAGGTCTCCTCGGGCCACTGCTCGGGGTTGTAGTCGCCGCCGAAGAGCAGGCGGCCCCGTGTCGCGTCACTCAGGCCGGGCATCAGGCGGACTCCCCGTACTGCACACCGCGCCCGTTGGTGGCGACGCACACCCGGTTCGGGTGGGCCGGGTCGACGGCCATGGCCTCCACGCCGAGCAGGTTCACATCGTCCCAGCCGAGGTGATCGGTCAGCGGGATCCAGCGGTCGGCCCGGTCCTCCCAGCGGTAGGCACCGCCGATGTCGGTGCGGGCGTAGGCGAGGCCGCGGACGGCGGGGTTGAAGAGGACGCCGGTGATGGAACCAGTGCCGCCCATGACGACGCTGCGCCACCGGTATCCGCTCTTCGCGACGGCCGTGGCAGCAGCGGAACCGGCAAGAACGGAACGTCTGCTGAAGTGAAACGTGCCCATGACATACCTCGGACTTGACGAAGGGAGAAGTTGAGCTGGGGCCAGGGGCTCCGGGACCTGCGCGACCAGCCACGGCAGAGCCGGGGGCGGCACACGACGGCCGGACCTACGGCGGGACTCGGAGCCCAGGGGGCTCAGCCCTTGATGGCTCCGGTGAGCATGCCCTTCTTGAAGTGCCGCTGGACGAAGGGGGAGGCGACCGCGACAGGGATCAGCGCGAGGACCATGACGGCCATCTGGAGCCCCAGAGAGGAGAGTTGTCCGGTGTGGACCGCCTGCTGGAGGCCGGTCGGGGCCTGGGTGTTCTTCTGGACCAGCTGGATGAGCACGTTCTGGAGCGGCATCATCTGCTGGTCGGTGAGGTAGATGGAGGCGTTGAACCAGGCGCTCCAGTAGCCGACCGCGTAGAACAGGGAGATGACGGCCAGTACCGCGCGCGACAGCGGCAAGATGATGGTCAGCAGGATGCGCAGGTCACTGGCCCCGTCGATGCGAGCGGACTCGGTGAGCTCGGGGGAGATCCCCATGAAGAAGGCCCGCAGGACGAGGATGTTGAAGACACTGACCGCGCTCGGCAGAACCAGCGACAGATAGCTGTCGGTGAGGCCCAGCGACTGCACCAGAAGGTACGTCGGAATGAGCCCGGCTCCGAAGAACATGGTCGCCATCATGGTCATCAGGAAGAACCGGTGCCCCAGGCTGCCCGGCCGGGACAGCCCGTAGGCCGCGAACACCGATACCGTCATCGAGAACAGCGTGCCGAAGAGCGTGACACCGACCGAGACCATGATCGCGCGGCTGACCTGGCCACCGCTGAGCAGTTCGGTGTAGTTGATGAAGGTGATGCCCTGAGGGATCACGACGAGGCCGCCGACCCGGTCGATCACGGGTTTGGGAGACAGGCTGGTGACGATCACGATCCACAGCGGACCGAGCACCCCCAGGCAGCAGAGCAGGAGGAAGCCGCCCTTGGCGGTGAGTCCGACCTTGCTCGGCGGCTCCTCCCAGGCGGGGCGGGCGGGAGCCTTCAGGCTGCGGATGAGCTGCGTGTTGACACTCACTTCTTGTACACCCCCTGCTCGCCGAGCAGGTGCGCGAACTTGTTCGCGCCCAGGACGAGACACACTCCGATGACTCCCTTGGCGAGGCCGACCGCGGCCGCATAGCTGAAGTCGCCGTTCTGGATACCCATGTTCCACACGTATGTGTCGAGGACCTCGCTGGCCCCCGCGCCGACCGCGTACCGCTGGAGCAGGAACTGCTCGAATCCCACGCTCAGCGCGTCGCCGACCCGCAGGACCAGCAGCAGGGCGATCACCGGGCGCAGCGCGGGCAGCGTGACATGCCACATGCGTCGCCAGCGCCCCGCGCCGTCCATGGCGGCGGCCTCGTACAGGTCGGTGCTGACGGCGGACAGGGCCGCGAGGAAGACGATGATCCCCCAGCCGGCGTCCTTCCAGACGGCCTGCCCGATGACCAGATACTTGAAGAGGTCCGCGTTGGTCATCAGGTCGAAGCCGCTCCACCCGTGCTTCTCCAGGGTCTGCGCGATGATGCCCGCGCCACCGAGGATCTGCTGGAACACGGTGATCACGAGGACCCACGAGAAGAAGTGCGGCAGATACATGATCGCCTGCGCCACGGCCCGCACCCGGGGCCGGATCACGCTGTTGATGACCAGCGCGAGGACGATGGGGACCGGGAAGAACAGCACCAGTTGGAGCATGAACAGGACGATGGTGTTCTTCGTGGCGCTCCAGAACAGCGGGTCGTCGAGCATCCGCGAGAACTGCTCCACGCCCACCCAGGGGCTGTGGAAGATCGCCGTGATGCCGTTGCTGGAGACGTACGGGTCGTAATCCTGGAAGGCGACGACGTTGCCCAGCAGGGGGACGTAGTTGAAGAGGAGGAGCAGGACGATGACGGGCAAGGTCATCAGGATGAGCGCGCGGTCGCGGCGCAGCCGGATCCGCCAGGGGACCTTGCCCGCCTTGCCGGCCTTGCTCGTCCTGCGTGGCGCCCGGTCCTTCGCCGCCGCGGAGGCGACCGCGGCCGTCGGCTCCTCGACGGCCGCGGGGGGACGGGTCCCGTCAGGCCTGCTACCGGCCGTGATGGACATCAGTTGCCGCTGCCGTTCTTGTCGAGGAGCTTCTTGTACCAGTCGCGCAGCTTGTCGCCGCCTGAGGACCTCCAGGTGGAGATGGCCTGCTGCACATCGGACAGCTTCTTGTGGCCCCGCACGTAGTCGATCTGCAGTTGCTCGAACTGGCTGGTGAGGCTGGCGTATCGGGTCGGCTCGACGATGTTCATGCCGTACGTGGACGTCTTCTTCATGAAGGCGCCCATCCGCTGCTGCCACTCGGCCTGCTTGCGGGCGACCTCGGGGAAGTCGGGGTGGGCGAAGTAGGGAGCCGGGGCCGCCAGCATCACCCAGGCGTTGATCACCTCGGAGTTGCCCCGGTCGTTCTTGACCGGGACGCCGTCCTTGACCGTGTAGTGGGTGCCCTCGACGCCGTAGTCGACGAGCATCCGCTCCTTGGTGCCGTAGGGCGCTGCCGCGAAGTTGGCGGCGGCCAGCGCGTTCTCCACGGTCTCCTTGGAGGCGCCCTTGCGGATCATCGACCAGATGGTGGCGGGCGCGGAGGCGTACAGCGTCGGGTTGCCACCGTCGGCGCCGAAGATGTCCATGGCCTCGATCTGGAAGTCGGGGTTGGCCTTGGCCTGTTCGGCGGTCTTGACGTACCAGGCGGAGGCGTCGCTGGCGTAGACCAGGATCTCTCCGGCGGTGAACCGCTGGCCCGCGTCGCCGGTGCGCGCCTTGTCGTCGGGATGGACCACGCCGGCATCGAAGAGCTTGCGGGTCCACTCCAGGGCCTCAAGGTATTCGGGCCGCTCGAAGCCGTACCTCAGCTTGCCGTCGTCATCGATGTTCCAGCCGGGGCAGGCGCCGAAGATGCTCCCCGAGACCCAGGCTATGTCGCCGCAGGCGTACACCTTGGCCCTGGCGCTGGTGGCGTCCTTGGCCCAACTGAGGAACTCGTCGGCCGACTTGGGTACGGTGTAGCCCTTCTTGTCGAAAATGTCCTTGCGGTAGTAGGGCATGATGAACGTCGCGGGGGCGGAGGGCATCGGAATGCCGCGCAGCGCGCCGCCGAAGATGGACATGCGCCAGGAGTCGGAGGGGATCGCGGCCAGGTTCGGGTACTTCTTGACCTTGTCGCCCGCCAGGTAGGGGCCGAGGTCCATGAACTTCGCGCTCACCGCGTTCGGGATCTTGTTGCTGACCATCTCCCAGCTGGGCACGACCACCATGTCGGGTATGGAGCTGGAGGCGAGGACGGCGCCGAGCTTCTCGCCGTAGGTGGTGCCGTCCTGGTTCTGCCAGGTGACCTTGGTGCCCGCCGCCGCATCGACCCCCTTGTAGTACGCACACCCGGGCTTCGGAGGGGTGCCCCAGAACGGGGACATGATCTTGATGGGAGCGCCGGTACCGAGCTTGTCCGGGACCGAGGTGGCAAGCGCCGCGAGGTCGACCTTGCTGGTGTAGCCGGCTGACGAACCGTTCTTCGACGGCAGGTCCGGCTTGGCGACCGTGCTGGCGACGTACGTCGGGATCAGCTTGTCTGCGGCCTTGCCCGACGTGGCACCCTCTCGCGAACCGTTGTCCGAACCCCCGCAGGCGGTGAGCAGCGGCATCCCACCGGCCACCGCTGCGGTGGCGACCGCTGTGGAGGCGAGGAAGCTTCTCCGGCTGGGTCCTGAGGAGATGGAGGCGGCATTCGGCGTCATTGCGTCAACCCTTCATGGCGCACCTGGACACTCGGCGGTGGCCGTCGGCTGTAGTGTCCTGAGTGGAACTCGCTGAGCTGAAGCAGTCCTCCGACCACTTACCGAGGAGCACCCACCACACAGGGCGGGTCGGCCTCTTAGTCGAAGCGCTTCGATGTTGCTGCGAGGTTAAGTGAAGGCATGAGGGCGCACAAGAGTCGATTCCAAGATTCCTCCGAGGTGTGGAGGACCCGACCACGCCTAGATCTCACCTGAATAACAGTCAGGAGTCAGAGATATTGCGCCGGGGAGACTTGACACCCACCCCCGGGTCGACTGAGCATCGAAGCGCTTCGAAAGCGCCTCACCGCTCCACCGCAAGGGGACCCCCAAGTGACCGCACACACGCCGCCAACTCCGCCTTTCCGTGATCGGCAACTGCCGTTCGCGAAGCGCATCGACGACCTTCTGTCGCGGCTCACCCTCGACGAAAAGATCGGATTCCTGCACCAGTTCGCGCCCGCCGTGGAACGGCTCGGCGTCGCCGCGTTCCGCACCGGCCAGGAGGCCCTGCACGGCGTGGCCTGGATGGGTCCGGCCACCGTCTTCCCGCAAGCGGTGGGCCTGGGCGCGACCTGGAACACAGATCTCGTACGACGGGTCGGCGAGGCGGTGTCCAAGGAGGTCCGGGCGATGCGCGCCCGGGACGACCGCGTGGGGTTGAACGTCTGGTCCCCGACCGTGAACCTGCTGCGCCACCCTCTGTGGGGCCGGAACGAGGAGGGCTACTCGGAGGACCCGAAGCTCACCTCGGCCATCGCCACCGCCTACACGCACGGCCTGCGCGGCGAGCACCCGACGTACTGGCGCACCGCGCCCGTCCTCAAGCACTGGCTGGCCCACAACAACGAGACGGGCCGCGACGTCACGTCCTCCTCGGTCCGCCCGCGCGTCCTGCACGAATACGACCTGCGCGCCTTCCGCGAAACGGTCGAGGCGGGCGCCGTGGCCGGTGTGATGCCGGCGTACAACCTGGTCAACGGCCGCCCGAACCATGTCTCGCCATATCTGCGCGAGCATCTGCGCACCTGGACCGACGAGGACCTGCTGGTCTGCTCGGACGCGGGCGCGCCCTCCAATCTGGTCGACTCCGAGCACTACTTCGACACCCACGAGGAGGCGACGGCCGCCGCTCTGCGGGCCGGCGTCGACAGCTTCACCGACCACGGCACCGACAGTTCGCAGATCACCGGACGGGTCCGCGGCGCCCTGGAGCAGGGCCTGCTGACCGAGTCGGACATCGACGCGGCGGTCCGCCGCCAGCTCTCCGTCCGCTTCCGCCTCGGCGAGTTCGACCCGGAGTACGACCCGCACGCGCGCACCACGGACTTCGACACCCCGGCCCACCGCGCCCTCGCCCAGGAGGCCGCCGAGCAGGCGGTCGTGCTGCTCAAGAACGACGGCGGCCTGCTGCCGCTCGCCCCGGACACCCGGCTCGCCGTGGTCGGCCTGCTCGCCGACGAGTGCAAGCTCGACTGGTACAGCGGCACGCTTCTGCACCGCTGCACGCCGTTGGCGGGCCTGCGCGAGCGGTTCGGCTCGGAGCGCGTGCAGTTCGCGGAGGGCGTGGACCGGATTCTGCTGAAGACCTCGGCCGGAACCTTCCTGCATGTGCCCGAGGCGGACGCCGAGGACGAGGTTCGCGGCGTCGAAGGCGCCCTCGACCCGGCCCTGCTCGCGGGCCGGACGGACCTGCCCCCGCTCACCACCGACGCGACCGGCACCGAGCTCTCCCTCATCGACTGGGGCGAGGGCGTGCTGACCCTGCGCGCCCCCGACGGCCGCTACCTCTCCGTCGCCGAGGACGGCCATGTCCGAGCCTCCGCGGACCAGCCCGGAGGCTGGGTCGTCCAGGAGACGTTCCGCCTGGAACCGCACGAGAACGGGCACCTTCTTCGGCACATCGGTACGGGTCACCCCGTCTCCGTCGCCGCCGACGGCCTCAAGGTCGCCGACGGCGACGGGGAGATCTTCGAGGTCGTCGTCGTCGAAAGCGGCGAGGACGCGGTGAGCCAAGTCGCCTCGCAGGCGGACGTGGTCCTGGTGGTCGCGGGTAACGATCCGCACATCAACGGACGCGAGACCGAGGACCGTACGACCCTGGCCCTCCCCGGCCACCAGGAGCGCCTTCTGCGCGCGGCCCGCACGGCCAACCCGAACACGGTGCTGGCGCTGGTGTCGGCGTACCCGTACGCGGTCGACCACGCCGAGGTGCCGGCGCTGCTGTGGACGGCCCACGGCGGCCAGGCGGCCGGCAGCGCCCTGGCCCGGATCCTGGCCGGCGACGTCTCCCCCGCCGGCCGCCTCCCGCAGACCTGGTACGCCGACGACTCCGACCTGCCCGACCTCCTCGACTACGACGTGATCGCTGGCCGCCAGACGTACCTCTACTTCGAGGGCACGCCTCTCTTCCCGTTCGGCCACGGCCTGTCGTACGCGTCCTTCTCCTACGAAGGCCTCACGACTCGCGTCGAGGACGGGACTCTGCACGTGTCCTTCACGGTCGGCAACACCGGTGACGTCACCGCGGAGGAGGTCGCCCAGCTCTACACCCGGGCCATGGAGCCGTCCGTGCCACGGCCCCGCAGGGAACTGGCCGCGCACCAGCGTGTGACGCTCGCGCCCGGCGAGGTCACGGAGATTGCCTTCCGGGTGCCGATGTCGGCGTTCGCGTTCTGGGACGTGGCGCAGGGACGTCTGCGGGTGGCACCGGGCCTCCACGAGATCCTCGTCGGAGCGTCCAGCGAGGACATCCGCCTGGTCCAGACCGTCGACCTCGACGGCGAGCCGTCCGTCCCCCGGCCGGTCATGGTAGGCGGCCTGGACGCGGTGGACTTTGACGACCAGAGCGACACGGAGGTCGTGGACCGCGCGAAGACCTCCGGTGACTCCGTCGCTCCAGTGGCCGGCGTGGAGGGCGAGCTGGTATTCCGTGACTGTGATTTCGGAGAGGGGGCTGCCGGAATCACGGTGGAGGCCGCGGGTGAGGGCACGGTCGAACTCTCGCTGGGTGACGGTCCGGTACTGGCAGTGCTCACGCTGTCCCCGGGTACGGCCGGGCCCTACGACTACTCCACGGTGGGCGTCCCCGTCGTCGTGGCGGCCGGTGTGCACGACGTCCGCCTCGGACTGCGTGGCCCGGTGCGGCTCGCGCGCGTCACCTTCTCCGTCTGAGTTCCGCATCGACCCCATGTGCGCGGGAGTCGCCGCACAGGAGTCCGGCACCGGAAGGCTCGGTGCCGGACTCGGCTTCTTCAGCACTGCGTGGGACCACCGGCTCTCCAGCGCACACCATCGCGACGATCGACTACGACACCCTGAACCGCGCCCCCAAGGACCGCTACCACTGGTACCGGGGGCTGATCACCGCGCACCGCGCGCGGACGGAGGAACCTGCCCGATGAAGTTCACAGACGGCTACTGGCTGATGCGTCCGGGCTGCACCGCCCGCTATGCCACCGAGGTCGCCGACATCCGCGCCGATGACCACCGGATGACGCTGTACGCACCCGTGAAACACGTGAGCCGACGCGGGCAGACCCTCAACAGCCCGCTACTGACGGTGGAGTGCTGGTCCCCGGCCGAGGGAATCATCGGCGTGCGGACCACCCACCATGCCGGATCGGTCCGCCGGGGACCGGAGTTCGCGTTGCCCGGCGCCGGTGCGGACGTCGGCAAGGTATGCCGGGACGGAGCGGTGCTGGAGCTGTCCTCCGGCGAACTGACGCTGCGGGTGGATACGGAACAGCCGTGGCGGCTGGAGTTCACCGCCGGCGGACGCGTGCTGACCTCCGCCGGCGAGCGCGGTACCGGTTTCGTCACCGACGCCGAGGGCCGCCACCACATGCTCGGCCAGCTCTCCTTGGACGTCGGAGAGCTGGTCTACGGCCTGGGGGAGCGTTTCACCCCGTTCGCCAAGAACGGGCAGAGTGTGGATATCTGGCAGGCCGACGGCGGAACCAGCAGCGAACAGGCCTACAAGAACGTCCCGTTCCATCTGACCAACCGTGGATACGGCGTCTTCGTGAACCATCCCGGCAAGGTCAGCTACGAGGTCGGCTCGGAGTCGGTCGGCCAGGTCCAGTTCAGCGTCGAGGACCAGTCGCTGGAGTACTTCGTCGTCCACGGCCCGACCCCGAAGCAGGTCCTGGAACGCTACACCGCGCTCACCGGCCGCCCGGCCCTGCCGCCTGCCTGGGCACTGGGCCTGTGGCTGACCACGTCCTTCACCACCGACTACGACGAGGCCACGGTCGGCCGCTTCATCGACGGCATGGCCGAGCGCGGCATCCCGCTGAGCGTCTTCCACTTCGACTGCTTCTGGATGCGCGCGTACCAGTGGTGCGACTTCGTATGGGACGCGGAGACCTTCCCCGACCCGGCCGGCATGCTGAGCAGGCTCAAGCAGCAGGGGCTGCGGATCTCCGCCTGGATCAACCCGTACATCGCGCAGAAGTCGGCGATGTTCGAGGAGGGCATGCGCGAGGGCCACCTGGTGCGGCGCCCGGACGGCAGCGTGTGGCAGTGGGACCTGTGGCAGCCCGGCATGGCCCTGGTGGACTTCACCAACCCGGCCGCGCGCGACTGGTACACCGGCAAACTGAAGACGCTGCTCGACCAGGGCGTGGACTGCTTCAAGACCGACTTCGGCGAACGCATCCCCACCGACGTCGTCTGGCACGACGGCTCCGACCCCGAGCGGATGCACAACTACTACACCCACCTCTACAACCAGGCCGTCTTCGAACTGCTGCGCGCCGAGCGAGGCGAGGGCGAGGCGCTGCTGTTCGCCCGCTCCGCCACGGCGGGCGGCCAGCAGTACCCGGTCCACTGGGGCGGCGACTGCGAGTCCCACTTCAACGCCATGGCCGAGTCGCTGCGCGGCGGGCTCTCCCTCGGCCTGTCCGGCTTCGGTTTCTGGAGCCATGACATCGGCGGCTTCGAGGGCACCCCGACCCCGGCCGTGTTCAAGCGCTGGGTGCAGTTCGGGCTGCTCTCCTCGCACAGCCGCCTGCACGGCAGCAAGTCGTACCGTGTGCCGTGGGACTACGGCGAGGAGGCCGTCGACGTCACCCGCGAGTTCACCCTGCTCAAGCACCGCCTCGCCCCGTACCTCCAGCGCGCCGCGCAGCAGGCGCACACCACCGGTGTCCCGGTGATGCGCGCCATGGTGCTGGAGTTCCCCGACGACCTGGCCGCCGCCACCCTCGACCGGCAGTACATGCTCGGCGACGACCTGCTCGTCGCCCCGGTCTTCACCGACGACGGCACAGTCGAGTACTACGTACCGGAAGGCACCTGGACCAATGTACTGACAGGGGCTCAGGTCACCGGTCCGCGCTGGACCCGTGAGCAGCACGGCTTCCACACCCTGCCGCTGCTGGCCCGCCCCGACTCGGTCATCGCGCTGGCAGCCGACGACCAGCACCCGGTCTCCGCCTGGGCGGACGGCGTCGAACTGCGGGTGCACGCCTTCGCCGACGGCGCCGAGCGCACCGTGGTGATTCCCAGCACCGACGGCCCCGGCGAGACGGCCCGCTTCCACCTGCGCCGCCAGGGCGGCCACCTGCACGTGACCACCGACAGCCCGCACCCGTGGCAGCTGCGGACCGGCGGCCCGAACGCAACCGTGCACACCCGGCCCGCCGGCACCTCGGAGGCCCACCTGCCGTACCCGGCCTGAACCCGACAGCCAGGGCGGGGCCCCTGCAGCCCGGACTGTCTGATGGCCGAGGTGTCCCGGGTCGCGCCGATGTGCTACCCGCGGGGCAAGTTCCGTATGGGTGTGGGGACGGCGGGTAGGGCTTCGTGACACCTACTCGCCGTCGGCGGCGCGCCGTCCGACTCGGCGGAACCCTCCGCGAGTACCAACATGCAGCGCGACCAGCGCGGACAAGATTCTTGGCACCCACACCGTTCCGCGGAAGGCAGGGGCGAGGGATTGCACCAACGACAAGGCAGCGCAAAAATGAGCAGAGTATTACATGACCATGTCAGCACCACGGACGTATCCCGCTTTCCTTGATCATGGAAAGGGTGCACATTGTCCTCCTCCGTCAGTCGACGCCGGCTGCTGCAGGCCGCCGGGGCCACGGCTGTGGCCTCCGCCGCTGAATCCGTCGTCGGATCCTCCCCCGCCCGGGCGGAAAGCGCCCCTGCCCGGGCCGGGATCGGGGTGTCCGCCTATCCTTTCGAACTCGGTCAGGTCCGGTTGACCGCGAGCCGATGGCTGGACAACGAGAACCGCACGCGGAACTACCTGCGGTTCGTCGATGCCGACCGGTTGCTGTACAACTTCCGGGCCAACCACCGGTTGCCCACCCATGGTGCCGCCTCCAACGGCGGCTGGGACGGGCCGACGTTCCCCTTCCGCACCCACGTGCAGGGGCACTTCCTCAGCGCGTGGGCGCAGGTGTATGCCGTGACGGGGGACACCATCTGCCGGGACAAGGCTGCCTACATGGTGGCAGAGTTGGCCAAGTGCCAGGCCAACAACGGCGCCGCGGGGTTCAACGGCGGGTACCTGTCCGGCTTCCCCGAGTCCGACTTCAGCGCTCTCGAGGCCGGAACCCTGTCCAACGGCAACGTGCCGTACTACGTCATCCACAAGCTCCTGGCCGGCCTGTTGGATGTGTGGCGCCATATGGGCAGCACGCAAGCCCGTGACGTGCTGTTGAGCCTGGCCGGATGGGTCGACTGGCGCACCGGTCGGCTGAGCGGCCAGCAGATGCAGTCCATGCTGGGCACCGAGTTCGGTGGCATGAACGCCGTGCTGTCCGACCTCTACCTCCAGACCGGCGATTCGCGATGGCTCACCACCGCGCAACGGTTCGACCACGGCGCGGTGTTCGACCCGCTGGCATCCAATCAGGACCGGCTGAACGGACTGCACGCCAACACCCAGGTGCCCAAGTGGATCGGCGCCGCCCGGGAATACAAGGCCACCGGCACCACCCGCTACCGGGACATCGCCACCAACGCCTGGAACATCTGCGTCAACGCGCACACCTACGTCATCGGCGGCAACAGCCAGGCGGAACACTTCCGCCCCCCGAACGCCATCGCCGCTTACCTGAACCAGGACACGTGCGAGAGCTGCAACACGTACAACATGCTCACGCTCACCCGGGAGCTGTTCACGCTGGACCCGGACCGGGTCGCGTTGTTCGACTACTACGAACGGGCGTGGCTGAACCAGATGATCGGCCAGCAGAACCCGGCCGACAACCACGGCCACGTCACCTACTTCACCCCGCTCAACCCGGGGGGCCGACGTGGGGTGGGTCCGGCGTGGGGCGGTGGCACCTGGAGCACCGACTACGACAGCTTCTGGTGCTGCCAGGGCACGGGCCTGGAGATGCACACCAAGCTGATGGACTCCGTCTACTTTTCCAGCGACACCACGCTGATCGTGAACCTGTTCGTGCCCTCGGTGCTCAACTGGTCACAGCGGGGGATCACGGTCACCCAGACCACGTCGTACCCCGTCAGCGACACCACCACCCTCCAGGTCACCGGCAACGTCAGCGGCACCTGGGCCATGCGCGTCCGCATCCCGAGCTGGACCACCGGGGCCACCATCAGCGTCAACGGCACGACGCAGAACATCACCACAACACCCGGCAGCTATGCCACCTTGACCCGTTCCTGGACCTCCGGCGACACGGTCACCGTGCGCCTCCCCATGCGGATCATCATGCGGCCGGCCAACGACAACGCGAACGTCGCCGCGGTCACCTACGGCCCGGTGGTGCTGTCCGGCAACTACGGCAACACCTCGCTCAACTCCCTCCCGTCGCTGAACACGTCCTCGATCACACGGACCAGCAGCACCTCGCTCGCCTTCACCGCCACCGCCAACGGCTCCACCGTCAACCTGGGCCCGTTCCACGACGCGCACGGCCACAACTACACCGTCTACTGGAACGCCAACGGCCGGGGCGGAGTTGAGCAGGCCGCCGAGTAGCTGTCGCCGTCGGACTACGGCAGCGGGCAGGGGGTGACGCTCGGGTGGTCGTCGGGTGCTCGTAGGTCGAGGCTGCGGTGGGCCCGTCCGGTGTGGCGAAGAGGCGTCGTAGCGCTTCGGTCCGTACCCACGATGAAGTTCACAAAGGAGAGGAACCCCAGCCGGCGCAGGCTTGGGGTTCCTCGAGGCGGTGACTATCGGGCGGTCAGCAGGTGGAAGTTGCCCATGCCGTAAACCGCTCGTCTACGCGCCGGCAGACCGCACAAATCGCGATCACCGTGGATCAGGCAGGTTAGCGCTGCAGGGTAAGGACACCCGGCCGCCAGGGCAGTTGGTCGTAGGGACCGCCCGCGGAGGGGGACTTGCCCTGGTAGAGGAACTGCAGGTTGCAGGGGTCGATGGTCATGGTCTGGTCGGAGTTGTTGCGGACCAGGTCACCGTGGCTGATGTCGTTGGTCCAGGTGGTACCGCTGTTGGCCTTGCCCGCGAAGGGATTGCTTTCGCTGCTGGCCTGCGGAGTCCACGAACCGCTCAGGCTGGAGGCCGTGAACGAGCGGAAGTAGCGCCCATTCGCACCCATCGCCTCAACGATCATGAGGTACTGGTTCTGGTCCTGAAGCTTGTAGACCTGCACCCCCTCGAACAGGTTGTTCGTGGAGTCGCTCATGATCGTCGTGTACGACGAGCCGAAGTTGCCCGGGAAGTTCCCGATCGGCATGCTCGCTCGGTAGATCTTGCCGTTGTCACCAGCGAAGAACAGGTACATGTTCTGGCCGTCACCGATCAGGGTCTGGTCGATCGGGCCGGTGCCGGAGCCGGAGATGCTACCGGTGAACAGCGGCTGCGGCGAGGACCAGCCGTTGGGATTGGTGGGGTCGCTCGACGTCCGGTAGATGAAGGGCCACGCACCCCACTGGTACGCCAGCACCCAGATGTTCTTGGGCGCGAAGTAGAACAGCGTGGGCGCCACCGCGGCCTGGCTCATCCCGGTCTGGCCGGCCGACCCCATGTCCGACCAGTTCGTGAAGGGACTGAACCTCATCGAGCCGTAAGACGATCCCGACACGTTCGACGCGTAGACCAGGTGCTTGCCGTTGTACACCACGTTGGTGAAGTCCTTCAGCGAGACCCACCCGTTCGCCGACTGCGCCAACACGCCCGTCGACGTCCACCGGTACGTCGACGGAAGAGAACAGGCGCTGGTGGCCGCCTGAGCCGGGTTGGCGACGAGCGTCGCCGCCAACGAGGCCAGGGCCGCAACCGCGGCTGCGAGCACCGCAGGCAGACGTTTGCGGCTGGAATTTCCTCTGCGCATGAGGACCTCTTGATTTTTGAGTAAGCGGTTCCGGTTGGCCCCGCCAGAGGCTGTCCGGACTGTCGATGTGGTTGCGGTTCGTAGCGGTCCGTGGGCACCGGACCGACCCCTTGAGGCTTCTCGGTCCTGCAGGACCTTCTGACACACCGGTGGCGCCCTGGGCCTTCGGTTGCGGTGGGCGCGGCCGGGGTCGGCTTGGTTCAGGGCGTGGACAGCTCGAACCGTGTGAGGCGGACCGAGCCGCCGAGCGCCGGGGTGGCGTGGTTGAAGGGGCGAACCGGTAGCCCGTGAACAACCGCCAGTCGTTGCCCGTGAAAAAGTCGGGTCCGAGGCAGGTGAACGTGATGCCGTCGATGCTGCGGGAGAAAGTCCCGGCGTGCCGCGCCGGGGCGGATGTCCGCGCTGACGCGCAGCCAGATGCAGCTCCCCGGAACGGTCCGCGCTCGCGAGCTCGAGGCCAGTGCCGACGGTGTTCCAGTTGCTGTCCATGGTCAGCCCGCTGACCATCGCCACCCGCATGGCTCCGCCCCGGCGCTTGACACCGATCCACGCGGAGGAGTCGCGCAGCGGCGCGAGTCCGGCCCGGTCACCGTCCCGCACCGCGGAGTGGTCGAGCTGGACCGTGGCGGTGGCGGTGAGGCCCTGGATGCGGCCGGTGGCGGCCCCCAGCGCACGACGACGGGAGAGCTGATGAAGCCATGACATCTGCATGAGCGGCATGCTCCTTGCGGCTCGGCCGTTTCGGTGGGCGTGACGGAGGTGCCCTGCTGTGCGGGTGGAGCAGCTCTATATGTTCGCGATATCGAAAAAGCGTCGACGTGTCGAGCAATCTGGATGGTAGGAGACCGGTGAGCGGCGTCAATACCTCTCGCAAGATTCGCGAGCAACGCCGAAATATTTCGCAGGACTTTATGGATGAACGCCGCAGGTCAAGCCGATCGAATGGCCGAGCTGGGCGGATGGACAGCCCTTTGGTGCCGGAGCGAAGCCGGCCTCGTGGATAGTGTTGACATGGCCGGTCGCCTCTCCAGTCCCGCACTGCGCGAGGATGGCGTCCAAGATCTGCTGTTCCAGGCCGTGGGCGATCAGCCGGTCGCGTCGGCCTCGCCGCTCGGGTAGGCGCTCTCGCGTAGTCGGTGGTTCACGCGTCATGATGTCGACCGCGCTGCTGCGACTGTGCCCCTGCCGGAAACCTCATCCATGCAGGTCACGCCGCATGTTGGTATGCGTGGAGGATGCCGCCGAGGCGATCGTGTCGGCGTATGTCGGGTCTTCGAACTTGAGCGGTGTGTCGTCCTGAGCGGCTGACTGGCTGTCACGTTGGGTGAGGGGCAGGGGTGGTCCCGGCAGCAGGACGCCCGTGGTCGTGAGTGATCATTTCTGTTCTCGACGCAGAACGAGCATCAGGAACCACGGGCTTGGACAACGATACGACGTTGCTGCTCGACCTTGACGGCCTGGCCGTCGTGCGGGTGGAGCGGCTGGAGGACGGCACCCGGCGGGTGTACCTGGCCACCGCCGATGAGCAGGCGCGGGCCCGCCCTGCGTGCGGGGTGTTCGCCACGCGGGTGAAGGGCTGGGTGGTCACCCGGCCACGTGACCTGCCCTGCGGGGAGCGGGGGCTGGAGCTGGTATGGCGTAAACGCCGCTGGTACTGCACCCGACCGGGTTGTGCCCGCCGGTCGTTCACCGAGCAGGTTCGCCAGGTCCCGGCCGGTGCGAGGATCACCACCCGGCTGCGGCAGGCGGCCGGGAGGCGGGTGCGGGATGCCGGATCCACGGTCGTGCAGGCCGGCCGGGACCTGGGCCTGTCGTGGCCGACGGTGATGGACGCCTTCCGGCAGGTCGGGCAGGAGGTGATGACGGCCCCTCCCGAGCCGGTGACGGTGCTGGGGATCGACGAGACCCGCCGAGGTCGCATGCAGTGGCGCCAGGATCCGGGCACCGGCCGGTGGGAGCCGACGGCGGACCGCTGGCACACCGGCTTCGTGGACGCAACCGGGATCCAGGGCCTGCTGGGCCAGGCCGAAGGCCGCGCCCCCAGCGACGTGCAGGCCTGGCCGGCAACCACCCCCAAGCCCTGGCATGAGCAGATCGCTTACATCGCCATCGACATGTCCCCCGGCTACCGGGCCGCCGTGCGTACCGGACTGCCCCACGCCACCGTGGTAGTCGACCACTTCCACGTCGTCCAGCCGGCGAACAAGATGCTCAACCTGGTGCGCCGCCGCGCCACCGCCACCCTGCGCGGCCGACGCGGACGGGCCGGCGACCCGGAATGGAAGGCCCGGCGCCGCCTGCTGCGCAACTGCGAAGACCTCACCGACACCCAGTTCAGCACGATGTGGAACCAGCTCATCGGCACCGGCGACATCGGCATGACGCTGCTGACCGCGTGGATCGCCAAGGAGAAGCTGCGTGACCTGCTCGCACGCGCCCGCTCCGCCGACACGGCACCGAGCCGGCCACCTGCGCTGGATGTTCCTCACCTGGTGCGCCGACTGCGACTGGCCCGAGATCCAAGCGTTCGTTGCCACCGGCCACGGCAACGCCAAGAGCGAAGGCATCAACCGCATGATCAAGCTCGCCGCGCGAGCCGCCCACGGCTTCCGCAACTCCACCAACCAACGCCTACGCACACGCTGCGTCACCATCCGCCGGGCCCGAGGCCACCTCCACCCCGCCTGAATTCGAAGACTCCGCAAACCTTGCCGCCGGAATTCGTCGTTCGAGGCCCGGCGGCAAGGTATGCGTTGGGGAATCGCTCCGGCGTTCGTCTCTGTGCGCGGACGGAGTGCACCGTCGTGTCGCGCGTATTGCGGCTAGATGCTTGATCCGCCGCCGGAGGTGTTGTTCCACCAGGCGCTGTAGGCGTTCAGCGAGTACCGCTTCTGCACGCCGCTGGTCGAGGTGATCTCGATGCCGAACTGCATCGTGTCAAAATTGGTGTTGCGCAGGAGGTTCTGCGACGCGGCCCATCGCCAGACCGCCGAGGCGTCGATGGAGCCGGTGTCGCTCTGCTGGGCGGGGATGAGCTGCAGGACGTTCCAACCGGGATCGGCCTGCCAGACCGACGCGTACTGGACGCCGCCGATGGTCACGTTGGACGCGATCTGCCTTCCCCAGCCGCCTGCCGTCCCGGACCAGCTGGTGAAGACCATGATCTCGTCCTGGTTGCCGGTCGACCAGAAGTCGCTCGTCCAGTTCCAGTGGTCACTGCCGGCGACGGGAGCCGACGACGTGTTGTACCAGAAGCCCGCCGAGTTCAACTGCGACAGCGGCGTCTGGGGCCGGACCGAGGTGTTCGGGTAGGACTTGATCCCGCCGCCGGAGTGGTTGGCATCGACGTACCAGGACTTGATGCTGTTGACGGTCTGGCACTGCGTGCCGGAGTTTTCGCCCCAGACGTTGTTGTAGATCGTCCAGGTGCCCTGGGTGTACTGACCCCACCGGTCACAGGTGGAGGACACCTGGGCCTGCGCCGGAGACGCGAAGCTCAGGAACCCGGCGATCACGGCGACGATCAGGGCCAGCCGACCGAACCCGGCCGACTTGCTTCTGATGGATTTAAGGGCTTGCCATCTCATGTGTCCCTCCAAGGACGGCGATGGGTTGTTCCGGACTCCCCGGTCTGGTGTCGGACTCTGGCGCCGCGAGGTGTCGCTCGCCGGCGAGTCCGGGCTCGGGGCGGCGCGACCCAGCCCCGTCCGAGGTGCTTGCGCAGTTGGCCGACTGATCGGCTTGATGGCCGGCCCTGGGCGAAGTGGTTCCTTCCACTGCTCGCAGTTGGAGTCCCTGCCGAAAGCGAGGCGGCCGAGATGGTCGATCAGCTGACGTGTTGACACCTTCGCTCCGTTCGCATGCGGTGCTGCTCGCGATGGTGGGTGGCTCGTGTCGTCGAGGTGGCGCGCTCAAGAACTGCGGGAACGGTGCTCGGTCCCCTTACTTTCAAGCACCGGGCTTGCCAGACGCAGGTGCGAAGTGTCGAAGCGCTTGCGTCTGCGTGGACAGTAATGACGGGGCCTCTGAACAGCAAGGCTCTGCACAGGAAGACACATTTCCTTCACCTGCGGACATCGCTGTCGAAGCGCTTCGAAACATCGGCCGCGCCCGCCACCTAGCCTTCACGGAACCGCTACTGGCCCTGGTGGATGTGGCGGAAGGTGCCGGGGCAGGTGCCGATGTGACGGGTCAAGAACGTCCCGAAGTTGGTGGGGGCGGGAAAACTCAGACGGCTGGCGACGGTCGCCACCGGCTCATCCGTGTGCGCCGGCAACCGCTGCACCTCCAACGCGGCACGGGCATCGATCACATGCTTCACCGGCTGTCCGGTGGCAACCATGCACGCACGGGTCAGGGTCTTGACCGTGTAACCCAGACGGTGCGCGTGCCACCGGTCGTCCCCGGCCGCACATTGCGGGTGCCGAAAAATCATCCATGCAGGTGGGGGCTTGATCAGTAATCTTCGGCTCTGCATGAGCTGGCCCAGGCGTCTTCTCCTGTCCAACGCACCGGCGGCATCATGATGTGCCGTGCTGCTGCGTCTGGCCTACCTCGCCGCGACCAATGCCCTGACGGTCCTACGCCTCCTGCCGATGAGCGACAACGAGAAGGACATCGAGATCCTCGTCCGCCGGCACCAACTGCTGGTCCTGCAGCGCCAGGTCGGCAAGCCGAGCTTCACCGACAGCGACCGTGCCATCCTCGCGGGCCTGCTCCACCACCTCCCCAAAGACAGACTGCGACACCTTCTGCTCCTGGTCCGCCCCGACACAGTGTTGCGCTGGCATCGTGAACTGCTCAGGCGGCGCCATGCCGCGACCTGCGTACCCAGGGGACGCGGACGCCCACGCACCATGCGATCGATCCGCGCCCTGATCCTGCGCCTGGCCAAGGAGAATGCCTCGTGGGGATATCGCCGGGTCCACGGCGAACTCGCAGCCCTGGGAATCAGGGTCGCCGCCTCCACCGTCTGGGAGATCCTCCGCGAGCACGGCATCCCACCCGCCCCCGAACGGCAGAGCACCACCTGGGCCGACTTCCTCCGCAGCCAGGCCGAGGCCCTTCTCTCCTGCGATCTGTTCGAAGTCCGCACGCTGACGGGGGCGCGCCTGTACGTCTTCGCCGTCATCGAGCACATCACCCGTCGCATCAGGATTCTGGGTGCCAGCGCGCATCCGACCGGGGACTGGATCGTGCAGCTCGGACGCAACCTCCTCATGGACCTCGAAGACGCGGGCAGCAGGGCACGGTTCCTGATCCGCGACCGCGACTCGAAGTTCACAACCGCCTCCGACGCCCTGATGACCGATGCCGGTCCCAAGGCCGTCACCACCGGCATTCGGATACCACGGATGAACTCGCTCATGGAGCGCTGGATACAGACCTGCCGCACCGAACTCCTGGACCGGACCCTGATCTGGAACCAGAGCCACCTCCTCCACGCCCTGCGCGAGTACGAATCCTTCTACAACGAGCACCGCCCGCACAGAGCCCTGGAACAAGCCGCGCCCCGCCGCCCGCTACCCACACCCATCACCCAACAAGCCCAACTCGCCCACCTGGAAGTCCACAGACGAGACCGACTCGGCGGAACCCTCCACGCATACCACCACGCCGCCTGAGCTGCGCGCATGATTTATCGGCACCCGCAGTTTCCCGAAATATGTCCGCAGTCGCTCGAGCCGACGCCCTCGCGCGGCTGCTGTCAGCGCGTCATGATGATCGATCGTGCTTGCTGCGACTGGCTTATCTCGGTGTGACGAACGCGTTCGCGATGCTGCGCCTGCTGCCGATGACCGACCGGAACAAGGACGCGGAGACCCTCGCCCTGCGCCACCAGATCACCGTGCTGGAACGCCAACTCGGCAAGGAAAAGATCCGCTTCTCGCCCAGCGATCGGGCGTTCCTGGCGGCGCTGCTTCACCGGCTGCCACTGCACGTCCTGCGACAGTTACGGCTGCGCACCAGACGACGGTGCCAGGCCAGCAGCGTCCCCGGGGTAACCAGGCGATGCCGGCGCAAGACGGATGGCAGGTGCCGGGCAAGAGCGGAGAGCACGGCACGATCAGCCCATGAAAGCCGCGGCCGCTCGACCTGCCGACGCGGCACAGCGACCTCATGACGAAGCACGAGGATCTCGGCGTTGTTCGCGGCGGCCGACCGGCCCAACAAAAGAAGACAGCCCAGTAGCCGGCAGAAGATCAAATAGAGCAGTCGCAGACCCACAATCAGTGATCATGCCCACACGTGGACGATCACAAAGCCCCAGGTCAACGACCATACGGCAATAAAGACACCCTTCAGGGAGCACCGTCGAGGTCCCTGAGACCGCACCACCACCGAGGGCCACCCCACCGTCCCCGATGGCGCCAACACCTGGACCCTGACCGCCGCCCCCGCTGACGGGCAGGGCGACCCCGTGACGGTCTCGGAGCGCTCGTGATCACTTCGTGAGGGCCTTCGGTCGGCGCCGTGCGGGCATGCGCCCCGCACGACGCAGCCGGTGGCTCGGCTGCACAGGCCAAGCCTGTGACAGTATCGGTGGTGGCGTAAGGCTGTGTGCTGGGGTCGAGAGCAGGGAAATGAGTGACATGAACCGGCCGCCGGGAATGATGGACGTGGCGCGGGAGGCCGGCGTCTCGCACATCACCGTCTCCCGTGTCGTCAACGGTCATCCGTCGGTGCGACCGGAGACCCGTACCCGAGTCGAGGCCGCGATCCGGAAGCTGGGCTATCGCCGTAACAGCGTGGCCAGGGCCCTCAAGAGCCGCCGTTCGTCGACGATAGGTGTGGTGATCGTCGGGTCGGAGCTGTTTGAACTGCCCCGCGTACTTCTGGGAGTGGAGACGGCTGCCAGACAGGCCGGTTACTGGGTCAGCCTGGCGAGCTGGCAGGGCGAGAGCACCACCGGTGACCTGGTGGAGACACTGCAGCGGCTCACCGATCAGTCGGTGGAGGCGATCGCGGTCGTCGCCGACCGCCCCGTCGCGGTGGAAGCGCTGGCCGACCTCGTTTTTGGGGTGCCTGTGGCGGTGGTGATGTCCGGAAGCGTGCCCAACCCCGATCTGAGCTTCGTGGAGATCGATCAGGGGCTCGGCGCACGTCTGGCGGTTCGGCACCTTCTCGACCTCGGGCACCGGCGCATAGCCCATCTGACCGGTTCCCTGCGCACCTTCGACGCGCGGGCGCGCGTCGAAGGCTGGCAGGCCGAACTCGCTGCCGCGGGAGGGGAGGGAACCCTGCTGGAAGGGGACTTCAGCGCGGAGAGCGGGTTTCGCCTCGGCCACCAACTCTGCACGGACGACGCCGGTCTGCCGACCGCGGTCTTCGCGGGGAACGACCAGATGGCCATGGGAGTGCTGGCAGCGTTCACGGAACGGGGCGTGAAGGTGCCGCACGACGTGTCACTTGTCGGGTTCGACGATATGAAGGGCGCCGGATTCCTGGTGCCTGCCCTAACCACGGTTCGACAGGATTTCGTCCGCCTCGGCAGAAACGCCATCGAGCTGCTGATGCGGATGCTGCGCGGGGAGCAGGCAGCGCGCGAGAAGATCGCGCCGGAGCTCGTCGTGCGGCACAGCACCGCTGCTCCGCGCGCCGGTTCCGCGTCCTGAATACCGGCGGCGTGTCCGAAGGGGACGCCGGCGATGCTGGTGCGGGACCGGTTGGATGTGCTGTTCGCGGACGGGGAGTTCGCGGACCTGTATCCCTGCGATGGCCGTCCGGGGTTCTCGCCGCGGCAGTTGGCCCTGGTGTCGGTGCTGCAGTTCGCGGAGAACCTGTCGGACCGTGCGGACGCCGTGCGCACAAGGATCGACTTCACGTACGCGCTGGGGCTGGAGCTGGAGGATCCGGGATTCGACTACTCAGTGCTCAGCGAGTTCCGGGCCGGCCGGCGGAAGGGGATGCCGCTGACCGGCTGCTGCAGGTGATGCTGAAGCGGCTGGTGGAGGCCGGGCTGCTGAAATCCGGGGCCGGCAGCGTACCGATGCCACCCATGTGCTTGCGGCGGTCCGCACGCTGAGCCGACTGGAACTGGCCGGGGAGATACTGCGGGCCCGTTGGAGGAGCTGGCCGGGGTCGACGGGGACTGGCTGCTGCCGTTGATCGAGCCGGAGTGGGGCAAGCGCTACGGACGCAAGGTGGATATCGGCAAGGTCCTCGGCGGGAGGGCCGAAGGTCGCCGCGATGGCAGAGACCTTCGGCCGGGACGGCCAGAAGATCCTGACCGCCGCGTGGGCACCTGATGCTCCACCCGGCTGCGAGTGTTACCGCAGGTGGAGATCCTGCGTCGGGTGTGGGTTCATCACTACCACTGGGACGCCCGAGGGCGGTTGCGCTGGCGTGACGGTCAGCGCTGCCCCCTGCTCGCCTGCGGTTCGACTCCCCGTACGACACCGATGCCCACTACTGCGTCAGCGGGACACCGCCTGGAGCGGCTACCGGGTCCACCTGACCGAAACCTGCGACACCGACCGGCCCGAGGTGGTCATCCACGTGGCCACCACGATCGCCCCGGTCCAGGACGGCGAACTCACAGAGCAGATCCACGACGATCTTGCCGACGCAGGGCCTGGCCCCGTCCGAACATGCCGTCGATGCCACTTACATCGCCCCGGCCCGGATCGAACGTGCCCGCCGGGTCCACGGCATCACCCTGCTGGGCCCGGTGGTGCCCGACCACAGCCGCCAGGCCAAAAGCGGTGGCGGCTTCGACAAGTCCGCCTTCGCCGTGGACTGGGACAACGAGCAGGTCACCTGCGCTCGCGGGCAGGTCAGCCGGAACTGGGGGCCACTGCGCATCAACGGCCATGACTACATCCAGGTCCGTTTCGACAAGGCCACATGCCTGGCCTGCTCCGACCGTCCCCAGTGCACCACCTCCGCCACCCGTCCCCCGCGCTCTCGCGCTCCTGCCTACACGTGAACTCCACGAAATCCAGACCCGCAACCGGGTGGAACAGCAGACCGAGGCATGGCAGCGGTGCTGTGCGATCCGGTCTGGGATCGAGGCCGCCATTTCCCAGAATATCCGCACCTGCGGGATGCGCCAGATCCCGCTACCGCGGTCTCGCCAGAACGCACGTACAGCACGTCCTGACCGCGCTGGCTTGCAACCTCACCCGCATCGCCGACTGGGTAGCCGAGCCCACGACCACCCGCCGCCCGGTCAACACGCTTCCACGCCCTGTGTACGGCCACCGCATGACCCCAGAAGATCACCAACAGAGTCCTGGTATTGCGTCTAGTGCTCTGACCGGGAGGTTCGCAGGGGTGAGCCGTGCGGGATGATCGCGTCATGAATGAGATCGTCTTGATGGCTGACCCGAAAGTCGCCGCCATACCCGTTGCGGAATGCGGTGAACGCCTCGTGGACGTCCGCCGTGGCGGCTCGTTGCTGGTCGATGTACGCAAGCAAGATCCAGCGGATGCCTTCGCGTACCTGCGGGAAGGCATGCTGGAGCGGCTGCTCAAGGCTCAGGCGATGCTTCCGCAGGGCATGCGGTTGCTTTTCGTCGAGGGGTACCGGCCGCCCTCACTGCAGCGGGAGTACTTCGAGGAGTATGCCAGCCAACTGCGCGCCGACCACCCGGGATGGCCTGCCGAGCAGATCCACGCGGCGGCGAGCCGATATGTGTCCCCGCCCGATATTGCCCCGCACAGTGCTGGCGCGGCCGTCGACCTCACCCTGGCCGACACCGCCGGGCGCGAGCTGGACCTGGGCACGCGAATGAATGCGGATCCGGAGGAAAGCGCGGGCGCTTGCTACACCCACGCCCTCAACATCAGCGAGGAAGCCCGCGCCAACCGGAAGGTGCTGGGTGCCGTGCTCACTGCTGCGGGCCTGGTGAACTACCCCACGGAATGGTGGCACTGGTCCTTTGGCGACCGCTACTGGGCTCTGACCACCGGAGAGACAACGGCCCTCTACGGTCCGAGGGAACTCACGCCACGGAGCTGACCTGCCCGGCCTTGCCGGAGTGACCGATCAGACGTCGCCGGCTGGTAGCGGGGCGTCCCCAGCGGATGCCCTTCTCCCTGCGGATGCGGGCGCGTTCACGCCGCTGGGCGGTCGGGACGTCGGGATGTCGGGCGTTGGCGTTGCGCCAGCGAAGGTAGCGGTGCAACGCCCTCGTCTGAACAGTGTGGTTGGGATGGTTCGAGTTGGCGAGGGTGAACTGGCGCAGCGGCCCGAAATGCGCCTCGATCGGGTTGGCCCAGGAGGCATTCGTCGGCGTGAAGCACAGCTTGGTCGCCGGCAGCCGGTTGGGACGGCCCTGCTCGGCCCAGCAGGACCCGGCGGTCGGGCGGATGCCCAGGGGCCCGAACTCGTCGAAGGCGAAAGTCCGGTCCGGGCGCTCGTTCAGCGCATGCTCGATCCGGTCCAGCTTGGCGTCGAAGTCCGGGTCGTTGGACTCCTTCCACGTCTTGGTGCGCTGGAAGGTGATGCCGCGGCGCACGAGCAGGCAGCGCAGGGCCTCGCGCCCGATCCGTATCGGACGGGCGATGTTGCGCCGCAGATGGTCGGCGAGCTTGCGGATCGACCAGCGGGTGAAGGGCTTGCCGAGCTTGGTGGGGGCGGGTGGTGGCCGTCTGGATGACGAAGTCCTCGTCGTCATCCGTGAGCAGGCGGGGGCGGCCTCCCGCCCACCGAGGGTCCAAGCAGGCCAGTCCGACCTCGTTGAATTTGTGGATCACGTCACGGACGGTGTCCTCGGCCGCCTGGACGAGCCGGGCGATCACCGGGACGCTGTTCCCGCCCGCCGAGGCCAGCAGCATCGTCGCCCGGCGGAACCTCACCGTGCTGGTGCTGCCCCTCCGCACGATCCGCTGCAGCTTCTGCCCCTCCGCCCCGGTCAACCTGCGGACCATGACCGGTTGCGCCATCCCGCCTCCCCGTGCCGATCGGACGTGTCGTCACATCCAACCGGCCCGAGCACCACGGTGATCGTTTGCGGTCACAGCACTAGCGGGTGGTCAGCTGTAGCTGCCCGCCCGTGCCGTCGCTCCCGGCCCTGTCCGGGGAGGCCGGAGCGGGCTCGTAGTCGAACCAGTGTATGTGCGCCTCCCCCTCGCCGGCTTCGGCGTGGCCGGTGCCGTACAGGCCGATGTAGACGCCGACGAACCCGCCGGCTCGTTCCGTGCTGAAGAAGGGCCGGTCGATGCTGCCCAGCGTGGTCCACGTGCTGTCTTTGGCGTGGAATGTGTAACCCGACTCGTCGCTGTCGACCGCGAGGATGACCTCGCTGTCCGTCATGGCGACCGCCGCGAGGCGGGTCTCAGCGCCTGCCTCGCGAGTGGTGAGTACGACATGAGGGGTGCCGGTGGCGTCGACGGTGAGAGCCAGGGTGGCGTG
This sequence comes from Streptomyces sp. NPDC028305, assembly GCF_055569495.1. Taxonomy (NCBI): domain Bacteria; kingdom Bacillati; phylum Actinomycetota; class Actinomycetes; order Kitasatosporales; family Streptomycetaceae; genus Streptomyces; species Streptomyces sp. NPDC028305. The sequence continues at coordinate 371,269 of NZ_JBVHTN010000003.1, forward strand.
GTGGTTGTGGTTCTGGAAGACCGTCAGCCCTGCTTCCTGGGCCGGTGTGTCGGCGGTGAAGCGGATGCGGGTGCTGACGCGTACGCGCAGATGCTGCTGGCGGCGTGCGATGAAGGCGGGGGTACCCGTGGATGTGAGGGGCTCGGGGGACAGGCGGATGGTCAGGCCGCCCCCAGGGCGGGGTGAAATGAGGTCGTCGACCGGTCCGCGGAGGCTGTTCCATTCCAGGCCGAGTGCGGTGCCGTTGAAGTTGTCCCGCACTCGGCTGTCCTGGTGTGGGCCCGTGGCCGTCGCCGTGGTTCCCGCAGGCAGCCGTTCCGCCAGCCTCACCCGTCCGGTGTCCGGTGCGAAGACGGGACCTCTCGGAGTCCATTCGACCGGGACGAGGAACACCTCGCGGCCAAGGGTGTGCGTGCCGCCGATCGACTGCACCCCCAGGGCCACGGCCCAGGTTTCTCCGGCAGGTGTGTCGACGAGGTCGACGTGGCCGACGTTGTGTATCGGTTCCGCCGCCCCGCGGTGGCGGTGGGTGAGCAATGGGCTCCTGGGGTCCGTGGAATAGGGGCCGGTCACGGCGTCGGAACGGGCCGCGGTCACGGCGTGATGTCTTTCGGTGCCTCCCTCCGCGGCGACCAGGTAGTACACACCCTCGCGCTTGTACAGATGTGGCGCTTCGACCCAGGCGCCGCGCATCGCGCCGTGCCACAGGACGTGGGTCGGGCCGGTCAAGGCCAGCGTTTCGAGGTCGAGTTCGCGCATCCACAGCTCACCGGGGCCACCCGCGTCCGGCTGGACGGCGTCGCGGCAGGCGGTGAACCAGCAGCGACCGTCGTCGTCGAAAAACAGTGAGGGGTCGATGCCCTCCGCCTCCAGCACGATCGGGTCCGACCAGGGGCCGGCGGGGTCGGAGGCGGTGGAGAGGAACGTGACGCTGCCCCGGCGGTGTTTCGCCACGGTGGAGACCACGTAGAAGGTGCCCTCGTGATAACGGATGGTGGGGGCCCAGATGCCGTCCGAGACGTCCAGCCCAGTCAGTGACACCTGGGCAGACCGATGCACCACGTGCCCCAGTGGCCTCCAGCGAACCAGGTCGCGGCTGTGGAAGACCGGGATCCCGGGATAGTACGCGAACGATGAAGTGACCAGGTAGAAGTCCTCTCCGACCCGGCAGATCGACGGGTCCGGATGATTGCCGGCAAGAACGGGGTTGGCGAAGGTCAGCATGGGGCGCACTCCAGGCAGGTGTGGGGCGGGAGCCCGAGGCAGGTGTGGGGCCGTAGCGGCATTCGTCACGGCAGAGGCCTTGACAACTTGTTCACGTTAACATCAAGATCCCGACAAAGAACACCGGCAGACGCCGGAACGCACCACACGTCGAAGGAGACGTGAAATGACCGCATCACCGCTGCCCTCCAGCCGGTCAGGCCGCCCGTGGCGGCGTCCAGTCCCCGCGAGCCTGGCCACCGCCACACTGGCAGGCGTTCTCGCGGCCACCTCGCTGACCGGCTGTTCCTCCAGCGACGACTCAGCCTCCGACGGCGGGCCGGTCACGCTTCAGTTCTGGACCTATAGCGTCAAGGGCGGGGACCCGGCGGCCAAGGCCATCGTGGACAAGTACCACCAGGAGCACCCCAACGTCACGATCAAGTTGTCGGAGGTCGGGGGCACCGCGGAGACCGCCTCCAAGCTGCTCGCCGCCGATCGCGCCGACGACACCCCCGACGTGGTGCAACTCGAGTACCGGGCGCTGCCGTCCCTGGTGGTGGCCGGGGCGGTGAAGGACATCACCAAGGACGTTGCGAGCGTCAAGAACAAGATAGATCCGAACATCTGGGACGTGACGACCCTCAACAACCAGATCTACGGCGTTCCGCAGGACATCGGGCCCATGATGTTCACCTACCGCAAGGACCTCTTCGCCAAGTACGGCGTCAAGGTCCCCACCACCTGGGCCGAGTACGCCAGCGCGGCCAAACAGATCCACAAGAAGGACCCGGACGCCTACATCGCCAGCTTCTCCGCCACCCAGTTCGAGTTCTTCGCAGCTCACGCCGCCCAGGCCGGCGCCCAATGGTGGAGCAACGACGGCAAGAGGTGGACCGTTGGCATCGACAGTGAGGCGTCGCTGAAGACGGCCGACTTCTGGCAGGACCTGGTCGACCGGGGCCTGGTCAAGGTCGAGCCGCTCCTGACACCGGAGTGGAACGCACAGGTCAACGACGGGAAGATCCTCAGCTGGGCCGCCGGCTCCTGGGCTCCCAGTGTCCTCTACTCCGTCGCCCCGGACACGGCGGGCAAGTGGGCTTCGGCGCCGCTGCCGCAGTGGAAGGCCGGGGACGCTGCCGTGCCCTTCCAGGGCGGCTCCACCTACCTGGTGCCGGCGAAGTCCAAGCACGCCAAGGAGGCGGCGGCCTTCGCGGCCTGGCTGGGCGCCTCCGACGAGGGCTCCAAACTGCTGCTCGGCCTCGACATCTACCCCAGCGGCAACGCCGGCCGTGCCGCGACCCTCACCCATGAGCCGCCCAAGCTCATGCCGCAGCAGAAGGACTTCTACAAGGTCGCCGAGCGGGTCATCAAGAACACCACCATCCGGGTCGTCTGGGGCCCCAACGTCAACGTCGCCCAGAGCGCGTTCACTGATGCGCTGAACAAAGCCGCGCTCAACAAGACCTCGTTCCGCGAGGTGTACCGAGCGACCCAGAAAACGGTCGTCAACGACCTGAAGAAATCGGGCTACACCGTCACTCAGTAACGCGGCCCGGGCCGGACGCTTCCATTACGCGGCCTTCCGAGAACACCAGGACCCACTATGCCACGCACCGCCGCCTCACCCCCGCGGCCCGCCACCGCCCCACCGCCGAGCCGCCGCAGGCGAATCCGGACCCAGGCCACGCCGTGGCTGTTCGCCGCCCCGGCCCTCCTCCTCTTCGTCATGTTCTTGATCATCCCGATCGGGTACTCGCTCTACCTCAGCTTCCGCGGGTTCCGGATCCAAGGCGGCGGTGCGTTCGGCCGACGGGTCGAGACCTTCGTCGGGCTCGACAACTACCAGGCTGTTTTCACCGATCACGAATTCCTCGCCGGGCTCGGCCGGACCCTCCTGTACGGCGTCATCGCCGTCCCCAGTGTTCTCGGTCTGGCGCTGCTGTTTGCGCTGCTCCTGGACACTCCCCGCATCCGTGCCCGTGGCTTCGCCCGAACCGCCATCTTCCTGCCCTACGCCGTGCCCGGCGTCATCGCCAGCCTCCTGTGGGGCTTCCTGTATCTGCCCAGCACCAGCCCGGTGAACTACCTCGCCGACAAACTCCACGCGGGCCCACTGGATTTCTTCGGCTATCCGACGCTGTACTTCTCCCTCGCCAACATCGCGCTGTGGTCCGGCGTCGGCTTCAACATGGTGATCATCTACACCGCGCTGCGGTCCATCCCGCCCTCGGTCTACGAGGCGGCCCGCATCGACGGCGCGAGCGAACTGCAGATCGCTCTCCGCATCAAGGTCCCCCTGGTCGCGCCCGCCCTCGTGCTGACCGGCCTGTTCTCCGTCATCGGAACCTTGCAGTTGTACAGCGAACCGGCCACGCTACGGCCGCTCACCACGACCATCTCCTTCACCTGGGTACCTCTGATGAAGATCTACCAAGAGGCCTTCATGAACGACAATCTCGGTGGTGCGGCCGCCGCCTCCGCCGTACTGGCCTTGGGCATCCTCGCCCTCTCGCTGCTCCTGCTGCGTGTTCTCCAGCGCCGCACCTTCGGAGACAACGCATGAGCGCGCCCGCCCGGGAACGCGCCCTTCGCCCGGCCACCCGCCCGCTGCCCCGGCGCAACCCCCCGGTCAGACGGCCCTGGCTGCCGACGATCGCCCTCCTCCTCGGCGCGCTGTACTGCCTCACCCCCGTCGTGTGGGTCGTCATCGCCGCCTCCAAGAGCCCCCGCGAACTGTTCACCAGCTTTTCCTTCGCGCCCGGTACGGGACTGCTCCGGAACCTCAGCAACCTGAGCACCTACGCCGGGGGACAGTTCTGGCAGTGGGCGAGCAACTCCCTCTTGTACGCGGGCGTTGGCGCGCTGGCATCCACCCTGGTCTCCGCCATGGCCGGATATGCCCTGGCGAAATTCCGCTTCCGCGGCCGGGAAATCCTCTTCTCCGCCATCCTCGCCGGCGTGCTCGTCCCCGGCATCGTGCTCGCCATCCCGCAGTACCTGCTCATGGCGCGCCTCGGACTCGCCGGAACGTACTGGTCCGTGCTGCTGCCCGTCATCATCAACCCGTTCGGCATCTTCCTGTGCCGGGTCTACGCCGCCTCCGCGGTACCGGACAGCACCTTGGAAGCCGCTCGTCTGGACGGGGCCGGCGAGGTGCGGGCCTTTGCCTCCATCGCCCTGCCCATGATGACCCACGGTCTCGTGACGGTGTTCCTGCTGCAGTTCGTCGGCATCTGGAACAACTTCCTGCTGCCGTTCGTCATGCTCTCCGACCAGGACAAATACCCCATTACGCTGGGCCTGTACACGTTTCTTTCCAAGGGAGCAGGAGACACCGACCTCTACCCCCTGGTCATCATGGGCTCGGCCGTCTCGGTCCTTCCACTGATCGCCCTGGTCCTGAGCTTGCAGCGCTTCTGGCGAGCGGATCTCCTGGCCGGAGGTCTGAAGGGGTGACCCGGTCCACGCCGCGCCGGGAGGGCTCCTGGGTGAGCAGGTCCAGCAGGGCCGCGGCGTCGTGCTCGGGAGTCGCGGGTTCGGCACAGTAGGCGACCAGCCGGTGGGCCGGGGTGCCCTCAAGGACGAAGGGCGGATAGCCGAGGGCGAGGAGCTCGGGGTGAACCGCAGCCGATTCCTTGCCGAGTTGGCGCTCCAGCACCATGATCTGGTGCCGCAAGGCGAGTATCTCGACAGTCTTGTCCCGATCGCCCATCGATAGCAGGCGCAGCATGGCAAACGCATTCGCCACGCCCAAGCAGGCCAGTCGCAGCAACACGGTCGATCATCTTGCCGCGGTAAGCGCCGGCCTCGCGAGGGCGCCCCTTCAGGCGACTTCGCCGGTCGACCTCCGGTACACCGTGCGCACCGCATCCCACCAGGGCGGATGATATTTTCGGCAAGCGCAAGGTCGGCGGAACGCCTTCATCGACGTCAGACGCGCCGCGAGTGCTATCTGGACAGCGTGACCTACAGCACGCCGAGCAGGGCGTTGTCCTCCCACTGGTCGACGACTTCAAGGTAGCCGACGAGCGCCTTGGAGTGCGGTGCCCAGCCGCCACCCCTGCCAATGATCCCGCCGACCTGGCGGTCGGCGGACCCACACCGTCAGACCGTCGAACGCAACCGGTCCAATTCGCTGCTGATCGCATCCCGAAGCACGTCATGCTGCGGACCGAGCCTGAACCGCTCATCACTCCACCGCTCATGCGGATACAGCCACACAGGCTTGCCCACCAGCTCGGCCGGCTCCCACTCGAACCGCGGCCAGACGTGGGCATGCAAGAACGGGTCCGTGTTGCCGAGGATCTCCAGGTTGACCCGGCGAAAATCGGGATCCAGCCGCCGACAGGCCCGCTCAACCGCTTCCCCGAGCTGGTCCATATCAGACAGAAACGCCAGCCGCTTGGCCTTCGGCAGGTCAGACAGCCGTTGAACACCGGATTCGTCCACGAGGAGGACCGAGTAGCCCGACAAGAACTGAACGTCCCCGATCACCGCGAATCCCGACTCAAGCCGCCGCAGCACGGTTGGGTTCTCCCCGCGCAGAGCAGCCCCGCTCCGGTCCATCCGCCAGTCACCAGTCATGGCCAGAACCTACCCACAGGTGATCAAGCCGCGCTCCTCGCTCCCCAGCTTCCCCACACACATCAAGGACCAACCAAGTGAGGCGAGGAGTGACCCCGGCCGTTTTCAGGAATCGCCATCACCAATCGGCCTACTGGTCGGGATGGACGGCCTGGACACCGGTCCCTTCGTACACCTCGGGCGTCAGGGTGAGCAGGAAGCGCCCAGCAGGAAAGTCGGCGGAGGGGCGAGCGGCGTGGATGGCGTGGACGGCCGCCCAGGAGTGCCCGGCGTACAGCAGCTCGCTGGCGATGAGCGCGGCCTGCGTGTCGAAGGGCTCGATCGTGATGAACCGCAGTCCGTTGATGTAGGCGAGGAGCCCGGGTTGCTCGGCGTCGCCGGCGGTGAGGGAGAGCGCGGGGGCGTACAGGGTGCCCAGCCCGCCGGAGGCCCGGACGTAGAACGCGGCGACGGCCTCGTTGTGCGGGTCCTTGGGATCATGGAGGGCGGCGGCGGTCGTGTGGTCCAGGACGACCGAAATCGGCCCCACTACGCGACCGCCGAGCCCTGGCGGCCACCAAGGCGCTCCAGGAGACCGCGGGCCTTCGCCTCAGCCTGCTCGCTGGGCACAACGCCCAGGACGGAGGCAAGCTCGGCGCGGGCCTGCTCGGCGCGCTCGGCGTACTCGGCCCGGGTCGGCCGGCCTTCGGCGAGCTCCTCGACGAGCTGCCGGATCGTGGTGCCCTGCTCGCCCGCCAGCGCAGCCAGCCGGTCGCGGGTAGCCGCACTCACCTTGATACTCGTTTCGTCTGCCATACCTCGACTCTACTGCGGGTAGAGGACTGGCGCGCGGATTCTGGCGGCGCAGTGTGACTGAGCGCTTCACTTGGCGAGTGAGCTGTCGACTTGGCGGGGGGTGCGCTCACTGCCGGCCAACCAGATCCGATATCACGGCGAGCGGCAGGGACGGGTTGGCTGCTGCTGCTTCCACTACCTGCCAGTCCGTGTCGGCGAGCAGCTCTGCGATGACCGGTGGCGGAAGTGCTGGGTGGCCGGCGGCTGCGGGTCTCGCCCGCTTGTCCGCCAGGCAAGCGACCAGCGCCGAGGCCGTCGCCCCGCGATGTCGGGCAACTTCACGGAACACCTTCTGCACCGCTGGTTCGTGCCGGAGCAGGTCCTCCAGCAGGGCCGGGGGCGCGTCTGGGTTGGCCGCCACCTTGGCCAGGACACGGACACCGTGTCGGTCGACCATGGTGCGCAACTGCGCTTCGGTGAGGCCCGGGTGCGGAGCGAGGGCCTTGACCACCTTCGCGTCGGGGTCGTCGGCCAGCCGGTCGCGTATCTCGGGCGGCAAATCGCGTCGTTGGGCCACGAGCGTTCGGGTGGCCGGGTCTGGCGACGTGGCCAGCTCTTCGACCTCGGTGGGAGAAGAGGCGGCAATACGGGGCAGAAGGGTGGCACCGATCTTGGTAGTCCGGGCCAGGTGGGCGAGCACGTCGAGCGGTACGCGGGGATGGTGTGCGAGCCTGCGGCGCACGTCGGGGTCACGGTCGCCAGCCAGCGCACGGATCAGGGCATCGTCGATCGCAGGATTTTCGGCAAGGTCGGCGCGGGTGCCGGGAGTGGGGTCCGAAGCGAGCCGTGCGCAGGCCTGCTGGGGCAGGTCCTGACGGGCGGCGAGCGCCCAGCGCAACTGCATCGACGGATGGTCCACGAAGCCGACGACGGCTTCGACGGGGGTGGCGGGATTACGGAGCGCAGCCTCCCGCATAACGTGGACGGTGGACTGGTGGGAGCCGTCGCAGGAGGCGCCCGGCAGCAGGTCGCAGTCGGGCCGTGGACACTGCCGATCGTGAACGAAGGGGGTCTCCTCGCGGTCACAGACCAGACAGCGTCGCGCCGCAGGCAGCCCCTCCCCGGTCACCAACGCTGCCAGTGCGGCCGGGGGTGTCGCCTCGTTGCTCGCCACCGCACGGCGGACCTCGGCGTGCGGATGGGCCGCGAGCCTCGCGGCCACGTCCGGGGTGGTCCACAACGCAAGCTCGGCGACGACACGTACGTCCGGGTCCGCCGCGAGCGTGTCCACCACGTCGGACGGGAGTCCGCGGCAGGCTGCCAGCTTCTCCCGACGCTCACGGACCGGATCCGCCACAAGGAGACGCGCCCACTCCGGGCGGCCGACACCCTGGTCGAGCAGGGCGAGGGCGGCATCCGGCCAGGCAGCGGGATCGATGTCGGCGGCGGTCAGCCGACCCTCGTACGCGAGCTGCACCGCGCTCTCGTCGACGCGCTCGGCCAGCGCGACCGCCTGTGCACGGCTGAGGTCCGCGCGACAGGAGAGGCCCGCGGCGATGTCGTCGTCCGCGATGGATATCAGCCGGTCGACCAGCTCGGACGACAAGGCAGGGTTGGCGGCGAGCCCGCACAGGATGTGATGCACGGAGACATCCTGCCTGGAGCGTGAATGACGCGTTCAGGGTTATGTGATGCCCACGAGTTGCTGGGCGGGGCGCAAGGTCACGTGCTGAGCGTGCTGTCTGGCGAAACCCGTCAACTGGAGCATCGTGACCCACTCGACCAGGGCGTGTGGGAGGTCGAGTGCGGCAGGATAGGAAACCAACAGGGCTCCTGCGCTGCTGAGCTGAAACTTCGAGGAGGCAGCCCAGCAGTCGGCAGAAGATCAGGTAGAGCAGTCGCGGACCCACAATCAGCGATCATGCCCATATTCGGGCCATCGCAAAGCCCCAGGTCAGCCGCCGTACGGCAGTAATGACACCCTTCAGGCGGCTGCGGTGGTATGGGCCCGGGTGCGGCCGGTGGTCAGCGTCGTCCTGGCGGCCGTGGACACTGTCGCCGTGGTGTACGTGATGCGCGGCGCGTTCACGCGTCGCCCTGGACCCGCGCGACACCGAGGACCAGGCCGTGGCTGCGCCCGCTGCCCGGTAAGCGGTAAGCGGTCCGCGCCCCCGTACGAGCCGGTCCGCCTCGCTGCCGGCGCCCTGGCCGCCCGGGTCAACGCAGCGCGACATGCGGAGCGCCTGGGCTCCCGGCCGTACGCCGTCGCCGTGCCTGCCGCATCGAGGTCGCACTCGCGGCCATTCCACACCGGCCGGAGGGCCGGCCGCCTTCTGGAGCAGGAGTCCGGCGTCGACGTCGACACGGTGGAGCAGTCCCGCCGGACCTTCGAAGCAGCCGCCCTGCTGGCCGCCAGGCTCCAGGACGGCATGCGGGAGCGCGCCGTCGCCCGCGGCCCCCGGCCACAAGTCCGCCCCGGTGACGGCCTCGCCGCCGCACACCCAGCAGCCCGGCGTCCAGCACACGCCGGGCCGGACCGCAGGAGGAGTCGTGTGAGCACGGAACGGTCTAAATTTCCGCGTACTCTCGCGAGCCGTGCTGTCGGAGGCGGCATGTACCCTGCACTCATTCGACGATCGGACGATCACGGGTACGGGCATGCGGGCACGGGGTGGGCGTCCAGGGGCGGGAGCGCGGGGATTTCGATGAGTGACGCACATCCGATACGAAGCCGCAGACCGGGCCTCTCGGTCGGTGCGCGCATCATCGCCGGGGTCGTCCTCGCCGCGATCGGGGCCGTCGGCGCCTGGTTCCAGCACGACGCTCCCGGCCGGAGTGCGGAGCCGCGTACGGAGTTCACCGCGAACAATCCGCCCGCCGGTCTGCCCACCGCGCTCACCACCGGCCAGCACCTCCACTGGTCCCGCTGCACCTCGCCGCCCACCGCGCGCACGGGCTACGACTGCGCCGCCATGAAGGCCCCCCTCGACTACCGGAAACCAGACGGCAGGACGATCGACGTCGCCCTGATCCGCCGCAAGGCCACCGGCCCGAACGCCCGGCGCATCGGCTCGCTCGTCCTCAACTTCGGCGGCCCCGGCGTGTCCGGCGTGAGCGGACTGCCCGAACTCCTCAACCAGTACAAGCCGCTCCTCGACCGCTACGACCTGGTCTCCTTCGACCCGCGCGGCGTTGGCGCGACCATCCCCGTGCGCTGCGGGAAGACCGCGGACGACACCGGCTACGACGGGGCCGACGCCTGCGCCGAACACTCCGGGGCGCTCCTCCCGTACATCGGCACCTCGCACACCGCGCGCGACCTCGACCTGATGCGCTACCTCCTCGGCGACGAGCGGCTGCACTACTTCGGCGTCTCGTACGGAACGGCGCTCGGCGCGGTCTACGCCCACCTGTACCCGTCGCACGTCGGACGGCTCGTCCTCGAAGCGTCCGTCGATCCGACCGAGGACCTCGACGAGGAGCAGGTGTCGCAGGTCAAGGCGGTCCAGGCGGCGTTCGACCGGTTCGCTGTGCACTGCGCGGCCCGTATCCCCCGCTGCCCGACCGGCGACAGGCCTGAGGAGGCCGCGCGACGCATGGCGCGCCTGGCCGACCGCCTGGAGAAGAAGCCCGCCCCGGCCGGCGGCGGAAGGAACCTCGACGCCGACGACCTCGCGTACGCCGTCAGCGACCATCTCGACCTCGGCACAGACGGCTGGTCGCCGCTTGCCAAGGCCCTCACCGCGCTGATCGACCACAACGACGGCCGTCCGCTGAGCAAGGGCGCGGACGGCATCGGCTCCGCCGACCGCGCGGCGATCCCGCGCGACAGCAGCCGCGCCGCCCAGACCGCGATCACCTGCGCGGACTCCAGCCTGCGCCCCGGCTTCGAACGCCTCGACAGGGACAAGGCCCGCATCAAAGCCGCCTCACCCGTCTTCGGCGCGGCCTGGGCCACCGGCGTCTACCTCTGTTACGACTGGCCGTTCGACGGCGAGCGCGCCACGCCCCAGGTGAACGCCGACGGCGCGGCCCCCGTCCTAGTGGTCGGCGGCACCGGCGACCCGACTACCCCATACCCCGGCGCCCGCCACATGGCCCGCGCCCTGGGCGACGGTGTCGGCGTGCTCCTGACGGCCGAGGAGGAGGGCCACGGCACATACCCGCAGAACCGCTGCGTCACGGAGACGGTCGACCAATACCTCCGCACGGGCCGCACCCCGGCCCCGGGGACGGTGTGCCGGGGCAGCATGTCCTGAGGTCCGAGACCGCCTTCGGGTGGGTGCCGGGTCGATCGCCTGGGGCCTGATCGCCGACGGATACCGCCCCGATCGCTTCGACGTCATCGGAGCCCTCGTCTGCCTCACGGGAATGACCGTGATCATGTACGCCCCGCGTGGTACCTGACGACCTCAACCGCAGGTCATTCCGCAGGTTCTGATAGCCGGACTTACCAGCAGGGAAGCGCCTGTGCAGGGCGGGCAGCATGTCGGTGGCTGCCTGGCGGTCGGTGACGTCGCCCGCGGTCACGTTGATCATCAGCAGCAGGCCGGTCGTGTCGCAGATCAGGTGCCGACGCCCGCCGTTGATCTTCTTTCCGCCGTCGTAGCCCCGGCTGCCGGCCCCGACCACCGCATCGGCCCTGACCGACTGCGAGTCGATGACCGCCGCACTCGGCTCCGCTTCACGCCCGCCTGTTCGCGGACCTTCCCGCGCAGCCGGTCGTGGAGTTCGGCGATCAGCCCGGTCCGGCGCCAGCGGCGGAAGAAGGCGTAGACCCGGTCCCAGGCGGGAAAGTCCACCGGCATCGCCCGCCACTTGATCCCGATTCCAGGACGTAGAAGACAGCGTCGAGCATCTGGCGGTGGCAGTAGCCCTTAGGACGCCCGGCCCGGCCCTCCATCCACGCCGGCACCGGCAGCAGCGGCCTGAGTTGGGCCCACTGCTCATCCGTCAGATCCGTGTCGCACACCGGCGCCCGGTCGGGCTGATCCGCCGCGTTACCGAACCTGTGCGCGAGACAGTCACACGACGAAGTGTACGCGTTGGACTCGGACGGCTCGAGAACGTACAACTGCGACAACAGGGCCTCCTGCGTACCTCGTTGCTTCAACAACTCCGAGATTGCGGGTGCCAATACATCATCCACGCAGCTCAGGCCGCATGCTGGTATGCGTGGAGGGACCCCGCCGAGTCGGTCTCTTCGGTCGATATTCAGGTGGGCGAGTTGAGCCTGTTGGGTGATGGGTGTGGGTAGTGGGCGGCATGGAGCGGCTTGTTCCAGGGCCCTGTGCGGGCGGTGCTCGTTGTAGAAGGATTCATACTCGCGCAGGGCGTGGAGGAGGTGGCTCTGGTTCCAGATCAGGGTCCGGTCCAGGAGTTCACGTGCGGCAGGTCTGTATCCAGCGCTCCATGACCGAGTTCATCCGGGGTATCCGAATGCCGGTGGTGACGGCCTTGGGACCGGCATCGGCCGTGAGGACGTCGAAGGCGGTTGTGAACTTCGAGTCGCGGTCGCGGATGAGCAACTTTGCCTTGCTGGCTGCGTCCTCGAGGTCCCCGGCTTCGAACTCGCGCCCGGCCTTGACGTGGACATGAAACTGGCGTCGCTGGCCCCCGAGATCGCGGCGATCCGCTCCCACGCCGCCGCGGGCGAGGCCGTCGTCGCGATCTGCGTCGGTACGTTCCTGCTGGCCGAGCTGACCCCGGCATTCTTGGCCGCGGCGGCGATCGCCGCACGCTGCCGCGGGTCAGGGAAGCGCAGGCTCATGGCTTTGGGCTCTTTGGACTCACTCATGATACCTGCGGTATCAGTGATACCAGATGACCGCTGCTTCGACTCGACTCGACTCGACTCGACTCGGCCGGTTGGAGCGTCATCCACAACGCCTCCATAAACCCAATGCCCAACTCAACTTCGGCTTGGGTAACGCCAGTCAGCTAGTGCTGCGACCGGGATGGTTCACCGTGGTCGGGAGACGGCTCACGGGACGAGCGCGGTCCGCGAGGCGAGTGGTATTACTGGTGCATGCAGGAAGAGACCGCGCGGTCCGCGATCGACACGTTCATCTCCGCGTTCAACGCCTCGGACGACAGCTATGTGACTGCGCTGCTCTCCCAGGCCCTAACCTCGGACGTGGTCTTCTGGGGACCGTTGGGCCGCAGTGAGGGGATCGAGGCGGTCGAGCGGTTCGTGCTGGACATCCGGCGCCACCCCGCGGGGACCGGCACGATGGTGCGCTGTTCGGCGGTGGACATGCCGAACGAGTGGGCCCGGTACCAGTGGGTCTTCACGACGCCGGATGGAGGCCCCCGCCTGGCGGGAACGGACGTCGTCCATCTGCGGCGGAGCCTCATCGACCAGGTCATCGTCTTCGCGGGGGAGATCGAGCCGGCCGCCTCCTGAGTCATTCTCCTCTGGCGCCGTCCTTCTCCTGAACCGGCCCCGTTCGGGGCTCCGGGTCTGCCCAGCCGAGATCATCTTCACAACGCTTCGGTCGTCCGCGCTTGGCCACGAGCGGACCGATGATGCGCTGTGGCTGTGTAAGTTCGCGGTTGGTCAGGCTGCGGTGTTGAGGGGGCGTCCGCCCCAACGGATGCTCTTCTCGCTTCGGATGCGGGCGCGTTCCTTGCGTTCGGCGGCCAGGACGTCGCGGTGGCGGGCGTTGGCGTTGCGCCAGCGTAGATAGGCGTGCAGGGCTCGTGTCTGCACGGTGTGGTTGAGGTGGTTGGAGTTGGCGATGGTGAACTGCCTCAGCGGTCCGAAGTGGGCCTCGATGGGGTTGGCCCAAGAGGCGTAGGTCGGGGTGAAGCACAGCTCGGCCTTGTGCTTTGTAGACCAGCGGCGGATGTCGGTGCCTTTGTGGGCGGACAGGTTGTCCAGGATCACGTAGATGGGGGCGCCGTCGGGCCGGGCGGCGCGGATCGACTTGAGCGTGGCCAGCGTGTTCGCGGTACCTTTCTTGCGGCGGTTGACGCCCCACAACATGTCGTCGCCGACCGAGTAGCAGCCGTGGAAGTACCGGACTCCATGGGTGCGGTGGTAGGTGGCCGGCACCCGGTCGGAGTGTTTCCGTTCGGCCCAGCCCGAGCCTGCGGTGGGCCGGATCCCGAGTGGGCCGAACTCGTCGAACGCAAAGACCCGGTCGGGGAAACGGTCCAGGACGTGCTCGATCCGGTCCAGCTTCGCCTCGCGGTCGGGGTCGGTGGATTCCTTCCAGGTCTTGGTGCGCCGGAAGGTGACTCCACGGCGAGCGAGCAGGCCGCGTAACGCCTCGCGGCCGATACGGATCACTCGGCCGTGGACTGTGCGCAGGTAGGCGACGAGTTTGCGTAGCAACCAGCGAGTGAAAGGCTGGCCGAGCTTGGTGGGGCGGGTGGTGGCCGTCTGGACGACGAAGTCCTCGTCGTCATCGCTGAGCAGGCGGGGACGGCCTCCCGCCCACCGAGGGTCCAGGCAGGCCAGGCCGATCTCGTTGAACCGGTGGATCACATCGCGCACGGTGTCCTCGTCGGCCGCCACCAGCTGGGCGATCACCGGCACCCGATTCCCGCCGGCCGAGGCCAGCAGCATCATCGCGCGCCGATAGCGCACCGAGTTGGTGCTGCCCCGGCGCACGATCTGCTGCAGCCGCTGCCCCTCCTGGTCGGTCAGTCTGCGCACACGGACGGGCTCGGCCACCGCGCCTCCAGCGGTCGGATCAGACGTCACCGCACATCCAACCGCCACGACGACCAACCCGGCGAACCTATGCGGTCACAGCACTAGCCACCCAGGCATCGACACCGACACGTCGTCCGCTTCGGCGACACCATGCCCCGTGACGCACGCCCCGGCCTCGATCACCACACCTGGCCCATGCACCACCGCCGCCACTTTCCCACCCGCTTGGCACACTTTTTCTTACCGCAGGGCCTCTGCGAACTGTCTCGCTACGGCGCCACAGAGCCGGATACGGCGCTCACGCTCTGGGAGTGCCCCATCTGCCGGCGGACGACAAGGGGCTTTGCCCCGCCTTGACGCGGGGCGCACCCGGCGCGCAGGGACTCGGTACGGCGCGGTAGGTCTCTTATAGCCCATCTTGTTACCCCTGCAGATCTGGCGCGCTGTCAAGCTCCTTACGAAGCCGTAGCCGGCAGTTGTCAAGTGTCAACCCGGTGCTCCCACGAACGCATCCGACGCAGGTCCTCGCTGGGTCGCGTCCCCCGCACACATCCGCAGATCCGAGTGCGGCTCCGAGCCTGGATCTTGGTGAACCTTGACAGGGACTGCGCGGAGCGTTGGCCGATGGGCTCCATCACTCGGCGTCTTATAGCTGACCGATGCCGCCTCGACAGCGAAGACTGCTTCCGGTTGCCTGCACAACAGGAAACGGCCACGATCCGGGCCTCAACGGCACAGGAGCGGGAGAAAACCGCCAGGCGACCCTCTCGGTCGGATCAGGAGGAGTCGCGGACGACCAGCGTGGTGGGCAGGACCACGTGTCGGCGGGGCGTCTTGGGGTCGGAGATCTCCTGGATCAGGATCCGGGCGATCGTACTGCCGATCTCCTCGACGGGCTGGCGCACGCTCGTCAAGGACGGGGTGGTGTGACGGGCAATGATCGAGTCGTCGAAGCCGACCACGGCCACATCCTCCGGGACCCGCCGCCCCTGCGCGCGCAGTTCGACCAGGGCGCCTGCGGCCATGACGTCGGAGGCGACCAACACGGCGTCGAGGTCGGGAACGCGTCGCAGCAGCTCGCGCATGGCCCGCTGCCCGCTCTTCTCGGTGAAATCCGCCCGGGCCACAAGCACCTCCTCGGGTTCCCGGCAGGCCTCCCGCAGGGCGTTCCGCCAGCCCTGGAGCCTGCTGCGGCCGACTTCCATGTCCAACGGCCCGGTGATCGTCGCGACCTTTCTCCGGCCGCGTCCCAGCAGATGACGCACGGCCTCCTCGGCGCCGCCCAGATTGTCCGAACGAACATGACTCAGCGGCTCGGAGGGAGACCGCCGCCCGGCCAGCACCGTGGGAAGGCCGAATTCCTCCAGCAGCCCGGGGATCGGATCGTCCCTGTGCACGGAGACGAGGAGTACGCCGTCGACCCGTCGCTCGGCGACCGACTCGGTGAGCTGGTCGAGTTCACCCTTGTCACGCACAAGGACGAGCTGCAGCTGCGTCTTGGTGTCAACAAGACCGGTGCTCACGCCACGGATCACGGCGGAGAAGTAGGGCTCCGAGTCCAGCCTGCTCTCCACTTCAGGGATGACCAGTGCGATGGTGTTGGTCCTGCTGGTGACCAGGCCGCGCGCCACGGAGTTCGGCACATAGTTGAGTTCGGCGATCGCGGCTTCCACCGCTGCTCGGGCCCTGTCGCTGACCAGCGGTGATCCATTGATCACCCGAGAGACCGTGGTGCGTCCGACCCCGGCCCGTGCGGCCACGGTCTTGATGGTCGGTCGCTGGCTGGCGCCCATGATTCCCTCCTCCTGCGCGCTGCTCCCCTGGCGCTCACCAGCGCATTGTGCCAGAGCGTTTCACCGGCCACCGGCCGGAAAGTGAAGGCACGACATCTGGCGGCAACAAACTTGGATTCAAGTTCTTGACACAGCCGTCTTCCCGCCGCCAGTCTTCCCTGGACTTACTGGGAACGTACCCACCACGAATGGGAGCGTTCCCACTTGCGGATGTAGCCATGAGCCGTCCCAGTGGTTGGTACTCCGGTGCGCCGGTGCCGTTGTCAGGAGGAAGAAATGGGTGGGCCCTACAAGCTCTTACGTACAAGAAGTGCGGCTGCCGTCTCGGCCGCGCTCGCTCTCGGGCTGGTCGCCGGCTGCGGTGGAGGCAGTGACTCGGGAACGGGAGGCGGACGGTCCAAGGACGGCAAGGTCACCATCACCATGGGCCTGTTCGGGGTCATGGGCTTCAAGGAGACCGATCTCCTCGATCGGTACATGAAGGAAAACCCCAACGTCACCATCAAGGCCGAGGTGGCCGGCGATGAGCAGACGTACTACACCGCCCTGCAGACACACCTCGCGGCGGGCAGCGGGCTCAAGGACATCCAGGGCATAGAGATCGGCCGGGCCAAGGAACTCGTCGACACCCAGGCGGACAAGTTCGTCGACTTGTCGGACGTGCCGGGCACGGATCACTTCCTGCCGTGGAAGCTCAACCAGGTCACCACCTCCAAGGGCAAGGTCATCGGTCTCGGCACGGATATCGGACCGATGGCCGTCTGCTATCGCAAGGATCTCTTCAAGCAGGCGGGCCTGCCCACCGACCGCGAGGAGGTGGGCAGGCTCTGGGAAGGCGACTGGTCCAAGTTCGTCGACGTGGGCAAGGAATTCAAGTCCAGCTCCAAGGACGACAAGGTCGCCTACATCGACAGCGCCAGCGGGCTGTTCAACGCGATGGTCTACGGCGCCTCGAAGCAGTACTACAACGAGAAGGGCGACCTGATCTATCAGGACAACCCTGTGGTCAAGGAGGCCTGGGCCACGGCCTCGGAGGCCGCCACCTCGGGGCTGACGGCGAAGCTCCGGCAGTTCCAGCCCGGTTGGGATCCCGGGCTGGCCAACGGCACCTTCGCCGCCACCGTCTGCCCCGCTTGGATGCTCGCCCACATCAGCGAGAAATCCGGAGCCGCGAACAAGGGCAAGTGGGATGTCGCGAAGGCGCCCAAGGGCGCCAACTGGGGCGGCTCCTTCCTCGGCGTCCTGGAGAAAAGCCCGGTCAAGGAGGAGGCCAAGAAGCTCGTGGCCTGGCTCACCGCGCCGGAGCAGCAGGAGTACCTGTTCAAGAAGCTCGGCAACTTTCCCTCTTCCGAAAGGGCGTTGAAGTCCCCCGGTGTGGCGGAGGCGAAGTCCGAGTACTTCAGCGGCGCACCGATCGGCAAGATCTTCGGCACCGCGGCCCAGGAGATCCCCGACAAGCAGGTGCTGGGCCGGAAGGACGGCACGATCAAGGACATCTTCTCCCAGGGGCTGACGCTGATCGAGTCGCAGAACCAGAGCCCCGACAAGGCATGGGCCACCACGGACAAGCGGATCGCGAAGGCCACCGGCTGACCGTACGCACTTCCAGGGTTCCGGCGGCCGTCACGGCGGCGGCCGCCGGAACCGACCCCTCACCCATGTCTCGAAAGGAGGCCTGAAGGTGGTCACTTCCAGTTCGGTACCGCACGCCGACGGCACCCAGAACATCCCGGCCGGCGCCGTGAAGGCGCCCGGCGTCAGCGGTGACGGAGACCGCCCCAGGCAGGGCCGGCGCAACCTCCTGCACCGCCTGGACATCAAGGGGGCGCCGTACGCCTTCATCGCTCCGTTCTTCATCGTCTTCGCGGCCTTCGGCTTCTACCCGCTGCTGTACACGTTCTGGATCTCCCTGCACCACGTGGAGCTAGCCTCCATGAACCTCATGGAGTGGCGCGGCTTCGGCAACTACACCGAACTCTGGCAGGACGACCGGTTCTGGAACGCGCTGTCCAATACCTTCACCATCGGTGTGCTGTCCACCGTCCCCCAGCTGTTGATGGCCCTGGGTCTGGCCCATCTGCTCAACTACAGACTGCGCGGCTCGACGTTCTTCCGGGTCGCCGCCCTGACACCGTACGCCACCTCGGTGGGTGCTGCTGCCCTGGTGTTCACCATGCTGTTCGAACGCGACTTCGGTTTGATCAACTGGATGCTGAGCCTGGTCGGCATCGACAACGTCGACTGGGAGAACAACAAATGGGCTGCTCAGAGCGCGATCTCCGTGATCGTTATCTGGCGCTGGACCGGCTACAACGCGCTGCTCTACCTGGCGGCCATGCAGGCCATTCCGCGGGACCGGTACGAGGCGGCGGCCATTGACGGCGCGTCACGCTGGCAGCAGTTCACCAAGGTCACCGTCCCCGGCATCCGGTCCACGATCCTCTTCACCATCGTGTTGTCCACCATCGGCGCAACCCAGTTGTTCGGCGAACCGCTGATCTTCGGCCAGGGACCCAACGGCGTCACCGGCGGTGCGGACAACCAATATCAGACGCTCGGCCTGCTGCTGTACGAAGAGGGCTGGAAGAACTACCAGATGGGGCGGGCGGCAACCGTCGCCTGGGCGATGTTCCTGCTGCTGATCCTCATCTTCGCCCTGCAGCGTGTCCTCAAGCGCTTCACCTCCCGCAAGTCCTGACCAGGAGCAGCCAGCCATGACCACCGAAAGCCTCCAGCCCCGGGCGGGCGCGCGTTCGGGGACCCCCTGGGACACGTCAACGCTGTCCAGGCGCCGGTTCCGCCCTTCACTGCGCCCCAGGGCCGGGCGCCAGCACCACGCCGGTCCGGTCGCCTACGTCCTGCTCGGCCTGGCCACGGTGTTCTCCCTCCTCCCGCTATATTTCACGGTGGTGGCGGCGTCGAGCGACAACACCCGTGTCACGCAGACCCCGCCACCGTTCCTGCCCGGGCCGAATCTCTTCGACAACCTCGGCAAGGCGTGGGAGGACGCGGCACTGGGCAAGGCCATGATGAACAGTCTCATCGTGGCGAGCGCCATCGCCCTGTCCACCGTGCTGTTCGCCACCCTGGCCGGGTTCGCCCTCGCCAAACTGCGTTTCAAGGGACGCAACATCGCGCTGATGCTGGTCATCGGGACCATGATGGTGCCGCCGCAGCTCGGTGTCGTACCGCTCTTCATGATGATGACGGAACTGGGATGGGGTCAGCAGCTGCCCGCCGTCATCTTTCCGACGCTGGTCAGCGCGGTCGGAGTGTTCTTCATGCGACAGTACCTCTCCGAGGCGCTACCGGACGAACTCATCGAAGCAGGGCGGGTGGACGGCGCGCACTCGCTCCGCATCTTCTGGAGCATCGTGCTGCCGATCGCCCGTCCGCCGATGGCAGTCCTGTTCATGATCACCTTTGTGCACGCCTGGAACGACTTCTTCTGGCCGTTCATCGTGCTGGACATGAGCAACCCGACCGTCCCGGTCGCGCTGACCCAGCTCAGCGCGGGCTATGTGCGCGACCAGTCGCTCATCATGGCCGGCGCGCTGCTCGGCACCCTGCCGCTGCTGGCTATGTTCATCGTCTTCGGCCGCCAGATAGTCGGCGGCATCATGCAGGGCGCGGTCAAGGGCTGAGCCCCCACCCGCTCCCTCGGGCGCCTCCCCCGCCCGGGTTCCTCCTGAAGGGTGTCAATGTGGGATGCCGTCGGGAGCATCGTTCAGCGCCCGAAGACTCAGGCCGAGGTGAGCTCGTCCGACGTTGTAGTGCTGGGCATACATGGTGAGAACGGTGCGCAGGTGTCGCTCACCGGTGATGAGGAGTCGGTCGGTGCATCCGACGCGGGCTGTGCGTATCCATCGTTCGGCGAACGCGTTTGACCGCGGCCTGTGCGGCGGGGTCGGGATGACGGCTGTGCCGTTGCCGACGAAGACGGCGTCGAACACGGCGATGAAGTGCTGTCCCGGTCACAGATGAGGAATCGGAAGCATCCGCCTCTGTCCTCGATGCCCATGAACAGATTGCGGGCGAGTTGGGTGACCCTGCGCTTGCCGAGAATGTCGTCCGCCCTGGTCCGTCGCAGCCTGATCTGGCTCGTGAGCCTGCTCTGCCTCACCGCCGTACTGGCGCCCACCGCGGCCCGAGCGGACAACCCCGTCGTCCAAACGATCTACACGGCCGACCCAGCCCCCCTGGTCCACGACGGACGCGTCTACCTTTACACGGGTCACGACGAGGACGGCTCGACGAACTTCACCATGAAGGACTGGCGGGTGTTCTCGTCCTCGGACATGGCCAACTGGACCGATCACGGCTCCCCGCTCAGCGTGGAGACCTTCAGCTGGGCGAGCGCGAACGCGTGGGCGGGCCAGGTCACCGAACGGAACGGGAAGTTCTACTGGTACGTGCCGGTCACGAACGCGGCCACCGGACGCATGGCCATCGGGGTGGCGGTCGCGGACAGCCCCCTCGGGCCCTTCCAGGACGCCCTCGGACACCCGCTGGTGGAGAACGGCGAAATCGACCCCACCGTCTTCATCGACGACAACGGGCAAGCCTACCTGTACTGGGGCAATCCGAACCTGTGGTACGTGACGCTGAATGAGGACATGACGTCGTACTCGGGCAGCCCGACCCAGATCCCCCTCACCACCGAAGGGTTCGGCAGCCGCACCGGGAACCCGGACCGCTCGACCCTGTACGAGGAGGGGCCGTGGGTCTACAAGCGCAACGGCCTCTACTACATGGTGTTCGCGGCGGAATGCTGCTCCGAGTTCATCGCCTACTCGACCGCGCCCGGCCCGACGGGGCCGTGGACCTACCGGGGGACGATCATGCCGCGGGAGGGCGGCAGCTTCACCAACCACGCCGGTGTCGTCGACTACAAGGGGAACTCCTACTTCTTCTACCACAACGGGGCCCTGCCGGGCGGCGGCGGATTCACCCGGTCGGTCGCGGTGGAGCGCTTCGCGTACAACGCCGACGGCACGTTCCCGACGATCACCATGAGTTCGGCCGGGGCACCCCAGGTAGGGACGCTGAACCCCTACGTGCGGCAGGAAGCCGAAACCAGCGCCTGGGCCTCCGGTATCGAAACACAGCCGTCCAGCGAGGGCGGCATGAGCGTCGGCTGGATCGAGAACGGGGACTGGATCAAGGTCAAGGGCGCAGCCTTCGGTGCTGGTGCGGCCTCCTTCACCGCGAGGGTCGCCTCCCAGACCACCGGCGGTCGGATCGAGCTGCGCCTGGACGGCGCCGACGGCCCGCAGGTAGGGACGTGCACCGTCCCGGGCACCGGCGGATGGCAGACCTGGGTGAACGTCTCCTGCCCGGTGCACGGCGCGGCCGGGACCCGCGACCTGTACCTCAAGTTCGCCGGCGGCAGCGGCTACCTGTTCAACGTGAACTCGTGGCAGTTCTCAACGGCCCCATGATCCTCGGCTTGCGCCGATGCCCTCAGCAGGTGCTGCGGGCGTGCAGCGCACGGAGCGGGGGGCGGGCGGCAACGGACAGCGCAGTGATCACAACCGGGGCCGGGGAGCGCCCGGCAGCTCTGTGGCCAACCGGTCAAGGGCAGCGCCCTCAGCCGCTTCATCGCTCTTCATCCTGCCGCCCCAGCGAGCGCTCCGTTCCGAGGCGGCCGCGCCGTAGCCGGCGCAGACCCCATTTTCCTTCATCGCAAAGGAGTGCGCCGTGCCAACCGACAACGGACTGCCCCGCAGGGCCGTCATCGCCGCACTGAGTGCCGTGCCGCTCGTCAGCGCCCTCGGCACGACCGGCTCCGCACGAGCCGCCGACGCGCCGACGGCCACCGCGGCCGTCGAACTCCCCGAAGCGGACGCGCACTGGACCTTCGACGAGGGCAGCGGAACGACCGCCGCCGACTCCTCCGGCAGCGGTCAGGACGCGGCCCTCAAGGGCGGAGCCGGTTGGGGCACCGGCAAGACCGGTGCTCACTGCCTCGACCTCACGGGTGGCGGCAACGCAACCACCACCACCGCCGGTCCTCGACACCTCCAAGGCGTTCTCCGTGTCCGCCTGGGTCAACCTCGCCCAGCTCGGCGGCTACCAGACAGCGGTGAGTATCAACGGAGGAACCGTCAGCGCCTTCTACCTGGGGGTGCGCGACGACACCGGCACCTTCTCCTTCGCCCGTCTGAACACGGATGCCGGCGGCAGCGCTGTGGTCGCGGCCGCCGCAGCAGCACCGACGACCGGCGCCTGGACCCACCTCACCGGGGTCAGCGACCCGTCGTCCGGTGTCATCCGCCTCTACGTCAACGGCGTTCTGGAAGGCGAGGTCGACTGCACCGCCGGCTGGGCCGGCACCGGCGAGACCGCGATAGGCCGGGCGCTCTACGGCGGCGGCCACGTCGACCAGTGGCACGGGCTCATCGACGACGTCTGGTTCTTCCCGTCCGTCCTCACCGCCGAGCAGGCGGCGCAGCTGGCCGGAGTGCCGGTCGGTTCCACGACACCGCTGCTCACCGTGGAGACGGGCTCGCCTGCCCACGCCGTCTCACCGATCCTGCCCGGCCTCATGTTCGAGGACATCAACCACTCCGGGGAAGGCGGCATCTACGCCGAACTGGTGCAGAACCGCTCGATGATGGCGGACAACAACACACCAGTCCACTGGTCGGCAGTCAGCGGATCCACCCTCGGTCTCGACACCGCGCACCCCCTCAACGACGCCCTCGACCGCTCCCTCAGAGTGGAACTGCCCGCCGGCACCGGGACAGGCAGCCGCGCCGGAGTCTCCAACGACGGGTTCTGGGGAATCCCCGTGCGCCCCAACACCACCTACACCGCCCTGCTTTTCGCCAAGGCGTCGCAGCACATCGGGCCACTGACCGTGGCCGTCGAATCAGCGGACGGCTCCCGGGTGTATGCGTCCGCGCAGCTCCGGCAGGTCGGCACGCAGTTCCCCGACCAGCCCGTCACGCTCACCCTGCACACCGGACGCGACGTCCCGGTAACCGGCAACGCCCGGCTGACCGTCACCACCACGGACCCCACCGCCGCGGGAACGACGCTCTGGCTCCAGCATGTCTCCCTCTTCCCACCCACCTACAAGAACCGTCCCAACGGGCTGCGCATCGACCTGATGGAAAAACTCGTCGCCCTGAAGCCGAAGTTCCTGCGCTTCCCCGGGGGCAACTTCCTCGAGGGCGGCATCATCGCCAACCGGTTCGCCTGGAAGAAAACCATCGGCCCGGCGTGGGAGCGCCCCGGCCACCAGGACGACGCCTGGGGCTACTGGTCCACCGACGGCCTGGGCCTGCCCGAATACCTCCAGTGGACCGAGGACATGGGAGCCCAGCCCGTCCTCGGCGTCTTCGCGGGCTACTCACTGTGGGGCGGGCACGTCACGGGCGACGAACTCAAGCCGTTCGTGCAGGACGCCCTCGACGAGATCGAGTACATCACCGGGCCCGTCACCAGCACGTGGGGCGCGAAGCGGGCAGCGGACGGCCACCCCGCGCCCTTCCCGCTGGAGTACGTCGAGATCGGCAACGAGGACTTCTTCGACACGTCCGGTTCCTACGAGGAGCGCTACGCCGCCTTCCACGACGCGATCAGGGCGGCGTATCCCCGTATCAAGCTCATCGCCACGATGCCGGTGAACAGCCGCACGCCGGACGTGATCGACGAGCACTACTACTTCTCGTCCTCGGCCGGCCAAGCCTCCACCCACAAGTACGACAATCGGGACCGCGCCTCAACCAAGGTGTTCGTCGGCGAGTGGGCCGCACAGGAAGGCAGGCCCACACCCAACCTCAACGCCGCCCTGGCCGACGCCGCCTGGCTCACCGGCCTGATCCGCAACTCCGACCAGGTACTCATGGAGTGCTACGCACCGCTCTTCTCCCACGTCGAGAACAACACCTGGGCCACCAACCTCATCGCCTACAACAACCTCACCAGCTACGCCTCACCCAGCTACTGGGTCCAGCACATGCTCACCCAGCAGCTCGGCACCACCGTGCTGCCCGCCACCGCCCGGGCGCTGCCCTCCGTCGCCGCGGTCGCCACCCGCTCCGGGAAGACCGTCTACCTCGCGATCGTCAACTCCGCCTCCCACCAAGTGGACCTGCCGATCACGCTCAACGGGCTGAACGGAGGCGTCAGGCGAAAGGCCAAGGCCACCGTCCTCACCGGCCCCTCACGCACCACGACCAACACGCTCGACAAGCCGGACACCCTGACGCCGAAGACCGCCACCGTCACCGGCGCCGCCGCGACCTTCACCACCACCGTGCCAGCGCTCTCCGTCACCGTGCTCGAACTCACCTTGAACTGAAGCGCCCCACAGCAACCTGATCCCAACGCAGGGGACGGGGCCGACTCCGTCTCCTCAACCGGCGCGGTAAGCAGGCACCCCTGCGTCCGCCCGTTCGGGGACCACGGCTGAGCCATCCATGCCCGTGGTCATGGGAAGGGGTGCGTGGCCGCCGTACTCGACGGGGGCCACGCACCCCTTCCCCGGTAGATCTCCTCCGGCAAGCCTGGAGCGCTCCCTCCAGGCCCGGGAGAGTGGCGGCCCACGCCAGCAGCTTCGAGCCGCAGATCGTCAAGAAGCGGCAGCGGCGCTTGACCGGCGTGGACGAGATGGTGCTGTCGCTGTCCGCGAAGGGAGTCACTCACGGCGAGATCTCCGCGTACCTGGCCGAGGTGTACGGCGCGGAGGTGTCCAAGCAGATCATCTCCACCATCACTGACAAGATCATGGACGGCATGGCCGAATGGCAGAACCGGCCGCTGGCTACCCGGTCCTGTTCGTGGACGCCATCAACGTGAAGATCAGGGATGGGCAGGTCGCGAACCGTCCGGTTTACGTCGTGATGGCGGTGACCGTGGACGGCACCCGCGACATCCGGAGGCGGCGGACCTCTTCTTCCCGTTCGTCTCGGGCCGTTACGAACGCGCGTCCGTGATCGTGACCAGCAACAACCTCTCCGGATGCTGGGGCGATGTCTTCGGCGACGACACCGTCGCAGCCGCGATGATCGACCGCCTCGTCCACCATGCCGAGTGATCTCCCTCAAGGGAGACAGCTACCGCATGCGCGGACGCGACCTCGGACGGGTTCCTGCCGCCAGCACCGGGGAATGACCAACATCAGCTGACAGCAGAGGCCCGCTTTGCATCCGCTGCCGCTGGCCCACGACTCAGCCACTCACCGACAAGTCGCTTGTGCTGAGCGGAAATCGCCGGTGAAGGACCCGGGCCGGTGCACAAGGCCCGTCCCCGCCTCAGCGTGCGTCGCGAATAATCGCGGCGTGCGGAGCCTGAGGTAACCCCCAAGGACCTCACCGTCGGTCGAGCCATTCCTGCAGCACATCGCAGAGCGGAGCGAGATCCGCCGCAAGGCCGCGAAGCAGCTCGGAAGCGGGCTTCGACGAGGGCCGCCAGCTGCGGAGGGCGGCGAGGAAGGCGGCTTGGACGGCGCCACCGATGCTCGCCGGCACCAGATCGCGCTCGCTGACACCCAGACGTGATGCCACGTACTCGCTCACCGCGTCGGCCCAGCTGATCCACTGCACCAGCCCCTCGGCCCTGAGCTCGGCGGAGTTGTCGAAGACGATGAACCGCGTCAACCAGATTCCCCGCTCGTCGACGGAGGAGCGCAGGGCTTCCACGACGCAGGAGCTGACCACCGTCATGGCCGGCTCCCGCGCGTCCGCCTCCGCCAACAGGTGTCGCAGATGACGGGTGTGCGCGTCGAAGGCGTACCAGATGATCTCCGACTTCGACCCGAAGTAGCGGAAGAACGTCGTCTTGCTGACGCCGGACGCCGCGATGATCTCCGCGAGGCTGGTCTCGGTGTAGCCGCGCTCCAGGAAGAGCCCGATGGCCACCGCCTCGACCTTCTCGCGCGACGACACCGGTGGCCGTCCTCGGGGCCGCTTGACCTGGGTCATCTCGGCACGTCCTCACCGCTCAGAATATTTTCGGAACCAAGTACCATTATTAACCGGCGGGACCGGGCCGCGCGGGAGCGCGGGCGATCCCGGAGGGTCTTCCGCCGTCCCAAGGAGGTACACGCGCATGGCACAGGAACTCGCGGACAAGGTCGCCGTCGTCACCGGAGGGGTGAGCGGAATCGGCCGGGGCATCGTCGATGTCTTCCTGGAGGAGGGTGCACGGATCGTCGTCGGCGACATCGACGACGAGGCCGGTCACGCACTCCAGCGGGAGCTCGGCG
The DNA here is from genome assembly GCF_055569495.1 of Streptomyces sp. NPDC028305. Taxonomy (NCBI): domain Bacteria; kingdom Bacillati; phylum Actinomycetota; class Actinomycetes; order Kitasatosporales; family Streptomycetaceae; genus Streptomyces; species Streptomyces sp. NPDC028305. The sequence goes on from NZ_JBVHTN010000003.1 coordinate 397,505, forward strand.
ACGACGTCACCTTCGAGCACACCGATGTCACGGTCCCCGCCGACATGGAGGCCCTCATCGCTCGGGCCGTGAGCCGGTACGGCGAGCTGAACATCATGGTGAACAACGCAGGAGCCCTCGGCGAACAGAGCGGGCTGCTCGACCTCGACCCCGACGGCTTCACCCGCACCAGCGACCTTCTGCTCCGCTCGGTGGTCCTGGGCCACACGTACGCCGGCCGCCGGATGAAGCAGCAGGGCACCGGGGGCAGCATCGTGTCCATGTCGAGCATCGCCGGCATCCAGGCCGGCCTGTCCTCGGTGTCGTACGACGCCGCGAAGGCCGGAATCCTCCAGGTCGCCCGGACCGCCACCCATGAACTGGCCCCCTACAAGATCCGCTCCAATGTCATCCTGCCGGGTCTCATTCTGACGCCGATCATGGCGAAGGGAACCGACCTCGATCCCTCGCAGTACCCGGCCTTCGTCGACGCGCTCAAGGAGCCGCTGGGGGAGCTGCACCCGATCGGCCGCGGCGGTCTGCCCCGTGATCTGGCCAACGCGGCCCTGTTCTTCGCCAGCGACCGCTCGGCGTTCATCACCGGCCAGCACATTGCGGTCGACGGCGGTATCACCTCCGTGTCCAACCGGGACATGGGCTCGGTCGTCGGCAAGGCGTTCACCGCCATGGGCATCACCGGCGTCGACCCCCACTTCTCCGCCGCCGCCAAGCACGACGCCGCATAGCAGGAAACGAGCGGCCGGACCAGCAACACGGTCCACCGGCCGGTGGACCCGAAAGGAATCAACATGAAGGCATGGCAGTTCACCGAGGTCGGAAAGCCCCTCGCCCGCAACGAGATCCCGGAACCGGAAGCCGGGGCCGGCGAGATCGTCATCGAGGTGAAGGCGGCCGGTCTCTGCCACAGTGACGTCGGATTCCTCGACGGCACCCTGACCTCACTGCTGCCCTTCCGCCCGATCACCCTCGGCCACGAGATCGCGGGCGTCGTCGCCTCCACCGGCGTCGGAGCCTCCCGTTTTTCCGTCGGCGACAAGGTCGCCGTGCCCGCCGCGATCGAAGGTCCGGGCACCTCGTCGAACGGAGGCTTCCAGCCCAGGATCGCCGTACGCGAAGACCTGGTGATCCCGCTGCCGGACGGCATCGCCTGGGACCAGGCAGCCGCCGCGACCGACGCGGGGCTCACCTCCTACCACGCCATGATCGTGCAGGGAGGCGTCACGGCCGGCACCAAGGTGGGTGTCATCGGGTTCGGCGGGCTGGGCTCGCTGGGTGCCCAGGTGGCCCTCGCCGTCGGCGCCGAGGTTTATGTGATCGAGAAGAACGAGAAGGTGCACGCCTTCGCCCGCGAACTCGGCGTCACGGATGTCGCGGCGGACATCGCCGCGTTCGCCCACGTGCAGTTCGACGTCGTCGTGGACTTCGTCGGAGTCGGCACCACGACCAACGCGGCGGTGGAAGCCGTACGACGCGACGGGCGCGTCGTACTCGTGGGTCTGGGCACCGGTGAAGGCACCATCAATCTCCAAACGCTCACCCTCAACCAGGTCACGCTCATCGGCTCCCAGGCCGGCACTCCCGAGGACTGCCAGGCGGTCGTCCAACTCATCGCCGACGCCAAGGTCGCTTCCCGTATCACCCACATCGGATTCGACGAGATCGGCGACGGCATCGGCAGGCTCGAACGAGGAGAGGTCATCGGCCGACTGGTCGCCCTGTACGACTGACCAGGCGAGTTCGGCTGAACCCTTCGGTGTGTCAACCTACCGAGCGGGCTGCTGAGCCGGGCCCTTGAGAGCGTGTTTGCGGTCGGCGCGTTCCAGGGTTGTGCCGATGGCGGTGACGGCCTCGCGGGCTGCGTTGGGGACCCAGTGGCTGTAGAGGCGTGGTGGCCGGCGTCTTGGAGGCTACCGCCAGCGGCACCCCGCGAGCTGATCATGAACCGCCGCGGATCGATTGGAGACTCGACCCGCGGCGGTCACCGCCCCGGCCCAGATCGCCAGCCTCGATATACGACGGCGCGAGCGCCTCGGCAGCATCCGCCACGAGCACCGACATGCCGCATGACCTGTCAGGATGTGATTTCCGGCAAGCGCACCTCTGCGAACTGTCTCGCTACGGCACCACAGAGCCGGATACGGCGCTCACGCCCTGGGAGTGCCCCATCTGCCGGCCGGCGACAAGGGGCTTTACCCCGCCTTGACGCGGGGCGCACCCCGGCAGCCAGGAACCCCACGCGCGAGCTGCCTGCGAAAACTGGCCCGGAGAGATCAACAGCAGTCAGCCCCGCCCCTGTCGCACGGGGAGCACGACATCGTGCTCCCACCGCGAAAGGTGCTCGGGAGCCGACAAGGGGTCCTTATGCCTCTCGATGCAGAAGACATCCGGATCGATCGGGTGACGTAGGGGGACTGTGGTTGACGGCGCGGTACGGCGCTGTAGGTCTACCGGATCGGGTGACGGACGAATCGGGCACCGTTGACACGTCTGCGAGTTGGGAGCACGAGGGCTCCCACTTGCTCCCAGCCCGGACATGGTTAAGGCCGCCTCCGCTACTCGCGGAAACGGCCTCCGACCTGCGATGATGCTGGTCGGGACGACAGGATTTGAACCTGCGACCCCTTGACCCCCAGCCCTGTGACTACTCTCTGCAACCACCCGTATCAGGCTGTAGCAATCCATTCAGGGCCATACACCGCCGCACGAAGCCCAAGAAGCACACACCCCGCACACTACGCGCCAGTCGGCGTCGCCGGGGCGCAGTCGGGCGACGTATCCCTCCTTCGAGTGACGCGGACCACGGTCCGGCGACTTTGACCGCGTGGACCCGAGCCCCCCTCGCCCGTCCATGGGAGCCGGCGCGGGGTATCGCAGCCGAGGCCAACCCTCGGCATACGCGTTGATGTCGACCGCGCGACACCTGCGCCGGCGCCGCCGATAAGGGATTTGTTATCGTCATGAGGGTGCCCAGGCATTCAGGGAGGACATGATGGCCAAGATCACCATTGAGATCGACGAGGAGCGCCTCGCCGAGGCCAAGCAACTCCTGCACACCGAGGATGACGCCGAAGTCGTGGCCAAGGCGGTGGATATTGCGGTCGGTGCGATCTACCAGCGTCGCGCGGCCCGGCAGCGGCTGAGCGAGCTCGCGGGTGAGGGCGGCGCCTTCGGCGAGGCCCGCCCGGCGTGAGCACGTCCCACTACCTGATCGACACCAGCGCCTGCAACCGCCTGTTCCTCACCCCCGCCGTGGAACGACACTGGGCCACGGTCCTGGACGAGGGCCGCGCGAGTGTGTGCGAGATCACCGAACTCGAACTGGTCCGCGCCACCGGCGGCCGCGACGAGCGGGCCGTGCTGGAGCGCTACCTCCACGACGCCTTCGGATGGACCCCTGTGCCCGACCGTGCTCTCACCCGGGCCCGGCAGGTGCAAGACCTTCTCGTCGCCACAAGCTGGCACCAGGGGCCGGGAGCGGTCGACCTGATGACCGCCGCCACCGCAGAACTATGCGGACTGACCTTGCTGCACTACGACGCGGACTTCGAAACCATCGCCAAAGTGACCGGACAACCCCACCAGTGGATCGCCCCACGCGGCAGCGTCGACTGACAAGGACAACGGCCACCATGGACCACACCACACACCCGGCCAAGCACACCGACGCGGCACCGCCTGACAAGACCACCACCCACATCTGGGGGGCCTTCCTGAAAAAGGCCCGGCGCAGCCGAGGAATGAGCCAGCGGGCACTGGCCCGGGAACTGGGAGTCAGCCAGGCCCGGATCGCGCAGATCGAAAACGGAGCCAGCACCCCGCAGATCGACACCATGGCCGCTTACATCACCGCCCTCGGCGGCGAGCTGACCCTGCGAGCCGACTTCCACGACCACGTCACCCAGACCACATGGCCCCAACCACACACCGCAGAAGGCTGACACCCACACAGGCCGATTTCACGTGGTGACGCACCGCCTGTGCCAGCACCCGAGCGGCGCGTCACACCACAACAGGGCAGACGCTGCCTGATGCGGCACTGGATGCCCGCCGATGACATGGCGCGATGCGGTCTCGACGCCGCTGACTCCCGGATTGCGGCCGCCGACGGGAGGCACGGTGGTGTCGAGACCGTTTGGACGAGGCAGAAGGCACACGGCGTGTCACGGATGTGGGCTGTGGCCTGCGGGGCTCGAATAATCGTCGCTCCTGGTCAAGAGGCATATCTGTACTCGTTGATCACACCGCCGAGGACGCGAGTGCGCAGGACTTTGCGGCTGGCCGGCTTCAGGACTGGAGGTGGTTGTCCGTGAGCTTGGGGAGGTAGTTGGCATCGGGCCCGGTGGGGGCGGTGCGCGTTGTAGTGCCTCTGGTACGCGGCCAGGACCTGGCGCGCGTGACCTTCACCGAGGATGAGTATGTGGTCGAGGACTTCTCGACGGAGAGTGCCGATCACTCGTTCGCAGCGGGCGTTGGCCTTCGAGGCCCTGCGCTTGCCGAGAATGTCATCCGCCCTGGTCGGAAGCCTGGACCCGGACTGGCGGTCGTCGGCCTCGTCGCTCGAGTCGGCGCTCTCGCGTAGCCGGTAGTCGACGCGTCATGATGATCGACCGTGCTGCTGCGAGTGGCCTACCGGGGAGTGACCAACGCATTCGCGCTGCTGCGTCTGCTGCCGATGAGCGACCGGAACAAGGATGCGGAGATCCTGGCCCTCCGCCATCAGATCACAGTGCTCGAACGCCAACTCGGTGGTGCCCGAGTACGGTTCACCCCGGGCGACCGGGCGTTCCTGGCGGCGCTGCTGCACCGGCTGCCGTTGCCGGCTCTGCGGCGGGTGCGGCTGCTCATGCGCCTGACACGGTGCTGCGCTGGCATCGCGACCTCGCAAGGCGCCGGCATGCCGCCTTATCGCGGCCCAAGCGACCCGGTCGACCTCGTAAAGCACGGTCCATCCGGATTCTGGTGCTGCGGCTGGCGAGGAATCCAAGCTGGGGCTACAGGCGCCTTCACGGCGAACTGCTCGTGCTGGGAGTGAAAGTGGCCGCCTCGACCGTCTGGAAGATCCTGAAGGATGCCGACATCGATCCGGCGCCCGACCGGAGCTCCAGCACATGGGCCGACTTCCCGCGCTCCCAAGCCGACGCCCACCTGGCCTGCGACTTCTTTGAGGCGGTCACCCTGTCCGGCGCCCGGATGTACGTACTCGCGGTGATCGAACACAGCAGCCGCCGCATCCGGGTCCTGGGCGCCACCGCACACCCGACCACATCCTGGGTAACCCAAGCGGCGAAGAATCTGGTCATGGATCTCGAGGACGTAGGCTGCCGGGCACGATTCATGATCCGGGACAGGGACGGGAAGTTCCCCGCCCCGTTCGACGCCGTCCTCAAGGACACGGAGATCGAGATCGTCCTCACCGGCATCCAGATGCCGAGAATGAACTCGATCACGGAAAGGTGGGCGCAGACCTTGCAGACACGAACTCCTGGACCGGACCTTGATCCGGAACCAGCGCCACCTCCTCCACGCCCTACGAGAATTCGAGCAGTTCTACAACTCCCATCGACCGCACCAGGGCATCGCGAACGCCCGACCACTACACCCACTCCCCACACCAATCGACGATCCCGACAAGCTGAACGACCTCGCCATCCGACGCCACGACCGCCTTGGCGGCATCCTCCACGAATACAGACATGCCGCGTGACCTGCACGGACGAGATATTCGGCAAGCGCAGGGCTCCGCCAGGACTTCGACGCCGTCATCGCCGGCCTCACGATGGAGTGGAACTCCGGTCGAGTCGAGGGGAACGTAAACCGGGTGAAACGGATCAAGAGGGACTGGTATGGACGCGCTGGCTTCGACCTACTCCGTTTGCAGATCCTCCACGCGGACTGACCGATGTCACAGCCAGTCACCGCTCCACAGAGAGTGGATCAGAACCGTTCTCCATGGCCGCCGTCACGTGTCGGAGTCGTTGGGTGATCGAGGCGCCTCGGACAGTTCACATATTTGATGTCCCTCGACCAGCCATCCGCGCCGACAAGTGAAGACCCGAGAGGAACTCAGGAGGTGGCGCGGATGTCCTCCCACAGTGGCGTCAGCCGCATGAGCTGCTCGTCTCGCCAGCGAACCCGCTCTTCCCATCGGTCGAGTGAGAGAAGAGTGCGACGCTGGTGTACGGCGGTCGACACGAGGTCCGGCGTCCATGGGTCGTTCTGACCGCGCTCAGCGCCCATTCGTGCATACGCGGGTCCCATTTTCTCCGCGTGTGATTCAAGACCGCCGCGGGTGTTGAGGTCGACGGTTTCGAATGGGCCGACGAGACTCCACCGGCGCCCAAGACCACTGCGGACGACTTCGTCGATCTCGTCAACGGTCGCAACCCCGTCTCGGACCAGGCAGTAGGCCTCACGCAGTACCGCGCCTTGAAGACGGTTGAACACGAACCCTTCCGGTTCATGGTTGACCGTGATCGGGCGTAGCCCTGCGCCCGTGTAGATGGCACGGGCGCGCTCGACGGCCCACGTAGCAGTGCAGGGGGAGGGGACGAGCTCGATCACCGGGATGAGGTACGGCGGGTTGCCGGGGTGACCGACCAGGATCCGGTCCCGTAGCTCTTCGGGCAGGTCGGCTGTGATGAGACTGGGACGTATCGCTGAGCTCGAGCTGGCGAACACCGCTTGATCAGGCGCGCTCTGGGCCGCACGCCGGATCAGCTCCTGCTTGACGTCTACCCGCTCCGGGGCGCATTCCTGCACCAGCGCTACTCCCGCGACCGCCTCCGCCAAGTCACGGGCGAACGTGACCCGCGCACTCACAGCGCTTGGATTCTCGACGAGGCCGTGCACGGACAACTGGACAAGGCGATCGGAGAGCTCACCGTGGGCGCGCTCCAGAGCGTCCGGGAACGGATCCCACACCCGGACCGCGTGCCCGGCTCGTGCGAAGACGATTGCAAAGGCGACCCCGATGGAGCCGGCGCCGGCGACGGCGACCGGCTCCATCGGGCCACTTGTCGGTGTCGCAGCTGTGCTCGTCACACCGACCACCAGGTGCGGTCGTTGTCGTAGCCACGCTGCAGGATCTCAACAACGGACTCGTGGGTGAGATCGCGCGGGTTGTTGGCCGTCAGGCGGGTCGCGAGCATCGCCTGGTCGGCCACGTAGGAGAAGTCCTTCGGGTCCAGGCCGAGCGTCTTCAGGTCGGTTGGGCAGCCGACGGTCTCCAGCAGCGCCTCTACGCGGGCGATGCCGGCCTTCGCCTGATCCAACGGGGTCGACTCGGGGTCCGCGGCACCGAGCAGCGCCCCGATCTCGGCGAATTCCGCGATCCGGGTCGGAAGGTTGAAGCGCATCACGTACGGCAGAAGCGCTCCGACACCGAACCCGTGCGAGGTGTGGGTCAGCGCACCGATCGGGGACTGGATCGCGTGTGCCGCGGCGGTACCGGCGGTGTTGATGGCCATGCCTGCGTTGTACGCGGCCAGCATTGTCGCGGAGCGTGCTTCGATGTCGGACGGGTCAGCGACCACGCCCTCCAGGGACGAGTTGAGCAGAGTCAGGCCGCTGCGGCAGAAGATGTCGGTCAGCGGGTTCTTCCCGACGTAGAGATGATTGACCAGAAACTCCGGCGTCACGTCCTTGACCCGGTCGGTGAACGTCTCGACCAGGTGAGTCAGCGCGTCGGCCGCCGTGGCTGCGGTGAGTGCCGGCGGGCAGGAGACGGTGAGCTCAGGGTCGATGACGGCGGCGTACGCCTCCAGGTGTGGGCTGGCCACGCCGACCTTCATGCCCTTCTCCCGGTCAAAGACGACCGAGATACAGGTAACCTCGGCGCCGGTACCGGCGGTGGTGGGTACGGTGATGACCGGAAGCCCGGGGCCCGGGACGAGGAACTCGCCGTAGTAGTCCCGAACGTCGCCGCCGTGTGCGAGGACGGCAGCGGACACCTTCGCCAAGTCGAGACAGGAGCCGCCGCCGACCGCGAGCAGCGCATCCACGCCGGCGTCGCCGTACCGGTCGACGAGGGTGAGTACGTTCTCGCGAGGCAGGTCCGGCTCAGCCTCAGAGAACACCGAGACCGTGATCCCTTGTCTTTCGATGGCAGTCACCATGTCCTTGAATTCGGTCACCTGTGCCATACGGGCGTCAGTGACGACGAGGACGTGCCGTCCGATCTCGGCAAGGAGATGGGGCAGGTGGCGCCGCTCGCCGGGACCGAAAAGAACGGTCTTGGGCTGGCGCAGGACGCCGATGGAGGCGACGCAGGCGGTCACAGGCCTGCCTCCGTCTCGTCCACGGTGATGGCGAGGTACTTGGGCTCGAGAAACTCATAGATCGCCTCGTGTCCGCCTTCGCGGCCCAGGCCGGAGGCCTTGATGCCGCCGAACGCCGCTGCGGGGTCGGCCATGATGCCGCGGTTGATGCCGACCATGCCGAAATCGAGGCGCTCGCTCACGGCAATGGCGCGGTCCACGTTGCGGGTGAACACGTACGCGGCAAGGCCGTAGGTGGTGTCGTTGGCGACCTTGACGGCCTCGGCGACCGAGTCAACGGTGTAGATCGTCGCGATGGGGGCGAACAGCTCCTGGTGGCAAAGGTGGTCATCCGCCTCCGTCACCGAGAAGACGGTCGGCTCGAAGAAGAATCCGTCGCCCGGCACCTCTTTGCCTCCGGTCAGCAGGGTCGCGCCGATCTCAGAGAAGCCGTTGACGAGCTCCTTGACGGTGTCGCGCTGTTGGGCCGAGATGATCGGGCCGACCTCCGTGGCCGGGTCGAACCCGTCGCCGACCTTCAGCTTCTCGGTCAACGCGACGAACTTGGCCGTGAACTCTTCCACGACGCGGCTGTCGACGATGATCCGGTTGGCCGCCACACACGCCTGACCGGCGTTGCGGAACTTGCACACGATCGCCTGCTCGGCCGCCAGGTCGAGGTCGGCGTCATCGAGCACGATGAACGGACCGTCGCCGCCGAGTTCCATCGAAGCATTGGTGATGTTCGCAGCCGCCTGGCTCAGCAGGGTACTCCCCACACCGGTCGAGCCGGTGAAGCTCACCTTGCGCAGACGGCTGTCCGCCATGAGCGCTGCCGACACCTTGGACGAGGTCGTCGTGTGGACGAGGTTGACCACACCCGCCGGGAAACCGGCATCGTGCAGCGCCTGCACGAACAGCGCGCAGGTCAGCGGAGTCTCCTTCGCGGACTTCACCACGACCGTGCATCCGGCAGCGAGCGCCGCGCCGGCCTTGCGGGCGATCATCAGCAACGGGAAGTTCCACGGAGTGATGAGAAGGCACGGGCCGACCGGCTGGTGGGTGGTGACGACACGGTAGGCGCCTCGGGAGCCGTGTGCGTAGGTGCCGTGAAGGTGGGCGATCTGCTCGGCGTACCAGAGGAAGAAGTCGGCCGAGAGCTGGAACTCACCCCGGGCCTCGCCCAACGGCTTGCCACTCTCCAGCGTCATGGTCTCGACGATCTCGTCGGCACGCTGCAGGAGCAGCCGGTGCGCGCGGTGGAACAGGTCGGCACGCTCGCGCGGAAGCACGTGCCGCCAGGCATCCTGAGCGGCGACGGCCGCATCGAGCGCGGCGAGTGCCTGATCGACGGTGCCGTCAGCGACCTCGGCGATCGTCTGACCCTTTGCGGGGTTGACGACCGAGAACGTCTCGGCGGCGGGTGTCCACACACCGTCGATGTACAGATCGACGGGGATCTCCCGTCCGCGGACCTGTGCTGTGACCGGCGCGGTCGGTGTCGTCATGGAAGGGGTCCTCCTCTTTCGGCGGGAGCGGGTGCGGCGGCAACCAGCCGGCTCGGGTAGAGCTGCCGTCGGTGCCGCACGGCACGTTCGCGCGGTGACGTATTACCGTCATCTCGTAATACGCTACGAGCCAAAGCGCGGGATATGGTCCGGTGCATCGATTTGAGACAGTGCCTCACGAGCCCCAAGAGCCGCTGGGCCTGGCAAGCAACAGTTGGAGGCTGAGGGACCCGTCATGAGCACTTCGAGACTGACTCGACATGCGGCACCGCTGCGGCAGCAGATCACACGCCTGCTTCGTGAAGACATCCTGAGCGGGGCCTTCCAGCCTGGCGACGCCCTGCGCGAGAGCGGCCTGTGCGAGGCCTACGGAGTCTCGCGCACCGTAGTCAGAGAAGCACTGCGCCAGCTCGAGGCTGAGCGGCTGGTGACGGTGGTCGCCCACCACGGACCGGTCGTCACCGTGTTGACACCGCAGGACATCGAGCAGATCTACGAGGTACGGCGCGCGCTCGAGGGCCTGATGGGCGAACTCTTCGTGGCACGCGCGTCAGAGCAGGTGAAGAGCGAGTTGCGACAGCTCCTGATCGAGATGGAGACGACCTACCTCAGGGGGACCATCAAGACACGCGAGGAGGCAAACGAGCGGTTCTACGGGCTCCTGCTCGAAGGCGCCGGCAACCCGGTCCTCACCGAGGATGTCGCCCGCATTCACGCTCGGGTCCAGATCTTTCGCCGCTACGCGTTCATGGACGACCAACGGGCGGGGATCTCCTTTGAGGAATTCGGCCGCATCATCGAAGCCGCGGCTGTTGCGTGTGACGCCGCCGCGGCGCGAGCCGCGTGCGAGCACCATGTCCGCGGCGCAGCAGCGCTGGCCGTCGATGAGTATCGCCGTCGTCTGGCCTGAGACCTCGAGCGACTCGCATGATCAGGAATCGACGCTCGTCGAGCTTCTCCCATTACGGAATGAATTGTGATGTGGCACTATACGCGCCATATCGCATTATGCTCCGGCTCTGCATGAGGAAGGGAAGAGCATGTCGATTGGGCCAGTCCACGCGCTCAAAGACGAGTGGTTGACAGGGAGCACCGACCGCATAGATGTCGAGCCTGCGCTGCTGAGGTCCTGGGAGCGTTCCCGGGAGGCGCTCGGTGTGCCGGCCAACGTCCGGGAGGTCCCGCATGTGGCGGAAGATGAGCTCGATCAGCATCTCCTGGATCTGTTTCAGGCGCCGATGTCACGTTTCTCCGCTGACTTGTCAGGAACGGGCGTCGGCCTTCTGCTGGCGGACGCCCAAGGTCGTATTCTCGGACGCTGGGCCGCAGACCGTGACGCGTGGCGTCACTTCGACATGGTCGGAACCGGCCGCGGAGCCGTCCTGGATGAGTCGCTCGTGGGCACCAACGGCGTCGGCACGGTCTTGGCGACCGGGCAGAGCATCCAGATCACGGGCGCGGAGCACTACGCGGACATGTACAGCGAGGCCGTCTGTACCGGAACGCCGATCCGGCACCCGCTGACCCAGAAGATCGTTGCTGTGGTGACGTTGTCCAGCGGGCTCATCGAGGGCCGTTCGCTGCTGCGGCCCATGGTCAAGACGGTCGCCGACCAGTTGCAGCAGCATCTCCTTGATGTGGCCTCCCCCAAGGCCCGGGCGGTCTTCCAAGCATTCCTGGACGCCTCGAAGGCAAAGGCCGGTGCGGTGGTCGGGTTCGGTCCGCAGGGACTGATCATGCAGAGCCAGGGCGCTGCCCGCCTGTCCAGCGCAGATGTCGCGGCGCTTGGAGATCTGGCCCAGCGGCAATCCGGTGGCCGGTTCATCATCGAACTCTCCGGCGCCCCCACCGAGGTCCGGCTGGCACCAGTTGAGGGCGGCGCCGGAGCCATCGTGTCCTTCCAGCGGGGCAGGACCTCGACCACCACTGCGCTGGGGCCGGCTCGGGCGCAGCTGATCGGACGCTCGCCGGACTGGATGGCGGCTCTGCACGCGGTCGCACGAAGACGGGGGGCGACGCGGCCGGTGGTGATCGCCGGCGAGGCCGGCGTCGGGAAGACGTCACTTGCCCTGGGGTTCCCGTTCCGTTCCGGCGAGCCCGGACCAGGCGCTCACATCGTGATCGACACGGTGGAGCGGACCCTGATCGGCGGGAAGCGATGGCTTCGCGGCATCGCGGAGCGGTTGCAAGGCGGAGCGCCCGTGATCGTCAAGGGGATCGACGCCCTCGACCCCGCAGCGAGGCTCGCACTGTCCGGGCTGTTGGAGATGAGCGTTCCGAAGGGCCCTGTGATGCTCACCGCCACGCTTCGCTCGGCCGCTGAGGCCGAGGAGACGGCGGTGGGTCTCGGGGCGTCACACGTATGGGTTCCCCCGCTGAGGGAGCGCACCGCCGACTTGTCTGCTTTGTGGCGCTACTTCACGGACCGGGCCATGCCGGGCGTCGGCCTGGAGCCACGTGCGGAGACCCTTGACCTGCTCACCGGATACGAGTGGCCCCGCAACCTCAAGGAGCTCCACAACGTCGTGGAGGGGCTGGCGCTTGCCGGCAAACGCGGATACGTCCTCCCCAGTGACCTGCCGGAGCGGATCCAGGGTGCCAGTTCGCGGACCATGATCGAGCGTGCCGAGCTTGAGGTGATCTCTCGGGCGCTGCGGGAAGCCGACGGAAACCGTTCCCGCGCCGCGGAGATGCTCGGCCTGTCCCGAGCGACGATCTACCGCAAGATGAAGGCCTACAAGATCACCGACTCGTGACGGGTGACTGCAGAACGGCCGCCGCGCAGCCACCTCGGAGGTGCGGCGCGACAGAGTGGTCCGGGAGCAGAGCTCCCGGACACTCTGTGCATACCTGTGGTTCGGCCGTCAGCTGACCGTAGGCAACGCCCGTTGCCGGCGACGCTGTGCCAGCCCGCGAAGAGCGGGGGTGGCCTGGCGAAGCAGGACCACCGCGGCGAGGACTGCTGCCTGCGCGATGAGCTGCTGAGCGTCGTTCCAGCCCAACGAGCGAAGCAGCTGTCCGAGCTGTGTCAGGAACAGCGCCCCGACGCCGCTGGCCACGATGCTCGCGATACCGCCGGTCATCGCGGTGCCGCCCAGGACCACGGCCGCGACGGTCGGAAGCACGTAGGTGTCCCCGATGAAGAGCCCGGGAGTCCGGGTGTAGCCGGCCAGGAGAACGCCGGCGGCGCCGTAGGCGAGGCCCGCGAAACCGTAGGCGACGACCTGGTAAAGGGTGACTCGGATGCCCAGAGCCGAGGCCGTGGGAACGCTGACACCGATGTAGGTCAATCGGCGCCCGACCGCGGAGCGCTTGGCGATGATGCCACCGACGGCGAGCATGACGACCGCGATGATGAAGGTGTTGGGGATTCCGAGGGTCCGGTCGACGGCGAACCGGCTCAGGCCGTTGGGTGCTGTGGCCGGCGAGCCGCCGGAGATCTCCAGGGCCGTGCCGAGCAGGACCGCGTTCATGCCGAGCGTCACGACCAGCGGCATGACGCGGGCGACAGCGACCAGGACTCCATTGACCAGGCCGACGAGACCGGGGGCGACCACGGCGACGATGACGGCGAGCCACGCCGGCCAACCGTGGGACTGGACCATGCAGGTGCAGATGGCCGCAGCGAGCGCGATCATGCCTGGCACCGACAGGTCGAGGCCACGTTGCTGCACGACGAGGGTCTGCCCGGCGGCTGCTATGGCGAGCACAGCGGCGAAGGGCAGCATGCTGAGCAACGGGGCTGAGCCGACGCTGCCGTGCGCGATGGCGGGGCTGAGGGCGAAGAGGATGATCGTGGCGATCACGATCCCGACCCAGCTGCCCGAAAGGAGGCGGCGCCAGGTGGTGCCCGCGTCGAAGTTGTTCATCGCGTTCCCCTGATGGCGCGGGTTGCGGCGGGAGGCGTTGGTGGGTCGGGTGCTCATGCGTGTGCTCCCGTCCGGCGGGTACGGCGCAGCTGGGCGTACAGCGCCGCGGCGCCGATCGTGATGAGGCCCGGGAGCCAGTAGCCCCAGGCAGGGGAGAGGTTGAGGAACGGGGAGACATTGACCAGCTGCTGAGCGAGGACAGCAGCGGCGATGATCCCGATGAACGAACCACGGCCACCGAAGATGCTGGCTCCCGCGAGCACGACCACGGTCACTGAGTTGAGGGTGTACGCGAGACCAGGACGACCGTCACCGATACCGATCTGGGCCATCAGGATGATGCTGGCGGGCAGGACCAGTGCCGAGCAGATCACGTACGAGGTGAACTGGATCAGTCGGATCTTCACCCCGAGACGCTCCGCGGCGTCCGGCTCAGACCCGAGAGCCCGAAGCTCGACGCCCCACCTGGTGCGACGCAGCGCCAGCTCAAGGAGCAGAACGAGGAGCACCGCGACGATGGTCACCAGCGGAACCGCACCGAAGTGGGCCTGGATGTCGGCTGCCACCGACGGGAAGATCGTGCCGCCCGGCGTGTCTCGCAGGGACAGGTAGATGCCCTGGAGGGCCATGTAGACCGCGAGGGTCGCGACGACCGGGTTGACGCGAAACCAGGTCACCATGACGCCGTTGATCACGCCTACCGCGACCGCGCCGAGGGCCATGAGGACCAGACCGAGGACCAGGTTTCCGCCGTCCACGATCCAGTACGACGCGATCACGACCAGGAAGCCCATGAGGGGTCCGACCGAGAGGTCGAACCCGGCTCCCATGACGACGACCTGCTGCGCAGCACCGACCAGCAACAGGGGCGCAAGCATGAGCAGGAGGTTGTTGAGGTTGAGCTGACCGAGGTAGTCGCTGTTGTGCAGCCCGGTCCCGAGGCCGAGGAGCACCACAATCGCGGCGATCACCGCCGCAGGGGCCTGGTCGCCGGCCAGCCAGGCCCGCAGTCGGCGACGCTTCTCCGGGCGGGTCTTCTCGTGGCCGCGCACGGTCGTCGAGGTCAGTGCGGCGTGAGCGATGGCCGCTTCGGTGATCTCCGCATCGGTGAGTTCCTCGACGACGCTTCCGCGAGACATGATCAGCACGCGGTGGCACAGGCCCTCGAGCTCGACGTTGTCGGAGGAGAGCACGATGACGGCGGCACCGTCATCGGCCGCGGTGCGCAGGATCTTGTACAGGTCGACGCGTGCACCGGCGTCGACACCCTGAGTGGGCTCCTCGACCACGAGGACCTTCGGTGCAGCCAACAGCGTGCGGGCCATGGCGGCCTTCTGCTGGTTGCCTCCCGAGAGAGAGCTGATCGGCGTCTCGGGGGTCGGGGTCTTGATCGCGAGGTTGCGGATCTGGTCCTTCGCGGTGGCCCGGGTCAGCGCGTCGCTGACAAGGCCGAGGCGTGAGACCTTGTGCAAGGTGCGCGCCACGATGTTCTCGCTCACGCCGAGTGGTAGGAAGACACCCTCGCCGTGCCGGTCAGCAGGCACGTAGACGACACCGGCGTTCGCGGCCGCTGCGTTTCCGCCGCGGACCTGCTGCCCGTCGACGACGATCTTGCCTGAAGTCGAGGCCAGGCCGGCCAGGGCACGGACGAGCTCGGCTTGGCCATTGCCCTGAACCCCGGCCAAGCCGACGATCTCGCCGGAGCGGACGGTCAGGGAGATGTTGTCAAAGCCGGGACCGGAGAGTCCGGTCACGACGAGTCGCTCGGCCGCGTCCGCAGGTACGGGTTCCTTGGTGGGGAAGACCGTCTCGAGTTTGCGGCCCACGACGCGCTCGACGATCTGCTCCTCGGTAACGGCGTCGGCGTCGAAGGTTCCGCGGGTCTGGCCGTCGCGAAGGACGGTGATCCGGTCGGCGATCTGTTTGACTTCAGGAATGCGGTGGGAGATGTAGACGACACCGGCGCCAGTTGCGACGGTCTCGCGGACCTTCGTGAAGAGACGTTGTACTTCTTCGGCGTTGAGATGCTCGGTGGGCTCGTCGAGGATCAGAACCTTCGGGTTCAGCGCGAGGGCCTTGGCGATCTCGATGATGAACCGCTTCTCCATCGACAGATCGGCGACGCGGGCGCGCGGGTCGATGTTCATCTCCCACGGCGCGAGGGTCTCGCAGGCCCAGGCGACCGCGCGGCGAAGCCCGCCGACGCGCTTGTACCCGACGCCGAGTGCCATGTTCTCCGCCACGGTCAGGTCCGGAAGAAGCGCCGGATGCTGACGCACGATGCCGAGGCCGAGGCTGCGAGCCTGCTCGGGTTGCGCATGCGTGAGTTGGTCGCTGCCGATGAGGACTGTGCCGTCGTCTGCCGCCAATGCACCCGAGGCCACGGCCATCAGGGTGGACTTGCCGGCGCCGTTCTCGCCGACCAGGGCGTGAACTTCGCCCGGGCGGACATCGAAGCTCACCTCGTCCAGCGCGCGCACGCCCGGGAAGGACTTCCCGATGCCCTGCATGGAGAGCACCGATGCGACATGGTCGGCCGCCTGGCTTGCTGTCTGACTTGCCGCGTGGTTGGCCTGGGTGGGGACGGGGCTCGCACCCTGCTGCGGTGGCCTGACCTGAGTCTCAGGTCCGTTGCTGCCGAAGTTGGTCACGTCGGACTCCTGGAAGATGTTGAGGGGCGCAGACCTGAGGAGTCGGGCCGGCGCCTCGGCCCGTTGATGGACCCATTACTGGGCGAGGTAGCCGCCGTCGATGACGAGCTCGGAACCGGTCACGAAGCTGGCCTCGTCGGAGGCGAGGAAGACGACTCCGGCGGCGATCTCCTCGGGTCGTCCAGCGCGACCCATCGGGGTCTGGGAGATGACGTACTCGTTCACCTCCGGGGCCTGTGCCTCGGTCAGTGGGGTCCAGATGAAACCGGGATGAACTGAGTTCACGCGGACGCGTTCCTTGGCGTAGCTGACGGCGGCGCTCTTCGACATGTTGCGCACCGCGCCCTTGGTCGCGTGGTAGGCGTGCGCACCGGCGACAGCGGCGCTGCCCCAGATCGAGGAGACGTTGATGATGCTGCCGCCGCCCTGAGCGATCATCTGTGGGATCACCTCGCGCATCCCGAGCCAGGTGCCGGTCTGGTTGACCGCGATGACCCGGTTCCACTCCTCACTGGTGAGGTCGTGGACGGTTTCATAGGCGATGATGCCGGCGTTGTTGACGAGGAAGTCAACGCGCCCGTGGCGGTCGATGACCTCGGTGATCACACGCTGCCAGTCGGCTTCGCTGGCCACGTCAAGGGTCGCGTACATGACGCCGGCGCCGAATGAGTCGTCGACGGCAGCGCGGCTGGTCGCGATGACGGCCGCGCCCTCAGCTGCCATGGCGTCGACGATCGCGTGGCCGATGCCTCGCGAGGCACCGGTGACGATGCCGACCTTGCCCTTGAGTCGGTTCATGATGATGCTCCTCGGATATCCGTACGCCGCTGCGTTGTCGCGGTGAGTTGCCCGGGCCTTCCAGGGAGTCGCGGAGGCCCGGGCACCTGCGGGGAATGCCAGAACTGCGGCCGGTTCTGTCGGTGAACATGACGGTGGTCTGGCCGAGATGGCCTGAAAGCCGACTGGGCTGCTCAAGGGCTACTTGTAGAGAGCCTTGATCTGCTCGGTGGTCAGTCCGGAGGAGAGGATCGCGTCAGCCGGCAGCGACTTGTCATACTTCGGCATCATTTTCGGGTTGGTCGAGTCCTCAATGATCTGAAGGTTGTACGTCGAGGGCTCGGTGTCGGTGATGCCGTTGTAGGCCGCGAGGCCCTTGTTCAGAGCAGCCTCGACGACCCAGTTGCGGGAAGACTCGGTCGCGATCTGATAGCTCGGGTACCGCTTGTGGTACTGGTACCAGAGGGAGGCGAACTCGTTGGAGTCATTGGCCGACCAGGCCGGCAGAGGCTTGTTCGCGGCGATGAATGCGCGGATACCGCCGACCGAGCCGCCGCCGAAGTCGGAGACGATGCCATCGATCTTGCCGTACTTCGTGATGAGACCGGCCACGACCTGCTGCGTCTTGCTGACGTCCCAATCGGTGGCGACGTAGCCGTCGGAGTTGAGCAGGCGGACGCCGGGATGCTCCGCGACCGCCTTCTTGACGCCGTCGTAGACGGCCTGAGAGTAGGCGCTGCCGGCGACGCCGCCCAGCATCACCAGGTTGCCCTTCTTGTGCATCGCCTTGATGGTCCAGTCAGCGAGGGTCTTGCCGTACGTGTCGACGTTCTCGGAGACGAAGTCGACGTAGTCCTTGCCTGGTGTACCGCCGATGTCCGAGACGATCGGCACGACCGCCACGCCGGCCGCGGTCGCCTTCTGGATGGTCGGCAGGAGGGCCTGTCCGGCGTCGCCGAAGGTGACGATCACGTTGACGCCCTGGGCGACCATCGAGTTGATGTCCGAGATCGCCTTCTGGGTGTTGTTCTGGGCGTCGGTCACCATGACCTGGGTGATGTTCGGACACTTGGCCGCCTGGGCCTTGAAGAGCGCGATCGTAGCCTTGCGCCAGGTGTTGTTGTTGTTGCCGTCGGCGTAGCCGACCTTGATCGGCTTGGTGCCACAGAACTTGGTGATGTCTGGAATGTCGGATTGCACGCCGACACCGCCCACCTTCACGGTCGGCCACGGGCTGCTGGAGCCGCCGGAGGCGTCGGAGCCACCGGTACCGGTCGACAGACCGCCGCAGGCGCTGAGCGCCATGACCGTGGCGGCTGCGACGCTGGTCGCTGCGACGGCCCGCTTCTTGATGTGCATGGAATGTCTCCTCGTTGAGAGCTGTGAAGGACCTCGGTGGCCCGCGAGCACCAGGTGCGCGGAAGCGCCGAGCGGTGAGAGCGGAGTGCCTGGCCTGACTCCGAGGGCCGGGATCGCCGGCGTGATCGGAGTGACGTGATCGCTTGGGTGAGGGAAACGGGCTCGGTGAGGGCCTCGATTGAAGGCTGTCGCGAGCAGGACCGTGTGACGCGAGTCACTGTGAGACGGTGGTGCCTCATTTTGTGACAGCGTTCACCTTCGACGCTTGGGCGTGGGGATCCTCGAATGGCTGGGTCGGTCGTTTGTCGGCCCGAGGAACAGCCAGTACCACCAACGATGACGTTGAGGAGCCCCCATGCCCCTTCCCCGTCCTTCAGACCCTCTTGGGGAGATCTACGCCGAGTGGAGCATGGAGTTCGAGGCCAACCCGGAGATGTCGCTCCAGCTGATGCGCTGGGTCTTCGAGGACTGGCAGCGAGCGACCACTGAGCCCGAAGGGGTCACCTACGCCACGACCACCATCGGTGGCGTACCGGGCGTCCTCGTGACCCCGGTTGACGCGGATCCCTCTCAGGTGATGGTGGTCATGCACGGCGGAGGGTTCGCGCTCGGATCCTCTGCCAGCCACCGCAAGCTCGCTGGGCACCTGGCCAAGGCCTGCGGAACCCATGCGTTTGTTCTCGACTTTCGGCTCGCGCCGGAGTGCCCGTTCCCGGCGCAGATCGAGGACGGCCTCGCTGTCTACCAGGCCGTCCTGGACCAGGGCATCAAGGCCGACGACGTGTGCTTCGTCGGCGACAGCGCCGGTGGGAACCTCGCGGTCGCGATGACACTCAGGCTGCGTCGCGACGGCCGCCCGTTGCCCGGACGTGTCCTGACGATGTCGCCGTGGCTGAACATGGAGAACAGCGGTGCCACGATCGAGACCAACAACGACACCGACTTCCTGATCACTCGCGAAGGCCTCGCCGGGAACATCGGCCGGTACCTCTCCGGGGGCACGGACCCGACGGACCCGTACGTCAACCCGCTGTACGCCACCTATGAGGGGTTCCCGCGGCTCTACGTCTGCGCAGCCGACACCGAATCTCTCTTCGAGGACTCTGAGCGTCTGGTCGACCTGGCCGAGAACGCCGGCGTCGACGTGACGTTTTCCATTGGCAAGGGCATGCAGCACGTCTTCCCGTTCCAGGCCGGGCGCCTCGCGCGCGCCGACGAGGAGATCGCCTCCATGGCCGCCTGGTACCGGTCCTGACCAGCACCTACCGGCACCCTGGCCAGACCTCTGACCGGGTCTTATCCGCCTTTCCTGCTGCGCGCTCCCCCCTGAGTGCCCATCTGTCATCACTCGGTGAAAGGACCGACACACACATGACCAGCAAGCGCGACTACGACGCCATCGTCATCGGCGCCGGCTTCTCCGGCCTGGCGATACTCCACCACCTGCGCGAGATCGGTCTTTCGACCCTCGTGGTCGACGGCGAGGACGGCATCGGCGGCACCTGGTGGGTCAACCGCTACCCCGGCGTCCGCACCGACAGCGAGTACAGCTACTACTCCTTCTCCTTCTCCAAGGAGGTCCGCGACGAGTGGACCTGGACCGAGCGGTACCCGGCTGGCGCGGAGGTCCTGAAGTACCTCAACTTCGTCGCCGACCGGCTCGACCTGCGCAAGGACATCCGCCTGTCCACCCGCGTGAACAAGGCCGTCTACGACGAGGATGCGAACACGTGGACCGTCCACCTCGGCGACGGCTCCACCTTGACCACGACCTATCTCGTCTCTGGCATGGGCGTCCTCTCGCAGGCGATCTTCCCTGCCATCGACGGCATTGACACGTTCCAGGGCGAGAAGTACCACTCCTCGATGTGGCCCCGTGGCGGCGCAGACCTGACCGGCAAGCGTGTCGGCCTCATCGGGCTGGGTGCCTCCGGCATCCAGATGGTGCCTGAGATCGCCAAGGTCGTCGGCGACTTCTACGTCTTCCAGCGCACGCCGAACTTTATCGTCGAGACCACGAACGACCCGGTGACCGAGCAGGACATGGTCCACCTGCGTGACCACTACGACGAGATCTACGAGAAGGCGGCGAACCATCCCTTCGGCGTCGCCATGGAGTCGGCCGAGCACAGCGCCCTCGAGGTTTCCGCGGAGGAGCGCGACCGGATCTTCGAAAGCAAGTGGAACGAGGGCGGATTCCACTTCGCCAACGAGTGTTTCACCGATCTGGCCACCAGCCATGAGGCCAGCGAGCTCGCCTCGGAGTTCATCCGCAAGAAGATCCACGAGATCGTCGAAGACCAGGCCGTCGCCGACCTTCTCTCGCCGACCACCTACTCGTTCAACGGCAAGCGTGTCCCGACCGGCCACAACTACTACGCGGCGTTCAACGAGCCGAACGTGCACCTCATCGACGTCGCCTCGCAGCCGATCAGCCGGATCTCCGAGCGCGGCGTGGTGGTCGGCGACACCGAGTACGAGCTCGACGTGCTGATTTTCGCCACTGGCTTCGACGCCATGACCGGGACCCTGACCAACATCGACATCGTGGGTCGCGGTGGCCGCACGCTGCGTGAGAAGTGGCTCGCCGACGGCCTGAAGTCGAACCTCGGCATCAACGCCAACGGGTTCCCGAACTTCTTCATGTCCCTCGGCCCGCAGACGCCGTACTCGAACCTGCCGGTCCCGATCCAGCTCGGTGCCCAGTGGCTCCAGAGGGCCATCGCGTGGGCGCGTGAGAACGACGTTCCGTTCCTCGAGGCCACCCCCGAGTCGGAGACCTGGTGGATGGAGGAGACCGAGCGGGCCGGCAAGGCCACCGTCATGTACTCCGAGGGCAAGAAGGCCAAGGCGTGGTTCCTGGGCGACAACCTGCCCGGCAAGCCGGAGGAGTTCCAGGTCTACATGGGCGGCGGACAGGTCTATCAGCAGTTCTGCCGTGCAGCTGAGGCGGACGGCTACCGCTCCTTTCTGGCCAACCAGTCGGTCAGGGCCTGAGAACCAAACGGGGAAGGGGAATCGGCATGGGACGTCTGAAGAACAAGGTCGCCCTGATCACCGGGGCCGCAATGGGCATGGGCCGAGCGACCGCAGAGCTGTTCGCGGTTGAGGGCGCCAAGGTCGCAGTCACAGACCTGGACGAGGTCAAGGGCCAGGAGCTCGTGGCGGCGATCCGCGCGGCAGGCGGGACCGCGGAGTTCTGGAGCCTGAATGTTGCCCGGGAGGCCGAGGCGAAGTCGGTGATCGACGCAGCAGCAGAGGAGTTCGGTGGTCTCGACATCCTCGTCAACTGCGCCGGCATCATCGGCGTCGACAAGCCGACCCACGAGCTCACCGAGGCCGAGTGGGACGCTCTGTTCGCTGTCGATGTGAAGGGCGTCTTCTTCTGCACCAAGCATGCCATCCCGCACATGATCAAGCGCGGCAAGGGCAGCATCGTCAACTACTCATCCATCTACGGGATGATCGGGAACGACGAGTTCACGGCGTACCACGTTGCCAAGGGCGCGGTTTCGATGCAGACCAAGCAGGACGCGGCCAGCTACGGCAAGTACAACATTCGCGTGAACTCGGTGCACCCGAGTACGGTCCTGACCCCGCTGGTCGAGGGCATCGCGGCTGAGTTCCCCGGTGGTCTGTCGGCCTACGAGGAGTACATGACGGGGAACCAGTCTCTGCGTCGCCTGGGTCATCCGATCGATGTCGCCTACGGGGTCCTTTACCTGGCTTCGGACGAAGCGGACTGGGTGACGGGCGTGAACCTGCCGATCGACGGCGGCTACACGGCGCGCTGATCAGCCCATTGGCGTCGGCCCTTCTCCGAAGCGCTTGGAGAAGGGCCGACGCTGTCGCCTCATCCCGCTCTGGGAGTCTCGGTGTGAACCGCTGACTTGTATGGCGGCAGTGGTGCGCGGGCGGGTTGGCTGCCCGTAGCGTGCCGCAGGGCATCGGCTGGGGTGACTCGTGAACCGCTTGCCGCCCGCCGGTCGGCCGGGGGACGCCCCGGCGACCGCAGCGGCGAACGACCGGCCTGAATCGCCGCACGCGCTCTTCCTTGGGCCACAACACTCTCCTCCATCATCGAGGTGTTGCGACGACCAGTTGAATCCGCCCCGGCCTGCTCAAATAATCGCGGCAATGATGCGCGCCACCGCTGCCGAATCGGGGCGCTGGCCACCCGCACGCCAGGCCAGCACCAGGTCGAGCTGCGGTGGGTTGACCAGCTCTGCATAGCGAACACCCTCAAGAGTGAGGGCCTTCACCGGATGCGGAACGACTGCAACACCGACGCCTGCTGCCACGAAGTTGACGAGGGTCGCGGTCTCGGCAACCTCGATGATGTCCACCGGAGCGAAGCCTGCCGACCGGCAGGCCGCGATGACCGCCGAATGGACGACCGAGCGCCGGCCGGAGGGGTGCAGGACGAAGACGTCGTCGCGTAGGTCGGCGATCTCGATGCTCCCTGCGGTCGCGAGTCGATGGTCGGTGGGCAGGACTGCCACCAGCCGCTCCGTGCGTAGCCTCGACACTTCGAGCCCGCTCTCCGGACCTGGATCACGCATGACGGCGAGATCAAGCTCCGATTCGAGGAGACTGGCCGAGAGCGCCGGACTCAGTCGTTCGCCTCGAAGGTCGAGTTCGATGCCGGGCAGCTGGGTGCGCACACGGCGGGACAGGGTCGGCAGCAGGTCATAGGTCGCCGTCCCGACGAATCCAACGGACACCTTCCCGATGCCCCCGGCGTGGACTTGCCGCACCTCGTCTGCCGCTCGGCCGATCTCCGCAAGGATGAACTTGGCCCGCTCCAGCAGGCGCCGACCGGCGGGAGTGAGTTCCACGCTGCGGGTCGTGCGGTGGAACAAAGGCGCTCCGAGCTCGCGCTCAAGCCGCTTGACCTGCTGTGACACGGCTGGCTGCGCGATATGAAGCTGATCTGCGGCTCGTCCGAACCCACCAGCTTCCGCGACGGCAACGAATGATCGAAGATCCCGCAGTTCCATGCTTCAACATGATAAATCAAGTCGGATTCAATCTTGGACGTAATTGATTGTCGTGCCTAGCGTTGGGTGTGTGACTTCCAGTTTCATCTTTGCCGCTAACCGAACTCCGTTCGGCCGCTTCGGAGGCGCCCTCGCCGAGGTGCGGCCCGACGACATGGCCGCGTCCGCGCTCACCTCTGTCCTCGCGAAGGTTCCCGGCCTCGACCCGGCCGCCATCGGCGACGTGGCTTGGGGATGCACGAACCAGGCAGGAGAGGACAACCGCAACGTCGGTCGCATGGCCGCGCTTCTTGCCGGGCTCCCGGCCTCAGTGCCCGCAGTAACCGTGAACCGTTTGTGCGGCTCGTCGCTCGACGCGGCGATCACCGCCTCGCGAACCATCGAGACCGGCGACGCAGACGTCATCATCGCCGGCGGTGTGGAGTCGATGACGCGAGCACCCTGGGTGCTGCCAAAACCCGAGCGAGCGTTCCCGGCCGGCAACGTGGCCGCGTTCTCCACAACGCTCGGGTGGCGGCTCGTCAACGACCGGATGCCGGCCGAATGGACGGTGTCGCTCGGCGAAGCGAACGAGGCGCTGGGTGACAGGCTCGCGATAGGCCGGGAACGCCAGGATGCTCTCGCCGCACGGTCGCACCGGCTCGCGCACAAGGCGTGGGAGGACGGCTTCTACGACGACCTGGTGACACCGATACCAGGAACCACGCTTGAGCGGGATGAGTGCATCCGGCCGAACTCCACCCTTGAGAGCCTCGCGGGGCTTCGCCCCTCGTTCCGTCCCAACGGAACGATCACTGCCGGAAACGCTTCTCCGCTCACCGACGGTGCCTCTGCTCTCGTTCTCGGCAGCGAAAAGGCCGCGGACATCGTCGGCACAACGCCTATCGCCAGGATCGCAGCCCGGGGCGTCCACGCGCTCAACCCCCAGGACTTCGGGATAGGGCCCGTGGAAGCCGCCAACAAGGCCCTCCGGCGAGCGGGTATCGGCTGGAGCGACATCGGTGCCGTCGAACTCAACGAGGCCTTCGCAGTGCAGGCGATTGCTTGTATCGACGCATGGGACATCGACCCGGAACTGGTGAACACACGGGGTGGCGCGATCGCTCTCGGACACCCGCTCGGGGCCTCGGGCGGCCGTATCCTCGCCACCCTTGCCAAACGGCTGCGGGCAGCGAACCAGCGGTGGGGCGTCGCCGCAATCTGTATCGGTGTAGGCCAGGGTCTGGCCGTGGTCTTGGAGAACGTCACATGACCGCCATCTACGCAAGCGCCCGGGAAGCACTCACCGGCATCGGCGACGGTGCGACCGTTCTCGTGAGCGGCTTCGGCATGGCGGGGATGCCCACTCAGCTCATCGACGCGCTCATCGACGCGGGTCCAAGCGATCTGACCGTTGTGTCGAACAACGCCGGCAACGCAGACACGGGGCTGGCCGCACTGCTCGCGAAGGGCAGGGTCCGCAAGGTTATCTGCTCATTCCCTCGGCAGAGCGACTCATGGGTCTTCGACGACCTGTACCGCCGTGGTCACGTGGAACTCGAGGTTGTTCCCCAGGGAACCCTCGCCGAGAGATTGCGCGCCGCAGGTGCCGGCATCGGCGCGTTC
Organism: Streptomyces sp. NPDC028305; assembly: GCF_055569495.1. Taxonomy (NCBI): domain Bacteria; kingdom Bacillati; phylum Actinomycetota; class Actinomycetes; order Kitasatosporales; family Streptomycetaceae; genus Streptomyces; species Streptomyces sp. NPDC028305. The sequence goes on from NZ_JBVHTN010000003.1 coordinate 422,529, forward strand.
TACTGCCCCACCGGCGCCGGCACTGTGCTGGCTGAGGGAAAGGAGACCCGTGAGCTCGGTGGCCGGACCCACGTCCTCGAGTACCCGCTCCATGGCGACGTCGCCCTGATCGGAGCCCACATCGCAGACCGGATGGGCAACCTCGTCTACAGAAAGACCGCGCGGAATTTCGGCCCCGTCATGGCGACTGCCGCAGCAACGACCATCGCCCAGGTCCATCGCATCGTCGAAACCGGCGAGCTCGACCCCGAAACGATCATCACCCCGTCGATCTTCGTCGACCGGGTGGTCGCCGTCGGAGACCATCAGTGAACACCATCACGCATGCGCGGAGTACGGATCACCCGCTCTCCAAGGACCAGATCGCCGCGGCCATCGCGAGCGACATCCCCGTCGGCTCATACGTCAACCTCGGCATCGGACAACCGACCCTCGTCGCCGACCACATCCGCGCCGACGCCGGTGTCGTCCTCCACACCGAGAACGGCATGCTGAACATGGGCCGGGCCGCGGTCGGTGATGAGGTCGACCCCGATCTCATCAACGCCGGCAAGATCCCCGTCGTCGAGCCTGCGGGAGCGTCCTACTTCCACCACGCGGACTCCTTCGCCATGATGCGCGGCGGCCACATCGACCTCTGCGTTCTCGGTGCGTTCCAGGTGTCGGTGAAAGGCGACCTGGCCAACTGGCACACCGGCGTTCCCGGAGCCATCCCCGCGGTGGGCGGTGCCATGGATCTGGCGAGCGGAGCCAGGAACGTGTTCGTCATGATGACGCTGCTCACGAAGGATGGTGCGCCCAAGATCGTGTCGAGCTGTACCTACCCCCTTACAGGGCTCGCGTGCGTGGATCGGATCTACACAGACCTCGCGACCTTCGCCGTCTCCCGAGACGGGGTCGAGGTCCTGTCCGTCCACGGGACGACGTTCGCCGACCTCGAATCGCTGCTGGACGTCCCCCTCGTCGACGCACGCTGAGTTCTCCTGGGCCCGCGTCACCACCTCGGCCCCGGTTGCCGCAGCATCGGAAACCGGGGCCGGGCCATGTGCTCGTCGGCCAAGACCCGGCCCTTGTGCTGCCCGTCGTGCTCCGCGTGTATGAGCGCTTCGGCCCGGTAGGCGTAGCACCCTGTTCGGACCGCGCGGGACTCAGGACAGGGGCCCACCGCAGTCGGCGCGCCCCTATCCTGAGCGAGGAGAGATCAGTGCGCGGAGAAGCCGCCGTCCACCGGGATCTCGACGCCGGTGACGAACGACGCCGCCGGCGAGTCGAGGAACGCGCACCCGACGACGACCCACCCGGCGTGGCCGGCCACCAGCCCGCCGGCTTCATCACGCGACAAGCCCAGCTCGCCCACCTGAACATCGACCGAAGAGACCGACTCGGCAGAACCCTCCACGCATACCAGCATGCGGCCTGAGCTGCGTGGATGATGTATCGGCACCCGCAGCGTTCGGACATCGTTGACGTGAGCGTGACACTCGATCTCGCGAACCGTTCGCAGGACCGGAACCGGATCTGGACCAGGCGGCGCACTTGTTCGTCCGGGTCGACGGTCCAGCCGTCTACATCGGACCCGTCCGCCACTCGCGGAGCACCTGGACCAACGGCGAACTCCGCAGTTGCCACCTGCGAATCGACCCGCCGTTGAGCCGGGAATTGCTCGAGGGCTGCTGGCACTCTCGACCTGCTTGCCTGGACCCAGACCTTCTTGCTGGACGTTGAGTTGGCCGCCACAGAACCGAAGGAACTCCGCTACCGCCTGCTGCACGTGGCCGCCCGCCGCGGGCCCCAGCCACACCCACCCGCCGACAGACAGCGAAAAGCCCCGCCCAACCCAATCAACCCGGCCCAGCCGACTCCAAGCGAAACAGGGAGGCTTTACCGGTATTGAGGCTAGGACGCTGGTTCGCCCAGGACGAGTCGCCGGACGCTCGCGGCGATCTGGTCGAGGTCGACGTCGGCGGCGAGGGTGGCCTCGTCGGGGCGCTCGGCAATCGGCTCCCGCACGCCGAGCAGGCCCTGCACCAGTCCGGGGTAGACCGTCCGGCCGACGAGGATCTCGGCCGCCTCCCGCGCCTCCTCCTGCGTCAGGCCCCAGGTCCGGGAGACATACGCGCCGATACGCGCCATGGGGGCCTCGAAGACCGCCTCGTAGTAGCCGGACGCGATCTCGGGTACCCGCTCGGCCTCCGCGATCCCCATCCGCAGCGTGCGCAGGGACGAGGACCACAGCAGCAGTTGCAGCAGCCGCCCGCAGTAGCGCACGAGGGCGTCGGCCGGATCGGCCCGCTCCGCGGTGACGTAGCACTCCGGCGAGCCCAGGCGGTCGAGGTAGAGCTCGCGCACCAGGGCGACCACCCCGGAGAAGAGGGCGTCCTTGCTGGGGAAGTGGGCGTAGAGCGAGCGCTTGGAGGTCTCGGCCCGCTGGGCGACGACGTCCATCGAGGTGCGCTCGAAGCCGGCCTCGAGGAACACGTCCTTCGCGGTCCACAGGATGTGCTCGCGGAGCTTCTCGCCTCGTCGCGCCACCATGGTGACCCCTCCCTGAAGTAAACGGTACAGTTGAGTTTACATGTTGCGCCGTGCAAAGGACTGCTCATGATCGTCGTCACCGCACCCACCGCCAAAATCGGCCGCCATGTCGTCGAGCAGCTGCTCGACGCCGGCGAGCCCGTCCGGGTCGTCGTCCGCGACCCGCGGCGACTCTCTCCCACCGTCCGCGACCGTGTCGAGCTCGTGGAGGGCTCCCATCGCGACGCCGCAGTGGTCGACAAGGCCTTCGCAGGCGCCGACGCGGTGTTCTGGCTGATGCCCAGCGACCTCCGCGCCCCCGACGTGATGACCTCCTACGTCGAGGCCAGCAGGCCGGGCGTCGAGGCCGTCACCGCGCACGGCATCCGCCACGTCGTCGGGGTCTCGGCGCTGGGCCGGGGGACCGCCGTCGCCGGCCGGGCCGGCAACGTCACCGCCTCACTGGCCATGGACGACCTGTTCGCCACGGTCACGAACTACCGCTCGCTCGCCAACCCGACCTTCATGGACAACACGCTGCGCGACATCCGCACGATCCTGGGCGAGGGCGTGATCTCGGGGCCCTTCGCGCCCGACCGCAAGCTGCCGCTGGTGGCCACCCGAGACATCGGCACCGCCGCCGCCCGCCTGCTGCTCGACCGCAGCTGGGCCGGGTTCGCCGATGTCCCGGTGCTCGGCCCGGAGGACCTGTCGGGCAACGACATGGCCGCCGTCATCACCGACGTGCTCGGTATCCCGGTGCGCTACGTGCAGGTCGAGGCTGCGTCGCTGGAGGCCGCCATGCTCTCCTTCGGCGCGTCGCCCGGCATGGCTCGGGCGATGGCCGACATGGCGAGGGCCAAGATCGACGGCCTCGACGAGGGCGTCGTCCGCATCGCCGAGAACAGCACGCCGACCACCTTCCGTCAGTGGTGCACGGAGGTCCTCCGACCCGCCGTCGACGCGGCCCGCTTCTGACCGCACCACAGGAGGACGAGATGACTCTCATCTGTGTCGAGGAACACGCGATCGACCTGGCGATCATGGAGGCCGCAGGCCCGATGCTCGCCCGCGAGGCGCCCTATCTGCGCATCCAGAGCACCAGCTCGGCGCCCGTGCGGCCGGGTCCCGGGCGGTCCCCCGCGGTCGACCAGGCGACCGCGTACCGGTTCGGCGCCGATCTCGGCGAGGACCGGATCCGGCGGATGGACGACCATGGCATCGACGTGCAGATCGTGTCCTGGACGAGCCCGGTCCAGATGGTGCCCGCCGATCCGGGCATCGCGCTGTGTCGCGCGGCCAACGACCGCCTCGCGGCGGCGGTGGCCGCCCACCCCGACCGGCTGCATGGGTTCGCGGCCTTACCGTGGCAGGACCCGGCCGCCGCGGTCGCCGAGCTGGACCGGGCCGTGTCCGGGCTCGGCATGCGCGGGGTGCTGATCCTCGGCCGGCCGGGCGAGCGGTTCCTCGATGACCCGGTGTACCGGCCGGTCCTGGCCCGGATCGCCGAGCTGCGGGTGCCGCTCTACGTGCACCCGTTCGTCCCGGTTCCCCAGGTCCAGCAGGCGTACTACGCAGGGTTCGGCGACAAGGTCACGGCGGAGCTGTCGTTGGGCAGCTGGGGCTGGCACCACGAGGCCGGGATCCAGGTGCTGCGGATGATCCTCGGCGGGGTTTTCGACCGTCTCCCGGACCTGCAGGTCGTCAGCGGTCACTGGGGCGAGATGGTGCCGTTCTTCCTGAACCGCCTCGACGACGTGCTGTCGCCGGGTGACACGGGGCTGTCGCGGACCATCACCGAGACCTACCGCTCGAACGTCTGGGTCACTCCGAGCGGCATGGAGCACCGCGCCGAGTTCGAGTTCGTACGCTCGACCATCGGACTCGACCGGGTGATCTGGTCAACCGACTATCCCTTCCTGCAGCTCGGGAAGGTACCGGACTTCATCGACGGGCTCGACCTCACCGCCGAGGAGCGGGCGGCGATCACCCACCGCAACGCAGAGCAGTTGTTCGGGCTCTGACCGGTAGCCGCGGCGGGCCGACCACCTCGGCCCGCCGCGGCTCAGGGCGCCGCCGGAGGCGGCGGTGCGGCGCTGGGATGCTCGGCTACCACACCGTCCACGCCGAGGCCGTCGCCGCCCAAGCCGGAGGCACCTGGCGTGCCCACAGCGGGGTGTCGGCCTGGGCGAACACCGCCATGATCTGCTGGTAGGCCGGATGGTCGGGCAGTTGGGCGGGCGGCGGCGCGGGCGGTTGAGGTTCGGGCAGTTCCAGCAGGGTCTTGCGGGTGATCCGGATCTCCTCGGCAGCTTTGCCGAGTCCATCCAACTGCGCGGTCAACTCCGCGATGCGTTCCTGGGCCGCCTCGGCCTGCGCGGCGATCTCCCGCTCACGCTCCTCCAGCCGGGCCAACACCGCTGCCAGAGGCGATTCCCCACCACTCATACGCCCCGCCAGGCGGGGGTGGAGGTTCCGGTCAGCATTCTCGACATCCGGTCGCTTATGGCCCAGTACACCCTGAGCTCGGCCGAGGCAGGCCAGTGTTCGAGATCACGACGGGTCCCGCGCCTCAAGAGACTGGACTGACCCTGAAACGCCTGAGCCAGTAAGGACGGTGGGGCCAGTGGCTCCGATTCGGCGTGAACGGCGGCACAAAGCTGATCCCACGGAGTGGAGCCAGGATCATCCTGGGTCCACTCCGTGGTTCGGGCATGTCACTGGAACTGTGAGAAAAACCTCCAGATCTCTGCTTTGGTCCAAGTGGCGACGCCGCTCTCGCCGGGGGAGCCGTCGACCGGACCGGGTATGTGGCCTCCGTCGAACGCGGCCCATTGGACCGGGTATCCGGCACGGCAGCCCGCGTAGGTGGTGGTGATGTGCGTTCGGCTGCCCGGCGCGGGCTCGCGCGGGCTCTGGGGGGTGCAGCCGTTGTTGCTGACGAATCTGTCGCGCAGGGACCGTCCTTGCGCGATGTTGAGGACGGAGTCGCTGATGCCGTGGATTCCGAAGTAGGCGATGGGCTGGGTGCCGTCGCTGCACCCGCTGATCTGAGCGCCGGAGATGACCGCGACGGCCCTGAAGACGTTCGCCCGGCTGCATGCGAGTGCGTAGCTCATACCGCCGCCCCAGCTGAATCCCGTGGCGAAACGCTGTGCCGGGTTGACACAGAGGCCGCCCTCGATTCGCCGGATCATGTCGTCGACGAAGGTGATGTCCTCACCGCCCGAATTGGCCCAGCCGTTGCCGAGGCCCTGGGGGGCGACGAGGATCGCGCCATTGTTCGACTGTTCCTGTTGGCCGTAGTAGGACCAGGCGTTCCCGCTCGTGCCGCCCGAGGCGACGTCGCCGGCCGTTCCGCCCCGCCAGTGGAACGCGAAGATCAGCCGGTAGCGGTGGCTGTTGTCGTAGTTGGCGGGAACCCTGAGGATGAAGCTGCGGCTCTTACCGCCGCTCTGAATCGTGTGCGTACCGCTCGCCAGAGTCGGGGCACTGCCGCATCCGCCGTCGCCACCGGACGACAGTTTGATCATCTGCCATTGCTGGTTGGCGCCGCCCCAGTCGGTGTACTGGACGACGTTGCCGCCGTCGGCGGTGGAGGCGCCCTGCACCTCCACCGCCTTGCTGCTGGTGCGGTTGATCAGCCGGACGTGGCCCGCGTCGGAGTCGGCCAGGCGGAACTGCTGGTTGGCCCCGTTGTGGTCGGCCCACTGCTGGATCGCGGCACCGTCTGCGGTCGAGGCGTCGGCCACGTCGAGAACCTGGCCCGAATGCCGGGCCTTGAGGCGGTAGAAGCCGTCGCCGGAGGCCACGAACTGCCACTGCTGGTTGGCTCCGTCGTTGCGCGTCCACTGGCTGACCTGCGCGCCGTCGGCGGTGGACGCGCCGGAGACGTCCAGCGCCTTGCCGCTGTTGCGATTGACCAGGACATACCAGGCATTGGTGTCCACCGTCGCCGCCTCGGCGGGCGCCGGATTCACCGCGGCGACCATGCCGATCGCGAGGGTCGCCGCCACCACGGCGGCGACCCGGGACCACCAGCGAAGTCTTCGTGGAGGGGCAAGGGAAGCCGCACCGTAGGTCTTCATCGATTCACCCTTTCGTTTGTGGCAGGTCCTCTCAGGTGCGGGTCCAGCGTTGGTTGCTGCCGTTCGAGCAGGAGTAGAGCTGGATCAGGGTGCCGTTGGCGGTGCCGCCTGCGACGGCGTCGAGGCAGAGGCCGGACTGGACGCCGACGATGGATCCGTCGGCGTTGAGGCGCCATTTCTGGTTGTCGCCGCCCCAGCAGCTGTAGATCTGGACTTTGGTGCCGTTGCCGGTGCCGGCGGCGTCCAGGCACTTGTTGCCGTAGACCGTCAGCTCGCCGGCGGCGGTGTACGTCCACTGCTGGTTGGTGCCGTTGTGGCAGTCCCACAGGTCGAGCTGGGTGCCGTCGGTGGTGCTGGCGCCGGGCACGTCCAGGCAGCGGCCCGCACCGACGCCCTTGATCGGTCCGGAATCCGAAGGGGGTGTAGAGGAGCCGCCGTTGAGTGCGTTGAGGACGGCGGTGTAGGCGGGCTTCTTGCTGCCGTCGCGGTTGAACAGCAGCGGCGTGTGCTCCGGTCGCCAGGAGTCGGAGTCGCGCACACCCCAGACGGTAATGCCGAGACAGCGCGGGACGGCCAGACAGTCGTTGGTCACGTTGGCGTAGGTCGTGGCCGAGGCGCCCTGGATGTCGAGTTCGGTGATGGCCACGTCGACGCCGAGGGCGGCGAAGTTCTGCAGGGTGGTGCGGAAGTTGCTGTTGTAGGGGCTGTCGTTGTTGAAGTGCGACTGGAAGCCGACGCAGTCGATCGGTACGCCGCGCTGCTTGAAGTCCCGGACCATGGCGTACATGGCCTGGGTCTTGGCCCAGGTCCAGTTCTCGACGTTGTAGTCGTTGTAGCAGAGCTTGGCGGCCGGGTCGGCGGCGCGCGCGGTGCGGAAGGCGACCTCGATCCAGTCGTTGCCGGTGCGCTGCAGGTTGGAGTCGCGCCGGGCTCCCGAGCTGCCGTCGGCGAAGGCCTCGTTCACGACGTCCCACTGGACGATCTTGCCCTTGTAGTGGCCCATCACGCCGTTGATGTGGTCGATCATCGCCTGGCGCAGTGTGCTGCCGCTGAGGCTCTGCATCCAGCCGGGCTGCTGGGAGTGCCAGGCCAGGGTGTGACCGCGCACCTGCTTGCCGTTCTGCACCGCCCAGTTGTAGACGCGGTCACCGGCGGTGAAGTTGAACTGGCCCCGCTGCGGTTCGGTGGCGTCGATCTTCATCTCGTTCTCGGCCGTCACCGAGTTGAACTCACGGCCCGCGATCGTCGTGTACGCCCAGTCGCCCAGCCTGCCCGAGGCGATGGCGGTGCCGAAGTAGCGGCCGCTCTGCGCCGCCGCGGCGCCGAGCGTGTTCTCGGCGGCGTGTGCGGTCGGCGGCGCGACCAGTGTCGCGACCGCACCGAGGACGCCGACGACCAGCGCTAACAGCAGGCCGCGGATCTTCTGGCGGATAACGCGTCTGGGAAGGGCATACGAGCCCATGGCTGTGCCTCCAAGGTAGGAATCACGGAAGGACTGAAGCGCAGGGGAATGCGTCGTCCGCTCCCACTCGGCAGATGGACGGGGCGGGCCGGAACCCGGGCAGCACGGAATCACCGGACACCACGATCACGGGACCGGGACGATCTCAACCGGCACGGACGGCACCCGGTCGGTCGTCGGGTGACGTACGGCGGGCAGCGGCGGTGTTTCGATACAGGCATGGGGTACTCCATCGCAGCTCAGCCGGGGGGGGACCGCCCCGCGGCGTCGCGTACCTCTCCAACTGCGCGAAGAGCCAGGAGGCGCTGGTGCGAACCTCACCGGAACGAAACGGGGTGGCGCAGGTGCTTGGGTGCGCGGATCTGTCGTGCAGCTGTGCATGGATCTGCCGTGCAGCACAGATTGCTCAGGGCTGACGTGGTTCGATATCTCGAACTATGACCGCTTTCTCAGACAGGGATGATTGAGGCATTGACGATGGATCGTCAATACTCCCCGCAGAAAATTTTCGGTTCCTCGCCCGAAACATTCCAGAGTCGGGATCGGGGTCGGGACGCTGCGCAGACGCCACTTGCTTGACGTGTCAAGCCCAAAGGGAGGCGCTGTTTGTGGACAGATCGGCGACAGGCCTTGACGAGAGGGCCCCCCATTCCTAGCTTGTGGCGTCAAAGCATCCGGAAATTGTTCGAAAATTTCCAGGTTGTTGCTGTCCCCCGGCACGTGCGCTCCGCGGTTCATCGAGGTCACCTCACCCCCGCCCCCAAAGGAGGCCCTCTTATGTGGTTTCGCCACCCGTCCCCGGTCCGTCTGAGACGCTTACTCTCCGTCCTTGCGCCCTTGCTGCTCATGGCTACCTTCCTCGGTGCCCAGCCCGCCGGCGCGGCGACCGTAGACCTCAACGCCTCGTATGTGCTGGTCAACCGCAACAGCGGCAAGGCCCTGGATGTCTACAACATGGCGACCGACGACGGCGCCCGCATCACCCAGTGGACCAGGAACGATCAGAACCAGCAGCAGTGGCAGTTCGTCGATTCCGGGGGCGGCTACTACCGCATCAAGTCCCGCCACTCCGACAAGGTCCTGGACATCCACAACTCGTCCACCGCGAACGGCGGCTCGATCGTCCAGTGGGCCGACCTGAACGGCACCAACCAGCAGTGGCAGCTGGCCGACAGCTCGGATGGCTACGTGAGGTTCATTTCGCGCCACAGCAACAAGGCCCTCGAAGTACAAGGTGCCTCCACCGCCGACAACGCGAACGTCGTCCAGTACGACGACTGGGGCGGCACCAACCAGCAGTGGCAGCTCGTCAAGGTCGGCGGCGGCAACCCCGGCCCGTGCGATCTTCCATCGACATACCGCTGGACATCAACGGGCGCGCTGGCGCAGCCCAAGCCGGGGTGGGTCTCGCTCAAGGACTTCACCGTCGTCCCCTACAACGGCAGGCAACTCGTCTATGCGACGACGCACGACACGGGGACGAGTTGGGGTTCGATGAACTTCGGCCTGTTCACCAATTGGCCGGAGATGGCCTCGGCCAGTCAGAACACGATGTCGGCTTCCACCGTCGCGCCCACGCTCTTCTACTTCGCGCCGAAGAACATCTGGGTGCTCGCCTACCAGTGGGGTGGGACCGCCTTCTCCTACCGGACGTCGAGCGACCCCACCAACCCGAATGGCTGGTCATCCCAGCAGGTGCTCTTCTCCGGAAGCATCTCCGGCTCCGGAACAGGACCCATCGATCAGACGCTCATCGGTGACGGGACGAACATGTACCTGTTCTTCGCCGGTGACAACGGCAAGATCTACCGGGCCAGTATGCCAATCGGGAACTTCCCGGGCAGCTTCGGCACAACCTCGACAGTGATCATGAGCGATACGACGAACAACCTGTTCGAAGCCCCGCAGGTCTACAAGCTGCAGGGCCAGAACCGCTACCTCATGATCGTCGAGGCGATCGGCTCGCAGGGCCGCTACTTCCGCTCGTTCACGGCCACCAGTCTGAACGGCTCATGGACACCCCAGGCCGCGACCGAGAGCAATCCTTTCGCCGGCAAGGCCAACAGTGGCGCCACCTGGACCAACGACATCAGCCATGGCGAACTGATCCGCACCAGCCCCGATCAGACCATGACCGTCGATCCCTGCAATCTGCAGTTGCTCTACCAGGGGCGCAGCCCCAACTCCGGCGGCGACTACGGCCTCCTGCCCTACCGTCCGGGTCTGCTGACACTGCAGCGCTGACGGCGTGACCCGGGTCACGCGACAACGTCAGCGCCCATACGTCGACGGAGCGCGGGGGCTGGCAACGCTCACCAGCCCGTGGGCCATCCCGTAACGCGGTGCCGCCGCCGGTGGCGCTTGCTACCGGTGGTGGGGCGGCTGGAGCGGTCGTGCATGCCCTCGGCGTCCCACTGCCGGTAGCGGCCGGCCCAGCGTGCGGCGGTGGTGTGGCCGACCTGGAAGGGTTCCGCTGCCCGACGCAGCGGCCAGCCGTCCTCGACGACACACCGGGCCAGACGCAGCCTGCCCGTCGGCGTCAGCGGGGCATTACGGTGGGACACGAGGGCCTTCTGGGCATCGGCGGTAGGTGTCGCAATCTCCACCGAAACCAGAAGGCCCTCACCTGTTCAAGCACCCAGCACGCGTGTCACCAACGTCCCGGGAACACCTAGGCACCGTGGGCGTGTTCCTGCTCACCCAGATCGACAAGGGCTCGACCTACACCGACTTCCTGCCGTCGCTGCTGCTGCTCGGCTTCGCGATCGGCCTGAGCGTCTCCCCCGCCACCGACAGCCATCATGGACTCCTTCCCCGAGTCCGAACTGGGCGTCGGCGGTGGCGCCAACGACACCTCACTGGAACTGGGCGGCTCCCTGGGCATCGCCGTCCTGGGCTCGCTGCTCGGCACCACCTACAAGGACAAGCTGGCCGACCTGGTGGGCAGTCAGCTCCCGCACGACGCCCTCGACACCGCCAAGGAGTCGGTGGGCGCGGGCCTCGCGGTCGCCGAGCAGGTCGCCAAGACCCCCGGCGCCATGCCCCAGCCCATGCCCCAGTAGACCCAGGCCCTGGTGGACGCGGTGCACGAGTCCTTCACCCACGGCGTGGCGCACACCAGCCTCATCGGTGGCATCATCATGGCCGCCGGCGCTCTGATCGTCTTGGCTGTCCTGCCCGGCTGCAAGGCGGCTACCAAGCACCTCCAGGAGCGGACCGAAGGAGCCCAGAGAAGCCCGGTGCCGACGAGGCCGCCCAGCAGCGATACGGCCGGCCCGAGCGCGACGCCGGCGGCGCCCGCCAGTTCCAGCACACCAATGCGGCGGCAAGCCGCGACGAGAGCGTGGGATCACGGCCGCGACGCATCGGTTGAAGGAGTCGAGGTCGCTGTTCAGGTGGCCGGCCATCGCTGACTCGAACTTGGGAATCTGCACCACGTGACCGGTGGCCACGTCGACGGCGATCCGTTCGACACGGACAACGCCTTCGTAAGCTGGAAGGTGAGGCGGTCAAAAGCCACCCACCCCTCGACCAGCGGGAGAACCCTCATGGACGGCACGGTCACGGTCATCGACAAGGGAGCGGTGCGCATCCACAGCTACATGGCTCCCGACGACAGCCTGAACGTCACGACTCAGCTCATCGAGAGCCCGGCGCGGGTGATCGCCGTCGACGCCCAGTACTCCCTGGCGTATGCGGACGAGGTGGTGGCCTACGTGAAGGGGCTGAGCAAGCCGCTGGACCGGCTCATCGTCTCCCACGCCCACCCCGACCACTTCAACGGTGCCGCCCGCTTCGGCGCACCCGTGCACGCACTCGCCGCGGTGCGCGGCCAGATCGCCGCCCAGGGCGACGGCCAGGATCCCACCGGCGCCGTCATCCCGTCCGCGGACATCACTCCCACCGCCGAGATCGTCCCGGGCGCCGAGGTCATTGACGGCATCCCGTTCGTCTTCGAGGCCCACCACGGTGGCGAGGCCGCCGACCAGCTGGTGATCAAGCTGCCTGAGCAGGGCGTCCTGGTCGCGCAGGACCTCGTCTACCACGCCATGCACCTCTTCTTGGGCAACAACGACATCACCGGCTGGGCCAAGGCAGTGGACGACCTGGCCGCCCAGCCCGCGTACGACACCGTCTTGGGCGGGCACGGCCTGCCCGCCGGGCCCGAGGTTTTCGACGAGATGCGCCGCTATCTCGCGGACGCGAGCGAGCTGCTCGGCGACGACGGGGAGGCGTACAAGCAGGCGATCGTGGCTCGCTACCCTGCCTGGCACGGCACGGTCCTGATCGACATCGGCAACCAGTACCTCTTCGGCGCGCCCCCCGCCTGAGCCGAACGTCGGAAACAGAGACAGCTGTGGCTCCGCTGCTCTCCCCCACCGAGTGGCGCGACTGCTGATCGCCGCCAGGCCGTCGAGAACACGTACGGATGGCGGCGGCACGCGGGTGCGCCTAGCCTGGAGGCTGCCGACCCCCAGAACTTCCGGAGGCGGACATGGATGACCTCCGCTACAAGATGATCATGGCATTGACCGCCGCGGACTTCGGCAACCCCCTCTGCGAGCAGGCGGCCGACATCTGCGCCGAGATCGCCAACCAGCACTGCACACAGCTGCACGTCGCCGACCGGGGACCCCCCAACGTTGTGCCGGCGGTGACAGTTCCGCCCGGCGCCCGGGGACGGCCGTGAGCGCGGCGGCTCGCCGGGGGCGGAAAGGACTCATGCGATGGCCGCTGCTCTGCAACCGACGGTGGACATCCGCCGCAGCCACGAACGGTACAAAACACAGCTCTCCTGGCTTGACTCCAAGCACTCCTTCTCCTTCTCGCACCATTACGACCCTCAGAACACCCACCATGGACTGCTGCTGGTCAACAACGACGACATCGTCACCGCCGGCACCGGCTTCGAAACGCATCCACACCAGGACATGGAGATCGTCACGTGGGTGCTGCAGGGATCACTGGTCCACCAGGACTCCACCGGCCACAGCGGGCTGATCTACCCCGGGCTCGCCCAGCGCATGAGCGCCGGGACGGGCATCCTGCATTCGGAGAAGAACGACTCCTGGCGACTCAAGGGCGTCAGCCCCCACACCGACCCGGTGCATTTCGTGCAGATGTGGGTTGTGCCCGATGAGGAGGGCATCACTCCCGGCTACGAACAGTTGGAGATCGACGATGCACTGTTGCACGGCGGCCTGGTCACCGTGGCCTCGGGAATGGACCGGCATGCCGACGCATCGGCGATCCGCATCAAGAACAAGTACGCCGGACTGCACGCGGCACGACTGAACCCGGGCGACTCGGTGCTCCTTCCCGAGGCGCCGTTCCTTCACCTCTTCGTTCCCCGCGGTGCCGTCACGCTGGAGGCATCCGGAAAACTCGAAGCCGGGGATTCCGTGCGCTTCACCGCAACCGGAGGCCAGCGGATCACCGCCGACGAACCCGCCGAAATCCTCGTCTGGGAAATGCACGCCACTGCCGAAGGCTGGTAAAAGTCAACTCGGGCTCATCTTTGCATCGGGTGTGCTCTAAATGCTGCCGTGAGAAGGGTCGGTGGCAGAAGCCCCTTTCCAGTGCGAGCTTTGAAAGCGGATGCTCGCGACGAGCATAACGAGTCCGGCCGCTACTCCCACGGGAAGAGCTGTGGCGAGCGGGGCATGCAGTCCGTAGGCCAGGACGCCAACGTCGGCACCGATGACGACACTCGTGATCACACCAATACTGCCCGCAACGCTGAGCATCCGCTGAAACGGCTGTCGGCGCGGCGTCAACATGGCCACGGCCTGCTCGTGACCGGCCACAGCGACGAGCAGGTCGGCCAGTTCGGGAACCAGTTCCGCGTACGTGGCGCGAAGTCTGGTGATACGGACATTGAACTCCCAGTCGTCAATAGAGATCTCCAGGCAGCGAACAAAGGTGACCACACCCAAGAACGCCAGCGACGACAGCACCAGGATGTAAAAGGTGGTCGTCCCTGCACCGTGCCCGGCGCGACCATAGAACCCAAGAGCAATGAGGCCGGCCGACAGGGCGCCGAGGAAAATGCTGGCCCGTCCGTTGGCTTCGCTGATCGTGGCGGCCCGTTGCGTCTGCATGTTGTAGTGCTCGGTGGTCAACACAGTGATCCAGGCTGATGCGGCCGCGCCGGCGGCACTGAGCCGCAGTGGTTCATTCGGGCCCGGACCTCGCGGCTGTTCCGGGCAGGATTCCGTCATGGTTGAGTCAATCTGCCGTCCCTTTGTCCATCAAGCATCAATTCTTGCATGCAGCGAGAGTTTCAGGAGTGTGTTGCGCTGCGTGGCGTAGGCCTCGATTCGAATCGTGGCCGCGCAGGACGGCTCCTGGTTTCCGGGAACGGCTGGTCAGTAGTCCAGCGCGACTTTGGTGCGCGCCGGGGGCGTGGCAAATGCTTTCGTGGGAAAGTCCCGGTAAGCGGGGAGCGACCGGTTTCGGCACGGAAGCCGGGCGGGAAAGGGGGCCGAGAGGTCGGCGGCCGTGGCCCTGCGGCGAGGTTTGCGGCGGGGCCGGGCCGGCCGTTCGCGAGTCGATCCGTCGAGCGTGACCGGCACGAACCGGGCGGCCAGCGGGAGACGGCACGGCGGCGAAGAGGGCCGGCTGACCGAGACACCGGGGCCCGAGCCGGTACAGGGGGGCTCGATCATCGTCCACCTCACCGGGGCGGAGGGCTTGAACATGCCGTTCAACGCCTGGACCGACTGATCCGGCGCCGTGCTGATGGACGTGGTCACAGTAGTCTGAAGATGCGGCGCCGCAGTTCAGCGCCCGAGAGTCTCCGTGGCGGGACCGGTAGGCTGCCAGGTCGCCGGGAACGGCCACGCCGTCCAGGGAGAGAGCCATGACGGGATCCGAAGCCGAGGCCGAAAAGCAGATCCTCGGCCGCATAACGGAAATGATCAGCCAGGAGAAGGACCTGCGTGACCGCCTGGCGCAGGACAGCATCGACCAGTCGACCGAACACGCGCGCCTGGCCCGGCTGGAGACCGAACTCGACCAGTGCTGGGATCTGCTGCGGCAGCGGCGGGCTCGGGTCGCCGCAGGTCAGGACCCGGAAGAGGCGGGAGTGCGGTCGGCCTCGGAGGTGGAGGACTACCTCTCCTGACCGACGGCCGGCGCACCGGTGCAGGCAGCGACTGGGCGACGCGGAGCGGAGGGCGATCACTCTGTGGAGGGGGCACCCTCCGCGCGTGCTCCTCACGAGTAATCGGCCGGCCGTGGATGCTCTGTGCGCAACGGCGGATGCCCCTGCGGTTGCCGGAAATGTCATCCGCCCTGGTGGGAGGTGGTGCGCGCGGTGTACCGGAGGTCGACCGGCGAGGTCGCCAGAACAGGCGCTCTCGCGAGGCCGGCGCTGACCCGCGGCAAGATGATCGACCGTGCTGCTGTGACTGGCTTATCTCGGTGTGACGAACGCGTTCGCGATGCTTCGTCTGCTGCCGATGACCGACCGGGACAAGGACGCGGAGATCCTCGCCCTGCGCCACCAGGTCACCGTGCTGGAACGCCAACTCGGCAAGGTCAAGGTCCGGTTCACGCCCAGCGATCGGGCATTCCTGGCGGCGCTGCTGCACCGGCTGCCACTGCACGTCCTGCGACGGTTACTGCTGCTCGTACGCCCCCGACACGGTACTGCGTTGGCACCGCACCCTCGTCGCGCGCCGCCATGCCTCCTCCTGCCAGCCCAAGCGCCCGGGACGGCCGCGCACGGTGCGCTTGATCCGCGTCCTGGTGCTGCGGCCGGCGAAGGAGAACCCGAGCTGGGGGTACAGGCGTCTGCACGGTGAGCTGCTTGTGCTGGGGGTGAAGGTGGGCGCGTCCACCGTCTGGGAGATCTTGAAGGAGGCCGGCATCGACCCAGCACCCGAGCGGAACTCCAGCACCTGGGCCACCTTTCTTCGCCATCAGGCTATGCCCTGCTGGCCTGCGACTTCATGGAAACAGTCGCCCTTTCGGGGTACGGATGTACGTGCTCGTGGTGATCGAACACGGCGGTCGCCGCATCCGCGTCCTGGGCGCCACCACATATCCGACCGCAACGTGGGTAGCACAAGCGGCGAAGAACCTGGTCATGGACCTCGAGGACCTCGACTGCCGCGCACGGTTCATGATCCGGGACCGGGACGGGAAGTTCCCCGCCCTCTTCGATGCCGTCCTCAAGGACGCAGGGATCGACGTCGTCCTCAGCGGCATCCAGATCCCAAGAATGAACTCGATCACGGAAAGGTGGATACAGACCCGTCGCCGCGAGCTCCTGGACCGGACGTTGATCTGGAACCAACGACACCTCCTCCACTCCCTGCGCGAGTTCGAGCAGTTCTACAACGGACATCGACCACACCAGGGCATCGCCAACGCCAGACTGCTGCACCCCTTGCCCCCGCCGATCGACGCCCCGGACACATGAGCCCGCCTCAACATACGTCGACGCGATCGCCTCGGCGGCATCCTCCACGAGTACCGGAACTCGGCTTGACCTGCACGAATGAAGTTTCCGGCAAGGGCAGAGACAAGCTGGCGGGCGCCGCCGCGCCACCCCCAGATACTCGGGGGTTTCTGTGGCCGAGGACTGATCGGCACGTGGCGGAACGCCGGCACCGGGTCAGCCACTGCGTGGCAGAACCAGGCCGGCTTCGTACGCGGCGATGGCCGCCTCCACCCGGTTGCGCGCGCCCAGCTTAGCGAGTACCGCGCTGACGTGCGCCTTCACCGTGCCCTCGACCAGGTGCAGTCGGCTCGCGATCTCCGCGTTGGACAACCCCGCCCCGAGTCCGGCCAGCACCTTGCGCTCCCGTTCCGTGAGCCGCTCCAGCGAGCGGTGGGGATGTGCCGCCCGGTGGGCGCGCAGCCTGGCAATGACCCGGCCGGCGGCCCGCGGGGACAGGTAGGCCCCGCCCGCTCCCACCGCCCGTACCCCGTTGAGAAGTTCCCTCGGGTCGTCCGCTTTCAGCAGGAAACCGTCGGCGCCCTCCTCCAGGGCCCGGGCGACGTACTCGTCCTGGCCGAAGGTCGTCAGCATGATCACACCGACCGGCGTCGGCTCCCGGTGGAGCCGCGCCGCCGCGGTCAGCCCGTCCAGTCCGGGCATCCGGATGTCCAACAGGACCACGTCGGGCCGGTGTTGGCGGGTGAGCGCGATGGCCTCGTGCCCGTCCCCCGCCTCGGCGACCACCTCGACCTGCGGGTCCCTGGCGAGAATGGCCCGCACACCCGCCCGGACCATTGCCTCGTCGTCGGCCACCAGGACCCGGACCGGTCGGCTGCTCGGTGTCGGCTCTTCCACACGGCGAGCCTACGGCCGAGGCACCACCGTGCGAACGGCAAGCCCCACAGATCCACCCCGGGGCGGGGCACACCCCTGACGAAGGGCAGGACGCTGCTGCCGTTCGACCAATGGGCGCCCGCGCCGCGGACTCCTAGCGTCGCTTCCGTACGGGCAACGCGGTGGCCGCCCCCGCCACGCTTCGGCCGGTGTGCGCCACCGCCGACTCCCCCGTGCCGCATCCCGCAGTCCGCGACCGACACGAAGGAACTCCGTGATAACCCTCCAAGGACTTACCAAACGCTATGGCGACACCCTCGCCGTGGACGAGCTGACATTCGACGTCCAGGCCGGCCGTGTGACCGGCTTCCTCGGACCCAACGGGGCCGGAAAGTCCACCACGATGCGCATGATCCTGGGCCTGGACCACCCCACCCGTGGGCGGGCCCTGATCGCCGGCCGGCCCTACGCGGACCTGCGACGGCCGCTGTGCGCGGTGGGGGCGATGCTGGACGCCCGTGCCGTCCACCCGGCCCGCTCCGGCCGCACGCACCTCGTCGCCCAGGCACGGGCCAACGGCATTCCGGTACGCCGCGTGGACGAGGTGCTGGAGACGGTCGGCCTGACCAAGGCGGCCCGCCGGCCGGCGGGCACCTACTCGCTCGGCATGAGCGGGCGACTCGGGGTGGCGGGCGCCCTGCTCGGCGACCCGCCCGTGCTCGTCCTGGACGAGCCGGTCAACGGCCTCGACCCGGACGGCGTGCGGTGGATCCGCCAACTCGTGCGTGAACGGGCGGCGGAAGGACGCACCGTGTTCCTCTCCAGCCACCTGATGAGCGAGATGCAGCTGACGGCCGACCACCTCGTCGTCATCGGACGGGGCCGACTGCTGAGCGACACCTCCATGACGGAGTTCCTCGCCGCAGCCTCGCCCGCGTCGGCGCGCGCCCTGGCGCCCGACCCTGAGGAGCGGGCGACGCTGGTCCGCCGCCTGATGACGGCCGACGGGGTGAGCGTCGAGACGTCCGCGTCCGGTGAACTCACCGTCGAGGGCCGCACCGCCGCCGAGATCGGCGACCTGGCCCACCAATGCCGGGTCCGTCTGCACCAGCTGAGCGACGTCCGGGTCTCGCTGGAGCAGGCGTACATGGACCTGACCGCGCGCAGCGTCGAGTACACGACGGTCGGCAGCGGCGCGGACACGACCGACGCGGCCGCGGCGCCGAACGAAGGGGGACGACAGTGACCACGACGACGACACCCGGCAGGCGGACGGACCCGCCCCGGGCCGTGCCCGACACTCCTGGCCGGGGCGCACCCGGTGGCTTCGCCGGGGCGGTCGCCTCCGAGTGGACCAAACTGTGGTCCGTCCGATCCCCGTACTTCTGCCTTCTGGCGGGCCTCGCGATCACTGGCGTCTTCACCTACTACTACGCCTCGATCGCCCGCATCAACGACGATCCGGTCCAGCCAGTCGGGAACGCGGCGGCCTCCTCCGCCGTCCTCGTCCAGTTCGCCGTCGTCGTCCTGGCCACGGTCGCGGTGACCTCCGAATACTCGACGGGGAGCGTGCGGGCCTCTCTGCTGTGGGTGCCCCTGCGGTACCGGTTCCAGGCGGCGAAGGCACTGGTGGCGGCCGTGGTCGCGTTCGTCGTCGGCACCACGTTCGCTGTCCTGGGCACGATGGTGGCCTGGGTGGCGTTCGACGGACGGGCCTCTTTCGAGGTCGGCCAGAGCCTCCGACAGGTCCTCGCGATCGGTCTCTACCAGGCGTTGGTCGCCGTGCTGACCGTCGGGGTGGCGTTCGCCACGCGCCACCCGGCCGGCACGCTCTCGATCCTCGTCCCACTCCTGTGGGCACTGCCGAGCGTGCTCCTGGGGCTCGGAGGCCCGACGCTCGCCGACGTCAACGACCATCTGCCGCACGGAGCCGGAGACCACTTCATGCGCATCGGCGCCGCGGCCCCGTTCACGCCGGTCACGGCGGTCCTGATCGTGGCGGCGTGGGCCGCGGCCGCGCACCTGATCGGCCTGTACGTGCTACGCCGCCGGGACGCCTGACCCTGTGTCGGAACCGGCCCGGACGCCCTCACCGCGCCCACCCCCTCGTCGGGTCTCCCAGCCCGTCCCACAGAATCGACACGGGCAGGTGAGGACAGCCATCGGAAGGACGGTCGACGCGCCATGCTGCACACTCGCATACCCCCCGTCAGGTCCGTTTGCGGCGACGTGGCCCTGTGGGGCGTGCTCGCCGCCGCCACCGGCTACGGATTCCAGGACGCGAGCGCGGCCTCGCCGGCCCTGGACCTGCTCCTCCCGTTGGCCGTCCTGGCGGTGGCCGTGCCGCTGTCCCGCCGCCGGCCGGGGGCCGCGGTCGTCCTGGTCAACGGGCTGTGCGCGCTGGGCATGGCTGACTCCGCGACCCCCGCCAACGCCCACGTCCTGTCGCTGGCCGCCCTCAGTTGTCTGCTGGGCGCCCGGGTCACCGCGGCACGGCGCCCGCTCTTGGTGCTCGCAGGGTGTCTCGCGGCCGATCTCGCGACGTGCGCGGTGCTGCGGACGCCGGCCGTGTGGTGGTTCTACGCGCTGACCGTGCTGCCCGCCGCCCTCCTGCTGCCTTGGCTGGCCGGACGCCACTGGCGTGGCCGACGCGAACTCGTGCGGGAGGGCTGGCGGCTGGCCCGGAGCCTGGAAGAGCGGCAACACCTGGTCGCCGAGCGGGCGCGGCTGACCGAACGCGCGGACATCGCGGCCGACATGCACGACTCCCTCGGCCACGCCCTGAGCCTGGTCGCCCTGCGCGCCGGGGCCCTGGAACTCTCCCCCGACCTCACCTACCGCGACCGCGCCGACCTCGCCGAGCTGCGCGGGACGATCGCGGACGCTGTGGAGCAACTGCGGGAGACCGTCGCAGTCCTGCACGACCCGCCCAGGACGGAAACGGGTGCGGGCTTGCCTTTCAACGACACCATCGAGGACCTCCTCGGACGGGCAGTCGCCTCTGGGGTGCCGGTGCGCTGGGAGCGGAGCGGGGCGGGGCCCACGCTGTCCCCCCTGGCCGAACGGGGGATGTACCGGGTGGTGCAGGAGGCCCTCACCAACGCTATGAAGCACGCGCCGGACGGTGCGATCCGGGTGCGGATCACACACGAGGCCGACCGTACCCGCGTGAGCGTCGTGAACGCCGCTCCACCGGCTGACGGGCCGGCGCAGGCGGCCGAAGGCCCGACATCTGGCGTTGGCCGCCGGGGCCTGATGGGGCTTCGGGAGCGGGTGACGGTTCTCGGGGGCTCCTTGTGGAGCGGCCCGTATCAGGGCGGGTTCCGCGTCACCGCCGTCCTCCCGCACCAGGCCACGGCCCGTCCGAGAACACCGGCACCGGGACCCGGGACGGCGCCCGGAACACAGGCCAGGACCCACGGGCGTCGCACCGGGTCCGCGTTGCCGTCCGAGACTGCTCTCCACCCAGCTCCGGACACGGACACCGTCTCCGAGTCCGCCAAGCGGCTCGTCTCCGTACGGAGCGCCGCCCGCCGCCGCTCCGCCGCCGCCTTCGCGGCGCCTGTCGTCGCAGCCGCCTTCTTCGTGCCCGCCGCCGTCTACCTGGCCTGGCAACTGACGACGAGCGTGCTGCCACCATCCCGGTTCGACGAGCTGACCACCGGCCGGCCGCGCACCGAACTCGCCCCGCTGCTGCCGGCCCGTGCCTACCCCTACCCGCCCGACCACGCCCGTTCCGCACCCCGGCCGCCCGGCGCCCGTTGCGAGTTCTACCGTTCCAGCCGCGACCTGTTCCACGAGGTCGACCTTTACCGGCTCTGCTGGTCCCACAACACGCTGGTGGCAAAGGACACCGTGCCCGCAAGCCAGCCCTGATCATCCCTTGGGAGCGGCGTTTTTCGCGTCACCGCGGGTGCTTGGTGCGTGCGTAGTGGGGCGAGCGCGCTCGCGGTTGCTGCAGTCGCCCGAGTTGCACCAGCGGCGACTGCTGCTGCGGAGGTCCGGTCGAGGAAGAACCAGCCGCAACTCGGAGCAAAGCCTCGTCGCCCGGCCGAGGCCGAGGCGCCGATCGTCATCCTCGGGCCCTCGTCCCCCGCTTCCTAATTAGTCGACGCTCGAAGTCCTTCGGGGGTTGACGGAGAGGTAAAGCCTGCGGGACGTGCGAGACGGTGCCTGGGGCGTTGGCGTGCCGTTGCAAGATATGGGGACGGGTACGGCCTGGTGTCGGCCCGATCCCTGCCGCCCCCGAAGAATCGGCCGCCTTCATCCCGTGCCCCCCGCCCCCGCCGTGCCCGTCGCGCTGACCGCGGCCGAGCGCCACCGGCTGAAGAAGATGGCCTACGGCCGCAAGACCCCGCATCAGGCCCGGCAGCGGGCAACCATCGTGCTGCTGGCGGCCCGGGGGCGCTCCAACGCCCGGATAGCCGCGCAGACCCGGATGCACGTGGACACGGTGCGCACGTGGCGGGGCCGGTTCGCCGCCGGCGGCCTGTCGGCCCTCGCCGACCGTAGGCGGTCTGGCCGGCCGGTCTCGTTCACACCGCTACAGGTTGCCGAAGTCAAGGTGCTGGCTCGCCAGTTACCCGCCGAGACGGGCGCGCCTCTGTCGCGCTGGTCGTGTCCGGAACTGGCTCGCGAGGTGGTTGCCCGGTCCGTTGCCGGGTCGATCTCCCCCTCCACCGTGCGGCGTTGGCTCAAGGACGACGCGATCAAGCCCTGGCAGTACCGGTCCTGGATCTTCGTGCGCGACCCGGATTTCCGGCCGAAGGCCGCGCGCGTGCTGGACCTGCACGCCCGCATCTTCGACGGCGTCCCGCTGGGCGAGGGCGAGTATGTGATCTCCGCGGACGAGAAGACCTCCACCCAGGCGCGCTGCCGTTGCCACCCGACCCTGGCGCCAGGGCAGGCCCGGGCGATGCGTGTCAACCACGAATACGACCGCGGCGGTGCGCTGGCTTACCTGGCCGCCTATGACGTCCATCGCGCGAAGGTCTTCGGCCGCTGCGAACCGAAGACCGGCATCGTGCCCTTCATGGCCCTGGTCAACCAGGTCATGACCACAGAGCCCTACGCGCGTGCCAGATGCGTCTTCTGGATCGTCGACAACGGCTCCTCCCACCGAGGAGAGAAGGCCATCGACCGTCTGACCACGGCGTTTCCGAACACGGTCATGGTCCATACCCCCGTGCACGCGTCCTGGACGAACCAGATCGAGATCTTCTTCTCGATCGTCCAGCGCAAGGTTGTCACGCCCAACAACTTCTCTGACCTCAGCAAGGTCCGGGACCGGCTCCGAGCATTCGAAGACCGCTACAACAGCACCGCACAGCCGTTCCAGTGGAGGTTCACCACCTCCGACCTGGACGATCTGCTGGCCCGGCTCGACCGGCACACACCTGCCGACCGACAAGAAAATCCTCCGTCGCCCTGGCAGCCTGATCAACCCCCGAAGGGCTTCCGGAGCTGACCACTATGCTGCGCCGTCGGCCCGAACGGATCCGTGCCGGTCAGGGCAGCGCCGGCTACATCGAGAAGTTGAGGTTGGCCGGGTTGACCCGGGCTGGCAGTACCGCGCCCTCGGCAACACCGGGATATAGATGGACCTCCACCGTGTTGTCGGTCTCGAACGGCTCGAACCCGGGTCCGCTGATCCGCACAAGGAGCCGGACGTCGGGGCGCTCTTCGCCCCCCAGCGGCGAAAAGACCGCCGAGAGGACCAGGGCCGTCGCGTCGACGCCGACAGCGGCCAGTTCCACAGTCGCGCGCCGGTTGTCCCAAAGAAGGAAAACTACCTTGACCATGGCCAGCGCGACGGCCGCTGCAACCAGCGCCAGAACCACCGGAATCGCCACTGCGGGGGTCGCACCGTCGACTGTGGCCACCGACACCGCGCAGAACACCGCCGCGCCCCCCGAGCCGAGCGCCAGGACCGCAGCGAACAGGGAGGTGAACAACGTGAAGCACGCCCCCCTGGGTTGCACCAGGGAGGGTCGAGGGGCGCGGGTGGTGGCCATGGCGGCACCCTAGCTGCCGCAGGCGCCGGCCCAACAGACCGGGACCGGCTCCGAGCACGAAGACCGCTACAACACCACCGCACAGCCGTTCCAGTGGAGGTTCACCACCTCCGACCTGGACGATCTGCTGGCCCTGCTCGAGCGACACACACCTGCTGACCGACAAGAAGAATCCTCCGTCGGCCTGGCAGCCTGATCAACCCCCGAAGGACTTCCGGAGCTGACCACTAATGCTGTTGTCAAGCGGCCGTAGTCACTGGAGGTGTGACTTGGTAGCACCGTCGGTCACGGATCAGAGCCCAGATGACGTTGACGCGTCGGCGGGCGAGCGCGAGCACGGCTTGGACGTGCTTCTTGCCTTCGGCGCGTTTGCGGTCGTAGAACTTCCGCGAGTTCGGGTCGCAGCGGACGCTGACCAGCGCGGAGGTGTAGAAGACGCGCTGGAGTCTTCGGTGGTAGATGACCGGCCGGTGCAGGTTGCCGCTGACCTTGCCCGAATCCCTCGGTGCTGGGGCGACGCCGGCGAAGGCCGCCAGAGCGTCCGGGGAGTCGAACTCGTCGAGGCTGCCGCCGACGGCAGCGAGGAACTCGGCTCCGAGGGTCGCGCCGATGCCGGGGACGCTCAGGACGATGTCGGCGAACTCGTGCTCGCGAAACCGGCCCTCGATGAGCTTGTCCATCTCGGAGATCTGCTCGTTGAGGGTCATCACCTCCTCGGCCAGGGTGTGGACCAGCTTCGCGGTGATCTTCTCCCCGGGGACGGCGGTGTTCTGCCGCTCGGCGGCCTCAACGGCCGCTTCGGCCAGGGCTCACGCGCTGCGGACCTTGCGGTTGGCCAGCCACTTCGCCAGCCGCGTGACGCCGGCCCGGCGGATCGCGGCCGGGGTCTGGTAGCCCGTCAGCAGCCTGAGCGGGCCCGTGTTGGTGACCTCCAGGGCCCGCTCCAGGGCGGGGAACATGCTCAGCAGGGTGCCGCGCAGGCGGTTGACCAGGCGGGTGCGGTCCTCGACCAGGTCGGCCCGGCGGCCGGTCAGCAGCTTCAGCTCGATGGCGGCTTCGTCGCCGTGGCGGATGGGTCGCAGGTCGCGGCGCATCCTGGCCTGGTCGGCGATGACGTAGGCGTCGCGGGCATCGGTCTTGCCCTCGCCGCGGTAGCCGTCGGATGCCCGGTTCACCAGCCGGCCGGGCATGTAGAGGACTTCCTGGCCGTGGCCGAGGAGCAGGGCCGGCAGCAGCGCGGGTTCCCCGCCGGTCATGTCGATGGCCCAGGTGACCTGCCGTCCGTCGGCCAGGTCCAGGACATCCCCGATCAGCTTCAGCAGCTCGGGCTCATCGTTGGCCACACGTCGCGACAACAGCGTCTTGCCGTCCGCGTCCAGGGCGAGGCCGTGATGGTGCCCCTTGCCGCTGTCGATCCCCGCCCATATCCGGCTCATCGTGCTCCTGACGTGCTCGTTCGTACTCTTCGCGCCACGGACGACCTCGCCGGCATTGCTCTACGCAGCGACTTGTTCGCACTTCCTAATCGGCGGCCGAGTCGTCGTGGGGTGCCGAGCGGCGAAGCGGGGGGAGCCACGAGACGGCAGCCGCCTGATAGCCACACCCAGCACCCCTGGGCGACCCAACCTTACGAATGGCTCGATCAACCCAATCAAGAACGTAGAGCCCCCTGACTCTCACACTGGCCAAGGCCCCGGTGTGGCGCCACCGCGGCCCCATGGTCCTGCTTCGAGCCCTGGATGGAGGCCGGGCCGCACGAGACGACCATCGCGCGGAACGCTTCGGATCGGCGAGGACCTGCTGCTTCAAGCCCTCTACATGAGCATGCCTTGTCCCTGCCATGGAGAAACGAGACCGCGAGGGTGGGGAATTGCCTGGCGCCGAACCCACTTGGGGTGGGGAATTTGATGACTGTCGGCAATCGGAGGGACATGCCCTTTTGCGGACTCAGCCTGCCTCGTAGCGGGCCAGGCGCCTGCGCAGGTCGAGGCTCTCGCCCTGCGCGATTTCGAGGGCCTTGCGCAGCCTCGCCACCTCCTCACGGTAAGCCTCCTGCTGCCGCGCGAGGCGGGCGCTCAGCGTGTGCCGTTCAGAAACCCGTCGCGGCAGATCAGGCCACATACCTGTTACTCGCTGGCCGGGCGTAGACGTGGAGGACTTGCCGATCGTGGGTCTCGTTCCGAAGCAGCACCTGATCGAGAAGTTCAGGCCGCGGTGTCCCGATGGCTCTCTCGCAGATCGCGTTCATCCGCGAGGCCGTGAGGCGGGCTTCAGGGTTTCGATGCCTTCGGCTTCGAAACCGCGTCGATGGCCAGGATCACGGTTGCCGTATCCATCCAGTTCCCCTCGCGAAGGGCCGGGCACCGCGACCCGGCACAAGTTGAGAGGCTCAACCGACCGTCACCGCGTAACGGCAGCACCAGATTTGTCGCGATCCCCTGGCCAGCAGCTCGTCACTTCGCGCGCCACCGTCCAGGCACGGCCCGGCCATCCCGCTGGCCCTCCATCCCAAGGACGACCGGGCCGGAGCCTCGCCCCCTTGCGGAGACCCTCTGCGGCCAGCCCAGCAGTCGCTTGGCACACTATTTAACGCGCGAGGGCACCTGCCGGCTGTCTCGCTACGGCGCCACAGAGCCGGATACGGCGCTCACGCCCTGGGAGTGCCCCATCTGCCGGCGGACGACAAGGGGCTTTGCCCTGCCTTGACGCGGGGCGCACCCCGGCAGCCAGAAACCCCACGTGCCAGCTGCCTGCGAAAACCGGCCCGAAGAGATCACCAGCGGTTCACCCTCCCCTTGTCGCATGGGGAGCACGAGACCGTGCTCCCACCCCGAAAGGGGGTCGAGAGCCGACAAGGGGTTCTTATGCCTCTCGATGCAGAATGCATCCGCATCGATCGGGTGACGTCGGGGGCCTACGGTTGACGACGGCGCACAAGGGCGCGGTACGGCGTTGTAGGTCTACCGGATCGGGTGACGGACGAATCGGACACGGTTGACACATCTGCGAGTTGGGAGCACGAGGGCTCCCAGAGGGCTCCCACTTGCTCCCAGCCCGGACATGGTTAAGGCCGCTTCCGCTACCCGCGGAAACGGCCTCCGACCTGCGATGATGCTGGTCGGGACGACAGGATTTGAACCTGCAACCCCTTGACCCCCAGCCCAGTGACCACTCTCCGCAACCATTCGTACCGCACCGTAGCGCTCGTTTCGGATCCGAACTGCGCTCTTGCGCGCTACGGAGAACGCGGCAATCAGCTACTCCCCGACCGCGACAGATAGGCCATGCGACGGCGTGCGGAGCAGACTGGAGTCACCCACGGCTGCCGCGCCCCCACGGTATGGTGCGACGAGCAAACCACGTACCGGAGGTCATCGTGAGCGCGCAGCCAGACGGCCCGTATGGACCCCTTATCCCCATGCCTGACCTCACCCCTGACGCCCTCCGCGCAGCTGTCGCTCGGATCGCTCCCAGCAGAATCCCTGCGCTCACTCAGCACCTGTTCGAGGCGACCACAAACGCACAGCAGACACAGAGCCTCGCACCCCTGCGGGCCTTCGTCCACTCATGGGCCGTATTCGTCGCCATCGAGCGGCATCCGGAACGCGCCGCCCACCTCCGTGAACTCGAGCAGATTGTCGATATGGCCGAACAGGACCCGACGGCGGCCATCCACGAAATTCAGCAGATCCGCAAGGCGGCGGAGGCCGAGGCCGGGCTGTGACCGACTGGACCTGGGAGTACAGCCCAAGCGAGGAGCACGTCGCCGACGGACTTGCACCAGGCGTCGTGGCAGAGGTCGAACGGCTGGCGACCGAACTCGCCGCGCTGGGAGTCGACGCGGCAAAGGTAGGTCGACCCTTCGACCGAGAAGGCGGACTCCGAGAATTCGACATTCTCGGCGGACGCGGCTTCATCAGCTTCCTCTCAGTACCACGCCACCACTGCATCTATGTCTGCAACATCACCTGGTACGGATGACGTTGCTCTCCTTCCAGCGCCATCGACGAGGCTGCCGAGGATGCCGGTGGGCGGAATGCTTGCGCCGCTCCGTATCCATCGTTCGGCGAATGTGTTGGACCGTGGGCTTTGCGGCGGCGTTGGGATGACGGCTGTACCGTTGCCGACGAAGACGGAGGAGGCAGCCCAGCAGTCGGCAGAAGATCAGGTAGAGCAGTCGCAGACCCACGATCACTGATCATGCCCATACTTGGGCATTCAAAACGAGACCCAGCGAGCCCAACTGCTCTTATCCGAACTAGCCCAGCTCGGACCTCAGTTGGTTTTCCAGCCCGTCTCCACCACGGAAAGTAGTGGTGGAGAAGTTAGGGAGCAGGACGTCGTCGGGCGTGTCGCGGACCTCGGCGAGGTGTCACTCTGCTGAGTCGGCGGTGTGTCTGCCGGCGGTGGCACGGAAGTCGGGCATGCCGAGGTGGACGGCGGTGTGCCGGGCCGCGACCTCGCGCATCGCGGCGAGCTTCTGCTCGGCGGCGGCGAGACTGGCCTCGATCGCGGCGACCTCGCCGAGCCAGCCTTGTTCCTTGGCTTCCTGGAGCCGGTCGAGCAGGTTCGCGTGGATCTCCTTCAGGCGGGGCATCTGCTCGGGATCTGGCCGCAAGACGGGGCATCTGATGCTTGCTTATCCGAACTGCCCAGCTCACGGACCGACGGGGCCAACCGCGAGCGAGTTACTAAAAGTAGTGGGCAACAGTCTCGGCGTCCGGGCGTATCCGGGTGTGTCGCACCGTCACCGTGGTGTCGATCAGCCTCCGGCTCGCACAACGCAGCCCAACTCAGCTGGCCTCAAGGGCATCCGCCCGCCTCGTCAGGTCCGCCGCGACGCCATCCCAGTCCGGTCCGTGCAGCCACAAGTTCTCGGCAGCCTCGCGCATCAGCGCCGGCTCATCAGGTCGCTGCAGGAGCGCCAACCGGTAGGACAGGTTGCGAACCCAGACCGGCAGACGACCATCGACCACGTGCGGGCAGAGCTCACGGAGCATGGCGAGGATGGAATCCGCGTCAGCGAACGTCAGTTCCTCGACGAAGTAGTGCTCCCGGTGGTCGAGGTCGCACTCAGGCGTCGGTCCGAACTCGTCTCCGTAGAGGCACCGGGCGTGCTCCGTCAAGGTGCTGTGCATGTCCTGGAGCCTATGGCGCCTTGACCCGTCGGAACGAACCTTGGGCCTGTCCCGGCGATCATCTGGAGGGTGTCTCGGTGGTACTTTGACCGGAAATCGCGGGAGGGGTGGGCAGCCAGGTGGACAGTGATCGGCGGCATGCAGCTGTCATGGCGCTCGGTGAGCTCGGGCGAAGCCACGACTACCGTGACCGGGCGGATGCCGGTCACGGCCTGGCAGGCTTCGCCGAGATGCAGGAGGCCCTTGGGCCATTGCTGGAGCTCGTGCTCGACCCGGGTGACACCTTTGTCACCCGGGTGACCGCGGAAGCCGTGCTTCGGCGAAAGGACAGGATCGGGTTGGCGGTGGTCGCCTCCGCACTGGCAGTCGCCGACTCCAATCACAGCGATTGGATCCACACCGCAATCCTCGATGTGTTCGGCATCTCCTCCGAGGACCGGGACAACGCGCTGCAGTTGTGCGAGGAGATGTTGCGGGACACTGACGACCGCGTTTCCCTGGGGGCTCGTCAGCTGCACGAAATCCTGGCCGAGATCGACCCTGTTCTTCGCTCCGTGTAGCACGGGGTGGGCGCTGTCGTGAGAGTACAGGTGCTCGGATCTCCATCCGGGCATCCTGCCGAGTCGGCTCCATGAGTGGCCCGGAATTTCGCCGGCCGATGATTCGGAACACGCCAGCGCTCACTCCCCAGGCTTGGCGCTGCTTCGTCCGGTGTCGCGGCGGAAGTCGGGCATGCCGAGGTGGACAGTGGACGGCTGAGTTGCACGCTCACGCATGGCCTGAAGTTTCTGGGCGGCGGCAGCCAGGGTGGTCTCGATGGCGGCGACCTCGCCGAGCCAGCCCTGGACCTTGGCCTCCTGGAGGCGGTCGATGAGGTTGGTGTGGATCTCTTGGAGGCGTGGCATCTGGGCTGGGTCCACGAGCAGTAGGGGACATCTGACACAGGCGTTTTCATGCTGGCACGGGGTTGCGTAGTCGCGGCCGCAGGTCCCCAGGGCGACCTTGCGGAGTTCGAAGTGGGCCAGGAATTCGTCCCACTCGGTGGCGGTGAGCTCGCGGTACTCCTCGCTGGGCCGCTCGGTTCTGCGGCGGGCGATGAAGGCCCGGTGATGGGAGATCACGTCCTCCGGGTAGATCGCGGCATAGCCCATGGTCGTGTCCAAAGCGGCGTGTCCGCAGATCTTCGCGGCGATGTGTGGGGGCAGTCCGGAGCGGATGGCGTCGGTCACGAAGATCCTTCTGAAGTCGTGGGGGCGCCATTCGAGCGGGTCGCCGGCCACGGTGATCTGGGCGGACTGCGAGGTCGCGACCAGGCACTCGCGGATGTGTGCGACATCCCGTGAGTTCTCCTGAGCCCCGCTGAGTCCCCGGCCCTGTGGCCAGGGGGTTCTTCCTCCTTCGGGTGCTCTGTGGCCTTGTGACGTAACTTCGGGATTCTTGAAGCGTTCTCACCTCGTCCGACCGATCCACAGTCGGACCGAAGGTGAGGGGGCTCGGGTTGGCGGCGCTGGCAGTCGTACGGGACCTGCGTGAACACTGGGCTCCCGCGTCGGCGGAGGAGCTGGAGCGGTTCGAGACCGACGTGCTGTCCGGATTCGTCCTCGCGCGGGCCTCGGCGGGTCTGGCGGACGGCACCATCCGCGGGGACGTCGGGCACCTGGACCAGATGCGCACATGGTTCGGCCGGCCGCTGTGGGACATGGAGCCCGCAGACGCCGACACGTACTTCGGGAAGGTGCTGCGGCAGTCACCCAGCGGTACCCGGCTGGCCCGGTCGCAGGCGCTGACGACGTACTTCATGTTCCTGGAGCTGCGGCACAAGGTCGAGCTCCACCGGTTGACCGGCCGGGTGGTCGAGTGCCCGATCGACGAGATGAACCGGCCGCGCGGGGCCAAGGATGCCCAGCTGCGGATCCCGCCGACCAAGCCGGAGGTCGGGACGCTGTTCACCGGCTGGGGCGGCGAGCTGGCCACTTGCCGCAAGTTCGCCCCGACCGCCCGGAACTACACCGCGTCGAAGCTGATGTCCCGGGTCGGCCTGCGGGTGAGCGAGGCGTGCAAGCTGGACCTGGCCGACATCAAGTGGGAGCTGGGCCGCTTCGGCAAGCTCCACGTCCGCCACGGCAAGGGCACCCGCGGCTCCGGGCCGCGCGAGCGGATGGTGCCGCTGATCAACGGGGCTGACCGCACGCTGCGGTGGTTCATCGAGGACGTCTGGGGCCAGTTCGACGACGACCACACCCGCCCGGGCGCCCCGCTGTTCCCTTCGAAGCGCAAGAACGCCGACGGCTCTTTGCGTCGGGTGGGCGACGACGCCTTGCGCGGCGGGCTCAAGGAGGCAGCCAAGGCGCATCTGCCGGGGTGGGGCGAGAGGCTGACGCCGCATGTCCTGCGGCATTTCTGAGCGTCCCAACTCTATGAGAACGGACTGGGCTTGCTCGCGATTCAGGAGGTTTTGGGACATTCCTGGATCGCCACAACGATGCGATACGTCCACGTCCAGCAGACCCGGGTCGAGGACGCTTGGGTCGCCGGGACCGAGCGAGCCGCGAAACGGCTGGAAGGGCTCATCCGATGAGGTGGAACCTGCGGCTGACGGCCGCGAACAAGGGTATCTGGAAGGCGTCCGAGCTCCAACGAGGCCTGGCAGAACACGGGTTGGTGATCTCGGCGGGGAAGATGTCCGGGCTGTGGTCCGGCCAGCCGGTCTCCCTCAAGCTGGAGGACCTGGACGTCATCTGCGTCGTCCTCGGCTGCGAGATCGGCGACCTGCTGATCCCCGAACCGGACAAGGTCCGCCGCCCCGGCGAGGAGGCCGGCCAGCAGGCCGCCGCATCCGGTCCGGCCCCGGCGGTGGTCCCGCGTCGGCGGGACAGCCGGTCCCTGCCGCCGATGTGACGCAGTGAGTCCGCGCAAGGGCTACCGCAAGCCCGCTACCAGCTGTGACGGCTGCCTGGCCTGGGGCGTGTTCACGGGCAGGCTCTGCCCGGCCTGCTGGCAGTTCGCTCGTCAGCACGCCGCCGGCGAGTGCGGGGCCTGCCGCCGGCGACAGCCGCTGAAGTCCGGCTACTGCCGACTGTGCTGGTGCCAGGCCCGCCGGAACATCCGCATAGCCACTGGCAAGCCGACCTCGGCCGGGCACGTGATGGCACCCTGGCTTCGTCAGGTCGCTGACCTTCAGCTCTTCTTCATCGGTATGCACCACCACCGCGGCTCCTCCACCACGCCGCGACCCCGAGGCCACGGCCGACGGGGGCGCCCACGCAAACCGCCACCGCCCGCTGCTGTCCGGCCGGTCAGCCACTGGTGCCAGCCGGTTCTGTTCGACGGCGTCCCCCGCGACTACCACCGCTTCGACCGCGATGCGCACCCCGATCCCGCCAGTCCCTGGCTGGCCTGGGGACGCCACCTCGCGCACGGCCTGGCCGAGGCCCGCGGCTGGAGCCGCCGCGTCCGTCTCGACGTAGACCGGGCCCTGGTCGTGCTGCTGTCCCCGCACACCGAGGGCGACGTCATCCGCTACTCGGAGATCATCGCGCCGCTGCGGGCCCTGGACAGCAGCATCGAGCGAACCGCCGAGGTCCTGGAAGCGATGAACATCCTGGTCGACGACCGCAGGCCGTCCTACGAGGACTGGTTGGAGAAGCGGCTCAACGGCCTTGCTGCCGGGATCCGCCGGGAAGCCGAGAGCTGGAACCGCACCCTGCGCGACGGCGGACCACGCACCCGCCCCCGCCACCAGGCCACCGTCTGGGCCTACCTCAACGCCGTACGTCCCGCCCTGCTGGAATGGTCCGAGCGCTACGACCACCCGCGCGAAATCACCCGCGACGACGTCCTCGCCCACGTCAAGACTCTCCACGGGCACGAACGGCGCCAGACCCTCGTCGCCCTGCGGTCGCTGTTCGGCTGGGCGAAGAAGAACGGCATCGTCTTCCGCAACCCGACCGCCCGCATCAAGGTCGGCACGTTCGAGTACTCCGTCCTGCAGCCCCTGCTGCCCCACCAGGTGACCCGGTCCGTCGAAGCGGTCTGCGGAACCGGTCCGCCTGTTCTTCCAGCGGAGGCCAGAGCAGATGTCCGGGTGGCGTTCAGCGGGCGATGGTTACTCGGTGAGCAACTCGACCGGGATATTGCCGCGCGTGGCGTTGGAGTACGGGCAAACCTGGTGGGTGGCCTCGATGAGCTCGCGACCGACTTCCCGGGGCAGGCTGTCCGGTAGCTTCGTCCGCAGGCTGACTTCGAGCTGGAAGCCGCCCTGCCCGTTGGGGACGAGGCCGACTTCGGCGGCGACCGACATGCCCGTGACGTCGATCTTCTTCTTCTGCGCCACCAACTGCATGGAGGTGGCGAAGCAGGCCGCATAGCCCGCCGCGAAGAGCTGCTCGGGGTTGGTGCCGTCGCCGGTGCCGCCCAACTCCTTCTGGAGGGCCAGCTCGACGTCCAACTTGCCGTCTGAGCTGAAGGCGCGGCCGTCGCGGCCGGTCGCGGTCGCGACGGCGGTGTACAGGCTCATGTCCTGCCCTTCTGGTAGACCGATCGGTCAATCTGTTTGGCGCACTCAGCGTATGGAGGTCGGGAGCCGCTCCCCATGGCTTGCCGTCTCCATTTCATATCTGATCGTCTTGTGCGCAGCGGCCTCGCGATACGATCTGGCGATGGACGTGCTCAGCGATGCGATCGGCGTCATGCGTACGGGGCGCCCGCATTCCAGTGAAATCCGCAAGCACGCTCCGTGGGGAGTGCGGGCCGAGCCGTTCTCCGGGGCCGGCTTCCATGTGGTGCTGGAAGGGACATGCTGGCTGATCCCGCCAGCGGGCGCCGCGATCGCCCTGAGCGTGGGCGATGTGGTGTGCCTTCCGCACGGCTGCGGGCACGCTCTGGCCGACAGCCCGTTGACGTCCCTGACGGGCGCACCCTCGGGATCCCTGCGGGAGATAGCGCCGAGCGCCGACGACGGCGAGGGAGCCACGACGGTCCTGCTGTGCGGCGCATACACGCTCGACCAGACCCGGCCACATCCGCTGTTCGAGGAACTGCCCGAGGTCATCCACCTTCCGGCACGTCTCGGCCACCGCACCCCGCTACATGCTGCCGTCAATCTGCTCGGTGACGAGATCGCCAACCCCAGCCACGGAACCGAAGCGGTCGTGTCGGCCTTGCTGGACATCATGCTGCTGTACATCCTGCGGGCCTGGCTCGAGGAGCAAACCGACGACGGCCCGGCCACCGGGTGGGCCGCGACGCTGCGCGATCCGGCGATCACCGCAGCGCTGCGCCATATCCACCAGGAACCCGCCGGGCAGTGGACGGTCGAAGCGCTGGGTGCGAAAGCCGGACTGTCGCGCGCGGCCTTTTCCCGCCGGTTCACCTCGCTGGTCGGCAAACCGCCGCTGGGTTACCTGACCTGGTGGCGGATGACCCTGGCGGCGCGACTGTTGCGCGACAGCGACAAGCCGGTACAGACCGTCGCCCAGCGCACCGGATACACCTCCGAATTCGCCTTCGCCAAAGCGTTCAAACGAGAGTACGGCTTGGCCCCCGGTCGGTACCGCCAGCAGTCGCGGAGGTAGTCCGGTCAGCACGCCGTGACGACTACGGCCGCCTGTTGGACGCCATCCTGATCTGCTGCTGACCGCTCGAAGTCCGTAATCGATCGGGTGTCGGTCTCCTCGAATTCGTTACTCTCTGCTACATCGCTCACGAAAATGCGGCCGTTGCTCCGCGAGTACCGGAGATCTCAACACCACGGTCGCAATCTGACGGTCGCCACGGCGCGAGACCGTTAGAGCTGTGCACGTTTCCCCGTACACGCTTGTGCACGTTGACGGCTCTGGCAAGATTTTCGTAGCCGGAGATCATCTCGGGGTGGCGGTCGGCCCGTCCGCATAGCGGGCAGCCTGTGGGTGTGCTCTGTTGAACTGGACTCGCTGTTACCGCAGTTGGCGGATGTGCTGGTGGCCTCGGTCGATGTTTCTGGCCCTGTCGTCGTGATCCAGGCCCATACGAGATCCGGTGTGCCAGCAGAGTGCACGGGCTGCGGAACGTAGAGCGGGTGGTGTCACAGCCGCTACGTCAGGCGACTGGCCGATGCGTCGCTGGGCGGCCGTGCCGTGTTGATCGAGCTGAGTGTGCGACGTCTGTACTGCGAGAACGCCACGTGCGGAAAGACCACACTCGCCGAGCAGGTGCCGGGTCTGACCGTGCGCTACCAGCGGCGCACGCCGCTGCTGCAGCACCTGGTCGAGGCAGTGGGCGTGCAGCTGGCGGGCCGAGGCGGAGCCCGGATGCTGCGGATCCTGAACATCACGCTCTCGCGCTGCACCGTCCTGTCACAGCTGATGCGCATGTCACTGCCAGCCCTTCCCACGCCCCGGGTGCTGGGCGTGGACGACTTCGCTCTCTACGGTGACACCTTCGGAACCCTCCTGGTCGACGCCACCACCCGGCTGCCCCTCACACTCTGGGAGGGACGGGATGCCGAACAGCTCAGCCGCTGGCTGCACGAGCATCCAGGTGTCGAGATCGTCTGTCGTGACGGCTCCCTCACCTACCGGCAGGGCATCACGGACGGCGCCCCCGAGGCCGTGCAGGTCAGCGGCCGCTTTCACCTCTGGCAGGGGCTGTCCCGCCGCGTCCAGGACATCGCTGCCGCGCACCGTGGCTGCCTGCCCACGGCACTGCCACCGACTGCGGAATTCATCCCGTCTCCGGCCAGGGAGACCGTCGAGGACGCCGCGGCGGACACCCGGGCCGGGCGTCACGCCAGAAGGCTCTTCGAAGCCGTACACACCCTCACCGACACGGGCCGGCCCTACAGCGCAGTAGCCCGCGAACTCGGCCTGGACCGCCGCACGGTCCGCAAGTACGCCCGGGCCCGCACCTGGCAGGAGGTGCGGCCGTGCCGGCCGCCCGGTGCGCCCCGAAGGGGTGGATGAGTTGGTCGCCGAGGGACGGGCCCTGGCGCTGCGCGGCGAGGCCGACGCCGCGCTGGTCGTGTTCGGCCGGGCCGCCGACAAGGGGGCGGGCACCGGACGGTACCTGCGGCCAATTCTTGACGCGTTCCTGAACCTCGGGACAGCGCACTTCACGTTGGGGAGCGACGTGCTGTGTAACGCCCACGTCGTGGCAGCCGTGGGCCAAGAGCGGATTCGTGCCGAAGTGGTCCCGCTCTACCTGCGTGCCGCCGGGGACGCCTCGAACGCCAGGCCGGACCAGTACGCCTGGAAGGTGGCGGACTACCTATCGGAAACGGGCGTCGGCTCCCCCGAGGGCCCGGACCGCGAGGAGTACTGGCGCGCACGCCGCGAGGCCTTCGTCCCGCCCGTCCTCCCCCAGCCCCCCGCCTTTCAACAGGCTCTCGATCGCGCCCGTGAGCTTGTCGCCGTCGGCGACCCCGAGGGGGCCTGGGGCACGCTACGCCAAGCCCTCACCTGCTGGTACTCCGACCATCCTCACAGCATCGCCCCGGTCAACTCCTCACCGACCCCGCCTTCCGCGACATCATCACCCCGCGCCGGGCACGCCTGATCGCCCACACACCCAGAGGGCAGGCGTACTCGCCCGGCACCTGAGGCGCGGATCGAAGTACGAGCGCCCCGCCCCCAGGTCCGCGAGCGCCTCTGAGTCTCCTCCGACGCATCGGAGGAGGCCCGAGCGGTCGCCGTTACGGGTGTCAGCCAACGGAGCCGGCCGCTGCGCTGATGACCTTGGCTACCGCGTCAGGGTGCGAGATCAGGGTCAGATGTGACCCGCCTTGGAAGACTGTCGTCTTCGCGTGGGCGCGACGAGCCATGTGTTCTTCTGACTGCTGGGTGATGATCCGGTCGCCTGAACTGATGAAGTACCAGGACGGGATGGTCTTCCAGGCTGCGTGCCGCGACGGCGTGTTGAACGCGATCGTCGAGGCGGCGCGCTGCGTCGCCCACAGGTTTTCGGCCTGGTTGGTGGGCAGGTCACTTGCGAAGTCCTTGACGAATATGTCCTTCTTCAGATATAGGTTCTGCCCGCCGGACGGGGCCTGGGGGTATGCCGCGGTGTCGTACAGCTTGCTGGCCGGCGCATTCAGTGCCGAGGTGGAGCCGCTCACGGATCCGGTGGTCTCTCCGACGGCGGGCGCGGCCGCGTCCACGTAGACCAGGGCCTTGACGTTCTTGGTCTCCGCAGCGGCGTTGGTGATGACACTGCCCCCGTAGGAGTGTCCGACGAGCACCACCGGGCCGTGCACCGTCTTGAGGAAGTCGGCAACCGTCTGCGAGTCGGTGGTCAGGTTCTGCAGAGGATTGGCGATGGCACGTACCTGGTACCCCGCGCTCCGGAGGATCTTGACTTCGCCGTTCCAGCTGGAGGCGTCGGCCCAGGCACCGTGGACCAGCACGATGGTGGGTTTGGAGGCGGTTGGGGAGGGTGTCGCCGACGGGCCCGTAGCGTCGGCGTGCGTGGGGACGAGTGCGGACATGGCAAAGGAGATGCCGACCGCGGCAGCAGCCGAGTAACGAATCGAGTGTATTCGGTGCATACGCCTACCCCACAGTTCGTCAGCCGGGACGTGACCGCGACACTGGCTTACGGGAGGAGTGATGACCTGCTGCGCTATGTCATCCGCAATCCTCGGGCACCGGCGGCCACGGAGGGACAGGCTGCACGCGGCCGGCCCAGCGCTTGCCTGGCACTGCGCGGCCCTCACGACCAATGTGCCATGCGCCGCACCGCCTCGCATTCCGGAGTGCGTCGGCGGTGTGCCAGTCCTCTGCCCGGGTAGGCGTTTGACTGCGGGGATGTCGAGGCCGACATCGCGGATGAGGTATCGAATCGGATAGGGCTACCGAAGCCATCGTCGCACAGCCCAAGGTGGTCGGCTGTCCGGCAGCGGAGCCGGACGGCAGCGGGGGGCGGGCGCGGGGCCGAGGGCATACATGTGCCGCAGGCCGGATGGCATTGCCCTTGCCGGAAACCTCATCCATGCAGGTCACGCCGCATGTTGGTATTTGTGGAGGATGCCTGAAGCTGAAGGGTGTCAATATCCCGATCAGGCTGCTGAGCTGGGTGTTTCTTGTGGATGGAGAAGTCGTTGGGGTGGCGTGGTGTGGTACTCGTTGAGCAGGCCGCCGAGTAGCTGTCGCCGTCGGACTACGGCAGCGGGCAGGGGGTGACGCTCGGGTGGTCGTCGGGTGCTCGTAGGTCGAGGCTGCGGCGGGCCCGTCCGGTGTTGTAGTGCTCGGCATACGTGGTGAGGACGGCACGGAGGTGTCGTTCGCCGGTGATGAGGATTCTGTCGGTGCATTCGGCGCGGGCCGTGCGTATCCATCGTTCGGCGAACGCGTTCGACCGCGGGCTTTGCGGCGGCGTCGGGATGACGGCTGTGCCGTTGCCGGTGAAGACTCGAACGCGGCGGTGAACTTGCTGTCCCGGTCACGGATGAGGAACCGGAAGCACCCCGCCCTGTCGCCGAGGTCCATGAGCAGGTTGCGGGCGAGCTGAGTGACCCATGCGCCCGTAGGGTGGGCGGTGACGCCCAGGACATGGACGCGCCCGGTGGCGATCTCCATGACGAAGAAGACGTAGAGACGTTTGAGGAAGACGGTCTCCACGTGCATGAAGTCGCAGGCGAGCAGCGTGTGGGCCTGGGAGCGCAGGAAGGACCGCCAGGTCTGCTGGGAGGCGCGCTGCGGTGCGGGCGGCAGACCGGAGCGGCGCAGAACGCTCCGGATCGTGGCGGCGGCAACCCTACGACCGAGCCGTCGGAGCTCGCCTTGGATCCTGACGTATCCCCAGGTCGGGTGCTCTCGCGCCAGGCGCTGGATGAGCGCGACCGTCCCCTCCGCCAGCGGTGGTCGGCCGGGTCCGGTTGGGGTTTGGCGCGCCATTTCCAGCGCACGAGATGGCGGTGCCAGGTCAGCAGTGTGCCTGGGGTGACCAGCCGGTGGCGGCGTAAGGCGGTTGGAAGGTGCCGTGCCAGAGCGGAGAGCACGGCACGATCGGCCCATGAGAGCTACGGGCGCTCGATCTGCCGGCGAAGCACGGCGACCTCATGACGAAGCGCGAGGATCTCGGCGTTGTTCGCGGCGGCCGATCGGCCCAGCACAAGGAAGCAGCCCAGCAGTCGGCAGAAGATCAGATAGAGCAGTCGCAGACCCACGATCAGTGATCATGCCCATACTTGGGCGATCGAAAAGTCCCAGGTCAACCACCGCACGGCAATAAAGACACTGCGGGTGTCGGTAAATCATCCACGCAGGTGAGAGCTTGTTCAGAGATCTTCGACTTTGGCCGACGCTCACCCCGGCATCTTCACCTGTACAAGGCCCCGACGGCATCATGACCTCTCGCGCTGCTACCTCACCGCGACCAACACCCTGGCGTTCCTACGTCTCCTGCCGATGAGCGACAGAGTCAAGGACATCGAGATCCTGGTGCTCCGGCACCAACTGCTGGTCCTGCAGCGCCAGGTCGGCAAGCCTGCCTTCAATGACAGTGATCGCGCTGTCCTCTCCGGCCTTCTGCACCACCTGCCCAAAGACAGACTGCGGCACCTTCTGCTGCTGGTCCGCCCCGAGACGGTCTTGCGCCGGCATCGTGAGCTGCTCAGGCAGCGCCATGCCGCGACCCGCATGCCCAAGCGGCGCGGACACCCCCGCACCATCCGCTCGATCCGCGCCCTCGTCCTGCGCCTGGCCAGGGAGAATGCCTCGTGGGGAGATCGCCAGATCCACGGCGAACTCGCAGCCCTGGGGATCAAGGTCGCCGCCTCCACAGTCCGGGAGATCCTCCGCGAGCACGGCATCCCACCCGCCCCCGAACGGCAGAGCACCACCTGGGCCGACTTCCTCCGCAGCCAGGCCGAGGCCCTCCTCTCCTGCGATCTCTTCGAAGTCCGCACGCTGACAGGGGCGCGCCTGTACGTCTTCGCCGTCATCGAGCACATCACCCGTCGCATCAGGATTCTGGGTGCCAGCGCGCATCCGACCGGGGACTGGATCGTGCAGCTCGGACGCGGTTCCTGATCCGCGACCGCGACTCGAAGTTCACAACCGCCTTCGACGCCCTGATGACCTACCCCGGTCTCAAGATCCTCACCACCGGCATTCGGATACCCCGGATGAACTCCCTCATCGAGCGCTGGATACAGACCTGCCGCACCGAACTCCTGGGCCGGACCCTGATCTGGCACCAGAGCCACCTCCTCCACGCCCTGCGCGAGTACGAGCCCGATAGGGCGCTCACGCCCTGGGAGTGCCCCGTCTGCCGGCGGACGCCAAGGGGCATTACCTCGTCTTGACGCGGCAGGCACCTTGCAGCCGGGACACCCGAGCACCGGCTACCTGCGGAAACACGCCGACCGAGGCCCTCAGCCCACACCTTCCCCCTGTCGCATGGGGAGCACGAGATCTGCCCGACCCTGTTGCCCATTGTGGCTATGCGGTGAGGGTGTGCTCGAGTCGGGTGAGGTGGCTGGTGCGGGTGCGGTCCAAGGGGTAGTCGTTCCACCAGGCATTCAGGCGGATCAGGTCCGCCGCAAAGCCCCAGGTCAAACGCTTACGCTCGTGCGACTGCTCTGCCTGATCGCCACGCGGATCTTCGCGAGGCTGGTCCTGCTCTCCCGTTCCTCCGCCGCCGAGAACGCCGAAATACTGATCTTGCGACACGAGGTCGCGGTCCTGCGCCTGCAGATCACCACTCCCAAGCCAAGCCGGCCAGACCGCACCCTGATCGCCGCCCCAGGACGCCCACCGCTGTCCGAGGAACTGCGCGAACTCGTCATCCGGCTCGCCACCGAGAATCCCCGATGGAGCTTCCGGCGCGTCCACGCCGAACTGCGCCACCTCGGACACAAGGGAAGTTCACCGCCGCGTTCGACGCCGTCTTCTCCAGTGAGGGCATCACTGTGGACAAGATCCCTCCACGCAGCCCCAACTGCAACCGGCACGCGGAACGCTTCGCACGCTCCGTACGGGGTGAGTGCACCGACCGCCTGCTGATCTTCGACCGCGGCCACGCAGAGGGAGTCCTGCACGACTATGCCCGCCACTTCAACGGACATCGGCCTCACCAAGCCCGGGATCAGCTCGCGCCCCTGGACGACCCGAGCGTCAGTACCGCCGCGCAAGCTGATCACTCGGCAAAACAGCAGCTCAGCGGATATGCAGACATTTTGAACCGGTACGCGGCTCTGCCCGCGCGCCGCGGCACGGTTGAGGTGAGCACCTGGGGACCACATGGACACGGCCGCGACACGCCAGCGAAACACCCTCTCCCTAATTTCTGTCATCCGACAGGAACCAGTGACTGGGGCTCGCCATGACCGCCACCGCACCACACTCCGAAGCTGAGGAAGCGGCGGCCTCCGCCGACGCAGCCGCGCTCGCCGGGTTCGGATACCGCCAGGAACTGCACCGCACCCTGGGCCGGTACGCCTCTTTCGCTGCCGGCTTCTCCTTCATCTCCGTCGTGACCACCGTCTTCCAGTTCTTCGCGTTCGGCTACTCCTTCGGTGGCGCGGCCTTCTTCTGGACCTGGCCCGCCGTGCTGCTCGGGCAGCTCCTGGTCGCGGCGTGCTTCGCCGAGCTCGCCGCCCGCTACCCGATCTCGGGGGCGATCTACCAGTGGTCGACGCGGCTCAGCACGCCCGCCTTCGGCTGGTACGCCGGCTGGATCATGGTGATCGGCCAGATCGTCGTGGTGGCGGCCGCCGCGCTCGCCCTGCAGATGGTTCTGCCCGCGATCTGGTCGGGCTTCCAGATCCTCGGGGGCGATCCGGCGCCCTTCTCCGCCTCGGGCGCGGCCAATGCCGCCGTTCTCGCCGTCGCGCTCCTCGCGCTCACCACCGTCGTGAACGTCCTCGACAACAAGGTGCTCTCGGTGGTCAACCGAATCGGGGTCACCGCCGAGATCGTCGGCGCCGTCCTGATCATCGTGCTGCTGTTCACCCACGCCGAGCGGGGCACGGGAGTCACCCTGCACACCGGCGGCGAGGGCGGGGCGGTCACGGCCGTGCTGGTCGGCTCGTTCGCCGCGGCCTACGTCCTGATCGGTTTCGACAGCGCGGGAGAGATGAGCGAGGAGACCCACAATCCCCGTCGCACCGCGCCGCGCACGATCCTCACCGCTCTCGTCTCCGCCGGGGTGCTGGCCACCCTGCTGGTGCTCGGGGGGTTGCTCGCCGCGCCCAGCCTGACCGACGGGCGGCTGGCCTCGGACGGGCTGTCGTACGTCCTCACCAGCAGCCTCGGCGACGGGGTGGGCAAGGCCCTGCTGGCCGACGTGGTGGTGGCCATCGCCGTGGCGACGCTCGCGATCCAGACCTCCGCGACCCGGATGCTCTTCTCGATGGCGCGGGACGGGGTGCTGCCGGCCTCGCGGACGCTGGCGAAGGTGTCTCCGTCCACCGGCATGCCGAAGGGACCGGCCCTGGTGGTCGGCGTGGGCGCGGCGGGCCTGTGCCTGCTCAACCTGGCCTCGCCGGAGGCGTTCCTGGCGATCGGCACGACCTGCATCGCCATGCTGTATCTGGCGTACGCGATGGTGACGGGCCCCATGCTGGTGCGGCGGCTGCGCGGCGGCCTGCCCGCGGCAGGAGACATGGCGGGAGGCGTGGACGAGACGGGCAAGCCGCTGTTCTCACTCGGGCGCTGGGGGCTGCCGATCAACGCCCTCGCCCTGGTCTATGGCCTGTTCATGACCGTCAACCTGGCCTGGCCGCGCGTCGCCGTCTACGACCCGTCGGGCGGTCACTGGTACTTCCAGTGGTTCACCGCGCTGTTCCTGGGCGGCTCGGTACTGCTCGGCGCGGCCTACCGGAAGCGGCGGGCCCGCGCCACGGACTCGGCTTCCTCGTCGCCGGCACCGGCCGAGACCGCCGCGCGGCTCTCGCCCGCCTCCCCCCGCCCGTAGCGGGCCTGCTCTCAGGGCCGGCGGTCATACCGACGCCAGCCCCACCGCCTGCTCCCGGACCCCGGCCAGTGCCCCCTCCGCCACGCCCGCGACTCGCAGCGCCGCATCCGCCGTCGCGGCCGCGAACGCGTCGGTGGGCCGGTCGGGGTCCGAGCGGTGGATCAGGATGACCCCTTCGATGAGCCCGAAGACCAGATCCGTGCGGAGCGCCAGCTCGCCCTTGTCGAGCGACCCGCAGCTCTCCGTCGCGGCGAGCAGCCGGCCGTACGCCTCCTTGAGTTCCAGCCGCACGTGGTGGAAGCCGGCGAAGCCTTCGCTGCGCACTTCGGGCAGGAGGTAGAGGCCTCCGAGGTTGTGCGGTCCGCCGCACAGCAGGCGCACATCGGAGCTGCACAGAAACCACAGACGGGCCTCGGGCGGCGCGGCCTCGTCGGCCGCGAGCAGCCGGTGCGCCAGCGCCAGCGAGGGGGTGACCGTGGACTCCAGGAGCTCGGCGAGGAGGTCCTCCTTGCCCGCGAAGTAGTGGTACATCGTGGCCTGCCGCATGCCGGCCCGCTCGGCGACGGCCCGTGTCGTCGTCGCCGCGTATCCACGGGTGGTGAACAACTCGGCCGCGGCGGCGAGCAGTTCGTCGCGCGGCGACAGACCGCTGTCGAGCCGCCCCGCGGCGCGCGGCCGGCCCACCCGCTTTCCTGGAGTGCTCATGGGGCGATCGTCGCACATCCGCGCCCGCGCCCCGTCCGCCGACCACGGTGAGGGCCGGGTAACCGGGCCGCAACAGGCGGGCAACGCGGCCGACGCACCCTCCCCCTAATTTCTGTCAAGCGACAGAAATGGAGGCGACCGATGGCGACAGCGACGACGTACGAAGCCCGGGACCACGCCCGCGCTCAGGAGGGCACCCGCGCCGAGGCCATGCCCGTGGTGCCCGCCACCGACTGGCCCTCCCCACCGTGCGAGGCCGGCCATCTCGTGTGGGCGGAGACCGTGGCGGGCGGCAACTACAGCCACCGGGTCCTCGCCCGCGGCACCGAACTCCGGCTCACGGACCTGCGCGGCGACGCCTGTGCCCATCTGCTGCTCTACGTCGCGGACCGACCCTGGGAGCGGCTCAACGCGGCCGACACCGTCAAGGTGCAGTGGAACGCCTACCTGGGCGAGGGCAGCCTGCTCCTCTCCGACCAGGGCCGTGTGCTCGCCTCCGTCGTCGTGGACGACTCGGGCCGACACGACGCGCTGTGCGGCACCTCCACCCTCGTGCGGAACACCGAGCGCTATGGCAACGGCACCCCGCAGTCCGCCTCGCCCGCGGGCCGTGAGCTGTTCAAGCTGGCCGCGCTCAAGAACGGGCTGGAGCCGCGAGACCTGCCGCCGTCGATCTCCTTCTTCCAGGGCGTGCGGGCGGCCGACGACGGCTCCGTGAACTTCACCGGCTCCGCCGGCCCCGGCGCCCGGGTGACCCTGCGCGCCGAGCAGGACCTGACCGTGCTGATCGCCAACGTTCCCCACCCCGCCGACCCCCGCGCCGAGTACACCAGCACCCCGCTGGAAGTACTGGCCTGGCGGGCCGCGCCGACCGCGCCCGGCGACCCGCTGTGGGACGCCACCCCCGAAGGCCGCCGCGCCTTCCTCAACACCGCTGAATTCCTCACCGCCAGGGGGCTCGCATGACCACCGCACACCCCGCGCCCGCCTCGCGGCCCGCGCGGACGGACGAGTCCGAGCGCACGGTCACCGTCGTCCCCGCGCGGGCGGCCTGGTCGGCCGTCGTCCCCGCCGGTGACCTGCTCACCATCACCGATCTGCACGGCAACCAGGCGGTCGACTTCCTGGTCTACGACGCCCACGACACCACCGTGCGCTACAGCGCGCCCGACACCATCCACGCCCAGGGCAACATCTTCCTCACCACGGGCTCCGTGCTGCTGTCGAACGAGCACACCCCGCTGATGACGGTGGTCGAGGACACATGCGGGCGGCACGACACGGTCGGCGGCGCCTGCTCCAAGGAGTCCAACAGCCTCCGGTACGGCCACCACACCTGGTCCCAGCACGCGTGCGTGGACAACTTCCTGGCCGAGGGGGCCCGGCACGGCCTCGGCAAGCGTGACCTGGTGTCCAACATCAACTGGTATATGAACGTGCCGGTCGAGAAGGACGGCACGCTCGGCATCGTGGACGGCATCTCGGCGCCCGGGCTGCGGGTCACCCTGCGCGCCGAGGCCGATGTGCTCGTCCTCGTCTCCAACTGCCCGCAGATCAACAACCCCTGCAACGGCTTCGAGCCCACGGCGGTGGAGATGA
Organism: Streptomyces sp. NPDC028305; assembly: GCF_055569495.1. Lineage (NCBI taxonomy): Bacteria > Bacillati > Actinomycetota > Actinomycetes > Kitasatosporales > Streptomycetaceae > Streptomyces > Streptomyces sp. NPDC028305. The sequence goes on from NZ_JBVHTN010000003.1 coordinate 467,222, forward strand.
CGATCACCGGGGCCGCCCCGTGAACCTCGACCGCTTCGACACCCTGCTGGTGGCCAACCGGGGCGAGATCGCCGCGCGTATCATCCGCACGGCCCGCCGCCTGGGCCTGCGCACCGTCGCCGTCTTCTCCGACCCCGACCGGTCGAGCCCGCACGTCAGGCTCGCCGACACGGCGGTGCGGCTGGGCCCCGCCCTCGCCAAGGACTCGTATCTGAACGCCGATCTGGTGCTCCGGGCCGCCAAGGATACGGGCGCGGGAGCGATCCACCCGGGGTACGGATTCCTCTCCGAGGACGCGGAGTTCGCCCGCCGCTGCGAGGCGGCGGGGATCGTCTTCGTCGGTCCCTCGCCCGAGCAGCTTGAGCTGTTCGGCGCGAAGCACACCGCGCGCGCCGCCGCCGAGCGCGCCGGAGTCCCGCTCGCCCCGGGCACCGGCCTGCTCCCCGATCTCCCCGCCGCCCACGCCGCGGCGGAGCGGATCGGCTACCCGGTGATGCTGAAGGCGACCGGCGGCGGAGGCGGCATCGGCATGGGGGCCTGCCACGGCCCCGACGAACTCGCCGACGCCTGGGAGCGGGTGCAGCGCGTCGCCTCGGCGTCCTTCTCCTCCCACGGAGTCTTCCTGGAGCGGCTGGTGGAGCAGGCCCGCCACGTCGAGGTGCAGGTCTTCGGTGACGGTCTCGGCCGGGTCGTCGCCCTGGGGGACCGGGACTGCTCCCTCCAACGCCGTAACCAGAAGGTGCTGGAAGAGGCCCCGGCTCCCGGCCTGCCGGATGCCGTCCGGGCCTCGCTCGCCGCGTCCGCCCGAAATCTGTGCGCCTCGGTCGGCTACCGCTCGGCCGGAACCGTCGAGTTCGTGTACGACGCGGCCCGCCAGGAGGCGTACTTCCTGGAGGTGAACACCCGCCTCCAGGTGGAGCACCCGGTCACCGAGGAGATCTACGGCATCGACCTCGTGGAGTGGATGCTGCGGCTCGCCCAGGGAGACACCACGGTGGTGCGCGATCCGGGAACTCCGCGCGGCCATGCCATCGAGGCCCGCATGTACGCCGAGGATCCGACCCGCGAGCACCGGCCCAGCGCCGGACTGCTGACGAACGTCGCGTTCCCCCCGGACGTCCGCGTGGACACCTGGGTGGAGACCGGTGCCGAGGTGACGACGTCGTACGATCCGATGCTGGCCAAGATCGTCGCGTATGGCGCCGACCGGACGGAGGCACTCCGCCGCCTGGACGCCGCGCTGACCGCGACCCGGGTGGACGGGATCGAGACCAACCTCGGGCTGGTGCGCGCGGCCCTGGCCGACGCGGAGTTCCGGACCGCCGGACACTCCACCGCCACCCTGGCGCGGATCACCGACCCGACCCCGCGCATCGAGGTCACCGCCTCGGGCACCCTCACCACCGTCCAGGACTGGCCCGGCCGCACCGGCTACTGGCAGGTCGGCGTCCCACCGAGCGGCCCGATGGACGACCTGTCGTTCCGCCTCGGCAACCGGGCCCTCGGCAACGACGAGGGCGCGCCCGGCCTGGAGTGCACCCTCCAAGGCCCCACGCTGCGCTTCAGCCACGCCACGACGCTGTGCGTGACCGGCGCCCCGGCCCCGGTGGCCGTGAACGGCGAACCGGTGCCCCAGTGGGAGCCGGTGACCGTCCCCGCGGGGGCGGTCCTCACCGTCGGCGCCCCCGGCCGGCACGGCCTTCGGACATACGTCCTGTTCGCGGGCGGCCTGGAGACTCCCGCGTTTCTGGGCAGTGCGGCGACCTTCACCCTGGGCCGGTTCGGCGGGCACGGCGGCCGGGCCCTGCGGACCGGCGACGTCCTGCACGGTGGCACCGAGACCCGCTCAGGCGCCCCGGTGCCGACCGCCGACCGCCCGGCCTTCGGCGCCTCCTGGCGGATCGGAGCCGTGGAAGGCCCGCACGCCGCGCCCGAGTTCTTCACCGAGGACGACATCCGCGACTTCTACGACGCCGACTGGAAGGTCCACTTCAACTCGGCCCGGACCGGGGTCCGCCTGGTCGGGCCCAAACCCCGCTGGTCGCGTACGGACGGCGGCGAGGCGGGCCTGCACCCGTCCAACATCCACGACACCCCCTACTCGGTGGGCGCCGTCGACTACACCGGGGACATGCCGGTGCTGCTGGGGCCCGACGGGCCCTCGCTCGGCGGCTTCGTCTGCCCCGCGACCGTCGTGAAGGGGCAGCGCTGGAAGCTGGGCCAGGTCCGGCCCGGTGACACGGTCCGGTTCGTCCCGCTCACCGACCGCGCCGCGTCCGCCCTGCGCCGTACGCCGCAGGCCGACCCCGTCGCGGACCGGGCGGTCATCGTGGACGGCGGCGTGCTCCACCGGGCGGAACGCCTGGGGGAACACCAGGGGGAAGCCGTCACCTACCGCCGCAGCGGCGATGACAATGTGCTGGTCGAGTTCGGGCCGATGCAGCTGGACCTGGGTCTGCGGATGCGGGTGCAGGCGATGTTGGAGGCGGTGGCTGCCGAGCGTCTCCCCGGTGTCACCGACCTCACCCCCGGCATCCGCTCGCTCCAGGTCCAGACGGACCCCGACGTCCTGCCGCAGCCGGAGCTGCTGTCCGTGCTGCGCCGGATCGAGTCGAAGCTCCCGCCTACCGAGGAACTGGTGGTGCCCTCCCGCACCGTCCACCTGCCGCTGTCCTGGGACGACCCGGCGACCAGGGAGGCGATCGAACGCTACATGGCGGGGGTGCGGGACGACGCCCCCTGGTGCCCGTGGAACATCGAGTTCATCCGCCGGGTCAACGGTCTCGACTCGGTCGACGACGTGTTCCGTACGGTCTTCGACGCCGAGTACCTGGTGCTGGGCCTGGGTGATGTGTATCTGGGCGCCCCCGTGGCGACTCCGCTGGACCCGCGCCACCGCCTCGTCACCACGAAGTACAACCCGGCACGGACCTGGACCGCGGAGAACTCCGTCGGCATCGGGGGCGCCTATCTGTGCATTTATGGCATGGAGGGGCCGGGCGGCTACCAATTCGTCGGCCGGACCACGCAGGTGTGGTCCGGGTGGCAGCAGCGGGGTGCCTTCCAGCCGGGCTCGCCCTGGCTGCTGCGCTTCTTCGACCGCATCAAGTGGTACCCCGTCGAAGCGGACGAACTGCTCGAACTGCGGGCCGACATGGCGGCGGGCCGCTTCGCGCCGAGGATCGAGGAGGGCACCTTCGCCCTCGCCGACCATCAGCGTTTCCTGTCCGCCCACGCCGATTCCATCGGCGCGTTCCGATCCCGGCAGGCAGCGGCCTTCGCGGCGGAGCGCGACGCGTGGGAGGCGGCCGGTGAGTTCGCCCGCGCGGAGCGGGCGGCCGGGTCCGCCCCGCCGCCGGCCGATCTCGCGGTCCCGGCCGGCGGCCACCTGGTGGAGGCGGAATTCGCCGCCTCCGTCTGGCAGGTCGCGGTGGCGGCGGGGGACACGGTCACGGCCGGACAGCGGCTGCTCGCCCTGGAAGCGATGAAGATGGAGTCCTTCGTGCACGCGCCGCGGGGCGGCGTGGTGGCGCGGGTCCTCGCCAAACCCGGTGACCAGGTCGAACCGGGCTCTCCCTTGCTCATCCTGGGCCCGGCGGCCTGAGCGGCCCCGGACCCCGGCACCCGCCCGCCCCCTCCCTTGGCCCCCCCGTGGCTTTCCGTGCCCCCAAGGAGCATCACATGCCGCCCTCTGCCCTCCGGCGCGTCCGCGCCGCCTACGCCCGCATCGACCAGGTGGACCGCCCCGAGATCTGGATCGACCTCCGCCCCCGGGCGGAGGTCGAGGCCGAGGCCGGGGCCATCGACGCCCGCGTGGCCGCCGGGGAGCGCCTGCCGCTGGCCGGACGGCTGCTCGCCGTCAAAGGCAACATCGACGTGGCGGGGTTGCCGACGACCGCCGGCTGCCCCTCGTACGCGTACGAACCCACCGCCGACGCCCCCGTCGTCGCCCGCCTCCGGGCCGCCGGCGCGCTCGTCCTCGGCACCACGAATCTCGATCAGTTCGCGACCGGCCTGGTCGGCACGCGTTCTCCCTTCGGCGCCGTACGGAACGCCGTCGACCCCGCCCGGATCAGCGGTGGATCCAGCTCCGGCTCCGCCGTCGCCGTGTCGCTCGGCCTCGTGGACCTCGCCCTGGGCACCGACACCGCCGGATCCGGCCGCGTCCCGGCCGCCTTCAATGGCGTATACGGGCTGAAGCCGACCTACGGCCTGGTGCCCGCCGAGGGCACCGTCCCCGCCTGCGCGAGCCTGGACTGCGTCACCGTCTTCGCCCGCACCCTCCCCGAGGCCGAGCAGGCGCTGTCGTACATGAGCACAGCGCCCTCGCGCCTCCCCGAGCGGGCCCCCGGCCCCTGGCGGGTCGCCGTCCCCTCCACCGGCCGGCTGGGCGAGCTGGACCCCGGCTGGGCGGAGGCGTACGAGGCGGCCGCCGCCCGCCTGGAAGCCGCCGGAGTCCGTCTCCAGCCCCTCGACCTGGCACCGTTCACCGAGGCGGCCGCGATGCTGTACGAGGGCGCGTTCGTCGCCGAGCGCTACACCGCCGTCGGCGAGTTCATCGAGAAGGACACCCCCGACCTCGACCCCACCGTGGCCTCCATCATCCGCGGCGCCCGCGCCATCCCCGCCCACCGCCTCTTCGCCGACCAGGAGAAGCTCGCCGCGCTGCGCGCCCAGGCGCTGGCCGCCCTCGGTGACGCGGACGCCGTGCTCCTGCCCACCACTCCCGGCCACCCCACCCTCTCCGAGGTCGCCGCCGATCCCCTCGGCAGCAACGCCCGCCTCGGCCGGTTCACCAACTCCACCAACCTCTTCGGCCTGGCCGCGGTCGCCGTCCCGGCCGGCACCGTCGGCGGACTCCCCTTCGGTGTGATGCTGATCGGCCCGGCCCACACCGACGAGCGGCTGGCCCGGATCGCGGCCCGGCTCACCCCGCCCACCCGCGTCGCGGTCATCGGAGCCCATCTGACCGGGCAGCCACTGAACCCCCAGTTCCTCGCGCTGGGCGCCCGCCATGACCACACGACCGTCACCGCACCCCACTACCGGCTGTACGCCCTCACCACCGAGCCCGCCAAGCCGGGCCTGGTACGGGTCGCGGACGGCGGCGCGGCCATCGAGGCAGAGGTATGGGAGCTGCCGCCGGAAGGACTCGGCACGCTGGTCGCGACACTCCCCCGCCCCATGGCGATCGGCAGCGTCGAGCTTGCCGACGGCACGCAGGTGCCCGGCTTCCTGTGTGAGCCGTCCGGACTCGAGAACGCGAAGGACATCACGCCGTACGGCGGCTGGCGGTCCTACCTCGCGGCCGGACGGCCGTGATGCGGCGCGGCGTGCGGCGGATCGTGCCGCTGCTGCTCGGTTGGGAGGAACTCCCCAAGTCGGTTTCGGTGCATGGCGCGCCGTACGAGGAGCGGCTGCGCGAACCGGTACCCGCCGTTCTCCTGGAGTGCGACGGCGGCTGGCTGCTGCTGGACACCGGCTTCAACACGGCGCTGATCCGGGACCCGGCACTGCGGCGTCGCTTCTATGGCTCCCCCGCCTACCAGCCCATCCTGCCGGGCCCTGGCGAGCCGCTGGAGGAGGCCCTCGATACGGCCGGAGTCGCGATGGACTCGATCCACGCGGTGGCGGTCAGCCATCTGCACGCCGACCATGCGGGCGGATTGAAGCACTTCGCGGGCCGTGTGCCGGTGCATGTGCAACGCGCGGAGTTGGCCTACGGTCTCTCGGGGCAGCCGGAGGTCGAGCGCAACTCGATCTTCCGGGTCGACTTCGACGACCCCCGCATCGACTGGCGACAGGCCGACGGCGAGGTGGAGATCGCCCCCGGGGTGACAGCCGTGCTGACCGCCGGGCATACGCCGGGACACCAGAGCTTCGTGGTGGACCTCGCGGACGGCGGCGGCTTCGTGTTCGCCTTCGACGCCGCCGATCTCACCGAGAACATCGAGCGCGAGCTTCCCATCGGCGCCTCCATCGGGGTCGATCCGGCGCAGACCGTGGAGCCGATCCGCCGGCTCAAGAGCATCGCGGCCGAGCGTGGCTACGAGCTCATCCCCGGTCATGACCCCGTGGTCTGGCCGCGGTTGCGGGCGTCCTCACAGGCCCGCTTCACACGCCTTTAACGTTCTGGAGACAAGGAGGACTCCACTCACCGAATAATTGGATCCAAGTCAGCGCACATTAGATCCATTCTTCGGATCGGTGCCCAAGGAGGCCCACATGCCGGACCAGCCACACGGATCGCCCTCGCCCGGCTCTGCCGCGGCGGCGGTGTCGCGCCGCACCATGCTCCGGGGCGCGGGGCTCCTCGGAGTGGGAGTCGGTTTCGGGCTCCCCGCGTTGCTGAGCGCCTGTGGTGTGGCGGCTGACGACGCCGGGGGAAGCGGCAAAGGCGGCACTCTGACCCTCGCCATCGACGCCACCAGCGCCGTCGTCGACCCGGCCTTCTACACCTCGCTGGGCGACTGGATGGCCGTCGACTGTGTCTGCCGCGGCCTGACCTTCATCTCCTTCGAGACCAACGAACCCACCCCCGACCTGGCCAAGAGCTGGAAGATCTCCGATGACCAGCTCACCTACACCTTCACCCTGCGGGACGGCGTCACCTTCCACGACGGCACCACCCTGACCTCCGCCGACGTCCTGGCCAGCCTCAACCGGCAGTTCGACCCCGACGACAAAACCCTCCCCAAGGGCGCCACCCGGCCACTCGCCCGCCTCGGCTCGAACGTCGCCTCACTGACCGCCGAGGACAACCTCACCGTCAAGATGGTCCTCAAGGAGCCGGACCGAACCGTCCTCGGCAAGCTGTCCGACATCGGCGGTCGCATCATCTCCAAGGCGGCGCTCAAGAAGTACGGTGCCGACATCGGCAAGCACCTCGTCGGCACCGGCCCCTTCAAGTTCTCCTCCGCCACCTCCGGCCAGTCCATCACCCTTGAGGCCTTCGACGGCTTCCGGCTCGGCAGACCTCCCGTCGACCGACTGGTGCTGCGCCAGGTGCAGGACCCGTCGACCATCGTCAGTTCACTGCTCAGCGGCGACATCTCGGCCACTCAGTTCACCCCGTACTCCGCGGTCGCCCGGCTGCGCAAGGACGACTCGGTCAAGGTCTACAAGACCCCTTACAGCGCCAACGCCATCATGATGATCGATGCTCGGCGCATCCCCGAACTCAAGGTACGCAAGGCCATCAACCTCGCCATCGACCGCAAGGCCATCCTCGCCCAGGCGTTCTTCGGCATCGGCAGCGAACCCAAGGGATACGCCATCCCGCCCGCCCAGAGCTCCTACGACACCAGCCTGGCCGACCTGAGCACCCAGAACACCACTGAGGCGAGGAAACTCATCGCCGAGGCCCGCGCCCAAGGCCGCCGCGTCCGCATCATGGCGGCCAGCGACTCCTGGCACCCGAAGGCCGCCCAGATCATCGCCCAGAACCTCAGCGACGTCGGGTTCAGGGTGTCCACCACCTCGGTGGACCCGGCCACGTACTTCAGTCGTCTCCTCGACAAGAACGACGAGTACCACGACCTGATGATCTGGGAACGCAACACCTACATCCCGGACGCCGACGACATGGTCGGCGCCATGGCCAACCCCGCGGGCATCTACGGCTCCGCGCTCTCCGGCATGAGTGGCCTCGACGGCGTCGACACGCTCGCGAAAGACCTGGTCGAGGCCAAGAACCTCCCCGACGGAGGGCGGCGCACCGCCGCCTACACCAAGATCCAGCGCCGCTGGGCGGAGGAGTACATGGTGCTGTCGATGCTGGCCTGCTTCAGCAACCTGGTCGTCAGCGGCTCGCAGGTGAAGAACATGAACACCAGTGCGCTGGCCAACCACCGCTGCTACATGGAGAAGGCCCGTGTCTGACACCACGGCCGCGGCGGATGCCGCGGCCACCGGCGCACCGCCCGTAGCGGCCGACCGGCCGCCCTCGTCCCCCTCTCCCTCGCCCGCGCCCTCACCCTCGACCGAACGGCGGTCCACTCTCGCCTTGCTGCGCCATCGCCGGGTGGCGCGGTCCTGGCCGGCGGCGCTGTCCTGGCTCGTTCTGATCGCCGTGATCCTCGTGGCGGCCGTCGGCCCGCTCCTGGTCCAGGCCGACCCGCTGCGTCAGACCCCGTCGGCGCTGTTGCCCCCCGGCTCCGCGGGTCACCCGCTCGGCACGGACGACCTGGGCCGCGACGAGCTGGCCCGACTCGTGCACGGGGCCGGCCCGCTGCTGCTGGTGTCGTTCGCGGCGACCGCGCTGGCCGCCGCCGTCGGCACCGCGATCGGACTCGTCGCCGGATACGCCGGCGGCGTCGTCGAGCAGATCCTGATGCGCCTCGTCGACCTCGCCCTCGCCTTCCCCTCCATCCTGCTCGTCATCCTGTTGGTGGCGGCGGCCGGGGCCGGCACCAGCAGCCTGATCTTCGGCATCGGCATCTCCCTCGCGCCCGGTCTGGCCCGGCTGGCCCGCGCGCTGACGGCGCGCGAGGCCGCCCGCGACTACATCGTGGCCTGCCGGCTCGGCGGCACCCGCACCCCGCGCATCCTGGTGCGGGAACTGCTGCCGAACATCGCCGGACCGATGCTCGCCCAGATCGTCATGACACTCTCGATCGCGGCCGGCTTCGCCGCCGGCCTGTCCTATCTCGGCCTGGGGATCCAGCCGCCGCAACCCGACTGGGGGTACATGGTCCAGGCCGGCCAGGAGTTCCTCTTCTCCGCGCCCCGACTGGTCGTCCTGCCCGCGACGCTCACCCTGCTGTTCGTCGTCGCGTGCAACTTCGTGGGCGACGACCTGCGCGACGCGCTCGACCCCCGGGGGACCGCGTGAGTGGCTCCGCCGGCGCCGCCCGCGTGTCCCGCCCGCTGCGCCGGCCGAAGTGGGCCACCGGCACCGTCCCGTTGGTCCTACGGCGGCTGGCGGTCATCCCCCTCGTGTTGTTCGCGCTGGCCAGCCTGGTATTCCTGGCGATACGCCTGCTGCCCGGCTCACCGGCGACCTCGCTCGCGGCAGGTGGCAACAGCCTGTCCGCGGCCGAGGTGTCCGCCAACGAAGAGCGCGTCAGCAGGGCACTCGGGCTGGACCAGCCGCTGCTCACCCAGTACGGCACCTTCCTCGACGACCTGGTGCATCTGCGCCTGGGCAGCTCGTTCTACGGGTCCAACAGCGTCCTGGGGCTGCTCGCCGACGCCCTCCCCGCCACCATCGAGCTGACGCTCGCGGCGATGACCGTCGCGGTCCTGCTCGGTGTCTCAAGCGGTGTCGTCGCCGCGCTGCGCAAGGGCCGTTGGATCGACACCGTGATCCGGGGCGTGGCCACGGTGAGCTTCTCGCTGCCCTGGTTCGCGCTCGGTGTGCTCGGCATCATCGTGTTCGGCGTGTGGCTGCGCTGGCTGCCGGTCCTGGGCCGGCTGCCCAGCTCGCTGAACTACCACCCGACGACCAACTTCGTGCTGCTCGACGCGATCCTTCAGAACCGCCCCGAACTGGTGTGGCCCTGGATCGAGCACCTCATCCTGCCCTCGGTCACCTTGGCGCTGTCGATGGCCGGGTTCATCACCCGCATCGTCCGCGCCTCGGTGCTGGAGGTCCTCGGTGACGACTTCGTCAGGACCGCCCGTATGAAGGGCCTGAGCGAGAGCGTGGTGATCCGCCACCATGTGCTGCGCAACGCCTGGCTGCCCATCGTGACCGTCCTCGGGCTCCAGTTCGGGTCCCTGCTGGGCGGCTCGGTCATCACCGAGACGGTCTTCTCGTACGCCGGCGTCGGCCACCTGCTGGTGCAGGGCGTCCTCCAGCGGGACTACCCCGTCGTCCAGGGAGCCGCCCTCGCCATAGCCCTTCTGTTCACCCTGGTCAACCACGCGGTGGACCTGCTCTACACGGTCCTCGACCCGCGCATACGGAAAGGATGACCCGCATGGACATCGTGCTGGTCCACGGTGCCGGCGGACGGCCGACGACCTGGGCGGCGGTGGAGCCCCTGCTGACCGCCCTCGGCCACCGGGTGTTCATCGTCACCAACCCGCTGACCTCGCTGGAGGACGACGTCGCCCACACCACGGCCGCCGTGGCGGAGACGACGGGCCCGGTGGTCCTGGCCGGGCACTCCTACGGCGGCGCGGTCATCAGCAATGCCGGCCGCCATCCGCGGGTCAAAGGCCTCGTGTACATCGCCGCGTTCGGCCCCGATGAGGGCGAGACCGTCAACGAGATCGTCGAGCGTTACGAACCGGCCGAGATCTCCAAGTACATGCGGCGCGGACCGAATGGCGAATGGAAGTCGGAGCCGAGTCCGGAGTTCTGGGACGAGATCGGGCCCGACCTCTCCCCCGACCAGCGCGTCATCGTCGAGACCGAGGGGCGGAAGTCGGAAAACCTCATTTTCACCCAGCCGACCGGTATCCCCGCCTGGCGCCGTCTGCCCAGCTGGTACCTGGTCGCCGACGACGACCGCACGCTGCGCCCGCAGGCCCAGCAGGACATGGCGACACGTATGAAGGCGACCGTCGAACACGTGCCGGGCAGCCACTACACGACGCTCGTGTGGCCGCGTCGCGTCGCCGACATGATCCACGCGGCGGCGCTGGCCGTGAGCGCCGCCTCATGACCTCCACGCCCGCCCCCGTGCTGGAGATCCGCGATCTGCGCGTGCGGTTCGACGTTCCGGCCGGCCGCCTGCCGGCCGTGGACGGGGTGGATCTGACGCTGCGGAAAGGCGAAGTCCTGGCACTGGTCGGCGAGTCGGGGTCCGGCAAGTCCGCCCTGTCGATGAGCCTGGTCGGGCTGAACCGCGGCCCGCGCACCCACATCAGCGGCGAAGTGTCCTTCGGCGGCCGCGACCTCGTCGCCGCGTCCGAACGGGAACTGCGCGGCGTCCGGGGCAAGGACATCGCGGTCGTCTTCCAGGACGCGCTGGCCGCGCTCAACCCGCTGCACCGGGCGGGCGCCCAGGTCTCCGAGATGATCCGCGCCCACCGCGACGTGGAGCGCGAGCAGGCGATGAGCCGTGCCGTGGAACTGCTCTCGGAGGTCGGCATCGCCGGCCCGGACCGCGCGGCGCGTGCCTACCCGCACCAGCTGTCCGGCGGGATGCGCCAGCGCGTGATGATCGCCATGGGCCTGGCCAACGACCCGGCCCTGCTGATCGCGGACGAGCCCACCACGGCTCTGGACGTCACCATCCAGGCCCAGGTCCTCGCGGTCCTCAAGCGGATCCAGCGCGACCACGACACCTCCGTGCTGCTGATCACCCATGATCTGGGGGTCGTGGCCGAGGTCGCCGACCGGGTGGCCGTCATGTACGCGGGGCGGATCGTGGAGCAGGGCCTGCGGGAGGAGGTATTGTTCCGCCCCCAGCACCCGTACACGATGGGGCTGCTCGGCTCGGTGCCGCCGATCGACGGTCCGGTCCTACGGCGGCTGCCCACCATCTCCGGCACCCCGCTGACCGGGGTGGGCCGCCCGCCCGGCTGCGCTTTCGCACCCCGGTGTCCCTTCGCCCACGCCGCGTGCGCCGAGCGCCCCGCGCTCCGGCAGCGGTACGGCCACGACGGGCACCTCGACGCCTGTGTGCTGCCCGGACCCGCACGTGCCACGGCCCGCTCCCAGGGAGGCAACGCATGACCGCCGCGCTCATCGAGGTCCGCGGGCTGCGGGTGGAGTACCCGGGACGGGCCGGCGGCCGGGTCCAGGCGCTGCGAGACATCGACCTCGACATCCTCCAGGGCGAGACCCTCGGACTGGTCGGGGAGTCGGGGTGCGGCAAGTCCACGCTCGGCCGGGCCCTGCTGCGGGTGATCGAGCCGGCCTCGGGCCGGATCGAGTTCCTCGGCTCCGACCTCACCCGGCTGCGCGGACAGCGGCTGCGCCGGATGCGGGCCGAGCTGCAGATGGTCTTCCAGGATCCGTTCGGCTCGCTCAATCCACGGCGCAGGATCGCCGACATCGTCGCCGAACCGCTGCTGCGGGCGCGCGGCGCCACCCGCGCCGAGGCCGCGGAGGCGGTGGCCGACCTTCTCGACCTGGTCGGGCTCGGCGCGGAGGCTGGCGGGCGCAGACCGCATGAGTTCTCCGGCGGTCAGCGCCAGCGCATCGGCATCGCGCGGGCGCTCGCCTCGTCGCCGCGGTTCGTGGTGGCGGATGAGGCCGTCTCGGCGCTGGACGTGTCGATCCAGGCCCAGGTGCTGAACCTGCTGTCGGATCTCGTCCGCGACCGGGGTCTGACGATGCTGTTCATCTCGCACGACCTGGGGGTCGTACGGCACATCGCCGACCGGATCGCCGTCATGTATCTGGGCCAGATCATCGAGATCGCCACCCGCGAGGACTTCTTCTCCGGTCCCGCGCACCCCTACAGCAGCGCGCTGCTGTCCTCCGTGCCCGTGCTGCGGGCCGGGGAACCCCGCGAACAGCAGGTCCTGGAAGGCGAGTTGCCCGACCCCGCGAATCCGCCCGAGGGCTGTCTGTTCCGCACCCGGTGCCCCATCGCCATGGACCGGTGCCGCACCACCAGGCCCGACCTGCACGAGATCGCACCGGGGCGCAGGGTGCGCTGTCACCTGCCCCTGGTGTCCAGCGAGTAAGGACGAACGTATTGATCATCGACGCGTACAACACCACTCAGGACGTCCGCGGCCGGTCGGACTATCTGACCGGAGCACGCAAGGGTCAGGCTCCGCCGCCGTACACGCCCTTCGAGCCCCGGCGCATCCTCGACAGGATGGACGCCGCCGGGGTGGACATGGCGATGGTGTGCTCGCTCGCGCAGCGCATCGAGAACGACTTCATCAGCTCCCTGGTGGCCGCGCACCCGGACCGTTTCTTCGGTTTCGGGCAGGTGCTGCCACAGGCCGACGACGCGATCGACGAGATCGACCGGATGGCCGACGCGGGCCTGGTGGGTCTGAAGCTGCACCCCAGTCTGCACGGCTACCACGTCGCCGACCACGGACTGCTGGACCCGGTGTTCGAAGCGTGTGCCCGGCGCGGGCTGCTGGTCCTGATCAACGCTCTCGATGACGCGTTCTGCGCGCCGCTGGCCATCGAGGAGATCGCCCGCGACCATCCGGGGGTGCCGACGATCATCGCGCACATGGGGGCGGTGTGGAACGTGCCGGAGGCGATCATCGTGGCCGAACGCCAGCCGCATGTGTACCTGGAGACATCGGCGACACTGCTGAGCGATGTGAAGCGCGCCTACACGCGGTTGGGGCCCGAGAAGATCCTGATGGGCAGCGAGTGGCCCGGCTCGGACTTCGACCTGGAACGCATGAAGATCGCAAAGGCGGTCGAGGACGAGAAGGACCGGGCGCTGGTCGAGGGCGGCAACATGGCCCGGCTGCTGGGCCTGACGTCATGAGCGCGGCGGACGTCAGCCCCGTGCCCGCCCCGCCGTCGATGAGCGCGGGCGACACCGAACTCCTCACGGCGGCCCAGGCCTTGCTGGCCCGGGCCTGGCAGCCGGGCCGCCACGAGGTGGCGACGGCGCTGCGTACCGCGGACGGCCGCGTCCACACCGGCGTCCATGTGGAGGGTTCCTGCCGACGCAGTTCGATCTGCGCCGAGGGAGTGGCCATGGGAACCGCCCGGGGCGCCCTGCCCCCCGAGGCGCCGCTCGCCATCGTGTCGGTGGTCTCGGTGCAGATCAAACCGGCGGGCCGGTTCCGGATCATCGCCCCGTGCGGGGTGTGCCGCGAACTGATCAGCGACTACTGCCCGGACGCCACCGTGTGGGTCACCACGGTCGACGGGGACGAGCCCGTCCCCCTGCGCGCCCTGGACCTGCTGCCCGAGAAGAGCCGACGCCGGTGGTGAGCGCCACCGGCCCCAAGAGGGGAGGAGACATGTCCGTCTTCATCACCGAGCCGTCCGGACGGACCGTACCCACCGGCCTGGACGTCCCGGAACTCGCCGCGCGGTTGGGCGGGACCGGCGCGCCGGTCCTGTGGGAGGAGCTGACCTGGCCGGACGCGAAGTCCACCGCCGCGGGCCAGAACGCCGTCATCATCCCCGTCGGTGCCACCGAGCAGCACGGCCCCCATCTCCCGCTCGCGGTGGACACCCGGATCTGCGAGGCAGTCGCCCTGGGGGTCTCCGCCCTGACCGGTGTGCCCGTCCTGCCGCCCCTGAGCTTCGGGGTGTCCGCGTCCCACGGCGACTTCGCCGGGACGGTGGCGCTGCGGCCGGAGACCATGATCGCCGTGGTCGAGGATGTCATCGACTCGTTGTACGCCTCCGGGATACGGCAGTTCATCCTGCTCAACGGGCACATCTGGAACAACGGCGCGCTCGATGTGTCCGCCGAGAAGCTGAGGGTCCGCCATCGTGACGCCCGGGTGCGGGCATTGGGATACGTGACGATGTACCCGGGACCCGAGGTCGACGGACATGTCACCTACGGCCGGGCGCTGATGCACGCCAACTTCTTCGAGACCTCCGTCATGCTGCATCTGGCGCCGGAGCTGGTCCGGATGGAACTGGCCACCTCCCATGTCGACCTCGACTCCTTCTGGGACTACCGCATGGACCAGGTCAGCGAGACGGGGGTGTGGGGCAGGGACGTGACCGACGCGGACCCGACCCACGGCGCGGCGGAGTTCGACCGCTGCGTCGCGACCACCGCCCGGGCGGTCTCCGCCGCGGTCCGCGAGCCCTGGCCCGATCCGACCCACCGCCCCGGACGACGCGCGTGACGCCGGGATCGGGAACCCAGGACAACGGACCGCGGGGCGGCGGCCCGACCCAGAAGGAGAACACCTTGGACCCCAGCATCGTGCTCCCCCGGCTGCCGGACCGCGAGCCCATGCTCATCGGCGGGGAGTGGACCACGGGCACCGCGCGGGAGCGGATCCCGGTGCTCGACCCCGCCACTCAGGAGCAGCTCACCACCATCGCCCAGGCCGGTCCCAAGGAGGTGTCCGCCGCGGTGGCGGCCGCCGCCGACGCACACCGTGACCGGCGGTGGCGCGGACTGCCGCCCCGACTCCGCCGCGACGTGCTGCTGCGCCTCGCCGAGCTGGTGGCACGCGACGCCGAGGAGCTGGCGGTGCTGGACACCCTGGACAACGGCAAGGCCATCGAGCGGGCGCGCGGCGATGTGGACCTCGGCCTGCAGGCCATCCGCCACTTCGCGGGCGCCCCGACCCGGCTGTCGGGCACCGTGCACGCGTCCGGCCCCGACCGGCATGTCTACAGCGTGCGCGAGCCGGTCGGCGTGGTCGCCGCCGTACTGCCGTGGAACTTCCCCTTCATGATCGCGGCGTGGAAGATCGCCCCCGCTCTGGCCGCCGGCTGCACGGTCGTGGTCAAGCCGGCCGAGCAGACCCCGCTCACCGCGCTGCGGCTGGCCGCGCTCTGCCTGGAGGCGGGCGTACCGGAGGGCGTGGTCAACGTGGTGACCGGTGACGGGCGTACGGGTGCGGAACTGGTCGGCCATCCCGATGTCGCCAAGGTGTCCTTCACCGGGTCCACCGAGGTGGGGCGGCTGATCATGGCCGCGGCGGCACCCTCGGTCAAGCGGCTCACCCTCGAACTGGGCGGCAAGTCGCCCAACATCGTCTTCGCGGACGCCGATCTGGACGCTGCGGCCCCGGCCGCCGTGCGTGCGGTGTTCGGCCACTCCGGACAGATGTGCACCGCCGGAAGCAGGCTGCTGGTGGAGAGACCGGTCGTCAAGGAGCTGCTCGATCGGCTGCTGCCGGCGGTGGAGGCGCTGCGGATCGGCCCCGGGCTGGCGGGCGGCATCAACATCGGTCCCCTGGTGTCCCAGGAGCAGTACGACCGCGTCAGCGGCTACCTCGACCTGGGCCGCGCCGAGGGCGCCGAGGTGGCAGCGGGCGGCGAACCGCTGCCCGGACCGGGCTGGTTCGTGCGGCCGACGGTGTTCACCGGCGTCAGCCCCGGCATGCGGATCGCCAGGGAGGAGATCTTCGGCCCGGTCGCCACGGTCATCCCGTTCGACACGGAGGATGAGGCGATCGCCCTGGCCAACGACAGCGACTACGGGCTTGCCGCCGGTGTGTGGACCGGCAGTCTGGCACGCGCCCACCGCACGGTCGCGGCGCTGGAGGCCGGCACCGTGTGGGTCAACACCTACAACGAGTTCGACCCCGCCGTGGCCTTCGGCGGGATGAAGCAGTCCGGCCTCGGCAGGGACCTCGGCGACGCCGCCGTCGACGGGTTCACCGAGCTCAAGAGCGTCACGATCGCCCTGTGAGCGCCCCCACCACGACCGGGACCGCCGCCTCGCACCCGGCATCGCCACCCCTGCTCCCCGCCGCCCGCGCGCTGGAGGTCGCGGCCGAGCGCGCCCGCACGCCGGGCTCCGCCACCGGCCACCACTTCAACGCCGCCGGTGCGGCCCTGCCCGCCTCCGTCACCGTGGACACGGTCATCGGCCACTTGCGCGCCGAGAGCCTTTCCGGCGGCTACGAGGCCGCCAAGGACGCCGCCCCCGCGCTGGAGGCCGTCTACGCACGTACCGCTGAGCTCCTCGGCGCCCGGCCGGAGGAAGTCGCCCTCGTCGAGAGCGCGACGGCCGGCTGGCATCGCGCCGTGTCGGCGCTGCGGCTGCGCCCCGGCGACCGTGTGCTGGCCGCTCGTTCCAGTTACGTCAGCAGCGCCCTGCACCTGCTGTCGGCCGAACGCGACCACGGTGTCCGGGTCGAGCTGCTGCCCAACGGCCCCGACGGGGCGGTGGCGCTGGAGGCACTGGAGACGGCGCTGCGCACCGGTCCCGCCGCCCTGGTCACCGCGGCGCATGTGCCGACCTCCTCGGGTCTGGTCGAACCCGCCGCCGATATCGGCGCGTTGACCCAGGCGCACCGGGTTCCCTTCCTGTTGGACGCCACACAGTCGCTCGGCCAGCTCCCGGTCGACATCGGCGCCATCGGCTGCGACCTGCTCATCGGGACCGGCCGCAAGTTCCTGCGCGGGCCGCGCGGCACCGGGCTGCTCGCGGTCCGCCGCCCCCTCCTGGACCGACTGGCCCCCGAGGCGCCCGATGTCCGGGGTGCCCATTGGACCGCCGAGCGGAGCTGGGAACTGGTGCCGGACGCCAAGCGGTTCGAGCTGTGGGAGGCCGCACACGCCCTGCGCCTCGGTCTGGGTGCCGCGCTGGCGGACCTGACCGCCCTGGGCGTGGACACCGTCTCCCGGCATCTGGCGACGCTCGCCACCACACTGCGGGAACACCTCGCCGAACTGCCGGGCGTACGCGTCACCGACCCGCCGGCCGCGGGCGGCGCCATCGTCACCTTCGTGGTCGACGGACTGGACGCCGGCGCGGTGCAGCGAGAACTCGCCCGCCGCCGGATCCATCTGATCGCGGTGCCGGCGGGGCACGGCCGCTGGGACATGGATCCCCGGGGCCTGACCAAGGTGGTGCGGGCCTCGGTGCACGTCTACAACGACCGGGCCGACCTGGACGCCCTGGTCGAGGCGGTGCGGGAGATCGTCAGCCCGCACGGCACGCCCACACCGCCGCGGGAGCCGGCACGTCGGTCCGGCGCCGCTGCCCCCGCACCCGCACCCGCGCCCGCTGCGGCCCGCCGTGGCACCCGGTGCCGGGACGCGATCGTGGTCGGCCTCGGCGTGCACGGCAGTGCCGCCCTGCGCCGGCTGGCCGCGCGCGGACTCGACGTCCTGGGCCTGGAGCAGTACGCCCTGGGCCATGACCTCGGGTCCTCGCACGGTGCGACCCGGATGATCCGGCGCGCCTATCCCCATCCCGACTGGGACGGTCTGGTGGACACCGCCTACCGGGCCTGGGAGGAGCTGGAGGACGCCGCGAAGACCCGTCTGGTCGACATCACCGGCGGGCTGTACGCGGCGCCGGTGGACCGGCCGGATCCGCTGCGCGGCCCCGGCTGCCGGCAGGTCGGCCCCGAGGAGGCGGCGCGGATCTTCCCGGGGCTCCGGCTGCCCGCCGGGTTCGGCGCCGTACACGACCCGCGGGCCGGGATCATCGACGCGGAGGAGACGTTGCGGGCCCAGCTGACGCTGGCCGAACGGTCGGGCGCGGCCGTCGCGGACCGTACCCCGGTCATCGGCTGGGAACCGGACGGCGACCAGGTCGTGGTGCGCACCGCAGACAGCGTACTGCGCACCCGGCACCTGGTGCTGTGCACCGGTCCCTGGACGGCGGCCCAGGTCCCCTCGCTGGCGGGGCGGCTGACGGTCACCCGCATCGTCAACGCCTACTTCGCCGCCGACCCGGCGGGACCGCTGGGCCCGTCCGGCCTGGGCAGCTTCTCCGTGGATCTGCCGCAGGGGCTGCTGTACGGGTTCCCCGCGACCGGTGGCCGCGGCCTCAAAGTGGGTCTTGACAGCGGCCCGGCCTGGGATCCGGACGCGCCCCGCCCCGCGGCGACCGCGGCGGAACTCGCCCTGCTCGCCGAGGCGGTGGCCCAGGTGCTGCCCGGTGCCGGCCCGGTGACCGAGAGCCTGACCTGCCTCTACACCATGACGGCCGACCGGCGTTTCGTGGTCGGCGAGGTACCGGGAGTGGAGCGGGCGCTGGTGGCGTCGGCGTGCTCGGGACACGGTTTCAAGTTCGGCCCGGCGATCGGCGAGGCACTGGCCGATCTCGTGTGCGGGACCGCCCGCCCGGACCTGGACTTCCTGTCCCCGTCCCGGCTGTTTCCCGGTGGTGCCGGGTGAGGGGCGCCACCGGGCGGCCCGAATGGCCGGGGGCCGTCTCAGCCGTGGAAGACGGTCTGGGAGCGGCGCTCGTACCAGGCGGTCAGAAGCTCGCCGGAGCTGATGACGTGGTCGCGCATGACCTCGTCGGCGCGGTCCGCGTCCCGGGCGGTCAGCGCTCCGACGATGAGCTCGTGCTGCCGGATGTTCTGCTGCCGGTGGCGCTCGTCACCGGCGAGGGCGAGCGAGGAGACGTTGCGCGGGAAGCTCTCGTTGATCCGGTCGATCATCCGGCTCAGCCAAGGGTTGTCGGCCGCCTCGCAGACGACGGTGTGGAAGCAGTCGTTGGCCGCCGTGGTCGCGGGGCTGCCGGCGGCCGCCTCCTCACCGGCGGCCCGCTCCGCGGCCTCGCGCAGGACGGCGTTGTGCTCCCGCAGTGCGGTGAGCTGACGCTCCGTGATACGCGAGGCGGCACGCCGGGCGGCCAGCCCCTCCAGCTCGGCGCGCACCTCGTAGGCCTGGCGCACCTCCCAGGGCGTGGGCACTCGGACCACCGCGCCGCGGTTGGGCTGCACCTCGATCAGCCCGCCGTTCTGCAACTGGCGCAGCGCCTCGCGTACCGGTGTGCGGCTGACCCCGAACTCGGCGGCCAGCGCCGCTTGGCGCAACGGTTTGCCGATCGCCAGCTCGCCGTTCATGATCCGCGCGCGAATGCGGGCCGCGATGTCGTCGACGAGGGGGCCCTCATCAGTCTGGGGCGTCATCGGAGTCGGTCAAGCCCTTCTCGTGGTCGGTAGATCTTTTGGATCCACTTCCATCATATTCGAATCCAATAAGGGGTAAGTGCATGAATCTGGATTTCGGCAAGGCCATCGACGTGTCGGTGCCGATCCACCCCGGAATGCTGCACTGGGGCCGCCGCCCCGAGGTGGAGATCGTCGAATCCCGCACCGCCGGCGACGCCTCCAATGTGAGCCGCTGGCGCATCGGTACCCACACCGGCACGCACATCGACGCTCCCGCCCACTTCATCGACGGCGGAAAGACGGTCGACCGGCTCGACTTGTCCGCTCTCAACGGCGCCGCGCGGGTACTGGACCTGACGCATGTGAAAGAGCAGATCACCGCCGCCGACCTCGACGCGGCCGGCCTCGGCTCCGAAGAGCGCGTGCTGCTGCGCACCAGCAACTCGGAGGGCGTACTGCGCAGCCCGTGGAAGGCCCGGCAGTGGGTCGGACTGGCCCCGGACGGCGCGGAACGCCTCATCGAGGCCGGGGTACGCACCGCGGGCATCGATTACCTGAGCATCGAGGCCGTCGCCCACACCACCGACTGGCCGACCCACCAACTGCTGTGCGCCGCAGACGTGTTGATTCTTGAGGTGGTCGACCTGCTGCACACGCCGGCCGGGGTGTACGACATGCTCTCCCTCCCGGTGCCGTTGCAGGGTGCCGAGGCTGCCCCCTCGCGCACCGTGCTCCTGCCGCGGGACGAGGCGTGACCGCCGCGTCCCCGCTGATCCTGGCCGCGCCGCACCCGGCGGCGCTGGCGGCCGCCCGGCAGGCGGCGGAGCGGGGCGGCAACGCGGTGGACGCCGCACTGGCGGCGGCGGTCGTCCTCACCGTCGTCTACCCCCACCAATGCTCTCTCGGCGGCGACTTGATCGCACTCGTCCACTCCCCCGACGGCACGGTGCGCGCGGTGCTGTCGGCCGGCGCGGCCGCACACGACGTCGATGTCGACACGCTGCGCGCCGCGGACCCGCGGATGCCCGCGCAGGGGCCGCTGACCGTGACCGTACCCGGCGCGGTGGCCGGCTGGGCCGAGCTCGCCGAAACCCATGGCACACCGGGGACCCTGGCCGCCACCCTGCGGAACGCCGCCGCGCTGGCGGAGGAGGGTGCCACCGTATCGGCGGGGCTGGCGCGCGCCGTGCGCGAACAGTCCGCGCGGATCGCCGCGGATCCCGGGCTCAGCGCGCTGCTGGCCGGGCCCGGCGGGGCGCCGCTCGACGAGGGCGACCCACTGCCGCAGCCGCGGCTGGCCGCCGTACTGCGTGCGCTGGCGGACGATCCGTCGTCCTTCTACCGGGGGGCGGTTGCCGAGGCACTGGCGGACGGGCTGCGCCGGGCCGGCAGCCCACTGACCGCGAGCGACCTCGCGGCCCACCGCGCGGAGAGCGTCGAGGCACTGGCGCTGGACGTGTCCGGCACCCGCTGGTGGACCGCGCCGCCACCGAGTCAGGGCGCGAGCCTGCTGGCCGTCCTGGAGGCCGCCGCCGCGGCCGCGACACTCCCCGAGCCACGGCGGACCGGCCTCCTGGCGGCCCGCTGCCAGGACGCCTCGGCGGCCCGTGACCGGCTGCTGGGCGATCCACGCGGCACGGAGGTGGATCTGGACGGACTGCTGCGGCCGGCGCCGCTCGCCGGTGCGCAGCCGCCGAAGCCGCCGTTCCGGCCCGCCGGGGACACGGTCGCGGTCACCGCCGTGGACTCCTCGGGGCTGGCGGTCTCCCTGATCCAGAGCGTCTACCAGACCTTCGGCTCCGGCATCTGCGAGCCGGACACCGGCATCGTGCTGCACAACCGCGGCTCGGCTTTCAGTCTGCTGCCCGGCCACCCGGCCCTCATCGGACCCGGGCTGCGGCCCCCGCACACCCTGTGCCCCGTGCTCGGCCGGTCCGCCGACTTGCTGCTGGCGGCCGGCTGCCAGGGCGGCCGGGCCCAGCCGCAGATCCTCGCCCAGACGGCGCCGGATCTTATGGACCCGGCCACCGACCCGGCCGCCGTGCTGGACCGGCCGCGCTGGGTGGTCGGCGCCCGCGACATCGGCCACGCAACACAGACCCTGCTGGCCGAGCCCGGGTCCGTCCCCGCCGCCACGCCCGGCTTCCCGTCGGACGTACCGGTCGTCGCCGCTCCCGGCCGCACCGACCTGGCCGGTCACACCCAAGTGGTGCGGCTGGCCGCCGACGGCCGACTGGACGGCGCCTCCGATCCACGCGCCGACGGCGCAACCGTGTTCCACGGCCCGCCCCACGGCGGCGCCGCGGCAGACCTCGCCGGATTTTTGGAAGGAAACCCCCGATGAGCACCCTCGCCCCCGAGCCCGTACCGGCGGACGCGCCACATCCGCTGGACCCCCTCACCGCGGCCGAACTGGCCACCGCCGCCAAGGTCCTGCGGGGCGACGCCCGGGTCACCGAGGACGCGCGCTTCTGGGGCGTGACACTGGACGAGGACCACGCCCGCCGTGCCGCCCCCGGCGAGACGCGGAGAGCCCGCGCGGTCGTGATCTGCCCCTCCGCGCACCTCGCGTACGAGGTCGGCCTCGAACTCGGCGACGCGCCGCGGAGCACCGCCTGGCGGGAGCTGGATGTGCGCAGTCCGGGCTGTTCCTCCGAGGAGGCGCGGCAGGCCGCTGCCGCTTGCCGGGCGGACCCGCGCTTCCAGCGGGCGCTGGCGCTGCGCGGCATCCACGACGTGTCGCTGGTGATGGTGGACCCGGAGTCGATCGGCGGCTTCGAACCGCCCGAGTACAAGGGCCGCCGGCTGACCTGGGGCAGCGTGTGGCACCGCACCTCCGAGGACGACAACGGCTACGCGCGCCCCGTGCAGGGCGTGGTGCCGATCATCGACATGGAGTCCATGGAGATCCTTCACATCGAGGACCACGGTGTGGTTCCGCTGTCACAGGAGTCCGGGGTGTTCTCCACCGGAGTGGTGCCGCCCCGGCCGGGCCTGCGGCCCCTGGAGGTGGTCCAGCCCGAAGGCCCCAGTTTCACCGTCACCGGTCAGCGGATCGACTGGCAGGGTTGGTCGGTACGGGTCGGCTTCACCCACCGCGAGGGCCTGGTGCTGCACGACCTGACCTTCGACGCGGGTGGCAAGGGCCCGCGGCAGGTGATCCGGCGCGCGGCCGTCAACGAGATGTACGTCCCCTACTTCGACACCGCCTCCACCCAGTACCGCAAGAACTTCTTCGACTGGGGCGAGTACGGCGCGGGCCCGCTCACCAACTCCCTGGCCCTGGGCTGCGACTGCCTGGGCGTCATCCACTACTTCGACGCCGCGGTGCTCGGCGGCGACGGCGTCCCCCGGGTCATTCCCAACGCCGTCTGCCTGCATGAGGAGGACGATGGCATCCTGTGGAAGCACCACGACGGCCGCAGCGGCCGCACGGAGGTGCGCCGGTCCCGCCGTCTGATCATCTCCGCGTTCGCCACGGTGGCCAATTACGACTACGGCTTCTACTGGTCGCTGTACCAGGACGGCTCGGTGATGCTGGAGATCAAGATGACCGGCATCCTCTCCGCCACCGGCGTGGCGGAGAGCGAAGAGACCCCCTACGCCCGGCGGGTCGCCCCGAACGTCGCGGTCACCAACCACCAGCACTTCTTCAGCGTCCGCCTCGACATGGCCGTGGACGGCCCCCGCAACCGGCTGGTGGAGGTCACCGCCGAGCACGAGACCGACCCGGAGCTGGACCCGTACGGCAACGCCGCCCGGACCGTGCTGCGCCCCATCCTCAGCGAGGCGGAGGGAGCCCGGCGCACCGATCCGTCGCGTGCGCTGCACTGGCGGGTGGAGAGCGCCGAGGCCCGCAACCGGATGGGCGAACCGACGGCGTACCGGGTGCACCTGGAGAACACCGCGGTCCTGCCGGTGCGGGAGGACAGTGTGTGCGCCCGCCGCGCTCCGTTCGTGGGCCGGCAGCTGTGGGCGACCGCCTACGACCCGGACCGACGGTTCGTCGCCGGTGAGTACCCCAACCAGGCCGAGCCGGGCGCGGACGGCGTGCACAAGTGGCAGGAGGAGGACCGCTCGCTGGACGGCACGGATTTGGTGCTGTGGGCCACCGTCGGCTCGCACCACTTCCCGCGCCCCGAGGAGTGGCCGGTGATGCCGGTGGCCAGGGCGCGGCTGCGGCTGGAGCCCGACGGGTTCTTCGACCGCAATCCGGCCCTCGACGTGCCCCCACCCGTCTCCTGCCATGCGCCGCGGCCCGCGGCGGCCGGCCACGGGTCCGGGGCGCCGGACCACTGCTGCGAATGAGCCGGGCCCGGCCGCGGCCGGCCGCCGCGGGCCGCGGCGGGGCTGGTGGCGGTGGCCGCGACGCTCACCGCGGCCGCGACGGCGGGCGGCACCGGGCCGGTACACGCTCCGCACACGCACGCCTGAAGGGTGTCTTTATTGCTGCACGGTTCACCGCTGATGTTCTCCGATGACCCGGCGCCGGCGGCCGCTCCGGCACCTCGGCTCGGTGCGGACACCGGTACCCTCCACGGCTCCGTCCCGCAGCCGGTCAACGGCTGACGGACGGGGCAGGGGCCAGGCACGGGAGGGAGGGGCCGCTCCACCGTGCCGGGCCCGCGCGCGCCGGGGCCAGGATCCACAGCAGCCGACGGCCTTCGCCCGCTGGGGGGCCCGCCCTGATCCCCGCCCCGCACGTGCGCAGTTCACGTGCCCGCCGGTCGCGCGCCATTATGGTCTGCCGTGCTGCTGCGCCACAGCCTCGCTGTGGCGATGGGGGGCCACCCCGCATGGCGACGGCAGCCGCAACACGTCCGTTGCCGACTGCTACGCCCGAGGGAACCGAGTGGGCCCAGGCCGAGGGCATCATCGCCGCAGACTTCTTCCACTTCGACACCGGGGCGGCGCCGCGCCGTGCGCCGGTAGCCGGTGTAGGAGAGGGTCACCGTGACGGAGTTGGCCGGGTCCTTGTTGACGAGCAGGACGCTCAGTGCGCCGTTCGCCCGGCGCGCTGCGTGCGCGCTGACCGTTGTGGTGCTGGAGGAGGCGCGGACCAAGATGTCTCCGGCCTGGGCGACACGAGAGAGCATCTGGATGCCGTAGTAGGCGCGGAACGGAGTCTGTGCGGCCGGTTCGTTGCCACTGCCGTTGGACAGGAGGCCCTCGTCGTTGTAATCGGTGGCGCCGGTGACATCGGTGGCGGTGCCGCCGGATCCGTTGTGCACGTTCCACCAGGTCGCGTTGTGTACTCCGGCGGCTGCCAGGGACAGGTACGCGTCGGCGGCCCACAGCGCCTGCGCCTGGGTGTTGCGGGGCTTGCCGCCGTTCAGCTCGGTCACGAAGATCTCGGTGTTGGTCGCGTCGTGGCGGTCGAGGTCGGCGCGGAACGCCTCGACGACCGAGGCAGCGGTAGGCGGTCTGGTGAGCATCTCGGCTTCCGTGGTGCTGTCCGTGTACGGGTACCAGTGAAAGATGCCGAAGTCCGCGCGGCCGCCGACGGTCGACAGGACCACGTCGTTCCAGTCGCCGGAGTCCTCGGAGCCGACTTCGCCGTCCGGCCAGAAGCCGGGGGTGGTGAGCACGACGCCGACCCTGATCGACGGGTCGACCGCCTTCATCGCGGTGATGTACTCCATGGCGGCGTTCGCGTAGGCGTGCGGGCTCTTGGGTGTCGTACTCCCATCCGGTCCCGTAGTGGCCATTGTCGAAGACCTCGTTGCCGATCTCCCAGTGGGTGATGCCATAGCCCTTGGTGATGTTGGCGTAGCGGACCCAGTCGGCGGCCTCCTGGGCGGTGCCGGAGCCGTAGTTGACGGTAATGACCGGCCGGGCGCCCGCAGCCTGGGCCATCGTCACGGTGGCCAGCTTCTCGTTGGCGTTGATCGCGACGGAGGTGTTCGAGCGCGGGTTTTCCTTGGAGTTTCGAGCCTTCCTGGAGACGGTCGTCGCGGCCGCGGTCGGCAGAGCGATGCCGGCGACACCGAGAAGTGAAGCGGTCATGACAGTACGGCGCTTGAGCTTCACTCATGTGCGGCGCTGGGGGTTCATTGGTCTCCCTTGAGTGAGGGGGATTCGGGACGGCCCGCTCCGCCGTACACGGCGGCGGACGCGGGCCGACCCCGGTATGTGGGGGATACGGAGCTACGTGACCGGGATGCTGCCCGCGAGCTTGATGTCGGCGGCGGACCGGCCGACGTAGACGGGGACCTTGCCGGTGGGGGTCACCCAGCGGTTCCTGGACTCGTCCCAGTACGAGAGCTTGCGGCGGTCGATCTCGACCGTGACGGTCTCCCGCTCACCCGGCTTCAGCGACACCCTGGCGAACCCGGCCAGCTGCTTCTCCGGTGTGTCCGTCCTGGTCGGCAGGTGACCGATATAGATCTGAACCACGTCCGAGCCTGCGCGTCGGCCGGTGTTCCTCACCTCGACCCGGACGGTGGCGGTGTCTCGCGCGCTGCCCAGGTCGAGGTCCTGGACACGCAGCCTGTCGTAGGCGAAGGAGGTGTACGACAGGCCGTGGCCGAAGGGGAAGAGCGGCTTCTGGCGGTTCTTGTCGTACCACTTGTAGCCGACGTAGATGCCCTCATCGTAGGAGATGATGCCGTTGGCCGTGTCGTTCTTGCCTCCCGTGTACGTGGACGGACCCTGGTCCTCGCGGGCGGGGAAAGTGACCGGGAGGCGGCCGCCGGGCTCGGCGTCGCCGTACAGCACGTTGGCGATGCTGGTGCCGGTCGCGGCGCCTTGGTACCAAGCCTGAAGGACTCCCCTCACGTCGTCCAGCCACGGCATCAGCATCGGGCCGGAGGTGTTGAGGACCACCACGGTGTTGGGGTTGGCGGCGGCCACGGCTTCGATGAGCTGGTTCTGGTCGCCGGGCAGACTCAGGTCGTCGCGGTCCATCGCCTCGCCGGTGAAGTTGTTGACGAACACCACGGCGATGTCGGCCTTCTTCGCCGTCTCGACGGCCTCGGGGATGAGGGAGTCGGGCTGCCAGCACAGCTTCATGCTGGGGCCGTTGAAGCCGACGTCCTTCGTGGAGTACTCGACGGTGATCTCGACGGGCTTGCCGGCCGTGAGCCGGGTAACGCCGCCGAGGGTGTATTCCTGCGGCGCGTGGAAGAAGTCCCAGACGAAGCGGGAGTCGTTGAAAACCGTCTCGCCGTCGACGACGACCTTGGCGGCGCCGGACAGCAGGGTCGAGAAGCGCACCCAGCCGGTGGTGGGCGGGGTGATCGTGCCGGTCCAGCGGGCGGACCACTTGCTCGGCAGGCCGCCGACCGGGTTGCCCCAGCGGAAGTCGACGTTGGGGGTGGTCGTGGTGGCGACCGGGTCGCCCGTGAACTCCTCGTTGCCGAAGAACACGGCGTGCAGGCCCTGCTTCCCGTCCGCGGTGGCGAAGACATCGGCTGGGACGACCGGCAGCGCCACATCGCCGAACGAGCCCTGTGCGACGAACACGCGACCGGTGCCCGCCTTCGCCTTGATCGCATCGGCGGCCGTGGTGAAGTCGCCCGGATCGACGTACGAGGAGCCCTCGACACCCGTGATGGCGTCCTTGCCCGCGGGGCCGATCACGGCGATTGTCTTCTTCTTGGACAGCGGGAGGACACCGCCGGCGTTCTTGAGCAGCACGGTGGCCTGCTCGCCCGTGACCCGGGCCAGGGTCTGATGCTCGGGCGTGGTCACGACGTCGGCGGGCGCGGCCGGCAGCGGATGGTCGAAGGCGCCCGAGTCGAAGAGCGCGAACAGGATGCGGCGAGCCGCGTCGTTCGTACGCTCTCGCGGAATACGCCCGTCGGAGAAGGCCTCCTTGGGGGTGTCCGGCTCGAGCGCGCTGGAATCGACACCGGCCGTGAAGATCTCGACCGGGTCCGCCGACGGCTGGAAGTCGGTGCCCAGATAGCCCTTGAGTCCGAGGTCCTTCTTCAGCGCGGTGATGATGTGCTCGTTCTGACAGGCGTAGACGCCGTTGACCTTGGGGTACGAGCCCATGATCGAGAGCGCGCCACCCTCGCGGATCGCGTGCTCGAAGGCCGGGTAGTACAGCTCGCGCAGCGCCCGTTCGGAGACCCTCACGTCCAGGGAGTTACGACCCTCCTCCTGGTTGTAGACAGTGAAGTGCTTGACCTGGGCGATGACGTCGTTCTTCTGGAAGCCCTTGGTGACGGCGGCGCCCATCGCCCCGTTGACCAGGGGGTCCTCCCCGTACGACTCGACCTCCCGGCCGCCGCGCGGGTTGCGGTCGATGTCGACGGTCGGACCGAGCAGGACGTTCCAGCCCTTGGCGCGGGCCTCGGCGCCGATGGCCTGGCCGTACTTCTCCGCCAGCCCGGTGTCGAACGTGGCGGCGAGCGCGTTCGGCGCGGGGAAGGCGGTCACGCCCGTGTCCCCTCGCAGCCCGTCGGAGGCATCCACCCGCGTCATCGCCGGGATGCCCAGATACTCCAAGGGCTTGAAGTCCGCCACCTCCACAGCGGTGACGAGCGTGACCCTCTCCTCGTGCGTCATCGCCTTCAGCAGGGCCTCGGCCCGCCAGGACGAGGGCTTGGCGGTGTCGCGCCACGGCTGCGCGCCCTGCGCGGCCCGGGTGGCGGCCGAGGCGGGAAGGCTGGTGATCACGGCACCGGCGGTGCCCAGCACGGCCGCGGCCACGGCCTGACGTCGGGTCATACCACTGAAACGATTCATTCTTCCGTACTCCTTCGGACGGGAAGTGATGCTGATCAGGGGTGCTACCTTGCGAACTCGCCCCGGAAGGTGCACACCGGCGTCGGGCTGGTGCGGTCGTACCGCCGGGGTGCGGTGGACTGTGGAGCGGTGCCGGGCCGTGTCAGGGCGGCCCGGCACCGGACTCACCCCTCCGGACGGGCCTCGTCCAGGGCCGGGGAGGACGTCCTGGACCGCCGCTCGAATCGGAGAGGAGCGGGTGCCCCGGGCGAAGTGACCTGCTTTCCCTGGGGTTGTGGCGTCGCTTACGCGGCGTCCCGTCGGAGGTCGGCGGTGTCGATGGTGTGGTCGCCGGGTCCGAGGGTCAGCGGCTCGCAGCCGGGGAGTTCCACCGTCCCGAGGCACCCCTCGGGCACGGTGATGCGGGCGGTCAACCCGTCCGCGGTCAGCTCCCAGGACAGGGCCGCCGTGCCGTATGGCGTCTCATGGCGGGTGTTGGCCCAGGTGATTCCTCCTCCGGGGCGTGGCTTGTAGGCGATGGTGCGGTAGCCGGGTGCGGTGGGGGCGATGCCGCCGACGACGCGGTGCAGCCAGTCGGCGACAGCGCCGAGGGCGTAGTGGTTGAAGGAGGTCATGCCGCCGGGGTTGAGGCTGCCGTCGGGGCGCAGGCTGTCCCAGCGTTCCCAGATGGTCGTCGCTCCCTGGGTGACCGGGTAGAGCCAGGAGGGGCATTCGGTCTGCGTCAGCAGCTGGTAGGCGACGTCGAGGTGTCCGGTGTCGGTGAGGGCGTCGCAGATGAGCGGGGTGCCGACGAAGCCGGTGGCGATGCGGGCGTTGTCCTCCAGGACGAGGGCGGCGAGCCGGTCTCCGGCGTATTGGCGCTGCGCGGGATCGTCGAGCAGGCCGAAGACGAGGGCCATGGAGTACGCGGTGGGGCTGTCGCTGGTCATGCGGCCGGTCGGCAGCACGTAGCGGCCGCGGAAGGCCTGGGTGACCTCATCGGCCAGTGTGCCGTAGTGCCGGGCGGCGTGCGTCTCACCGAGTGCCTCGGCGGACCAGGCCAGGTGCCTGGCCGACCAGGCGAAGTAGGCGGTGGCGACGAGGTAGCGGTCGGTGCGGGAGGCCGCCGGGTCGTCGGGCGGTGCGATGGGGTCGAGCCAGTCGCCCAGCTGGAAGCCGGTGTCCCACAGTCGGCTCGGGCCGGCGAGCCGTTCTATCAGATCGACCCAGGCGCGACCGGCGGGAAAGTGACGGCGGAGCAGCTCGAGGTCGCCGAACCGCTGGTAGAGCACCCACGGTGTGAGGGCGGCGACGTCGCCCCAGGCGGCACCCGGCTGGATGGGGGTCCATATGGGGCCGCCGGGGATGACGGGCACATACCAGGGGATGGTGCCGTCGGGGAGCTGTTCGATGGCGACGTCGGTGAGCCAGGAGTCGAGCAGGCCCGCACAGTCGTACAGGAAGCTCGCCGTGGGGGCGAAGATCTGCAGGTCTCCGGTCCAGCCGAGACGTTCGTCGCGGGCCGGGCAGTCGGTGGGGATGTCGACGAAGTTGCCGCGCATGCTCCACACGACGTTCTCGTGGAGGCGGTTGACGAGCGTGTCGCTGCACTCGAACCAGCCGGTGCGGCGCATGTCGGTGTGGTGCACCAGTGCGGTGACAGCGCCGTCCGACAGGTCGCCGGGCCATCCGCCGATCTCGGCGTAGCGGAAGCCGTGCAGGGTGAACCGCGGTTGCCAGGTGCGGGGACCGTCGTCGGCCAGGATGTAGGTGTCGGTGGCGTGGGCTTCGCGCAGCGGGCGGGTGGCCGGCTCGCCGTCCTCCAGGACTTCCGCATGGCGCAGGGTGATCGTGGTCCCCGCCGGTCCGTCGGCGGTGATGCGCAGCCGGCCGACGAGGTTCTGGCCGAAGTCGAGCAGGTAGCGGCCGTCTTCCTTGCGGATCACCGCGACCGGACTGACCTCCTGGGTACAGCGCACCGGCGGACCCTGGGGAGCGACGAGCGTGTGCATGTCGCGGACGCCGGTGGCGACAGGTGTCCACTCGGCCGTGCGCTTGGCATGTGGCATTGTCCAGTGGGGGTCGTCCAGGCGGGCGTCGAAGGTCTCGCCCTCGTACAGGCCGCTCACGAGGATCGGCCCCGGCGCCGCGGTCCAGGAGTGGTCGGTGGCGATGACGGTGGTGGTGCCATCGTCGTGGACCACTTCGAGCTGGGCGATCAGGGACAGGTCGGTGCCGTAGATGTCGCGGGTGCCGCCGTCGAAGCCGAGGCGGCCGCGGTACCAGCCGTCGCCGAGCCATGCGCCGATGGTGTTGGCGCCTTGGGTGAGGTGGTCGGTCACGTCGTAGGTGCGGTAGCGCAGCCGCTCGTGGTAGACCGTCCAGCCGGGTGACAGGGCGTCGTCTCCTACGCGCCTGCCGTTGATCTCCGCTTCGTACAGTCCGTGCGCGGTGACGTACAGGCGGGCGCGCGCCACCGGACGGCGCAGGGTGAAGTCACGTCGTACACGGGCCGGACGCCGGTCGCTGTCGGGGTCCTCAGGCCAGTCGGCGCCGACGGGGACGGCGCTCCAGTCCGATGCCTCCAGCAGGCCCGCCTCGACAACGCTGGGCGGGCTCCAGGCGGACGGGGTATTCCCGCCGGCCCAGACCCGGACCCGGACGGTGACTCGTTCCCGGGAGGTGAGGGGCTCCCCCGGCCACGACACGAGGACCTGGTCGGTGCTGTCGATGCGGCCGGTGCGGTGGACATGGTCCTCGCGGTCGAGCTCGATCTCGTACCCATCCTGGGCACCGGCGCCGGCCGGCAGCGACCACGACAGGCGCGGTGCGGCGACGCCGGTGCCGAGGCCGTCAAGCAGGTGCTCGAACGACACCGGGGCAGGCTGGAGGAGCATCAAAGGGGGGACCTTCCGTGAAGTGGGCGGTGCGGCAACCCGTGTTGCGCCGGGATGGGGAGGTGGGAGCGGGCGTCAGCCCTTGACTGCTCCTCCGGTCAGGCCCTTCATGACCTTCTGGTTGAGGAAGAGATAGACCATCAGCGTGCCGAAGACGTTGATGCAGATGGCCGCGAACAGCGGTCCGTACTGGGTGGCGCCGAACTCCCCGCTGAAGTTGAGCAGGCCGACCTGGATGGTGCGCAGGTCCTGGTTGTTGGTGAAGGTCAGCGCGATGAGCAGGTCGTTCCAGAGGAAGAAGAACTGCACCAGGCCGACGGTCAGGACGGCGTTGCGGACCATGGGCACACTGATGGTCCAAAAGGACCGCAGGATCCCGGCCCCGTCGATGGTGGCCGCCTCGAACAGCTCCCGGGGCACGGCCTTGTAGTACGTGGCCATCATGAACACCGTCAGCGGCAGACCGGTGCCGGTGTAGGTGAGGATCAGCGGCCACAAGGTGCCCGACAGGCCCGTCTGGAAGTACACCGTGAACAGCGGCAGCAGGATCATCTGGGACGGGACCATCATGCCCGCGAGGAACAGCAGCAGGGTCAGACTGCGCCCCTTCCACACCATGATCTGCAGCGCGAAGCCGGCGGCGGTGCCGAGCAGGAGGATCAGCGCGAGCGACGGAACAACCGCCAGCAGACTGTTCTTGACGTACAGGCCGATGTGGCCGGTGGTCCATGCCTCGCTGTAGTTCCCCCACTCCCAGGACGTCGGCAGACTCCAGGTGGAGTTGTTCAGGTAGTCGCTGTTGGATTTCAGCGAGGTCAGGAACATCCACAGCAAGGGATAGACCTCGACGACCAGCAGCAGACCGACGACCGCCTTCACCCAGAGTCGTCCGGCGCGGCGGCGCCGCCCTGCG
Source organism: Streptomyces sp. NPDC028305 (assembly GCF_055569495.1). Taxonomy (NCBI): domain Bacteria; kingdom Bacillati; phylum Actinomycetota; class Actinomycetes; order Kitasatosporales; family Streptomycetaceae; genus Streptomyces; species Streptomyces sp. NPDC028305. The sequence continues at coordinate 499,094 of NZ_JBVHTN010000003.1, forward strand.
GTGCGGATGGTGCCGGGCCGGTGGCTGATGCGCGGGGCCTTCGTCTTGATGGGCGTGTCGACTGCCATGGCTTCAGCCCTTCGTGAGGTCGCGCCGCGAGAGGCGGAAGACGACCAGGGTCACCAGCAGGCACACCACGGTCAGCAGCAGCGCGATGGTGCTTCCGTAGCCGTAGTCGCTGTAGGTGAACGACGTCTGGAACATGTAGAGGGTCAGCGGTGTGGTGGCGTTGCCGGGACCGCCGTTGGTGAGGGCGAGGATGGAGTCGAAGGCCTTCAGCGTGCCGTTGATGCTGAAGATCAGCGACGACATCAGGACCGGGAACGACAGGGGCAGCACGATGTGGCGTACGAGCCGCAGGCCCGAGGCCCCGTCCAGGCGGGCCGACTCCAGCACCTCGTCGGGGATGTCGACCAGCCCCGCGAACAGCAGGACGGCGTAGAAGCCCATGGAGCGCCAGACGTCCATGAGGATCAGGACCCAGAACGCATTGCCGCTGCTGCCGAACCAGTCGACCGACTCCAGGCCCACCATGTTGAGCAGCGAGTTGACGGGGCCGGTCTGCGGGGCGACCTGGAAGAGCTTCTGGAAGAGCAGGCCGACCGCCACCGTGGGGAGGACGACCGGGAAGAACACCAGTGTGCGGATGAGCGCCGAGGCGCGCTTGAGGAAGAAGACGTACAGCAGGGCGAGAAGGTAGCCGGCGAGGACCTGCCCGACGGTCACGGCCACGGCGTACTTGAGGGTGAACCAGAGTGCCTGGCGGACGGCCGGGTCGCTGAACAGGCGCTGGAAGTTGTCCAGGCCATTGCCGGTGAAGCCCTCGATGGTGTTGCCCTTGGTGAACGAGTAGCCCAGTGACCACACCATGGGGACCAGCATGATGAGGGAGTAGACGAGCAGGGCGGGGCCTACCAGGATCAGGATGGCCCTGCGGTCACCGAGTACACGGTGCATGGGTGGTGTCCACTTCGTTGGAGGGGATGCGGGCGGGCCCGTGGAGGGAGGGTTCCGGACGTGCGGCTCAGGAGCGGCACTGCGGCGGGTCCTGAGCCGTCAGCACCGGACCTCAGCTGCTGGACAGCGCGTCCTGAACGGTCTGCATGAACTTCTGCGGGCTTATGCTCCCGGTCGCCAGGGAAGCCGCGTTCGTCTGGCTGACAGTGGTGGCCTTGGTGCTGAACAGGGCCTCGAACCACAGGACGTTCTGCTTCGACTCGCCGATGGTCTTCCTGACCTGTGTGGTGATCTCGTTCGGGTCCTTGACGGGGGTGTTGGTCTTGAAGCCCGAGATGGAGCCCTGGCCGTTCAGCGCGGCGCTGCCGTAGTTCTTCGCGATGCAGGTGACCCAGTCGCCGACCTTGCGATCGAAGGTCTTGGCCCCCAGCGTCATCGCCAGGCCGACGTTGGACGGGTACTGGTCGATCGAGCCCTTGCCGCCGGCGACCGCGGGGAAGGGCATGAAGCCGATGTTCTCGGCGCCCACCTTGTTCTGCTTGGGGTCGGCGATGTTCGTCAGCGCCCAGCTGCCCATGTAGAACATGGCGGCCTTGCCGGTGAGGAACTGGTTGAACGAGGTATCGTAGTCGATCGACCCGACCCCCTTGCCGAAGTAGCCCTTCTTGCCGAGGTCGGCCACCTTCTGGGCCGCCTCGACGTACTTCGGGTCGGTCAGCTTGGCCTTGCCGTCAGCCACGTCCTTCAGCGCGTCCGGCCCCAGGCTGCGGTACAGGTAGCCGCTGACCAGCCGCGTGATCGGCCAGCCCTGCTGCCCGGAGGCGGAGAACGGCTGTATCCCCTTCGCCTCCAGCTTCGCCGCGTTCGACACCAGCTGGTCCCAGGTGGTGGGCACGGACAGGCCGTTCTCGCTGAACAGCTTCTTGTTGTAGAAGATGCCCTCGATGTTGTACTCGTACGGCAGGACCTCGACCTTGCCGCCGTACAGCGCCTTGATGGTGGAGATCGCCGCCGGCTCGATCTGGTCGTAGACACCCAGCTCGTTCAGCTTCTTCTCGAGGTCGGCCACCTTGCCGGACTTGTAGAGCTGGTCGGTCAAGGCAGGGGCGTTGCCGGCTGCGAACTGCACGGGCAGCGCGTTCTGCCCGCCGAGCAGCTGAAGCTTCTGGTCCAGGCTGGTCTGCGGCACCGTGTCCACCTTCAGCGGCAGCGCCTGGTTCTGTGCCTTGCACGCGTTCTTCGACAGGGTGTCCAGCGCCGTCTTGACGGTGGTGTTCTCCGCGTTCGTCAAGTAGCTGAACTCCTTCGGCGCGGAGGAGGAGCCCGAGCCCGAGCCTCCGCAGCCGGACGCGAGAACGACCACCGCGGCGGCGCTCGCCGTCAGGCCGGTGATCCGCGCCCTTCGGGCACGGGACAAGTCGATGATCACAGCTGGCTCCCTGTCATCGTTGCAGCGGGAAGACATTGGGGGGGCGGTCGAGATGGAGGTCTGGACCGGAAGAATGGGTAACGTTACCCACGACGAAGTGGGACTACAGTGCACTCCGTCCACTGTCGCGTCAAGACATCAGGCCGTAACATCGAGGAAAGCAGTCCGCGCCAGTTCCCTCTGCACGGACCGTCATGTAAATCGTTGCCCAAAGCACAAGGACTCGGGGGTGCGCCACGCATGGACTCGGCGCCGAAGCAGAAGAAGCGCGTGACGATCACCGACGTGGCGCGGCACGCCGGCGTGTCCACCACCGCGGTCTCCAAGGTGCTGCGCAACGCCTACGGAGTGAGCGCCACCATGCAGGAACGGGTCCGCGCCGCCATGGCCGAGCTCGACTACCGGCCACACGCGGCCGCGCGCGGCATGCGAGGACGGACCTACACGATCGGTGTCCTGCTGGACAACATCCGCAACGCCTTCTTCGCCGACATCCTGGACGGGATCCGGGACCAACTGCTCGACAGTGAGTACAGCGTCCTGATCGGGGCCGCCGGATTCGGCGCGGAGAACCAGGCCAAGACCATCCGCTCCATGGTCGACCGCCAGATGGACGGGCTGATCCTGATCGCGCCCGGAACGCCGCGCACCGAAGTCCTCGCCACGGCCGCCACCACTCCCACGGTCGTCATCGGCCACCACGACCCCGCCGACGTCCATGACTCGGTCGTGGACGCGGACGACGCCGGAGCGGGGCTCGTGGTGGACCACCTTGTATCCCTCGGCCACCGCAACATTGCCCTGCTGTCGGCGCCCGGCACCAAGTCGAGTATGTGGAAACGCACACCGGAAATCGTGCTGACCAGCGGATACCTGGAAGCGATGGAGCGCCACGGCCTACAGGACCACGCCTGCGTCTTCCAGGCCAGGTACTCCGACGACGGCGGCTACAAGGCCGGGATGCAACTGCTCACCGGCACGGAACCTCCCACAGCCATCATGACCGGTGCGGATGTCGCCGCCCTCGGCGTCTACCGCGCGGCCCATGAGCTGGGCATGCGCGTCCCGCAGGAACTGTCCCTCGTCGGCTACAACAACACCGCCATCGCAGCCCTCACCCCCGTGCAGCTCACCAGTGTCGACCAGGCCGGCCACACCATGGGCGCCGCCGCCGCGAAGATGCTCATCGAGCGGGTGGAAGGACAGCGGGATCGTGCCATGCAGACCACGATGACCCCTCGCCTTGTGATCCGCCGCAGTACGTCATCTCCCCGAACCGCCTGAGACCACCACCCATGTCGGCGGTCCCGGTCGGCTCCAGCAGATCAAAGATCGTCGCCAAGGCGCCCTGGCGGCCCTGTCCGACGCCGCTTTGCCCGTCACCGTTCTGTGTGAGCTGCGATGCGATCAACTGAGGGTGGCCGCCGACAGGTCCGGTCGCTGAGAAGCCGCTGCGGCGGATCTCCTCCAACTGCTGGTCCAGAACGTTGATGTCGACGATAGTACGTAAGGTGTGCCGGGTGAGTCCGCGGCCGACCGCTGACGGTCGCCTTGGGATAATTCGCCGACTACCGCACCCCTGCACTTGTCGCCACGACAAGGCAAAAGCCCAGGCCACAGCAGAGCGCGCCCCTCGGTGATCGCCCGGCGTGTCCGCCCGGACGGAGAATGGGCTTACCGATACATCACGCCACCTTCAGGAAGCGATCACCATGCGCTCCTCTGCCGACCGCGGACGTGTCTGCCGCCGCCACGGCTGCTGCGACGTGATCGGCTCGGTCGACACGGACGCCACTCAGCGGTTCTTCACCGAGGGGCTCCGCTTCAAGATCAGCGACGACATCAGGGGAGTGGGCCGCCATCACATCGGCTCGAACTTCTTCTGGTACCTCAAGGACCTGGCGGGTGGCTTCTTCGAGTACCACAGCGAGCTCGACTGCATCCTGGACGACCGGCTCTGGGAACCGAGCGTCTTCGAAGAGCCAAGGGCCTCTACAGCTGGGGGCCGCTGCCCCGTCGTCGTTCCTCCCTCCCGAGGGTCCCGCCGCCCTGATGACCGCGTCCACGCCCCGCGCTCAGGAGCCCGCTGACGCCGGACACGTCCCCTGAGCACGCCTGGGCCCGGTTCACCGACCTGTTCTCCGGTACGGCGGAAACAGCCGCGCTGCGCGAGCGGGTCGCGGCCGCGATCGCCGACAAGCGCCACGAGTTCCGCGCTCACAACATCGAGATCGGTTACACCTACACCTCGTCGGCCATCGTGCATGACGGCACGGCACCGCATGTCTACGCCGATCCGGTACTGGACTTCCACTCCCAGACCCGGCCGGGCCACCGCATCCCGCACGCCTGGATCAGCCGGGGCGACCGGCAGCGGTCCACCTACGACCTCACCGGACGCGGCAGATTCGTCCTGATCGTCGACGCGTCCGATCCCGGAGGCGCCGCGTGGGCAGAAGCCGCGGCCGACTCCGCCAACCGCTTGAGCATCCCCCTGGACATCCTGTGCCGCTCGAAAAGTCATCGCCGCAGGTGGGCTGGATGCGGTAAGAACGACCGGCAATGGGCATCGGGTGTGGGGGAGGATGCAGAGCAGGCACGGGTCCTCGTGATCATGGAGTCTCTACGCTCAGTGATCACGAAGGACGGCCGTGCCCGCGCTGCCGTCTTGCTGCTCGAAACCGCTCAGCGTCGGAGGACGACGATCATGACCGCCGTGCTCCGGGTCGGCCTACTGTGCCGGGCGGAACGGCTGCAGGAAGCGCATCCCGTCCTCGACGCTGCCGTCCATCAGTTCCAGCAGTTGGGGCACCAGGTCCTGCATGCGGGGTGCCTGCAGGTGGCCTTCGAGGGCCTCGCGGCTCTCCCAGCGCTCGAAGATGACGAACGCGCCCGGTTGTCCCTCGACCTGGTGAGCCTCGTAGTCGATGTTGCCCGCGTCGTAGCGCGATGCGGTGACGGCGGCTGTCATGAACGCCTTCATCGCGGCTTCCTTCCCGGATTTGGCCCGGGCTTCCCACACCACGGTGACGTAGTGGTTCGACGTGGTGGTCACGCTTGCTCCTCCTGACTCCGAACAGCATCGTTGTGCGCCGTTCACGACTCGACACTGAGCCCCCGGGGAGCGTTGGCGGGAGCTACGGGACTTCGTGGTACAGCGCGTACCACCCAGCGGGGCGGGGTGTGCGGGAGGATGGTGTGCATGGATCAACTCGGTGCCGCGCTGCGGGCGTGGCGGGACCGGCTGGACCCATCGACGGTGGGCTTCGCACACGGCTCACCCCGTCGGGTCCCCGGTCTGCGACGCGCGGAGCTGGCGACGCTGGCCGGCATCTCGGTCGAGTACGTGGTCCGGCTGGAGCAGGGACGGGTGGCGACACCCTCGGCGCAGGTCTGCTCGGCCCTGGCTCGCGCCCTGCACCTGTCCGACGACGAGCATGCTCACCTTTTGCGCATGGCCGGTCACGCAGCGGATCCGAGTCGGGTTCCACGAATGATCCCAGGGAGCCTGTACCGCATCGCGGACCAGCTCGCCGGCAACCCGTTGGCGATCTACGACGCCACCTGGCAGTTGCTGCACTGGAATCCGCTGTTCGCGGCCACGTTCGGCGATCCCACGGTCCGCGGTCTGGGAGACCGCAACGTCCTGGTCTGGAAGTTCCTGGGTGAGCTGCCCCGGGTCCGGCAGACGGCGGCCGAGCGGGTGGCGTTCGAGGAATCCCTCGTCGCCGACCTGCGCGCGACGACGAGCCGGTACCCCGACGATCCCGACCTCGCGGCGTTGGTATCGAGGCTGAACCTCAGCCCACGGTTCTGCGAGTTGTGGAGCCGCCGAGCGGTGGGCGGTCACCAGAGTGCGCACAAACTCGTCCAGCACCCGGATGTCGGAGACATCGCCATGAACTCCGACATCCTCAACACCCAGGACACGAACCTCCGCCTCGTGGTGTACACGCCGCAGCCAGGCACCGACGCCCGCAGCAAACTCGAATTCCTTGCGGCCATTGGGGTCCAGAGGATGTCTCCTCAGGGATGAAGGCCCGCGTTCTGCCTCATCCGGTGGACCAGGCTACTGGGTGGTGCGCGCGGTACCAGGAAGTCCCGTAGCTCCCGCCAACCCTCCCGGGGACCCAGCATGGAGTGCGTGAACAGCGCACGACCTGCTGTTCGGACCAGGAGGAGCCAGCATGACCACCACATTCATCACCGGGGCCAACAAGTCCCTCGGTCTTGAAACCGCTCGTCGCCTCGTCGAGGCGGGGCACACCGTCCTCCTCGGTGCCCGCCACCGTGAGCGCGGTCGGGCCGCGGCCGAGTCGCTCGGCGCCCGGTTCGTTCAGATCGACGTGACCGACGACGCCTCGGTCCAGGCCGCGGCCGCGGATGTCGCCGCGCATGAGGGAACGATCGACGCCCTGGTCAACAGCGCCGGCGTCCTCGGCAAGGTCGGCCCCGTCGAGGAGTACACCGCGGCCGACGTGAGCGCCGTACTCGACGTGAACGTCGTCGGGATCGTGCGCGTCACGCACGCCTTCCTCCCGCTGCTGCGCAAGTCGCCGAACCCCGTCATCGTCAACGTGTCCAGCGGGATGGGCTCCTTCAGCATGACCCAGGCCGCTCGCCGTCGAGGTTCAGCTCGCCGCGTACCAGGAGGATCGGTGAGAGTGGCTTGCCCTTCCTGGCATGTTCCAGATCCTTTGCGACCTCGGGGTCATTTGCGGGAAGCAGTTGCAGTCGGGCCGCACGCAGGATGTCCTTGGCGCGATGCCGCACCATCGGCGCCTGCGAGAACAGCGCGGTGAGGACATCCACGAGAGCCGGAGCTGCCGTCAGTCGCAGAAATGAATGTCCGCCCACCGGCCCGTCCTCCACCTCTGAGGCAGTTCCCGAGCGTTGGCACCGTCCTTCACCGTCGCCTCAGGGCGAACGAGGCGAACTCCCGAAAACCGCGAGAGGCGGGTAACAGGTCGGGGCCCGCCGGGAGCCACGCGGGTGCCCAACGGTCGTGCGAGGCACCTGGCCACATTCTCGGCTACCAGTAGTGCCGTCGCCCGCCGACCGCATGCCCCACAGAGCCCAGGACCCACAAGATCGCTCCAATCACGACCAATGAGAGGTTTTCAACCTGAAGTTGCAGGTCGCAGGGCTGGCGTGGGTCGTGGGTGGGTGCTCGTGCAGGTGAGGGACGTGATCACTGGCAGGTGATCGTCCGTCAGCGGCTGACTTCCGCGTTCGTCAGCACGAGCAGGGCGCGCAGGAGTGTGGTGGCGTGGCGGGCCCTCATGCGGACCTTGGTGAGGATCCGCCAGTTCTTCAGGTCGGCGAAGCCGTGCTCGTTCGCCGCGCGTTCGCGGTGATCAGTCGGTTCGCCTCCTTCTGGGCGGCGGTGAGCGGCTGACCGTGGGTCGCCCGGCGGCCGGTGATGATCACTGGGTCGTCGGGGTCGTCGTCCAGGCCGATGAAGCCGAGGTCGGCCAGGGCGCCCAGGCCGGCCTCCCGCAGGCGGGTGGTGATCTTGTTGTGGCGGGCGGTGGTGATCTCGCTGGAGCGTCCCGGCTTCGCCGCGGAGATCCACAGCAGGTTGCCACGCTCGTCGGTGAGGGCGAGGAACAGCAGGCCGTGGGCTTTGTGTTTGCCCGAATAGTTCGGCCGGTTCTCGTCCCCGGTGCGTCGGCGGGTGCGTACGAGGGTGCCGTCGATCAGCACAACGACGCCACCCTTGCGGGCGATTTTCTTCAGGGCGCGGTTCAGGCGCGGAGCACGCGCCGACAGCAGCTCGATCACTTCCAGCAGCCAGCGGCGCACGGTGGAAGCGGAGACGCCGTTGCCGCCCGCCATATCGGAAAGCCGCTGGTCGTGGCGGAGGACAGCGAGGGCGATCAGGGCAATCCGGCCGGGCGGGAGCTTGCGCCAGCGGGAGCGGATGGCGACCTGCGACTTCAGGTTGAAAACCTCTCATTGGGAATGCGGCACTCTTCGCCCGGATGCCGACCCGCGGCGTGCGTGATGGTACGTCTTCGATTAGCGGTCGATGGCGGCCATGTTGTCCGCGTCGTAGCGCTCGCCGGAGGCCGGGGGCAGGTCGTTCAGGCGGGCGACGTGGCTGGCAGTGAGCTCGATGTGGTCGGCGGCGGCGTTCTCCTCCAGCCGGGCGACTCGCTTGGTGCCGGGGATGGGCGCGATGTCGTCACCCTGGGCGAGCAGCCAGGCCAAGGCGACCTGTGCGGGCGTGGTGTCGATCTCGGCGGCCACGGCCCGGACCTCGTCGACGATTCGCAGGTTGCGTTCCAGGTTGCCGTCGGCGAAGCGGTGGTTGGTGCGGCGCCAGTCGTCGGCGTCAAGATCGTTCAGGGAGCGGATGTTGCCGGTCAGGAAGCCGCGGCCAAGCGGGGAGTACGGCACGAAGCCGATACCCAGTTCGCGCAGGACGGGCAGGATCTCGGCCTCCGGGTCGCGGGTCCACAGCGAGTATTCGGACTGGACCGCGGTGACCGGATGCACGGCGTGAGCGCGGCGGATCGTGGCGGGGCCGGCCTCCGACAGGCCGATGTGGCGGATCTTGCCTTCGGCCACCAGTTCGGCCAGCGCGCCAACGGTCTCCTCGATGGGCGTGCCGGGGTCCACCCGGTGCTGGTAGTAGAGGTCGATGTAGTCGGTACCCAGGCGCTTCAGTGATCCCTCCACGGCCAGGCGGATGTTGGCCGGAGTGCTGTCCGGAGCCGAGCCACCGGTGTGGGAGATCAGTCCGAACTTGGTCGCCAGCACGACCTCGTCTCGGTGCCCCTGCACGGCCCGGCCGACCAGCTCCTCGTTGATGAAGGGGCCGTACCCCTCAGCGGTGTCGATATGGGTGACCCCGAGGTCCAGAGCGCGGTGGATCGTACGGATCGACTCGTCGTCGAGCTGGCCGGCGCCGGTGTAGAACGCCGACATTCCCATGGCTCCGAGACCGATGCGCGAGACCTTGAGGCTGCCGAGCGAAATGGTTTTCATGGCGCGGACTTCCCTTCCCATTAGTTAAGTACCGGTCGGTGCAGAACTGTAGCACATCAAGACCGGCCGGTACTGAACTGCGTTCGCCGCCCGGGTAGGATGAAACTGCTGGTCAGCGTAGATCTGTACCGAGGGGTACGCTTGTGGCATGGGTGACTCACGTAGGGCCGTCATGGGTCGGCCTCGAGGATTCGACATCGACCAGGCGCTGGAACGCGCGATGCGGGTGTTCTGGGCGCGAGGTTACGAAGGTGCAAGCCTCGCTGAACTGACCGGCGCCATGGGGATCACCAAGACGAGCATGTATGCGGCCTTCGGCAACAAGGAGCAGTTGTTCCGCAAGGCCCTCCAGCGCTACGGCGCGGGGCCGGCCGCCTACGCCACGCGTGCCCTGGAGGAGCCCACCGCACGGGCTGTGGCCTTGGCGTTCCTCCGCGGAGCGGTCTGCACCACGACCCCTCCCGGCGGCCCCTCCGGGTGCCTGACCGTGCAGGGTGCGCTGGCGTCGAGCGACGAGAGCCGGGCCGTCCACGACCTGCTTGTCGACTGGCGCAACGACGCGGGGGGCCGCCTTGAGGAGCGCTTCCGGCGCGCCGTCAACGAGGGTGATCTTCCGCGCAACGCCGACCCTCGGCGTCTTGCCCGGTTCATCATGACGATGGGTTTCGGCATCGCAGTGCAGGCCGCCAACGGCCTCGGTCCTGCTGAGCTCGATGAGATCGTCGACACGGCGTTGCTCGGCTGGCCTGCATAGCGGCTGCACCCCTTCGCTCGCCCCGGTGAGACATTCTCCTCGCATGAGGGTCGTGACGGTGCGGCAAAACTTCGGTACCGTCCGGGACAGAAGTTTCGAGCAGTGGTTCCTCCCCCTGCCGACGATCACCGCGACGAAACCGTCGAGAGCCGTCGCGAAACACCGAGCATGACCTCCGCTCCGGGGGCCGAAGAAGGAGATCATGTCCGACACCGACCTGCGCGAGTTCTACCTGCGCTACATCGGGGCGCTCAACGCACACGAGATCTCCCGCATGGACGAGTTCATCAACGACGAGACCACCCTGAACGGCGAGCCGGGCACGCGGGACCAGGTCATCGCTGTGCTGAACGGCGACATCGACGCGGTCCCGGACTTCCACTGGGAGCCCCGGGAGATCGCGGTCGATGGTGATCGCCTGGCCGCCCGTCTGACCAACACGGGCACGCCCGCCAAGGAGTGGCTCGGCGTGGCTCCCACCGGCGCCTCGTTCGAGATCGTCGAGTACGCCATCTACCAGGTTCGTGACGGGCGGTTCGTGCACATGACGGCCCTGCACGACGCCGAGACCCTGAGGCGGCAGCTCGGTGCCTGACCCCCGTAAGCCGATCGGCGTCGGCATCGTCGGCCTGAGCGCCACGGGAGGCTGGGCGGCCGGGGCTCACCTGCCCGCGCTGAGAGCCGTCGACGGGATCGAGCTTCGCGCGCTGGCGGCGAGCTCCGAAGCCTCGGCCCAGGCCGCGGGAGCGGCGTATGGCGTCCCCGCGTACACGTCGGTCAAGCAGCTCGCCAGCGACGAGAACGTCGACCTCGTTGTTGTCGCCGTCAAAGTGCCCCAGCATCGCGAACTCGTGTTGCCCGTGCTGAAGGCGGGAGTGCCGGTGCTCTCCGAGTGGCCGCTCGCCGTCGACCTGCGCGAGGCCGAGGAGATGGAGCGTGCCGCCGGGACGACGCGCACCTTCGTCGGTCTTCAGGGACGCTCCTCGCCTACCTTCCGCTGGCTGGCCGACCTCGTGTCCGAAGGATTCGTGGGGGAAGTGCTCTCCGCCACCGTCGTGGCGTCTTCGACCGAATGGGGCACTCCGGTGTCTCCGAACATGGTCTACACGCTCGACCGCAAGCTCGGGGCCACGATGCTGACCATCGCGTTCGGACACGCGATCGACCTGGTGTCGATGGTCGTCGGCGAGCTTCAGGAAGTGGTTGCTACGACCACGACCCGGCGCCGCCAGGTTCCCCTCGGGCGCACCGGGCAGGTCGTTCCGATGACCGCCGAGGACCAGATCGCGATCTCGGGCACCGTGGCGGGCGGGGCGATCCTATCCGTCCACCACCGTGGAGGCGCGGCATCGGGTGCAGGGTTCTCTCTGATCATCGACGGCACGGAGGGGAGACTCGAGATTACCGCCGCCGAGTTCCCGCACGTCGGTCCGGTCACCGTGTGTGGCACACGCAGCGGCGGTCGGCCTACGAAGGTCACGCTGCCCAGCGGCTACGACGACTACCCCGCCCTGGCCGGATCAGTGATCCACACGCTGGTGCACGCCTACGCCGCGATTCGGGACGACCTCGTCCACGGAACGGCTGTCGCCCCGGACTTCACCCACGCCGTCAAGCGCCACCGACTCCTTGACGCGATCGTACGGTCCGCCGCCACAGGCCAACGAAAAGCCCTCCACCCTTACGACCTTGTGCGCAGTAGTTGATGGTGCGTGACCTGGGGTTACCAGGTGAGTCCGGCGGACTTGTCGGAGACCAGGCCGGCGATGGCGTTGATGGTCTCGGGGAGGAGTTCGCGGCGGCCGGTGAAGCGTTGCAGGACGCGCCACCATTGAGAGGTTTTCAATCTGAAGTTGCAGGTCGCCGGGCTGGCGTGGGTCGTGGATGGGGTGCTCCTGCTGGTCGGGTGCCTGATCTCTAGCAGGTGATCATCGGGCGCGTTGGTGATTCGCTGGAATTGTGGTGCTGGGTTCTGGCTCCTTCGTAGGCTCCCGAGGGAGCGGGCGCGGGAGGGCTGCTGGTGGCGGATGTACTGGTGTGGGTGATGCAGCGACGGGTGGTGCTGGCCGATCGCGCCGAGCGGCTGCGTGAGGAGCTCGCCGAGATCGATGCCGAGGTGGCCCGGCTGGAGGCCGCAGAGGTGGTGATCGGGCAGTTCATCGAGGCCGAACGCGCTGGTGACGCCGACGAGCCGGCCATGGCCGCCGAGTTGGAGCGGGTCACGACTGCTCCGGGTGCAGGCGGGATGCTCCTGGTCCCGCACCGCAAGCCGGGCATGGATGAGAGCGTGCTGCCCGCTGACTACCAGGCGATCATGAAGATTGTGGCCACGGCCTCGGATCCGGTCCGGCCAAGGACATCAGCGTCCAGCTCGGCAAGGGCACCGCGCCTGGGCAGGTGGAGCCGGTGCGTGACAAGCTCAGGCGCCTGGCCGACCGGGGCTGGCTGCACCGCACCCCCGCCGGCCGCTTCACCGCCCTGCCGCAGCCGCCTGCATGACCGGCATCAGCCGAATGTCGGCGTAACGCGCATGCCCCCGACGGGTGTTGGGGATTCCATGCGAAAGAACACCAGCCCCGCCGAGGGCACTGACGGCCTTGTCTACCAGTGCCGCCGGCCACTGTCGAGCGCCACCCTGGACCTCGTCTCCGGCCTGGTCCGCGGCCACCTGAAGAAGATCCGCTCCCGCTGGCGCAAGCTCCCGCCCGGCCGGATTGCCCTGATCGCCCTCGCTGTCCTCCGCCACGACCAGCGGCTTTCCGATATGGCGGGCGGCAACGGCGTCTCCGCTTCCACCGTGCGCCGCTGGCTGCTGGAAGTGATCGAGCTGCTGTCGGCGCGTGCTCCGCGCCTGAACCGCGCCCTGAAGAAAATCGCCCGCAAGGGTGGCGTCGTTGTGCTGATCGACGGCACCCTCGTACGCACCCGCCGACGCACCGGGGACGAGAACCGGCCGAACTATTCGGGCAAACACAAAGCCCACGCCCTGCTGTTCCTCGCCCTCACCGACGAGCGTGGCAACCTGCTGTGGATCTCCGCGGCGAAGCCGGGACGCTCCAGCGAGATCACCACCGCCCGCCACAACAAGATCACCACCCGCCTGCGGGAGGCCGGCCTGGGCGCCCTGGCCGACCTCGGCTTCATCGGCCTGGACGACGACCCCGACGACCCAGTGATCACCACCGGCCGCCGGGCGACCCACGGTCATCCGCTCACCGCCGCCCAGAAGGAGGCGAACCCACTGATCAGCCGCGAACGCGCGGCGAACGAGCACGGCTTCGCCGACCTGAAGAACTGGCGGATCCTCACCAAGGTCCGCATGAGGGCCCGCCACGCCACCACACTCCTGCGCGCCCTGCTCGTGCTGACGAACGCGGAAGTCAGCCGCTGACGGACGATCACCTGCCAGTGATCACGTCCCTCACCTGCACGAGCACCCACCCACGACCCACGCCAGCCCCGCGACCTGCAACTTCAGGTTGAAAACCTCTCAATGCGATTCCAATGGTCCACAAAATGGAGATCCCGGCCAGGAACCCAATGACGAGAAGAATGACCCCCAGGACGATCATGGCGTCCTCCGATCTCGCACGAATGCCCTCTTCCCTCGGCTGTCCCCACGGCAACCGCTCCCGGATCAGCTGACCTCCTGGCGCCCCTGCTCGGTCCTTACACGGTTCGATCGCTACCCAGGAGGGAACATATATGAACAAAAGACGCTAGATACGGTGCCAGCGAGAGCCACTGAGAGGACTGGTCATGAGGCTGGGCAAGAAGACCGCGCATTCCGCGGAAAAGGAAAGAGGAAAGCTGAAGAAAAAGACCGGAAAGGCCGCCGGCGACCGTTCCCTGGAGGCCAAGGGGAAGGGTGAGCAGGCCAAGGGCGGTCTCAAGCAGGCCGGGCAGAACATCAAGGGCGCTTTCAAGCGCTGACCGAGCACTCCGGATCCCCGGTCGGCCAGAGTCTGCCGGAGGGGGATGCCGGACCGGCCTCTGGCCCGGCGGGCCTGCTGGTGGCCGCCGCTCGCGCTGGAAGTCTGCGCGGGCGGCGGCCACAGCGTACCCGGGGCTGCGACTTCGGAGTGCGCGGCGGGGCCGGCGGTCAGGCGTTGAGCAGGCGGTCGAAGGAGGACCGATATTGCTGGAGGGCTATGCGCAGGTCCTCGGTGGACAGGCCCTCTTGGACGGGCGTCGCTTCCTCACCGCGTCCGAATCCGCTTTCTCGCCCAATGTCTCTTCACCTCCATTGTGTGGTCTGTGGCGGCGTGTGGTCTGTGGCGGCCGTCCGCTGGGCGCTCAGCGGCTCCCGCCCGACGGAGCGGTGTCATCTTTCAGCAGTTCGTCGAACAAGGCGCGGTAGTGGACCATGGCGCTCCGCAGTTCCTCGGTTGAGGTGTTCCTGCCTCCGGCGCGACGGTTGATCTCGTGGGCAATGCGGTAGTGCTGCAGCGTTTCGGCGTGTTCAACCGAGAGATCGCGCTTCTGTTGCTCGTATCCCTCGGTCGGGTAGCCGCGCTCGCCATCAGCGTGGTCACGAGCTGGTCCGCCTCGCCCACGGCCCGGTCAGGACCATCCACGAAGTGCTTCTGCACGATCCCGGTGGATTGCCGACGAGGCGTGAAGGCCACCGGCCCCCGGGGAGGGTTTGCCGGTTGTGCAGCGGTCTTCGCTACTGCACCATCACACCCGCGCTGACCCCTTGGCCCGCCGCCGCGTCGGCGATCGCCCCGGCCTCGGCTCGCACAGCTACGTAGTCGCATGACGCCCATGGCGAACGTGTCTCAGGTGTACGTCCGCGTATATGCAGGGTCGACTGCAGCCCCAGAGTGTCAGGGCCATACCCTGCGTGGAGCACGCCCGGCGCGCAACCGAGAGATCTCGTGGCACCGGGGTACCCATCCGGGTGACCGGTCCCTCATCACCTCGACGGCCCACAGGCCCAAAGGAGCACCGGATGCCATTGCCAGCAGGGCGGGGAGAGCTCTCCACCGCGCTCGTCGACGCCCTCCTGGGCGCGCCCGGGGAGGCGACGCTGCCCGCGGGCCGCCCGCTGCGGGAGGCGGATCCGTACGGGGACGACCTGCAGCTCGGGCTCTATCTCTGCTACGAGCTCCACTACCAGGGTTTCGCCGGGGTGGACGACGGCTGGGAGTGGAATCCAGACCTGCTACGGCTGCGCCAAGCGCTGGAGCAGCGTTTTCTCGCTGCGCTGCGCGCCGACGCCACCAAACACGACGAGGTGGCAACCGCTCTGGAGGGGCTGCTGGTGGAGTCGGGCGATGGCGCGGGAGTGTCTCACTACCTCAGGGACGAGGGGGAGCCCTGGCAGCTGCGTGAGTACATCGCCCAGCGTTCGCTCTACCAGCTCAAGGAGGCTGATCCGCATGTGTGGGTGATTCCGCGGCTGCGAGGTGAGGCCAAGGCGGCCATGGCTGCGGTGGAGTACGACGAGTTCGGCGCCGGACGCGGGGAGCGCGTGCACGCGGAGCTGTTCGCCGACTTGATGGCGGGCCTGGGTCTGGACCCGACGTACAACGACTACCTGGACGCCGCGTCGGCGCAGATGCTGGCCGTGGTCAATTTGATGTCGCTGCTGGGGCTGCACCGCGCGTTGCGCGGCGCCCTGGTGGGGCACTTCGCCACGGTCGAGATCACCTCATCGCCCTCCTCCGACCGGCTGGCCCAGGCGCTGCGCCGCATGGGAGCGGAGGAGGCGGTCGCGTTCTTCTACACCGAGCATGTCGAGGCCGACGCGGTGCACGAACAGGTCGTGCGCCATGGCGTGGTCGACGGCCTGCTGCGGGACGAACCAGGGCTGGCCCCCGATGTCGCCTTCGGAGTCGACGCCACCGTCTTCCTGGAGGACCGGCTCGAGAGTCAGCTTCTGGGCGCTTGGCGCGACGGCCGCTCCTCACTGCGTATTCCGCTGTGACCTCGGCGGACGGCGGCGGTGGCTGGTGTCGCACCACGGATAACGCGCACTGCGGCCGCACAGACACACCGCGGCCGTGAAGCGATCGGAGCGGACCACGCGGCCGTCCGGCAGGGCCACCTCGACGGGACCTTCGATCAGCATCGGGCCGTCCGTCCCAAACGTCACCCGCACGACAGACTCAGGCCTGTCGTACCTCCACCGCTCCGGATGCGTCCCGTCGCTGTCGTTGCGCTCGTTCGGCACGGATCACCACCAGCTCTTCGGTTTCTTCGCCCGGTTCGATCAGCCCGCGGCCCTCCAGCCACGCGGCCCGCTCGCGCAGCACCGGTCCGAACGGGATGAGGCGGCGGTCGACCACGGCCGTCCGCATAGCCGCCTGCCCCAGCCGCCTCACGGTTCTTTCGATGCCGCACAGCGCGGAGTGAACCAGAAGGAGCACACCTCCGGGGCGCAGCAGCGGTGGCGCGTCCCGGCAGATCCGGTCGACCAGTGCCCGGCCGTCGACACCGGCGTTCCACGCCACAGCGCGGCCGCGGCAGGCGCCCGGAGAGGGCACATAGGGGGGATTGGCGACGATGAGATCGAAGCAGCGGTCAGCCACCGGGGTCAAAAGATCCCCGCGCATCACTTGGATCCGCAGCCCCTCCACCCGGGAGTGGAGCCACGCCGTCGCCACGGCCAGGGCCGAGACATCGACCGCGGTCACCCGCCCAGCACCGCGCCGGGCCGCAGCGATGGCCAGGGCACCGCTACCGGTCCCGACGTCCAGGACGGCGGTGTCCTCGGTGATGTTCTCCCGGTGCAGCGCTTCGGTCAGCAGCCACGTGTCGTGCTGCGGCGCGTGCACCCCTTGAGGGGTCATCAGCACCATGCGCCATGAGTACCCAGAGATGGCGCCGAGCCACCAATTTCGCATGGTCGGCCCTGGCGCGCGGCTCGATGTCCAGTGCCGCGTTCGCGGCAGGAGCCATCATTTCCGTGGTAACACACCCCAGGGAATCGCTCTCACGCCCGATGGGGCCCGCGCGTATGTGGTCAACCGTGGCTCGAACACGGTAAGTGTGATCGACACCGCCGCCGGCGCCGTCACCGCCACCATCGGCGTCAGCGCCCACTCGCGCTTCGTGGCCGTGAGCCCGGACGGCTCCCATGCGTATGTGGCGAACGCCGACCCTGACACGGTGGGTGTGATCGACGCCGCCACGCACACTATCGTCGAGAACATCGGCTTCGGAGACGGCCCGACCGGTATCGCGCTCACCCCGGATGGGGCTCGCGCCTACGTGACGAACAACGCAGTCGCGGGCACCGTCGGCGTCATGGCGACGACCGTGTTCCCGACCAGGGTCCACGGCCGGCGGGACCTGGTCTGCCGAACCCATCCGCCCTGGTGGGAGGTGGTGTGCGGTCGTGTAGGCAGCCTCGTCGGAGGTCGCTCGAACCCGTACCCTCGCGCGGCTGTCGATCGTCGCGGAATGATGGTCGACCGTACTGCTGCGCCTGCTACCGACGAGCGACCACCACAAGGACGCCGAGATCCTGGCCCTGCGCCACCAGCTGATGGTGCTGGAGCGGCAACTCGGCAAGGGCGCTGTTCACTCCGAGCGACCGAGCGATCCTGGCCGCACTGCTGCACCGGCCGCCACGGGACGTACTGCGCGGAATGCGCCTGGTCGTCCGTCCCGATACAGTATGGCGCCCGCACCGCAGCCTGGTCGCACGCCGCCACGCAGCCACCTCCCGCCCCAAGCGTCAGGGAAGGCCACGCACTCCGTCAGGCCGGGATCGACCCGGCACCCGAGCGGGCCTGCAGCACGTGGGCCGACTTCCTGCGCTCCCAGGCCGATGCCCTGCTGGCCTGCGACTTTTCGGAAGCCACCTTGTCCGGGATGCGACTGTACGTATTGGCGGTGATCGAGCACGCCGGCCGACGCGTTCGGATCCTGGGTGCGACTGCGCACCCGACTACCTCGTGGGTGGCGCAGCCGCTAAGAACCTGGTCATGGACCTTGAGGACGCGGGCTGCCGGGCACGGTTCCTGATCCGGGACCGGGACGGGAAGTTCCCCGCCATCCGAGGGCAGCCACTCACGGGGTGCCGGTGGCGGAATCGGCGTCCGCACCCGTGCGGTGGAATCAGGCCCGGTGGCGGCCGGCGGACCCGACGGGCCCCGATGCCGTACCTGCGGCTTCCTGCGATCCTTGTTGAGGAGGAGGCGGCCGTCAACGGCGCGAGCGCCGCCGCGGTTTCTCCTTCTCTTCGTCCTCATCCTCCACGTCCTCAGGCTCCTCTTCCTCCTCGGCTTCCTCGGCTTCTTCTTCCTCGTCCTCGCCCTCTTCCTCCTCATCCTCCTCTTCTTCCTCGCCTTCGGGCTCTTCTTCCTCCTCCACGACCTCACCCTCGTGCACCGTGCCCCGCCAGCCCTCGATCTCGTCGGGTTCAAGCAGCACCTCGGTCATGAGATGGCGACGGAAGTGTTTGAGTTCGAGACGCGCGCGGCGGCCCTGGGCCCGCCAGATGTTTCCGGTGCGCTCGAAGAAGCCCTGGGGGTAGTACTGGAGGACCAGCAGGATCCGGGTGAGATCTGGAGCTATCTCATGGAAGGTGACCGCCCCGTTCACATGGCCCTTCTCGGCCCGCGACTTCCAGATGATCCGCTTGTCCGGCACCTGTTCGAGGATCTCGGAGCGCCACTTGCGATGGGACCAGAAAACCTGGGCCTTCCACTCCATTTCTGTTTCGGACTCCTGTTGGACGTCCTCGACCTTCTTCATGTAGCTGGGAAAGTCCTCGAACTGGGTCCACAGGTCGTAGGTGAGGGACACGGGGGCACCGACGTCAATCTGTTCGACGATGTTGGTAACCTTCAGCTTCTTGTCCTTGCCACCACCACCGCCGCCGAGGCCCGGTATAGCCTCCTTGGCTTTGTCCATGACCTTGTCCTTGGCCTTGCCCAATCCGGCCTTCACCAAGGGTTTCACCACGGCACCGAGCCCGCCTCCGGAGCTGCCGTCCCCGCCGATACTGCTCACCGATGACAGGGCTTTCTCACCCAGTGCGGTGAGGAGATTCTGTGCTTCCTGCTTCAGACGGTCAGTGGGCAGCTGCTTGGCGAGGGTGCCGACCCCGCCCGTGTGCTGGTTGTCCGGTTTCTCAGCCATGCCCCATCACCCTCGGCTCCGTCCGGACCCTCCGGCCTCGGTCTTCTTTTCGTGCTCGGCCGGACGGTCAGCTGACGTCTTCGATTTGCCGGCTCGGGACCGCTCCTCGTCCCCGGGTCCCTTCTGCGATTTAGCTTCATCCCCCCGTGCGCGGTCCCCCTGTGACGACGGCTCACCCGGCTCCTGACCATTCGGGCCGGGACGCAACGCCAAGGCCCACTCCCCCATGGCGTCACTCATGGAATTCATTCGATTGCTTATTGTCGATACGGCTGCCGAGCGCCCCGCAGTCATCAACTCGCTGCGAAGCTCCTGGCCGAGTCGGCCGAGCCCAGGGGAATTCGCCTGCCCCCCATCGGCCACATCGCCGCCGGACAGGAGGCGTCTCCCGGCCGTCAGTCCTGCGAGGGTGATAGCCCAGCGCATCTTGTGCGTGCGTCCGACGAGATAACCGCCGATGAAAACCAGAGCGGCCTGGACCTTCTTCATGCTCGCTCCTCCTCCCGCCACAAAGACGAAGCCGTAAATCAGATCATACAAGTAAGTATGGCGCATATCGCTCGATCGCGTCATGTGGCCATGCCTCGGGAGCTATGGATGCACCACGCCGCTGCCGGATCCGAGGCCGTCACGCTCAGGCCGCAAGCGTCAAGGACGGCACCACCGCGTTGCTACGTCCGGAGCGTCAGCAGTACGCCTCTCAGCGGAGTTCGGGACCGGAGGGCACATACAGCTCTGGCACCGCAGCAATTCCGAGTGATTGCACCGTGCCGACGATCGCGGCCTCCTCATGACTGGGTCACACGCTCACAATCGTGCTGGGTGACCGGGAAGATGTCGGCCGCATGAGTTCGGTCTCGAACTCATCGCCCTGGCTGGGCCAGCTACCGGCAGCTGACGTTCGCGTGGCGCACCGCGAAGTGGAAGCGGCGACGTCTGTCAGCAAGCAAGCCGTCGGCACGGGAACCAAGATCCGTGCCACAGCGAAACAATGAACGTTTCCACCATGCCCCCAAAGGACCCATTCCGCGA
The DNA here is from genome assembly GCF_055569495.1 of Streptomyces sp. NPDC028305. Taxonomy (NCBI): domain Bacteria; kingdom Bacillati; phylum Actinomycetota; class Actinomycetes; order Kitasatosporales; family Streptomycetaceae; genus Streptomyces; species Streptomyces sp. NPDC028305. The sequence goes on from NZ_JBVHTN010000003.1 coordinate 519,355, forward strand.
CCAGACTGACAACGAGTCGGACAGTGGCGGTCGAGGGGCCTCGAAAATATGACGCGCACCCACGCGGCCAAAGCCCCGTTCGCTGACTGGAGCTGTCGGCTCCGGTGGTGGGGTGTAACCGTCAGCAGGGAGAACAGCAACCGCTACACGACAGATCATGAAACCGTGCGTCGAGTGCGCAAGCGCGCCCAACGCAGGGCACGGCCCAAGGCGAGGTCGTGGTGGCCAGGCTGGTAATGAAGCCGAGGGATCGTTGCGACCAGTCGCCGCATGAGTCGGCTCCTCCCCCCGTCCTCGACGAAGACCGACCCGCGGGCACGTCAGCCCTGGCCGGCGCCGCTCGCGCGCTAGCGGGCTCCCGCAGCGGGGACCTGCTGGAAGGGTTTCCGACTGAGAACTGGGCATCCCCGTGACGTCCCGGCCCTGCCCCTAGGCCGGCACACGACCCGGGAAATCGTTCGTTTCCTTCTCGAGGGCGCCCCTGGTCGTCTCGCTCGCCCCGCGTCACTCGCCACGGAGGGGGAACCCGGAGATGAGCCCTGAGGGGGGAACTCCCTGAGGAACTACCGTCATGATCAAGAAGCTGCACGACGTGGGCCTGCGCAGCGAGCACGCCTACACCGCCGCCGTCGCCTCCATCGGACTCTCCGTGCTCACCTGGGCCGCCTCCCTGCGCGCCGAACCCGGCGCAGGACTCGACCGTGCCGACCGCTGGGGCATCTACGTCGGTGAGTGGGCGCCCACATTCTTCGGCCTCGGCCTCGCCCTGTCACACTACGAGCAGGAAGAAGGCTCGCTGATGGGGAAGGCTCACACGGATGGAGAGCGAAGGCAGCAGATGACAGGCACTGCGTAGCAGGCCCCCTCGGCCACACCAAAACCGAGGCGGTAGGGGGCCGGTCGCCGCGGCGCCATGTGTGGCCGACTCGAACCGGCGACCTCGGACTCACAAGGACGCGCTGCCTTGACCGGCTGGCGAACGGGCACGCTGCCGCGCGGTACGGCTGGGTACGGCGCTAGCGTTGTGGGAGTGCCCCGCCGCGGGAAAAAGCCAAGTGTTGCCGCGACTTGAGCTTGTGTCGATACGCCAACCCGGACAGCCGGGCAGGGGACTCACTGCATCTTTCGCCGAATGGCGGGCAGGGCGGCCGTCGAGTCTCTGCCCCATCTGACGCACTTGACGCCGCTGCGGGTGACGCTGGTGGCAGCTGCGGCACGAGCGGGAGCGGGAATGCCGGGCCCGCGCGGATGTGCACTGCCCCCTTTCCGGACCCGGCAGGGAGTTGACACATGGCTGTACGGCACCAGCTGATCCGCCGCAGTCCCGAAGCGGTGTGGGCGGTGCTGGCGGACGGTACCCGCTACGGTGACTGGGCCGTCGGTACCTCGCAGACCCATCCCACCGACGCAACATGGCCCCGGACCGGATCACGCATCGCCTATACAGTGGAACTCGGCCCGTGGAAGGGCAGCGGAGAGACCATCGCCCGGCGCAGCGAGCCACCGCACATCCTGGAACTGGAGGCCATCAGCGGATGGCTCGGCACTGCCAGGATCGCCCTCGAACTGCGCCCGTGGGGCGAGAACACCATGGTGATCTGCGACGAGCATCCGCTGCGCGGGATCGCCGGGAAGCTACACAACGCGGTGGTGGACGCTCTGATGCAACTACGCCACCGCAGCATGCTCAGTCGGCTCGCCGAAGTGGTCGAACGTCACGAGCCTCCGGGACAGTGTGAACGCGGCCACGACACGTGCCCTCCGACGGAGCGGTAGCCGGTCGGCCGGGAGCAGCCGAATCGCTGGTAGACGTCGGTGGGCGGCAAGGCTCTGGCGCAAACCGTCCGTGGAAGGCCTGACTCACCTGGGCGTCAACGGCCACTGGCCCGCACGGGTGCGCGCACGGCCAGATCTCCGACCCTGGCATCCGCCAGCGCTCGGGCCACATCGGCGAGCGCGCTGGTGTCACCGGCCGCAGAGCCGCGCCCCGTTGTCTTCTCCACGGCTCCGCAATGCAGCCCCCGACCTGCGGGCCCGGCATGGCTTCTCCCCTCTGTTGATCATGATCTGAGGGGTGGCGTCACCGGGCGCCGGAGGCACCGGTAAGCCGCTGATAAGGGCAGGACCGCAGATTCGTCGGCAGGCTCTTCATAAGGCAAGGAAAGTCTTCGACAAGCGACTGCCCAACAGCGAACCCAAGCTCCGCGAGCTCTTCGACAAGCTCCAGTCCAACCACGGCACCGTGCTCGTGGTGGTCGACCAGCCCGCCTCCATCGGCGCCCTGCCCCTCGCGGTCGCCCGTGACACACGCTGCCAGGTGGCCTGTCTGCCAGGGCTGACGGTGCGGCGGATCGCCGACCTCTACCCCGGCGAGGCCAAGGCCGACGCCCACGACGCTCACGTGATCGCGGTCGCAGCCCGCGCCCCGGATGTGGACACTGCGGGTGCCGATACATCATCCGCGCAGCTCAGGCGGCGTGCTGGTATGCGTGGAGGGTCCCGCCGAGTCGGTCTCGTCGGCTGACTTCCAGGTGGGCGAGTTGGGCTTGTTGGGTGATGGGTTCGGGTAGTGGGCGGCAGGGCGCGGCCTGCTCCAGGGCTCTGTGCGGGCGGTGCTCGTTGTAGAAGGATTCGTACTCGCGCAGGGCGTGGAGGAGGTGGCTCTGGTTCCAGATCAGGGTCCGGTCCAGGAGTTCGGTGCGGCAGGTCTTTATCCAGCGCTCCATGAGCGAGTTCATCCGGGGTATCCGAATGCCGGTGGTGACGACCGTGAGACCAGCATCGGTCATCAGGGCGTCGAAGGCGGCTGTGAACTTGGAATCGCGGTCGCGGATGAGGAACTTCACCTTGCTGCCCGTGTCCTCGAGGTCCATGAGGAGGTTGCGTCCGAGCTGCACGATCCAGTCCGCGGTGGGGTGTGCCGTGGCGCCGAGGACCCGGATGCGCCTGGTGGTGTGCTCGATGACGGCGAAGACGTACAGGCGCGCCCCCGTCAGCGTGCGGACTTCGAACAGATCGCAGGAGAGAAGAGCCTCGGCCTGGCTGCGGAGAAAGTCGGCCCAGGTGGTGCTCTGCCGTTCGGGTACGGGTGAGATGCCGTGCTCGCGGAGTATCTCCCAGACCGTGGAGGCGGCGACCTTGATCCCCAGCACCGCGAGTTCGCCGTGGATCCTGCGATACCCCCACGAGGCATTCTCCCTGGCCAGACGCAGGACCAGGGCACGGATCGAGCGGATGGTGCGGGGGCGTCCGCGTCGCCTGGGTACGCAGGTCGCGGCATGGCGCCGCCTCAGCAGCTCACGATGCCAGCGCAACACCGTCTCGGGGCGGACCAGCAGCAGAAGGTGCCGCAGTCTGTCTTTGGGCAGGTGGTGTAGAAGGCCGACAAGGATGGCACGGTCGCTGTCGGTGAAGCTCAGCTTGCCGACCTGACGCTGCAGGACCAGCAGTTGGTGCCGGAGGACGAGGATCTCGATGTCCTTGTCTCGGTCGCTCATCGGCAGGAGGCGTAGGAACGCCAGGGCGTTGGTCGTGGCGAGGTAGGTGAGGCGCAGGAGCACGACAGATCATGATGCCGCCGGGACCCGTGCGGGTGAAGCGCATGGGGCGAATGACAAGGAGAGCCGAAGATCCGTGATCAGGCTCCCGACCTGCGTGGATGATTTATCGGCACCCGCACAGTCGCAGCAGCACGGTCGATCATCATGACGCGTCGACTACCGGCTACGCGAGAGCGCCTACTCGAGCGACGAGACCGACGACCGCCAGTCCAGGTGCAGGCTTCCGACCAGGGCGGATGACATTCTCGGCAAGCGCAACACCAGCAATGGATTTCTGAACGGCACACGATCGAATGTGTTCGCCCGCGGATCAGCATGGAGGAAGGCCGCCGCTTGCAGCGGATCAGCCGGACGGCGAAGGACCCGGTGCGGCTGCGGTGGGCGATCGTGGTGCTGATGTCCGCCCAGGACCAGACGGCCAAGGACACTACCTCGCTGATGCAGGAGCGTTGAGTTACCAGTTGCTTGGTCGGGGCCGTCGTTGGGCGGCTGCACTCCTCATCCGGGTTCAGAGACGTGTTGCAACGCGGATGAGGTCGGCAACTGGACGAAGGCGGCTGTGCGGCGGCCAGGCGATCACCGTTGTCACGGGCGGAGCGTCCAGGACCGGCACGGCGGCGAGGTCTCGGCGCAGGTCGGCGCCGGCTGACTCGGGGATGACCGCGGTGCTGCGGCCGAGCGCGATCAGCTGGAAGAGCTGTGTCAGGTTCCGTACCTCTGCGCCAGGTCCTTCTGGGTAGCTGCCGCCGGGGCCGGGCCAGCGGGCCATCGGGAGCTTTGGCAGTGTGGTGACCTCGTCCATCCGGACCTGGGAGCGGCTGGCGAGCGGGTGTGAGGCCGGCAGGATCGCGACCTGCCCCTCGGTGTACAGGGTTTCGGTGTCGAGCCCGACTGCTGAGTCGAAGGGCAGGTGGAGCAGAGCCACGTCGGCTTGCCCGTCCTGCAGCAGCCGCTGGTGCTGGTGTGCCTCGCAGAGCAGCAGATCGACGGTGGCTGCGCCGGGTTCCGCGGCGTAGGCGTCGAGCAACTTTGTCAGCAGCTCGCCGACGGTGCCGGATTTGACGGCGAGGACGAGGCTGGGATGTGCTGTCGCGGCCCGTTGGGTACGCCGCTCAGCTGCGGTCACTGCGCTGAGGATCGCTCGTCCTTCGGCCAGCAGCACGGCTCCGGCCTCGGTGAGCGTGACGTTGCGGCTGTTGCGTTCCAGCAGTGCGATTCCGAGCCGCCGTTCGAGCTGGGTGATCGTGCGCGACAGCGGCGGCTGGGCTATCCCCAGGCGCTGGGCAGCCTTGCCGAAGTGCAGCTCCTCGGCGACGGCGACGAAGTACCGCAGCTCGCGTATTTCCATGAGCCCAGGCTAATGACGGGCAGACGGCTGATCGATATCGCTCGGGTATGGCTGCACTACCGAGATGGTGTTGGTGCCCGGCTGCGGCGCAGGCATGCTCGCTGTCATGAGCGAGAAGACGATCGCGCTGGTCACCGGCGCGAACAAGGGAATCGGGTATGAGATCGCGGCCGGGCTGGGTGCGCGGGGCTGGAGTGTCGGTGTCGGCGCCCGGGACGAGCAGCGCCTGGAGGACGCCGTGGCGAAGTTGCGCGCGGCTGGTGCCGACGCGTTCGGCGTACCCCTGGACGTGACCGACAGCGCGAGCGTGACCGCCTCAGTCCAACTGATCGAGGAGCGTGCAGGACGGCTCGACGTACTGGTCAACAACGCCGGCATTGCCGGCGGCTGGCCGGAGGAACCCACCACCATCGACCTCGAGACCGTACGGCGACTGGTGGAGACCAACGTCATCGGCGTCATCAGGGTCACCAACGCGATGCTGCCGTTGCTGCGCCGTTCGGCGCACCCGCGGATCATCAACCAGTCCAGCCACGTCGGCTCCCTGACACTGCAGACCACACCCGGCGTCGACCTCGGGGGGATCAGCGGGGCCTACGCGCCGACAAAGACCTACCTCAACGCCGTCACCATCCAGTACGCCAAGGAGCTGAGCGGCACCAACATCCTGATCAACAACGCCTGCCCCGGTTACGTGGCCACCGACCTCAACGGATTCAGCGGGACCCAGACCCCCGAACAGGGCGCGGCGATCGCCATCCGACTGGCGACCCTGCCGGACGACGGTCCGACCGGCCAGCTCTTCGACGACAACGGGGTCGTGCCCTGGTGACCTGACCTTCGGATGCGTTCCCCGTCGATCGCAGACCGCGGCCGCCCGTCGGCCCCACGTGCACCCCTGAGGGACCGTGTCGGGACGCACCAGCAGCCGCACTCCGCGAAGCACGTCCATGGGGAGCCGGTGCAGCAGCGCCGCCAGAAATGCCCGGTCGCTCGGCGCGAACCGCACCCGTTCCTTGCCGAGTTGGCGTTCCAGCACCATGATCTGGTGGCGCAAGGCGAGTATCTCGACAGTCTTGTCTCGATCGCCCACCGGCAGCAGGCGCAGCATGGCGAACGCATTCGCCACGCCCAAGCAGGCCAGTCGCAACAGCGCGGTCGATCATCTTGCCGCAGTGAGCTCCAGCCTCGCGAGAGCGCGCGCTCGGGCGACCTCAACGGTCGACCTTCGGTACACCGCGCGCACCGCATCCCACCAGGGCGGATGATATTTTCGGCAAGCGCAGGCCTTGCTGGTCTCTCCGCGGTCGGTCCTTCGCTGGCACGCACGGCTCATCGCATAGAAGTGGACCTACCCATCCCGTCGCCCCGGCCGACCACCCAAACCAGAGGCCCTGCGGCAACTGGTCGTGCGCTTGGCGCGGGAGAACCCTGGATGGGGATACCGCCGCGTCCACGGAGAGCTCCTCGGCCTGGGGCACAACGTCGCCGCCTCCACCGTCTGGTCCATTCTGAAGCAAGCAGGGATCAACCCGTCGCCGCAGCGCGTCGACCGCTCCTGGGCCGCTTTCCTCAAAGCCCAGTCCTCCGCGATCGTAGCCACCGATCTGTTCCACATCGACACGGTCTTCCTGCGGCGTTGGTTCGTGCTGTTCTTCATCAACCACGGCACCCGCCGTGTGCACATCGCCGGCATCACCCGACACCCGACCAGCCTTTGGATCACCCAGCACCCGCAACTACCTCATGGACCTCGGCGACCACGCCAAGTCGATCAAGTTCCTCATCCGGGACCGCGGGGCCTACTTCACCGACAGCTTCGACGCTGTCTTCCAGGCGATCGGCGTGCACGTCCTCCCCACACTGCCCCGGGTACCGCGGATGAACGCCATCGCGGAACGCTGGATCGGATCATGCCGACGCGAGGCGACCGACCGCATCCTGATCACGGGAGAGCGCCACCTACGCCTCGTCGTCAGTGAGTACGCGAAGCACTACAACCAACACCGGCCACACCGATCCCTCGGACAACGGGCGCCGGACCTACTCACCGAGCCCGGACCACCCACCACCACCGACAACACTCGCGTCCATCGACACGATCGACTCGGCGGCCTCATCCACGAATACACGCAGGTCGCATAGGGTGACACGATTTCCGGCACCCACACACGCCATACTTCGCGGCCCGCCGCAGGATCTCCCGCTCGAGCTCGAGTTCCTTCACCCGCGCCCGCAGCTGCCTATTCTCCTTTCTCCATCGCGCTGGCCTCACCGGCCCCAGGCCGGGCAGCCTGTTCGGCATCCCGCACCCACGTGCGCAGCGTCTCGTGGTTGACACCCAGGTCCTTGGCTACCGACGCGTACGTCCCGCCCGGGGTGACCCGGTACAACGCGACGGCATCGGCCCGGAACTCAGGCGAATACTTCGACGTCCCCCAACGGGAACTCCTGTCCTATGGATCATCACGATCCAATGATCAGGGTGTCCACGATCAAGGGCTAATCCCCCTTGCCCAGCGGGGAGGGCTGCCCCCGACCCAAGACGGGACCGCACCCGCTCCTTCCTCCTGGTTCGTAGCACACGGCTCGAAACCGGTTACGTCAGTGGTATGGCGTTGTAACAGTCTCGGCGGAGGCTCATGGCGCACCTCCGGTCTCCTCAGTAACTCGCACCCCCCACGTGACCGGGTTGACCGAACGACCGCTCCCCGGCCGGCGCGCGCCCCGGGGTGCGGATGAGGAGGAATTGATGGCTGCAGAGCAGTCCCCGGCATCCCGCCGTAACTTCCTGAGATCCGTCGGCGTCGCGGGTGGCGCCGGAGTGCTGTACTCGGCGATGGGCGCACTCGGGCTCGCCCCGGTGCCAGACGTGCGGGCGGATGAGTACCGGGCGCCCCAGCGAAGCGACTTCGCGCTCACCGGGCGCGGCGGCAAGAAGGTGCTCGTGCTCGGCGGCGGCATAGCCGGCCTGGCGACGGCGTACGAGCTGGGCAAAGCCGGTTACGACTGCCGGATCCTGGAGGCGAAGGACCGCCCCGGGGGCCGCAACTGGACGGTCCGCGGCGGCACGATGCTGACCGACCTCGACGGGCGTACGCAGACGGCGTCGTTCACCAAGGGCCAGTACATGAACGCGGGCCCGGCCCGGCTGCCGCAGTCCCACGTCACTCTTGAGTACTGTCGCGAACTCGGCGTCGAACTCCAGGTGTTCACCAACCAGAACGCCAACGCGTACATCTACCACGAGAGCAGTGCCGCCCTCGCGGGCAAGCCCATGCGCTGGCGCACGGCGAAGGCCGACGTCTACGGCTACCTCTCCGAGCTGCTCGCCAAGGCCACCGACCAAGGCGCCCTGGACGCACAGCTCACCGCGCAGGACAAGGAACGACTGATCGCGTTTCTGCAGAGCTTCGGCGCCATCAAGGGCAAAGCCGACGGATACGCCTACACCGGCACCGACCGGCGAGGCTACTCCATCGAGCCGGGCGCGGCCTTCGAGGACGGCACGGTCCTTGGCCCGGTGCCGACGCTGTCGGACGTCATCGCCAGCGGCGTGGGGCAGCGCTTCGCCTTCGAACTCGGCTACGACCAGGCCATGCTGATGTTCCAGCCGGTGGGCGGCATGGACGCGATCCCGTACGCCCTGGCCAAGGCGATCGGCCAGAACCGCATCACCTATGGCGCCAAGGTGCTGGAGGTCAAGGACCTGCCGGACGGTGCCGAGGTCACGTACAAGGGCGTCGGCGGCCGTACCCGCACCCAGCGCGCCGACTTCGTTGTCGCGGCCATGCCGCCCATGGTCATGGCCCGCCTCAAGCACAACCTGGGGACCGACATCACCGCGGCGCTGAAGGACGCCATCCCGACCCCCGTCGGCAAGATCGGGCTCGAATACCGCAGCCGATGGTGGGAGACGGACGAGCACATCTACGGTGGCATCACGCCGACCGACACCGACCTGGCCACCATCTGGTACCCCTCCTACGGCTACCAAGGCCGCCGCGGCACGCTCATCGGCTACTACAACTTCGGTGCCAACGCCGTCGCGTACAGCGATCTGCCTCACGCCCAGCGCCTTGCGCGGGCGGTGAGCCGGGGCGTGAAGATCCACGGCGACAAGTACCGCACCGAACTCGATCACTCCTTCAGCGTGGCCTGGCACCGCACGCCTCATATCGAGGCCGGCTGGGTGGGCTGGCCCTCGCAGACCGGTCCCGAGTACAAGCTGCTCAACCAGCCCGCCGGGCACGTCTACTTCGCTGGCGACTGGCTCAGCCATGTCATCGCCTGGCAGCACGGCGCGTTCACCTCGGCCCGCAAGGTCGTGACCGACATCCACGAAAGGGTGATGGCCGTATGAAGCGACGTACGAAGGTTGTGATCGGTACAGCCCTGACCGCCTCGCTCCTCACCGGCGGCACCGCGCTCGCCGAGGGCAAAGGCTGGTGGCCCGGGCCCAAAGAGGTCCGCGTCATGCTGCCCGAGAGCCAGTCCAACCCGGCCATCGCCACCGGAGTGGCGACCGGCGGTGAGGTAGCGATCTACCAGAGCAGCGGCCTCGGCCCGACCGCGCTCAACCCGTCCGCGCCGGTCGGCTCACCCGAGCTCTACACCGACCCGGCCCTCACTCAGGGCGCCACGGGAGTTACGGTCACCGAGGCCCAGGCACTGGTCGTCCTGCGCAACATCAAGACCAACCTCGAAGCGGCGGGCCTGACCCTGGCCGACGTCATCACCATGAAGTGCTACCTGATGAAACCGCCCGGCGTCGAGACCGCCGACTACGCGGGATGGAACCGCGCGTACCGCCAGTACTTCGCCAACATCGACCTCACCTCGAAGGAGGTCGTCCCGGTCCCGATGGGCATCTCCGCCCCCAAGGCACCGCTGGTCGCCAACAAGGCCCGTCCCGCGCGCGCCACGATGGAGGTCGCGTCGCTGGCCGTCAAGGGCTGGATGGTGGAGGTCGAGGTCACCGCCGCGTACAAGGCGCGCTGACCGGCACAGACCCGCGGGGCAACTGCCAGCGAGGGGCCGGGCCCGTAACCGGGCCCGGCCCCGAAGCGACGCTGCCCCTACCGGGCGGCGCCCCCGGTCAGTCGTCCCTACCTTCTTGATCGGGATGATCAAGGCCACTTGTAGGGTCTGGAGGCCCAGAGACGCCGGGTATGGCTTTCGTAGGGTTGCCCGCGATGGTTCAGCCAACCTGGCCGCCCGGTGTCTCACGACGGCCTGACTGCTGATTAGGAGACGCGAGTACCTCGTCGTACATCGCTGAGTAGGACCACGCTGGCAAGGTCGTCCGGAAGGGACGCGGCGCGACAGCACCCGTTTGCCCTCCGCGTCCAGGACCACGCAATGGTGGTGCGTCTTGCCGATGTCCGTACCCGCCCAGATCTGGGCCAAGCCGCGGCCGCACTACTTGCCGGCGAAGCACAGCGACCTCATGACGAAGCGCGTGGATCTCGGCGTTGTTCGCGGCGGTCGACCGGCCCAGCAAAAGAAGACAGCCCAGGAGCCGACAGAAGATCAAGTAGAGCAGTCGCAGACCCACAATCAATGATCATTCCCATACATGGACGATCACAAAGCCCCAGGTCAACGACCGTACGGCAATAAAGACACCCTTCAGGCATGTCGCGCTCGGGCTGGGCGCGCACCACTGCACCGGCCATGCGCTGGCCGACATCGAACTGAACGTCGCCTACACCACGCTGTTCCGCCGCCTGCCCGATCTGCGGCTCGCCGTCGACTTCGCGAAGGTGCCGTTCAAGTTCGACGAAAACCTCGTCGGCGTGCACGCGTTGCCGGTCACCTGGGGCTCGGGAGCGAAACACCGGGATTAGACAAGCAGCGTGCCCAGGGTGACCAGCCGATGACGACGCAAAGCGCACGGCAGCTGCCGTGCGTGAGCGGAGAGCACGGCACGATCGGCCCACGAGAGCCGCGGGCGCTCGACCTGCCGACGCAGCACAGCGACCTCATGGCGGAGAGCGAGGATCTCGACGTTGTTCGCGGCGGTCGATCAGCCCAGCAAGAGGAGGCAGCCCAGTAGTCGGCAGAAGATCAGGTAGACCAGTCGCAGACCCACGATCAACGATCGTGCCCATACTTGGGCGATCACAAAACCCCAGGTCAACCACCCTATGGCAATAAAGACACCGTTCAGGCCGCGAACAGCGTCTCATCAGCGGTGTTCGCTGTTCCGCCACCCTGCGGCCGTGCCCGTTGCTGCGGGATCAGCGGCTCGGCGATCTCCCACAAGCCGTCCGGTACGATCCAGCTCCACGTTCCCCGCCCCATGCCGGATCAACGTCCGCCTCACCGCGTAGGACATGGTCTTACCAGCCGTTCATCAGTGGGGCCTCGCTCACGCGAGGCCCCACGACGGGATCAGACGGTGAGGACGAGCTTGCCCTGGAGGTGACCGGCGTCGAGCAGCCGGTGCGCGTCGGCGACGCGCTCGAACGGGAACGTCTCCTGCACGTGGACCCGGAGCCTGCCCTGTTCGATGAGTTCGACGAGACCTCGCAGGGCGACCGGATCGGGGTCGACCGCAATGCCGCTGAAGCGCATACCGGCCGCCTCGTACTTGGCGGCGAGCTCCGAATCCTCCTCGGCAACCGCCGTCACCAGGTGACCGCCTGGGCGGAGCACGTCGAGCGACCGCTCGACGGTGTCGCCGCCGATCGTGTCGAGCACGACGTCGATGTCGCGGACCGCCTCGGTGAAGTCGACCGCCGTGTAGTCGATCACCTCGTCGGCGCCAAACCCCTCGACGAACTTCCGCTTGCTCCCGCCGGCGGTCGCGATCACATGCGCGCCGAGCGCTTTCGCGATCTGGATCGCAACGTGGCCGACCCCGCCACCACCACCGTGGACCAGGACGCGGTCGCCCTCGCTCACGCCGCCGAGGTCGACGAGGCCCTGCCACGCCGTCAGCCCGACGACCGGCAGCGCCGACGCCTCGACGTGCGAGAGCGACGCCGGCTTGCGTGCCAGGTGCAACGCCGGCGCCGACACGACCTCGGCGTACGCGCTCGCCGCCCGCGGGAACAGCGGCATCCCGAACACCTCGTCGCCGGGCCTGAACCGCCACGTCCCCGGCGCCTCCTCGACCACGCCGCTGATGTCCCAGCCGAGGATGAACGGCGGATGGCCGATCAGCGGGAACTCGCCGGCGCGCAGGCGCGCCTCCAGCGGGTTCAGCCCGATCGCCTTGACGCGGACGAGAACCTCGGTCGGGAGGGGCCGGGGCTCGGGCGCGTCCACGATGGTGAGCACCTCGGGACCGCCGAGCGTCTGCTGGGTGATGACTCGCATGACTCTCCTGGCTTTGGAGGGGGAGAGAACCCAGGCTAGGTTTCCGATAGGAACCAGCAGGTACCTTTGGCGCAGGTACCTTTGGCGCCATGAGCGGTTTCGGTCCCGGTGATCCCTTTCTCGCCGACTGTCCGGCGCGTCTGGCGGTCGAGCTGATCGCCGACAAGTGGACGGTGGTCGTGCTCTACGGCCTCAGCGAGGGCCCGGTGCGCCATGGCGAGCTGATCGAGCTGATCGGCGGCATCTCCCGCAAGATGCTCACCCAGACGCTCCGACGGCTCGAGGCGCACGGACTCATCCGCCGCCACGCCTACGCCGAGGCGCCGCCCCGCGTCGAGTACGAGCTCACCCCGCTCGGGGCGACGCTGATCGATCCGATCCACATGCTGACCGAGTGGGCGAGGGTGAACGGCGACGCAGTGCTCGATGCGCTCGACGCCGATCCCGAGCCGGTCGCCCATAGCGACTGAGGCCCCCGCCAGGGCACTGAGTATCCTCTTGGCCGCCACTCGGTATCGGCCCGGCCGCGCTCGGTCTGCAGGCTCTCGATGCGTTGGACGATCTGCCACATCGGGGTGGTGGTCCTGGCCACGACCACGAGCGTCTCACCGGTCTCACCCCAAGTGCGGCGCACGAGGTCAAGCGCGTGGTCCACGGCGGACGCGACATCTCCGTCGGCGCCCGAACGCAGCCAGGTGCGCAGTCCGTAGTTGTGCGCGGCGAGGACGCTCACGGCGATGGGTACCGCCACACGACAGCCTTCTTTAGGCCGTGTCCTACGTGGTGAGGCGGACGTTGATCCGGTATGGGGCGGGGAACGTGGAGCTGGATCGTACCGGACGGCTTGTGGGACCCGATGAGACGCTGTTCGCGGCCATCATCTACGTACTGGTCAGCGGGTGCGCCTGGCGGGCCCTGCCGCCGTGCTTCGGCGTCTCGAAGTCAACCGCCCACCGCCGGTTTCTGATCTGGTCCAGAGCTGGTGGTGGGACCCGTACGTGACCGCCAAGTGCCCAGCATGATCAGTCCTCGTGCTGGTACGACTTGTCTACCTGATCGTCACGCGAATCTTCGCGTGGCTGTTCCTGGTGACTCGATCCTCTGCGGCCAAGAATGCGGAGATACTGATCCTGCGGCACGAGCTCGCGGTTCTGCGTCGGCAGGTCGCCTCGCCCAAGCCCGGCTGGCCGGACCGTGCACTGCTCGCCGCCCTGGCCCGACTGCTCCCCCACACCATCAGCCTCCAGCGCCTCTACGCGCTATTCGTCATGGAGGTACGCACCCACACCGTCCACATCCTCGGCGTCACCGCCCACCCAACCGCCGCCTGGGCCGCCCAGCAGGCCCGGCAGTTTCTGAGGCAACTCGGAGATCGAGCCTCGGAATTCACTCACCTCATCCGCGACCGGGACGCGAAATTCACCGCCGCTTGCGATGCCGTGATGCGCTCGGCGGCGCCGAGTATGGCCACTCATCCCGATCCCCTGCCGAACTCCGAGACCGTGAGCAGCGAATCCCTGGTGGACCGCAAGGGATACAGCGAGCGCTTCCTGGGACCGACCGTACCGCTGCCCTTGCCCCGCCGACCCAGGCACCGAGACGGTGATCCTCCCTGATCACTTCGGCGTGACGACCCTGGGGCCCTCACGCCGTACTGGTCCGTCCGTGACGGCACGCTCCGCAGCGTGTCCGCACCGCCCGAACAGCCATGCCCGGTGGTACCAGTAGCCGCCGGTGTGCGGGGTGATGTGGTGGTGGGTGGCGAGCCACACCTGTGTCCGGTGCCCGGCCACCAGATCGTCCGGGGCGCCGGCGCCGCCCATGCGGGTGGGCACCCACCCGGGGTCGACCGCGTGGCTGGAGGTTCCCTCCCACCAGGAGGCGAGCGCCAGGGCGAGGGTGGACCCACAGCTTGCAGGAGATGAGGGCGCGGCGGGTGGCCGGGACCAGCTCCCGGACACCCGCCGCACACGCCCTCGGATCGGCCTGCCCCGCGTGCACGGGCGGGGAGGCAGGTGTCAGAGGGTGAGGAGGACCTTGGTGGCGCGTCGCTCGTCCATGGCCTTGTAGCCTTCGGCGGCCTGCTCCAGGGGCAGGGTGAGGTCGAAGACCTTGCCGGGGTCGATCTTGCGGTCCCAGATGAGCTGGATCAGCTCGGGCAGGAACCGGCGGACGGGGGCTGGGCCTCCTTCCATGTGGATGCCGGCGAGGAACAGCTCGAAGCCGGGGATGTGGACGTCGTAGTTGACGCCGACGAAGCCCATGTGGCCGCCGGGGCGGGTGGCGCCGATCGCCTGCATGGTCGACTCGTGGGTGCCGACGGCCTCGACGACCGAGTGCGCGCCCAGCCCGCCCGTGAGCTCCTTGATCTTTGCCACGCCCGCCTCGCCGCGCTCTTCAACGATGTCGGTGGCGCCGTAGTAGCGGGCCAGCTTCTGCCGCTGGGGGTGGCGGGACATCGCGATGATCCGCTCGGCGCCGAGCTGCTTGGCGGCCAGGATCGCCATCAGGCCGACCGCGCCGTCGCCGACGACCGCGACGGTCTTGCCGGGGCCGGCTTCGGCGGCGACGGCGCCGTACCAGCCGGTGCCGAGCACGTCGGAGGCGGCCAGCAGCGAGGGGATCAGCTCGGGGTCGGGCTGTCCCGGGGTGGCCACGAGGGTGCCGTCCGCGTACGGGATGCGCGCCTTCTCGGCCTGGGTTCCTATCGTCCCTGCCACGAACTCGCGGTGCACGCAGCCGGACTGGTAGCCCGCCTGGCAGATCTCGCAGGTGTTGTCGGAGATGACGAATGACCCGACGATGAAGTCGCCGACCTTGACGGTCTTCACCTCGGAGCCGACCTCTTCCACGACGCCGATGTACTCGTGGCCCATGGCCGTGTGGTCTGCGGGCTCGATCCCACGGTACGGCCAGAGGTCGGAGCCGCAGATGCAGGTCGCGGTCAGGCGGACGATCGCGTCGGTGGGCTCGATGATCTTCGGGTCCTCGCGGTCCTCGACCCGGACGTCGCCGGCCGTGTGCATCACTACTCCACGCATGGTGGTTCTCCTTGTTTCGTGTTCCTGCCGCCTCGGGCGCCGGTGTGTGATCAGGAAGCATGGCTTCCTGCGGCATGGGCGGAAATGCTCCGCTGTGGCGTCATGGCAACGCCTGCGTCCTGGCCGCCGCCGGTGCCCTAGCCGAGGGCTGGCTTGATGCGGCGGCGCTGGACGAGTGCAATGGTGATCGTGGGGATGAGGGTCAGCGCGGCGACGGCGGCACCGACCGTGGCGGGACCGGCGGCCTGGAGGGTGGAGTCAAGGGCTAGCCCGGCGATCCACGAACCGGCCGCGGTGCCGAGGTTGAACGCCGACACGGTCAGAGCGGAGCCCAGCGTGGGGGCCCGGCCCGCGAAGCGGACGCCCAAGGCGATCAGGACCGGGGTACCGGTGAACCCGAAGAGCCCGAGCAGGGCGACCAGCACCACCGTGGGCACGGCGAAGCCCGACAGCAGGCCGAGCGCCGGCAGGACCACCGTGGCTGACGCCGCCGCCATGATCGTTGTTGCGTACGGGCGGATGTCGCCCAGACGGCCGCCGACGAGGAAGCCCGCCAGGGCACCGGCGCCGAATCCGACGAGCACCAGCGGCACAAGCCCGGCGGCGATGCCCGCCCGGTCGGTCAGCAGCGGGGCGATGTAGGTGTACGTGCCCAGCACGCCGGCGTTCGTGGTGGCGCAGGCCGCCAGCACCAGCCAGAGCCGGCCGGACCGCAGCGCGGACAGCTCGGACCGGATCGACACCGCCTGCCCGCCGCGGGTCTCATCCGGGACCCAGCGGATGATCAGCGCCACCGCGCCTGCTCCGAGACTCGCCAGGGCCCAGAAGGGTCCGCGCCAGCCCATCAGCTGTCCGGCGAACGCGCCGAGCGGAACGCCGACGACGTTGGCGAGCATGGCGCCGGAACCGACCACCCCCACGGCGCGCGAGCTCGCGGCCGGGCCGGCGGCGCGGGTGGCCACCACGTTGGCCACCGCCCAGAACGCCCCGGTCGCCAGCGCGGTGAGGAACCGCGCCGCGAGCAGCAGCCCGAAGCTGTCACCGACCGCGGCGATCACGTGCCCCGCGGCGAAGACACCCAAGGCCAGCACCAGCGTCCACCGGGCGGGCAGCCGCAGCGTCAGCATCGACATCAGCGGCGCGCCGACGATCATCCCGACCGCGAACACCGTGATCGCCAGCCCTGCCCGGGCCACGCTCACCTCAAGGTCACCCGCGATCTCCGGCAGCAGACCCGCCACCACGAACTCGCTCGTGCCCATCAGGAACGTGCCCAGGGCCAGCACATAGACGACGAAGGGAAGCCGGCACGACGAAGACGGTGGATCTTCGACGCGTACGGCGCCGGGGGCGTGGAGGGTCGCTCCTCGCATCGTGATGCTCCAAGAGTCGTGACTGCGGGGTGTGGATTCCAGAGAACTGGCATCCGCGCAGGTCAGGAAGGTCCCGTTTATAGGGGGGACAAGCTCCACCTCCCTTCCTGACGCACCGCGCCTACCGTGGAGGACATGGACAAGCGACCCGACAACCGCTCCGACATCCGGGACTTCCTCGCCGGCCGACGCGCCAGGATCACCCCGGAGCAGGCCGGGCTGCCCACCAGCGGCCGACGCCGCGTCCCCGGCCTGCGGCGCGAGGAAGTCGCCGTCCTCGCCGGAGTCAGCACCGAGTGGTACACACGGCTGGAGAAAGGCAACATCAACGGCGTCTCCGAAGACGTCCTCGACGCCGTCGCCCGCGCACTCCACCTCGACGAGGACGAACGCACCTACCTCTTCGACCTCGCCCGAGCCGCCCAACCGCCCAGCCGCACACCCCGCCGCCGCAAAGCCGTCGACGTCCCGCCCCGCGTCCAGTGGCTGCTCGACTCCATGACCCTGTCCGCAGCCCTCGTCACCAACGGCCGCCTCGACATCGTCGCCACCAACGCACTCGCCCGCGCCCTCTTCTCGCCCATGTTCGACAGCCAGACCGTGGACGACCGCGGCCGCCCCAGCTTCGCCCGCTACTACTTCCTCGACCCCGGCTCACACCACTTCGTCGCCGACTGGGACCAGGCCGCCACCACTACCGCCGCCCTGCTACGCGCCGAAGCCGGCCGCTACCCGAACGACAAGGCCCTGCGCGAACTCATCGGAGAGCTGTCCACCGTGAGCACGGAGTTCCGCACCCGATGGGCCGCCCACGATGTCCGCATCCACCACGGCGGCGTCAAAGCCTTCCACCACCCCGCCGCCGGCCCCCTGGAACTCACCTACCAGCCGCTGGACCTGCCCCTCTCCTCTCGCGAGGCCCACTCCCTGACCATCTACTCCGCCGAACCCGGCTCCCCCGACGAAGACCGACTCAAGCTCCTCGCCAGCCTGGCAGCCACCCCCGCCAGCCCCCGGACATCACCCGCCACCCGCGCCGGCCGCCACGACAGGACGGCCGATACCAGCGACTCGCCCCAGTGACGCCGGGCACGCCAGCCTGCCCGTAGAGTCACCGCGGCAGACCTGACGTGGACTGGGCGGGATGCCAGTCTCAGGGCGGGCGTGGAGGCGGGAGGACGTAGGCGTGGGGGATCTGGGACGTGAAGAGGGACGAAGCGCGTACGCGGTGGACGTTCACGCCGCCAGAGAGCATCGGTCCGCTCCGGCTTGGAATGAGCCCGGCCGAGGTTGCCGCCGCGCTCAATGACCCCCGTTCCCAGATCGACGGGTTCCCTCCAGGGCAGGAGAACTTCTCCGACGTGGGCGTGAGCGTGTACTACGCCTCCGGGAAGCTGGCGTGCGTCGCCGTCGACGCGCGGGTCGGCCCGCAGATCGTCCTGGCGGGCGTTGCGCTGACCGGACGGGTCCCCTCGGAGACGGAGGCATGGCTCTGCGGCTACGTCGAGGAGCACGGGCTGGACCTGCGGTACACCCACGAGGGCACCCCGGGTTCAGCAGAACTCGGCCTCCTCCTCCGCGTGCAGCGGGCGGGCGACATCCTGCTTACCCGACCGCTCGTCCTGCTGGGCGAGTGGTTGGAGAACTCGTGGGACTGCCTGCCCAGCTCGGAGTGGATGTCCCACTGAGTCCGGCCGGGCGGCGACCCCGGCTTGAGGTCACGAGAATGAGCGCCGCAGGTTCGGCTGGGTCAGGGAGCAATGTCGGGGTCGATACCCTGATCACCTGGGCCGCGATCACCCTCATGACCAGGCGCCTGGCCCGGAAAGGCGCCACCCCCAGCTGGCCGAGGAAACCGGCACCGGCCGGCTGAGTCCTACCCGGCGGACTCCGGTCCATCGGGCCGGACTTGGAGTTGAAGAACATCGCAACGCACACCGGCGCCAAGGATCCGGCAGTTGGTCTTCAGCTCTCGGCTTCGCACAGTGGTTGTGCGTCGCGTGACGTCAGCGCGTCGTACCCGTCGGTGCGATCCGTCTTCCGGCGCCTTCACGTCTGGGAGACTTAAGCGCGGGACAGACCGGCGGGGCCACGATCTCCTGCACTGGCGTGGATGGTCACCCGGGGGCCGCCCGGCGAGAGCGCCGTCAGCCCACGGTGGAAGGCGGACCCCGGCACAGCCGTCCGTGCGCTGGGGACCGCGCTCCGGGCCCTGCACGAGCGGCTGCCCGTGACCGACTGCCCCTTCAGCTGGCCGGTCGACCACCGCTTGGACGTCGCCCGGCGCGCGGGCATCGAGGTGCCCGCAGACCTACCCGAGGCGCCTGAAGGGTGTCTTTATTGCCGTATGGTGGTTGACCTGGAGCTTTGCGATCGCCCACGTGTGGGCGTGATCAGTGATCGTGGGTCTGCGACTGCTTTACCTGATCTTCTGTCGACTACTGGGCTGCTTCCTGTTGCTGGGCCGCTCGACCGCCGCGAACAACGCCGAGATCCTTGCCCTTCGTCACGAGGTCGCCGTGCTTCGCCGACAGGTCCAGCGGCCGCGGCTCTCATGGGCTGATCGTGCCGTGCTCTCCGCTCGCGCACGGCATCTGCCACCCGTCTTACGTCGCCATCGACTGGTCACCCCGGGCACACTGCTGACCTGGCACCGCCGTCTGGTGCGCTGGAAGTGGCGCCAAGCACCGGTCAGACCCGGTCGTCCACCATTGCCGGAAGAGACGGTCGCGCTCATCCAGCGCCTGGCGAGAGAGAACCCGACCTGGGGGTACGTCAGGATCCAAGGTGAGTTGCGTCGGCTTGGTCATCGGGTCGCCGCTGCGACTATCCGACGCGTTCTGCGCCGCTCCGGTCTACCGCCCGCACCGCAGCGCGCATCCCAGCAGACCTGGGGTTCCTTCCTCCGTTCACAGGCCCACACCTGCTGGCTTGCGATTTCATGCACGTGGAGACCGTCTTCCTCAGACGTCTGTATGTCTTCTTCGTCATGGAGATCGCCACCCGGCGCGTTCACGTCCTGGGTGTCACCGCCCACCCGACCGGCGCATGGGTCACCCAGCTCGCCCGCAACCTGCTGATGGATCTCGAGGAGAGGGCTGAGTGCTTCCGGTTCCTCATCCGGGACCGGGACAGTAAGTTCACCACCGCGTTCGACGCCGTCTTCGCCAGCAACGGCACAGCCGTCATCCCGACCCCGCCGCAAAACCCCCGTTCAAACGCAGTCGCCGAACGATGGATACGCACAGCCCGAGCCGAATGCACCGACCGCCTCCTCATCACCGGCGAACGACACCTGCGCATGGTCCTTACCACGTACGCGGAGCACTACAACGGGAAATGAGCACAGTTAGCACCCTCCCACTGATTCCGGTGTACACGTCATCCAGGACTTCAGATGGGGCTTGCCGCATCATACGAGTCGGATCTGCCGGATAAAGGACTGTGGCGTGAAACGTATTCATCATGCGGGCCATCATGATCAGACGACCGGAAACTTGAGCAAGGCTATATGGACTAGGAATGCCATCGCCTCGAAGAGAGCGGTCGCGACTGATCATCTTTTCCAGAAACGCCTCATAGATGAGCCCCCGACGTTCATCCAACGTGCCGGAGCTATAAACATCCATCTCCCCCACGCCGGAATATGCCATAGCGGCCACCCCCATCATGAGGGGCGTCGTGAGCAGGCGGGCGAGCTCTGGATCTGCTGCGGCAGCAGCTCGCAGTCCCTGCAACCTGGTCCCCGCCGCGTCAAGGAAAGCATGTACCACCCGAACAGGAATGGACTGGACGGTTACCGCCCCGTTAACAGTCAACCGCTCAGTAAGGCGATCGTAATCTGCGGCTCGACATGATACGGCAATTCCGCACTGAGGGTATCCGTCAACAGAAAGGAACCTGTTGATCTGGGCAACACACTCCTCATGGCGTTCTGGGTTCACCTCATCCAGAGCGTCGAGGATCAAGTAGATGCCAGCTTGAGATAATAGCGTACCCGTCGCATCGGGCGATACTCGGTAGCGCCGCTGGGCCTCCTCTATGATCCAATCTTTCATGGTCTCACCGCGCCAGTTGGTCAGCAGCAAGAACACGGGAACAGGGGCGCCTTCATCTGCCTGCGCCTCATCGATCAACGCTGCTGCCAATTCCAGCATATGCACCGTCTTACGTGCACCCGGCGAACCCAGAACCAGTAGCTGCCGACCGTGCTGCTCAAAAACATCTCGCATCTTAGTTCCTTGCGGCAGCGAGGTATCCGAAGCTGAGGTGAGCCGTCGAGAACCCCACGGGTCGTGGACCGCTGCTGGCGAATCCTCAAGACCGAGTTCAATCCGGACGGCGTCCTCCCATCGATGGTCAATGTCTCGGGTCCATGCGTGGTGCACGCGGTGCAGGAGGGCGGACCGGACACGTTCAAGGTGCTCTGGACTGATCTCAGGCTGCGAGAGGGGCGCCTGTGAACGAAGGTACCGGATATAAATGAAAAGTGCGGCCAGAATTAAGGTGACACCAGCTCCCACTGCCAGATTACGAGGCTTTTCACCGAAAACAGCCTTGTAGATATCCGGTAGGAGTCCAGCTCCAATCTCTGCAGCCAGAAAAAGCACAAACGCGGTGAGTAGCCCCCCTGCGATCCAGGTCCTGTCGCGCTGCCTCGGTCGTCCAGGTTCCAGAATTCATGCCCCCGCCGTACTGTCGCGTCGGCCCCACAGGATAGCAACACACACCTAAGGTCTAGAGGTCTCTCTCGGCTCATCCCGGGTTCTTAGTCGGCGCAGGCTGTCCTCGGACCAGCGAAGAAGCAAGCTTCAAGCAGTCACTGGGTTGTCTGGGGAAGCAACGGCACTGCCGAACAAACGGGCTCTGCCTTGGTGGCAGGGGCTGTTGCATGATCGCCATCTGTCCGGAAGACCGGGCTGGTCCGGAGTCGGGGTGGACGTCCCGGTTCGGGCAGGGGTCGAACGCAGTGCAGGCACGGTCTCGGTGATCATGTGAGTGTCGAAGTCCCATGAACACTTGGCGAGTCCGTGCCTGCTCCTGCATCTTCCCCCATGCTCACCGCGCTGGGCCAACTGGCCCAGACTTCCGCGCCGGCCCCACTGACGGACGCGGTCTGCCTGTCCGGCTTCCTGGACCTGGTCCCCGACCCACGCGGCGTCCGGGGCCGTCGCTATCGGCTGACCGCGCTGGTGGCCGCCGCTGCGGCGAGCGTCCTGGCCGGCGCCCGCTCACTCACCGCGATCACGGAATGGATCACGGACGCCCCATCCTGGGCCTGCCGGGCCCTCGGCTTCCCCGTCGACCCGCTGACCGGCACGGTGTCCGTTCCGCACCCCCACACCGTGCGCCGTCTTCTCGTCCAGCTCGACGGCGACGCCCTGGACCAAGCGATTGGAGCCTTCCTCACCGCCCGCGCCACTCCCTCGCCCGCCGGACTGCGGGCGATCGCCGTCGACGGCAAGGCCCTGCGCGGCTCGCGCACCGCCACGACCCCGCACGTCAGACTGCTCGCCGCGATGGACCACACCGGCCACGTCCTCGCCCAGCGGCAGGTCGCCGACAAGAGCAACGAGATCCCCGCCTTCAAGCCCCTGCTGGACACCATCGACCTGACCGACACGGTCATCACCGCCGACGCCCTGCACACCCAGCACGCCCACGGCGCCTACCTCCGTGAACGCGGCGCCCACTACATCGCCCATGTCAAGGCCAACCACCCCGGCCTGTTCGACCGCGTCCGCCACCTGCCCTGGCGGGAGATCACGCTCGACCACCACGAGCGCACCCGTGCCCACCACCGCACGGAGATCCGGCGTCTGAAGACCACCGCCTTCGCCCACCTCGACTACCCCGACGCCCGCCAGGCCTCCAAGTCGTCCGCTGGAGAAAGGACTTCACCACCGGCAAACTCACCATCGAACGGGTCTACCTGATCACCAGCCTGCCGCCCGGCGTGGCGACCGACGTCCAGCTCGCCGCCTGGATCAGAGGACATTGGAAGATCGAAAATCTTCTGCACCACGTCCGCGACCGAACGTTCCGCGAGGACGACTCCAAGATCCATATCGGCCGTCTCCCGCGTACCATGGCCAGCCTGCGCAACCTCGCCATCGGCGTCCACCGCCAGGGCGATCACACCAACATCGCCGCCGCCCTACGCCACACCGCCCGCGACTGCCGCAGACCCCTGACCGCCCTCGGCCTCACCGGATGAACCCGGACAGAAAGCGATCATGCAAGGGACCCTGGCCCCTACCCCGTCGCGATCACGCCCCGCACACGAAGAGGCCCCTGCTCATCGAACAGAGACTCCCTTTGCCGCAACGCACTCATACACGGACGGCCCGCCGGAAGCAGAGCTTCCGGCGGGCCGTCCGTGTATGAGTGCGTTCAGCGAACCTGTCGGTGATCCACCGGATCAGGTCACTTCCCGTAGTACGCGTTGTAAAGCGAGATCGTCGACTTGTTGCCCTTCTTGTCGGCGATCTTGGCGTGGAACGAGATCCCCTTGCCCTTGGCCGGGTTCGTGACCGCAATCTTGCCGTTCTTGACGGTGACCTTCTTCCAGGTCTGGCCGTAGTCGTACGACACGTACACCGACAGGGACTTCAGGTTCGAGCCCGCTGCCGAGCCCTGGACGGTCACCGGGACGGAGACCTTCTTGTCGGCCGGAGCCCTGCTGTCCAGGCCGACGGCCGCGTCGAAGCGGATCGAGGACGCGGGCAGCTTGGCCAGGTCGGCCTTCTTGGAGCGGAAGGTCCAGCTGGCGTCGACGCGGGTGGAGGCCGCGGCGACCTTGACGCTGCGCTTGACCGAGGTGGTCAGTTTGTAAGCGGCGTCACCGGCCGGAACCGTGAAGATGCCCGCCCCTTCCAGTGGGTCGCTGTTCGAGCCGACCTTGGCGCCGTTGCGATAGAGGGTCGTGGTGACCGACGAGTAGAGCGAGGAACCGGAGTGGGTCTTGCCGTCGGTGAACACCGGCAGGTAGCCGTAAATGCCGTTGCCCTCGCGGTAGATACCGAGACTTGAGCCGACACGCGGGCCGAAGACGGCCGTGTTGAAGGTCTTCCCGTAGCTCTTGCCCGCCTTCAGGGTCTGCGGGGTGCCGAGCGTGTAGAAGGCCTCGACGATCGGGAAGCCGGACTCGTCGACCCCGCCGTGCTGCTCGAAGTCGAGTTTCCACTTCGCCCCGCCCGCGGTGGACAGGCGCAGCGTGCGCGTGCCGGGCAGTTTCTGCTGGACCCCGGGTGCAAAGGTGCTTGTACTGCCGGGCAGCTCGCCCCAGGCGTAGATCACGCCCTTCTTACCGCTCGACGAGGCGCCCAGACCGGTCTTCACCGTGGCCAGTTCACTCGCCTTGTAGCGCTTGGTGTAACCGGTGGCGAGTTGCTTGACCTTGCCGCCGGCGAGGGTGTCGTACTCCTCGGCGGGCTTGACCCAGTGACCGCCCCACTGCTGGTACAGGCTGCCGTCGGTGATCTGCGGGCCGGCGTGCGCGGTACGGAAGTTGGCGTACGAGTCCAGCCACCAGCCGTACGAGTTGCTGCCGTCCGGCACGCCGACGGTGTACAACGGCGTAGCGACCTCCGACTTCGCCGCCGCGTCGGGCACGGTGATGTCCACCGGCTTCGCGGTCCGCGCGTCCACCGTGATCGTGGCCTTCTTGGTGATGCTCAGCTTCGGCTGCGTCACCCAGTCGAAGCCCTTGGCGGGGTCATCCGGGTCGACGTGGACGGCCGAGTTGAAGATGTAACCGCCCTTGGGAAAGCGGACCTTGACGGTGCCGGACTCGTCGTAGGGCGAGTACCACTTGCCCTGTGCGAGCCCGGTGACACCGTCCAGTTCGGCGTTGTAGTACTTCGCCGGGTTGCCGTCACGGTCGATGAACTTGAGCGTGACGTCGTACGACTCCACCTCGCGCTGCACCGTCGCCGCCGTGCGTACGCTCTGGCCGCCGCCGGTGGCGGTCACGTACGCGGAGTAGGCGCCGTCGAGCGTGCCGCCCTGCTTCGTGTTGACCGTGAGGTCGGCGGAGGCCGAGCCGCCCGCCGGGACGGTCAGCGTCTTGGTGCCGAGCGTGAAGAAGCCGGCCGGTGCGGCCTGCCCCTTCGGGTCGGTGGCCGTCACCGCGAGGGTCAGCGTGACATCGGTCTTCCCGAGGTTCTTGTACGTGACCTTGTCGGTGACCGGCTTGTCGTCGGTGTGCGGCCACTGCTGGAGGCCGAAGCTCACCGACGTCGGGTCGGCGACCACGGTCTGCTTGATGGCCTTGTCGACCTGGATCCGGCCCGAACCCTGCTGGAACGGCGTGTACTTGCCGCCCTTCGCGGAGCCGGTCAGCGCACCCTTGAGCTGGGTGTACGTCCAGTCGGGGTGCTGCTGCTTCAGGATCGCCGCGGCGCCCGCGACATGCGGGGTGGCCATCGACGTACCCGAGATGCTCACGTAGCCGGGCGGCTTCTCGCCGACCTCCTGGGCTATGACGCTGCCCGGGGCCGAGGCGGCCGTGGTGTCCACGCCGGGTGCGGTCACGTCGGGCTTGATCTGCCCGTCGAGGCCGGGGCCCGTGCTGGAGAACGAGGCCAGCTTGTCGGTGTCGTCGACGGCGCCCACGGTGAGCGCGGCCTCCGCGCTGCCCGGGGAGCCGATCGTCTGCTCGCCGGAGTCGCCGTCGTTGCCCGCGGCGATGGCGAAGAGGACGCCCTTCTCCTTGGACAGCTTGTTGACCTGGGCCTCAAGCGGGTCGATGTCGGGGGTGTCCCCGCCGCCGAGGCTGAGGTTCACGACGTCGGCGCCCTGCTCGACCGCCCACTCCATGCCGGCGAGGATGCCGGAGTCGTCGCCGGAGCCGTCGTCGCCGAGCACCTTGCCGTTGAGCAGCTTGGCGCCCGGTGCGACGCCCTTGTACTTGCCCGCCGACTTGGCTCCCGTACCGGCCGCGATGGACGCGACGTGCGTGCCGTGGCCGTACTTGTCGGTCGCGTCGGGGGACGTGGAGAAGTTCTTCTCCCCGACCACCTGCTCCTTGAGGTCCGGGTGGGTCGCGTCGACACCGGTGTCGAGGACGGCGATCTTGACGCCCTTGCCGTTGTACCCGGCGGCCCACGCCTTGTCGGCGCCGATCTGCGGAACGGACTTGTCGAGGCTGGCCTTGCGGACCCCGTCGAGCCACACGTGGGCGATGCCGGAGGCGGTCCTCGCGCCGCCGGACGGCGTGTCGGTGACCGCGGCCCACAGGTCGGGCGCGTCGCCCTTGGGCGTCAGCACCGCGTCCGCGTTCAGCGACTTCAGGGTCCTGCGGACCTTGGTGTCGCCGGCCTCCCGGACGTCCGCCTTCGCCGCGGCGGCCGTGCCGCTGTAGCCGACGATCAGCTTGAGGCCCTGCTTCTGGGCCTTGCGGTTGGCCGACTTGTTGAGCTCGGTGACGTCGAAGAGCCGCTGGTCGAGTCTGCCGTCGGCTATCAGCCGTGCCGCGTCGGCCGGCACGACGAGGGTGTGCCCGTCGGCCTTGCGGATCTGGACGGGTATCCCCTCGCGGCCCTTGGCCCGCTCCAGGCCGATGACGCGGCCCTCGGCGTCGACGACGACACGGTCGCCGGTGATCAGGGTGACGCGGTGCTTGGGCGTGGTCTGTACGGCCTGGTCACCGGCCGTACGCTCGGGCTCCGCCGACGCCGGGCTGGTCATGCCCGCCGCCAGGGCCACGGCTGCCGCCGTGGCGATCGTGGCCGCGCACGCTCTTCTCACTTGTCTGCGCAAGTCTCCCCCTGGAGGCTATCTGAGAACTTGTTGTCTTCCGGGTGTAATCACTGGGTTTCTGCTGGTCAGGCGTAAATCTTCCGCCGACCGCTTCGCCATCGACGCGGTGTTCCTCATGTCGGCTCGTAAGGGCAAGGGTTCGCTTTCGCTCGCCCGCTCGGACCTCCCCATCGCTTGTGGCGTGATGATGGCCCGTCGTGCCCTTGAGCTTGACCAACTCGGCTCAGCACCCCCGCGTCACCGCAGACGCGCCCGAGGCTGGGGACCGCCATCGGTCACAGGCCGGAGCGGTGACTGACGACGGGCGCGTGCGGGAGGGGAAACCGTCCTGGCCGCGGCGGGGGCACGTTCAGCAACGGACATCGGTGGCAGGGCCTTTCAGTAGTGGCGAAGAGACTCGGCCAGCATGCCGGGACCTCGTTGACCGGATGCTGATCCAACCTGACCGGCCGATCAGGAAGGCGGGCCGGCGCTGTGCGAGGCTGCACCGCATGCGCATCCTGGTGGTCGAAGACGAGGTGGACCTTGCCCACACCCTGCACACCGGTTTGACCGCCGAGGGCTACAGCGTCGACCTCGCCCATGACGGCCGGCAGGGACTGTGGATGGCCCGGACCGGCGAATACGCCCTTGTCGTACTGGACTTGATGCTGCCCGGACTCAACGGCTACAAGGTCTGCGCCCAGTTGCGCCGGGAGAACAACGCGACCCCCATCCTGGTCCTCACCGCCAAGGACGGGGAGTGGGATCAGGCGGAGGCCCTGGACACGGGGGCCGATGACTACCTGGCCAAGCCCTTCTCCTACGTGGTGCTCGTCGCACGGCTGCGGGCCCTGGTCAGACGAGCCGCCACGGTCGCCCCGCCCGTCCTTGCCGTGGGCGACCTCTCGTTGGATGTCGCCGGCCGGGTCTGCCGCCGGGCCGGGGCCCGGGTGGAGCTCACGCCCAGGGAGTTCGCGGTGCTGGAGCTGCTGGCCCGCCGGGCGGGCCAGGCGGTCTCGAAAACGGATCTGCTCTATCACGCGTGGCCCGACGAAGCCTGGGATCCCAACCTGGTGGAGGCACGCGTCAGCGCGCTACGCAAGAAGGTGGACGCCGCGTTCCACCGGCAGTCCCTGCAGACCGTGCGGGGTACCGGCTACCGACTGGTGGATGACCGTGAACGCGACTGAGCCGCGAGGCCGCTGGTGGCCGACCGTGAACGCGACCGGGCCGCGACGCCGCTGGTGGCCGCGTTCGGTACGAGCCCGCACGGCCCTGGCCGCCGCCTCGGCCGCCGCCGTCATCCTGGTCGGCATCGGCTGGTGGGTACACCACGACGTCTACCGCGAGAGCACGCAGATCGCCGAAGGGCAGGCGCAGGCACAATTCCGGGCTCTCGTCGATCAGGTGGAGGAGGGTGTGGTTCCTGTTCGCCGAAGCACTGTGCCGTACGAGGTCGTCGCGACCGACCGCCGCGGTGCTGTCGCCTACGGCGGAGGCATGGAGGAGTTCGATCCCGGCACCCGCCATGTGTTGCCCGCCCCGCCCAAGGCCGAGTTGCCCGCCCCACCAGATGACGAGTCGTCAGGCTGGGGCTATACGACCATTCCCACGCGCATGCCAGCGCGCCCCGACTCCGAGCCCGGGGACCGGTTCGGCAAGGACGGTGGGACCTACCTGGTCATGTACCACGATGTCAGGGCCGATGAACTGAGCAGCGACAGAGTCGCCGCTCTGGGTGTCGCCGCCGACGCCCAACTGCGGGTCTATGTGGTGGTGCTGCCGCACGCAGCCGAGGACATCGCCGAAACAATCACCGAGGCCACCGACCGCCTGCTGCTGCGAGCCGGGCTCGTCAGCCTCGTACTGATCGCCGCCGTCGCCTACTTCGCCGTCCGCATCGCGCTGCGGCCGGTCGAAGCCATCCGCGTCCTCACCGCCTCGGTCACCGCGAGCGACCCCCGCGAACGCGTCACCGTCCCCGCCACGGGACACGAGATCACCGCCCTGGCCACCACCATCAACACCACCCTCCAACGCCTCGACAACGCCGCCGCCGAGCAACGCCGCTTCGTCGCGGACGCCGCCCACGAACTACGCAGCCCCCTCACCACACTGCTGGCCAGCCTGGAAGTCGCGCTCGCCTACCCGGAACGTACCGACTGGCCCGCCGCGGTCACCACCGCCGCACGACAGACCCGCCGCCTCCACGCCCTCGCCGAGGACCTGCTGCTCCTCGCCCGCCTCGACACCCGCACCCCCATGGCCGGCCGCGACACCGTCGACCTGGCAGCCCTCGCCTCCCGGCTGACCGAGCAATACCCCCTCGCCGAAGGAGGGTTGACACTCACCTGCGACAGCACCGCCCCCGCCCCCGCGCACGGAAACCCCGACGAATGCGAACGACTACTGCGCAACCTCATCGACAACGCCGCCCGCCACGCCGCACACCGCATCCACATCACCGTCCGGAACCAGGACGGCTGGGTCGACCTCACGGTGCACGACGACGGACCAGGCGTGCCCACTGAAGACGCCGAGCGCATCTTCGAACGCTTCGTCCGGCTCGACGACGCCCGCTCCCGCGACCAAGGCGGCACCGGCCTGGGCCTCGCCATTGCTCGCGACCTGGCCCACCGCCACAAAGGCACCCTCACCCTCACCCCCCGGACCCTCGGAGCATGCTTCCAACTACGTCTCCCCCAAGCCCCAACCCCAGCCGAGGAATAGCGCGCTTCACCCAGGCAGCACTGGCCACCTGATGAGACACCGGTGGTCGGCCCAGCGCAAACGGCACGGGCGCCGCCAATTGCATCGGATGCGAACTGGCGACAGTTGCTGTGTCGGCACCGGCGAGGGCGGACAACACCTCGCTGAACAGGGATGTCCGGAACGTTGCGTCGCGCGACGGTAGCGGCTGGCGAGACCCGATAGTCAGCCGCTGTCACTCGTCCGGATGGACGACTGCGGTTTCGCTGTCGCCTCGCATTCGATGCGATTTTCTCGCATCGGATGCGAGCTACGGAGAGGGGTGGACAGTGAGGTTCAACGGGACGGCCCGGGGGCGGCGAGACTGTACCTCACGGACGGCGCCGAGGAGCTGTACAGCGACAGCGCGAGCAAGCTGTCCGACGGCATCGGCCGGATCTTCGACGCCATGACCGGATGTCCCACATTCAGGTTCGTCGCGGGCGGCACCCCGATCGACATGGCCTCGCGGCTGCCATTGACCGGCCGCGATCAGCCTCTCGACCACAGCCCGAAGCTGGTCGGCGGTGACGGCCGCGGCATCGTCGGCGGGCCCGAGCCGGACCACGTCCAGGATCTGCGTCCACGAAGTACGGTCCGGTGTCAGCGCGGCGATGAAGGAGTACGGCCAACCCGGGATGATCTGCTCGGCCTCCCGAGAACGGCCGTGGACGTGACAGAGCAGTCGCTCAGGCGAGCAGGCCGCGTCCGAGCGCAGCCACGGGGAGACGTCCACGGCGAGCACGATCCGCCCGTCAAAGCGCGGCATCGGCAGGGAAACCAGCAGGTTACGCGCGGCGTCGGTGTCGATCCTGCCATGGTTCAACGCTGCCCTTGCCGGAAACCTCATCCGCCCTGGTGGGGGGAGGTTCTTCGGGTTTCCCGGAATCTTGGCCGCGGTAGCTCGAACTGGCGCTCTCGCGCAGCTGCTATCAGGGCGTCATGATGATCGATCGTGCTGCTGCGACTGGCTTACCTGGGTGTGTCGAACGCGTTCGCGATGCTTCGCCTGCTGCCGATGACCGACCGGGACAAGGACGCGGAGATCCTCGCCCTGCGCCACCAGATCACCGTGCTGGAACGCCAACTCGGCAAGGAAAAGATCCGGTTCTCGCCCAGCGATCGGGCATTCCTGGCAGCGCTGCTGCACCGGCTGCCACTGCACGTCCTGCGACAGTTACGGCTACTCGTCCGCCCCGACACGGTACTGCGTTGGCACCGCAACCTCGTCAAACGCCGCCATGCCGCCTCCTGCCGACCCAAACGCCCGGGACGGCCCCGCACGGTGCGCTCGATCCGCATCCTGGTGCTGCGCTTGGCGAAGGAGAACCCGAGCTGGGGGTACCGACGCGTGCACGGCGAGCTGCTTGTGCTGGGGGTGAAGGTGGGCGCGTCCGCTGTCTGGGAGATCTTGAAGGAGGCCGGCATCGATCCGGCGCCCAAGCGGAACTCCAGTACCTGGGCCACCTTCCTTCGCTCCCAGGCTGATGCCCTGCTGGCCTGCGACTTCATGGAAACAGTCACCCTGTCGGGGATGCGGATGTACGTGCTCGTGGTGATCGAACACGACAGTCGCCGGATCCGGATCCTGGGCGCCACCACGCATCCGATCGCATCCTGGGTAGCCCAAGCGGCGAAGAACCTGGTCATGGACCTCGAAGACCTCGGCTGCCGGGCACAGTTCATGATCCGAGACCGGGACGGGAAGTTCCCCGAACTGTTCGATGCCGTACTCAAGGACGCAGGGATCGACGTCGTCCTCAGCGGCATCCAGATGCCGAGGATGAACTCGATCACGGAAAGGTGGATACAGACCTGTCGCCGCGAACTCCTGGACCGGACGCTGATCTGGAACCAGCAACACCTCCTCCACGCCCTACGCGAGTTCGAGCAGTTCTACAACGAACACCGACCACACCAAGGCATCGCGAACGCCAGACCGCTGCACCCCTTACCCCCACCGATCCACGACCCGGACACGTTAGCCCGCCTCGACATACGCCGGCACGATCGCCTCGGCGGTATCCTCCACGAATACCGGCATGCAGCGTGACCTGCGCGGATGAGATTTCCGGCAAGGGCAGGTCCAACGGTTGTCCAGGCCGGCCATCGCCAGGACGGCGGATCGTGGTTCCGGGGCCAGGTCGAGCCAGGCGGCGGTCGCGGGGAAGTGGCGAGCGACGGCCTCGAACACGGCAGGATCGGTGAGCGCGCCGCGGGTGGGATCACTCGTGGAGAGCACCAGGCTCACCGCGAAGGTGTCGTTGTCGGAAGGGAAGACGCCGCCGAGCGCGAACGGTGCGGCCGAGCCGGTCTTCACCTGGCCAGGATCACGCGGCCCGTCGGCACGCAGGCGGTACCAGCGGCACAGATAAGCGATCCCAGCGCGGTGACTGTCGACCACGGGCGGGCGGCATCCGGCCGCGATCAGCCAGGCCGGCACCGGCGAGCGACGACCGGACACATCGACGACGAGGTCCGCCTGGTGGACTTCCGCGCCCACCTGCACGCCGGTGACCCGGGGAGGACGGCCCTCCCGGAGGGTGAGCGCGCGCACCCGGCAGCCTCGCCGCACCTCAACGGTGGGTTCCCGCTGCACCGCCGCAGTCAGGGCGGCCTCCAGCACGATGCGGCGGGCGCGCAGGGTCACCAAGTCCTCATCGCCAGGTCGATGCGGCGGATGCTCACTGAACCAGTCGAACTCGTGGTACTCCCGGGCCCCCCGCGTCAGCAGGTCCGTATAGACATCAGGGGCTTCCGCGCGCAACACGGTGCGGACGGGTGCGAGCAGCGAGTGGGGCTGGTTGGCCTGCGGGACTCGGGGCCTGTCCCAGTGGAAGAAGTCCCGGTCCAGGTCGTCTCCGGCCTGCCGCGCGTCCTGCTCGAACAACGTGACCGTGTGGCCCCGCCGGCCAAGCATGAGCGCCGTCCCCAGCCCGCTGATACCCCCGCCGATCACCGCAACCCGCGCCACCGATCTCCCCTTCGCGTCGTGTTGCGGAATGAGCGTACTGCCTGCCGATCTCCAGCCCCGAACCAGCTCGTCCGTCGCGGTGCAGGGGCGAGGCTTCAGGTAGATATCCCACGGCCCCAGCCCCCGGCGCGGCGGTCGGGAACGACATCAAAAGTCACCTGCATTGATCTTGTCTGCCGCCGCGAAACAACTCCGCAAGTCACCTCGAAATGACTCCCATTGAAAGTGGCACAGCCAGAGCCGGGTTGGCCGTGCTCTATCTCAAGATGCGGTTGGGGTCGCTGCCGGGAGCGAAGCCGGCGAGCCTGCTCGGGTTCCGATCGGTCTCCATGTCCTCGTGCCAGCCGACGGCGTGGGTGATGACGTAGTCCTGGTCGTCTTCGGTCTCCAGGATGAGGCAGCGGGCATCGCCGTCGGTGCCGGTGTTCTCGGCCTTGATGCGCTCGACCTCGGCTTCGGTGGCGCAGCGGATGACGAGTCCGTCGTACTCGATCCTGACCTTCATGGCCTGGACGGGCTTGAAGACAACGTCGATGCGGGAGCTGCAGGATCCGTCGACCATGGTCGTTCGAGTGCGCAGCAACAGTTGGCTGTGGCTGATGGTGTAGGCCCAGACGGTGAAGGCCCGGTCGGAGCGGAAGAGCTCGGTTCCCGGGACGAATCGGTCCTTGGTGTTCAGCCAGGCTGGAGTCAGCATGCGCGGATCCTCCCAGTGATGTTGGTGGTTCTCCCAGTTGGTGCTGGTCATGGTGCTGGGGCTCTGCGTGGCATGCCGAGGTTGATCGCCGTGCTGCCGGACGCGCTTCGGTCGATCTGGGCGAGTTCGTCCTCGGCGCTGGCGAGGCTGACTTTGAGTCCTTCGATCTCGCCGAGCCAGCCTTCCTGTCCAGCTTCTCCGCTGTGCTCGCCTCCGGCCGCGTCGCGGCGCGTGTGTCCTGGCCAGCCCGATCTCGGCCTCCTCGGCCACGGGGCGGGCGGTGTCGGCAGTTGCCCGTAGAGTCACGGCGCCAGGCCTGGCATGGACTGGGCGGGATGCCAGTCTCAGGGCGGGTGTGGAGGCGGGAGGGTGTAGGCGTGGGGATCTGGGACGTGAAGAGGGACGAAGCGCGTACGCGGTGGACGTTCACGCCGCCAGAGAGCATCGGTCCGCTCCGGCTTGGAATGAGCCCGGCCGAGGTTGCCGCCGCGCTCAATGACCCCCGTTCCCAGATCGACGGGTTCCCTCCAGGGCAGGAGAACTTCTCCGACGTGGGCGTGAGCGTGTACTACGCCTCCGGGAAGCTGGCGTGCGTCGCCGTCGACGCGCGGGTCGGCCCGCAGATCGTCCTGGCGGGCGTTGCGCTGACCGGACGGGTCCCCTCGGAGACGGAGGCATGGCTCCTCGGCTACGTCGAGGAGCACGGGCTGGACCTGCGGTACACCCACGAGGGCACCCCGGGTTCAGCAGAACTCGGCCTCCTCCTCCGCGTGCAGCGGGCGGGCGACATCCTGCTTACCCGACCGCTCGTCCTGCTGGGCGAGTGGTTGGAGAACTCGTGGGACTGCCTGCCCAGCTCGGAGTGGATGTCCCACTGAGTCCGGCTGCCCGGCGGGCCGGGCGGCGTCCCCGGCCTGAGGTCGCGAGACTGAGCGCCGCACGTTCGGCCGGGTCAGGGAGCGGTGTCGGGGTCGATGCCCTGTGCACGGGCGAGAGCGACCAGAACCCGTTCTATCGTGTCCAGACGCTGGGTGACCGACCGGTCCCCCGTCGCGCCGATGGCGTCGGCGAGTGAGTCGATTGGCAGATCACGATCAGTTTCCCGGGCCGGGTGCCTGCCCGGTTTCAGGGGGCGGTCCAGTCTCGAAACTGGCGGGCGATCCGGGCGATGCCCAGGGAGCCTGCCGACGCATCGTGGACGAGTGCGACCGCGTCCTTCGGGGGGTAGCTGAGGCGGTGTCCGCTCAGGGCGAGGAAGGCTTCAGCGCTGTGCCAAGCGAAGGCCTCGTTCGAGTGCTCCAGGCACGGGAGTTTCACCAGGGTCTGAAGCAGCGCGGCGGCCTTGAGGTGTGGAGAGCTGTAGATGTCACGGTCCATGGCCCGGGCATACATGCGTTCGACGGCGGCGTAGAGCGGTCCGAGGTCGTCGACCTGTGGGTCGCCGGGGAGCCGCTCGACGGCATGCAGCAGGAACGGGACGTCAATGCGGGGTGGCTGGCGAGGGTCGGGCTGGCTCACGCGGCGTGGCCCTGCCCGTGGTGCCCAAGACTGCGGCGGGCTTCTTGCTCCGCGGCGCGCTGTTCGGCCTCGGGGATCAATGGAACCGTGGTTGGCGCTGAGATTGCTCATGGGAGTGCCGGCCGCACACGCTCAGCCACCCGCACAGCATGTCGCACGACGCGCCGCCGGAATCGATCCGGGCGGCGCGTCACAACAGGGCGAACGTTGCTTGATACGGCACTAGGCCCGGAGGTACCCCCAGGTAGTCGCGCCGACGATGCCGTCGGCGCGAATCCCTTCCGCAGTCTGGAAGCGTTTCACGGCGGACTCTGTGGTTGCTCCGAAGTAGCCGTCTACGCCGGTGGAGCCCACCGAGTAGCCCCGGTAGATCAGCAGCGCCTGGAGCTCCTTCACCTTCGCACCGGAGTCGCCGCGGTCCGTGTAGGCGTTGCTGCGGTCGTAGCCGCAGTAGAGCCCCGTGTCGACGGTGGATCGGCAGCTCACCGCCACCGCGGTCGGCGCTTGAGCGGTGGCGGGTGTGGCCAGAGCGGCACTGGCGGAGCCGACCGGGAGCAGGGCCGCGGCCAGTACGGCGGACGCGAGCAGGGAAAGTCTCACGCGCTGAGGCAACTGAGAGTCCTCCGAACGGGGCGGGGCAGCCCGCCGACTGGATTGGTTGAGCGCGAACATATCCCTGTATCGACCGTCAGGGCAGAGCGCACTACGGCGTGCGAGGGAGCGCGCGAAGCCCGGTCAGGAGTACCGTCTCCGGGATCTTCCGTGCTGGTGTCGAAGCTGCGCGTGACGCCTTCTTCGATGGAGGCTTCTAACGCCCGAACCTGCAACGCCACCGGCCCGGGCGAGCTGCTGTTCGCGCTGACGGCCCCGGGATCAGGCGCAGGGCAGGGTGTCACCGGGCATCATGCGGGACGGCGAGGAGTCGGCCCCCGCGCCGCCGACGCGGGTGACGACCGCGTGGGATCGACTGAACTTTACGGAACAGACGAACCGCCCCAGCCACCTCCCGCGCGGTGGGCGGGGGCGGGGGTGCTCCGCACCGTCCGTACGGGGCTCGGCCACCCCTTGGCTGGTGGGGAGGGGCGGGTCGTCTGTTCCGTAAAGTTCGGGGTGCCGGTAAGAACGCTGTCACCAGCCGCAAACGAGGGGTGTCACGTCCGGCGATGTGCGGGGCGACCGCGTCGACGCCGCGGCGGGCAAGAATGTTGCTCTGTCAGTGAGGTAGGAAGGTATCGGGTGGACAGCGACGAGTTGGCATTCGAGAGCAACTTGGATCAGGTCTGGCGGTTCGGCCGCTGGTTAGCTGTGATCACGAGCATCGTCATCGTGGTGGTGATTCCCTTCGTCTTCGGCATCTTCGACGAGGACCGCCTGAGGATGACCGACGATTACGCGGCCATGACCTCGGCCTGCATCGCGGCGCTCCTCCTGCTGGGCTTCGTTGAGCTGCACTTCTACTTGCAATCAGCCAAGGAACGCATCGAAGCGGAAGAGGTGCGGACGAAGAATGGGCCTGGATTGCCTGTGGCAATTACCGCTGCCACGCGCACAGTCGAAGAGAAAGTCGCCCTACGGCTGACCGCCGTAGTTGTCTGGATGCTCACTGCCGTACTCCTGGTCAGTGCGCTGACGATCACATTCCTCTGGGCAGCAATCGACGGCCACGGAGCGGCCCGATGGGCTGCCTGGTACGTCTTTCTCAGTACTGAATGGGGCCTCGCAGTCGTGACGTTCGCGGCCTTCACAAAGGTCCTGTCAGAGATCAACTCAATGATCCTCATGTACAGAAAGGTGTGTGAAAACCGCAGCAGCGTGTGATGTGCCCATCATCAATGTGTCGACACAGCCGCCGACCTCGACGCCTGGCAGATTGTCGTCCAGCGAGAGAAGACACTGCCCTTGCCAGAAACCTCATCCGCCCTGGTAGGGGCCGGTGCATCGGGTTTCCCGAAATCTGGCCGCGGTCGTCTGAGCCGACGCTCTCGCGCAGCTGCCGTCAGCACGTCATGATGATCGATCGTGCTGCTGCGACTGGCTTACTTGGGCGTGTCGAACACGTTCGCGATGCTTCGCCTGCTGCCGATGACCGACCGAAGCAAGGACGCGGAGATCCTCGCCCTACGCCACCAGATCACCGTGCTGGAACGCCAACTCGGCAAGGAAAAGATCCGGTTCACCCCGAGCGACCGGGCATTCCTGGCAGCGCTCCTACACCGGCTGCCGCGGCACGTCCTGCGAAGGTCACGGCTGCTCGTACGCCCCGACACGGTACTGCGTTGGCACCGCAACCTCGTCGCACGCCGCCATGCCGCCTCCTGCCGGCCCAAACGCCCGGGACGACCCCCTACAGTGCGCTCGATCCGCGTCCTGGTCCTGCGCCTGGCGAAGGAGAACCCGAGCTGGGGGTACCGACGCCTGCACGGCGAGTTCCTCGTACTGAGGGTGAAGGTGGGCGCGTCCACCGTCTGGGAAATCCTGAAGGAGGCCAGCATCGACCCAGCACCCGAGCGGAACTCCAGCACCTGGGCCACCTTCCTTCGCACCCAGGCTGACGCCCTGCTGGCCTGCGACTTCATGGAAACAGTCACCCTGTCGGGCATGCGGATGTATGCGCTCGTAGTGATCGAACACGGCAGTCGCCGGATCCGCGTCCTGGGCGCCACCACGCATCCGACCGCCTCCTGGGTAGCCCAAGCGGCGAAAAACCTCGTCATGGACCTCGAAGACCTCGGCTGCCGGGCACGGTTCATGATCAGGGCCAGGGACGGGAAGTTCCCCGAACTGTTCGATGCCGTCCTCAAGGACGCGGGGATCGAGGTCGTGCTCAGCCGCATCCAGATGCCGAGGATGAACTCGATCACGGAAAGGTGGATACAGACCTGTCGCCGCGCGCTCCTGGACCGGACGTTGATCTGGAACCAACGACATCTGCTCGCCAACCTGAGCGAGTTCGAGCAGTTCTACAACGGACACCGACCACACCAGGGCATCGCGAACGCCAGGCCGCTGCACCCATTGCCCCCGCCGATCGACGATCCGGACGAGTTAGCCCACCTCAAGATACGTCGACACGATCGCCT
This sequence comes from Streptomyces sp. NPDC028305, assembly GCF_055569495.1. Lineage (NCBI taxonomy): Bacteria > Bacillati > Actinomycetota > Actinomycetes > Kitasatosporales > Streptomycetaceae > Streptomyces > Streptomyces sp. NPDC028305. The sequence continues at coordinate 556,764 of NZ_JBVHTN010000003.1, forward strand.
CGGCGGCATCCTCCACGAGTACCGGCATGCGGCGTGACCTGCATGGATGACGTTTCCGGCAAGGGCAGCACCCCGGTCGGACAGGATTTCAACCCTCCTCAGCCCTCACCTGATTTCTACTTACGATAATCCGGCAACGCTCCCCTAACTCCCCGACTCCCACCACTTCGCCATCCAGGGTGTGATTGAATGTAAATTCCAGAAATTCAGGTGCATAGTATCTGTTTTTTATCGGTGTCGCCATCTCGTCAGCCAGAGCAGCCCCAGGCTTAAGAAATTGGTCAATTATATAAGACATCCACTCCGCCGCAAACGGAAATTTACTGCGCCGACTCCATTCCAGGGAAGCACCCGATTCGCCGGGGATCCATTGGCAATACAGGCCAGGCTGGCCGGCAGGGGGCTCATTAATGTCCAGGATATCACCATCCGGCACAACAAGACGTCCAGTTGCAACGGTGGAGTAGGGACCAGAGATACGCGCCATCCTGCGAGTATTCGAGAACCTTTGAAGGTAGAGGACTTCGCTCTCATTCAGTGGCGGCTCAATCGACACAGATCCGATGAAGTTCGTAAACTCACTCATACTATTTCCCATTTCAATGACAGAGGGAGAGGGAGCCATCAACAGCAGTCGAGCCAATTCAACTGCCGTTGACGCCTTCCATAAGATCTGAAGCCACTGCCACCACCTGCTGAACAGTGTTAGTCCTCCACACCATCTCTGCCCCTGAAAAACTTGGCATTCCACCCCAGGGGAGCCAGGGGCTACAGGGATCTTACGGAGTCGCAGCACCGCCAGTCAAAATGGTGAGAGCGATGCCTGCAGCGGTTGCAGTCCCATAAGCAATGCCTTTTTTGATGTTTTTCACCGCACTCGGGCTGGGATTCCAGTCCCAGACTCTGGCCGGGACGGTTCTGGGATAGGGTTTCAACGACGGGTCCTTGGGGCCAGAACTCCTGCGCGTCCACCAGCTTATTGCCCCGTCGTGCTTACCTTTACCCACGAGGTCGGCCCGCTTCTTGTTCGTTGAAACAGTCACCAGGACGCGGTCCTTTTGCACAACATCAGGGGTCACAAGTTGAGGGATGTCGAAACCTGCCTGAACTTGTAAATGTTGCCCTCCTGGGCCGGTTTGGAGAATTCTCTCCATTTTAACATAGTGCGCTACCTCGGCCGCAGCCACCTTCTCATCCTTACCGCGTCGCCCGGACTTTACTTCCCATATGTACAGAACTCCGTCTTTCAGCATCACAATGTCGGCCGAGCCATCGGTTGCACCATTCTTCCCTGCCCCTAAAATCTCGTATTCAGCCTGCACCGTGGCCCCGGGGTTAGTCAGACGTAAATACTCAATAGCGACACGCTGAGCTTCATTGTGCCGCTTGTTGGCTTCAGAGCTATTTATAAGTTCACCTGTACTGCTCGACTGAGCAGTACCCGAGCCTGAACTGCGGCCGGTGCCGTTACTGCTGCCTCGAGGGTAGCGGTCCTCCGGTGGGGCGTCTTTGCCTGCATCGCCGCCATTGGTCGGCATGCAGTGTCCGTTGCCGGGGTCCATGCACAGGCCGGTGGGATCGGAAGCGCTGACAGGGTTTTGGTTGGCATAGCTGTAGCCGTTGAGGGATTGGGCTTGCTCGGGGGTGAGGAGTGGGTCGATGCTGAGGAATTGGCCGAGGGTGAGGTCGTATTCGCGGGCGCCGATGTGGGTGAGGCCGGTGGTGGTGTCGGCGGGTTTACCGAGGAAGGATTTGTCGTCGGGCCAGGCTTGTGGCTTTTGGCCGCGCGGGCCTCCGAAGGGGGTGGTGTAGCGCTTGGTGATGGCGGAGGTGGTGGCGTCCAGGGCGATACTGGAGGTGCCGTGGTGGTCGGCGGCCAGGAAGGACAGTTTGGTGCCGGTGGTCGCCGTGCTGGCGGTGCGGACTGCGATGGTCTGGCCGTTGGCCGTGTAGTAACGGGTTCCGGACAGGGTCTTCGTGCCGCCCTTGACGGTGAGGCGTACTTCGGTGGCGCCGAGGTAGAGGACGGTGTCGCCGTCTGTGCTGGTGGCGCGGCGGATGAGGAGTTCGCCGTCGGCGTCGTAGAGATAGCCGGTGGCGGTGGCGGGCTTGCTGCCAGCCGCGGGTTCCGTGGTAGCGGCGAGTTTGCCCTCGGGGTTCCAGGTCAGGGTCTGGGTGGCCTGGGTGCCGGGGCGGCCGGTGGTGTTGCCGGTCTTGTCGTAGATGTAGGTGCGGGGTGTGCCGCCGTTGGTTTCGGTTTTGGTGAGCGGGTGGGGCTGACCGGTCTGCGTACCGTACGTGTATTTGGTGATGGTGTCGCCGACTGTGGTGTGTTCGGTCTGTTCGCTGCGTTGGCCCGCGGTGTTGTAGTGGTAGCTGGCCCAGTAGGGGGCGGCGCCGGCGAGGTTGGCGGTGGTGCGGCCGGTGGTGGCGCAGTTGGCGGTGGCCGGGGTCCAGGCTTCGGTCATGCGGCGGTAGCCGTCGTAGGTGAAGCACTGGTAGTCGGCCTTGCCGGTGCCGCCGAGTGTCGCGTTGTCGAAGATGGAGGTGACGTTGCCCGCGTCGTCCTGGGTGAACTTCAGCTCCTGCGGCATGTAGCCGTGGACGTCGTCGGTGACGTAGGAGCGGGTCAGGCGGCGGGTGCCGGGCTCGTAGTCGTAGTTGAGGTAGGCCTTCTTCGCCGAGTTGGTCCCAGACATGCCCACGGTCAGCTGCCGCAGATCACCTTGCGGAGAGAAGGTGGCGCCCTGGAGGTATCCGGTGGTGCCCAGGGAGGTGAGGTGCTGGCCGGTGGCGTTGTAGGTGTAGGAGACGGTCTCGGCGGCGAGTCCGCCTACGGCCGGTTCACGACTCTGGCTGATGGTGCCGTCGAGCCGGTAGCCGGTGGTGAAGGCCAGGGTCTTGGGTACTCCCGCCTTGACGAGCGGATCCTCGTCGGGGAGCGTGAGCTCGCTGCCCTTGACCTGGTAGAGGCTGTCGTACTCCGTCACTTTCCGCGTGTACGCCTTGCCAGCCAGGCCCCCGTCATAGCGGACGGCGGTGTCCTGCTGCCCCTTGGCCAGAGTGTCGAAGGTCCAGGCGGCGAGCTTGTTGGCATCCGTCTTGGTGCCACTCCACATGCCCGTCTTGCGGCCGAGCTCGTCATAGTCGTAGACGAGGGTCTGCTTCTCGGCGTTGGTGCTGCTGGTGACCTGATCGAGGGTGTTGTAGCTGGTGGTGGTCTTGCCCTTGTCCGGGTCGTCCGTCTGGACCTGCCGACCAGCCAGGTCGTAGGAGTAGGACCAGGTGGCCTTGTCCGGACCGGTGATGGTCTTCTGCAGACCGCCGGGGGTGTAGGTGAAGCCGGTGGTGGCGAATTCAGAGCCGGTCGGCTTGGGGCTCGCGTATTCGCGCCGCTCGGTGGTCTGCCCGCGGACATCGGTGACCTCGGCGACGCCCTGACCGCCGACGGGGGCGCTGGTGGCGACGGTGTCGCCGGTGTAGCCGGTCTCGGTGGTCCAGCGGGTGACACCGTAATTCTTGGTGACCGTCTTGGTGGCCCGCCCGGCGCCGTCATAGGTGGTATCGGTCTGGACGGGGGCCTGGCTGCCCTCCGTCTGCACGGGTGTGCCCGACGGGGACGCGGTCTCGTCCCAGATGTCCGCCTGAGAGCTGACCGCGAGCCCCCGGTCGTCATACAGGGTCAGGCCGATCAGCCGGCCGCCGACCGGTGTGGGTGACTGGACCTGGCGGGTGCGCAGGAGTGAGTCGTAGATCTCGTAGGTGGTGTTGTACCCGGAGCCGTCGCCTTTGAGTGCGCTGGTGGATATCCAGGGCAGCGAGGTGCTGTTGAGGTGGTAGCCGTAGGTGTAGTTCGGTGTGGTCGGCCACAGGACCTTGGTGTGGTTCGGCAGCCAGACTTTAGTGACCCGGCCGAGCGCGTCGTACTCGCTCTCGGTGATCTTGTTATTCGGGTCGGTGACCTTGAGCGCGGCTCCGGTGGCGAAGTCGAGGGCTGTGGTGGTCTTGAAGCTCTTGGCGTCAGCCACTGTGGTCGACGTCAAGGGGCCGATGCTGGTTGGTGTGTAGGTCGTGGCGGTGGTGGTGTTGTCCAGCGCGTCCTTCACCACGGTGGGCCGGCCCAGCGTGTCGTATGCGGCGGTGCCGGTCTGCTGCCAGGCGGGGGCGTTGTCGGTCCCGTAGCTCTTGGCCCGCCCGGTCCACTGGGCCTCGCCCTTGGTGGGTTTCTGTGACGCGTTCCAGGTGGTGGTGTCGTAGGCGGTGGCGGTGTCGGAGATGATGTCGCCCTGGCGGCTGGAGTCCGCGGGCAGGTCGAGGTCTGTGTCCGGGGTGTCGCAGGGCTGTGCGGTGGTGCGGGTGCGGGAGATCAGCGCGTTGATGCCCTTGTCGTCATTGCGCGCGTACCAGGTGCGGGTGCAGGTCTCGTCGTTGGGCTTGGCGTCGTTGGGCTTGGCGTCGTCGCCGCGGTCCTCGACCGTCTGGGCCATGCCGTAGTCGTCGTACGTGGTGGCCGTGGTCCGCACACGGTCCACGGGGGTGAGGCCGCTGGTGATGCGGGTGCGGGTGTGGGTGGCGGCGGTGCGGACGTAGTAGGCCTCGGTGTCGGCGTACGACTTGTGCTGGGTGGCGGTGCGCTTGGACCACGGGTCATCGACCGTGCCCGTCACCTCGATGTCCCCGTTATAGGTGACGGTCTCGCGGGTGAACCCGGCGTACTGGTCCGAGTCGGTGATGGCCTCGCCCTTGATGCCGGTGACCTTGGCCTGCCTGCGCCTGTCCGGGTCGGGCGTCTTGCCGTCCGTGCCCAGTACGCGGTCGCCGTTCATCCCGCGCAGATAGACGGTGACCGTCTTCAGCTGTGTACTGTCGCGGTCCCCGGTGAGGTGGGTGACTTTCCCGAAGCCGCGCCAGATGGACCAGGTGCGTTCCTTGGCCGGGGTCATCGGGTCGTCGTTGTAGTGCCAGGCACCCCCGCCCTCATAGCTGTAGGTGTGCTGGACCGCCTCTGAGCCGCCGTATGGGTCGGTGGTGGACACGGAGGTGACCCGGTACTTCTGGAACCAGTCCAGGACCGGGTCCTTCTCCCCGTTCGGCGACCAGTACACCGGGTAGCAGCGCCGGGTGTTCTCGTCGACCTTGGGCATCGTCTGCCCGGCCACGCAGTCAGCCTCGGCATAGCTGACGATGGTCTGGGCCCCGGCCTCGGAGGTGACCGTCTTCAGACGCGGCTTGTCGAGGGAGAGGATGTCGTCACTCGCCCCGTCAACACGGTTGGGCAGGAAGACGTGGGTGAACTTCACCGGGTCCAGGGCCAGGTCGCTGCCGCGTTTGCCGGTGTGCTTGATCTCGTCCAGCCACAGAGACTGGTCAGCGGTGTCACCGGTGTCGCCCGGGTCGAGGTAGAGCTGCTTGAGAGTCCAGTTGTCGACCGCGGCGTAGCCGGGGGTGGAGGCGGCGGCGTCCCACGCGTAGGTGGTGATGCCCGTCATCCGCTTGCGGGTGAAGAAGAAGGGGCTGACCGTACCGGTGCACTTGTCGTCGTCCTTGCACACCGCGTCGAAGGGCACATCCGGCCAGTTGTCGCGGGTGTCCTTGGTGAGCGAGTCGCAGCCGGTGCCGGAGGCCAGGCACCGCTCGGCGTAGTCGAAGACGACTTTGTTGGAGGCGGCGGGGGTTGTGGAGAACAGGGCATCCTTGCGCTGGCCGTAGCGGATCTCCTTCAGGTAGCCGCCGCGGGTGTAGCCGGTGCCGGTGTTGTCGTCGCCGAGCTTGTCGTAGTTGTTCTCCTCGGCCTTGTACCAGTAGGTCATGGCGTTGCCGTGGGTGTCCTCGACCAGGTCGAGGCTCCACCGCCAGGCCTGCTTCTTGTCCCGGCCGGAGAAGCTGCTGCCGTCCGCGTAGCCGGGTTCCCCCTCGTCGTCGCCGAAGACCGGAGCGGTCCACACCGATGCGGTGCGGTCATCCGCGCCGGCCCCGTCGAGTTTGTTGAGGCCGAAGGTGTAGACGGTGCCGTCGCCGGTGGTGACGGTCCAGTACTCGCCGTTGTCGTCGCCGTTCTCGGCGCCGGTGTGGTGCTCGACGGTGGATGCGTCGTCGTTCTTCAGCCGCCACCGGTCACTGGTGTCGTCCTTGACCAGCTCGGTGGCCTTGCCGTTCAGGACGAGGGAGGCGTTGTCGTACTTCCAGCAGAGGTCGAACTTGTCGTCCTGTCCGTCGTCGTCACAGGAGCCGTACTTGCGCTCGATGAAGGACGAAGTGAGGTCGAAACCCTCACCGATCGCGGTCCCCTGGTTATTGGTGGACGCGGTACGCCCGTCCACGCTGCCCGAGTCGTAGGAGATCGACAGGTCCGGGGACGGTCCCGCCGCGGCGGGCGGCGTCCGCAACGGGTACGACCAGGTGAAGCTGCCGGACGAGCCGCCGGCCTCCCAGGTAGAGGAGGCCGCGAGCGGCGTGGCCTTGTAGTCGCCGGACCCCGACTTGGTCCCGGCTGCCAGGGCCAGCACCGCTGACTGGCCGGCAGGCGCGGAGGCGAAGGACAACGTGGTCTCGAGACGCCGGCCAGCCCGGTCATTGGTGAAAGGCACGGTCTCGCGGCTTCGGCAGTGCGCTTGTTCAGGGTCTTTCAGTGCGCAGTCCGGAAGCTTCACGATCTGGAGCCGCCCGGCCCAGTCACCGCCGTAAGCGGAAGCGAACGCCGAGTAGTCGACGCTGATCCGGGCTCTGCCTCCGTCCGTGGGGCCCGTGGCGGTGAGCACGACGCCCTTGACACCGAGCTCGCCGGCCGCCTTCTGGTCGAGGACCTTGACGGTGACGGTGCGGGCGACGTGTCCCTTCTTCCCGTCGTTGCCGACTGCGGGTGCGATCAACGTCACCGGGAGGGCGCCTGGTTCCGCGGTGGCAGTTTTCTTGGCGCCGAGTGTGAGTGTTTCCTGGCCCTGCCGGGGCCAGGAAACCGACCGTTTCTGATCCGCCTTCGCCCGCCTGGCCGCGGTCAGGTCGGCGGCCTCGGTGGCTTTAACCACGCGGGCGTTCTTATCGTTCGCCTTCTTGGTCAGCGGGGAGACTGTTGAGGACCGGGGTGCCTTCAGCTTCGGCTTTCCGAGCGGGTCCGGAGCGTCAGCGAAAGCGACCGGAGACAGCAGCCCCGGCACCAGGGCGAACCCCGCTAAGACGGCGAACCGTCTCTCCCAGGATCGTCTCCTGCGTGCCGTGCCGCCTATCCGGGGCATGCCGGACCCGAACTGGTTCATGGCAAGTCTCCTCGTGTGCGGGCGCCGACGCGCCCGCACACCGTCAAAGGTCTGCGAAGGGTGGGGTACGAAGGCCGAGGCGGCTATGTCGAAGGTTGCGCGATCTGCGAAGCCACTTGCTCGGGCGTCATCGCGCCCGTCCACACACGTACCTTCGCCAGATCACCCGGAAGGTAGTGGCCCGTGGCGCCGACGGCCGAGCCCCTGCCCGCGGAGAGAGCTCCACCGCCCTGCTGAGGCACCTCAAGGCCGATGTCTGATGGGCTTTGCTGAGCGAACTGGCCGATGAACAACTCCGCTACCCCGAGCTGCTGATCGCCGTCACCATCGGTGAACGGGAGCCCCGCGTCGAAGACCCCGGTCACATCGACCCAGGTGTCCCACTCCTTCTCGCCCACCGTCTCCTGGGCGGCAGCAAGCGCGGTGTCCGTCACTTTCCCGCTGCTGTCGACTGCCGTCCGGCCGAACTTCCACTGGTAGGTGTCCTCCGCAGGCTTCTCCACCCACAACGCCCACGACGACTCCTTGCCGACTGGTGTGGCCTGCGCGGCAACCAGTCCCCGGTAACCGACCGGCTTGACCGCCAGCAGCGCCTTGTTCAGTCGCACCCGCGCCGACACCGTGAACGAACCGGTCTCGTCAACCACCGGACCCGTTGCCGAGGCGTAACCGGAGCTGCCGTTGAGCACCAGCGCCGTCGCGTCCTCGCCGGTGAGTGCCGCGCCTGACCCGGACAGCGTCATGGGGCCGCGCCGGTAGGGGAAGGTGGTGCTGACCAGGTCGTCCGGGTCCTCCGGGCTCTCCACCACCTGGCTGCCCTGGGAGATGGTGGCGTCCCAGTGCGCCACCAGTTCGTTCGTCGGCGCTCCGTCCTTGTCCAGCCGGTCTTCTTCCCGGATCTGCTCAGGGGTGCGGGCGTCCTGCCAGACGGCGATCTCATCGACGCGGCCCAGGAAGTACTCGCCGTACGTTCCTGCCACCTTGGATCGGCCGATCATGAGGTTGCGGTCGGCCGTCCACGGCTCGTACGTGGGTGCCACGTCGGCCAGGACGACCGGGTTGCCCTGGGGACGTCCGTTGATGAACAGCTGGATCGTGTCGTTGCTCTTGTCGGCGTCGTTTTGTGTGTCGAAGACGCCGGTCAGGTGCGTCCACACCCGCAAGGGAGGACTTTCCGCCTCGGCCAACGAGCGGATGTACACCGGATCGTTCTTGTCCCGGTCGGTCCGGTTGAACACCCACTTCTTGTACGCGGACGAGTAATACAGGGTGAACGCCGATCCGTACTCCCCCGGTGCCGACAGCACCACGTGATTCGCCGACGCGTCGGTGAGATACGCCCAGGCGGAGACGGTGAACGAATCCTGCGTGTTCACGGCCGCGCCGTCCGTCGACGCATAGCCCACCTGCTTCGACGGATCACTCAGGTTGTCGTTCAGACGCAGCGAATAGTCACCGGCCCCTCGCCTGGCGAGGGTCGACCAGCCGGTGCCGGCCTCGTCCCGCAGCACCAGGTCGTGGCGGGAGCCCACCTCGCCGGTGTCCTTCGCCACCGTCAGCCCCGAGCCGGGGCCGCCGTCGTCGAAGCGCCACCGCCCGGTCGGCCCGGGAGCAGCCGCCACCTTGAAGGCCAGCTCCGCTGGCGGGCCCCAGCGCACCCGTCCTTCCTTGTCCAGCTTCAGATCGCTGGCTTCCACCGACAGTGTCTGTGCGCCAGGCAGGCCAGGCTTGACGTCCTTGACCTGCACCGAAGCATTCGTGGTCGGGGCGGTCACCCGCTTGGTCGCATCAGCGTCGGAGGTCAGCAGCCGCCACCGGTAGGCCTTCACGTCCTTGTCGGCCGTGTTCGGTTTGAAGGTGAAGGTCCCCGGCTTACCCGGGCCTCCGTGTGCTGCACAGTCGTTGGCCGTGCACTCGGTGTACGGGGCGCCGGGCACGATGACCGGCACTTTGGGCGCCGTGGAGTCGATCCGCAGATAACACCAGGAGGAATACGGCGAGAACAGATCACCCGACCTGCCGTTGTAGGCCCAGTGCGACTGGGTCCGGGCGCGGAACCGGTACAGCCCCCCATCGGCCCGCTTGTCCGTCGTCGTCCTCTCCAGCGTGCCATCCGGATCCCAGCCGCTGTCCGGCTTGTAGTCGCTCCACACCTGCGACCAAGAGCCCGAGTTGGTGTCCGTGCTGCTGCGCTGCATGACGAACTCGGCTTGCAGTGAGCCCTCTTCGTCGCCCTCGTGAGCCTCGACCTTCGTCTGCACACGTGCCTGGACCGTCGGGGTGTCCACCGTCACGGTCAGCGGATCCGACGAGGACCGGCACTGTGCCTTGTTGCCCGTGCCCGGGATGGCCCCGACCGAGGTCGGCACGCCGGGCTTGTGCGCGTACCACACCTTCAACTCCGCGTTGGAGTCAAAGCGCTTCCACGCCCGCGGCTCACCTTCGTCCTTGGCCCGCAACATGAGCGTCAGCCGGGAGATCTTGCCGTCAGCCAGGGACCGCACTGTGGAGGTCAGGTTCTCATCCGGCTCATCCGGGTTGTCGTTGAACTCGATCCACTTGTTCGGCTGCTCCGGGCTGCACAGATCCCCCCGACCCGCCGACACGTAACGGTCGCCCATCTGGTCCAACTGCTTCGGCCCCGGCCAGCGCGTCCCCTCGGAGATGTTGTCGGTCCGCTCGAGGTCCACCCAGTACGGGTTGCAGTTGAACGACCACGTCTCATACGCCCGGAACGTCGCGTCCAGCACATGCTTGCCCGCCAGCTTCGACGCCCCGAACTCGAAATACATCCGGTCCCGGTAACCCGACCCGCAGTAATAGCCATCCGCACTGCCGCACAAGCCGACACCCTTCGGCTCATCGAACTTCCAGAACCTGTCCCCGTCAGAGGACAGCTTCGTCCACTCCGAAGCCCCCAGACCCACGGACGGGTCGATGAACACCGGGTACTCGGTCTTCTCCCCCCGCAGCAACTCCAAGTCCGGCTCCACCGAAACACTGCCGTCCCCGACGGTCACCGGCAATTCAGCGGTCGCATCACCCTCGCCCGGCTGAGCCAATTCATCTTTGGTGTCGCTCAATCTCCGCTGCTTCCCGGACGGTACCGTCCGGAACTCGGTGTGCGAGCCCGTGGCGTCTTCCCCTGCCGAGTCCCACATCCGCCCTGCCGGTCCCCGGAATACGGCGTTGCCATCCGCGTCAACCGCCCGCACCCCACCGCCGGCACCCGGTACCACGCTCAGGCCGTCCCCAGTGGCGGTGAGCTTGATCTTCTCCAGCTCCGGGTTGGCCGCCGCCTCAGCCGTCTTGACCACCAGCACGTCGCGGTAGCCCTCGGCCGTCGCCGTCAGCTGCAGATCCACCCCCGCAAAAACGTCCGGGTACGTGGCGGTGGCCCCATCCAGCGTCGGCGCCGGCAACGAGTCGGGCCAGCCCAGCCGTAACTCCCGCTCACCACGCCCCATGGCCAACATGCCCGAGCCGCTCCCGCCACCGGAGAACGACAACTCCACCACCGCGGACTTCGGCCCCACTCTGCCGTCCGGGTACCTCTGCAACGTGACATCGATGTCGCGCCATGTACCGTCAGCAGCACGCGCACGCTGCGGCTCCGTCGACTGCGTAAGGGTGAAGGTGCCGTCCGGGTTCGCCACCGTCTGCGAGTACTCACTCCGCGCCGAGGTCACTTCCACAGGCTCGCCTGATGCCACTGCCCGCGCAGACGCCGACTCCTCCGACAACGCCGACGCGGGCGCCGCCGCATGCGCGGCAGGCGAGAGGGACGCGACCGACGACAGCACGGACAGCAGCATCTCCGTCGCGAGCGCCCCACCGACCACAGGAAATAACCAGCGTCTTCGCGCTCGCGCACGCCACGGTCTCCACCCCAACTCCACAGTCCCCACCCCAGAGTCACAAGATTTTCAAATGCGCAGCGAGTTAACGGCCCTCTGGCTCCCTCCGTCAACGTGAAGCAGATCACGTTTCCACTGGACGGGTGACTTACAGCCACCCGTCGGACACGACCTCCAGCAAGCCTTCAGATGATCACCGAGCCCCCGCCCCGTCGGCCGTAGGCGAGACACCAGAGATGTGCGGGCCCCCTTCCACGGCGAGAGAAGAACCCCACCCTCAGATGACCAGCGTGAACAACTGGTCGGGCCGGGAACCCGGTGCCAAGCCCCGCCCGAGTTTCCCGCCGCAGTCAAGCTGCGCATACTTACCGAGGTAGCTCCGTCCGGACAGAGGAACGAGGCAGTGCTGCACCGAGAACGGTGACACCGCTCCCCCATCGTCGAGCGGCAAGCCATCCAATGCGCCCTGGCAGTGATTGCTCTCAACGGCGAACACACCAGCCCGAGCCCGGCCGAAAAAGACCACGCTCCCGCCGAGCCGGCGTGGCTGCATAGGGATGTGGCCTGGCTGGAAAGCTCTGGTACCGGGGCAACCGAGGCCCCAGCCGCAGGGTAGGACTTCACGCGGTCGGAACTGTTTGCCATGAGCAGCTGGCTGAGGAACATCGCAGACACGGGGTGGACGAGCGGTTGCGAGGCGGCAAGCGCCATCCGCTATCTCCAAAGGACGTAGAGATGGTGGCAGGATCGCCCACCCATGAACAGCCCCCGCACGGGACCTCCGTGCGCCCCTCCCCCAGCACACGCATCAGCCCTGCACCCCGCTGCACCACGGGGCACAGTCGGCCACATGCTCGCCGGGTCCAACGGCGCGTGGGCACTCGCGTGCGCGCCGTCCGCGATCCGCGGAGGCTCGAAGAGACAGGCAGTGCCGCAGACGCCCTCAAAGACGTTGAGGTTGGAGGGGAGCGGAGGATACGTCCTGATTGGTAGCGAAGAGTTTCCGGCGCGCATGTTGCGCCTCGGCCATAAGAGTCGTGTCGTCGCCGCGTCACGTCGGCGAGGTGCTGCTCGCGAAGCCGGACCGCAATGAGCCTGCCGATCTCGGCGAGCTGCTCGTTGAGGCCCATCACCTCCTCGCCAGGGTGATGATCAGCCCTGCGTGATCATCCTCTCCTCTGGCAGGGCGGTGTGCTGCCGGTCGACCGCCTCGAGGGCGGCTTCGGCCAGGGCTTCGGCCTAGCTGGCCTAAAACCGCAGGTCACCTCGGGTGACGCAGTTTCCGGATGCTTGGCACACTATTTTTGCGCCTCCGTAGCCTGAACAGCAGCTCTCCGCACTTGTGGCCACGACAAGGGGAACACCCAGCTCAGAGGCCTATGGAGCCTGAGGTGATCGCGTGGTGTGCCCGTCGACGGAGACTGGGATCGTCGGCACATCGCACCACCTCAGGAGGCGATCACCATGCGCTCCGCCACCCACCGTGGCCGAATCTACCGGCGCTGCGGATGCCGCGACGCACACCGCCACCAGCTCGGAACCCACTGCCCGCGACTGACCACCGACAGTGACCACGGCAGCTGGACCTTCGCCGTCGACCTCCCCTCCCCCCACCACCACCGCACCACCATCCGCCGCGGCGGCTTCCCCACCCAGAACGCCGCCCAGGCCGCGCTGCAGCGGATCCTCGAGGGCGAGGCCGGCGGGTTCAACGGCGACCCCAACCAGAACGTCGCCGACTACCTCACCACCTGGCTGGAGACCAAGGCGTACGTACTCAAGCCGACCACGCTGGCCCGCTATCGCGACTACGTCACCGGCGACCTGATCCCCGCCCTGGGCACGCTCAAGCTTGACGAGCTCGGCCACCGCCACATCGCCGGATTCGTTCACACCCAGCTCGCCGCAGGCCGCGGCCAAGTGACCGTCTACCGGTGCCTGGCCACCCTCTCCAGCGCCCTGGGCGACGCCGTCCGCCAGCACCGCCTCACTCACAGCCCCGCACGCCCAGCCGTCCTGCCCCGCCCGGCAGCGGCCGAGCGTCGGATCTGGACGGCCGGGGAAGCAGCCCGCTTCCTGCGCTACTGCCACCAAGCCGACCCACTCATCGCGGATCTGTGTGAACTTCTCATCGGTACTGGCATGCGCAAGGGGGAAGCGCTCGCCCTCCACTGGCACGATGTCCACCTCAACGAAGGGGTGCTCTACGTCCGTTACACCCTCTCAGCCATCAACAACGCCCGCCTGGTCATCACCTCACCCAAAACCCGCAGCAGCAAGAACTGGGTCGCCATCTCCCCACGCGTGGCAGCCGCTCTCACACGCCGCGCAGCCGACGCGCCGCAGTCAGCATTGGCTAACCGCTCCGACGATCCGTTCACCGGACTGGTCTTCTGCCGACCCGACAGCCGCCCGCTACGGCCTCAGACCGTCCTGGATCGCTTTCGCCGACGCGCCAAAGAAGCAGGCGTCCCCCGCATCACCCTGCACGACCTGCGACACCTCGCCGCCACCCTCTCCATCAACGCGGGCACCCCGCTCACTGTGGTCTCCAAAACCCTGCGGCACTCCACCCTCTCCACCACCGCCAACCTCTACAGCCACCTCACCCAGCAAGCCGCCCACGACGCCGTAGACGCCATCGACACCGCACTCGCCCAAGCCGATCCGGCCGTCGGTAGTCATCCGCACTGGCCAGACTGGCTGCGACCACGCCCCGACCACCCGAACAGGCCCCGGGCACGCCTCACGCTGCCCTACTTCGCCACCCCGACAGCCAGTTCACCCAACGCCTCCACACCTCAAGGCACGCGTGCGACCACAATGCGACCACCACGTCGCACAACACAAAGAAGGCCGCTTTCCCATCTCTGGAAAAACGGCCTCCGACCTGCGAAAACGCTGGTCGGGACGACAGGATTTGAACCTGCGACCCCTTGACCCCCAGACACAGCCACGGGGGGTAGCCGAATCCGCGCTTGTAGGTGGCGGCTGTCTGCTCCTTCTCCGAATGGCAGGTGATCAGCGTGGCGTCGAGGTCCAGGACCAGGCCCGGCAGGTCGCATCCCCCAGCGCGGGCTGCCGGTATACCTGCCCCGGTCTCGGCAGCCTGCAGCCACGCGACCTCCCGGGCGGCGGTCCTGGCGGAGCGCAGGAGGGCGCGCGCCGTCAAGTCGATGTCGGCCAGCAGGCGCCAGGTGGTCGGAGTGAAGGCGACGGGGCCGAACACCTCCGTCTGGTCACGCAGCACGGCCAGGTCCGCTATCGCCTTGCCGCCGTCGGCGAGCAGGACCGCGAGATCGACCGCGATCCGGCCGGGGTCGTGCCCGGTACGATGCGGCCGCAGTTGACGCAGCGCGTTCGCGAAGGCGCCGGTCAGACCGGCGAGATCGGCCGGCAGGCGAAATCCGGCGTGGCTCACCACCCCGTAACCCTCGGCCGACACGACGAGCTTGGGACGCGACCGGGTAATGGGCACCCAGAAAGTGCCTTCCTGCTGTAGTGATTGAAGCCCTAGACGAGCCTCATCTTCCCAGCTCACAAGGCACTTTTGTTTTTCCGCTCAAGATCCGGACACTGCGACAAGTGAAACGCGCAGGCTAGTCGTACGTCACGTCCGAGTTCGGTGACGATCTGCGCAGCACGCGGTAGCGGCTCGGATCGCGACAACTTCCAGTGCACCCAACCAGTACCTCGTACCGTCGGCAAACTGCCGGGCTCCCACCTCCTGCTGTCACCTGGAGCTTCCGGTGGCCGCCAAAACAGCCGGAGCGATGTCCGCTTCGAAGCATCCACTCACCCGAGCCTCAAGGAGATACAAAGTGCTCCGTGTCGATTGCTCAGAGTGTGGCTCGCCCGTGCGAAACTGCTGTCATGTTCAGGGGAGGGGACATCTTGTATTCGCTTGGGCACGATGGCAGGCCAAGGCTGGCCGACTTTGTGCGGCAGGAAGTCGCAGGGCAGATGTCGGAAGGCGAGAAGCTCGCCGCGTTGTGTTCCGCGCGTCTGTATTTCCAACGGCCTGATGAACCGGGCTTTCTGGTCTCCAAGACAGAGTGGGGCCCGGTGGTGCCGGTCTTCACTTCTTTGGAGCGGCTTGCGCTGTTCGCGGGTGTGTGTTCTTGGGCGTCGACGACGGTCGAGGACCTGGTGGAGCTACTGCCCGAGGGAACACGGGCGGTGGTGGATCCGGTGGGGCCACGGACGTTCGTCCTGGATGCAGAGTCCTTGCAGGTGACCGGGGAGCGGGGAGAGCAATCCGATGTCGGGGCATGACAAGGGTGGTTCGGCGGCGGATGGTCCGAAGCCGGGTGATGGCTACCGGATCGAGATCACTTCGGTGCAGAAGGTGCTGGCGCCGCTGGAGGAGTCGGTCGTCGCCGCACGGAAGATCAAGAGGGACTGGAAGACACTGGCCGAGAGCATTGGGAACTCCGCCGACTTCGACATCTACGACTCCTCGGAGAAACTGCTCTCCGCCTGGGGCTTCGGCATGGGCCGCGTGGCCGACCACGCCGACACGGTGGTGCAGACCCTCCGGCAGGTGATCGCCGCCTACATGCTCGCCGACCTCCTGCGCATCAAGGACTTCGCCCCGACCGAGCACAACATGTCCAAGCTCCCCTTCGGCGAACAGGGCATGAAGGCATGGGAAAACGGCTACCGGCCGAAGTTCGACCCGCCACCGGAGATCTACCGGGAACCCTGGCTCGACGACGATGACGACGGCAACTACACCGGAGGCGTGCCCACCAACCCGCGGCTTCGCTACGACGGCGGCTGGGAAGTCGACGGCGGTTCCAAGGGAGTGACCGCATGACCCAGAAGGACTCGACCGAGGGCGGCACGACCGAGCGCATACCCCTCAACGCCAAACCCTCCGAGGTCATCCCCGGCAGCCCCACCGAGATCGAGGACCTGGCGGTCAAACTCCGCGCCTACGCGGGGGCATTCCAGGATGGCGTGGATCAGCTCGACGTCCTGTCTCTGATGAACTGGACCGGCGCGGCGTCGGAGAGCTTCCAGGGGGCGACGGAGAAGCTGCCCAAGGAACTGGGCTCAGCCAAGACCTACTTCACCTCCGCCGCAAGCGCACTCGATTCATATGCGGAGAAGCTGCGGTCGGTGCAAAAGCGCGTCAGGCCCATCATCGACGACGCCGACGACGCGCGGGCGGCGTCGAAGCGCCACATACAGAGTTGGAAGGACTACAGCGAGGCGGCTGACCGCAAGGACGATCCCCTGCCGGAGAAGCCCCCGGAGGACGATCCGGGGATGGCCGCGCTAGAGGGCTGCTACAAGCGCCTGGACAAACTGGAGGCGGAACTCCAGCTCGTTGTCGACGCGGCCAAGCGCAAACTCGACACCGCCAAGGAGAAGGCTCCGGACAAGCCTGCGGCCCCCAAGGGCGTGGATTGGTTCAAGCAGAAGCTCGGGGATTTCGGCGACGGGGCGGGCGACTTTCTTTATGACCGCTACGTAGACCTCAACGACCTCATGCACGACGGGGTCGGAGGTGTGGGTCTGCGGCTGGCCAACTTAGCCGACGGAGCCACCTACGCCGCTGCCGACCCCAAGGGGTTCGCCAAGGCCGCCGTCAACTGGGAGGAATGGCAGCGCAACCCCGCCCGCGCTTCCGGACAGCTCACGGCCGGGCTGCTGCTGGCACTGGCCACCGGCGGCGCCACCGGAGCTTTCCGCGGCGGCAGCAAGGTGGCGAAGACCGCCGCGCAGCGCCTGCTCAACCGTGAACGTTCCCTTGGCCGCGACGGCAGCGCCCGCAAGCGGAAGAACAGCGACCCGGACAACAACAACGCACCCAACGGCGAGCGGCCCAAGAAGGGTGAGCCGATCGATGTGGCCACCGGCGAGATGGTCATGTCCGCCACCGATGTCACCCTGCCCGGGGTACTTCCACTGATCCTGGAGCGGCACTACGTCTCCGGGCACCCGTGCGGCGGCTGGTTCGGCCGCACCTGGGCCGGCACCCTCGACCAACGCCTGGAGATCGACGACGAGGGCGTCGTCTTCATCACCGACGACGGCATGATCCTTGCATACCCGATCCCGGAACCCAACGTCCCCACCCTTCCCACCTCCGGCCCTCGCTGGCCACTGCGCTGGGACGGAAAACCGGACGGCACCTTCACCATCACCACCCCGGAACACAACCGCACCCTCCACTTCGCCCCCCTCCCGGCATGCGGCCGAGAGCTGGCCCTGACGGCGATCACCGACCGCACCGGCGAAGGCGACCGCATCACCCTTAGCTACGACGAGCAGGGCGCGCCGAAGGAGATCACCCACTCCGGCGGCTACCGCATCGCCATCGACACTGATCCGCAGCTGCTGCGCATCACCGCCCTACGGCTGCTCCACGGCGCAGAGCATCAGCACAGCACCCCCCTGATCTCATACGGCTACAGCGAAGCCGGAGACCTGAGCGAGGTCATCAACTCCACCGGGCTGCCGCTGCGTTTCCAGTACGACGACGCACGTCGCATCACGTCCTGGACGGACCGCAACGGCACGACCTATGCGTATGTCTACGACCGTCGTGGCCGCGTCCTGCGGGGCATCGGCCCGGACGGCATCCTCTCCGGCCGCATGCACTACGACGCCCAGACACGCACCAACCGCTACACCGACTCCCTCGGCAATACCACCACCTACCTCTGCAACGAGGCATACCGGGTCATCGCGGAGACCGACCCGCTGGGCAACACCACCCACACCGAATGGGACGACAACAACCGTCATCCCGTCGCAATCACTGACCCGCTGGGTCACACCACCCGCTACCACTACGACGATCTCGACCGCCTGATCGTCGTCGAACGCCCTGACGGAAGCGTGACGGAGGCGGCTTACAACGACCAGGACCTTCCACTTGAGGTCCACGAGCCCGGTGGTGCGATCTGGCGCCAGACCTACAACGACCTTGGGGATCGTACTTCCGTTACCGATCCCACCGGTGCCACCACCCACTACACGTACGACACATCTGGACACCTGTCGACGATCACCGATGCTCTCGGCCACACCACGCAGGTCACCACCAACGCGGTCGGCCTCCCCATGGCCATCACCGACCCCCTGGGCAACACCACCCGCGTACGCCGAGGCCCGCACGGACTGGTCACCGCCGTCACCGACCCCCTGGGCAACACCACCCGGCACGGCTGGACCATCGAGGGTGAGCCCGCCTGGCGCGAGGGACCGGACGGAGCCCGTGAGGTGTGGCAGTGGGACACCGAAGGCAACCTCGCCCGCCACACCGACCAAGCCGGACACACCACCACCCACACCCACACCCACTTCGACCGGCCCGCTACCCGTACCGATCCTGACGGCGCGCAGTACGCCTTTGGCTACGACACCGAACTGCGGCTGACCACCGTCACCAACCCTCAGGGCCTGACCTGGACCTACACCTACGACGGGGCCGGACGCCTCACCTCCGAAACCGACTTCAACGGTTGCACCCGCACCTACGAACACGACGCCGCCGGCCGCCTCACTGCCCAGACCAACCCACTCGGCCAAACTCTCCGCTATACCCTCGACCCAGCGGGACAGCCCATCACCCAGCGGGACGAGACCACCGGTGAAGAGACGACCTACGCCTACGACGCCCACGGCGCCCTCATCCGCGCCACAAACGCGGACGCCGAACTGGTAATGGAACGCGACCGGTTGGGCCGCCTGGTCGCGGAGACCGTGAACGGCCGCACCACGACCTACGGCTACGACGCGGCTGGCCACCAGACCCATCGTTCCATGCCCTCCGGCCTGATCTCCACTTGGACCTACGACCCCACAGGCCGCCCCGCAACGCTCACCACCGCCGACAACACCCTCACCTTCACCTACGACGCGGCGGGCCGCGAAACTCAGCGGGCCATGGGAGCTGCCACTCTCACCCAGGCATGGGATTCAACGGAGCGCCTGGCGGCCCAGTCGATCTCCTCCTCCCCGGATTACCTTCTCCAACACCGCACCTACACCTACCGTCCCGACGGCCACGTCACCGAGATTCGCGAACTGACCACCGGCACCCGACACTTCGCCGTCGGATCGACAGGCCGCGTCACCGGCGTACAAGCTCACGGATGGTCCGAGACCTACGCCTACGACACAGCCGGCAACCAAACCCACGCCACAGCCCCTGCACATGGCTCAGGGGGCGACCGGGCATACAGCGGCACCCTCATCCGCCGTGCGGGCCGTACCACCTACGAACACGACGCCGCCGGCCGCCTCATCCGCAAAGCCTGCAAACTCCCGAGCGGTCAAACCCGCTCTTGGACCTACACCTGGAACGCCCAGGACCAGCTCACCAAAGCCACCACTCCGCTTGGCGAGGAGTGGATGTACGCCTACGACCCTCTGGGGCGCCGCATCACGAAAACCAGCCCGGACGGAAAACCCCTGACCTTCACCTGGGACGGCACCCGTCTCGCCGAGCAAGCCACCTGCGACGGTGCCACCACCACCTGGAACTACAGCCCTGGCACCCACTGCCCGCTGACCCAAACTCATTGCGAACTGGGCGCCACCCGCCACTACGCCATCATCACCGACGCTGTCGGCACCCCCACTGAACTCCTCGCCGCCGACGGTCGTCTGGCCTGGCAGCACCGCACCACCCTCTGGGGCACCCCGCTCCCCACCCCACCCGTGGATGATGGGAGGAGCGTCGACTGCCCCCTGCGCTTCCCCGGCCAATACGCCGACCCCGAAACCGGCCTGAACTACAACCACTTCCGCTACTACGATCCCGAAACTGCCCGCTACCTCACCTCAGATCCGATCGGTCTCGCCGGTGGCTACGCGCCGCACAGTTACGTTCCCAACCCGTTCATGTGGCTTGACCCTCTCGGACTGTCCCTCCTCGACGTCAGCAAGAACGGCGTGCGCATCGTCGTGCACGAGTACGACGTCGACAAGCCAGCGCACGCTCATGTCACCGGTGGCGGGGGCCGCGAGGTGCGGATCGGGCCGAACGGCCACCCCCTGCACAACCAACCGGAGCTGAACAGTCGACAGCGACAGGTGGTGGAACATTACAAGTCGGAGATCAGGAGAGCCGTCAAGAAGCTCGGCAGGCGAAATCTTGCGGAGCAGGAAGAAGAAGAGCGGCGTAAGGCCGCCAAGGACCAAACGTGCGGCAAGGGATAAAGCGATGACATTGCATTCCGATGTGGCCGAGTTGCTGGCGGGGGCCGGCATCGTCGACGTGGACGTCGACGATGCCGTCGCGGACGAGCACATCCGATCGTCCGCCTACCAACGCGTCGTCTCGGTAACCGCTTCCTCGCGGAGCCGCGACCGAGACCGCGCGATTGTGGCCACGATCCTGCGCGACCCCATCGACATCGTGTCCAAGACGGCGGTGGTCGCCCTCGTGGACAAAATCGCGATGAAGGTGACCGGTTCCGCCGAGTTCCGGCAGTGGTCGGCCGCACTACTGCCAGAGATCGACCAGCTCAAGGCAGAGGGGTACCGCGAGTTCATCCGCCGCCGCATCCACGACTGGCTGTTCCACCTGTCCATCAAGGACGGCCATACGCCGACACCAGCTGAGTTGGCGAAGGTCACGGACTGGATGCAGCGCCGCCTCGCCGAGCATTCGATGTCGCCGGCGGTACTCACCCTGCTCGCCGAGTCGGGCAGAACCAGGAAGACACGAAACATCGCGCAGAACCGAGCCGGAAGCCGCGGCCTGAGAACGAAATGAGAACTTCTTCTTGGCCCTAATGAGTCGGTAGCGGGTGCCGCTCGAAAAGTCGTCGCTGCATGTCATGCTGCATATCTGTACTCGTTGATGAGGCCGCCGAGGATCCGGGTGCGCAGGACTTTGCCGGTGCGAGGCCATGCGCCGCGGCGGGTTGTTCGTGGACGTCGGGTGGTAGCTGGTTACGGGCCTGGTGGGGGCGGTGCGAGTTGCCTGAAGGGTGTCAATATTCCGATCAGGCTGCTGAGCTGGGCTTCCCTCGCGAGGGATGAGGCACTCGGGCTGACATGGTGTGGTACTCGTTGAGCAGTCCACCGAGTACCTGCTGGCGCCTGACCGTGGCGGCGGGCAGGGGGATGACGTTCAGAGCATCGTTCGGCGCCCGTAGGCTCAGGCTGCGGTGGGCCCGTCCTGCGTTGTAGTGCTCGGCGTACTGGTTGAGGACCGTACGCAGGTGTCGTTCACCGATGATCAGGAGTCGGTCGGTGCATTCGGCACGGGCTGTGCGTATCCTGTGCCGTTCAGAAATTCATCGCGGCTGGTCAGGCCGTGTACCTGTACTCGTTAATCAGCCCGCCCAGGACGCGGGTGCGGAGGATGGGCTGCATGGTTCTCACGTTGGGTCTCGGCACTGCCCGGTCGTCGTGGAGGGGAGGCCGCTGCTGTCGGGCTTGGTGCGGGCGATGGCCGTTGTAGTGGCAGGCGTACGTGTCGAGCACCCGTCGAGCGTGGGCTTCGTTCAAGATCAGCAGGTGATCGAGGACCTCGCGTCGGAGCGTCCCGATGACCCTTTCACAGTGCGCGTTCATGCGTGGGGACTGCGGTGCCGTCCTCACGACCTCGATGCTCTCCGACTCGAAGACCGTGTCGAAGGACCCGGTGTACTTGCTGTCCCGATCGCGAATCAGGAAATGCAGGGCCTCCAAGCGCAGGCCCAGTTCGAGGGCGAGGTTGCGGGCTTGCTGCACCGTCCACCGCGCAGTCGGGTGAGCGGTGACGCCGGCGATATGCAGTCGGCGCGTGCCATGTTCGAGGAAAACCAGCGCGTAGACCCGACGGAGATCCTGTGGGGCTCGAAAAGTCGTCACTGCAGGTGACGTCATGGATTCGGTCTCGACTGGCAGCATGTCCGCGTGACCGTCTCACTGGTGTACAAGGTCGTTTGCAAGCTGCTGTCCATCCCCTGGGTACTGCTGCGCCGCGAGGCGACGAAGGACGCGGAGTTGCTCGTGTTGCGGCACGAGAACGCGGTGTTGCGTCGTCAGATCAACGGCCGGGTCCGGTATGAGTCCGTTGACCGGTTCTGGCTGGCTGCGCTGTCGGGCCTGATACCCCGCTACCGGTGGCGTGGGGTATTCCTAGCCACGCCCGGCACCCTGCTGGCGTGGCATCGCAGGTTCATCGCGGCGAAATGGGACTACAGCGCGCGGCGCGCCCGGTCCGGGCGACCACCGACCAGGGCGGCGCTCAGGGAGCTGGTCCTGCGACTGGCCCGGGAGAACGCGGGGTGGGGCCACAGGCGGATCCAGGGCGAGTTGATTGGCCTCGGCCATCCGATCGCCGCATCCACGGTATGGGAGATCCTGAACGCTGCGGGTATCGATCCGGCCCCACGCCGCACCGGCCCAACCTGGCGCGAGTTCCTCACGAACCAGGCCGAGGGCATCATCGCGGCAGACTTCTTCCATCTCGACACCGTGCGCGGACGCCGACTGTACGCGCTGGCCTTCCTCGAACACAGCACCCGACGCCTTCACATCTCAGGCGTCACGGCCCATCCCACCCAGGAATGGGCCGCACAGCAGGCCCGGAACACAGCCGCCGACCTCGGCATGCGGACGGAGTCCCTGCGGTTCCTGCTACGTGACCGCGACGGCAAGTACGGACAGTCCTTCGACGCCGTCTTCGAAGCCGACGGCATAGACGTGATCAAGAGCGCGCCACGAACACCGCGCATGAACGCCCACTGTGAACGGGTGATCGGCAGCATCCGGCGCGAAACCCTCGACCACATCCTGATCACGAACGAGGCACACGCCCGACACGTCCTGGCCGCCTACCAACGGCACTACAACACACACCGCCCTCATCGAAGCCGAGGCCAGCTACCTCCTGACGCCCACCAACAGCCCACCACCGTGCACGACCTCGACACACCCAAACTCCTGCGCACACATGTCCTCGGCGGCGTCATTAACGAATACCGCTATGCCGCTTGACCAGCAGCGATGACTTTTCGAGCCCGACAGGACTCTGTCGCCCGATTCTTGAGAATCTGCTGACCTGCGGGTTCTCGGGGTGGGCTGGTATTGGGAATCGGTCTGCTCGCGGGGAAGCCAAGAACCCCATCCGCGCTGATGGGAAGCGGTGAGCGGGTTGTTCGGACTTCGACGACGATCGCTTGATCCTACCCTCTCGCGTGGGTATCGATCGCGCGGAATGATGTTCGGTCGTGCTGCTGCGACTGGGCTACCTGGCTGTGACTCACGCGTTCGCGATGCTCCGCCTGCTGCCTACGAGCGACCTGTGGGACTCTGTCGCCCGATTCGGTCGACCTGGCCCAACCGGTAAGCCGCTGACGCTGAATGCTCAGGTCACGCTGATCGAATCGGGCCTCACCGCGAATCGGGCGACAGAGTCCCACAGGTACTGCGCCTGATACCGAAGGGGCCGCCCAGGCGAGATGCCTGTGCGTGCGCCACGCCGCGCCCCCGCAATCCGTGTGCGGCTCAGGGCGTCCGGAGCGTCGCCAGATAGGTGGACACCAGTGTGCGGGCCCAGTCGGCGGAGGCAGGCTCGGGGGTGAAAATGGCGCGGTAGTAGAGCGGGCCGAGGAGGAAGTCCGCCGCGGTCTCCACGTCGAGTGCCGTCCCCCCGCGGTCCTGTTCGCGCCGGATGATCGCGCCGAGCTGGCGGTGGCGGTCCTCGACGCAGGCGCAGCCGCCCGCCGGGCCGGAGCCGATGGTCGCCCGCATGAGGGCGAGCGTGTCCGGGTCGGCGACGTCGGTGACCACATCGGCGAGCCAGCGCTGGAGGTCGCCGGCGAGGGAGCCGGAGTCGGGGACGACCAGGTCACCGGTGAAGCGGCTGGTGGCGACGTCGTTGAGTAGCTGGGCGGCGGACCCCCAGCGCCGGTACAAGGTGGTGGGGTGCACGCCGGCGCGCGCGGCCACGGCGGGCAGGGTCAGGGTCTCCGCACCCTCCTCGGCGAGGAGTTCTGCGACGGCACGGTGGACGGCCGCCCGCACCTTCGCGGAGCGGCCGCCGGGACGTACCTGGGGCGACGAGTCAGCCATGGGGAAATTATCGCACTGATCATTGCGTTAGTGGTAGCGTACTAAACGCATCGATCACTGCTTTTGGAGTCGCGTCGTGTCCGGTCCCGCCCCGTCCCAGCTCCAGCCCTCCCCGCCGCCCACCGCCCGGGTGGCGCCACCGGAGGAGAGGCGACGACGGCTGAGCCGTCCCGTCGCCTTCGCCTCCCTCGCGGTCGTCTTCGTGCTGTTCATGGCCGCCTCCAGCGCGCCCTCCCCGCTCTATGTCGTCTACCAGCAGGAATGGCACTTCTCCGCCACCACCCTTACCACGGTCTTCGCCGTCTACGTGCTCGGCATGATCGGGGCGCTGCTCGTCCTCGGCGCCCTCTCCGACCACCTCGGCCGCCGTCCGGTCCTGCTCTCCGCGATCGCCCTCGAAGCGGTCTCGATGGTCCTGTTCCTCACCGCGGGCAACGTCGGCCTGCTGCTGACGGCACGCTTCATCCAGGGCATCGCCACCGGGGCCGCCATGACCACGCTCGGCGCCGCCCTGTCCGACCTCAACCCCGCGCACGCCCCGCACCGGGCGGGCCTCGTCACGGGCACCGCACCCACCTTCGGACTCGGACTGGGCTCGCTCGGATGCGGGCTCCTCATCGAGTACGGGCCGCACCCCACCCGCCTCGTCTACGTGCTGCTGCTCCTCGCCCTCGTGGTGGCCGGCGCCCTCCTGTCGGCCCTGCCCGAGACCTCGCTGCGCCGCCCCGGCGCCGCCCGCTCGCTCCAGCCCCGCCTGCGGATCGCCCCCCACCTGCGGGCCGACCTGCTGAGCCTGGTCCCGATCCTCATCGCGAGCTGGGCGCTCGGCGGCCTCTACCTCTCCCTGGGCCCGTCCGTCGCCGTCGGCCTGTTCGGCCTCTCCAGCCACGTCGTCGGCGGACTCGTGGTCACCCTGCTCACCGGCCCGGCCTTCGTCACCGCTCTCGCCCTGCGCGGCTGGCCCGTCGGACGGACCCTCGCCGTCAGCGCGACCCTGCTCCTCGTCGGCACGGCCGTCGCCCTGACCGGTGTGGAGGAGCACTCCCTGACCGCGGCTGCGCTCGGAACCGCGATCGCGGGCGTCGGCTTCGGCGGCTCCGCCCTCGCCAGCTTCGGCACCCTGGCCCGGATAGCCCGCCCCGCCGAACGCAGCGAGCTGCTCTCCGTCGCCTTCGTCATCTCCTACCTGGCCTTCAGCATCCCGGCCGTGATCGCCGGCATCGCCGCCACGCACGCCGGTCTGCAGGACACGTTCGTCACCTACGCGGCGACGGTCGCCGCCCTCTGCGCCCTCGCCCTGCTCGCCCAGCGCCTGCGCGCGACCCGCACCCCCGCGACCGGAGGTGTTCCCCAGGCGTGAGGAACCGCCCGGGAACCGGTCGCCGCGGCCCGCTCGAGGCCGCGGCGAGCGCGGTGCGTCGGACGTTCGGTTGCCGTCCGCCCGGTCTCAGCCCGGCCGGGAGGCGTTCGCGACGCGCTGGTTGTGCACCCGGAGGCGGACCACGGCGGCGTTCAGCAGCGGAGCGGACAGGTCGAGTCGCTTCGCCGCACGGGCAAGGGAGGCCAGGACGTGCTCGACCTCCGTGGGCCGCACGTCCAGGACGTCCCGGTACATCGACGGGGCGAAGGGCGAACCCTCCTGCGTCACGGTGGCCTGCAGCGCGACGTAGGCGGCGTCGGGCAGGGGGTGACCGGCCGCGCCGGACACGGCGGCGGCCTCGGCGAGGGCCGCGTCGGCGAACCCCTTGCCGCCGCTCACCGCCGCCACGTCACCGATGGTGCCCTGCGCGATGCAGGTGATGGTGGTGGTCGTGGCGATGAAGACCCACTTGTGCCACATCGACGTGAGGATGCGGTCGGAGACCTGGACGTCGAAGCCGGCGACGTCCAGCGCGGCGGCCGTGTCGCGTAGACGGGCCGTGTGCCCTCCGTCGAGTTCACCGATCTCGAGGCTCGCGCCCGGTGGCGACACGGTGATCGCGCCGTCCGGGGTGAGCTGCGCCGCGACCTTCGCGACGGCTCCGAGGACGGCTGAGGGGAACTGGGTGTCGATCACGTCGAGGTGGTCGATGCCGTTGAGGAAGGGGACGATCGCAGTGCGCGGGCCGACCGCCGGCTTGAGGTCCTGGAGGCCAGCTTCGAGGGAACCGGCTTTCACGGTCAGCAGGACCAGGTCGTAGGGACCGTCGAGTTCCGTGGCGGTGACCAGCTTCGGCTCCAGGCGTTCGGATCCCTCCAGTGTGGTGATGCGCAGCCCGTCGGCGCGTAGTTCGGCGGCGCGACGGGGGCGGACCAGGAACGTCACGTCGCGCGCCGCGCGGGCGAGTCGGGCGCCGAAGTAGCCGCCGGTGGCACCTGCGCCGACGATGAGGATGCGTGTCATGTCTCCGTGTCCTTCACTGCGTTGCCGAGGTGCGGAGGCTCCAGCGGGTGTGTGGGTGAGTGGTTCAGCGCGGTTCGGTGAGCGGGGTGGCCGGGGCCCCCGCCGGGGCGGCGGTCTCGCGTGTGCGGGTGGCGGTACGGGTGATCCGCACGCCGACGACGGCCGTCGCGACGCTCAGCGCCGCCGCCACCAGCCATGCGGCACGGGAGTCCTGTCGCTGCGCGGGGCCGACGTGCGTGCCGACGATGGCGACGAGGAGCGCGACGCCCACGGTGGTGGATATCTGGCGCACGGAGTTGACCAGGGCCGATCCGGTGGCCGCCCGGTGACCGGGCAGGGAGCTGACGCCGGCGGCGACCAGGGTGCCGAGGGTCAGTCCGACGCCCACGCCGCCGAGGACCTGGCTGGGCAGCAGATCGAGCCAGTAGTCGGCGTCGACGGAGGCGAAGCAGGTGCGCCAGAGCATGGCGGCGGCGAAGAGCAGCCCGCCCGTGGTGACCAGCGGCCCGTGACCCAGGCGCTGTGCGGCGCGCGCGGTGAGCAGGGTGACCACGGGGACCAGGGCGGGTCCCGGCTGTGGGGCTCGGAAAGTCGTCGCTGCAGGTGACGTCAGGTATTCGGCCTCGGCTGCGAGCATGTCCGTGTGACCGTCTCACTGGTGTACAAGGTCGTGCGCAAGCTACTGTCCATCCCCCGGGTACTGCTGCGCAGCGAGGCGACGAAGGTCGCGGAGTTGCTGGTGTTGCGGCACGAGAACGCGGTGTTGCGGCGTCAGATCAACGGCCTAGTCCGGTATGAGCCCTTTGATCGGTTCTGGCTGGCTGCGCTGTCCGGGCTGATACCCCGCTGCCGGTGGCGTGGGGTCTTCCCGGTCACGCCCGGCACCCTGCTGGCGTGGCATCGCAGGTTCATCGCGGCGAAATGGGACTACAGCGCGCGACGCGCCCCGGCCGGGCGACCACCGACCAGGGCGGCGCTCAGGAAGCTCATACTGCGACTGGCCCGGGAAAATACGAGGTGGGGCCACAGGCGGATCCAGGGCGAGCTGGCTCGCCTGGGGCACCCGATCGCCGCATCCACCGTATGGAACATCCTGACAGCCGCGGGCATCGATCCAGCCCCACGCCGCACCGGCCCAACCTGGCGCGAGTTCCTCACGAACCAGGCCGAGGGCATCATCGCGGCAGACTTCTTCCATCTCGACACCGTGTTCGGACGCAGACTGTACGCGCTCGCCTTCCTCGAACACGGCACCCGGCGCCCGTAGCGCTCCAGAATGGCTTCACCGGTTCTGACCCGGAATAACGTACGTGACCGCCAGGTGCCCAGCATGATCAGTCCTTGTGCTGGTACGACTTGTCTACCTGATCGTCACGCGGATCTTCGCGTGGCTGTTCCTGATGACTCGATCCTCTGCGACCAAGAATGCGGAGATACTGATCCTGCGGCACGAGCTCGCGGTTCTACGTCGGCAGGTCGCCTCGCCCAAGCCCGGCCGGCCGGACCGTGCGCTGCTCGCCGCCCTGGCCCGACTGCTCCCCCGAGCCCTGCGCGAACACCGGATCGTCTCACCACGCACCCTGCTGGCCTGGCATCAGCGCCTGGTGAAGCAGAAGTGGACGCAGCCGCCCTCTACCGGGCGCCCGCCCCTGCCGGAGGAGACCCGCGACCTGATCACCCGGCTCGGCGTCGAGAACCCCCGATGGGGATTCCGGCGCGTACACGGTGAACTGCGCCGCCTCGGGCACAAAGTCAGCCCCGCCACCGTCCGGCGGGTGCTGCGTGCCGCCGGTCTCGGCCCCACGCCGCACCGCCAGCCGGCGCGCGGCGAGTGGGCCGGCTTTCTCAAGGCCCAAGCCAGCGGCCTGCTCGCCACCGATCTCTTCCATCTCGAAACCATCAGCCTGCAGCGCCTCTACGCACTGTTCGTCATGGAGGTACGCACCCGCACCGTCCACATCCTCGGCGTCACCCCCCATCCCACCGCCGCATGGGTCACTCAGCAGGCCCGGCAGTTCCTGTGGCAACTCGGAGATCGGGCATCAGAATTCACTCACCTCATCCGCGACCGGAACGCGAAATTCACCGCCGCTTTCGATGCCGTGTTCGCCAGCGAGGGCATCGGCGTGGCCAAGACCCCTCCACGCAGCCCCAACTGCAACGCACACGCAGAACGCTTCGTCCGCTCAGCACGGGAAGAGTGCACCGACCGTGTCCTGCTTTTCGACCGTGGCCACGCAGAGAAGGTCCTCTACGACTACGCACGCCACTTCAACAGCCACCGACCTCACCAAGGGCGAGGCCAGCTCGCGCCCAACGACAACCCGAACGTCAGTCCCCTGCCCG
This sequence comes from Streptomyces sp. NPDC028305, assembly GCF_055569495.1. Taxonomy (NCBI): domain Bacteria; kingdom Bacillati; phylum Actinomycetota; class Actinomycetes; order Kitasatosporales; family Streptomycetaceae; genus Streptomyces; species Streptomyces sp. NPDC028305. Next base: position 585,635 of record NZ_JBVHTN010000003.1, read on the forward strand.
CAGCCCGGATCAAACGTCGAAAGGCCGTCGCAGGCCTCATCAATGAATACCACCGAGCCAGCTGACCATAGGAAAAATCCCAGCTCACAACCGATGAAGCAATTCTGAAGCGCTACGGGGCTGTTCCAGGAGAAGGGCGGCCAGGAGCGGCTCGCCTTCAAGGACGGCAAGCTCCTCCTCGCCTCCGACCCCACCGTCGCCTACGAGCGGCTGCCCTGGTACGAATCCCCGGTCCTGCACCAGCGGCTGCTCATCGGCTCCCTGGGCGTCCTGCTGCTGTCCGTCACCGCCTGGCCCATTGCCGCCCTGATCGGCCGCCGCCGCTCCACCGACGCCGCCGCCCCGGCCCCCGCGGGCGCCCGGCTGGCCCGCCTGCTCGCCTGGGCCACCGGCGCCCTCCTCGCCGTCGCCACCGTCTGCTTCGCCCTCCTGGTCTCCGATCCCAACGCCCTCAACCAGACGGTCTTCCTCGGCGACTCGCCCATGCTGACGCTGGTCCCGGTCCTGGCGAAGGCGGCGCTGGCCACCACGGCGGCCGTGCTGGTGTGCGCCGTCATCGCCTGGTGGCGCCGCTGGTGGGGCAGGGCGGCCCGGATCCACTACAGCGCGGTGGCGCTGGCCGCGGTGCTCTTCCTGACGGTCGCGGGCAACTACCACCTGCTGGGCTGACGCCCTGCGGGTAAAAGCGGGCGGTGCGGTGCTGTAGATCAGCGCCGCACCGCCCTGTGTATGACCTATGGGATCAGGCGAACGGGATCAGGCGATGCCCACCGCGCGGGTGATGGTCTGGCTCACCGTGTCGCCCTGGGTGTCCGCCGCCTTGACGCGCAGCGTGAGGAATCGGGCACCCTTGGGGGCGTGCAACCGGATCGGAGCCCCTGCGGCCACGTCCGCCCGCTTCCAGGTCGCCCCGTCGTCGTAGGAGAGCTCGACACTGGTCGTACGGAGCGCGGCGCCCGGACCGCCGGGCAGATGCGACGGGGTGACGACGAGCTTCGCGTCACGCCGTGCTCGTCCGTCCTGTGCGGTCGGGATCCGGTAGTCGAGCTGGATGAGCGGCAGTTGGCTCACCGTCTCACTGTCCTCGACCGCGGCCGAGGTGAAGGTCCATTCGGTATGGGTCTTGGTGGAGTAGGGATAGGTTCCGGTCCGGGCGGTGCTCGTCACCAGACGGTAAGCGGCCTTGGCCGGCCGGGTTTCCGCCTCGATCCAGGCGCCTCCGGTCGAGGCGAGAACGTCGCCGTCCCGGTAGAGCTCGGTGGTCTGGGTGTTGGGTCCGTACCCGAAGGTGCCGACGTGGTTCTCGCCGGAGTCGCCCCAGCCGGGAACGTACGCGACGAGCTTGTCACCCGTCCGGTGGGGAAGTTCGATGCTCCGGTTGACCCGTGGCCGCTGGATCGGGCCGAACCAGTCGACCTCGGTGGTCCGGCCGGCCGGGTAGGTGAGCCGATCCGAGTACTGCCAGGTCTCGGGGACCTTGCTGACCTCGTACACCTCCTCCATCCACGGGACCGACTTGTCGGCGGTGAGGTAGTCGGTGCGGCGGGTGCCGGTGTTGGAGATGGCGGTCACGCCGTATCTGAGGTCCGAGTACGGCTGGATGTCGTAGCGGTACTCCTGCACCTCATGCGACGGGTCGTTGCGGAATCCGACCTCCACCCGGGCCAGCTGACGCCCCGTCGGCGCGTAGGTCAGGTCGGCCGGGATCCGGTCGCGCCAGCTGTGGACCAGGTCGTAGAGGTAGGTGGTGACCGGGTGGGACACGGAGCGCATGGCCACGCTCCCGGTCTTGCTGCGCTGGATCCGTGAGATCAGCTCTTCGCCCTCCGTCCTGGACAGTCCGACGACCGTCAGCGGGGTACGGCCGACGGCCTGGCGCAGCCGCCCGTACCCGCCGTTGACGAACAGCAGGACCTTCGCGCCCGCGTCCTCGGCCGCGGTGATCTGCTCCTCGCCGCGGCCCCGGATGACGACGGCCTTGCCCCGGGCGTCCAGGGAGGCGTAGTCCTCCTTCTTGCCGGCGCCGGCGAACACGGTCTCAAGCGTGCTGCTGCCGGCGGGTAGTTTGCCCGAGCCGGGCTGTAGCCACAGGTCGTCGAAGGACTGGCCGCCGGAGGTCAGGCTGAGCAGCGGCTGCTGTTTGCGCCAGCGTACGGTGTAGATCTGGGAGCCCGCGGCGACCTTGCCGGTCTGCTGCGCCCAGACGCTGTCATATTCCGCGCTGACGAGGAGCGAGGTGCCGGAGCTCTCGTCGCCGCCGAAGGAGCGGTAGTAGTCGATCCGGCCCTGGGCGTCGCTGGTGCTGGGTCTGGGGGTCGGAGCGTCGGTCAGATGGAGCGCGGACCCGCCCAGGACGACGTCGGTGTCTTTGCTCACGTCGATCTCGGGCTGGGCGAGCAGCGCGACGCCCAGGGAGTACTTTCCGTGTACGCCTTCCACGGGCGCGTAGGTCCAGGCGGCGTAGGTGCCCGGCGGGACGATCCGGTCGACCACGCCCCCTTGGCTGTAGGCGAGGAAGTAAGCGCCCGCCCCGGCGCCCTTGCGCAGGAACTCCACCAGGCCGTCGACCGGGTTCCCGGCCCGGTCCTGGAGCTTGACGCGCAGGTGATGCGGCTTCTCCTGGGTGCTGACGCCGATGAGCGTACGGGTCACCACCGCGCCGGAGAGGGAGGCGGTGATGTGGCCGGTGTACCGGCGCGCCGCCGGCATCTTGTCCAGCGATGTGGTCAGGGTGGCCGAGACGCTGCCGTGGGCGGGCACCGTGAGCTTCGAAGCGGAGAGGGCGAACAGCCCGTCCGGGGCGCCGGGCGCGTCGACCGCCAGGTCCAGGGTGACGGGCTGGTCGGCGGTGTTGGTCCACCGCACCGGCTTCTCGACGGTCTCGCCGGGCGCGCCGCCCAGGGAGTGCATCCCCGCGTCGGCGGTGCCGGTGGCGAACAGCGTGGCCTTGGTGGCGGCCGCGGCGTCCACCCTTCCGTTGCCTCCGTCGTCCGCGCTGATCGAGTCGGTCACGCGCGCGGTGCTCACCAGGGCGTCCTTGAGCTGGGCGCCGGTCCAGTCGGGATGCTGGGCGGCCAGCAGCGCGGCGGCACCGGCGACATGCGGCGTCGCCATGGAGGTGCCGCTCAGCTTCGTGTAATACCCCTCGCCCATATAGAAGTAATGGGAGCGGGCCGCCAGCACGTCGACGCCGGGCGCGGTGATCTCAGGCTTGAGCCCGTCGTCACCCAACCGCGGGCCCCGGCTGGAGAAGTCGGCGATGCGGTCCTGCGAGTCGACCGCGCCGACGGTCAGTGCGGCGCTCGCCGTACCGGGCGCCCTGACGGTGTGGTCGCTGGGACCCGAGTTGCCCGCGGCGATGGTGAACAGCGCCCCGGTCTCGGCACTGAGCTCGTCCACCGCCTGGCTGAGCAGGTCGGTGCCGTCGCTGGGCTCGTCCGTCCCCAGGCTCATGCTCACCACCCGGGCCTTCGCATCCCGGGCGGCCCACTCCATGCCGGCCAGAATCCAGGAGTCCTGGCCCGATCCGCCGTTGTTCAGCACCTTCCCGACGTGCAGGGAGGCACCGGGCGCGACGCCCTTCTCCTTGCCGCCCGAGGCCGCGCCACTGCCCGCGATCGTGGAGGCGACGTGGGTGCCGTGCCCGTGCTGGTCGTCGACGTCCTCGTCGGGGACGAAGCTCGCGGACGAGGCGACCCCCGCGAGGTCGGGGTGGCTGACGTCGTACCCGGTGTCCAGAACCGCTACGTCGACGCCTTCTCCGGTGTTCCCCGCAGCCCATACCTCGGGGGCGCCTATCTGGGCCGTGGTGTCGGCGAGTTGACCGCTGGCCTTTCCGTCCAGCCAGACCTTGGCCACGCCACCGGTGAACGTGGCGGCGTCGAAGGACCGCAGCCCCGCCCCGCCCTTGCCGCCGGTGAGGGACTCCCAGAAATCGGCAGCGTCCTTGTGCTCCTCGGCGAGCGCCGCGCCGTTGACGCTGGTGAGCGCCCGGACGTCGGTCGCCTCGTCCGGGAGCGCCGCGGCCTGCTTCCTCGCGCCGCTCGCGGAGCTGCCCAGGCCCTTCGCATAGGTGACGATCAGTGGCACATGCTTGATGTGCGCGTCGTCGTAACCGTCGGCGATGAGCTCGGTGATGTTGAACAGCCGCGAGTCCAGCTTGCCGGCCGCCAGGTATTCGGCAGCCGAGGCGGGGTAAACGTAGGTGTCCTTGCCGACGTTGCTAATTCTGGCGTCGGCGTCTCGTCCGTCGGGCCCCTGCACGGTGATGGTGGCGGGATTCTTCCCCGCCGGGGTCATGGTGACCTTGTCGCCGGTCAGCAAGGTGACGGAAACGGGCTTCGGAAGGCCGGTGGCGGAGGGGCCTGCCGCGCTGCCGCGGACTTCGGCGGATGGAGGCTGAGCAGTTGCGGACAGAGGCGGGGTCGCCGCTATGACCAGCAGGGCTGCTCCGAAACCCAACAGGCATTGCCTGCCGGACCAGTTCATTGCCAAGATGTTTCCTGACTCACAAAGGTGGATGGGGCGGGAGGAATCTAAACCCTGATGATCAAACAAGGAAGAGTTTTCGACGAACGGGGGAAACCGGAAACGCAGCTGTAACCGCGGGGAATTCGGTACCGGACCGCCGGGCGCGGAAACCGCTGTTCGGTTTTCGCAGCGCGTGCTCACTTGTTCGCACATAGCCGACGTACGCCGCCGCACAATTTACGTCTGGTTCACATGTCGCGATGTGTTCGGCCCACATGGGTCCTTGGGACGGCACCGGATTGTCCGGCGAGTCCAACCAGACCCGCTCGCCCTCGCCGTCCACGGTCAGCCCGAAGCGGCCGAATGCGCTCCTTGAGGTCGGCCACCCACTCGACGTACGTGGCGTAGTTCTTCCAGAACCCGTAGTGGTGCAGCGACAGGTAGGTGCCTGAAGGGTGTCTTTATTGCTGTGCGGCGGATGACCTGGGGCTTTGCAGTCACCCAAGTATGGGCATGATCACTGATCGTGGGTCTGCGACTGCTCTACCTGATCTTCTGCCGACTGCTGGGCTGCTTCCTTTTGCTGGGCCGCTCGACCGCCGCAAACAACGCCGAGATCCTCGCTCTCCGCCACGAGGTCGCTGTGCTGCGCCGGCAGATCGACCGACCGCAGCTCACATGGGCTGATCGTGCCGTACTCTCCGCTCTCGCACGGCATCTGCCTTGCGCCGCCATCGGCTAGTCACCCCGGGCACGCTGCTGAACTGGCACCGCCGTCTGGTGCGCTGCAAGTGGCGCCAGACGGCGGTCAGACCCGGCCGGCCACCGCTGGCAGAAGAGACTGCGGCACTCATCCAGCGCCTGGCGCGAGAGAACCCGACCTGGGGGTACGTCAGGATCCAAGGTGAGCTCCGACGGCTTGGCCATCGGGTTGCCGCCGCCACGATCCGGCGCGTCCTGCGCCGCTCCGGCCTACCACCCGCGCCGCAGCGAGCATCCCAGCAGACCTGGCGTACCTTCCTCCGAGCCCAGGCCCACACGCTGCTCGCCTGCGATTTCATGCACGTGGACACCGTCTTCCTCAAACGCCTCTACGTCTTCTTCGTCATGGAGATCGCCACCCGGCGCGTTCACGTCCTGGGCGTCACCGCCCACCCGACCGGCGCATGGGTCATCCAACTCGCCCGCAACCTGCTCATGGACCTCGAAGACAGAGCTGAGTGCTTCCGGTTCCTCATCCGTGACCGGGACAGCAAGTTCACCGCCGCATTCGACGCCGTCCTCGCCGGCAACGGCACAGCCGTCATCCCGACCCCGCCGCAAAGCCCCCGGTCCAACGCGCTCGCCGAACGATGGATACGCACAGCCCGCGCCGAATGCACCGACAGAATCCTCATCACCGGCGAACGGCACCTGCGCACGGTCCTTACCACGTACGCGGAGCACTACAACGGGGGACGAGCCCACCGCAGCCTCGGCCTACGAGCACCCGACGACGACCCGAACGTCATCCCCCTGCCCTCTGCCGGGGTCAAGCGCCAGCAGGTACTTGGCGGACTGCTCAACGAGTACCACACCATGCCACCCCGGCCGCCGCATCATCCACAGGAAACGCCCAGCTCAGCAGCCTGATTGGAATAAAGACACCCTTCACCTGTACGACATGTGGCTCGGCGCCAGCGTCATGGCCAAGATCCACCGCAGTCTGGCCCCGCTCGACACCGTCACAGCGACAACCTGCAAGCTTCTGCACCTGTAGAAGGCCCGCGCCCCATGCCCGGTCCGGTCATGGGGACCCAGTTTCAACATCAATAGTAGACTGGTCTACTCACGGGAGTGTGTCATGAAGGTTCTGATCGTTCTCACCTCGCACGACGAGCTGGGGGACACCGGTCTCAAGACCGGGTTCTGGCTGGAGGAGCTGGCGGCGCCGTACTACCGCTTCAAGGATGCCGGCTGGGAGATCACCCTCGCCTCGCCCAAGGGCGGGCAGCCGCCGCTGGACCCCAAGAGCAACGAACCCGGCTTCCAGACCGACGACACCCGGCGCTTCGAGGCCGACCCGGAGGCGACCAACGCACTGGCGAACACCGTGCGCCTCGACTCGGTCGCGGCCGGCGGCTTCGACGCGGTCTTCTACCCCGGCGGGCACGGGCCGCTGTGGGACCTGGCCGAGGACACCGTCTCCGCGCGGCTGATCGAAACGACCCTCCGCTCGGGCAAGCCGGTGGGACTGGTGTGCCACGCCCCCGGCGTCCTGCGGCACACGGTCAACGAGGACGGCACCCCGCTGGTGGCGGGTAAGAAGGTCACCGGATTCGCCAACTCCGAGGAAGCGGCCGTCCAGCTCACCGACGTCGTCCCCTTCCTGGTCGAGGACGAACTCACCAAGCTCGGAGGCGTCTACTCCAAGGCCGACGACTGGACCCCCTACGTCCTGCAGGACGGTCTGCTGATCACCGGGCAGAACCCCGCCTCCTCCGCTCCCGCGGCCGACGCCCTGATCGAGCTGGTCACCAAGGGCGGCGTGTGAGCGCCTACGTGGTCATGCTCCGCGAGCGCGTGACCGACCCGGCCGAGCTGGCCCTCTACGCCGGCTCGGCCTGGGCGGCCCGGACAGGCCACGACGTGACACCCCTCGTCGGATACGGGGCGATCGAAACCCTGGAGGGCGCACCGTTCGACGGTGTGCTGATCCACCGCTTCGAAAGCGTTGCGGACGCGCGCGCATGGTACGAGAGCCCGGCCTACCAGGCAGCACTGCCCCACCGCCGGGCCGGTGCGGACTACCGCGCGTTCATCGTCGAAGGAGTCGACGACACCCAGGCCCGCTGAGACGACAAGGTGTCCGTCTGCACCGCAGTCCGGCGCAGACGGACACCGTCCTAGCCGCAGGCGCCACACCGGTCAGCGGCGACGGGAACTCGCAGCCAGAGTCGAACTCACCGACGGCGACACCCCCATTGCCGGAGCCGCCACCGCACTGACGACGCCGCGGCCACTGGGCCCAGTCGGCGCCCGCCGCGGCTTCGGCCGGTTCGAGCAGACCCCAGGCGGGGAGCCGGCCGGGCGACGAGCAGGCGCCCCGCTGCACGGGCGACACCTGGACCAGATGTCAGACACACCAGGCTTTCCACCCTGTTGATGCCCCCCATGGGCCGCGAAGGGTCTCCGTGGCGTTTCCGCCGCGGAACTGGCGCCGATGCTGCCGCCGCCCGATTCGGCCGCAGCACCGTGCCAGGCACTTCCCGAAAGGACCCTTCCATGACTCTCACCCTCGAACGAACATCGGCGGCCGAACGACGGCTTCCCGGACCCGCACCCTAGGCCACAGCGCTCCAGGGAGCCGCGGCGCTGGCCGCCAGCAACGGGGTCGCCCGCTTCGTCTACACCCCGATCCTGCCGCTGATGCACGATCAGGCAGGCCTCTCGGCCACGAGCGGGGCAAACCTGGCGACAGCCAACTACGTCGGCTACCTGGCCGGCGCGCTGACCGGCAGCTTCGCGCCCCAACTGGTCCGCTCACGCCTGGTGATGCGTGCCTCGATGATCGCGATGGCTGCCTCGCCCGCCCTGATGCCCCTCACGCAGAACGTCACGGCCTGGTCAGGGCTGCGCCTCATCGCCGGGTTCACCAGCGCGCTCGCCTTCGTCCACGCGGTCGGGGCGCTGTTGTCCGGCTTGCGCCGGTCGGCCCCGCACCTGGTCGGCTGGGGATTCGGTGGTATCGGCGCGGGGATCGTGTTCTCGGGACTGCTGGTCCTGGCCGTTCGCGAGGTGGCGACATGGCGTACGGCGTGGTGGATCGCCGCCGTCCTCACGCTGCTGTTGACCGCAGTCTCGTGGAACCTCGCCCCGCCGGCCTCACCGGCGTCGGCGGCGGTCGGCGCGGCGAAGGCCCGCCCCCGTACGCACCGTTGGTTCGCCGCACCGGCGCTGAGCTACACCCTCGAAGGCATCGGCTACATCATCGCGGGCACCTTCCTCGTCGCCTCGATCACCCAGGACGCCCCCGGCTGGGTCGGCGCAGGCGCGTGGGTCGTCGTCGGACTGGCCGCGATCCCCGGTTCGGCATTGTGGACGGCCCTGGCCCGGCGGTGGAGCCGCCCCACCCTGCTGGCCGTCGCCCTGCTGCTCCAGGCCGCCGGTATCGCCCTCACCGGGCTGGTTCCCGGCAACATCAGCGCGCTCGTCGCCGCGGCCGCCTTCGGCGGCACGTTCGTGGGCATCACCTCCCTGGCCCTCGCCCTCGGTGAGCACCTCCAAGTGCCGCGAGCCGTCGCACTGCTGACGGCGGGCTACGGAACCGGGCAGATCATCGGCCCCCTGATCTCCCGGCCCCTGCTGGGAACCGGCTACTCGGCACCCCTGCTGCTGGCCAGCACCGTCCTGGCCGCCGCGACGCTGGCGGCCGCAGTGCTCAGGATCCGCTATCCGCACCGGGTGGGCCACATGAGCGAACCGTCCCACCTGGCACGGAAGTCGTCCGCGTCGCGCCCCCCACACCTTCATGTTCCCTGGCCTCCCCACACCCTCCAGGACCGGAGCAACTGAGGAGAAAAAGCAGCTCTGGCCCCAACGTTCCTGGGTGGGTGGCGGCCCCAGGAACGTTGGGGTCGGCCACCGCGTGCAACGGCTCACCCCAACGAAAGGCCACACCATGTCCACCATCAGCCTGAATGTCGCGACTAGCCTCGATGCCGCCGCCCAGAGCGCAGCTGAGGAGATGGGCACCGCGATGAACATCGCGATTGTCGATGCCGGCGGCCACCTGCTGCACTTCACGAGGATGGACGGCGCCTGGCTCGGCTCGATCGACCTGGCACTGAAGAAGGCCAAGACCTCAATACTCTTCCCGAAGCCCAGTGGGGCCCTGGGTGAGATCTCGCAGCCCGGCGGTCCTGTCTACGGTATCGAGCACAGCAACGGCGGTCTGATCTCTTTCGGTGGCGGGGTGCCGATCGTGGACGCGGACGGCCGCATGGTCGGTGCCGTCGGCGTCTCCGGCGGCACCGTCGACCAGGACGTCCGCGTTGCCGAAGCCGCCGTCCAGGCGTACTGACCCTTTCACCGTCTGCCGCCGGCCCCCAGGCAGTCCCGGCGATCGACGCACTGTAAACGGAAAAACTGCCTCGCGTTGCGAATTGGCGACGCTCCGGGCCGGGCAGCATGCCGCGGTCGGCCCGAATGATCTCTGCAGCGGCGAATACCCGACCGCCGCACCCGACAGTCGTGAAGGAACTTTCGCCCCATGTCTGAACTGATCAACGACAGCACGCTCGCCGGCCGGATCGCCGTGGTCACGGGCGCCTCCAGCGGTATCGGCGAAGCCACCGCCAAGCGCCTGGCCGCCCGCGGCGCCAAGGTCGCGCTGCTGGCCCGCCGCGCCGACCGGCTCCAGGTGCTGGCCGCCGAGATCGAGAAGAGCGGCGGCACCGCCCTCGCGCTGGCCGTCGACGTCACCGACGCCGATGCCGTACGTGCGGCGGCCGAGCGGACCGAGCGGGAGCTCGGCACCGTCGACCTGCTCGTGAACAACGCCGGAGTCATGCTCCCGGCGCCCATCGAGGAGCTGCGCACCGACCAGTGGCAGCGTCAGATCGATCTGAACATCACCGGCCTGATGAACGTCATCGGCGCGTTCGTCCCGCAGCTGGTCACGGCGGGCGCCGAGCGCGGCGGCGCGGACCTGGTCAACCTGTCCTCGATCGCCGCGAAGAACATCTTCCCGAATTTCGCCGTGTACTCGGCCACCAAGGCATACGTCACGCAACTCTCCCGCCACCTGCGGGCCGAGCTCGGCGAGAAGCACGTACGGGTGTCGGCGATCGAGCCCGGCATGACGCACAGCGAGCTGCACGACCACGTCACCGACAAGGGCGTGCGGGAGTGGACGGCCGGTATCCACGACATCATGCTGCACTCCGAGGACATCGCCGAGACCATCGTGTTCGTCGCCTCGCTGCCGCCGCGCGCCAATCTGCAACAGGTCACGATCATGCCCACCGGCCAGCCGGCCTGAGCTTTTCTTTATGGCCTGAGGTCGAAATGGGCCTCGAACTAGGCCACTCACCTGGGGGGTGTGTCGGTGGGAAGCAGCAACGTCTGACGGTGAGTTTACAGCTCAGCTCTCGGTGCCGAGTTGGATGTGCTCGATGTCTTCGTCCAGGAAGGTGGCCAGGTCCTTGGCTTCGGCCTGGACGGCTTCTTGTTCCAGGGCGGTGAGGGGACGAAGGGGGCTGACACGAAGTAGGTGGTCGCGTGCGGTCCAGGTGGCGGTGACGCGTCCGTCGACGAGGACGGTGCGGTGGCCTGCGACGGACAGGCCGAGGTGGGCGTCGTCGATGATGCGGCTGCGGTCATGGTAGCCGAGGATGGCGTTGTCGAAGGCCGGGAGGAACCGGACGGGGGCGGGGGTGTCGGGGTGGGGGCGGGGTGCGTCGGGCAGGTCGAGCAGTTCGCGGCCGCGTTCGTCGCGGAAGGCAACCAGTTCTTCTCGGATGGCTTTGACTGCGGCGGGAAGGCCGGCGAGGCCGCACCAGGCGCGTAGGTCCGTGCTGGCGGCGGGCCCGTAGGCAGCAAGGTAGCGGCGCAACAGCTGCTGCCCAACGGGATCGCCGTCCTGGGCGGGCAGGGGGTCGATGTCCCGTTCCAGCCAGGTGGCCAACGGCAGGTTGCGTACGCCCGCCCTCTGGTGCCAGAGGCCGCGGGGCGGGAGTTGGGCCATGGGGATGAGGGCTGCGACGAGCAGCTCGCCCAGGACCCTGCGTGGTGGGCCGGGCCAGCGGTCTTCGACGGCTTCTTGTACGAGCTCGCTCATGGTGCGGGGCTGCCGGTCGGCAACGGCCGCGCGGCCGGCTGCGGCGACCTCGTCCACGTCGATGCCGGCCAGTTCGCGCCGCCAGGTGCCCAGCACTCGCTGGCGCAGCATGGTGTCGTGGCGGGCTCGCCAGGCGAGCGCGTCGTCGGAGGTGACGAGGTGGACGGTGCGGCGCATCAGGTGGGTGCGTACCACGGTGCGGCCGGTCAGCGCGTCGTCCAGTTGCCTGGGATTGAAGTCGGTCAGGCGGGACCACAGCCCGATGAAGGGTTCCTGGGGTTCTTGGGCCTGCAGGCCGCAGAGGTGGGCCACCGTCTCGGGCACGGATGTGTCGGTGCGCGTGAGCAGGTGCTGGCGGGCGAGGGTGGCGCGGTTGAGGGCGCGGCTGTCGAGAACGGTCATGAGGTTCTCAGGCGGCGGCCCGCTCGTGGGGCGGGCGTCGGCGCAGGTCCGTGCGGGTGAGGGAGAGGGGTGTGTAGGAGACGTCCAGAGGGCTGATGTCGGTACCTGGCGGGACGATGGTGTCGATCTTGTCGAGGATGTCGTCGTCGAGGGTGAGGGTGGCGCCGGCGAGCAGGTCGTCGAGCTGGTCCATGGTGCGTGGGCCGATGATGGCGGTGGTGACGTCGGGGTGGCTGGTGGCGAAAGCCATGGCGAGGTGGGTGAGGGAGTGGCCGGATTCTTCGGCGAGGGTGAGTAGCTGCTCGACGGCATCAAGCTTGTGTTCGTCGGTGAGGTGTCGGGGGACCCAGTGCATGCGGGCGTTGTCGGGCCGCGGGGCGTTCTTGCGGTAGCGGCCGGTGAGCAGGCCCATGGCGAGCGGGCTCCACACCAGAACGCCGATGCCGTAGCGGCGGCAGGTGGGCAGGACCTCCCGCTCGATGCCGCGGTTGAGGATGGAGTAGGTGGGCTGCTCGGTTCGCAGGCGGTGCAGTCCACGCTGCTGGGACACCCACTGGGCCTCGACGATTTCCGAGGCCGGCAGGTTGGAGGAGCCGATCGCGCGAACCTTCCCGGCACGCACGAGGTCGGTGAGCGCGGAGAGGGTCTCCTCGATGTCGGTGTGCGGGTCGGGGTGGTGGATCTGGTAGAGGTCGATGTAGTCGGTTTGCAGCCGCTTCAGTGAGCCCTCGACCGCCTGGACGACCCAGCGCCGGGAGCTGCCGCTGCGGTTGGGGTCCTCGCCCATTGGTCCGTTGAACTTGGTTGCCAGCACGACCTCGTCGCGGCGCCCTTTGAGGGCCTTTCCGACGATCTCCTCGGTCTCGCTGTAGCCGTACACATCGGCGGTGTCGACAAGATTGATGCCTGCATCCAGCGCCCGGTGGATCATGTGCACGCAGTCGTCGTGATCAGGATTGCCCATTTTGCCGAACATCATGGTGCCCAGGCAGTAGGCACTGACTTCGATGCCGGTCCGTCCCAGCTTCCGCATCCTCACGGTGTCCCGTTTCCTTCCGCTGCCGTACGTGTTCGGTGCCTGCGCCGTCCGGGCCGCCCGTGCGGCTGCGGCCCGGACGGCGCAGGCATGTCAGGTCGGTCGGTTGGTTTAGCCGTTGTACGGAGCGGTGACGTCCAGGACCCAGGTGATGCCGAAGCGGTCGGTGAGCATGCCGTACAGCGGTGCCCACTGCGCGGGCTCCAGCGGACGCACGATGGTCGAGCTCTCGGCAAGCTTGCCCCACAGGGCGCTGATCTCCTCGGCGTCGTCGCCACGCACGGAGACGAAGAACGGGTTCTCGCCCTGGTTCCAGGGCAGCTGCGAGGGCACGTCGTAGGCCATCACGTGGAAGCCGTTGTCGCCGGCCACCTCGCCCCACATCACCCAGTCCGCCTCGCTCTCATCCTGCACGGCGCCCGCGTCCTTGTAGGTGACCGCGACAGTACGTCCGCCGAAGACGGACTGGTAGAAGTCCAGCGCCTCACGTGCGGCGCCCCGGAAGTTCAGGTGAGTGGTGGTCGTGACGGACATGACCTGCTCCTTGCTCGATGTTATGAATACACCGCCGACCGTCCCAGCTCCAGCGGCCGCTGCCGTGACCAGGAGCGATGCCTCCCGAACGGCTCGTATGCCACGATGGCAGAGGTAGAGGACAGGTTGTGTCCGGTACTCCAGGGAATATGGGTGCCATGCATAAAACATCTGCCCGGCTGCTCGCGCTGCTCTCGCTCCTTCAAACGCCCCGTGACTGGTCCGGCGATGATCTCGCCGAGCGTCTCGGCATCACGTCGCGCACAGTGCGCCGTGACATCGACCGCCTGCGCGAACTCGACTACCCGATCAAGACCCTCAAAGGACCGGCCGGCGGCTACCGCCTGGAGGCCGGCACTCACCTGCCGCCCATGCTGTTCGACGACAACCAGGCCGTCGCCCTGGCCGTCGCGCTGCAGACCGCGGCCGCCGGCACCACCGTCGCCGAAGACGCTACCCGCGCGCTGGCCACCCTCCGTCAGGTCATGCCACCCCGCCTGCGCCACCGCATCGACCTGTTGCACATCACCGCCGTCCAACCGCCCGCGGCGTTCGGCCACACCTTCCAGGTCGACGCTCAGGTCCTGATGGACCTGAGCCGCGCCATCCACGCCCGCGAGGAACTGCGCTTCGACTACGCCCCGGGTCCAAGCACCTCGGCCGATGACGCCCGCCGCGTAGAACCCCACCACCTGGTCACCTGGCGTCATCGCTGGTACCTCGTGGCCTGGGACCTCCACCGCGAGGACTGGCGTACCTTCCGCGTCGACCGCATCCGGCCCCGCACACCCACCGGCCCCCGCTTCACCCCTCGTGACCTCCCCGGCGGCACCGTCTCCACCTTCATCACCAGCCGATTCCGCGGCAACGACGGCACCACCGCCGACTGGCCCTGCCAAGGCGAAGTCATCCTCCGCCTCCCGGCCGCCGATGTCGCGCCCTTCGCCCAGGACGGAATCGTTGAGGAACTCGGCTCCCGTCACTGCCGGCTCATTCTCGGCTCCTGGTCATGGACCGGTCTCGCCGCCGCCATCGGCCGCTTCGACACCGATATCGAAGTCATCGGCCCACCCCAACTGGCCACCGCATTCGGGGACCTCGCCGCCCGCTACGCCCACGCCGCCCGCACCACAAGACCAGAGACCGGCCCGGCGCGGTGAGAACAGAACTCACCACGTTGCTCAAGCCCTCCGAACCTCCGGGGCCGACCCAACACTCAGTTACACGCGATCCGAGAGCAGGGAAGGGGTTCGCATAAACGAACGACCGTTTGTGCGAGTCGCGGCGCGGGGCCCGTGCGCTTCGCGTGCCCTGGGCCGCCGCCACGCTCACCATCCCACAGAGCTCGCCACGCCCTCGCTACATCACACTCCGATTTGCCGATAGCATGTAGGTGTATGCATACTTAGCATAGGAACCTGAAGGTGGGTGATAGCTATGGTTCGGGCAGGACTGAGCCCGGAGCGGCTGACGCTCGCAGGTGCGGAGCTCGCCGATGAAGCTGGTTTCGACCAGGTGACCCTGTCGGCGCTTGCCCGGCGTTTCGATGTGAAGCCGGCGAGCCTGTACTCGCACCTGAAGAACTCCCACGAGCTCAAGACCCGCATCGCGCTGTTCTCACTTACGGAACTGGCCGACAGGGTCGCGGACGCCGTGGCCGGCCGCGCGGGCAAAGACGCTCTGACGGCCTTCGCGAACGCCTATCGAGACTACGCCCGCGCGCACCCCGGCCGGTACGAAGCAGCCCGGTACCGGCTGGACCCGCAGACCGCCGCAGTTAGCGCCGGCCCCAGGCACGCGCAGATGACGCGGGCCATCCTGCGTGGCTACGACTTGGCCGAGCCGGACCAGACACACGCGGTCCGCATGCTGGGCAGCGTCTTCCTCGGCTACGCCACCTTGGAGGCGGCCGGTGCCTTCGACCACACTGACATCGCCGCGCAGCAATCCTGGACCTGGACCCTAGACGCACTCGACGCCGCGCTGCGGAGCCGGTCCATTCCCTGACCTGGCATGTTTCATCCGGCGACCGGTCCTCACACACCGACCCGACACCCCATCCAGAACCAAGAGGCTTGAGGCCATGAGCACCTTAGCTGGCGACTCCGACTCCTTCACCCCCCACGACTTGCGACACCCCGAACTGACCGGCATGACCCGCGAACAGCTCAGCGACCTGACCCACACCCTGATACCCGG
Source organism: Streptomyces sp. NPDC028305 (assembly GCF_055569495.1). Lineage (NCBI taxonomy): Bacteria > Bacillati > Actinomycetota > Actinomycetes > Kitasatosporales > Streptomycetaceae > Streptomyces > Streptomyces sp. NPDC028305. The sequence continues at coordinate 601,096 of NZ_JBVHTN010000003.1, forward strand.
GCTGGAAGAGCATCGTGAGCGGGCCCGCCATGCAGCCCGCGGCGGACCACGCTGTATCGCCCGCGGCACAGGCCGCAAACCTAGCCTCACACCCGCCGACCAGATCTTGGTCACCATCCTCTACCTGCGGAAACACTCTCGCCAGGAGCTCCTCGGTCGACTCTTCAACACCACCGCTATGACCATCAGCCGCGCAGTGAAAGACGTCCGCCCGCTCCTCGAAGCCCACGGTTTCACCGTCACCGCCTCCACAGCCCGATTCCGGACACCGGACGACATCACCGCGTTTCTCGACTCTGAGGCATGCAAGATCGAACCAGACAGGGTCGAGCTGCCGAACAGTGACCCCTGAGCCCGTACACCACGAAACAGGTCAGCGAAGACGTCCACTCCCGCGAGGAGAGACGAATACACAGGCAATCGAGCTCTTTACCCATGGAATCGTCCGCGACGGCGCCGTTGAAACGCCGCCATGGACAACAGCACAACTCTCGTTCTCGACGCCACCGGCAAGACCGGCCGCCGGGTCGCCGCCCGGCTGCGGCTGCGTGGCACACCGGTGCACGCCGCCTCCCGGTCCAGCCGGACTCCGTTCGACTGGACCGACCTCGCCGGATGGGACCGGGCGCTGCGAGGCATCGCCACCGTCTGCATCGTGCCGCCGACCGTGCCTGGCCCGGTGCACGACTTCGTGACACGGGCCGAGGCCGCCGGCGTGCAGCGTCTGGTCCTGCTCTCCACGCCCCGCTGGTCGTCGGCGAGTTGGCACTTCCGTCCGGTGCCGTCCCCGAGCCGTTCGTCGACCTGGAAGATGTCGCCGACGTCGCGGCTGCGGTGCTGACCGAGCGCGGCTGCCACGCCGGACGGATCTACGAGCTCACCGGGGCGCGCGCTGACCTTCGCCGAGGCCGTGGAGCTGATCTCGCGAGCGTCCGGGCAGCCCATCACCTACAAGCAGATCAGCCCGGCCGAGTACACCGCGACGCTGCTCGACCAGGGCTGGAGCCAGGACGACGCCCACCACCTCACCGAGATGTTCGTCATGATGGAACGCGGGGTGATCGCCGGTACGGCCGACGGCGTGGCCACCGTTCTGGGTCGCGCGCCCCGGAGTTTCGAGGACTACGTCGTGAGGGCCGCGGCGGCGGGAGCCTGGCGGCGATGAGGACATGGTGTCTGCTGCAGCAGGTCATGCCCGAACGAAGCTTGAGAGCTGCGACACGGAGAACGGAGCATCCATGATGGACGTCTTCATCATCGGCGTCACCGGCGGCATCGGTGGTCTGCTCGCGGAGAAGCTGCGCTCCCGAGGAGACACCGTCCACGGGCTCGTTCGCCGGGATGCGCAGCGGGCCGAGCTCGCCACGCGGGGCGTGGACGCACGAGTCGGTGATCTGTCCCGCATGACCGTGGAGGAGTTGGCTGCAACCTTCGGCGGTGTCGCTGCGATCGTCTTCAGTGCCGGATCGAATGGCGGCAGCAAGGAGATCACGAAGGCTGTCGACGGCGACGGGGTCGTGAAGGCGATCAAGGCAGCACACCTCGCCGGTGTCGAACGCTTCGCACTGGTGTCGGTGCTCCCGGAGTCATGGCGGGAACGCGACCTCGGTGACGAGGTCGAGTACTACTTCGCGGTGAAGAAGGGAGCAGACATCGAGCTCAGCCGCAGCGGGCTGAACTGGCTGATCCTGCGTCCATCACTGCTTCTCGACGGTCCGGGAGTCGGAACCGTATCCCTCGGTCCGGCAGAGTTCCACGGCCACATCACTCGCGACGACGTTGCCGGCACCCTCGCCGAACTGCTCCACGAGCCCCGAATCGGCCGGCAGATCCTGGAACTCAACACGGGTTCGACACCGATCGACGAGGCAGTCCGAGCCAACGTCCGCTGGTCGTACTGACCACCAGCGTTGCCGGCACCGAGCGGTGAGACGGGTAGGCGATCGCCTTGCCGGAGCCGGCTTGCGCAGAGACGGGCCGCCGGAAGATGTGGCGGCCCGTCTCGATGACTGCGATGTCCCCCTTACTCAGCAGTGAGAGCTTCCGCGTAGGGAAAACTGAGATCTCCGGAGGACGATTCCGGTGGCGACACCACGATCTGCCGTGATCCGTTCTGGAACTGACCGACCTCGTGGCCGGAAATTCCCTGGAACTGGACCTGGAGAACCCTCGGTTGCAGCCATTCGCCCTTCACGCCGAACCGGACATCCCCCATGACGGTCGGGAAGCTTTCCCCCCGCGTGTACGCCGAGAGGCTCTCGTCGTTGAAACCGCCGGTCGCCTCGACGGCTTGAGCGATCACCTGCATCTGGGCGTACGCGAGCGGCACCATGTAATGCCCGAGCAGATCGACACCGGCGTCGGCCGCACGTTCCTGGTAGGTGTTCAGCAGTTCCTGAACACCCGGGAACATCATTTTCGGGACCGGAGCCCAGTACTCGTAGTTCACGAAGCCGTTGAGCAGCGGTCCGAGTGTCGTCTTCACCGCTGTATTCTGCGGGCCGATCATGGCACCGCCGACCATCTTCGGCCGGTATTGGTGAGATCGGATAGTCCGTACCAGGCCGATCGAGTCGTCCAGGTAGGAACACAGGAATAGCAGATCGCTGCCGGTTTCCGCGACGGCGTCGATGACGGGCTTGAAGTCCTCGGTCGACAGCGAATAGGTGGCCTCGTGGACGACCTTGATTCCGTACTTCTCGGCGTTGGCCTTGGCGCCGAGAACGGGGTTGCGGGAGAACTCGGCATCCGCAGAGACGAGCGCCACGGTCGTCGGCCGCGGATTCTGCTGCGCGGCGAGTTCGAAGAACCCCTCGGTGAGCGCCGCGTTCGGATCCGGCCCGGTCGGGATCATGGCGAAGTAGTTCGGACAGGCGAGCGCATTGTTGACGCCGAGGCCCATGAGCCCGACGAAGAAGCGCTGCCGCTCCACAACCAACGGCATGGCCGGCAGCAGGGTGTTGGTGCCGTATCCACCGATGACGAGGTCAACCTCGTCCTCGTCAATCAGCCGTTCGTACAGCGCGTGGACCAGGGAGGCGTCTCCGTGGTCGTCGTAGCGGACGAACTCCACCGGACGGCGGAGCAGTCCACCGCGAGCGTTGATGTCCTCGCGCCAGATCTCATGGGCGAGCCGGGCTGACCGGCCGTTGTCCGCGAGGGGACCGGTCAGCGACAGACAGTACCCGATGCGAACGGGAGCCTGTTTCGCGGCCATGTCAGGCGTTGTTTCCAGCGCGTCCTGCGGCGAGCAGCTGCATCTCCCAGCCGAAGGCGACGCCGGTGGCGCCCCCGTGCTCGAGCTGGACCTCGGTCAGGGCCGGGATGGTCTTCTCGCGGGCCCAGTCGCGCTGCCACTCACTCGCTACGGCCATCCAGGTGATGGGTACCACTCCCGCCTGGACCATGCGCCGCACGGCCATGTCATGAGCTTCCTTCGAGGCGCCGCCCGAGGCATCGGTGACGACGAAGACCTCGAAGCCCTCACCCGCCGCCTGTATCGCGGGCATCGCGACACAGACCTCCGTCCACAGGCCGGCGATGATCAGTTTCTTGCGGCCGGTCGCCTTGACGGCGTCGACGACGCGCTCGTCCTGCCAAGTGTTGACGAACGTGCGGTTGATCGGCTTCTGCTCCGGGAACACGTCCTGCAGCCCCTTGATGAGGTAGCCGCCGCGCTCCTCCAGCACGGTCGTCAGGATAGTCGGCACGTCGAACGCCTTGGCAGCCTTGGCGAGGCCGACAGCGTTGTTCACGATCATCGTGGGCTCGTGGCTGTTCAGGTTGGCGAACTGGAACGGCTGGTGGTCGATCAGGACGACGACGCTCTCCTCGGGCGTCAGCAGCGCCTGCAGTCCGGACTTCGCTTCTTTGCTCATGCTGGTCCCTCTCCGGGTGTGTGTATCAGCGTGTTGAGAGTGCTCGGACGGACGTCATCGATCTCGACAGCGGAATACGGCGGCCGCATGCGTCCGCGCAGGCACCCCTGAAACCGAGTCGACCACCACGCCGGACCGGCTGACGCCGCGGCACCACTGGGCTCGGCTCCCGCATCGAGACGGTTCGCGGCGCTGGTAACGGGCCCCCGGCCCGCTCAAGTGGATGACGTGTCACCTACATTAGCACCAAGGCTTGATACGTCAACTAGATGTCGATCCGCCGCCCACACCTCGTCAACCGGCAATCCGCTGCACGGGCTACGTCGAGAACCAGCGGTGCGGCGGGCCAGGCGCCCCTAGTTGGCGTGAAGTCACGGCCGGGCCCCTGGCCGATGCCGTGAGGGCGGACCTCGACGAGGACGGCGACCATCTCAGGGTCGGGGAATGTTCCGCAGGTTGGCGCGGGCCAGGTCGAGCATCTTGCCGACGCCCCCGTCGAGCACGGTCCGGCCCGCGGCGAAGGCGAATCCCTTGACCTGGGCGGCCGAGATGTGCGGCGGGATCGACAGCGCGTTGGGGTCGGTCACCAGGTCGACCAGGAACGGGCCGTCGTGGGCGAGCGCCCGCTTGAGCCCCTCGACGACATCCCCGGGGCGCTCGATGCGGATCGCCTCGATGCCCGCGCCGCGAGCGATCGCCGCATAGTCCACCGGCTCGTGGTCGGTCTCGTGCTCCGGAAGCCCCTCGACCAGCATCTCCAACTTCACCATGCCCAGGGAGGAGTTGTTGAAGACGATCGTCTTCACCGGCAGATCGTGCAGCTTCACTGTGAGCAACTCACCCATCAGCATGCCCAGTCCACCGTCACCCGACATCGAGATCACCTGGCGGCCGGCGTAAGCGAACTGCGCGCCGATGGCGTGCGGCAGCGCGTTGGCCATCGTGCCATGCAGGAACGAACCGATCACCCGGCGCCGCCCATTGGGGGTCAGATAACGCGCCGCCCAAACATTGGACATGCCGGTGTCCACCGTGAACACGGCGTCGTCAGCCGCGAGATCGTCCAGAACCGAGGCCGCGTACTCAGGGTGGATCGGGGTGTACCGCTCGACGTCGTGGGTGTAGGCGGAGACCACCTTCTCCAGCGACTTGGCATGGTTGTGCAGCATCCGGTCCAGATAGGTACGGCCCCGCTTCGCCTCCACCAAGGGCAGCACAGCCCGCAGCGTCTCCCGGACATCGCCGTGGACCCCGAGTTCCAGCACAGTACGACGGCCGAGGCGGCCCGCATCGTGGTCGATCTGTACGGTCCGTGCCTGCGGCAGGAAGTCGTTGTACGGGAAATCGGTGCCGAGCAGGACGACCAGGTCGGCCTCGTGCATCGCGTCGAAGCAGGCGCCGTAGCCCAGCAGACCGCTCATGCCCACGTCGTACGGGTTGTCAAACTGGATCCACTCCTTGCCCCGCAGGGTGTGCCCGATGGGGGCGGCAGCCTTCTCGGCGAGCGCCATGACCTCGGCGTGCGCGTCCCGCACTCCCGCACCGCAGAACAGCATCACCTTCCGTGCCGCGTTCACCTTCTCGGCCAGCGCCCGAACCTGTGTGTCCGGCGCGACGACCCGGCCGCGCTCAGTGACCAGGTCGCTGCTTCCCGTCGGGTGAGTCGCCTCGTCGTGCGCGACATCGCCCGGTATCACCAGGACCGACACCGCGCTGTTGCCAAGAGCCCGCTGCATGGCGATCCGAAGAACCCGGGGCATCTGCCCGGGGGTGCTGATCATCTCGCAGTAGTCGCTGCACTCGGTGAACAGCCGCTCCGGGTGGGTCTCCTGGAAGAAACCGGTGCCGATCTGGTGGGACGGGATGTGCGAGGCGAGCGCCAGCACGGGCGCACCGGAGCGGTGCGCGTCGTACAGTCCCTGGATCAGATGCGTGTTTCCGGGGCCACAGCTTCCGGCACACACCGCGAGCCTGCCGGTCAGCTGTGCCTCCGCTGCCGCAGCGAAAGCGGCGGCCTCCTCGTTCCGTACATGCACCCACTCGATGCCGTCGGCCCGGCGCACCGCGTCGACCACCGAGTTCAGGCTGTCACCCACCACGCCGTAAATCCGCTCCACGCCCGCCTGGCGCAGGATGTCCACCATTTGCTGGGCCACGGTCAGCTTCCGCATCGCCGGACTTCTCCCCTCGGGCTGCACACCTGTCTCATGTGACTGTCGGCAGCCCAATATAGTTGATGCGTCCACTATAGAAGCATGGGCGCCCGGGGGGCCTTGGCCTCAGGGGAAGGCATGCATACGGGGTTCCTGCACCCGAGCTGATCCGCACCGTGCGCGCCGGAACCCGTACGTGGGACCCGAGTTGGCCGCCGAAGAGTCGAACGGACTGCTTAGCCGAGCTGCGCCTTCAGCCACCGCAGGACGTCGGGTGTGACAGGGTCGGTGATGTCCGCGAACTCGTCGTGCCGCTTGAGGAACTTGGCGACGTAGGGGCAGACGGGGACGATCCGCATTCCGGATGCGCGCACGTCGGCGAGTGCCTGCTGGACCAGCTGCGGGCCCAGCCCCTGGCCGGCGAACGCCTCGTCGACCTCCGTGTGGAAGAAGACACGCTGCACGCCCAGGTCACGGTAGGCGGTCAGTCCCGCGCGTCGGCCGTCGACCAGGATCTCGTACCGGCGATCGGCGTCCGCCCGCTCGACGACCGTAGTGGTGGAGGACTCACTCATGGTGTGCCTTTCGTGAGGGAGGTCAGCGGGTCGGTGGGTTCCGGCGCGGTGTGATGACGGCGTTCGGCAGGGCCGGTGCGGGAAGGCGGCCGCCGGGAAATTCCTTGATGACGCCGAAGCGGTCGGAGGAGGCTTCCCAGTCCTCGCGGGCCTTCACAATGTCCTCGTGGCTGCGACCGATGAAGTTCCACCACATGACGATCTCCTCCCCGAAGGGAGGTCCCCCGAGGAGGACGACCCGCGCCGGGGCGTCGGTCTCGTTGACCGTCGTCAGGACATCCGCGCCGCGAGGGACGTAGCCGAGTTCGGCAGGCCGCAGCACAGTGTCGATCAGGCGGACGTCCCCGCTGTCCACGAGGAGGCCGTGCTCGAAGGTCGCGTCCACGGCGAGGGTGAGCGTCCTGTGCGGTTCGATGACGATCTCGGCGCCGAGCAGCGGCGTGAAGGCCCGGACCGGGGAGGTCCGGCCGGCGAGCGAGCCCAGGAATACCCTGATCTCGGCCCCGTCGACCTGCGCGGGTTTAGGCACGTAGTGCTGGAAGTCCCGGGCGGTGTTGCGGTGTTCCTCGGGCAGCGCGACCCACAGCTGGACGCCGTGGATGACGGTGGTGTTCGGGGTGGAGACCTCTGAGTGGGCGATGCCGTATCCGCCGGTCATGAGGTTCATCTCGCCGGGCCGGACCAGGGCGTGGGTGCCGAGGGTGTCGCGATGCTCGACCTCTCCACTGAACAGCCAGCTCACCGTCTGCAGTCCGGTGTGCGGATGCGGGGGCAGGTCCATGCCACCCGACGCGGCGACCTCGTGCGGACCGTAGTGATCGGCGAAGCACCAGGCGCCGATGAGTGAGCGCTCCCGCTGGGGCAGCGTCCGCCGCACACGCATCGCGCGCGGACCACCGAGGGGGACCTCGCGCGCCGACAGGACGTCGACCCGGGGGGCTCCGGTCGGCCGGTCGCCTTCGACGAGCGCACCACAGCGTAGGGCCGCGGCATCGGTTTCCGTGTTGCTCACCGAGAGCACCTCCCGCTCGATCTGGTTGTCGCATCAACTATGATGCCACGAGGGCAGGCCGATAGCCACAGCACCCGCACGAACACCGGCCACTTTGAGCGTGGCCCGAAGGAGGCCCCGCCGTGAGCAACTACCCCAACAGTTCCCCACCCCGCAGGATCTTCGTCGACAAGCAGAGCCCCAAGGCATTCCTTGCCCTGGTGCAGGTTTCGGAGGCGGTCCGGGCAACAGCCTCCGAGGCCGGACTCGACCGCACCACGGTGGAACTGATCAACCTCCGTGTGTCGCAGCTCAACGGCTGCGCCTACTGCCTCGACGTGCACACCAGGGCGGCCCTGCGCGCCGGTGAATCACCGCAGAGACTCGGTGTCCTGAGCGCATGGCGGGACACCGGCCTGTTCACGCCCTCGGAGCGTGCGGCCCTGGCGCTGGCCGAGGCCACAACCGATCCGGTGAACACCGCGGCTCAGACATCCGCCTACGAGGCCGCCCGGCAGGTTCTCCCCGAGGCTCAGATCTCAGCTGCGATCTGGGTGGCGGTCACCATCAACGCGTTCAATCGCGTGTCGGTCATGAGCAAGCACCCGGTGCCCTCGCCTTCCGCCAAGTAGGGGCGGTCGGCCCGCCGCACCGGGCTGTCGAGGTCGCAGCGGCGGCGGGGCAACCCATGGCCCCCTTCGTTCTCTTCCCGCTCTCTCAGCGGCCACCGCGGCGACGCTCACGCCGGCCACATGGCGCAGGCCGGGCCGCCCGTTCGCGAGAGGCTGGTTCCTCGCCGAGCTTCTCCATCACGCGCTCGGAGATCCGAGCCAGCAACCGCAGCTCGGACGGAGTGACATGGTCGAGGAAGAGCTCACGCACCGCCTTCACATGACGCGGGGCGGCGGCTTCGACCACCGCTCGCCCCTCGTCCGTGATCGCCACGAACGTGCCACGGCCGTCTTCGGCACACTCGTCCCGCACCACCAGACCACGCTGCACCATCCGGGTGATGTGGTGGGACATCCGGCTCTTCTCCCACTCCAACGCCCTGGCGATGTCCAGAAGCCGCCGCCGGTCCGGTACGTCCGTCAGCTCGGCCAGTACGGCGAAGTCCGCAGGCGAGACGTTGAACTCCGTCTGCAACAAGCGAGACAACCGGCCCATGAGTCTCTCATTCATACGGACGAAGCTCCGCCACGCACGCTGCTCCTCCGCCGTCAACCTACCCACCGCCTGTTCCATGAAGAGGCTGCGGCCGCTCGTCGGTGGTCCGGCCCCCGGGGCATGGCCTGTCAGCGGTAGCGGGTCAGTCCACCTGGATGTTCGCGGCGTTCTGGGCGAGCCAGTCGTCGAAGCTCTCGAGTGCCGGGGTGATCTCCCGCAGGAGGCCCAGGTCGCGCGCGCCGGTGAACTCCTGGTCGAAGTCGCCGTAGTACTGGAACATGTTGGCGATCTCGTCACCCGCCGGTACGCCCAGGGAGCGGAAGACGTCGTAGGGCACCGACTGGAAGCGCACCGGCTCGCCGATCGCGGCACCCAGCTTCTGCGCGTACTGGGCGCCGGTCAGGTGGTCGCCGGCGAGGCCGATGGTCTGGCCGATGAACCGCTCACTGTCCTTGAGGATGGCGAGCGCCGTGCGGCCGATGTCGTTCACGTTCACGCCGGCCAGCAGTTTGCCGTCCTCAAGCGGCAGGGTCAGCGTCAGTACGCCGTCCTCGGCCCGCTTGGGGCCCATCATCGACAGGAAGCCCTGGAAGAAGAAGGTGGTGTTGAGGAAGGTGGTCGGCACCCCTGCCTGCCGGAACAGCTCGTTGCCCTCGCCCTTGGCGTCGAAGTGCGGGACGTTGTACTTCCCCTGCAGGACGGGCATCCGCTCGTCCTGCAGCGGCAGCAGTTCGCGGGTGTCCTCCAGCGTCGACCACACCACGTGCCGCAGCCCGGCGTTCTTCGCGGACCGCACCAGGACCTCGATCTCCTCCGTCTCCTTGGCCGCCGAACCGTGGGCCCAGAAGTTGGTGACGAGGAAGGCGCCGTAGGCACCCTCGAACGCCTCGTGCACGGACGGCTCGTCATGGAAGTCCGCCCGCACGACCTCCGCACCGAGCTGCGCGAGTTCCTTGGCCGCGGGCGAGTCGGGGTTTCGGGTCAGCGCACGCACCGTGAACCCCGAGTCCGGATCGGCGAGGATCGCCCGCGCAGTGCCGCCTCCCTGGGCACCGGTCGCTCCGGCAATCGCGATGACCTTCTTCTCACTCATGCCATTACCCCTACACACAGAGACATTGTTGATGCATCAACTGAAGCGCATCCTGGTTGATTAATCAACCAGCGGCACGAATTTCAGCCGCGATCGCTGCGAAAGTCACCTGAGTGGCACAACACGACCGGCCAGACGCCCGGCTCAGCCAGACCGGGATGGTTCCCGTGATGCACGCGCGGGCGGCGTCCGGAGTTGCCACGCCCGCGAGGGCGCCATCCACGGACGCAAGAGGTAACCCCGTGGCAAGCACCTGGCTCACACCGATGCTCCGGCACAACTTCCCGACCACCTTCAAACGTTCCCGGCTGCGGCCCTCTCCCCCGCGGCCTTCGTATCCGCCGCACGGGACGGCTTGGAGAGGCTCGGCGAGGGGGGGACTCGACCTTATAGACGGCGGGCGGGTCGTCCGACGCACCCGGACCGAACGTCGTGCCGCCGGCGGGCGCATTACCGACCTCCTTCTCGTCGTCGCCGCCCAGGCCGAGCACGAGGAACGGTCTTCGGGTCGTGGAAGGGCGCCCACAACCGGCTGCGGACGTGGGCCGTCGACGTGGGGATGGACAACTTAGCGATCCTGGTTAGTTCGAAGCCCGCCGAGGCGAAGAAGTTCCGTCCCACCGGAAGGGGTCGTCTTCCAGCGCGGGGCGGTTCCATTGGCCGCGCACTGCGGCGGCTTCGTAGGTGGTGGGGAGAAACTCGGTGACAGCGCGCTCAGGGTCGAGCGCCACGCGGACGGCCTCGTAGGGCAGAAGGAACTGCTTGAACTCAGAGCTGAAGTAGGCGTCCTTGGGGCCGACTGGGTAATCGGCGAACCCGTCGGGTTCGGCGTAGGCGTAGGCGTAGGCGTAGAAGACACCTTCCTCCTCCGCCGCCGGGGTGCGGAGGGGCCGACCGCCCGGACAAGCGGGTGCAGGCGAGATCCATCGCACCCCAGAAGAAGTGCACCGGGCTGACCTTGCCGACGAAGTGCGACCGGAACTCGCCCATTACCCGATTGGCGTGCAGCAGCTGTCGCCAGAACAGGGCAGCCGCTTCGCCGTCGTAGGAGGCGTGGTCGTGGTCCTCGGCAAAGGGGATCGCCGACTCGAGCTCGTTGGGGTGCGGATGGATCGGGGCCTCGATCCCGAGCTCATCGAGCGTGCGCAGGGTCCGGGTGTAGAACTCGGCGATCGGCATGGGCCGGAGCGGGGAAGCTTCGCGCGCCGTTGTCGCTGCTGCGGACTTCGAGCTGGTGGCCGACGAAGTCGAATTCGACCTGCCCCGGCGCGGTACGGGATGGTCGACGTCGTCAACCAGCGGGGGCTGACGTACAAGGTCACCTGCCACAGTGGTTGATCAGGGGTGCGTGGGCCATCCGGATCTTGCCCACGATCTGGGTCCACATGTGCAGAGTGTCGCGGGTGGCGGTCCAGTCCGAGACCCGGAGGCTCGGCCAGTTCGTCGCTGGTGCGGTCATCGCTGCTCACATCCGACGCGAGGTGGAGCAGGTGGCGAACGCCACGTTCAAGCCCGAGGTAGGCCGGGGCCCGTTCCGTCACAGGGCGGTCGGGTCACTCCCCCCGATCATCCAGGTTCGCGATGATCCTCTCGGCGATGGTGCGCAGTTGCGTGACCTCGGTCGCTGTGAGGCCGGAGAGCACCGTGTCATGGGCGAAGACGTCCTGCAGCGGCAACACTCGCTCCACGAGGTCGAGGCCACGACGTGTGAGGACGGCCTGGTAGGCACGGCCCTTTTCAGGAGTGTCCTCGCGGCGGAGCAATCCGGAAGCCTCGAGTGTTCGGAGTGCATGTGACAGCCGGCTCTTGTGGAACCGCAGCGCCCGACTCAGTCGGGTGAGGCCCATCGTGTACCGATCCGCGCCGGCGAGCAACGCGAGAATCTTGAAGTGGCTGTGCGGGATGCCGGCATCGTCCTGCGTCTTTCGCTCGAGCTCGGCTTCGACCAGGTGCGCGAGAATCACCAGTGACTGCCAGTTCTCCCGCTGCTCCTGCGACACCCGGGGCGTGGCGACCTTGACCGATTCGGCCTGAGAGCGGGCCCGCCCCCGCCCGCCCGGCCGCGGCGACGTGAGATCAGACAATCGGTCATCCACCTCTCCCGGCCTGCCGGACGACCGAGCCTTCGTACTGTAAGCCCCGTAGTGAGTTGTGAGTTCAACTCACTAGGGCAACCACCCTGCCGAGAGAAGTCTAGTCCTGCCAACCCATCTGTCCCGTGACCGGAGCAGCGCGCAGATCACCTAACCACGGAGGGTGACAGCGGGCTGCGGAGTGGCCGGCCACCGTCAGCCCACCAGGGCCGGGCCCACCCGGGGCCTCGTCAGCGCGGGGCGATGCCCGTGTCCGAGGAACGGAGCGCCTGATCGAGGAGGCCCGCACCAGGGCCTGCCAACCAGCGGTCGAAGCGCAGCAGGAAGGGAAACTCCGCGCGCAACGCGTCGAGGTTCGCGTTCCCCGCCAGCGTGCCGTCGTCCACAAGCGCTTCCAACTTGCCGAGGACCTCGTCCTGTCCCGGCAGCGTCGTCGGCAGACGGCTGTAGCTGATCATCCGGCCGGCGGCCCGGGTCAGATTCTCGGCCAGGGCATTGCCGGTGAGAGCGTCACCGGCAATCTCCATGGTTCGACTGGCGTAGCGGTCGGGTGAGCCGAAGACCACGGCGACGATGCGGCCGATGTCGCGTACTGCGATGAACTGCATGGCCTGGTCCGAGCGCATCAGGAAGGACAGGTGCCCCCGGTCGAGGCCCATTTCGGGGGTCACCAGGAGCTCCATGAACGTGGCCGGCCGAATGATGGTGCCGGCGATGTCCAGATTCCGGACATGGGCCTCGATACGGCTCTTGGTGTCGAGATGGTCCACGCCCGTTGTCGAACCCGCGGTGACCGCCGAACTGTAGACGAGGTGGGCGACGCCGCAGCGCTCGGCGAACTCGGCCACCGCCGCGCCGAAGCGGACCTCGTCCTCGTTGCTCACGTCGGCGCCGGCCTGGCCGGAGTTCGGCTGGACACTGAAGACGCCGTGGGCGCCGAAGAAGGCCGCGCGGAGCGACTCCGGATCGCCGAGGTCACCGCGGACGGTTTCGACACCGGCGGCGGAGAGGGACCGGGCCCGGTGGCCGGACGGGTCCCTCACGACCGCGCGCCCCCCCAGCCGTCGGCCCGCAGCGCCGCGGCGACCGATCCTCCCTGCTGCCCCGTGGCGCCCAGGACGACGACGGTTTTGTCGATGTGGGTCATGCCGACCACACTGCGCTGTCGGCGATCAGGACGTGCTCCTGATGAACATTTACTGATTCTTCCTGAGGCCTTGAGAAGTGAGTCGGAGACGTGCTGGTCATAGGCGTGCTCCAGAGGTCGGACGGGATGGTTCCCATCGGTGTCCGCTACGCTAAAACCTGACGCCAACGTCAGGTGCAAGCGGGACGGGGAGTCGAGTCAGGAGGTCGGGATGCGGATCGGAGAGGTCGCCGCGAAGGCGGGCGTCAGCGTCAGGGCGCTGCGCTATTACGAGCAGCAGGACTTGCTCCACTCCTCCCGGAATCCGGGTGGCCAGCGCCGGTATCCGGACGGTGCCGTCGACCGGAACTGCTGGAGCTGCTCGGCGCCGAACGCGACCGCCTCGACCGGCAGATGACGGATCTGCAAGATGTGCGCAGGCGGCTGCACGACTGCATCACCGAGGCGCGCAATCATGACGGAACAGGAAGTTCGTCCTGAAGCAGGGGGCGGCGCCCAGAGGGGGCAGTTGATACGTCGGCGGCACCAGGGGCGCGCCCAGGAGGCGGCCACTTCCCTTAGCTTGTTGTTTATCGTGCGGATGCGACCTGGCCAGTGGCAACGGGTGTGTCCCTGGTGTTCTTGTGAATTGTTCGGTCAGGGTAGGCGCATGACATGGATAGCGCCGCAGGTTGAACGCACTACGCAGATCGGTGACCTGGCCACCGTACCTGAGCGTCGGCATCGGGAATGTCTTCGCTGACCCGGGAGACGGCGATGAGGGCATTGAGGGAGTCCACGAGGTCTACGCGGAACGGGACTTCCAGAGGTTCCGGGCCGAGGTCGCCGCGTGCGAGGCAGCGGCAGCCGGCCATGACCTCGACGAGACTTTCACGTCCGCGCGGCACTACCCTCAGCCTGCGCTGGCTCTACATGCAGATGATCCAGGAGTACGCCCGCCACAACGGACACGCCGACTTCCTGCGAGAGCGCACGGACGGGAAAACGGGCGACTGAGCTGGCGTTTCCAGCCGGTACGTCGTGGCTTGGTGCCCACCTTGTGGTGTGTGGGACGGCTGTGGGCTTGCCCGGTGGCGAGGACGCGTCCCACGTCGTAACGCGTCGCCGTGCGGCGGTTTTTCGAGCCGGGAGGGCGTCCGGGGCCGGGCCGGGTGGGTTTCGGTGCACCGGCTGGTGAACCGGTCTTCGCACGCAGGTTCCTGAACCCTCTGCGGACTCGGGCCGGGGTGAGTTTGTTCGGCTCCGCCGGTCTCTCCCAGGGACGCCGCAGGTCGACTCACTGCCGACGGCGGGGGCTCCAGCGGCTACCGCACCCGCGGCTGGAAGACCCACCTGGCCGACCTCGCCGGCGAAACGAGCCTGAAGATCACCGTGTGCCATCTGCATCCCGGCACATCGAAGTGGAACAAGATCGAACACCGGCTGTTCTCCCACATCACCATGAACTGGCGTGGCAGGCCCTTGGCCAGCCATGAAGTCATGCTGCGGACTATTGCCGCGACGACCAGCCGCACCGGTCTGACGGTGCACGCCGAACTCGACAGCGGTGAGTACCCCACCGGCATCCGCATCAGCGACGAGGCCATCGCCGCCCTGCCGATCACACGCCACCGCTTCCATGGAGACTGGAACTACACCTTCCACCCCGCAGATCACCAACCGTGTCCGGACCTTCCCCGCAACGCGGCCGGTCAGCCAGCGGCTTTGACTCCCTCACGCCCCACGACCTGCGGCACCCCGAGCTGACCGACATGTCCCGCAAGCAACTCAGCGACCTGACTCAAATCTTGATCCCCGGCCTGGAAGAGCACCGCGAGCAGGTCCGCCACGCAGCCCGCGGCGGACCACGCCGCGTCGCACGCGGCACAGGCCGCAAACCTACCCTCACTCCCGCCGAACAGATCCTGGTCGCCATCCTCTACCTGCGGAAACACGCTCTTCAGGAGCTTCTCCGCCAGCTCTTCAACACCACCGCGATGACCATCAGCCGTGCAGTGAAAGATGTCCGCCCGCTCCTGGAAGCCCACGGTGTCACTGTCCCCGCCTCCACAGCCCGTTTCCGCACGCCGGACGACATCGCCAGATTCCTTGACCCGGACAACACCAGGATCAAACCAGCGTGTCGATTCCCGGCAAGCCCTTACTGGCTCAGGAGAAGCGGTCAACGCCCGCCGGCGCTGTGACCACATGGGTTCGCCGGTTTGGATGCCTACAGGTTGTTGACGTAGAAGTTGGTGAGCCGTTCGACGGCGGCGTCGACGTATTCGGGCTCGTCGTACATCTCGTAGTGGCCGGCGCCCTCGATCACCATGAGGTCGACGGGGTTGGGGGCCAGCTTCCACAGCTGCATGCCGGCATCGTAGGTGCCGGTGTTGCCGATGCGTCCAGCGAGGATGACCTGGAGTGGCTGGGTCATGAGCTGGTCGACCAGGTGGAACGCGTCGTAGCCCAGCAGGAGGGAGTCGCTGCGCGAGAGGCGGCGGTTGGTGGAGTACTCGTTGCCGCCGCGCTCGGTGCGGTAGTAGGTGATCGCCTGGGTGGTGTCGATATCGGTCAGACCGGCTGCCGCGGCGTCCTCCAGGGTGTCGGGCAGCCAGTTCACGCGGGTGAGCTCACCGGAGCGGGCCTCTTCGATGCGCGCGTCGGCGAGGGCGTCGAGTGCGGCGGCCGGGCCGTCGGGCTGGAAGCTGCGGAACGAGGTGCCCATGTTGCCGGGGACCACGGTTCCGACCGCTTTGATGCGGTGGTCGGTGCGGGCGGTGTGTACGGCGTAGCCGCCGCCGGCGCAGATGCCGAGGACGCCGATGCGCTGCGGGTCGATGCCGGGGGTCGTGGTGAGCGTGTCGATGGCGTAGGAGATGTCCTCACCGCGGCGGTAGGGGTCTTCGAGGTCGCGGGGTTCGCCTCCGCTCTGCCCTTGGTGGGCGGGGTCGAAGACGAGCGCTGCGATGCCGCGGGCGGCGAGGCGGGACGCGTAGTTGGCGCCGATCTGCTCCTTCACGCTGCTGCCGGGCGTGGAGAGCACCACGGCGCGCAGCGGCGCGGTGCTGTCGGCGTTGTCGGGCAGGTGGAGGTCGGCCGCGAGCTCGATCGGTCCGCGCGGGATCGTGATGTGCTGAAGCATGGACAGCGCCCTTCGTGAGACCATTCTTCCATAGCTGCACCAGTACAAAAACGATACTTGTACAGCTTGGAACTAATACAGAACGGTACCACTTGGTTGGGGGACTCACATGTCGGCCGACGGTGCGCAGCTGTGGACGCTGAACCAGCGGCTGCTGAGTGTCGTGATGGATGCCTGCACGGAGGAGCTGGCTGATCTCGGGCTGGAGACGAAGGAGTTTTTCGTCCTGGCGGAGGTGGCCGCGTCGCCGTACCCTGCGGAGATCGCGGCGGCACTGCTGCTGCCTAAGGCAAGCGTGACGGTCTATGTCCGCAACCTCGTCGCCAAGGGGTTCATCCGGCGCGAGATCGACGACGCGGACCTGCGGCGTCACCGCCTCGTACTCACCTCCGTGGGCACAGAGGCGCGAGATCGTGCGCTGGCAGCCCTGGCGGCGGAGTACGACCGCAGGCTGGCGAGAATCACCCCGCAGGACCGCACCGAGCTGCAGCGCATCCTTCAGGAGATGCTCTCCTCGCCGACCGGGTAGAGGTCTGACTACGCAGGCCCAGGCTAGACCGGGAGTACTACGAGCTTGCCGCTCAGGTGCCCGGACTGGCTCACTGCCAGTGCCGCCGCAACCTCGTCGAGGGGGTAGGTACCCGCGATGGGCATCTGCAGCCGTCCCGCCTCGATGAGGGCGAGGATGTCACCGAGCGCTTGGATATCCCCCGCTCCCGGCTCGGTCATGTGCACCTGGATCCCGGTGTCCGCGGCATCGAAGGCCACGAGTGACAGGACGCGTGTCGGACCGCCGACGAGTTCGATCGAGTCCGGGATTTCACCGCGGCCGGAGGCGTCGAGGACCGCGTCGACTCCGTGGGGGGAAATCGCTCGTACGCGGTCGACCAGGCCCTCGCCATAGGTGACCGGTTCCACACCGAAAGAGCGGAGCTGTTCATGGTTGCGTTCGCTCGCGGTGCCGATGACACGCGCACCGCGAGCAACGGCCAGCTGTACGGCGAACGTGCCCACGCCACCGGCTGCGCCATGGACCAGCAGCGTCTCGCCCGTGGAGATCTTCAGCTTGTTGAGGACCTCCCGGGCGGTGATACCCGAACCGGCCAGGGTTGCGGCAACCTCCCACGGGACGGAGGCCGGTTTGGCGACCAGTGCAGCGGGGTCAGCGAGCGCCGACTGCGCGTAGGAGGGTGTAAGGGAGGCCCCCAGCACCTCGTCACCGACGCTGAAGGCGGTCACGCCCTCGCCGACCTGGTCGACTACACCGGCCACGTCGGAGCCGAGGCCGCCCGGGAGATCGACGGGCATCACCTGGCGCATGAAGCCGTGCAGGATCTTCCAGTCGATCGGATTGACACCTGCGGCGCGCACCGCGAGCCGTACCTGCCCGGGGCCCGCGGTGAGCGGCGGAACATCGACGACACGCAGCACATCAGGGGTGCCGTACTCGGAGAACTGCACTGCAAGGGACATCTGCTCGACTCCAAGATCTTGGGTGGTACACGCGGGAAGCGGGCACGGCCGCGTCACTCACCGCAGGGCCCCGCATGGTCGCAGTACGGCTGGAGGCGGCTCTGCCCGCAGCCGCACAGCATGACCCTGGTCTCGGCGCGCGCGCCTTGCGGCGTGTCCACACTCAGCTCACCGCGCACGGTCAGCTGCCCGGCGGCACTGCGGGTGATCGTGGTGGGCCGGTCGGGGGACTCCGTCCCGCCCTCCACGAGTTCGTACTGGAGCGCGCCCGAGGGACAGCGCCGCACGACCTCCGCCAGGCGCTCGGCCGTAGTCTTGTCCGGCTGGATCCACGGTCGCTTCGTCGGGTCGAACACCTCGGGCAGGCCATGGACGCATTCGGCGGCGTGCAGGCAGCGCCTGGCCTCGAAGGTCACCGTGATCGACTCCGTCCGGTACGCCTTCTGCTCCGATTCGCCGCTCATGCCCGCCTCCATTACTGCCGTGCTCGGCTTTCAGTCACTGACCCTGCTGCGGGACTGGTACAGCAGGTCCTGGTACTCGGGGTGCCGGCTGATCCAGCCCGCGAAGAAGGGACAGGTGGCCAGCACCCGCAGGTTCGCGGCACGTGCCTCGTCAAGGGCTGTACGGACCAGTGCGGACCCGACTCCCGCGCCCTCGCGCTCCGTCTCGACCTCGGTGTGCACGAACGCAACGAGTTCCGTCGTGCGGATGTATTCCGCGACGCCCGCCACCTTGGACTCTCCATCGACACGGGCCTCGTAGCGCTTCGCCTCGGGCACGTCGCTCACTTCGACCGTCATGTGTCCTCCTTGTGGGGTCTGATCCCGCTCAACTCGGCAGAATCCCGTCAGCCAGGACATCAGCCTAGCCTCGCAAGGTTGATGCATCAACTTAACCCATGACGAAGGCATCCGCAGCGCCGAGCGAGCACGGAGTGCCGGCCTCCATGCCTGCAGGAGACACGGCTCGAGCACTCGCCGGCCGGGCGTGAACCGAAGCATCCCGGTCACGACGCACGCACCCTCGCTGAGGGTTGCATCGCCGCCACCGCCAGTAGATGAGCTGTCAACGATTTCGTTAGACTGCCCCCATGGACGCACAACCGCGCTGGCTCGACCCAGAACAGAAGGCCGCCTGGGACAGCTTCATCCGAATGCAGGAGACACTCATCGGACGGCTGTCCCGGCGCATCCAGGCCGACTCCGGATTCTCAGCAGCCGACTACATCGTGCTCGTCAGCCTCACCGAAAGAGGCAACGGGCGGATGCGCTTCCTGGATCTGGCCAAACTCGTGGAGTGGGAGAAGAGCCGAATGTCCCACCAGGTCACGCGGATGGCGAAACGCGGGCTCGTGGCCAGGGAGGAATGCCCCGACGACGGACGCGGAGCATTCATCGTCGCCACCCCGGCCGGCTACAAGGCGATCGAAGAGGCCGCACCCCCGCACGTCGAGCACGTCCGCCGCCTGTTCATCGACGCCCTGACCCCGAACCAGCTCAGCACACTCGGCCGGATCTCCAAGCGCGTCCTGGACCACATGGAGAAGCAGCCGGACTGACCGGGCGGGGGACGCGACTGCCTGGATCACGAGAGGTCTGCCCTGCGCCGACCCGAAGGGACGTCCTGATGCACGGGGCCGCCGGTCGATGGGGGCCTCCCCCCTCTCCTCCCACGCCAGGACTGGAAGGGCGCAGGGTTGGCTGAGCTTTCACCCGGAACCCTAGGGCAGCATGGTTGACCTGTCAACCTCTGAGGATCGGGGCAGAAGTAGCCGCACGTCGGCCGCCCTTGGCGGCGGCAAGGCCGGCGCCGGGTGGCGCGGGTCTACACCATAGTGTTGCCGTTGGCGGATTCTTCGGGAGAGACGATGTCCTGGACGACGTCCCAGTGCTCCACGATGCGTCCGTCGTCCAGCCGGAAGATGTCGACGATGGCCACGGGGTGCGGGGCCCAGCCGTGGACGATGCTGTGGGTGAAGACCAGATCGCCCTGGGCGGCGATCCGCTGCGGCTCCCAGGAGAAGCCCTCCAGATTTGGAACGACATTGCGCAGGGCGTCGAGCCCATTGGGCATCTGCGGGCTGTGCTGAATGTAGGGCTCAGCCCAGTATCGATCTATCGCGGTGAGGTCCTTGTCGGCGAACAACTCCCGCATCGCGGTGAGCACGATGTCGACGTTGCCTTCTGCCTGATCGTCCTGCGCGGCGGCGTACTGGGTCATGGTCAGGCCTCCTTGATCGTTCCGGTGAAGTGGTGGAGCTTGCCGTCGACGGT
Organism: Streptomyces sp. NPDC028305; assembly: GCF_055569495.1. NCBI lineage: Bacteria > Bacillati > Actinomycetota > Actinomycetes > Kitasatosporales > Streptomycetaceae > Streptomyces > Streptomyces sp. NPDC028305. Next base: position 621,066 of record NZ_JBVHTN010000003.1, read on the forward strand.
CACGTTGGAATACAACGTCCCGTTTCCAAAGTCCTCCAGGTGCGTCACCGTGGCCCCGCTCGCCTCGGTCCAGGAGTTCAGATAGACGCCTTCGCGGATCTCCCGCAGGTTCAGAGCCACCGTTTCGGCGTGACCGTCAGGGGCGAGCCCCGCACCGTGCACCACCACGAAGCTGCCCTGGGTCGGCGAGTCGAAGGTGAAGCGCACCTTCAGATCGCCGAGGTCAAAGCGGTAGCTGCGGCCGGTCAGTTGCTCGGCCATGACACGTCCTCCAGACAGAGGATCACATCCTCGATGACGAGTTGAAGTTTCAACTCACGGCCGGTGTTTGCGCAAGTCTTCTGAGACGTGGAACACACTCAAGTGCTTCGCGAATCAGAGGCCGGAACCCCTGGAGGCCGGGTCGGGCCGCTGAGGCCGCTCGCCAAGGACCCGCGCGAAGAGCGCCTCCCGCAGGGCCACTTCACGAGGATCGTCCCAGAGCCGGAAGCCAGTGCGGTTCATCGCGTACGCGAAGCCCGTACCGGTGTCCGGGTCTGCGAAGGCGAACGACCCGCCCAGGCCCATCGTCCCGAAGGCCCGGTCCGACTCGGAGCCGAACCTGAACGCCGGGAACGGCTTGACGTACCCCAGGGAGAACCTCGTCTCGACGCGCAGCACCTCGTCGAACAGTCCGTTCTCCGGAGGTGGGGCAGCGACGCGCAACGCGTCCATTGTGGCATCGGTGAGGCCCAGGGCGGCGCCGCCGGTCGCCACCTCGCCGTAGAGCTTGGCGATCGACCGCACCTGGCCGACGCCGTTGGCCGCCGGAATCTCCGCGGCCTGCACATCCGGCCGGTTGAAGTTCTCCACGGTGCCCAGCACCCGCGGATTGCCGAACGCCCTGGCGGTCAAGCTCCGCGGATTCGCGTATGCCCGGACGAATGCTGCCGGCATCGCTCTCAGGTGCAGCATCATCTCCCAGGAGCGAAATCCGTGGATACGGGCGACCCGATCGCGATCAGTGTCCTGCGGCAGGCCGAAGTGGAAGTCGAGGCCGAGCGGCGTCGCGACCTCGTCGGCGAAAAACCGGCCGATACGGCGTTTTCCAGGGTCGATCCGGCTGATGAGCTCGCTCTCGTACCAGCCCAATGACTGGCCGTGGTAGCCGTGCCGGGTGCCCGGCTCCCATGCCGGACGCTGCTCGGCAAGAGCCGTGGCGAGGGTGCGGGAGCCAGTCAGGTCGCCGAGCCCGAGTGGCCGGTCGATCACCGCCAGCCCTGCCTGATGGGCGAGCAGTTGACGGACGGTGACATCGCCCTTGCCGGCGGCGGCGAAGTCGGGCCAATAGGACGCCACACGCTCATCGTGGTCGAGCAGACCACGTGCGTGCAACACTGCGAGCGCCACTGCTGCCACGCCCTTGGACGTGGAGAAGACCGGCACCATCGTTTCCGCCTCCCAGGGAAGACGGTTGCGGCCGTCCCGGTAGCCGCCCCAGAGGTCCACGATCTTCCGCCCGCCGTGGTAGACGACGCAGGCAGCGCCGATCTCGTTGCGTACGGCGAAGTTCTCGCGAAAGGCGTCGGCCACTGCGCCATAGCCTTCATCCACGTCACCGCGAACCATGCGGCCTGGTACATCCAGCTTGAAGACCACTGCTTCCCCTTCATTTCGCGGCTCCCACCCTGGTGTGTGGGGTGACCCGCTGGTGTCGATTCGAGGCGTCACAGCTGCACGCCGAGGGCGCGGGTCGCCGATCCGGTCGCGGCGACGCCGCCCCCTACAAGGGTGAAGCCGTGGTCGCGTCGCGTCAGCGGAAGAGATCGGTCTGGCCGTTCGACGCGGTCAGACCACCATCGACGGCGATGTGCGCGCCGTTGACGTACGAGGCGCCGGAGCCGGCAAGGAACGCCACGACAGCGGCCACCTCGGCGGGATCGCCGGGCCGGCCCATGGGCACCCGGTCGTCGAACCGGTCGCGCAACGGCGTACCTTCGGCGAGCGCCATCCGGATCTCCTCGCGGCTGGTCGTCACACCGGGATGGACCACGTTGACCCGAATCTCCCGGCCATGGTCGAGGGCCATCGCATTGGTCAGATTGGCCACCGCTCCCTTGGTCGCGTTGTAAGCAGCCTGCGTCCAGTCACCGCGCACGCCACCAACGGATCCGATATTGACGATGCACCCGCGGACCTCGCGCAGATGGGGCAAGGCGGCGCGGGAGGCAAAAAACACGCCGTCGACGTTCACGCTCATCATGGCACGATAGGCATCCTCACTCGTGCTCTCCACGGTGCCCGGCACCGCCAGCCCCGCGTTGTTGACGAGGACGTCCAGACGCCCGAACCGCTCGGCCACCCCGTCCATGAGTGCGGTGACGGCAGCCAGGTCGGAGACGTCGCCGGCCCACGGGTGCATGTCGCCCCTGTCCGGGCCGCTCTCGACGGCCTGGCGCAAGGCCGATTCGGTGCGCCCCACCAGTACTGTGGTATATCCGTCGGCGGCGAAGCGGTACGCGATATGGACGCCCAGGCCGCCCCCGGCGCCGGTGATCACGGCCACGCGGCCGTTCTGGTCGTTCACCAAGTCCTCCTGATGTGTGCGTGCTTCGAACACTAGGAAGATCACAGAAGTCTCGGCATGCATCAGGGCGACAACCGACCGGAACATCGGCGACAAACACATCCTGAGAGCAGACTCGTAGGACGATGGACGACAACAAGACGGCATCCTTCTCGCTCGACTCACGCCGCGCGGCCACGACCGGTCGGGACGACTTCGAGCGGAGCTGGCGTACCCACGTCGGAGATGAGTTCCCCCTCCCCCGGTTCAGCGCGGCGACAGCGACCGACTTCCGGGTCCGCTTCCGTGCCGCCAGGGTGCGCGACGTGGCGATCACCAGCGTGGACGGGGCATCGGCAGCGCAGACGGCGGACGGACCGAGTCATGACGCCGACCAGGTCCGCCTATGGCTGGTGCACAGCGGAGCCTGGGCGCTGGGCAGCAAGCGCAACACCGTGGAACACACCGTGGTGGCGGGATGTTTCCTGCTGCGGCATGCCGCGCGGATGCATCACTTCGCTCTCCCGCCCCACACGAGAGCGCAGTGCATCGTACTGCCCGCTGCTCCCTTCTCTCTTCTACTCGGTGGCCGCGAAGTCGCCGGTCACGCCGACGCCGCCGAGGTACGCCTCCTGGTGGCGCACGCCAACATGGTTGAGGAGGCGCTGCCCGATCTGAGCCCGGCCGGTGTCCAGGCCGCGCGAGACACGCTGGTCGAGTTGGCCACCGCGGTGACGCACCACGGCTTCGACGATGTGAACACCCGCCTTGCCCCGGCCCTCGCCCAGGCGGCGAAGAACCTCGCAGAGCAGCGGCTCGCCGACGCCGATCTCTCGTCGGCGATGCTGGCCCGGGAACTGAACGTTTCCGTGCGTACTTTGCAGCGCGCGTTCGCGGCGGGTGGGGAATCGGTGACCGCCTACATCCGGGAACGGCGCTTGGAGTTGGCCAGGCAGGCGCTGTCGGCTTCTCGGCTGGCCGTCTCGGAAATCGCCGCGCACTGGCAGTTCGCCGACAGCAGCCACTTCAGCCGCGCCTTCAAGCAGCGCTATGGACTCGCACCCACCGAGTACGCCCGACAGAACACCTGATCAGAGGCGGACCCGCGTCAAACACTGCTCAAGGCCAACGCACCCGAAAGTGCGAGGATGCAGATTCCCGAAATCTGGTCGACCCGACGAGCGATCGATCCCTTGTACGACCGAAGCCGCCATCGAAGATTCCTCCCGGCTCCGACGTAGAGGCCGCCAATGACGGCTTCAACGCCCATGTAGGCCAGGCCCAGAACGGCAATGTGCAGTTCCGCATCCTGTCCGCCGCTCGTGAATTGAGGGAGGAGTGCCGCGAAAAGCAGAAGCGCTTTGGGGTTGGTTATTGCGACCATAAATTCCTGGCGGGGGATCCGCCACCGACCGGTGCGGCCCTCTTCGTCCTCGACCACCGAAGCGGCCTCCGGCCTGCTTCTCAGCGCTGCCACACCAATCCAGACCAAATACGCTATTCCACTCCATTTAATTACGGTCAGCACACCAGGAGACTGTGCGAGGACCGCGCCGAGACCCAGTACGACGATGCCGATCAGCAGAGTGAAGGCAGCGAGGCGCGCGAGGATGCCGGCAAGAGCCCAGGAAGCGCCGGATCGGATGGCGTTACTCAGGCCCAACAGCTGGTTCGCGCCAGGGATTATGGATATCAATACGGCAGAGGGAAGGAAGTCCATCCAATAGATCACGCTCCTAGCATCGGGCATATGGCCAATGCTGGGGACGGAGGCACCGCGAGATATTGATCACGCAGTACGGCAAACTTTCGATGTCGAGAAGCTCGATAATGCGCGCACCGATGTCGCCGAGTGCGAAAGCACCAAGCCCGCCTATCAAGAGGGGCGCTCCCGGCTGGCGACGTGCAGCTGCACCCACCGCGACACAATCTAGTTGACATGCCAACCATAGAAGTGTCATGGTTTACGTGTCAACTAGACCGGCGGAGGTGGTGTGGGCGCGGGACCTGACCGGCGGGGAACTCGCGCAGGTCGCCCGGGACGGACGTCCCGCCCTGTCGTCACGAACCACGCACCGCCACACCCTGACACAACGAAAGCGTTGAGCGAAGTGAACACGATGGATGTTTCGCAAATCGAGTTCGGTATCGACAGCTTCGGAGACCGGCCCCGAAACGACCAGGGCGTGATCGTCTCGCACGCGCAGGCGATCCGCGCCGCGGTGACCGAAGCGGTCCTTGCCGACCAGGTCGGTATCGACGTTGTTGCGTTGGGCGAGCACCACCGGCCCGAGTACGCGATCTCCAGCCCTGAGACAGTGCTGGCGGGCATCGCGACAGCCACGAAGCGCATCCGGCTGGCCTCGGGCGTGACAGTGCTGTCCTCGGACGACCCGGTGCGAGTGTTCCAGCGGTTCGCCACGGTCGATGCGCTCTCCAACGGCCGCGCCGAGGTGATCCTCGGACGCGGTTCCTTCACCGAGTCGTTCCCCCTGTTCGGGTACGACCTCAAGGACTACGAGGTGCTGTTCGAGGAGAAGATCGACCTTTTCCATCGGCTCCTGGACGAGAAGCCGGTCAGCTGGGAAGGCACCACGCGTGCCGCCCTGCACGATGCGGACGTGTACCCGAAGACGGATTCGGGACGTCTCAACACCTGGGTAGGGGTTGGCGGGACACCGCAGTCCGTGCTCCGCACCGCTCAGTACGGCTTCCGGCTCATGCTCGCAATCATCGGCGGCGCCCCCGACCGGTTCGCTCCCTACGTGGATCTGTACCGGCTTGCCAGCCAGGAGTTCGGCACGACCGCACAGCCGATCGGCACGCATTCGCCCGGCTTCGTCGCCTCCACTGACGAAGAGGCCAAGGAGCTCTTCTACCCTGGGTACAAGGAGATCCGCGACCGGATCGGGGGGCAGCGCGGCTGGCCGCCGCTCCGCCGGGAAGAATTCGACGCCGAGGTGGACCGCGGGTCGCTGTACGTCGGCTCGGTCGAGACGGTCGCGGCCAAGATCGCCCATGCCATCCGGGTCCTGAACGCGGGCCGGTTCGACTTGATCTACTCCGCCGCCGGCACCGTTTCAGCCTCCGCACGTCTGCGTTCGGTCGAGCTGTACGGCACCCAGGTCATCCCTCGGATCCGCGAGCTTCTGGCCGAGCAGCCCGCGGCCACGGCGGGAGCGGCGCGATGACCAACCCTGTCACCACTGTCGGGATCCTGGGAGCCGGGAAAGTCGGCACCGTCCTGGCGCGCCTGGCGGTCGCCGCCGGCTATCGAGTCCTGATCTCCGGGTCCGGTGATCCCTCCAAGATCGCGCTTACCGCCAAGATCCTCACCCCCGGAGCGACCGCCGTATGGCCGGCCCAGGCCGCGGATGCCGCCGACGTGGTGGTCCTGGCTCTCCCGCTCGGCAAACACCGCGACCTCCCAGTCCCGAAGCTGGAGGGAAAGCTGGTCATCGACGCGATGAACCACTGGTGGGAGGTCGATGGTCCCCGCGACGCGATCCTCCCTCCCGACACCTCTTCGAGCGAAGTCGTTCAGCGGTTCCTGATAGGCGCACGTGTCGTGAAAGCCCTCAACCACATGGGTTACCACGACCTCGAGGACGGGGCTCGTCCAGCCGGCGGCCTCGGACGCAAGGCCATCGCGATCGCCGGCGACTCGCCCAAGGATCTCGCCGTCGTGTCTGCGCTGATCGACACTCTCGGATTCGACCCACTCACCATCGGCGACCTCGCAGCGGGCGTCCGGCTCGAGCCCGGAACCCCCGCCTTCGGAGCCAATGTCGACGCCGACCGGCTTCGCGTGCTTACCGCCACCCCCGCTCCGACAAGACTTTTTGAGCGCTCGTAACAGAAGAACAGAAGCACCTCAGCCGGACCGGAGAACCGTGGCCACGCCGTGACGCTCTCTGCAGAAAGACAGTCAGATGACTCAAGGGTTGGCTGACAACCCCGCCGCATCCGTGGCGGTCGAGCTCGATCTCGCTGGCCCGATCAGCTCCTACACAATTGTTCGTGCCGTTGTGCCCGATGTTCGCTCGCTATCTGCGGGTGCATGGCGACGAATTTGTCGCGAACGGTGGTGTGTTCCGTCAGCCGATACCTGACGACATAGGAGTAATCACGCGCGCCGCGCTCGGCGAAGCGTGAGGTCATCTCCCTGGTTGCATCGACAATGTGACGCAGTGAAGTGCCGCCAGGTGCCTCCTGGTACCAGGGCGGACGCAACGCGGTTCTCACGGCGTGAAGATGGCAATTATGCATGGAGGACGAATGCGGCCAATCATTCCCGACTATCTGGCCGAGGTACTGAGAGATGTGGAGTCGGACACGTCCGGAGAGCCGGCGGGATACATCCCTGAGCTCGCAGCAGCGGACCCCGAGCGCCTCGGTGCGGCCTTTGCTATGATTGACGGAGAGGTCTATGGCGCCGGTGACATCGACATCGAGTTCACAATCCAATCGATCTCCAAGCCGTTCGTGTATGCGTTGGCCCTGTCTGATCGCGGATTCGACCCCGTGCTCGCCAAAGTCGGTGTCGAACCGTCCGGAGAGGCGTTCAACGAGATCTCTCTCGAAAGCGATACGGGGCGCCCTCTCAATCCCATGATCAACGCTGGCGCGATCACCGTACACTCACTGGCCGGCGCGGAGGACCTGAATCCGACGGAGCGTGTGGAACGCGTGCTCCACGGCCTCTCGGCGTTCGCCGGTCGTCGACTGAAGATGGATGAGGCGGTATGTGCGTCAGAGATGGAGCACGCGCACCGCAACCTCGCCATTGCCCACATGCTCCGCAGTCACGATGTCCTCACCAAGGACCCAAGGACCATCGTGGACGGCTACACGCGCCAGTGTTCCGTGCTCGTCACCACGCGTGATCTGGCCATGATGGCCGCGACGTTGGCCAACCGTGGGATCAACCCTCTCTCGGGTGAGCAGGTGGTACCGGAACCGGTGGTGCGTCAGGTGCTGAGTGTCATGTTCAGCTGTGGAATGTACGACGCCGCTGGTGACTGGGCGACCCAGGTCGGTATTCCGGCAAAGAGCGGGGTGGCCGGGGGCCTGATCGGCGCGCTCCCCGGACAGATCGGCATTGCCACGTTCTCACCACGACTGGACGGTCACGGGAACAGCGTTCGCGGGGTGTCACTGTTCGAGCGATTCTCTTCGGACATGGGTCTGCATGTGATGGAGGTCCCCGCCGCCGCGCGTGCCGTCGTGCGGTCCCACCATGTCGTTGGCAGCGGACCGAACGCGCTCCGGGTCCTGCAACTGCAAGGTGGCGTCGGCTTTGCCGGAGCCGAGAGAGTTGTTCAGGAAGCCATGGACATTTTGCCTTCGGACGTCAGGGTGGCTTTCGACCTGACAAGGGTCTATTCGATCGACGATGTGGCACGGCGCATGCTGCTGGAGGTCGCACGCCGGCTGACGCTGACTGGTCACGAGGTCTACCTCGTCGACCCAGAATCGACCATGCCCGATCCCGATCCCGGCGATGGTGGCCGAGTCACAGTCGTAGACAACGTGGATCAGGCTGTGATCCCGACGCAGGGCAGCTCAGCACAGGAGCCAGCCGGATACGGATCGGCGAATCCTCTGACCCGCCTCCGATAACACAGGGTTCTCACACACAGATATGGGCCGGTGTTCGTTTCGTCGGCCAGAAGGGAAAGAAATCATGGGTTACATCACCGTCGGCACGGAGAACAGTACGCCGGTCGAGCTCTACTACGAGGATCAGGGTTCCGGGCAGCCGGTCGTCCTGATCCACGGCTACCCGCTGAACGGGCACAGCTGGGAACGTCAGACGCGCGAGCTGTTGGCCCAGGGCTATCGGGTCATCACCTATGACCGTCGTGGCTTCGGCCAGTCGTCGAAGGTGAACTCCGGTTACGACTACGACACCTTCGCCGCTGACCTGAACACGGTCCTTGAGACCCTCAACCTCCAGGACGTCGTCCTTGTCGGTTTCTCGATGGGCACCGGGGAACTCGCCCGCTACGTGAGTCGCTACGGTCATGAGCGTGTCGCGAAGCTCGCCTTCCTCGCCTCGCTCGAGCCGTTTCTCGTCGCCCGCGACGACAACCCCGACGGAGTGCCGCAGGAGGTCTTCGACGGCATCGCCGCGACCGCAAAGGCGGATCGGTACGCCTGGTACAAGCAGTTCTACGCGGACTTCTACAACCTCGACGAGAACCTCGGCACCCGTATCAGCGAGGAGGTCGTGACCGGTAGCTGGAACGTCGCGATCCGCAGCGCCCCGGTGGCTGCGTACGCTGTGGTACCGGCATGGATCGAGGACTTCCGCGCCGACGTCGAGGCGGTCCGCGCGAGCGGCAAGCCCGCACTGATCCTGCACGGAACGAAGGACAACATCCTCCCGATCGACGCCACTGGGCGCCGATTCCACAAGGCACTCCCCGAGGCCGACTACGTCGAGGTCGAAGGAGCGCCTCACGGCCTGCTCTGGACCCACGCCGACGAGGTCAACACCGCGCTGCGCGACTTCCTCTCGAAGTGACGGTGGACGACCGGCTGTTCCCCTGACGGCTTCTCATGACGCGGAACTGCGTCATCGCCGCCGACGAGAGGCGTATGTGGCGCCGAACTGTTGTTGAGGCGCCACATCCACGTTGATGCGCCGTTCTCCCGATGCGACTCTCCGGCACCGTCGCACGACCAGTACCTCAGCGATTACCGGTAGTTCGTTAAATCCGGAGGTGGAGGTCGATGCCGTGTCCGGTGGTGACCGCGTCGATCAGGGCCTGGAGCTCGGAGGGTGGGTCCGTGTCCGTCCAGGCTCGCCGCCATCGGTTGAGGGTGACGGCGGGGGTGAGTCAGGAACGGATGGCTCGTAAGCCCCGGGGCCAACAAGGCGGTTGGGGCTGGTGGGACGGGGCCGGTCCCCCTCTCTGGCCCCTCGTCGGGGCACGGGTCCGGCGCGGTGGCATCCAGGGGTCCGGGTGGGGCGAACCATTGGTCCCAGCAGAAGGAGAAGGCGCAGTTGACCAGGGTCTGGTGGCGGCGGATGGCGCGGTCGGAGCGGACTTGGAGGTCGGCCCAGCCGAGTTCGTCCTTGATCTGCTTGTAGCTCTGCTCGATCCACGGACGCAGGCCGTAGAGGCGGATGATCTCGGCGAGGTCGGCCGGCGGGTGCGGGCTGGTGGTGGTATGGGGTGCGTTGGGGTGGGGCAGGTTGGTGGCCAGGTACCGGGTGGCCTTCTCCGGGAGTCCGACTGGGTCGGTGGTGGCCACGATCAGGCGGCAGGGTGAGTCGGGTCCGTAGCCACCCAGGCGGGCATCGGCGGCCCACCAGGTGTCGGTGTGCCCGTCGCGGAAGTGACGCTCCACGGGTGTCCAGTCGCCTGGACACTTGGCATCGCACCAGGTCAGGGCGTGGGCGGCCGTGATCAGCAGACGGGGGGCGTCCGGGTAGCGGTGCCGCCCCTCGCTGTCCCACCAGCGGCGCAGAGTGGCCACGGCGAAGGCGGCGGTGTCGCCGTCGCAGCCGGCCGAGACCCAGCCGGCATCCGCGCCGATGTCATAGATCCCGTACGGCACCGCCTTCAACGGGCCCTTCTCGGGGAAGTCGTGGGCGCGGACCTGGACGGGCTGTCCGGCCGGGTGCCACTCCCGCCCGTGGCCGCGTAGTTGCCCAGGGTCTCCTTCTTCTTGGCGGACACGCTGATGACCGGCTGCCCGGCCGCGGTGAACTCCCCGACCCGCTCGTTGATATAACGGAACTGAGCGTCCCGGTCAGGATGCCGGGCCCCCCGGTGGTACGCGAGGTGCCCTGCAGCGAGAAGCCCTCGGTCTTCAGCAGGGCTGCCACTGTGTCGTGCCCGATCCGGTGGCCCTGCCTCGACAGCTCCGCGGCCGGAGCCCGGGTGGACTTCACCGTCCACCGCAACGGCGATTCCGGATCGCCCCGCTGGTCCGGCTCCACCAGCGCCAGCAAGGCCGGCACCAGCTCCGGATCGACATCCCGTAGTCGCTTGCGGCCCCCACCCACCGCCCGGACCCGGCCACCGGGCTCCTCACCCTGATTCAGTTCACGCAGCCCACGCGACACCGTGGACGTCGCCACTCCCGCAGCCTCAGCCACCAAACGAACTCCACCGTGCCCCCGTACCCGGGCGGCAGCCCCCAGCACCAACCGCCGTTGCCGCTCATCCAGGTGCGGCAACAGCAGCTCGAACACCCCTGCCAGATTCGCCTCGGTCCCCTCCGTAACACCCACATCCTACGAGCCAACAGCCCGCCGAAACCGAGGAGTTATTTTCCGTCAGCTCCCTGGCAAGCGACCGGCCGCCCCGGACTTCGTGCGCCGCGACTTCACCGCCGAGGCACCCGACCTGGTCCGGTGCGGGGACATGACGGAGATCGAAACCGGCGAAGGCAAGCTGTACTTGGTCACGGTCATCGACCTCTTCTCCCGCCGCCTGCTGGGCTACGCGATGGGGGCACGCCACGATGCCGAACTGGTCGTCGCTGCCCTGCACATGGCCGCGACGACCCGTGGCGGTGACGTGCACGGCCTCATCTTCCACACGGACCGCGGCAGCGAGTACGCCTCACGGAGGTTCCGCCGGGCCTGCCGCCGGCTGGGTGTTTTCCAGTCCATGGGCCGGGTCGGATCTTGTCTCGACAACGCCGTCAGCGAGGCGTTCAACAGCGTACTGAAGGTCGAGTACGTCCACCGGCACACCTTCACCACCCGCACCGCGGCCCGGATCAGGATCGCTACCTGGATCACCGACTTCTACAACACCCGTCGGCTATACAGCGTGTGCCATTGGAAAAGCCCGATCGACTACGAACACGACTGCTGGGCCAGCTTCACCGAGGAGCTGGCTGCATAGGAAGGTCTCCACAGTTCGAGGGGATTGACAATCCCGGAGCGGTTCACCCTCGACGCTTCCCGCGCCATGGTCACACCAGGCACGACAAGGTCATCTCACTCCTGTCCAGGAGTTATGGGCCACCATCTGGTGCGACAACTTTTGAGCTGACCTGGCGAGTTTGCATCTAGAGGTGGATCGACATCTGGTTGACACGTCAAGTTGCCTGTGTCTAACGTAGGTGTCACGTCATCCAGTTGAGGTCGGTAGTCACCTGGTACCGCGGGCCGTCTCTTGCGAAGACCGCGGCGGCTTGCGGAGCAATCTTGCCGATCGGGCTGGTGGCCGGCCAGTTCGCCTTCAGGGCGCCTGTGCGGATACGTGAAGCCATATCGGCGTGGCGCCGTCTGGGCGCGCATGATACATACCCCGGAGAGGGACCCCATGAGCAAAGAAGCCAAGTCCGGACTGCAGGCGCTGCTGACGCCCGAGGAGAGCGTCGTCGTCCTGATCGACCACCAGCCGTTCCAGTTCGCCAACCTGAACAGCCACGAGCCCACGATGATCGTGAACAACGCTGTCGGCCTCGCCAAGGCCGCCAAGGCGTTCGACGTACCGACCATCCTGACGACCGTGCTGGAAGAGCGCGGCGGCTACCTCATCAAGGGACTGCAGGACGAGTTCCCGGAGCAGAAGCCGATCAACCGCACGTTCGTCAACACCTGGCAGGACGAGCGCGTCGTCGACGCCGTCAAGGCGACCGGCCGCAAGAAACTGATCATCGCCGGCCTGTGGACGGAGGTCTGTGTCGCGATGCCCGCGATACAGGCGGCGGGTGAGGGCTTCGAGGTCTTCGTCGTCACCGATGCCTCGGGCGGCGCCTCGAAGGAAGCTCATGACATGGCCGTGCGGCGCATGGTCCAGGCGGGAGTGGTACCCATCACCTGGCTGGCCGTGATGAGTGAGTGGCAGCGCGACTATGCGCGTGAGGAGACCCTCCCGGGCTTGACCGAGGTTATGCTTCAGCACGGGGGCGCCACCGGCGTCGCCTTCACCTGGGAGACGCAGCTGCTCGCCACGGGACGCCCCGTAAACGACGCCTGACATGGCTGCCGCCCCGGCACCGATCCGTATCGGCTGCTGCCTGTCGCTGACCGGTCCGCTTGCGGACAACAGCCGGTCGGCCCGTCTCACCCATGAGATCCGGCAGCAGGACATTAACAGCCGGGGCGGCCTGCTCGGCCGCCCGGTCGAGCTCGTCTGCCACGACGACCACGCAGGCGCCTCCCTGGTTCCCGAGATCCATGAGCGGCTGATCGAGGAAGACAAGCCGATCTCATCATCAGTGGTTACGGCACCAACACCCTCCTGTCGGCCATGCCGTTGGTGATGCAGCGGCAGCGCTTCTACGTCGGGCCTGCGACCCGGCCGCACGCGTGACGCCACGGCCGCCCGCAGCGAAGGCATCGCCGACTGCTTCCAGCACTTTCCCGCCGGTCAAGCCTACGGGCGGTTTCTGCCGGGAGGCTTGACCGGCTGACGGTACTGTCGGCAGCCTGGTTACAGGGCTCGCCAGATCGCATCGTTGCTACGGGATCGGTCCGTCGTAGTCCATCCAGAAGTCGATGGCGTCCGACCGCGGCCGGGTTGCCGGCGCGCTGCCTTCACCAAATTCCATGACTTGCTCGGGTGCTCGCTCCACCGTGGGCCAGACCGGCAGGCCCGATGCGTTCGGGTCGCCCGTACGCACGAAATTGACACAGTACGCGCTCATCTGGTCGCGCAACCTGTAGTCGACCTCTTCGTATGCGGCGTCATTGTCCTTCCCGAGGTTGTCATAGGCGTACATCACCTCCGCACCGTGATAGGCGCCGAACTTCTCGAGGCCTTTTTCCGGCGGGACGCGAGTGAAGTAGTAGAGGTACGCGGCTGACTCGCCCGTTTGAGTCTGCAGCCGCGCCCAGCGGTGCATGGCGCGAGTCATGATCTTGTCGGTGTCGGCCTGCAGACGGGACTTCAGCACTTGTTCCTGGTTCTCACCGGGGTACAACCGCAGGAAGCGCTCGGCGTCCGCGCCGTACGTCTTGCGGACCGACTCCTGATACTTGTCCGCGTCGGTGTCCGGTGGGCTGGCCAGAGCGAGCGAGGCCTCGTCCGCGTTACTGCCGAGAAGGGTCGGCACGTCCAGCTGTTCTCCGGATGCGTAGATCTCCGCCGGCGGCCGGTCCAGGAGGTGGCCGTCGAGGAGGGACGCCAGTGGGCGTCGAGTGACTTGGCGGCGTCGAGGATGCGCTTGACGGGCATCTTGCGCATCTCCTCCACGGAGGCGCCCCCCAGGTTCTCGCTCAGACGTCTGCCGGCGTCCTCTGCCGCCGCCCTGGTATCGGCCTGATCGTCCTTCTCGGTGCTTCCGGCCGTGCCCATGCAGGCCCCGCTCCCGGCAATGATGCCGTCCACCAGTCCTTCAGCGAGTGGCGTCGCCCCCAGAATGCACACGCTCGCGCCGCCGGCGGACTCTCCCGCGACCGTCACTTGGGCCGGGTCACCGCCGAACGCCGCGATGTTCTGCCGGATCCATTTCAGCGCGGCAATCTGATCGAGGATCCCGTAATTACCCGAAGCGTTCTCCTTGGATTCTGCCGCGAGTTCCGGATGGGAAAGGAATCCGAGCACTCCCAGCCGGTAGTTGAGTGTGACGACGATCGCCTCACCCCTGGAAGCGAGTGCCTCGCCGTCGTAGAGCGGCAAAGCTCCCGAACCAGTCGTGAACCCCCCGCCCGGAACGTAGACGAGCACGGGAAGCTTCGCCGAGGCGGGCTTCGTGCTGTGCCAGATGTTGAGGGTGAGACTGTCCTCGCTGACCGGATACGGGTTGAGGAACGTGTCCTCCAGAGGTATGTCGACGACCTGGGAAAGCGCTCGAGTGAAGAAGGTTGACGTGCCTTGAACGGGAACGTCCGAGAACCGGTCGGCGGTGAACACCTCGGAGCGCGGCTCGGGAGGCTGAGGCGGACTCCAACGCAAATCTCCCACGGGGGGCCGGGCGTAGGGGATGCCCGCGAATATCTCGACCGTGCGCTCGTCGTTGAGGACGCCTGGCACGGGCCCCTCCCGCGTGGAGACGAGCGCGGAAGGCTGGGGATCGGTCCCGCCCGCGATGCGGTTCTGCGGGGGTGGGTAGGCGAGAACGGCAGTGGTACTCACGAGTGCTCCGGCAAGCAGCCAGCCCCCCACTTGGAGCAGGGCCCGCCCTCGAAGCCACCAGTGTGCGGTCACACCGAGGGGCGCGAGCAGCGCGCCCACGACTGCCCAACTCCACCACGGGCTCCGGTTGAGCCATGCAAGCACGGCCGCGATCGCGGTCAGGGGAAGGAGGGGTACCCAGTATTTGGGAGATCGAGTGAACCTTCGACGCCGACCTGGGCCTACAGTGGCGTTTACTTGATCAACGCCCGTTGGGTGAGTCTTTTTCCGGTTCGCACTAAACCAATCTTTCGTTTCCTGGATAGCGCACACCTGCGTGCCGGCAGTCGATCGGGCCGGTGACGCGCAATGCCTGGCCGTTCCCGGCCTCGCCGCCCTCTGTTGCTACAAGCGACTCGTCCGCCTCACCCCACACGACACGGTCTTATATCCAACCCCGCTCCCGTGCGAGATGCACCGCCGCGTGGCGGTTCTCCGCACCGAGCTTGCTCGCGGCCGACGACAGGTAGTTCCGTACGGTCCCCTCGGCGAGCGCGGCACGCTCGGCGATCCCCGCGAGAGGCGCCCCGTCGGCAGCGTGCCCCAGTACTTCGGCCTCCCGCGCGGTCAGCGGCGAGTCCCCGGCGGAGATCGCGTCGGCGGCCAACTCCGGGTCGACGTACCGGTTTCCGGCGTGCACCGTGCGGATCAGCTCGGCGAGCCGCTGGGCGCTGACCGTCTTGGGCACGAACCCGCGCACACCCGCCGCGAGCGCCCGCTTCAGATGCCCCGGGCGACCGTGACCGGTCACGATCAGCACCTTGCAGGCGGGCAGCTCGGCCCGCAGCGATGTGGCGACCTTCACACCGTCAGCGCCGGGCATCTGGAGATCCAGTACGGCGACGTCCGGCGCGTGCGCCCGTGCCATCGCCAGCGCCTCCGGGCCGGTGGCCGCCTCGGCGACGACGACCAGGTCGTCCTCCAGGGACAGCAGGGCCGCCAGCGCCCCGCGGATGAGGTGCTCGTCGTCGGCGAGCAGGACCCGCACTGTCGTCGTCACAGGGCGACCTCCAGCGCGGCCCCGGTCGCGGCGGACGGCAGCGGCACCTGGGCCGTCAGGCGGAACACACCCTTGCCGACGGGCCCCGCCTCCAGCGTCCCGTCCACCGCGGTGAGCCGCTCCCGCAGCCCCGCGAGCCCGGAGCCGCCCGAGCCCGCCGAGGGACCGTCCGTCGTCGCCGTCACCCCGTCGTTCTCCACCGTCAGCACTACCCGCCCCTCCGGCATCTGCACCGTCACGGCGACCTTCTTCGCGTCCCCGTGCCGCAGCACGTTCGTGGTCGCCTCCCGCACCACCCAGCCGAGCGCCGACTGCACCTCGGAGGGCAGGCCGGCCGTCTCGCCGGTGACCTCCGCGACGATCCCGGCCGCCGAGAGCACCCCCCGGGCGCCGGCCAGTTCGACCTCCAGGGCGGCCTCCCGGTAGCCGCGCACGACGTCCCGGACCTCGCGCTGCGACTCCTGGGCGATGCGCTGCACCTCGATCATCTGCTCCACCGCCTCGGGCCTCCCGCGCCGGGACAGCTGGACGGCCAGCTCGCTCTTGAGCGCGATCACCGACAGGTTGCGGCCCATCACGTCGTGCAGGTCCCGGCCGAACCGCAGCCGCTCCTCGGCGACGGCGAGCCTGGCCCGGGTCTCCTTGGCGTCGTCGAGTGTGAAGACCGCGTTGAGCAGCCAGACGGAAAAAGACCGCGGTGGCGGCGAGGAAAGCCCCGACCAACAGCAGGACGCACGCCGTGATCAGTGTGGCAAGCCACTGCAGGCCCGCCGCGAACGCCACGATCCCGGCGCCCGCCGCGAAACCGCTCACGAGCCCGATGACCCGCCGCCGGTCGTGATGCACCGCGAGCGCTATCACGCCGGCGCCGAAGCCCTGCAGCCCCACGAACACGCTGAGGGCCGTACTCTCGACGTTCTCGCCCGCGGGGCCGTGCTCCCCGATGACGACGGCGACGACCGCGAGGACCTCGGTGAGGGCGCCGAGCCCCCACAACCCCCGCACCGGCAGTGCACGACGGCCGAGGGTCCAGTCCAGCACCCGTGCGACGGTCGCCATGGACGCCACGGCATGGGTGACGACCATCAGCGACAGCACGGTCGCCAGCCGTGGTCCCACCTGCGTGTACGTGGACAGACCGATACCGACGATCTCGCACACCCCGAGAAAGAGGAACGACCCTCGGGTGTACGTCTCCACCTTCCCCGGGGTGCTCTTCCGCCGCCACCATCCCCATGGCCTGGGCATGAATCCGCCGTTCCCACTCGGTCCGTACGTCAGTGCCGCGGTTCCCACCGGAACCGCCGCCGTACAGCGAACAGCGCCAGCACGGTCCAGGCCACCGCCGTCGCCACGGCGCCCAGCGTCTCGGCTCCGGACAGGTCACCGGTCCAGCCGCCGCGGACGAGGTTGATCACGGGCGTCATCGGCAGCAGTTCGCAAACGGAGGCCAGCCGGTCGGGGAGCATCTCCAGCGGGACGAACATGCCGGAACCGAGCATGGAAACGAACATGAAGGGCAGTGGTGTGACCTGCGCGCTCTCACCAGTCCTGGTGAAGCTTGCGGTGACCGCCGCGAGCGCGGCGCACATCACCAGGCCGAGCAGCAGCCCGAGAACGGACAGGTGGATCGCGGACGGCGCGGACAGGTCGAGCAGTACGGCGCAGCCCACGGCGAGCAGCAGGGACTGCGCGAGCCCGCTGAGCAGGGCCGGCGTCGCGGATCCGGTGAGGATCTCCACGTCCCGCAGTTCGCCGGTGCGCAGCCGCTTGAGGACGAGTTCCTCGCGCCGGACGACGAAGACGCCGACGAGGGCCGAGTAGACGGCGAACAGCAGGGAGAAGCCGACCGCGGCGGGCAGCATGAGCGTGCCGGTGGTCAGCCCGGCTCCCGCGAGATCCATCTCCTTGGCCGTCGACTTCACACTGAACGGCAGCACCAGCGGCACGAACAGCGCGGCGATCAGGGTGCCCTTGTTCCGTCCAAAGAGGGTCAGCTCGGCGCGGGCGAGGGCGACCATGCGCGACCTCGGCGTGCTGATCGCGCCACGCCGCACCGAGGCGCTCGGGGTGGCCGTGGTGGTGGTGCTCATGCCGCGTACTCCTTCGCCGTCTCCGGTGCCGTTCCGTCGCTCGTCCGTGAGGAGACCTCTTTGGCGATGCTCAGGAAGGCTTCCTCCAGGGACGCCGAGCGCACGTCCAGGCGGCGCAGCTCGACTCCGGTCTGTCCGGCCCACACCAGCAGTCCGGTGGCCGCGCGCTGGAGTTCCCGGGTTTGCAGCTTGACCATCCGGCCGTCGACCTCGTGGTCGCTCACGCCCAGTAAGGCGAGCGGTGGCAGGTCGCCCACGAAGTAGTCCGCGGGGAGTTCGAAGGAGATGTGGGACGGCTGAGCGGCGGTCACCTCGGCCGGAGTCCCGGTGGCGGCGATCCGTCCCTCGTGCATGATCGCGAGCCGGTCGGCGAGGTGCTCGGCCTCTTCCAGGTAGTGCGTGGTCAGCAGCACCGTCGTACCGGCGTCACGCAGTGCGCTCACCAACTCCCAGGTGTCCCGGCGGCCTTCGGCGTCAAGCCAGCGCTGGGCTCGTCGAGGAAGAGCACCTCGGGGTCGCCGAGCAGCGCGAGCGCCAGGTCCAGGCGGCGCCGCTGGCCGCCGGAGAGCTGCTTCACGCGGGTGTCGGTCTTCGACTTCAGGCCGACCAGCTCCAGGACTTCGGCCGGCGGGCGGGCGCCGCTCACCCACCCCGCCCACATGCGGGCGGTCTCCGCGACGGTCAGCTCGGAGGGAAAGCCGCCCTCCTGGAGCATGACCCCGGTGCGGGGGCGTACGGCGGCCCGCTCGGTGTACGGGTCGTGCCCGAGGACACGCACCCGTCCGCCGGCCGGAGCGGCCAGTCCCTCCAGCAGCTCCACGGTCGACGTCTTGCCGGCGCCGTTGGTGCCGAGCAGGGCGAAGACCTCTCCGCGGCGCACGGAGAAGTCGACACCGCGCACGGCCTCGAACCCGCCCCCGTACACACGCCGCAGGTCCGTGACCTCAATCACAGATTCGTGTCCGTCTGTTCTCATGTTTCAACCCTCTCCGTGGAAGCGCGGGGAACCAGTGCGCCCTGTCACCAGCCGGCATGACAAACGTCATACGGCGGTTGTGTGCGAGGGCGGCATGCCTGTTCAGTACTCCGGCAGCGGTGCGGCCCTAGGCTGGTGATCGTCGTTGACCAGGCGTGAAGGGCGTGGCTGAGGTCGGCTGCTGGACTGGGGAGTTGGAGTCGGTGTTCGAGAGCGGGTGACAGGCCGGTTCGGTCGGGCGGATCTGCGGTGGCGCATGCGTGACTACGTCCGCGGTCCGCTGGGCCGAGCGCGAATCAACACCCTTGTCGAGACTGACAGCCCGTAACTGCTCATAGCTCGGTTCGCCCTCGGGTGAACCGCGTTCAGAACTCCTGCCCGGCCGACCGCGCCAGGACCTCGTGCACCGCGAACCGCGGGTGCCTCGTCACGGCGAAGACAACGACCTCCGCGACCTCGGCGGCGGTGACCTCCACCTGCTTCCAAGCGTCAACGGCCGCCGCACGCGTCTCCGGATGCGTGATGTGCTGGGGCAGTTCCGTGGCGACGCTGCCTGGCTCGATCAATGTGACGCGGATCTTTGGTTTCAGCTCAAGGCGCAGCGACTCGCTCCATCCGTTGACACCCCACTTCGTCGCGGCGTACACGCCGCCGCCGGGTTCGGCGCTCCGGCCGGCCACGGAACTGATGTTGACGATGTCGGCGTGCGCGGCGGCTTTCAACTGATCGAGGAAGACCTCAGTGGCTGTGATGGTGCCGAGGAGATTCACTTCGATCATGCGCCGATAATCGTCACGCCGCTCGCTGCCGAAGGGCCCGACGAGCGCCACACCTGCGTTGTTCACCAGCACGGTGGCTCCGCCGAGTTCGGTTCGTACGCGATCGGCCGCGGCGACGACTCCTCTGCGATGGCGGCGATGCGATCGAGCCGGCGCGCCAGAAGTGCCACGGTGAATCCGGCCGCCGCGAGTTCTCGGGCGGTCGCGGCGCCGATCCCGGAGGACGCACCGGTGACGACGGCGACACCAGCCGAGGTGCGGGAATCGGTCATACGTCTCTCCCCTTTCGATTCTCCTGCATCCGATCAACAATTAGCTGACATGTCAACCACTGGAGAGCGCGCACCGAAGCATCGGAGGATCTCGTACGCCGCACCGACCCGGCCCATCGAGCCTCGCAGTCTCAGAAGAGGCGACTGTTACTCATGCGCCTTCCGTTCGCGTCAGTTGACGACTCCGTGCTCCCACGCCCATGCGGCGATCTCCACACGGTTGCGGGCCCGCAGTTTGTCCTGGATCCGGCTCAAGTGGCTTTTCACCGTGCTCAGAGAGAGGGTCAGCTCCTCCGCAATCTCGTTGTTCGTGCGCCCTCGCGCCACGAAGCGGACGATCTTGTGCTCCTGCGGGCTCAGTCGCTGTGTGGCGGCCGAGTTCTCGGTGTGCTGCGGTGGGCTCAGGTGCTCCAGAAGCCGCACCGTGACAGACGGGGAGATGAGAGAGTCCCCTCCGGCCGCGGCATGCACCGCCTCGATCAGCAGCCGGGGGCCGGAGTTCTTGACCACGAAGCCGTTCGCGCCGGCGCGCAGCGCGCTGTACACGTACTCGTCGAGGTCGAAAGTGGTCACGATGACGATCTGTGTGTCGTCCGTCGCGTTCCCCGGCGTCCGCCGGAGCTGCCGGGTGGCCTCAAGCCCGTCCAACTTCGGCATCCGGATGTCCATGAGACACACGTCGGGGCGCAGCCGACGCACCGCCTCGACAGCCTCCACACCGTCGGACGCCTCACCGATCACGGATATATCGTCCTGTGCCTCCAGGATGAGGCGGAAGCCCGTCCTCACCATCTCCTGGTCGTCAGCGATCACTACTGAGATGCTCACCGCGGTTTCCTGTCTGCCCAGTTCAGGGGTATCGATGCGGATAGTTCCCAGCCGCCTTCCGGCATCGGTCCGCTGCTGAGTTCACCGCCGAGTTCGTGGACTCGCTCCCGCAGACCGATCATGCCGAACCCACTGGGCAGGAACCAGGACCGTCCGTGGTGCTGGCCGGTCCCGTTGTCCCGAACGTGGATGACCAGCCGGCCTGCCGCGACCTCCATCCTTACGTGTACGGCGGACGCGGTGCGGGCGTGTTTGCGCACGTTGGTCAGACCTTCCTGAACCAAGCGCTTCGCGGTCTTGGCGAGCTGCGGTGGCCAGTCGTCGGCCTTCACCTCCTCGGCGATCTCCAGCGAGACACGCTGCCCTGCTGAGTCGGCACGCCTGATGAGTTCCTTGATGCTCGTCATCACGGGTGTCACCGGGGCCTGCGCCGTCGCGGTCTCAGACGTGCGCAGGAGTCTGACCATGCGTTGCATCGCCACCAAACCGTCCTGGCCGGTCTGCTCGATGTTGCTGAACAGGCTCCGTGCCGTCGCGGGGTCCTTCTCCACGATGTGCTCGCCGGCCTGGGCCTGAACAACGATGGCGGTGACGTAATGAGCCACGTGATCGTGCAGATCCCGAGCGAGGTCCAGCCGCTCGGCCCGCCGGACGTCGCGTGCGGCCGCCCGGCGCCTGCCATCCTCACTGCGCAGATAGCCACCCAGCAGCACGAAGGCCATGGGGAGGAGGACGAACAAGCCGTCGATGTCCCTGAACACCGGCAGGTCCGATACCACCGGAGCACGCTCCTGCGTCCGCATCGCCGCGACGAACAGTGGAACCGAGCACACCATGACCAGTGACGGCCGTGCATAGCGACAGGTCAGACACAGCAGGGCCAGAAGGCCGCACAGCTCGGCCCAGCCGGGGGTGCGCTGCAACACCGCACCTTGCACCAATGACGTGGTGAGCAACGAACAGGCCGCCACGCAAAGGCTGAGCCCGCACGCGATGACATGCCGGCCTGTGCCGTACATCCATGTCTGCGCCGCTGCGACCCCCAGGGCCAGGGCTCCGCTTGCCAAGACCGCCAGTCCCACATGACTCCTGCTCACGACAGACGCGTCGAGCAGGAAAGACAGTAAGCACAGGCCCGTCATGACGCTGGGCCCGACGGCGGGACGGTGGGGTACACGGAGCATGGGCAGAGCCTCAGGCAGCCCTTCAGTGACGAGGAGAGTTTCGTACTTTCGGCCGCCCCGAAGGCGGCGGATTCCGCCTTACGACCGAACCGACGCGGTCGCGCGCCACGAACAATAGGTCACACAAGACGAGCGAACCACCTACCCCCAGGAGTTGCCGTGACATCCGCCAAGACCCGCCCCCTCGGCAAGGTGCTGCTGGCAGTGGGAGCCCTGTCACTGACCGCAGTGATCGCCTGGAGCGTGTCCGGAGAGAGCTGGGACGTCAAGCTCGAAGTGGTCGGCGCTGGCAGCGGCAACGTCAGCTACTCCTTCTCCGGCGACAACGAGGGCGAGTCCGAGAACGACCAGGAGCTGCCCTGGAGCAAGGCCCAGAACGTCGGCTTCGGCTTCAACGACGTCACGGTCACCGACGCGGAACCGGGCACCGCCTGCCGCATCTACGTCGATGGAAAGCTCAAGGACGAACAGCGGACGCCGAATGCCGAGGGCAAGATCTCCTGCTTCGTGAACCTCCAGGACTGAGCCGTCCGCGTCACACCGTCTGCCTGGCGGACATCCAGTGGGAGATGCGGCTGGTGGCCGCCTGTGGCGACACCAGCCGCATCGCCTGTCAGCACGCGATGCCAGGCACGGGCCGGCTGGGACTTCCCTGTCCGGTGGGGGGCCGGCGCCGCCCATGACGGCCGGCCCCTGCGCGTACGGCCGGGATGGCTCCTGGGCGAAGTAGGGGTCGCCCCGGTTCCCGGCCGCGCATCCGGTCGGGCAGCGCCGCACTGTCAGGTACCGTGCGGCTGACGCCGAGTTGTACGGCCAGTCTGTTGAAGACCTCGTCGAAGTCGGGGCCCGCGGAGACCCGGCCGCGGGTGGGCTTCAGCCCGAAGAGGCCGTTGTAGGCGACGGGGACGCAGATCGAACCGGCGGCGGTGGCGTCTGCGATCGGGACCACTCCGGCTACAACGGCAGCGCCCGCTCCTCCGCTGGACCCGCGCGCTCTGCGCTGCGGGTCCACGGGTTGCGGGTCGCGCCGTACAGCACTCCGTCGTGCTGCTCCAGGCCATCTCCGGTGTCGCGGTACGCCCGAACGTCGCGAGGCCGACGCGTCGGAAGCGGCATGGAAGCTGGGACGCTTCAGATGCCACCCACCGTGTGGTGTCTCAGGTCTGGTTCTCGCCACCGTCGACGTAGACGTTCGCGCCGACGACGTAGCTGCTCTGGTCCGAGGCCAGGAAGGCCACGACCGCGGCGGCCTCCTCGGGCTGGCCCATGCGGCCCTTGGGCACGGTCGCGGCGACCTGCTCCTTGATGGCCCGGGCGGTCTCCTCGTCGCCAAAGGCGGCGGTGCCCCCGGGAGTCTCGATCCATGCCGGCGAGACCACGTTGACCCGGATGCCACGGCCCTTGAGCTCGGTGGACCACGTCCGCGCGAAGGACCGGACGGCCGCCTTCGACGCCGCGTACGCGCCGAACGCCTCCATTCCGCGGTCAGCGGCCGTCGAACCGACCAGGACGATCGAGGCTCCGTCGTTGAGCAGCGGCAACGCCTTCTGCACGGTGAACAGCGTGCCTCGGGTGTTGACCGCGAAGGTCTGGTCGAAGTGCTCCTCGGTGGTCTGTTCCAGCGTCATGAACGAACCGATCGCCGCGTTCGCCACGAGCACGTCCAGATTCTGGCCTCGCGCCCGGACCGCCTCATAGAGCCGGTCCAGGTCCTCCGGCTTCCCGATGTCGCCGACGACCGCGGTGGCCCGGTCCGTTCCGATGGTCTTGACGGCGGCCTCCAGCTCGGCCTCTCGTCGCCCGGTGACGAACACGTACGCACCCTCGGCCGCCAGCCGTACGGCGGTGGCCAGACCGATACCGGTGCTGCCCCCGGTGACCACCGCCGTCTTGCCTTCCAGCTGTCTCATGTGGGTGTCTCCATCACTTTCTCGTTGCCGATCCCTTCGAACATCGATAATGCAGGAGATCGCGGATACTATCCATGATGCAGAGTCCACAAATCTTTACGCATCGTCCAGGAGGAGCCCGAGTGGGTCAGCCCGCGAGCTGCTTCTTCAGGGCCTCGACGTCGTGGACGTTGGACATCTGCACGAACTTTCCGTCACGGATCCGGTACAGGGCGAACTCGTCGATCTCGATCGGAGCGCCAGTGGGGGCCACCCCGAGCCATTCCTTGGTGGGGGTGCCGTGGTTGACGGAGTGGCAGGCCAGGGTTTCACCGTGGATCGCCACCTCCTTGATCTCCCAGTACATGTCGGGAACCGCGTCCGTGATGCTCTTGAGCGCCGCGACTACGTCCGCGCGAGTGGCCGCCTCGCCGTGCGAGAGGATGGACTCGTTGACGAACTCGTCCATGCGGTCGAACTCATGCGCGTTGAGCGCCTCGCAGTAGCGGTCGTAGAACTCGCGAATGTTGAAGTCGGACATGACTGCCTTTCTCACCCGGCGTCCGGGCTGTACTCGTGTGCTCATGGTTCACCTGCGATATCGATACTGCGGGAGCAGCGGAGTACGATCAATGATGCAGAGTGCACAGTTCTTTACATATCGTCCAGGAGGTGTCGTCGGTGCTCGGATTCCGGGATCCAGTGGCTGACGCGATCGGCCTGCTCCGGCCCCGCACCGTGATCGGGCCCAGTCTCCGGGCCGCGGGTGAGTGGGCGTTGCGCTTCGACACGTTCTTGCACGTGCGGATCGGTGGCCTCGTGCGCGGCACGTGCTGGTTGATCCTCGATGGGCACGAGCCGGTGCTCCTGCATGAGGGTGACACCTTCATGCTGGGCAACCCGCCGCCCTACGTGCTGGCCAGCACACTCGACGCGAGCCCGCGCCCTGCGGAGCAGGTGTGGGCGGGTGCCGAGGACGGGTTCGTGCGGATCGGCCCCAAGTCCGAGGAGGACCTCTACCTCTGCGTCGGGCACATCGCGTTCGACGACGAGAACGCGGCCCTCCTGACCGATCTTCTGCCGCCGCTGGTAATCGTCCGCGTGGGCGATCCTCATGGCGGGCGGCTCGCGCAGCTGATCGATCTCCTGGCCACCGAGGTCGGGGTCGCCGCC
This sequence comes from Streptomyces sp. NPDC028305, assembly GCF_055569495.1. Classification (NCBI taxonomy): domain Bacteria; kingdom Bacillati; phylum Actinomycetota; class Actinomycetes; order Kitasatosporales; family Streptomycetaceae; genus Streptomyces; species Streptomyces sp. NPDC028305. The sequence continues at coordinate 645,897 of NZ_JBVHTN010000003.1, forward strand.
GCCGGCGGCCCGCTGGTGCAGAACCACCTCGCACAGATCCTGCTCGTGCACATGCTGCGTGCTCACGCCGGTCAGACAGACCGGCCCACCGGCTGGCTGGGCGCCCTGAACGAGGACGGCATCGGTGCCGCCCTGCGTGCCGTGCACGCGGACGTGGCCCACTCCTGGAGCCTCAAGGAGCTCGCCGAGATCAGCCACATGTCGCGTTCCGCGTTCGCTCATGCCTTCAAGAGCCACGTCGGGGTCCCGCCGTTGGAGTACCTGATCCAATGGCGCATGAGCCTCGCGCGCGACGCCCTCGCCCGCGACACCCTGTCGATCTCCGAGCTCGCACGGGCCACGGGTTACCAGTCCGAGAGCGCGTTCAGCACCGCGTTCCGCCGCGTGGTCGGCTCATCGCCCGCACAGTTCCGGAACCAGGCACGGCAGCCGGCGCACTCAACCGCGAACGGAAACTGAAGAAGGCGCCCTCAGCTCAGCTGCGCCGCTCACGCCGGCGACGAAGACACCGGCACCCGCCCGCCGACACCACTACCAGCGACGCGGACACGCACCATGAACGACACTGCAGCACCGGCAGTGCCGCGGTGGGTGTCGGCAGGGCGTAACAGGCGGCCGGCCCCTTGCGGTGTTCAGCAACACGCTCCACAGCGGAACCGTGGCGTTGAACAGGTCCGTCGTGCCCGAGTCGACATACTCCTCGGCCAACGCCACGCCGCCCATGCCCACGGAGAAGAGCAGCACCCCGACGAGCGTGGCCCGCCGTCGCGAGGTGCCGTCAACCGCGGCTCGTGGCGGCGTTCGGCCAAGCCCCACTGCAGCAGACCCGCCGTCAGAAACCGGACCGAGCTGCGTCGAGACGCGCTGCACCGTCCCCTGCGTCACCGTCCTCACCATCCGCACCGCGGCTGCCTTCTGGCGCCTGTTCCTTCGCCATAACCCCATCCTCGTTCCCAAGGTCGGAAGCCTCCAACAAACTCAGCATGCTTCAGAACTCAACCGTTCCGGGCCTTCGTCGTTCCGACCCGGCTAGGAGAGCGAGCCCAGCGGGTACCGCGCTCCGCCGACCCCCTCCCGGCAGCGGTCGGCGCTCAGCATCCCCGACTGGCCGGGCATGGCCCTCCAGGCGTCCTCCCGCAGACGCTGCTGGTCGGCCTGGTGCCGGCGGACGTCGCGCAGCTCCTCCTGAAGCTGCCGGTGGTCCCGGTAGTGCTGGTCCCGAGCCGAAGTGGCCCGGATGACGGCGTCCTCGGCGCCACGCTCCCGGGTAGCGGCCTCCCGCATCTGATCGTCGGCGGCGGCGAGCCGGTCGCGCAGGTCTCCCACCTTCTCGGTGGCGCGATCCACCGCCCTCCGGGCCACGTCGGCCATGCCCTGCGCGCGGCCCAGCGCGCCCCGGGCGCTGTCGCGTTCGGCACGTGCTTCGGCCAGTGCGGCCCGGGGACCGGGACCCGCCTGCGGCGTCGGCTCATGCCCGTCGGCGGTGAGCAGCCGCAGCTGGGCGGCTTCCTGGTCGACCTCCCGCCGGGCGTCCAGTACGGCTTGCTCCGTCTGCGCGAGCCGCTGCTCTGCCGTCGTGACCGCCGCCGCGTGTGGCGCGGCCTCCTCCTCGGCGGCCGCGCGTGCCGCCTCGGCGTCGCGGAGACGATCGGCGAGGGAGTCGCGGGCGGACCTGGCGGCGGCGTCTGCCGCCGCGGCGGCGTCCCGCGCCTCGGTCGCGGTGGTCAACTCCCGCCGCGAGTCCGCCAGTCGCGACTCGGCCTCCGCCTCCCTCGGCACCAGCTCCGTCTCCCGGGCGACCTGGTCTGCCTCGGCGGCGGTGGCGTCGGTGGCCGTGACGATCGCGGCGCGCAGCCGGTTCCAGGTGTCCTGGGTGGCCGGAGTGAGGTCGACGAGCGAACCGTCGGCGCCGAACGGCCAGAACCGCAGTCCTGTCGCTCCGCGCACCACCAGTTCCACCGGCCGGCCGGCCGCCACCGCGGTGCGCGACCCCACGTACAGAGCGCGGGCCAGCGCGGTGCCGTCCGGGTCGGCGCCCAGATGGAGCCAGAGCTGAGCGCCGTTCTCCCGCTCGTCCAGTCCCCGGGCGAGCACCGCGGGCAGCTCGGTGACCGGATGCGTCCGCCAGTTCCGCAGCGTGTCGTTCGGCTGCTCGGCGAGCATCGACGGCAGGTCGTACACCTGGGAGGCGGTGCGCGGCGCGGTGACCCCGTAGCCGAGCAGGTCACGCTCGTAGACACGGGCGGTCGCGCTGCCGATGACGTAGCGGGTCTCCTCCCCGGTGACTGTGATCACCACGTCCACCATGGTCTCGTAGCTGCGTGTGGCGGGCTCTGTCCCGGAGGCGGCGGAGGAACCAGTCTTGACGCGATCCCAGCCGCCGGCGGAGGCCGAGACGCCACCCGCACGCGAGAGGGGCTGCCGGTTCAGGACTGGCAGGGTGAAACTGACCAGGTGCATGTTCGCGTCGTTGCCGCTCTGGGTCCACTGGTAGCCCAGACCGGCAGTCGAGGCCGCCGACGCGGAACTGCCGACCGAGTGCGACGTCACCCGCAACCGGTCGACCGCGATGTCGTCCGCCTCGGTGATCGGCCGCGGGTTGTGCAGCGTCACCTGGAGGCGGGGGACGACCGGTTCGCTCTCGATGGGCCAGTCACCGGGCATCGTGGGGGTCAGACCCGCCGCCGTGCGCGGCGCCTCGACAGGGATCTCCCCGGCCTGCACGAGTTCCCCCAGGCGCAACGCCGCCGCCTCCGGCGTGAGGTCGGCCGTCAGGCCCCACGAGCCGGAGAGCCGCGGCGCCACCGTGCGCAGTGCCTCGGCCAGCTCGTGGAAGGCGTTGAACCCGTAGACCGGGGTCGCGCCGGTGGGGATCAGCCGGGACCCGGCCGTGAAGGTCGGCCCGCCGAGCGGAAGTGGAGCCTGCGGCGCGGGCAGCCGTGGGTCGGCCTGAGTGATACGGGGCCGCACCGCCGGTTCGTGCCGGAGGGGTGCGACGGCCTCCGAGCCGGCGAACCGCAGTGACACCGCCGCCGGGACCCGGACCTGGTGGGCGGGCCTTCCGCGCAGCAGTCTGCCGATTCGGGCGATCAGTGGGCCGCCGTCTTGATCGGTCAGGGTCAACAGGCCGGATTCCAGGGCTCCGCCGACCAGATCCGGCGGCCAGTCCTGAAGGAGTTCCGCGCGCACCGTCGCGGTGATGGTGTAGCCGATGTCGTCGAAGTCCGCGGCGTTCTCGGTCCTGGCCCAGTAGGAGTCCTGCGCTGCGCGGGCGGTACGCGAGCTCCGGCCGCGGGTCCCTGTGCCGGACAGCACGGGACCGGTCCGGTCGGTGCGGCCGGACCGTGCCTGAGGACGCGGGTACCGGGAGATGGGGTTCGCCGACACCTGCAGGGAGCGGGTGACCGTCTCGGACTCGGAGCGGTTGCCCGGGGCATGGGAAGCGATCTGGTCTATGCCCACCCCGGCGCCGGCGGGCCGGCCGCGGACCTCGCGTCGAGCCGGGGGCTGGGCCACGGGCTCGGCGGAGAGAGCGACCTCCACGAGACGGCTGCCGTGCCGTCCGGCGTGGCGGAACCAGAGGCTCACCCCGCGTCGGCCCGGAAGCGCCCGCAGTCCGGCGGGCGAGGTCATGTCGGCGATACGGGCGGCCACTCCCTTCCGATAGGCGAAATGCCCGGGTCGGGTCACGCCCGGCGCTTCCCTTTCCACCAGCGTGAGCAGCTCGCGCCGCAGCCGGTCGCGGCTCTCGTTGCGCCGTATCGGGTCGTCGAGCTGGGTGACGGACAGGACGCTGGCGAAACCGATGTCGCCGCTTACCACGTAGTGCTCCGGCAACGGCACCGTGTCCGGCTGCACAACCGGCCGGGGTAGCTCCGCCACGCCGGTGAACCAGTGTTCGAAGCGGACCAGTTGGCTGTCGGAGAGCTGGAACCGGACGGCGCGCGGGAGGTCGATCGCGAGGGTGATGTCCTCGCGTCCGCCCAGGCCCGCGACGTTCATGGCGACGTTCCGGGTGCCCTGACGGAGGGTCACGAGCAGAGTGGCGTCGGCTCCGATGAGGTGGTGTTCCGCGGCCTGCGTCGGGGTCCGTACGACCGAGGAGCCGGCGGACCGCTCGCTCGTCCTGGCTGTGCGGTGAGTGTAGACCCCCCGCACGCTGGGGTTGGCCAGCGAGGCCCTCTGCGGCGTGCCGTCGGAGGCCGGCGGGGGCGGCGACTGGAGCGCGCTGAGTCCGCCGCCGTACTGATGGGAGGTGGTGACGGAACGCCCCTGCGCGGACGTGTCGTTGGCGGCCAGGTTGCTTTCCGCGTAGGTGTTGTACGAACCGTGGTAAGTGGGATTGTGCAGATATCCTGCGATCTCCACGGACAGCTCCTGGTCGGCGAGCAACCCGGGCAGGGTCAGACCTTCCATGACGTAACCGCCGTTGAAGATCTGCCCGGCGCGGGCGAGCAGGCTGGCGGCCCTCAGCTGCTGGAACAAGACCTCCCCCGCGAACGCATGCTGGTCCTCGACCGCCGCACCGGTCAAGTACTCCCAGAGCCGGTTACCGGGCCCGGTCACCGCACTCGGCAACTGGCTCGCGGCTGCCTGGACCCATTGTCCGAACGTGCCGACGGCCGGATGGCCGGGATACGTGCCGGTGACGATCTGCCGGAACGCCTCCTGGAGGGCCGCGCTGCCGCGGAAGACGTCCACGTTCGCGTCATCCGGCAGCCTCAGCAGCCCCTCCCGCGGGCGCCCCGCTTCGTCCGTCAGGCCCAGCCGCACGTGGTCGTCGTCCTGCCCGCCCCCGGTGATGGGCGCGCGGACCCGGTGCGGCGCGGCCGGCACCACGGGGCGCGAGTCCCACAGCAGGGTGCGGTGATGCGGCACCACGAGGCGGACGCGTCCGGTGGCGAACGGCGGAGCGGGTACGGCCGGCTGGATCGCCGCGGTGTCTGCCCCGAGCGCCGGTTCGGGCGTCGGTTCGGCGGCGAACCGGACCGTAGGCTCCTCGGCGGTGCCCTCGTAGAGATCCAGCGTGAACAGAGCCGGAATCTCGAAGAGTTCGGTGCCTGCGTCCAAGGTGATGTTGAACGGGTCGATGCCGGACGCGGATCCGGCACTCGTGGCGGTTTCGTGCCGCCTTCCCCAGGTGTAGTCCCCGGTTGCGTCCAGTGCCGCGGCGCTACCGTCGACCGGGAAGCGCGGACCGCCTCCGGCGCCGACGGTGCCGCCGAACTGGTTGCTGCGCTGCCGGCCGCCGCGCGCCTCAAGGGAAAGGAAGGTCACGGTATCCACGTCCGGCAACCGCCGCGCGTGCACGGCGGGCGGCAGCCCGGCCTCCGCCTGGGCTGCGGGCGGGGTGCGGTCGCGAGTGGCGGAGAACCGCAGCTGCACGCGGCGCGTGCCGCCGCTCACGTGGTCGGGGAGCTCGAACCACAAGGGCCTGCCCCCGTCGACCGCGTCGGGCATCGCGGCGGCCTGCCCGAGCCGGGAACGCAGTTGCGCGAACCTGCGCAGATTCTCCAACTGCTGTTCGGCACGGGTCTCGTTGAAGACGGACTCGCGTTCGGCCGGCGGCAGGAAGCCCTCGCGCCGCAGCCATGTCTCCGCCCGGTCGAACATCGGCCCGGTGCCCTCGGGGGCGACGGGCACGGCGGAGTATCCGATGCTCTCCAGGTTCTCCAGGTGCTCGGGGAGCCGTCGCCGCTCCTCCGGCGTGGGAACGTGACCGGTCGTGGTGCTCCGCTGCGGCAGCCGCAGGGACACACCGTCCGGCCAGGGGCCGAAGGAGCCGGTGATCTCGCCGCCGCCCGAGCGGATGAGCGTGACGCGGTAGGTGATGTCCGCCGGTGTGACCAGATGGCCGCTGGTCGTGTAGAGGGCGTGCATCAGCGCCACGGAGCTGCTGGTGTTCAGCGCGTCACCGGACTGCCAGGACACGCCGGCCTTGGCCATGATGCTTCCGCCCATGAGCCTGGCCGCGTCCGGATGGCCGACCTCGTGGTCGGGGGTGAACATGGGCCCGCCGCTGCCGTCGAGCGCGACACCACTGGTGAGCCGTGACGACTGCTCCACACCGGAGCTCTGGGTGAGCCAGGACTCCAGGGAGAACTTTCCGTCCGGTGTCCCGGCGGCGGGCCTCTGGGGCAGCACGGTGGCTTCGAGCCGGAGCACGCCCAGCGAGTCGCCGTGCCGGTCGAACAGCACCGGCGAGTGGACGCCGCCGTCACGCATCATCGGCAGGCTGCCCCTGAGGGTCCGTTCGGAGAGGAACTCCTCCAGTTCCTCGTGGGAGTCCGCGCCCAGGTTGTTCAGCACGGTGAAACCTTCGTCCGCGCGCAGTTCGTCCAGCAGCCTGCCCGGATCGAGGACCTCGTCGACGCCCCACAGCGGCAGGTCGTCGAGACCTGCCGGCTCGGGCAGCGGCCCGGCGGCGCCGCCGTCGCCGAAGACCCGGTGCTCGGGGAACCAGACGGTCAGCGGTCCCCCCGCCCGCTCCGTGCTCCAGGCGTCCACCGGAGCGTTGCGGTCCGTGTCGATCCGTATCTGCCAGCGGCTGGTGTACTGCACGGCGTGTGCCGGATCGTTGGCGCGCTGCATGCTCCTGGCCGTCAGGCCGTCGCTGACCGTGGACGACTCGGAGGACTGGTTGTGCGTCAGGCTGAGCACCAGGGCGCCGTCGAACCAGCGCAGCGGCCCGGCCGGACCGTCGTAGATTCCGATCCACGGGATCGGTACGGTCCGCATGGTGCCGGAGCCGGCGCTCCGGGAGGAGGACTGTCCCCCCTCGCCTTGCCGCTCCAGGGTCGTCCGGCGCGGAACCTCGCCGGAGGTGCCGGCGCGGGAGGACGGCACAGGGTCGGTCAGCCGCAGCCGGACATCTACCGTGTGCTCCTGGCCGTCCACGGTGACGGTGACGCGGTATCCACGGGCGCTGCGCACCTGCGGCAGTTCCCGGGCGATCTCCGACTGGCCGAGTACGGCGGCGAGTTCCTCGCGCACCGGACCATCGGCCGCGCTGCCGGGCTCCACTCCCAGGCCGTCGAGGACCTGCTGGTGGAGCGCGCCGAGCACGTCCTCGGACAGCGGCTCGTACAGGACGAGTCCCACGGAGCCGTCGAACCTCGCGCCGTAGGTCAGCGCGTACGGAGACAGGGTGCGCGGCGGCTCCTCCTCCGCGGGCACGGCGGGGATCACGTCCATCCCGTCGTCGGCGGGCACGTCGAGGATCGTCACCGCGTCCGTGTCCTGCTCGTCCCTCGTGTCCCAGGCCGTTCGCGGGGGTGTGGTGGTCTCCTCCGCGGGAGGGGGCGTCAGGGCGCTCTCCGCGACCGGGGCGGAGACTTCGTTGGTCTCCACGACCTGGGCCGGAGGTGTCCGGGTGACCGGGGTACCGGGGGAGGTACCGGCCCGCTGGGAATCCGGCGTGCTCGGTCGCGGTTCGGAGCCGAAGAACACGGCGGGGCGCGCCGAGTCCCCGGAAGCGACGGCAGTCGGCCTCGCCGGACTCCCTCCGTTGCGTGCGCCGGGGTCTGCCGGCGCCGTCGAGGACGACGCCGTGGCAGCGGGACGCGTGGTGGTGCCAGGAGGCGTACTGCTGTCGGCGGACGTGGTGCCCCAGCTGTAACCCGAGGTACCCGCGAGCTGCGACACGTCGGGCCGTCGAGCCTGCCGGGCCTGGGCGGTGGGTTCGGTGGCCGCCCATCGCGCGGTGTAGGGGGCGGGGTTTTCCTGCTGGAGAAGGGCGACCGGCCGGCCGGTCTCCGGGCCGGTCGTCCAGGGGGAGCCGTCCGGCGTCAGCACGGTCAGACGCAGCCCCAGTACGGGCGCGGCCACGGCCAGGGTGAGCCAGTCCGTGGCCTCAGGGCCTGATCCGGTCCGCAGGGCACGGGCGGCCTCGTCCGCGGAACCGCCGAAAGCGGTCACGAGCGGGGCTCCCGACGGCCTTGTCTGTCCTGCCACCGCGGACCACAGCCGTTGTTCGTCCGGCGGCAGTCCCAGGTCGGCGGCGAGCGCGTCGGCGAGCGCGGTCCGCAGCTCCTCCGGACCGGCGGGCCTGCTGTACCCCGCCAGTCGGCCGCTCTCGGCCGGGGCGACGGCGGTCAGCGCGTGCGCCAGCACGTCCCCGCCCGGCAGGACGTACACCGGCGTCAGCCCGCGCTCGGCGAGCTGCTCCTCCTGGGAAAGGGGCGGCTGCCCGGTGATGGGAGCCTGCGCCTCGACGGCAGCGGGGCGCTGCTCCTCGGTCGAGGACAGTTCCCGGACGGGCACGGGCCGCGGCTCGATGGAAGGGGCGGGCTCCGCCGCGGCCCGGGCGGGTGCGGACTGCTCCGGGGCAGTGTAGGTGGCGGTCGGGGGAACGGGCCGGGACCCCGTCGGCTCCGGAAGGGCGGGCTGAGCCAGGTGCTCCTCGTCGGGGACGGGAAGGGTCTCACGCCGCCGTCCCTCCGCCGGCGTGGCATGGGGTTGCCCCGGACCTCCTGGCTCAGGCATCACCGTCCCAGTCGGCAGCGACGCATCATCCGACACACCAGATCGACCTGACAGCTCCCCCGTCACCTGTGCTGCGGGGCGCGTCGTCTCCTCGGCCTGCTGCGACCGCCGAGGCGCCGGTGCCATAAGAACGTCCGCCGACTCCGAGGACTCGCCACGCCCACGGGCGTCGCTGCGGCGCTCGTAGGCAGCTTGAGCGGCTGCCCGCAACCGCACATAGAAGGGGTTGTTCTGACTGGTCTGCCACATGTGCAAATAGATCAGCATCTGATTGAGCACGGTGTCGTACTCGACCAAGGTGCCGGATGCGTCTCCGGCCGCCTTCCCCCAGCCGACCAAGCGTTCCTTCTGTGCGGTGGTGATCTTCCCCGACCCCTCGAAGTTGTACGCGTACCTCTCCAGCGTGCGCGGTTGCGCGCCGTAAACCAACTTCTCCTGCAGCATTATCTGCTGAAATTCGCTGAACTCCCGGTCCCCGGCCAAGGCCGTCTTGAGATCGTTGAGAGTTCGGCTGCGTTCCGCCGCCAGCGAACCGACCTCCGCGTCGGTCGCCCCAGATCGCACCAGCTCCATCACCGGGCTGCTGCCGAACGCCTGATGGGCCGCGACATGAGTGAATTCGTGGGCGATGTGACCCAGCAGGAAGGAGGTACCGCCTCTGACCTGAGGGTCGACGTTGAAGGTGTACTCCGCGCCGTCTCCCGCGCTGTTGAGCTTGATGCCCGGCATGCTGCCCCGGGGGAACTGCATCACGGTCACCAGCGGTTCTACGGCCATCAGTTCCTCAATGACGGCGCGAGTCTCCGCGGGCAGCGTGCGGTCGTCGCGGAGCCTGCCCAGCTTGTGGACATAGTCGCTCATCATCGCGTGGAATCGGTCCGAAGGAACGGCCTGGGCTGCCTTCTGAGCCTCACCAGCCGGACTCCGACGGTCGAGGTCGGGGTTCTTCCCTTCCCTCAGGGCCCCGTCGATCTCGGTCAGCAGGTCCCGGAAGACGTTCTCGGGGTTGAGCTGCCGCATCGCCGCCTCGGCCTGCTGGGCGAGCCGCTGTGTGCCCTCGACGCGGGACCCTTCACCCTGCTTGTGGGCCACGTAGGCGCGAGAGCTCTCGGCGATGGCTTTGAGGGCGAGCAGACGGGCGCCCTGTCTGCTGCCGGGCAGGGCATGGAAGGCCCTGAGTTCCTCGTCGATGTCAGCGATCCTGGAGCTGCTGCGCAGCCCCGGTGCCGTCGTACTCTGCTTGAACTCTCTTTCCGTCATCATCGGGGACGCCGGCAGCGGCCGGGGTGCTGTGGCGGGGGGAGCCAGCAGGATCTCCACGTCCACCGGCAGTGGGCGGGTGATCGCGTCGGCCGGCTCGGGCGCCTCCGGCGTCTCCGACTGGCCGGCCGGTGACGTAGGCAGCTCCGCTTCAGGCTCGGCCAGGGCGTGTGTTGGTAGTGCGTGTTCGGCTCGGTCCCACAGTTGGCGGAAGCCCGTGAGGATGTAGGGGTAGTCCCTGCTGCCGAGGTTCGAGGTCCGGCCAGGGCCATAGAGCCTCCGCAGCAGCGGCAGCAGTGCCGGGTCGTGCTGCTCCACCCAGTCTGACCCGTTGTTGCGCGGGCGGCGCCGCGAGTTGCGGTCCATGCCGGTGTTCGCACCGAGATAGGCGTTGCTGAGCTGCGCGAAATACTCGTCTGCGTTGCTGGACGAGTGGTTGGGGGCAGGCCCGTCCGGCCATTGAGCGGGCGGTTTCGCGGCAGCCTTCGCCTCGTACACGTCGCGGATCAACTGCCGGTCCTCGGCGCTCAGCACCGACTCGATCGCGTGCGCCCACTCATGACGGGCAAGGGAGTACCCGTCGTCGTAGAAGTCGTCGCCGAGCACGTCGGTGGTCTCACCCAGCAGGTTCTCCTCGCCGACGCCGACCAGAAGGCGGCGGCGGTGGAAGAGTCCCCGTGCGACGTCGAACGACTGGTGGCCCTTCTTCTCGGCGAACTCCTCAAGCGACGTCATCGGCCGGTTCCGGGGCACCACGACGAGGCGACGGCCCCCGGTCAGCAACGCCACCGCGATCTGCGGATCGGCGAGCATGTCCGCGACCAGGGCTTCCGCTTCCGCCCGGGCGGCCTCGGGCTGTTCCACACCGTCAGGAACGACGACCAGCAGCCGCGCCGCCACCGCCGTGAAGTCCTCCACGGACAAGCCGGCACGCAACTGCTCCACGAACGCCCGGTCAGCAGCCAGGAGCTCCCGGTCCCGCCGCGGCAGCGACGCCAGTTCCCGTGCCCGCGCGTCCGCGTCCGTTGCGACGAGCCGGGCCGCGGTCTCCACGAGAGCCGGCGGGAGAGGAGTGGGTGACGGGGCAGGGGCAGGGGCGGGTCCCGCCGACACCGTGCTGCCGGCCGGTCGTACTGACGGCGCAGTCCTGGCGGGCGGCGCGAACAGGAAGTCGGGCTGGGCGGGGGCGAGGGGCCGGCCGACCGGCGGCAGTCCGCGATCCAGCCTCGCCTCGTTGTAAAGGCTGAGGGAGAGGACCGCCAGGGTGTCGCTGTCGCGCGCGATGGTCTGCGGAGTCTGCTCCATCGACGCGTAGCTCCGGGCCTCCAGCCTCACGACGGCAGGAACAATAAGCGCCCGACCTCGGCGGTCGGGATTGGCATCCAGTGTGGGGAAGTCGGTACGGATCCCCAGTGCCTCGTACTGGCTCACGAACCGTTCCGGCCTGTGCAGGAGCAGGTTGTCGAGGTACTGGCCGACCGTCGCGCGCAACGGGCCGGGTGACATGGTCAGCGGCAGGTCGAGGACGCTCCCGCCCCTGACGACGGTCTCGGCGAAGCGGGCGGCGATGCTCCGCGCCCGATGCTCAAGATACGCGCGGGGCCCCTCACCAAGGCTGCTCCGCAGGGCCGCGAGAGAATCGCGGGAGGCCACCGCAGTGAGGTCCTTCGGCCGCTGTGTCCGGTCGAGCGTTGCTCCTCGCACAGTGGCGGCGACCTGGGTGTATCCGAGCGCGATCACACCTTCCAGTTCGTCGCCGTCCCACGGGTTCGCGGCATCGGCCCAGCGCGGGTACTGGCTGAGCCAGCGTGCGAAGTCCTGACGGGCCCAGGCACCGAATGCGAGGCCGGCGCCCGCATCCTCATGAGCGATCTGCACGGGTGGGGACTCGCGCCGCATACGGCCCCTGACGTGTTCGATGAACGCCACGAGTCGTGAGGTCGGAGCGGTCGCCGTGTGATGCACCAGCGTCGCGTATCCGGCCTCGTTGTTCCTGACCGGCAGATCCTCCGCGAGGGGATCCACTACATATCCTGCCGATTCGGGGAAGATCTGCCCGAGTCTCGCTCCCGGCCTCGCGTGCCGGAGCCGGGACATCACGTCGTTGACGGCCGCCTGCACCTCGGACCGTTCGGCCCGGCCGTCCGCCGGCCCTCGCACCAGAACACGAGCCGGCTTCGTGACGATCTCAGGGACCGGCACTCCCCCAGCCTTGTCCAACGTGATCGTCAGAAGGCCGGGCAGCTCCGCGATGTCGCCGAACTCCTCGATCTCCGCGCCACGGGGCAGCTCCACCCGGTACCGGTGCAGCTCGGCCTCCACCCCAATGGCCGGAGCGAACCCCTCCACCGCTCCCGGAGCGGCAGAGACCAGCGGTGCCACAACGGGCGGTTCACCTCGCCGCGAAGAAGGCCCAGGCTGGGCGGAATAGCCCCCACGCACAGGAGTATGCCTGGAAGCACGCTGCTCCGCCCTGTCGCGGACGGAAACACGCGCCGGAGTGGCAAGCTGATCCATCCTGTCGCGGACCGCCGCCTCCAGACGCGAAACAGCATCCCATCGCCCGCTCTCCGGCCCCTTGTCACTCTTCCATTCCGTCACACTGACCAGCACACGCCGCAAATCCTCAGTCCCCGCATCGCGTGGCAACCGCGACACCGCCCGATCAATGGCACGCAGCGCGGAAGAACGGCGCGACCCGCCACTCGCCGAGATCCTCGGCCAGTCATGAATCGGATCCAGCCCCACCTCGCGAGCCGGCGGCGCGAAGAGGACGTCCGGCCCTTCGGACTCCGACCCTAGCCGGTCTTCCCCTTCCCCAGCAGAGCCCGGCACCGCGGAGGAGGAGGATTCCGGAGACTCGTCCGAGGACCCGGTCAGGACGGTCTCCGCACCGGACGCGGCCACCGAACCCGAGGCGGAGCCGATCGCGGTCGACTCTGCCGAGGACGTGGGCGCCGTGGGGACGATGCTCCCTGCGGGCGGAACGGCCTCTGGCGCCGCGGTGTCGGCACCCCTCCCGCCCGGCACCGGCAGAGCCGACAGTTGCTCGGAGTCCGGTTGCGGCCGCGCGCCGGCCTCGGGCTCCGGCCGGGGCTGCGGCACGGGCTGCGGCTGCGGCTGCGCTGCGGGCTGTGCGGCGACCTCGGGGCCCCTGACGAGGGAGCCCAGCAGGGCCGTCGCCGGCAGGTGCCCGGCGCGCAGGTGCTCTGCGGCGACGAGTTCCACGACCTCCTCGGGCCGTGCCACGACTCCCAAGGGGTTCTGATCCGGGGCGACTTGCTGAATACGGTCCAACACCGCGCGTTCGGCCCAGAGCAGAGACTCCTCCCGGCGTTCCGGTGACACACCCGGATCCGCGAGCCGCGCCCGGGCGGCATCGATATCGAAACGCGCCGAGCCCGGGTGACGGTGACTGGGGGAAGGAGCGTCCGGCACAGGGGTGGTGCCCGTGGTGGGCGCCGTGTCTGTGTCCCGACGGGGGACCGGAACCTCGCCGCCCTCCTGGTGTCCGCTCGTACGCCCGCCCCGCTCCGCGCCGGTGCCGGGGTCCGCCGTGCGCGGCGGCGTGCCGACCGGCTCGGACGAGGTGGAGTCCTCCACCCTCGACGCGGCAATCGGGCCGGCCGTGCCCCTGTCCGGCGTCGTGGCGGGTACGGGAAACACCGGCATTCCGTGCGATGGGGCGGAGGGGGGCACGATGTGGTCCGTCTGCCCCGGGGTACGCACGGGGGTCCCGTCCTCGGCCTCCCTGACGGGGCCGTTCCCCGCCCTGGGTGCGCCGAGCCGGTCACCGTCCGGTGTGCCGGCCGAGTGGGTGACGGTGTCGCCTGTCGACGACGGCCGCGTGGGATCGGCAGTGGGGTCGGCGGTCGGGTCGGCGGTCTTCCCGGAAGGCCGCGCCTTGTCGGGCGAGGACGGACGGACGTTGTCCCCGGCTTTCGGGCCGGAGCCGCGGTGCCCCGATGAGACGAGGGGTTCCGTGACGGGCCGGTCCGAGGTGGGCCGCGGTTCGGTGGCGGAGCCGTCATCACGGCGCGCATCCGCGAGTTGGGCATCCGGCTTCCTGGCCTCAGCCGGGGACACGTCGCGCCCTTCGTCACGGCCGGCCGGACCCTGCCCCGCTTCGTCGGGGCTGAGGTTCCTGGAACCGTTCCCGGAAGACTGCGAGGTGCGGGACGACGACGGACGGGCATCGTCTCCGCCGGACCGGGCGCTCCTCTGGCCGGCGGGCTGGTCGCCCGAAGAGTGTGTCGTGGTGTAGGTGACACTGTCACTGCCGTTGTTGGAGCGCAGGTTGCCGCCACCGGCACCCGAACCCTTGTCACCGTCAGCAGCGAACGGACTCGGCGACCCCGCACCAGACTCCGGCCGTGACGAGGTGGGGGCCGACGTGGACTCCGCCGTGCTCTGGTCCGACTTCGGGCTTGTCGTCTCCGAGGACTGCTCCTTGGTGGACGAGGACGAACGGCCGTCCTCCGCACCAGGCCGAGTATCGATCCGGGGGCCAGCACCCCTGCCAGCTCCAGGGCGCTTGCCCGGGGACGGTGTCTCGACTTGCGTGGTACTGCTACTGCCGCGATTGGTGCGCAGGTTGCCGCCACCGGCACCCGAGCCCCTGTCACCGTCGGGCGACCTACCGGGAAGGTCAGCGATCCCAGCGGGCCGGTCATAACCAGGACGCGAACTCCCCGACGACTTCCCACCCGTTTCCGGAGCCTCGGCAGGCGACTGGTCCGCAAAGTCCTTCAGCCCGACAATCCGGCCATTACCAGGACGTGGACTCCTCGAGGGCTTCCCACTCGTTCCCGGAGTTCCTTCCGCCCCGTCCTTCGCCCTGCCCGGCGGCTGCGCAGTGCGACCATCCTGATCACCCTGACCCCCACCCGACTCTCGGCGCGGGTTGCCGACAGGATCCGAACCACCAGAACCCCCCGGCTTGGAAGACTCCCCCGTCGGGCCGGGCTTGGAATCCGGTGTCCGATGTGGCTTGACCTGCTGACCGTCCTCCAACCGCTGACCCGGATTCACCATGGCATCCGAACCACCAGAACCACCAGACCTGGAAGACTCCCCCGCCGGACCCGGCTTGTCCCCCGGCCCC
>NZ_JBVHTN010000003.1:660843-1138602 GCF_055569495.1 Streptomyces sp. NPDC028305
GAACCGGCCCGACCCGCTGACCATCCCCCAACCGCTGACCCGGATTCACCATGGCATCCGAACCACCAGAACCACCAGACCTGGAAGACTCCCCCGCCGGACCCGGCTTGTCCCCCGGCCCCCGAACCGGCCCGACCCGCTGACCATCCCCCAACCGCTGACCCGGATTCACCATGGCATCCGAACCACCAGAACCACCAGACCTGGAAGACTCCCCCGTCCGACCCGGCTTGTCCCCCGTCGGGCCGGGCTTGTTCCCCTGCGTCCGATGCGGGTTGTTCTGCGGACCACCCACATAATCAACCGAGTCGTCATACCGGTTGGGGCTGCCGGGGTGGTTACCCGGCGGCCGGATGCTGGACGCGACAGACGAATCGGAACCGTGGTTCCTGGGCGGTGTGCCACCGGGCTGGGAGTCCGGGGTGACCCGGGAGTCCGGAGCGACCGGGGGGCCATCGGGGCGCTTCCCGGCGTGCGGGGTGAGGCCGGCCCCGTCCCCGGAGCCGACGGGACGCGTGGTGACCGGCGGCTGGGGGGCAGGGGTGCTGCCGCTGTCGCGTCCGGCCGGACCCGGCTGGGGGGCCGAGCCGGGAGTCTCCGTCGTCCGCGAGTTCCCGCGGCCCGGTAGCGGAGTGGGGAGCGGTGCCGTGGAGGAGCCGTCGGTCTTCGTCGCTTGGGTGGGCATACCGAGGTCGCCCGAACGTCCGTTTCCGGGACCACTGTTGGTGGGGTGGCTGTCCTTGACGGAGACGCCGTCCCTGCCGCCGGACGGAGGGGGAGCCAGCGATCCGTCTCCCCTGCCCAGGCCGTCAGGGGTGGGCAGGGAGAGGTCGCCGTCAGGCGTCCGGGACAGAGGCGGAACCGTCCCATCGCCGCCACCCGGCGTGGGTTTGACGGTGGACGGGGTGACACCGGGAGGCACGGACGCCGGCGGGGCGTCGCCACCAGGAGTGGGCTTGGGGACGAAGGAGCGCCCCGCACCGCCGTAATGCCAGCCCATCAAGCCGCCGCCGTGCGCGCCGAAGCCCGCCCCGACGATCGCACTGATGGCCACGGTCCAGTTCACCTCGAAGTCGGCACCCGCGATCTCGGCGCCCAGCGCGCCGAGACCGAGGTCGAGGCCCACCTCGACCCCGGCACCGACAACGGCGCCCCCGACGGCACCGGCGATCGCGCCCCCCACGGTGCCGAGCCGGCTCCCGATCGCGGTCACGATGGGGATGAGCCTGGCCAGCAGCGAACCGACGAGCGACATCACCCGTGCGAGGAGCGGCCCGAGGCCGATGAGGACGAGCCCGAAGATGACGCCCAGGATATCCGCCCACATGGCGGCGTTGAGCTGCTCTGCGTACTCCTCGGCCGCCTTGTACAACTCGTCGGCGTAGCGGTTGATCGTCTGCCCGATCGTCCACGCCTTCTCGGCGGCGGCGTCGAAGGTCAGGGCGAGCCCTTCCTCCCACGCCCGGCGCGCCTCATCGCCCGCCGCCCCGGTCATGCCGATCCCGTCCACGTGGCCATTGACGGCGACTCGGCGCTCGTGAAGAACGTCACCGAGCTGGATCCAGGCGTTGCCCAGGGCGTACATCTCCTCGACCTTGATGTCGCCGAGTACGGAATCCGCGTCTTCCATGGTGGGGCCGCCCTCCCTGGGCGTGATGTGTTCGACGGTCGCCTGACTGGTGCCGCACCGGGCGGTCTGTGCAGGTGGCTAGGTCCGGGTCACGGGCTGTGTTCGCGTCGTGGGCGGATCTTCGGCGCGGGGTTCGCCGGCCCGCCGATCACCGGCACCGGTGCCGGACGGCGCTGCGGACTCCTCGGCCGGCACGTCCCGCTCGTCCACGGCGACCTGGACGAGGATGGGCTCGTGGCCCCGGCGGACCAGCGTCCCGCGGCCGGGCTGACGGCGGTACGCGCGCTGCTCGTTGATGAGGACCCCTTCGCGGTGGTCGCCGGACAGCAGCAGGCCACCGGAGCCGATCTCCTTGAGCTTGCTCAGCAGCGGGTCCGACAGCAGGGCTCGGGCGGCGCCACCGACCCGGCGGGCCAGTACGAGATGGAAGCCCAGCTCGTCCGCCTGCGGGATGAACTCGGCCAGCGGAGCCAGCGGGCCGCGTCCCATGCTGCCCGCCGCCAGGTCGTAGTCGTCCACGACGACGTACAGTTCGGGGCCCTCCCACCAGCCGCGCTCGGCGAGCTGGGTGGGAGTGATGTCGGCCGGAGGCATCCGGGAGCGCAGGGTCTCGGCGAGGGCCCCGACCTGTCCGGCGACCAAGTCGGAGTTGCCGCCGCGGGCACCGATGTACTCGTCGGCCACCACGCCCAGCAGGCTGTGCCGGTAGTCGACGATCATGAACCGTAGCTCGTGAGCGGTGTGGCGGGCGGCCAGACCGCGCATCCAGGCACGCAGGAACGCGGTCTTGCCGGATCCCGAGTCGCCGAAGACCACGAAGTGCGGGTCGCTCGAGGTCAGATCGAGTCCGACGGGAGCCAGGTCGGACTCGCGCAGCGCGACGGGTACCTCGCGTTCGCCGAGGGCGGCGCCGTGGCCCTCCCAGCGTTCGGCGGGCGTCGGCGCCGCGGCCGCCGACAACTCGCGGACGGTGATCCGGTCGGGCAGTACGCGCAGCGCCGGGGCCGCGGCCCGCTGCCAGCTCTCCGCGATCCTGGACACCAGCCGGCGCTCGCCGTCGGCGATCCCGTCCATGCCGTCCACGCCGTCCAGCCGGGGCAGCGCGATGTGGTGGGTGAGTCCGGGTGAGGCCAGTCCCCTGCCCGGAACGCTCTGGCCCAGGGCACGGGCGGCGGGGCGGCTGATCTCGGACTCGGAGGGGTCGTTGAGCCGCAGTTCGAGACGGCCCGGAATGTTGTCGCGCAGGCCGACGCGGATCTCCGCCCACCGGTTGGCGGTCAGCCACAGGTGGACTCCGACGCCGAGGCCGCGGGCGGCGATGTCGGTGAGGGTGGTGACGGCGTTGTCGTCGGAGGTGTGCAGAGCGGCCCAGTTGTCGACGACCAGCACGATGTCCGCGGCCCGCACGCCCTCGGGCAGGTCGCCCTCGGCGCGGCGGGTGCGCAGTTCGGCCGCCGACTGGATGCGCAGGTCGCGGAACATCCGCTCGCGCGCGGTGACCAGTCGGCTGACCTCGGCCAGCACCCGGCGCACCCGCTCCTCGTCGCGGCGGCCCGCGATGCCGGCGACATGGGGTGCGTCGCTCAGTCCGTGCAGCGAGCCGCCACCCATGTCGATGACGTAGAACTGCAGTTCTTCGGGGGTGTGGGTGAGCATGGCGCTGAGCATCGCGGTGCGCAGGAAGGTCGACTTGCCGCTCTGCGGGGCGCCCACCAGCGCGATGTGCCCTTGCCGTCCCGTCAGATCCGCCGTGAGGGGGATCTGTTCCTGGCGCACGGGCACGTCGATCACGCCGATCGGGAACACCAGCCGGCCCCCGTAGGGCCACAGGGAGCAGCGCAGGCCCAGCTCCGGGTCGACCTCCGGCTCACCGAGCAGCGAGCTGAGGGCGAAGTGCGCGGGCAGCGGGGGCAGCCACACCTGGTGGCCCGGGACGTCCTTGTTCACCAGTCGCTCGACCGCGATCTGCAGCTCGGTCGCGCCCCCGTCCGGGGTCCACTCCGAGCGGGTCGCCTCGCTCTCCTCGGGGGCGAGCGGGGCGAGGTCTCCGTGCACGGCGAAGGGAACCGGTTCGGCGGCCACGGCAGCGGCGTCGGAGTCCTGCTCGCGGTAGGGCGCCGACACGTGCGCGACGCGGAAGCGCTCGTAGACCGACTCGTCGACCTTCAGATAGGCGGAGCCCGGGATGGGGGGCAGCGCGTAGGCGTCGGCGGTGCCGATGACGGCACGGGACTCGGCGGCGCTGAAGGTCCGCAGGCAGATCCGGTAGGACAGGTGGGACTCCAGGCCGCGCAGCCTGCCTTCCTCAAGGCGCTGGGTGGCCAGCAGCAGGTGCATGCCGAGCGAGCGCCCGACCCGGCCGATCTGGACGAACAGGTCGATGAAGTCCGGCCGTTGCGAGAGAAGCTCGCCGAACTCATCGACGATGACGAACAGGTAGGGCAGGGGGTCGAGCGGTTTGCCGTTGACGTCGGTGCCGCCGGCGGCCTGACGGAGCTGGTACTCGCGCACGGAGTCGACGTTCCCGGCCTCCCGCAGCATGCGCTGCCGGCGCTGCTGTTCGCCCTGCAGGGCCTTGCGCATCCGGTCGACCAGTGCGAGGTCGTCGGCGAGGTTGGTGATCAGGCCGGACACGTGCGGCAGTTCGGTGACGCCCGCGAAGGTGGCGCCGCCCTTGAAGTCGACGAGGACGAAGGCCAGGTGCTCCGGCGCGTGCACCATGGCCATACCGGTGACGAGGGTGCGCAGCAGCTCGCTCTTGCCGGACCCGGTGGCGCCGACGACCAGCCCGTGCGGGCCGATGCCGCCCTGCGCCGACTCCTTGAGGTCGAGGCGCAGCGGTTCGCCGGTGCCGGTCACCCCGATGGGGACGCTGAGAAGGTCCTTCGCGTCGGGGCTGCGCCGCCCGGCGGCCGGGTCGAAGGCCGCCATGTCAGCGAAGCCGAGCATCCCCGAGAGGGAGACGTCCTCGGCGAGGACCTGTTCGCGTTCGCCGGACAGCCTCAGCGGGGCCAGCGCACGCGCGGTGGCCGCCAGGACGGCGGGCGCCGGCTCGTCGACGGCACCCCTCTCGATCGCTGCGTACAAGCCCGGCATGCGTCCCTCGAGGACGAGTCCACCGCGTGCGTCCGTACGGGCGCGTACGTCGACCCGGCCCGGTTCGGAGCCCTCCTCCTCCACGAGGCACACCACGTGCACCCCCAGGTCGGGTCCCGCCTGGGTGAACAGGTCGGCCAGGAGTGCGGAACGGGCCCAGGAGGCCCCGGGTTCGTAGTCGTCCAGGAAGACGACCAGGTGGCGGCGCGGGCCGCTGTCACGCTGGGCGATGAGACGTCCGTTGCGTTCGGCGCGGGCCGCGACCGCTTCGTCGAGGGCGGCCCGCAGTTGATCGTGGAGTCCGGCGAAGTCGTCGGCGAGCAGGGGGACGACCTCCTGCTCGCGGCTCTGTGCCCGCGGGTCGGGGTCCTGGGTGTGCGGCAGCCATTTCGCCCAGTCCCAGGCGGAGTTGCCTCCGGTGACGACCGCGACCCGCACGTCGTCGGGGGCGTGCAGCACGGAGAGCTGGAGCAGCAGGGTCTGGGCCAGCTCACGGGTGCGCGGTCGCGGCCCCAGCAGACTGACCACGCCGGACGCCCGCAGGTCCAGCCAGGCGGCCTGGTCGTCCACCGTGCTGTGCGCCTCGACGAGTTCGGCGGCGGCGTGCTGGCACTGGATGTCGACCTCGATGGTCGGATCACTCTGCTCCGGGAGGCGCAGCGCGTCGGCCAGCGGCACCGTGCCGGTGCCGAGCCGCAGCTGGAGGAAGTCGGTGTCACCGGGGCGGCGTTCCCACACCCGGCGCCGCTGGGTGGCTATCGCCCACAGCCGCTCGGGGTGCGGATGCCGCCAGGCGTCGGCGGCCTGCTGGCCGACCCTGCTCAGCTGAGCCCGCTTGCGTACACCGGCCAGGTACTCCAGGTACCGCTCCCGCTGCCGGAACTGGTTGCGGCGCCGACTGCTCCGCAGCTGCATCCGCACACCGATGGTGATGCCCACGGACACCACGACGAAGGCGAACCCCAGAAGGATCATCCATGCCTTGCCGTAGGCCACCATGTACGCGGCCATGCTCACGCTGGACAGCAGCGGCAGGAGCAGCATCAGCCAGCCGGCCGCGCCCTGCGGCTGGGGCCGCTGGGGCGGGGAGGCCAGTTTCGTCATGCCCTCCGGCATCGGTGGGGGCGTCATTCGGACGGGGCGGTGGAACGGGGTTCGACTCACGGTGGCTGCCTAGCTGCCTGTCGGGGTGGGGGACACGGGGAGTGGGAGAAGGCGGTACTCAGTAGGGGAAGGTCATGGTGACCGCTGTCCGGTTGGTGTCGGTGACCTCCCCGGGATCACCGCTGCCCGTCGCGGTCAGGTTGGTGATGAACTCGGTGAAGATCTTGGTGACGCCCTGCTCGGCCACGCTGAAGTTGCCCCAGGCCATGCCGACTCCGTCCGCCAGCGCGGGCAGGACCCCCAGGGACGGGTCCTCCTCGGTGCCGAACAGCTCGGTCATGACCCGCGTCCACTCGTTCTGCACCTTCTCGGCGTCCGAGGCGGCCTGGCCCTGCCACGCCACGCGCAGCCCGTTCAGTGTGGTGTGAATGGTGCCGATGCGCTCGGCGACGGAGTTGGAGAGTTCGACCAGTGACTTGGACGTGACGTTCAGGCCGGCCGGGGACACATCGATGACGGAGATGTCGTAGTTGGCGGCTTCGCTGTCAGCCATGGCTCACCTTCCTCGGGTGATGATCCGGATGATCTGGGATGTATGAGGTGATTCCCTCAAGGGCGTGAGAAACACCGATAATTCATCACATAAACGGTTAGCCTGGCGGTGGTTCTTCGGGGCCGTCGCCCCGCAGGCCGCCCGGCATGCCGCGTCGCCCGCACACCGGGCCGGGAAGTCGACGCGTCAGAGACGAAGGAGACACCGTGACCGAACCGATCGACTCGAAGTACGACGAAACACCGCTTCCCGAGCCGGAGATGGTGGACGATGACGGCGACGGAGCCGCCGATCCCTCGGAGGACAACGGCAAGGACCTCAGCTACCTGGTACCGGACCCAGAGGTCGTCTGGGACGTGCCGCCCTCCTTCAACATCGACCCGAAGGACCTGTCGGGGGGCGGGGACGGACCCCAGTCGGAGGAGATCACCGAACCCTCCGGGGATCTGAGGGTCGACCTCGGCGCGCTGCGCACCGCGGAGAAGTCGATGCTCACCGAGGCACGCGGCGCGGTGGACAAGTATGAGGAGGTCCGCGCCCTGGTCGCAGCCGTCAAGGACACCGTCTTCGGACAGGGCGCCAAGGACACGTATGAGAGAGGGGGAGACAACAGTAATTCGATGTCGTACGACCCGCAGCAGGGCGAGTCCGTTGACAACCCGTTCGCCGAAACCGGCGAGACGTTCGCCGCCGAGATGAACCCGGCCATGGAGCGCGCGCTGCTCGAAGTCGGCTCCACGATCGAGAAACTGGGCGAGTACATCGCGCTGCTCAACCACTCCGGACAGGTCTACGCAGAGGCCGACCGCAAATCCCGCTTTCCCGCTCCTCCGCCAAAGGCCTGAACCGGCGGGCCGCGCCGCCCCGTTCCGCAGGTGCGGAGCGGGGC
This sequence comes from Streptomyces sp. NPDC028305, assembly GCF_055569495.1. Lineage (NCBI taxonomy): Bacteria > Bacillati > Actinomycetota > Actinomycetes > Kitasatosporales > Streptomycetaceae > Streptomyces > Streptomyces sp. NPDC028305. The sequence goes on from NZ_JBVHTN010000003.1 coordinate 668,116, forward strand.
GGTCGTGCGCCGGGCCGCGCCGGCACGCCGCATGCTGGACGGCGCGCGGCGTCCCGGGCGCACCGCGGCGCCGCTCAGCCATCCGACGGCCCGTCGGTGACGTTGTCGTAGTTCGTGCCCTCCGCGTTGTGGTAATTCGAGTACGTGGTGTTCATCCGGCGGAGGATGTCCTCCATCAGTGCTTCCAGGTCGTGCTGGCAAGTCAGGAACCACGACTTGATGTCGTCGAACGTGGCGTAGGACGGACTGTTCCATGAGGTGCCGATGTCGTTCATCTTGGCGGCGATCGACGCCATGCCGGTCGTGATCTCCGTCGACTCCCGCCCCACAGCGCCGATCGCCTCCTTCAGCGCCGCGAGGTTCGCGAGCCAGTCCTGCGTGCTTTGTTCTGCCATCTGGGAGACACCTGTCTTTCACCCGGTCCGAAGTCCTCTGGCGTCCTGCCGCTCCGTCCTGCTCAGAGAACCTCTTCCGGGGGGAGGTCCACGGGCAGGAGAGTGGTGAGCAGTTCCTCGTCGGCCGATGCGAGATCGACGGCGCTCAGACCGAGTTCGGCCACGCGCTGCGCGTGCCTCTCGGTCATCCGCTGGAAGACCTGCCGGGCGCTGCGTCCGTTGCCGAACTGTTCGCCGCGCGGCAGCATCTCGAAGTAGTCGTGCAGCGCGGCGGTGGTCTGCGGCGCGAAGGTGTACTGGTGGCTGTCGGCCTGGTGCTCGACGATGCGCACCAGCTCGGACGAGGAGTAGTCGTCGAAGTACAGGGTGCGGGTGAAGCGTGAGGCCAGGCCGGCGTTGGACTCCAGCAGCCGGTTCATCTCGTTCGGGTATCCGGCGACGATGACGACCACCTCGTCGCGGTGGTCCTCCATCAGTTTCACCAGCGTCGAGACGGCCTCCGAGCCGAAGTCGGTGAACTGGCCCTGGGGCACCAGGGAGTACGCCTCATCGATGAAGAGCACCCCGCCCAGGGCGCGCCGGAAGACGGCGGTCGTCTTGGGCGCGGTGTGCCCGACGTACTCCCCGACCAGGTCTCCCCGGTCGGCCTCGACCAGGTGACCGCGGCTGAGCAGACCGAGCGCCGCGAGGAGGCCGCCGTAGAGGCGGGCCACGGTGGTCTTGCCGGTGCCGGGATTCCCCGCGAAGACCAGGTGCCTGCTCAGCGGCGGCGGGGCCAGCCCGGCGTCCTGGCGGACCTTGACCATCTGCATCAGCTTCGTGAGCGTGACCACATCGCGTTTGACACCTTCCAGGCCGACCAGCCGGTCGAGCTCCGCGCGGAGGTCATCGAGCTTCGCCGCGACCGCCTCACCAGCCTCGGGGTCCTGCTCGCCCGCGCCCGCGGTGCCGCTGGTGCCCACCGCCCTGCGGACGCCGGGCACCGGGGTGCTCCCCTGCTTCGCCGGCGGGGGCGGCAAGGTCGGCAGCACCGGATCGGCCACATCCTCGACATGACAGTCCTGCGCGTACACCTCGGCCTCCTCGTCCCGCAGCAGGTCCGTCTCGGTGCCGTCCACGGCGCAGCGGCGCAGCACGATCCGGGAGCGGGCACCGGCGTAGACGGCGGGGAAGCGGCTCTTGGTGAAGTGACAGTCGTCGTAGCGGCCTTCGCCGCCGTCCCCGACGTACAGCGCGTTCTTCGCAGCGGACGCCACGGTGAGGCCATGGACCGTGGGACGGGCCCCCGCGTACACGACGACACCGCTGCCCCGGGACTCGCGTACCGCGCCGCCCTCCACGAGGACGGCGCTGTCCTCCTCCAGGAGCAGACCTGTGGTGGCACCGGTGATCGTCACGTTCTCCAGCCGGGCGCCCGTGTCCCGGCCGACCCGGACACCGGTCTCACCGATGGAGGTGACGACGCAGTCCGCCAGCAGCGGCCGGTGGGTGGTGATCAGGCGTACGCCGTCGCGTTCGCCTTCTATCCGGCAGTCGCGCAGGGCCGCGTCGCCGCCCTCCACGCACAGCCCCGTCAGCTCGACGTCGGTCACCTCGCACCGCTCCGCCAGGAGTTCGGCCCGTTCGGTGACACGCGCACCGTACTCGGGGGTGCCACCGATCGCGCAGTCCCGTGCGTTCACCCGCGCCGAGCCGCCCAGATGCACGGCCGTGTAGGCGGTCTCCCGCACGGTGCATCCGGTCAGTGAGACCTCGGCCTCGCCGGTCGCGTACAGCCCGTTGGCACCGGTGCGGGCGAAGGTGGAGTCGCGCGCGGTGGCGTTCCCGGTCGCGCTGACGACCAGCGCGGTGTCCACGCAGTCCACGGCCCGGACGGAGACCAGTTCCGCGACGGCCTCTCCCGTGACCAGCACCGCGGCACCGGTGGTGCGGTGCACGTGGCAGCGGTCCAGCACGATCGCGCTTGCGTCCTCCGCGAGTACACCGGAGCGCCCGGTACGGAAGATCTCACAGTCGCGCAGCAGTACGCCCTGGGTTCGGTCGGCGGAGCGGCCTGCGGCATCGGCCGAGGAGGAGGCTGCCACCGGGATCCGGTCCTCGCCGGAGGGACCAACGTCCCACGGCCGCCGGCCCTGCGGGCCCGGGGAGCGGCCCGCCGTGCCGCGTACCCAGACCCCCTGACCGCTCGCCTCGTACAGGCGGCACTCGCGCAGCGCCGCGGAGGCGTGTCCGTCCACGAGGACGGCGGCGGCGCCGCTGCCGCGTATCTCGCAGCGGGTCAGAGCCGCGTGCGCCCCCGCGGCCACCACGATGCCGCGTCCGGCGACGCCGTCCACGAGCGCGTCGGTCAGTTCGAGGGCCGCCTCGTCCTCAACAACCACTCCGTCCCCGGAGCAGCCGCCGACCGTCAGGGCCTCCAGCGTGGTGCGGCTGGTGCCCGTCAGACGCACCGCCATGCCCTCGGCCTGCCGCACCGAACAGCCGCTCAGCAACGGAGCCGCCGCGGCGGCGACCTCGACGCGACCGCCGGTGATCTCGCAGTCCCGCAGCACCGGTTCACCGCCGCGCAGCAGCACCGCGGCGTCCCGGGGCGCGGGGGAGACGAGGGTGAATCCGCGCAGCTCGGCGCGGCCCGCGTGCACGGTGACGGCCGGGCCGCGCGGCGCGACCAGCCGTACGGTGCCCTTGGCGACCAGGACGATGTCTTTCTCCAGCACCAGGCTCTCGGTGTACGTACCGGCCTGCACGGTGATCACCCCGCCGGGCTTGGCGCCCCTGACGGCCGCACCGATGGAGCGGTGCGCGCCCCAACTGCCCGGTGCCACACGCTGTGCGACCGACTTCACCTCACGCATTCTCGACCGGTCCGCCACTCGATCACAGGTCGCCGCCGAGGTTGGCCAGCCAGCCGAAGAGGCCGAAGACACCGGCGGTCAGCGGCAAGGCGACGACGGCGAGAGCGGTGACGACGGCCCCGGGCCAGCTGGGCCGCTCCGGCTCGATGGGACGAAGGGCCGCGCCGAAGGCGAGAAACAGCCCGCAGGCGACCAGGACGACGCCCGCCGCGAAGCCGGCCAGTGGGCCCGCGGTGCGCGAGTCGAAGAGGTACTCGGGCACCCGTACGGCCAGCGCGAGCAGCCCCAGAACTCCGGCGGACAGCTGCGGGATCACGCCGGACAGCACGCGCACCGAGCCGGCCTGGAGCAGCAGCCCGACGCTGACGCAGGCCACCAGGAAGAGGGCGTACACGTCCCGCGAGGTGGTCAGGGTGAGCAGGGCGGCCGTGAGGACGGTCGCGGTGACGATGCTGAGGAAGGTGAGCAGCCCATTGCCCCGGCGGACGACAGCGGCGACGTCCTCGCTGCCCAGGGCGGGGGCGCCGGTGTCCGGACCGTCGGGCACGAGCACCGCGATCTGGCTGGTGATCCGGGGCAGCAGCCCTGTCAGCACGAACAGCACCAGGGCCACCACCGCCGCCGAGCTGATCAGATTCGCGTCCAACACGGCCAGCGGCACCACGAACAACGCGGTCACCAGTGTCAGAGTCAGGAGTACCACCGTGGCAGGAACCAGGAAGGCGACCACTCCGGCGAGCGCGCCGATCACCGCGGCGCCCATCACCAGGACCGAAGTGGCCACCGGGCCATGGACCGGCGCTCCCAGGCCGGCACAGGCCAGCAGCGGGCAGGCGGCCAGCGCGAACAGCTGGCGCACCGAACGCGGCAGCGGCCAGTTCTTGCGCTCGGAGTACCAGGCGAGCAGCGCCGAGCACAGCGCGGCCAGAGCGAAGAACAGCACGGTCACGCCCGCGATCCGATGCGCGCCGAGCCATGTGGCCGATATCACCATGACCACCAGACCGGCGCCGAGAACGCTCTGGGCACGCCGGCGGGCGCTCCACAGGCCGTCGTCCTCACGGGCGTTCGCGATCTGTTCGTCCAGGTCGGTGACGGTCAGCTCGCTCAGCTCTGCGGCCCGCTGGTCGTGCAGGTACAAGGTGGCACCGTCCACGATGCCTGCCTCCGACAGCGTGTCGCCGGGGGCCATCGGAGAACCTCCCGAGAGCGTGAGTGTCCAGACCGGGGGCATGCCCTCGGACTCGGGCTGGCCGCACAGGGTGGCGAGTCGCGGCACGTATTCGGCGATCGGGACCCGGACTGGGAGCGCCAGGTCGACCTGCCTGCGTTCGCCGACCACGGTGACCCGGCAGCGTTCATCGGGCATGGACGTTTCCTTCGGTGTTCGGACAGCGGAGCCGCAAAGAGAAGGGGGTGAGAAATGAAATGCGGTGCTTCACTGCCGCCAGGTGGACACGTTCGCCCACTCGGCGTCACTGTAGTTGTTCCAGTTGACATTCATGGCCTGGGCAATGCGGCCCAGCACGCCGTCCTCCCCGAATAGGCCGTTGGCCGCCAGGTCCCATTCGTTCTGCATGTCCTGGTAGTAGGTGGCGGCCTCACTCTCCCGCCACGCGTCGACCAGCGGCGACAACTTGTTTTTCAGCAGCTGGAGTTCTGTGGTGATCTCTCCGGCTCTGGCGTTGATGGTGCTGCCCGCGGCCTCAAGCCCTTCGCCTACGTAGATCGGCGTGCCGTCGATGTTGGCCATGAATCGCTCCTCGAACGCGCCCGGTCCTGCGGATGAACGCGCGGATGAATCGGCTGGATACGCGGATGGATCAGCGTGCGGATCAGTTGAAGTTCGTGCCGGTCGGAGGCTTCGGAACGTCTTCGCCCAGCTGGGTGAGGTTGTTCAGGTTCTGCTGCTCGGTGTCCTTGTAGTTCACGTAGTTGCCCTGAAGTCCCTTGGAGATTCCGTCCAGGGCGTCGTTGAGCATGCGGGCGTAAACGTCGTACTTTGCCATCAAGTTCTGGAACTCGGAGTGGGCTATACCCTGCCAGCTCTGCTCAAGGCTGGTCACATAGAGCTTCAGATCAGCCAATTGTCCGGCGATCTCCGTCGCCGTGGTAGCCGTATTGGTGGAGGCATCAGCCAGGTACTCCGGTGTCACCCGGTACGTCACACCACCGACGCTTACGGAAGGCTCGACAGCCATGAGTGGATTCCGCCCTTCTCGACCGTTGTCCGGGTAGTCAAACATCTCCGTGACGATGACCGGACCGAGTGAGCAGCACCTGGGCATCTTCTGAACACAACAGCTGGGACGTGCCCAGTTTGCCGGGCCCCGCGCCTTCGCACGGAGTTCGAGCCCGACCTCGTGGATGTGCTCGTGCAGTCCCTGTGTGCGGCGGTCACGCACGAGTTGGTGCGCACACGAGTGCTCAAGGGCTGGTCGAAAGAGGAGGCTGGCGGCGACGCACGGACGCGGCCCCTGGATGACCTGAACCCAACCGCCCTGGCCCCGTTCAAGCGTCATTCTCGGACCAGCTCGAACTCCTGCGCAGCGAAGCCTTGGCCATGACGGTGAACTCGTCGATGACCACCTCGAACGCGTCGGCCTCGATCCCGTCAAGCGCGGCGTGCGCGACATCGGCGTGGGGCCGTCCCGGGGACGTGCGAGCCGTTTGTCGTCGCGGTGTCGGCCGCTCCCAGGTGTACCGAGGTGACAAGGGTCCGCTGGCCGGCCAGTTCCCGGCGCAGCTCATCGCTTATGCTCCGGACCGCGGCCTTGGAGGGCCCCTGGGCGCTGCCGCCGGGGAAGACGAACCAGGACGCCGAACAGGCTATGTTCAAGATGGCGCCTCCGCCGTTCCTCGCCAGGACCGGGGCGAAGGCCCGGACCATGGACAGGGTGCCCCAGAAGTTCACGTCCATGGCGACACGGACATCGTCGATGTCTCCGAGCAGGGCCGCACCCCCGATGCCGGCATTGTTGACGAGCAGATTGACATCGTCAGCCTTTTTAGCGGCGTCTGCTATGGCGTCAGGGTCGGTGATGTCGAGAGGTAAGACCTCAACACCGTAAATGTTGATGGATTCCGGCCGACGCGCGGTCGCATAGACCTTCGCGCCCCGAGTGACGAGCTGGGCCGCGAGATGGCGGCCGATGCCACGATTGGCTCCGGTGATCAGTGCCGTGGCTTTACTGAGATTCACGGACATACATGAAAATCTGACGTGCGTGAGGCCCAGAGCTCAACTGACGTAGCAGACAGGATGCGCACCGCCGAGGCCGCCTGCGGCGGCACAGTACCGGCGGCAATATTCCCAGCCCTCTGTCGAACGGGTGAGGTCACTCCATTTACCGGGCCACACAGCAAAGCGAACCCGCATATCCTGTCGTTCATGGACACTCTGGTCATGACATGACGGCTTCAGATGAGCGCTAGCGAGTCCGTTCCATCTGCTTGCCCTCTTTGAATCCTCTTCTCGCCCTGCTGCGCTTCGACGCCTTGCGAGCCATATGGATGAGGTCCCGTTCTTCCTGGGTGAGGGTGGACGTCAACTTGACATTATTCATCCACCCGTTGAGCAGAGCATGTGAACCTCCCAGCCGGAGGGAGTAGGACCACGCGCTTTCCCCTCTCCGGTTTCCTTGCCATCCGGCGGCCCACTTCAGCAGGTGAGCGATTTTCTGTGCTTGACTGTAGCGAGTTGAACTCATCGGCCTGAATCGGTCAGTTACGTCACGTCCAGATCTTCTATGGTGCGCCGGCTGAGGCGCTTCACGGCTTCGACGACACGAAGTTCTCGGCGCAGGTCGTCGGAGCCGGTCGCCTGAAGGGCCGGCCCGGGAGGGAGGCGCGTCGGCGGGCAAGGCCCCATCCGGCCCGACGGGTGCCGTCCCAAAGGGACCTGGGAACCGTCGCCGCCGAAGGCACCGGCGGACCACGCCGGGCGCTCGGCTGGAAATCCCAGCCGAGCGCCTGCGTACATTGCCCGCGGCCTGACCGGTACTACCGCGTGTTGCGACGACCGCCTGGGGGCGCCGGCTCCCGCCGGGCCTTGGAGGGGTCACCCGGACCGTGTCAGCCGGCCGGGGTCATTCGATCAGCCGCCAGCGGCTGTCATCCCGCGAATCGCACGAGCCGATCACCAGCCGCTGGTCCGGCTCCTTCATCTCGGCGCCCAGGCCATTGACCTTGAGGCACAGGTGGTTGCTGGCATAATTGCGGATCCTGACGCTGCCGTCCCCGGCCGGTTCGAACCACCACAGCTGGTTGTCACCCATGGTTCCGGTGCAATCTGACTCCTGGAGCCCGGTCCCCGCAGGCTGTCCCCCGCGGGTCAGCAGGTCGATGCACAGACCGTCCTTGAGGTTGGCGAACTGCACGAGATCAGTGCCGCCAGGGCCCGCGTCGGGACGAGGGGACGTCATCCTCCACAGCTGGTTGTCCTTGTCGGTGCCGTCGCAGTAGTACTGGTTGACGTGCTCACCCTTCTTGCCCGCTGTGTAGAATGGGATATCGGCGCACAGCCCGGTGAACACGTTCTTCAGCAGCAGCGTACGAGGGACGGCCGTCAGCTTCTGCAGCTCGGCCTTGGCCACGTCCTCCGTCCGCGTCTCAGGGTGCTTCTTCGTCGGGGAGGCCGACGGGGTGACGACGGGGTCGGGCACCTGCCGCTCGACGGTCGTGCCGGGCTCCTTCTTCGTCTCCTTCTTCGTCTCCTTCTTCGTCATCTTCGGTTCGGAAGACGGTGACGGGGATCTGGTGAGCTTCTTGTGCGCCGCGGCCTGCTCGGCCGCCAGCTCCGCCTTCTGCGCCTCCTCGTCGGCCTGGTAACTGCGCCACGCGCCCACCCCCAGGGTGGCGCCCGCGGCGAGCGCCAGCACGGCCACCGCGCCGGCGACCCGGGTCCCCATTCGGGGGCGCTCCCCCCGCTGCTGGGTACTGGTCGTCAGCGCGTCGACGAACCGCGCCCGTTGCCGCCGTTTCGTTTCGTCTTGGTCGATTTCACTCAATGCCGTTCCCAACTCGCAGAGGCTTCAACAGTGGGTGTGCCGAAGCGTCCGTCCTGACCGCTCCGTTCCCGCCCGGACGTGGCCCTCGGATCCCGGTCCGGGCAGCCGGGCGCCCCGGGGGGGGCGCGCGAGGCCGGTCCCAGGACGCGAAGACCGCCGCCGGAGCACGGGGCGGGCGGACCGGGCGCGATCCGACTCATCACGGCACCGGACCGTACAGCTCGCGCTCCCGCAGCAGTTCCGCCGCCGTCACCAGCGAGGCGGACAGCCGACGTCGGTAGGTGCTGAAGGACAGCGCCGCCCGGTTGGCCGCGGCCTGCTGGCTGCGCGGCCCGCTCAGATAGGTGATCTCCAGGATGTCGGCCAACTGCCGCCGGCCGGGCTGCGCCCGTAACTGCGAAACGGTCTCCGTGAGTACCTGGCGCAGCTCGGCGGGGCCGGCGTCGGACGCCACGAGCCGGGTGCGCAGAAGCGCGCTGCGCGCCAGCTGCTCCGGCTCCGAGAGCTTTTGGTAGGCGTATTTGACGGCACCCACGAACTCCGACCACGGCATAGCGGGTGTCACCGGCTCGGCGGCCGGAGCCGGGGCCGCCGCGGGATCGTCGGCCAGCAGCCGGGTGCTCAGTGCCTCTGCCCAGCGGGCGAACGGCATGCTGCGCCAGTCCCGCACGAACGAGAAGATCGGTTCACCGTCCGCGCGGGTGACCGTCTCCCCGGGCCGCTGGTCGTACAGGCCGAGCAGCCGCGACAGCTCCTCCTGCTCCCGTGCCGCGCAGGTCCAGCTCACCGCGAGACCTGGCGTGGTCGCCCACAGGGTGGTGAGCACGAAGCACGCCGCCACCGCACTGCCGGTGCTCCAACGCCCCAGCAGCAGTCGCCCGGTGCGTCGCAGCGGCGACGACCGGCCAGTCACGTGTTCGAGCGCGGCGTGCGCGACCGGATCGTCGGGCAGGTTCGTGACGCCCCGTTCCAGACAGGGCGCCACGACTGTGCCAACGACGCCACCACGGTCGTCCTCAGCGACGATGAACGCCGAGGGCTGTCGATCCCACCACTGCCGGGCGAGACGGCCGGCCGCGACACCGTGCTCCTCCTCTATGGCGGCCAGCACCGGGTGCAGGTCCTTCGGGCGTGCGGACCGCAGCTGGAAACGGTCCGCGCCGTTCCAGTCCGCCGCCTCGCGGACGACGGAACTCGCCCTCCCGAGGTGGGCAAGACCGGCACCGAACGCCCAACGGCCACCCGTACGCTGGGTCAGCCGTTCGGCCAGGTGCGCGTGCAGCCGGCGGAAGAGGCGCTCGTACTTCTCCGGATCGCGCCAGCGCAGATCGACCAGCAGTGCTTCTCGCACCAACTCATGCGGTATGAGACCGGCGGCTGTGCTATCCACGAACGACAGCCCCTGCAGCCAGGCGAACAGTACCTGGGCCTCGGCCGCCGGCACATCCAGGGTGCGCCGCACCAGTTCCTCGGTGGTGACCCGGGCCAGCGCCAGTACCTGGAGCGCGTCGGTCCTGGCCGGTGCCGGGGTCTCCCGCAGCAGCAGCCTCAGCAGCTCCCGTGCCAGGTCGGGCGAGTCGTACAACTCCCGCCCGCCGCTCGGCCCGGCTGTCCCCGCGGATGCCTCACTGGCGTCGGCGAAGAGCGCCAGAGCGAGTGGGAGTCCATGCGAGGCCCGTACGATGTCGGCCGCCGAGGTCTCCGGCACATCCCGGTTGCGCAGGAGCAGGAACGCCTCGGCTTCGTCCATGCCCGACAGCCGCACGCTGCACAGCGCGTGCCACCACTGCGGGTCGGTGCGCCACTCGGTCTCCGGGGGCCGACGCGAGCCCACCACGACGAGCAGGTGCGTGGGCATACGGGGCAGGAACTGGTCGCGCAGCCACCACTCCAGCGGACCCAGCGACTCCGCGGAATCGATCAGCAGCAACTGCGCCTCTTCCAGCGGTCCCTGTGCCTCCAGCGCGGCCCAGAAGGCATCCGGTGTCGCCTGCGTACAGCGCATGTCGATCGTGCGTACGACAGCGCCCTGCGTCTGCGCCTCGTCTGCGAACCGCAGCAGCAGGGTGCTCTTGCCGACACCCCCCATGCCGTGTAGCCACACCACGAAGCAGCCCCGGGCCTCGTCACGCATCAGCTCCCGCAGCAGTCGCAGTTCGGCGACGCGCCCGGTGAAGGATTTTCTCCGCAGCGCGGCCAACACGTTTCCGTGGGAGTCGACAGACATGGGCGTAGGTACTTCCGTATCTTCCAACTTGTGAACTGCTGTCGATCGGTGACCCTCGCATGGAGCGTGGCCTCACCGCCTGAACCGCTCCGCAGAGCCGGAACGACACCTCGCAGCCGGCTGGCTGTGATGGCGGCCGCGTCATCCACCGGCCCCGACCGCACCGCGTCCGGGGTCGCGGTCTGGGACGTGGCACCCCAGCCCAGTCGAATGCACCCGACATTGCTTCACTTCAAAGGCTGATTTCGCTTTTGGTACAAGAATGCCGCCTGAGCGCCCGGAACCCACCGGTGACGACGGCGACGCCAGCCGATGTGGGGGAATCGGTCATACGTCTCTCCCTTTCGACTCTCCTGCATCCGATCAGCAATTGGTTGGTATGTCAACTACTGGGGAGCACGCACCGAAGCATCGGAGGGTTCGCACGACACCTGGTACTCCAGCAGCACTTCGCTGTCTTCCCTGGTCAGGTGCGGTCGGAGGTGAGCCGTAGTGGGCTGGCGGGATGTCCGGGGTGGTCTTCGCGGACTGCCCCCTCCATCGCGTGCAGCCACCGCTGGTAGTGACACCACACTGGGCAGCCTCCGATGGTGATCGATGAGCGTGCAGCCGAGGCCTGGGACCGTGAACTCGAGGAACTCTTCCTGCGCACTGGCCACAGTTCGGGCGGTTCGAACGGCGTCGGCGGATACGCGACTACGTCCGCGGCCTGCTCGGCCAGGTCGGCCGCCGACGAGGAAGGCGGGGTGCCAGTCCTGGACGACACCGGCTTCGCCAAGAAGGGCATCACCTCCGCCGGCGTGCATCGCCAGTACTCCGGCACCGCCGACCGCACCGACAAACTGCCAGATCGGCGTCTTCGCCGCCTACGTCACCACCCGCGGCCGCGCTCTGGTGGACCGCGAGCTGTATCCGCCCAAGTCCTGGACCGACAACCGCGACCGCTGCCGCGCCGCCCACATTCCCGGCGATCGGATCTTCGCCACCAAGCCCGACCTGGCCAAGGCCATAGCGCTGCGGGACTCGCCTCCCCTCTGCCCCTTGCCTGGGAAACCGCCGATGCCGCCTACAGCCAGAAGCGGCGGCTGCGCCGCATGCTGGAGGAGGCCGGCCTCGGCTACGTGCTCGCAGTCCCCAATCCCAGCAGGTGCCACGTTCTGGACGCATCGACTCACCGATGCAGAACCCGGCGCTGAGAGGGGTGCAGCCAGGATCTCCTGCGCCGCGACCGAGCACCAGGCCCGTTGCCGTAGTCGCGAGGCGGCAGCTTGCCCGGCTGACCACGTCCTCCCTGGACATCACGCCGTCGACGAGAGAGCGCGTCGTGGTGTTCAGCGCGCGGGGATTCCCGCCGGACAGGTAGGCAGCAGAGGGCGCGTCTGCGACGCGAACTCGCCCGACCCGAGAAGATGAAGTTGATGAGTCAACTTAGCCGAGTTAAGGTGATGTCCTGACTGAACGACATGACGACGCGAAGCGTCGCGAGGTCCGCTTCAGTCGAAGGCCCAAGGTCGCGAGCGTCGCTGAATACATCCGCACGACGGGGGTCGCGGCTTTTCGCGGGTTGGATCGCCCGGCATCCCGGGTTCCACGCCTGCTGCACCGGTCCCGCAACTGAGTCAGGTGCTGAACAAGCCAGGCACGGCTGTGACGGAGGCTGATATGGGCGACCGATTCGAGAAGAAGACCTACGAAGGGCGGTCGGACACAGTGGTTTTCGAGGCCGGGCGCTGTTTGCACGCCGCGGAAAACGTCCATCGTCTGCCCGAGGTGTTCGACATGGCCGAGCGGCCCTGGATCCAGGCCGACAACGTCACAGTCGATCGGCTGGCCGAAGTACGCCCCTCGCCATGAGATCCGTGTCATTGGCGTTCGGAGGAACTGCCGTCCCTCTCGCCGTCACCTGGCTGGTATGGGGAACCACCTATCTGGCGATCGCGTTCGGGCTGCGCGGCGCGGAGCCCTTCACGCTCAGCGCAGTCCGATTTCTGACGGCAGGTGCGCTGCTGTGGGGCTTGGCCGAACGCCGCCACGAGCCGCGGCTGACGGCTCTTCGGTGGCGGCGGGCCACGCTCGTCGGGGTGCTGCTCTTCTCCGTGGGCATGAGCGGCGTGGCGTTGGCCGAGGAGTATGTCGACTCGGGCACGACGGCCCTGTTCATCGCCACGGTTCCACTGTGGAGCGTGCTGCTGAACACAGCAGGGGGACGGCCGGCGCGCGGCGGGGAATGGGCGGGGGTCTGGCTCGGCCTGGCGGGCGTCGCCGTACTGTCGGCCGGTCTCGGACGCGGCGGACTGACGGGCGCAGCGATCCTCCTGCCGGCCGCCATGTGTTGGGTACTCGGCTCCCGGCTGGACGACCACTCTGCCGGAGTGCGCGGGCCAGCCGCGCAGATGCTCGCGGGCGGCACGGTTCTGGCGGTGGCGGCCGCTGTCCGGGGCGAGTTCGCGTCACCGCCGCAGCTGGCTTGGGGTGCCGTGCTCGCCCTCGCCTACCTCGTGGTCTTCGGGTCCCTTCTGGCGATGGCCGCCTACCGCCACCTGACCGCCCACACCAGCCCGGCTTTGGCCACGAGCTACGCCTTCGTCACCCCGGTGATCGCCGTCCTGGCCGGTGCCCTCTTTCTGGACGAACCCCTCACTCTCCATGTGCTGGCCGGGACCGCCCTGATCGTCGTCGCCGTTGTCACCACCCTCCTCACCAGATCCCGCCCTGCCGGGCCTACGACGACTGCGCCGGGGCATCCTGAAGCAGTACGTGTGCGGCGGCGTCCGGCGTCACCGACCTCCGGCCCACACGCATCTAGTTGACGCATCAAGTTCTCGTGCTAATGTATGTGACGCATCAACTACTTGGCGGGGCGGACCGCTGCTGACGCCGGAGGCCATTGCTGCACACGGTGGCCGTACTGGTTCATGGAGCGATCAACCGATGCAGAGTGGTGCCCGGCTGGCGCGGTCTCAGGAAGCTCTGCGTGGACGCCCACGGCGCATCGACTGTGATCCGTCTGAGTACACAAATCGCGCACCAGGAGAGAGACCCAGTCCGGGAGCTCTGCACCGTTGTCAGCGATTCTGTACCGCAGTGCGCGTGACGGACAGCGTCATACCACCTTCTGTGCCGGAAAAGCAGGGAGGGAAGAAAGAGCGCAAGAAGCGGCTCGGAAAGGCAGTGCAAGCCGGGTCGCTGGGGAGGCAAGGAGAACATTCTTGTTCCCCGGCGCGATGCGAAGACGGCCACAACGACCGCCCTTGGCAGATTGTTCCGCGTCCACCCTTTTGCGTGAACGGTTCCGGTGTGCGCCATCCCAACCGTCGAATCCGCAGGGACGGAGAATCAAGAAATGGTCGAATTATCTTTTGGGCAACTGCATCCCTCGCTGGACGATCCCGTCCTGCTCTCGATGAACCTGCTGAACGACATCGCCTCGGACCACCCGCAGGCGGTGTCCTTCGCCGCCGGCCGGCCTTACGAGGAGTTCTTCCGGGTCGAGCAACTCTATGGCTACCTGGGCACCTTCGTCACACACCTCACCGACGTGGTGGGGCTGACGGACGCGGAGGCCCGCAGAACCGTGTTCCAGTACGGGCGGACGAAAGGCGTCATCCACGACCTGGTCGCCCGCTACCTTGAGATCGACGAGGACATCTCCGTCGACCCCGACGCGGTAGTAGTGACCGTCGGCAGCCAGGAGGCACTGTTCCTGACGCTGCGGTCCCTGCGCGCCTCCCCGCAGGACGTCGTCCTCGCCGTCGCGCCCACCTATTTCGGACTGACCGGCGCCGCGCGCTTGCTGGACATGCCCGTGCTGGACGTCGGGGACGGAGATGGCGGCCTCGATCTCGTCGACCTGGAGCATCAGGTGACAGCGGCGCGTGCCCGAGGACATCGGCCACGCGCCCTGTACCTCGTTCCCGACTTCTCCAATCCCACCGGGGTGAGCCTGGACCTGGCCACCCGGACCGCCCTGCTCGACCTGGCGGCTGATCTCGATCTACTGATCATCGAGGACAACCCATACGGCCTCTTCCAAGCCGACCCCGGCACCAGGCCACCAAACCTCAAGGCGCTCGACACACGGCATCAGGTCGTACACGTCGGCTCTTTCGCCAAGACCGGCCTACCCGGAGCCCGCGTCGGGTTCGTCGTGGCCGACCAACCCGTCGTCAGGGACGGCCGCCCGGTGGGTACGCTCGCGGACCAGTTGTCGCTGATCAAGAGCAACGTCACACTCAACACCTCACCCGTCGCCCAGGCCGTCATCGGCGGCAAGCTTCTGCGCCACGGGTGCAGCATGGCCGCCGCCAACAAGCGCGAGATCGAGGTTTACCGTGCCAACCTGCGGCGCGTACTGGCCGGCCTGACCGAGCGCTTTGGCGCCACCGGCTCGGTGACGTGGAACACCCCGGCCGGCGGGTTCTTCGTCGTTCTCACGGTGCCGTTCACCGTGGACGACCGTTCGCTGCACAGATCGGCGCGCGATCATGGAGTCATCTGGACCCCCATGCACCATTTCCACACTGGCATGACCTCCTCACACCAGATTCGGCTGTCCTTCAGTCTGCTCGACGACGCGTCGATCGACGAAGGACTCGACCGGTTGACCGCCTTTGTGACAGCCGAGTCCCAGGAATTCGGTCATTCCGCCTGATCGTCGGCCCAGCTCCCACCCCCGGACCGGCTGGAAAGCCACCATGGCAAACAGCCGCCCGTATGCGCGCGAGACCATGTCCGGCAGCTTAAGGCGATAACAGGCGTCGGCAGGTACGAAATCCACCCTGCATCTCTGTGCGAAAACATACCGCTCTGTCGATATCTCCGCGGGCCTGCCCTTGTGCCATCGCACGAGTGATGTGGTGCCCATTCGACTCGAAACGGATGCAAATGATCAGACACATTGTGCTGTTCAAGTTCAAGCCTGGCTTCGGCTGGCAGGATCCCGCGGCCCTCGCGGCCGAGCGGTCCTCGCGGCTCGTCGGCGAGCGGGTGCCCGGCCTTCTGCACTGGCAGGTGGGCCGCAACATCGCCGAACGTCCGATCGCCTACGACTTCGCCGCGATCGGCCTGCTGCCCGACCAAGACACCCTGCACAGCTACCAGGACCACCCCTTCCACCAGGAATCCGCGGCGCTGTGGAGCGCCATCAGCACCTGGGTCGTCGCCGACCTCGAGGAGTGACGCATGACCAACGAGCTGGGCTGGATCGACATCCGACCCGCGCCGGCCGGGCCGCAGGCCATCGGAACGCTCGGTCCCGAGGGCACGAGCAGCGAGCAGGCCGCGCGGCTGCTGGGGACCCGCCTACCCGGCGAGCCACCGATCGTGCTCAGGGCGACCTACGAACAGGCCCTGGAGGACCTGACTGCCGGAACCGTCAGCCATGTGGTCGTCGCCAACGCCTATCGCGATATCCATCCCTTTTACATGGCCGACGACATCGCGCTGGCCAGCATCTTCGTTATGGACACCCCCCTGTACGGCATCGCCCAGCGCGCCGACGGCGGTCCGCTGTCCGACCACCCGAGCGTGGTGACGCACCCCTCGCCACGACCGTTGCTGGACCAACTGCTGCCCCCTACCCACCAGTTATCCGACGTGTCCACCGCGGACTCCACCAGCCAGGCAGCCCAAGCCGTGGCCGAAGGCCGCTACGACCTCGCGCTCACCACCGAACCGGCCGCCACACGGCACGGACTGCGCTTCATCTCCCGGCTGCGGCCAATACGCATGGTCTGGTCGGTATTCATCCGTACCTGAACCGGCACCCCACGACCCGCCGCCTGAACACCTGCAGCTTCTCAGCCTCTGGTTCGCGATCAGACCGTCGACCGAGCCATACGTTCACCGGCCCTCGAGCGGGTGCCGATCGACCTCGGCGGAAGAAATCCCCTCGTCCTCAGGGGTTCTTCCCGCCTGTAGGTGCCGGGAATTATGTCACTCGGGCTGACCTGCTGGTTCGGATCTGCCAGACCTCAGCAGGCCGAGAGCCGTTCTGAGGCAGCATGCCGATCGTGGTGATACGGCTGATCTACCTGCTCGCCTGGACCTTCCGATGGCTTGCCCTGCTCGCCCGCTCGGATGTTTCGAAGGACGCAGAGATCTTGATGCTCCGGCATCAGCTCGCCATAGCACGCCGTGCCCAGCCACGGCCCCGCTTCTCGTGGAGCGACAGGGCCGTCATGGCGGCACTGCTCCGGATCGTCAGCAAGCAGCGGCGTACCCAGGTGGCCTTGCTGGTCTCTCCGCGGTCGGTCCTTCGCTGGCACGCACGGCTCATCGCATAGAAGTGGACCTACCCATCCCGTCGCCCCGGCCGACCACCCAAACCAGAGGCCCTGCGGCAACTGGTCGTGCGTTTGGCGCGGGAGAACCCTGGATGGGGATACCGCCGCGTCCACGGAGAGCTCCTCGGCCTGGGCCGCAAGATCGCCGCCTCCACCGTCTGGTCCATTCTGAAGCAAGCAGGGATCGACCCGTCGCCGCAGCGCGTGGACCGCTCCTGGGCCGCTTTCCTCAAAGCCCAGTCCTCCGCGATCGTAGCCACCGATCTGTTCCACATCGACACGGTCTTCCTGCGGCGTTGGTTCGTGCTGTTCTTCATCAACCACGGCACCCGCCGTGTGCACATCGCCGGCATCACCCGACACCCGACCAGCTTCTGGATCACCCAGCAAGCCCGCAACTACCTCATGGACCTCGGCGACCACGCCAAGTCGATCAAGTTCCTCATCCGGGACCGCGGGGCCTACTTCACCGACAGCTTCGACGCCGTCTTCCAGGCGATCGGCGTGCACGTCCTTCCAACACTGCCCCGAGTACCGCGGATGAACGCCATCGCGGAACGCTGGATCGGCTCATGCCGACGCGAGGCAACCGACCGCATCCTGATCACAGGAGAGCGCCACCTACGCCTCGTCATCAGCGAGTACGCGAAGCACTACAACCAACACCGGCCACACCGATCCCTCGGACAACGGCCGCCGGACCTACTCACCAAACCGGAACCACCCACCACCACCGACAACACTCGCATCCATCGACACGATCGACTCGACGGCCTCATCCACGAATACACGAAGGTCGCATAGGGTGACACGATTTCCGGCACCCACAGGCTGAGCTTCTCGTCCTGCGGCACGAAAACGCTGTGTTACGACGCCAGCTGCAGGGGCGGGTACGGTATGAGCCGGCGGACCGTCTCTGGTTCGCAGCCCTGTCCTCCCTGATCCCCCGCCGCCGCTGGGCCAAGGTCTTCCCGGTCACACCGAGCACGATGCTGGCCTGGCACCGCAGACTCGTCGCCCGCCGATGGGATTACTCCCGACGACGCCGAGGTCCCGGACGGCCGCCCACGCAAGGTGCCATCAAGAAACTCGTACTGCGCCTCGCGCGCGAGAACAGCCGATGGGGCCATCGCCGGATTCAAGGTGGACTGGCCCGGCTCGGACACCCGATCGCCGCCTCGACCGTCTGGCAGATCCTCCACACCGCAGGATTCGATCCCGCACCACGCCGCACCGGTCCAACCTGGCGCGAGTTCCTCTCTACTCAGGCCACCGGCCTGATCGCCTGCGACTTCCTCCACATCGACACCATCAGCCTGCAACGTCTCTACGCCCTGGTCTTCCTCGAGCACCACACCCGGCGCCTGCACATCGCCGGCGTCACCGCACACCCGACCACTGCATGGGCCACCCAGCAGGCCCGCAACCTCGCCGCCGACCTCGGCATACGCATGGACTCACTGCGCTTCCTCATCCGGGACCGCGACAGCAAGTACACCGACGCCTTCGACGCCGTGTTCCAAGCCGAGGATATCGAGATCATCAAAACGCCGATCCGCGCACCGAAGGCCAACGCCCACTGCGAACGAGTGATCGGCACCCTCCGCCGAGAAGTCCTCGACCACATACTCATCCTCGGCGAAGGTCACGCGCGCCAGGTCCTGGCCACGTACCAGAGGCACTACAACGCGCACCGCCCCCACCGGGCCCGATGCCAACTACCTCCCCAAGCTCACGGACAACCACCTCCAGTCCTGAAGCCAGCCAGCCGCAGAATCCTGCGCACTCGCGTCCTCGGCGGCGTGATCAACGAGTACAGATATGCCTCTTGACCAGGAGCGACGATTATTCGAGCCCCACAGGATATTGCGGTCGGTGCGATCTACCAGCGTCGCGCGGCCCGGCAGCGGCTGAGCGAGCTCGCGGGTGAGGGCGGCGCCTTCGGCGAGGCCCGCCCGGCGTGAGCACGTCTTTTCTGATCGACACCAGCGCCTGCAACCGCCTGTTCCGCACCCCCGCCGTGGAACGACACTGGGCGGGCATCCTGGACGAGGGCCGCGTGAGCGTATGCGAGATCACCGAACTCGAACTGGTCCGCGCCACCGGCGGCCGCGACGAGCGGGCCGTACTGGAACGCTACCTCCACGACGCCTTCGGCTGGACCCCCGTACCCGACCGCGCACTCACCCGGGCCCGGCAGGTACAGGACCTCCTCGTCGCCACAAGCTGGCACCAGGGACCAGGAGCAGTCGACCTGATGACCGCCGCCACCGCAGAACTATGCGGACTGACCTTGCTGCACTACGACGCGGACTTCGAAACCATCGCCAAAGTGACCGGACAACCCCACCCGTGGATCGCCCCACGCGGCAGCGTCGACTGACAAGGACAACGGCCACCATGGACCACACCACACACCCGGCCAAGCACACCGACGCGACACCGCCTGACAAGACCACCACCCACATCTGGGGGGCATTCCTGAAAAAGGCCCGGCGCAGCCGAGGAATGAGCCAGCGGGCACTGGCCCGGGAACTGGGAGTCAGCCAGGCCCGGATCGCCCAGATCGAAAACGGAGCCAGCACCCCGCAGATCGACACCATGGCCGCTTACATCACGCCCTCGGCGGCGAGCTGACCCTGCGAGCCGACTTCCACGACCACGCCACCCAGACCACATGGCCCCAACCACACACCACAGAAAGCTGACACCCACACAGGCAGGCTTCACGTGATAGTGGCACTCTCCACACTGACGGCCCTCGCACCCGTCGCCCCATTTGATCGACGATCCAGACAAGTCAGCCCTCGGCATACGACGGCGCCATGCCGCATCCTGCGTACCCAGGCGACGCGGACGCCCACGCACCATCCGATCGATACGCGCCCCGGTCCTGCGCTGGCCGGGGAGAACACCTCATGGGGATATCGACGGATCCGCGGCGAACTCGCAGCGCTGGGAATCAAGATCGCCGCCTCCACGGTCTGGGAGTCTCAATGGCCGTTGAGTGCTGGAGTCGTACGACGAGACGGTGGGGAGCCGGCTACCCTGCGACTGCCGTGCGATCGGGCGCGTTCACGCCAGGAGCGAAGGGAGCCCCGTCGGGGCAGGGTGACCACATGGGTCCCCTGCCCCGACGGAGCTCGGTCGGCCGGGCGGCGGGTTACCGGCGCCCGGCAGAGACCGGTGCCGCGTGCGGCGCTCCCCTGCTCAGCCGAAGTTCACGTCGCTGCACCACATGTAGGCCTGGTCGAGGTGCGAGGCCTGCCAGATCACGAACAGGATGTGGTGTCCGGTGTAGCCGGAGGTGCTGACGTTGAACGTGTAGTCCGTCGCCGGGCCGAAGCGGCCGGTCTGCGTGATGAAGTCGAGGTTGCCCCAGCCCAGGGTCTGGGTCTTGGGGTCGAAGCCCTGCTTGCTCACGTAGGCCGTGAAGTAGTCGGCACCGTGGGACGCCTGGTCGTGCACGTGGACCGAGAAGTTGTTGCCGACGGTGGTCGTCTTCCACTGCCCGGGCTTGTTCAGGCTGGCGTTCCTCGAGAGGTTGTTGCTGCAGAGCGTCCCGTCGGGGGTCTGCGACTGGAACTGGCCACCGAGGCCGTCGCGGAGCGCGCTCATCCAGTTCCACATGGTGTCGGGGTTGGCCTGGAAGGCCTGCCAACACATGGGGTCTTCGGTCTGCATGGCCGGGTTCATGTGGTCGTTACCCCACCTTTCCCAGCAGTGGTACGCGCGGGAGGCAGGGCCGACGACGGAGCCGTGAGCCTGGGCGGGGGCCGACCAGGTCAGTGCGCCGACAACCACGGCGAACAGCATGGCGAGCGCCTGGAGAGGCCGGCGGAGGGCCGACCGGGAACGCCCGGTTAATGGGCTCTGTTTGCGCATGTGGGGGGAACTCCTTCCAGTGGAAAGGCGCCATGGGAGCGCTCCCAACGTACGACTTCTGAGTGAGATGTCAATGAAACAAACGGAGTTGATTACAGGGGTGGGCAGCGAGCAGGGAATCTGCCGTGAGCCGGGAGTCACGGGGGCTTCGGCGACTTCGGTGGCATGACAGCCAGAACCCTGTGGAGCTCGGAAAGTCGTCGCAGCAGGTGACGTCAGGTATTCGGCCTCGGCTGAGAGCATGTCCGCGTGACCGTCTCACTGGTGTACAAGGTCGTGCGCAAGCTACTGTCCATCCTGTGCTTGCCGAGAATGTCATCCGCCCTGGTCGGAGGCCTGTATCGGGACCGGCGGTCGTCGGCCTCGCCGCCCGGGTAGGCGCTCTCGCGTAGTCGGTGGTTCACGCATCATGATGATCGACCGTGCTGCTGCGACTGGCCTACCTGGGCGTGACCAACGCGTTCGCGCTGCTGCGTCTGCTGCCGATGAGCGACCGGGACAAGGATGCGGGGATCCTGGCTCTCCGTCATCAGATCACGGTGCTCGAACGCCAACTCGGCGATGCCCGACTACGGTTCACTCCGAGCGATCGGGCGCTCCTGGCTGCGCTGCTGCACCGGATGCCGTTCCCCGCTCTGCGGCGTCTTCGACTGCTCGTACGTCCTGACACCGTGCTGCGCTGGCACCGCGACCTCGCAAGACGCCAGCATGCCGCCTCATCACGACCCAAGCGACCCGGTCGGCCTCGTACCGTGCGCTCCATCCGGATTCTCGTACTGCGCCTGGCGAGAGAGAATCCGAACTGGGGCTACAGGCGTCTGCACGGCGAACTGCTCGTGCTGGGAGTGAAAGTGGCCGCGTCGACCGTCTGGAAGATCCTCAAGGACGCCGGCGTCGACCCGGCGCCCGGCCGGAGCTCCAGCACGTGGGCCAGCTTCCTGCGCTCCCAAGCCGGCGCCCTCCTGGCCTGTGACTTCTTTGAGACGGTCACCCTGTCCGGCGCGCGGATGTACATATTCGCGGTGATCGAGCACAGCAGTCGCCGCATCCGGGTCCTGGGCGCCACCGCACACCCGACCACCTCCTGGGTAACCCAGGCTGCGAAGAACCTGGTCATGGATCTCGAGGACGTAGGCTGCCGGGCCCGGTTCATGATCAGGGACAGGGATGGGAAGTTCCCCGGACTGTTCGATGACGTCCTCAAAGACGCGGGGATCGAGGTCGTCCTCAGCGGCATCCAGATGCCGCGAATGAACTCGATCATGGAGAGGTGGGTGCAGACCGGCAGACACGAGCTCCTGGACCGGACCTTGATCTGGAACCAGCACCACCTCCTCCACGCCCTGCGAGAGTTCGAGGACTTCTACAACTCCCATCGACCGCACCAGGGCATCGCGAACGCCCGACCGCTACACCCACTGCCGACACCAATCGACGATCCGGACAAGCTAAGCCACCTCGACATACGACGCCACGACCGCCTTGGCGGCATCCTCCACGAATACAGACATGCCGCGTGACCTGCACGGACGAGGTATTCGGCAAGCGCAGGGTTCCCCGAGGGACCGGCGACAGCTGAAAACGAGCCGACCACAATCAGACCCACGTCGAGGCAGCCGTTGACCAGACGCACCCTCGGTTGCACAAAACCGGTCGCGGTTGGCAGCCACCAGCGCGATGCTGTCACGATGCCTGCAGAGACCGCTTACCACGACGAAGTCGGCGATTACTTCGCAAAGAACGCCGACACCAGCCCCTACAACGCGCACACCGACCGGCCTGCGATGCTCGCACTTGCAGGGGATGTTGCCGGGCTGAAGATTCTCGATGTCGGCTGCGGGGCCGGGCACTATGCGGCCGAACTCCTGGCGGGTGGTGCCGAGGTAGTCGGAATCGACGGCAGCGCAACTCTGCTGAGTCACGCGCGGGAGCGATTGGGCGACCGGGCCGAACTGCGCATGCACGACGCGGAGAAGCCGCTTGACTTCATCGACGACGCGTCGTTCGACGGAGTCATGTGCGCATTGATGCTCCACCACATCGCCGATCGGCCGCGTCTCCTCGGCGACCTACGACGCGTCCTGCGTCCCGGGGGATGGCTGCTGGTCTCGACGACCCACCCGACGGCTGACTGGCGGAAATTCGGTGGCTCGTACTACGCCGAGGACTGGGTTGACCTCCCGCTCGCCGGGGGGCCGTTGGCAGTCCACTACCAGCGCATGCCGCTGGAAACGTTCCTGAACGAGCTGCTGGTCGCCGGATTCATGCTTGAAAGACTCATCGAGCCTCGCCCGACGCCCGGCCTGCGAGAACTCGACGAAACGGCCTACAACAAGCTCCACCAGGCTCCGTGCTTCCTTGCTGTCAGGCTTCTGCGGCCCTGACAGCACGCAACCCCTGCCTCCCGGTGAACGCGCACAGTCACTGCCCCGTCTCCCAAGCGCTGAACTGGCGACACTTGAATACGCGAGTCCACCAGTAAGCGGTGCTGACCGGCCTCAGCGGAACGCGGCGACATTGCGGGCGGCCCAGTCGGCGAAGGGGCGCGGGGCGCGGCCGAGGACCCGCTGGACGTCCGGGCTGACGCGCACTTCGGCCGGGCTCGGGGAACCGAGGATGTCCAAGGTGTCGTTGGCGAGCTCCGCTGGCATGCTCTGGGTCATGGCGGCCTTGGCCTCGTCGCGGGTGAGCTCGTGAAACCTCACCGGTGAGCCCAGCGCGGCAGCGATGGCCTGCGCCTGCTGGCGCGGAGTGATCACCTCCGGGCCGGTTAGCTCGTAGACGCCGCCGGTGTGCCGGTCACCCAGCAGGCAGGCCGCCGCGACCGCGGCAATGTCCGCCGGGTCGATGATCGGCACCCCGATGTCGCCGAAGGGCGCGGCGACGACCTGTTGCGTGCGCACGGACTCGGCCCACCACAGGGCGTTGGAGGCGAAGCCGCCCGGCCGCAGGATGGCCCACTCCAGGCCGGACTTGCGCAGCGTGTCCTCGAGCGCGCGCATCGCGATCCGCGTCGGGCCGAAGGGCCGGGTCACCACGCCCAGCGTGGAGAGCAGGACGACCCGGCGGACCCCGCTGGCCGCTGCTTCGCCGATGATGTCCGCAGGGTTGGCTCCAGCGGAGTGCAGGTCGCCGGACAGCAGTAGGAACAGCGCCTTTGCCCCGGCCAGCGCGGGCCTGAGGCCGGCCGGATCGGCCAGGTCGGCCGCCACCTGGCGGACCCCGCCCGGCACCGCCGCCCTATGTCGTGAGACAGCCGTCACCTCCTGGCCCGCGTCGGCCAGCGCCTGCGTCAGCGGTCGGCCGATATTCCCGGTAGCCCCGGTCACCACGATCATGATCAGCTCCTTGTCGGATGTCGTCTGTGGCCACGACGCTAAGAGCGGGGCTAACTTTTGGTAAGGACATACCCCTGGGTAAGCTCATCACATGACGGAAAGCGCGCACCTCACCCAGACCGACCCGCAGAAGCGGTATGACGTGTTTCACACCGACTGCCCCGCGCGCGATGTTGTCGACCACGTGACCAGCCGGTGGGGCATCTGGGTTCTGATCTCCTTGCGGAGCAACGCCCTCCGGTTCTACGAGCTGCGTGAGAGCATCCAGGGCATCAGCGAGAAGATGCTCGCCCAGACCCTGCGCGCACTGGTCCAGGACGGCCTGGTCTGGCGGGAGGTCGAGCCGACGACGCCGCCCCAGGTCACCTACGGACTGACCGAGTTCGGCCAGGACGTCGGCGAACCGCTGACGGAGCTGTTCGGCCGGATCACACGTCGGCTACCGCCGCGCAGCGCGGAATAGCGTGGTAGTGGCTGGTGCACCACGCCAAGGCCCAGCCGGGACGCGCAGAAATGCCGCAGGACGTGCGGCGTCAACCTGTCCGTCCATCCCGGCAGATGAGCCTGGACCGCGTTGTCGAGCCTGTTGCGCAGGGCGTCGTCGCCGACCCGGCAGGCGGAGCCGTCGGTGTTCTTCCGCTCGCTCGGGAACAGCGGGGCGCCGGGGCGAGTGTGATCGTCGTCGAATTGGCCCCACACGTCCTCGATGAACCTGTGCCGTTCGGAAACTCATCGCTGCTGCTCGGAGCGGGTCTGGCGTTCCATCACGGTCTGCTGGAACCCTGTCCGGGTGATCGTCTCTCTGGTGTACCAGGTGGCTCGGAAGCTGCTCGCGTTCCCGGCGTTGCTGTTGCGTCGGGATGCGGCCAAGGATGCGGAACTGCTTGTGCTGCGACACGAGAACGCGGTGCTGCGCAGACAGCTCACGAGGCCTGTGCGGTACGAGCCGGCGGATCGGCTGTGGTTCGCGGCGCTGTCGTCGCTGATCCCCTGGTGCCGGTGGGCGAACGCGTTCCCGGTGACGCCCGCGACGCTGCTCGCATGGCACCGCAGGCTGATCGCTCGGAAATGGGACCACAGCAAGCGCCGGGCCAGGCCCGGGAGACCGCCGACCGCCCGTGTGGTGAAGGCGCTGATGCTACGGCTGGCCAAGGAGAATCCGCGGTGGGGCTGCCGACGGATCCAGGGCGAACTCATCCGGCTCGGACACCCGGTCGGCTCGACGACGGTCTGGGAGATCCTCACAGCGGCGGGCATCGATCCAGCCCCACGCCGGGGAGGCCCGACGTGGCGCGAGTTCCTGACCGCGCAAGCCGAGTCCATCATCGCCTGCGACTTCCTATACGTCGACCTGATCGACCTGCGCCGCGTGTACGCGCTGGTGTTCCTTGAGCACGACACACGCCGACTGCACATCGCCGGCGTGACAGCCCATCCCACCGGGCCCTGGGCGGTGCAACAGGCGAGAGACCTCGCCATCGAGCTGGGTGTGCGGGTGGAGTCGCTGCGCTTCCTGATTCGCGACCGGGACGCGAAGTACACCGAGTCCTTCGACGCAGTCTTCGCGGCCGATGACATCGAGGTCGTACCGACAGCGCCTCGAACGCCCCGGATGAACGCACACTGCGAACGGGTCATCGGAACCCTGCGGCGCGAGGTCCTCGACCACCTGCTCATATGGAACGAAACCCATGCCCGACAGATCCTCGACGCCTACGCCCAGCACTACAACCGTCATCGCCCACACCAAGCCCGGGCACAGCTCCCTCCCCTCGCCCACGAACACCCGAAGCCCATGAGCGCTCCGACTACTCACCGGCTCCGGCACACCCGAATACTCGGCGGCGTAATCAACGAGTACAGATACGCCACCTGACCAGCAGCGACGAGATTCCGAACGGCACAGTGGGCGGTAACGCCGGCGCGGTGAACGCGTCGGGTGCCGTGTTCTATGAAGATGTGTCGAGGTGCAGGAAGTCGGTGGCGATGATGCCGTGGGCCTGGGCGGAGAGGAACTGGCGCCAAGTGGGGCCGGAGCGTTGAGGGGCAGGGTCGATGCCGGCAGCGTTCAGGATCTCCCAGACGGCGCCAGCGAGCGCGAGGGACCAGGCGCGACAGCGCGGCCAGCCAGATCCGGTCGGCTGGCTCGTACCTGACCCGCGCGGTCTGACGGCACAGCACTGCATTCTCATGCCGGAGCGCCAACACCTCCGCGTCCTTGGCCACGCGTCTGCGCAGCACGACGGTGGGCACCATGACCAGGTTCCTGGCCAGCGCGGTGACGATCGACAGCGCCAACGAAGCATCGTCCCAGATGCTGTGCGGGCTCTGACGGAAAAGCTCGCAGGTCACGCCCAGAATCGTGATTCCGAGCGGGACAGGACCCGATACGCTTCTTCAAGGGAAGCCCTTCTTCCCTCGCAGCCAACACGACCCTCAGCAAGTCCTAGCGAGGCTAGGCTTCCATAATCAAGCCAAGTCCTCCGTTGCGAAGTCTCCTGTCGCAACGGACCACCTGACTTCAAACCAAAAGCTATCTTCGCGATATGCCTCGACATCGAGCCGACACACCAGTTCCTCCACTTTACCCGCCGCACACTCCCACTCATCATTGTCAGAATCCCTGGAATAGAACGGGAAGCATTCGATAAACCCTCGAATGCAGGAGGTGAAGCGTTCAAGCGACGTGTTAACGAGATTTACCGAGGCCAGATCTCTGCCCGCTTCCATGACTCGGCCGCTTCGCGGATCGAGGAGAATGCTACCGAACATTCCAGTCGAACCGAACTTCAAAAATTCTCCATGGTCTCCGATAGTAACACTTTCAAGGTATTCCGAGGCTCGGTACACCTCGCCCACAGAGCCCACTGGAACCTCCAAGGAAAATTGAACTGCAGGTTTCGGGGATCCCGGTGAGCCAGTCAATCGAACCAGGGAGAAAGTCGGCTTACCGTCGCCGCTTACATTCTGCATCGGCTTCCTTCGCGTCCAGACCCGACAGTCCGACGCTCGCATGCCATCGAGCGCCGATTGAACATCACAAAGCTAGGGAGAACTAAGTAGTTCACGTATCACAGATGCCAGATTTCTATTAGTCTGCGCGCGAATTGCCTCCGTCGTCGAGCGATCTGCGCCGTTCCATTTGTAGCTCCAAGAGACCTTCAGATCCTTCACCAGGCCAGCGCACTTGTTCGCGCAAGGCTCACGCTCAGTGTAGAGTTCCGCGATTTTTCTGTTTCCCTGTGCCGTTCGGAAACCCGTCGCCCCTGGTCAGGCGGCGTATCTGTACTCGTTGATCACGCCGCCGAGTATTCGGGTGCGCAGAACCCGGTGAGTGGACGGGCCGACCATGGACGTCGGGTGCTCCTGGGCGAGGGGAGGGAGCTGTCCGCGAGCCTGGTGTGGGCGATGACCGTTGTAATGCTGAGTGTAGGCATCGAGGACCTGCCGAGCGTGCGTCTCGTTCCAGATGAGGAGGTGGTCGAGGGCCTCGCGGCGCAGGGTGCCGATGACACGTTCGCAGTGCGCGTTCATCCGTGGGGTCCGCGGTGCGGTCCTCATGACCTGGATGTCGTCGGCTGCGAAGACCGCGTCGAAGGACTCGGTGTACTTCGCGTCCCGGTCGCGGAGCAAGAAACGCAGAGAGTTCAATCGAACCCCCAACTCGACGGCGAGGTTTCTCGCCTGCTGCGCCGTCCAGGGCCCGGTGGGATGGGCGGTCACTCCCGCGATGTGCAGCCGGCGTGTGCCGTGCTCGAGGAACACCAGCGCGTACACCCGGCGCAGATCGACCAGGTCGATGTGGACGAAGTCGCAGGCGATGATGGACTCGGCTTGCGCGGTCAGGAAATCGTGCCATGTCGGACGGCTGCGGCGTGGGGCTGGATCGATGCCCGCCGCGGTAAGGATCTGCCAGATCGTTGTCGAGCCGACCGGGTGTCCGAGCCGGACCAGTTCACCCTGAATTCGTCGACAGCCCCAACGCGGATTCTCCCTGGCGAGCCGCAGCACCAGAGCCTTCACCACACCCGCCGTCGAAGGTCTCCCGGGCCTGCGCCGACGCTTGCTGTAGTCCCACTTCCGGACGATCAGCTGGCGGTGCCACGCCAGCAGCGTCCCCGGCGTCACCGGGAACACCTGCGCCCACCGATGCCGGGGGATCAGCGAGGACAGCGCTACGAACCACAGCCGATCCGCATGCTCGTAGCGCACCGACCTCGTGAGCTGCCTGCGCAGCACCGCGTTCTCGTGCCGCAGCACAAGCAATTCCGCGTTCTTGGCTGTGTCCCGGCGCAGCAGCACCGCCGGGACCGCGAGCAGTTTCCGAGTCACCTGGTATACGAGCGAAACGATCACCCGGACAGGGTTCCAGCAGACTGTGATGACGCGCCAGACCACCCCCGAGCAGCAGCGATGAGTTTCCGAACGGCACAAGTTGCGCAGACGCACGACACTCGCGGCCACCCCCGACACCCCTTTGACGCCTTCGGCGTCTTCGGCGCCTTCCAGGTGTGGTTCGTAACCGCGGGCGGCCAGCATCTCCATGGCCTCCTCAAGACCGCCGCAGGGCGCCGCCGAGCCACGCAGGACCTCACCCCGGCGGCGCGCCGCCGCACACAGCCCGGCATCCAGCCCGGCCTGCTCGGCCGCCTCAGCGAGCAGCACGGCGGCAGTGCGGTAGTCGCGGGCGGGCAGCGACACCGACAGCTCCGCCCGCGCCCGCGTGTACACCTTGGCAGGACGGCCCGCCCCCGGCCCCGAGCGGCCCGACAGACGGCGGCTGCCGCTCTCCAGCAGCCCGACCTCGGCCAGCCTGTCCAGATGGTGCGCAGCGAGCGTGCGCGCAACCCCGGCCGCCTCGGCGGCCTCGTTGCGCCCGACCTCGCGGCCCTGCGCCGCCACGTACTCGTACAGGCGACGCCGCACCGGATCCTGCAGCGCCGCGATCGCGTCAATGTCCTCCACCCGGCCATTCTAGGAACAACACAGGTTGGAGACAGAACGGCGGACCCGACCCCGGCCAGTGTGCCCGACTCACGTGGCATCGCCCCTGAACCGCGGTCAGCCAGCGACAGCGCAGCAGCCTCCCGGCATGATCGGCTCGGTGGCCTCATCCACGAATACGAGCAGGTCGCATAGGGTGACACCGTTTCCGGCCCTCACACGGCTGGGAACCCCGGCTGACCTTGCGGCCACCGCCACCTGACGCACCACGCGGGTACGCCGCTACGGCCGCACCGACACCCTGCTGATGACCGATGCTGTTCTCAAGGTCGTCACCACCGGCGTTCTGATACCGCGGATTAACTCGCCCATGAAGCGCTGCACGAGTGCGAGTCCTGGACAAACGGGCGTCGCTTCACATTTCTCCATGTAGATTGAATGCACTGATTCCGGTAGCTTCTCAAGGGCTGTCATGCTGCTCGCTGTGGAGATATCTGGTAGCCAACTGACCATCGAGGATGTGGTGGCGGTGGCGCGTCACCACGCACCTGTCGAGTTGGGACCTTCGGTCGAGGAGCTGATGCGGTGCACGAGGCGAATCGTGGACGATTCCGTAAAGCGGGGCGACCGCGTTTACGGATTGACCACCAGTGTGGGCGCCAAGACCGGTCTTGAACTTCAGCATCGACATCTCGCGGAATTCAACCGTCGTATACTGCGGACGCACCATGTCGGCCATGGCCCGCTCGCGGGTGAGGACACCGTACGAGCCACCATGGTGATTCTGCTCAATGCCATGGCAAGCGGTTCCCCGGGGGTTCGGCCCGAGCTTGCTCGCGTTCTCGTCGATGCGCTCAACAGCCGTCGAACCGTCGCGGTGCACCTCCGGGGTTCCATGGGGCAAAGCGACATGTCATCGATGTCAGACCTGGCGCTGGGGCTGTTCGAGGACATGGATCTCATGCCGGGAGAGGGCCTGGCGCTGGTCAATTCCAGTGCGTTTTCCACAGCACTGGGCGCTCTGGCGCTCGCCGACCTGATCGCGCTTCTGGATTCGTTCACCTTGGTGAGCGCGCTGAGCATGGAGGGATATGCGGCCAACCCGTCGATCGTGACGGAGGCGGCGCTCACCTCGCGCCCGTTTTCCGGACTCCAGACACACGGTCGGCGCGTCCGGGCATATCTGGAGGGAAGCTATCTGTGGCAGCAGGGCGGACCGCGTCATCTGCAGGACCCGCTCTGCTTTCGCTCGATTCCTCTCATACACGGCGCCGCGGCAGACAGTCTTGCGCACGCCAGGGGGCAAGTCGCCATCGAGCTCAATGCGGCGCAATGTAATCCGGTGGTGTCGCAGCACGAGAACCGTCTGGTGGCGGCCGCCAATTTCGACATGGTGGCACTCACCATGGCGCTCGATTTCGCCAGACTGGCCTTCTCACCCGTGGTGACCAGTTCGACTGAGCGACTTGCGAAGATGACGGACTCATTCTGGTCGGGCCTTTCGGCCGGTCTTGTCGAAGAGGACGGGGTCGGCGCGACGGGTTTCAACGGAGTCGCTCTGTTCCATAAATCGATCACCTCTGAGGCGCGGCTGCTCACGGTTCCGCTTGTCGGTGAACTCTCCAGTTCCAGCCACTCGAACGGAAACATGGACTGGGCGAGCATGGCGGCACTCGGCGGACGGCGTGCCGCCGAACTGGTGGGGCTGTGCCGCTCGATAGCCGCGATGGAGCTCCTTGTCGCGGCACAAGCCGCAGAACTCCGTGGCCGCACCCCACTCGGTGCCGGCACCGGGGCGCTGTTCGAGCTGGTACGCGAGCGTGTGCCCTTCGCGCAGGCCGGTCATCCGCCGCCGCACATCGAGCCGCTGCTGGATTTCGTGACCACGGAACTCCCTCGTTTTGTCACCGAGGCCGCCGAAGCGCACGCATAGCCGACCAGGGCCGACGGCGACATGAAGATCCCTCCGCGCAGTCCGTATGAACTGCGCGGAGGGATCGTGTTCACTGTCTCCCGGCGCCGGCCACATGTCACCGGTCGTCCGGTGCCGCCTTCAGGAAGACGACACCGGTCGGCGCCGTAGCCTGCGCGCGACCATCGGGCCGACCAGGGCAACCGCTGCCAGGCAGAGGATCGCCGCAGAGAGCGGGCGGGTCAGGAGCACCGTCCAGTCCCCCTCGCTGAAGACCAGTGTGCGGCGGAACTGAGTCTCCGCCATCGGGCCCAGCACCGCTCCGAGGATCAGTGGGGCGACGGGATATCCGGTGCGCCGCATTCCAAAGCCCAGGACTCCGAAGAGCACCGCGATCCCGAGGTCGACCGCGTTCTGCGAGAGCGCGTACACGCCCAGTGCGGCGAAGACCAGGATGCCCGCGGTGAGCAGCGGACGGGGCAGCCGCAGGAGCTTCACCCACAGCGGGATCAGCGGCAGGTTGAGCAGGAGCAGCATGAAATTGCCGATGTAGAGGCTGGCGATCAGCGTCCAGACCAGCCCCGGCTGGGTGTCGAACAGTTGCGGGCCCGGCTGGACGTTGTACATCTGGAACGCGATCAGCAGCACGCCGGCCGTTGCGGAGGTGGGGATGCCCAGTGTCAGCAGCGGCATCAGCACCCCGGAGAACGCGGCGTTGTTGGCGGCCTCGGGACCGGCCACCCCCTCAATGGCGCCCTTGCCGAACTGCTTCTTGTGCCGGGACAGCCGCCGTTCGAGGTTGTAGCTGAGGAAAGTGGGGATCTCCGCACCGCCCGCGGGCAGCGCGCCGATCGGCAGGCCGATCGCCGTGCCCCGCAGCCATGGCTTCCAGGACCGCCGCCAGTCCTCGGGGCTCATACCGATCTTGCCGCCCAGCGGGAGCATCTCCTGCTCGGGCTCCCGCCGCATCCTGGCCGCGGTGTACAGGGCCTCCCCGATCGCGAAGAGGCCCACGGCGACGGCCACGATCTGGATCCCGTCGTACAGTTCCGGCACCCCGAAGGTGTAGCGCGCCTGACCGGTGAGGCTGTCGATGCCGACGAGCCCGATGGCAAGGCCGAGGAAGAGGCTGCACAGCCCGCGTGCCGGGGCGTCGGCGACGACCGCGGTGACCGTGGCGAAGGCCAGCACCATCACGGCGAAGTACTCGGCCGGCTGGATCTTCTCGGCGATCTGGGCCATGCCCGGGCCGATGAAGGTGATGGCGACGGTGGAGATGGTGCCGGCCACGAACGAGCCGATGGCGGCCGTCGCGAGCGCGGCCCCGGCCCGCCCGGATTTGGCCATCGGATGGCCCTCCAGGGTCGTGGGGACCGACGCCGTCTCCCCGGGCACGTTCAGCAGAATGGCCGTGGTGGAGCCTCCGTACATGCCGCCGTAGTAGATCCCGGCGAACAGCACCAGCGCTCCGGTGGGGTCGAAGACGAAGGTGAGCGGGAGCAGCAGCGCCACCGTGGTGGCGGGGCCCAGGCCGGGCAGCACGCCGACCAGCGAGCCGAGCGTGCAGCCCGCGAACGCCAGCAGCAGGTGCATCGGGCTGAACGCGTTGGCGAAACCGCCGCCGAGGTCGTTGAGCACACCCATGTCAGAATGCCAATCGGACGATGCCGGGCGGCAGATGTATGCCCAGCAGACGGTCGAAGAGGAAGTACACGGCCAGGGCCAGCACCAGGCCGATCAGGGCGTCGCGCAGGGTCCGGCGGCTGCCGAGCACCCGCGCGACCAGGGTGAAGAGCACGGCGGTCGACTGCCAGTAGCCGCACGGCTCCAGCGCGAACAGATAGCAGACCAGCAGCGCGAGCAGGGCCGCGACCGGGCGCCACTCGGTCAGCCTGGCCTCCTCGCGCGCCTGCTCGGTCTGCGCGGGGTCGGTGTCGCGGAAGGCCTGGACGACGGCGACCACGGCCGATACGCACAGCCCCGCACCGACCAGCAAGGGGAACGCCCGGGGGCCCACGTCCTGCTCGATGCCCGCCTTCGGGATGGCGAAGGCCCAGCCCAGCACGGCCACGCCGGCCGCGAGGAAGAGAAGCGCGGCAATCCTCGGCCCCCACGGCCGCTCGCCGGTCCCGACAAGGTCACCCGTTCCGGTCCCCTGCCGGGTCGCATCGGATACCTCGGGCGCACCGCCGGCCGACTCCGGCCCGCCCGCCGGGTTCCGCGCGCTCATGATCCGAGCCCCACTGCCTTGAGGGCCTGGCCGACCTGGCGCTGCTGCTTCTCGATCAGAGCACCGAACTTGTTCCCCGGCACCCATACACCCTTCCAGTCGTTCTGCTCCAACGTCCGCTTCCAGCACGAGGTCTGCCGCATCCGGTTCACCAGCGATACGATCGCCTGCTGCTCGTCGTCGTTGATCCCCGGCGGGGCCATGATCCCGCCGACGGTCTCCACGCTCTCGTCCGCGTAGCCGAGTTCGGCGAGCGTCGGAGCGTCGATGCCCTTGGGGGCGGCGTCGCCGGTGACCGCGAGGACTCGCAGCTTTCCGGCCTCGATCTGGGGACGGACCTCCGTCAGCGTGGACAGGCCGACCTTCGAGGCCCCGCTCAGCAGCAGGTTGAGGACTTCCCCGCCGCCACCGGTGGGCACATAGGTGACCTTGTTCGCCGGGACGCCCTCGGCCTTGGCGAAGGATGCCACCCTGATGTGGTCCGGGCCGCCCAGCGAGCCGCCCACCCACGAGGTCCCCTTGGGGTCCTTCCGCATGGCGGCCAGCACCGAGGCGAGGTCACGGAACGGCGACTTGGCCGGCACCACGATCGCGCTCGTGCTCACCGTCAGCCCTGCCACGGGAGTGAGCGAGGACAGCTTCACCGGGGAGTGGTTCTGGATGGCGCCACCGGTCATGGTGACGGTGTCCATGGTCATCAGCTGGTACGGATCGCCACCGCGCCCTGCCATCCGGGCGAGCCCGATCGTGCCGCCCGCGCCAGGGGCGTTGGTGACCGTGACGTCCTCGTCGATGATCTTGCAGGAGGTGAGCGCGGAGCTCATACCGCGCGCCCGGGCGTCCCAGCCGCCGCCGACGCTGCCGGGGGCCAGGATCGACAGACCGCGTGAGGGATAGCCGACGGCCGTACCCGAATCGTCCAGGGAACCGATGGTGCAGGCGGTGCTCACGGTGGCCGCCATGGTGACGACCAGAGCCAGGCGTGGGCCGCTTCTGAGAAGTGGGGGCATGAGGGATGCTCCGTTGCCGAGAGGGGACGGGGGACCGAGGGGGGCGGAGGACGGAGGGGGCGGAGGACGGAGGACAGGTGAGCGGGGAGTGAGAAGGGGAACGAGGCTCGGAGCTTCGCGGCCTCGTCCGGCACCCACAAGACGATTGACTCAAAGGCGTCAATGACCGACGCTGCCCGAATGCCCGTCGTGATCGAACTGGGGCCCGCCCCGGAGTTCCGCATCAGCACCCGACTTTCCCCGCTCGCCGAGCTGTGCGCGTGTCTGCACGCACTGGACGGCCCACGCCACCATCCGGCCAGTCGGCGCTGGGTGGGCGCGGTGCTGCAGGGCGCGGACGAGCGGCTGCTCGAGCGGGCCGCGCGGTGGGCGCCGCTGTGGGGCGCGTTCCGCGCCCGCTACCTGCTGCCGCTCACCGCGGGCCCGGAGCGTGACCTGGAGGAGGAATTGGCGGAGGTGACGCGGCTGGATGAGAAGACGTTCACGGAGATGACCGAGCAGGCCCTCGTCGGCAAGAACAGCCATGGCCCGTGGTCCGGCGCCAGACAGGGCACCCGCTCGCCGGAGGGGTTCCTGGCCCGAGTGCGGCAGCTCTCCGAGCGCCGGTTCGCCTTGGGCGTGCGCCTGCTGGCCGATCCGTCCGGATTCCGCGACGCCCTCACCGCCTTCTTGTCCGCCGTGGCCGAGGAGGTCTTCGAAGCGGAATGGACCCGGCTGCGCGGCATCCTGGAAGCTGACGCGCGGGTCCGCTCCCATGAACAGGCCCGGTACGGCGCCCGGGTCCTGGCCGGATTCCCCACGGCCCGACTGGAGCAGGACCCGCCCAGAGTGGTCTTCGACAAGCTGTACAACGCGCGCGCCAGCCTCGCCGAGACCCCCTGCCTGCTGGTGCCTTCGCTGCACATCAACCCGCACCTGGCCGTCAAGCACTACCCCGGATATCCGGTCGTGGTGCAGTACCCGGTGCGCGACGGGGCGGGCGCGGAGCAGCCCGCCCTGGATACGGTGGTGCGCGGACTGCGCGCACTGGACGAGCCGCTGCGTATCCGGCTGTGCCGCGCGCTGCTGCGGCAGTCGATGACGACGACCGAGCTGGCCACCCAGTTCGAGATGACTCCCCCGCAGATGTCACGCCATCTGCGCAAGCTCCGGGAAGCCGGAATGGTGCACACCCACCGGCAGGGCGCGCGGGTGCACTACCAGCTGGACGAGGAGGCTGTGCGCAATCTGGGCGTCGATCTGCTCGCCGCGCTGCATCGCTGACTGTCGGATGCTGCCACGGGAGGACGGCGGATCGACAACTATTGACGCTCGTGCGGCAATCATCTTGAGTCCGTATGCGGCCGTTGCTGATCGTTGCGGAGACCCGCAACGGCAGAAGGAAGCGATACGTGACCCCCCGCGTCAAGACCACCAAGGCGTTCTACCGCACCGGCTCCACCACCGTGTTCGCGTCGCAGCACGACCAGCGGTTCTCATACTGTCTGCACATCCCGTCCGTGCACGAGACCACCAGCACACCGCTGCCCCTGATGGTGATCCAGCACGGCACCGGACGCACCGCGGCCCAGTACCGGGACGCGATGGCCGAGTTTTCTGAAGCACACGGCTGCGCCGTGCTCGCCCCGCTGTTCCCGGCGGGCATCGGGGACCCGGACGACCTGCACAACTTCAAGTTCATCGAGTACCGCGGCATCCGGTACGACGAGGTGCTGCTCGCGATCGTGGCCGAGGCCGGGGAACGGTTCACCATCGACACCGAGCGCTTTCTGCTGCAGGGCTTCTCGGGCGGTGGCCAGTTCGCGCACCGCTTTCTGTATCTGCACCCCGACCGGCTCTGCGCAGTGTCCATCGGCGCCCCGGGCCGAGTCACGCTGATCGATCCCGACCGCGAATGGTGGCTGGGCACGGCGGGCTTCGAGGAGCGCTTCGGCACCCCCGTCCGGCTGGAGGAGATCCGCAAGGTGCCGGTGCACATGGTGGTCGGAGCGGAGGACACCGAGACCTGGGAAATCAACAACCCGGGCGACTCCAACTGGATGGACGGCGCCGACGCCGTCGGCCACACCCGTGTGGAGCGCATCACCGCCCTGCGTGATAACTACACCGAGCTGGGCATCGACGTCACACTCGATATCGTGCCCGGAGTGGCGCACCAAGGCATGGGCGTGCTGGATGCCGTCCGGCAGTTCGCGGCACGTGTCCTTCCGCGCGTCTCCTGAAGCAGCGGCATCACGGATTCACGCTTCGACTCGGCGCGGTGAGAGGACAGCCGGGCTGCGGTGAGGATGGACCTCCGGGAGGGGTTCAGCTCCCGAGCACCTCGGAGCCCCGGAGCAGGCGCCCGACCCGCGGCACCACCCGCGCTTGGCTGCGCCCGTACGGTCACCGTACGCGCGTGTACTGGTTGACTCCGCCGGCGAACGCCACCGTCGCCCGCCCCCGCAGCACCAGAACATCCAGGTGCGCGGCCGTCTCATTGACGGCGAGCATCTGGTTGAAGGCACTCAGCTCGCCGAACGGCACTGCGCGGCGCGTCCATGCGAGCTTGTGCGCCACCTCGTGGGCGTCGAGCGTGTCCTCGCCCAGCGCCGCCAGACTCCTGGCCAGCCGTTCGTCGTGGTGCACAAGCAGCTCGGCGACCCGGGTGTGGGCGCTGTCGGCCACCGGTC
Source organism: Streptomyces sp. NPDC028305 (assembly GCF_055569495.1). Lineage (NCBI taxonomy): Bacteria > Bacillati > Actinomycetota > Actinomycetes > Kitasatosporales > Streptomycetaceae > Streptomyces > Streptomyces sp. NPDC028305. Next base: position 704,877 of record NZ_JBVHTN010000003.1, read on the forward strand.
CGTGCGCGGGCAGCAGGCGGGCGTCGGCGTAGCGGGTCATCAGCCGCAGCGAGTTCAGATAGTCGGCGAGCGGACGGCCACCGGGCTCGGCCAGTTCGAAGCCGATGGACGGGGTGATGTGCGGCAGGACGTGATCCCCGGAGAACAGCAGCCCCCGCTGCTCGTCCAGGAAGACCACATGGCCCTTGGTGTGTCCGGGAGTGGGTACGACACGCAGCTCGCGGTGGCCGAAGCGGAGGGTCCCGGCGCCGAGCCAGCGATCGGGGGCCTCCCACACCCTTGGGTCGTAGCCGCCGTGGTCCATCGCCTCGATACGGTCGGCGAGCTCCCCGGCTCCCGCCGCACGCAGGGTCCGCAGTGAGCCGACGGGCTGGTCGCTGCGCAGTCGGTCGAGCATCTCCAGGCCCGGGCGTTCCCCCGCGCCGAGGTAGACGCGCGAGCCCAGCGACCGGCGCAGTTCCACCGCATGCGTGTAGTGGTCGCGGTGGATGTGGGTGACCAGGATGTGGCTGATGTCGAGGGGGTCACGGTCGATGGCGCCCAGGGCCTCCTCGAGCGCCTTGCGCGCCTCGGGGATCGCCCAGCCGCCGTCGATCATGACGATGCGGCCGTCGTCGGCCAGGTCTTCCAGGAGGTAGACGTTGACGGCGTGCAGGCCGTCACCCGGAAGCGGCAGGGGCACGCGGTGCACCCCGGGCTGTACCGTCTGGATTCCGGAAGCCGCCCACGGGCCTTGGCCGAACCGCGTTGTCATGATCCTCCTCGTTGGTGTGCCGGCCTGGGTCACGCCGGGTGACATGCCTGGCGGCACCGCCCGCGCATGCGCTGACTCGTCAGGGCCGGTCGGCCCCACGGGCATGCAGCCTGACGGCAAGGTCCCGGGCCCCGCCCCGGTCGAGCTTGCCGACCTTCGTCTGGGGCAGCTCCTCGATGCCGTACACGTACTCCGGCCACTTGGTCCTGGACAGACCGGCGCTCTCCAGGTGGCCGGTCACCTCGGCCAGGTCGATACCGCCGCCGTCTTCGGTGACGACGAGCAGCGCCACGCGTTCGCCGAGGACATCGTCGGGGACCGGCGTGACACAGACCCTGGCCACCCGCGGGTGGCCGGCGACCGCGCGCTCTATCTCGGTGATGTCGATGTTGCGGCCACCTCGGATGATGATGTCCTTCTCGCGGCCCATGATGGTGACGGTGCCGTCCTCGTGGGCCATCAGCAGGTCGCCGGTGGACAGATAGCCGTCCTCGGTCAGCACCGGCGGATCGGCCTTCCCGTCACGGGCATAGCCGAGGAAGAGGGAAGGGCCGCGCACATGTGCCCGGCCGGTCAGACCGGTGCCGGCCACCTGACCGTCGGGGGTGAGCGCGTGCAGGTCCGTCCCCGGAAAGGGGCGGCCGTCTCTGCCGAGCCGGATCTCCTCGGCGTCGTCGGGGCTCGGCGAGGTGTGGCCCAGACACTCGGACATGCCGAAGACACGGAGGATCTTCGTGCCCAGGGACCGCTCGGCGCGGGCCAGGGCTCCGCGGTCCATCGGCCCGCCGCCGACAGTGATCGACCGGACGCCCCGGAGGATGCCGGAGCCGGCCGCCTCCGCGCCCATCTGCAGCGCCATGGTCGGTACGCACATGGTCCATCTGACGCCGGTGTCGGCCATCCGCCGCAGTGCGACCGCCCTGTCCCACTTCCCCGTCATGACGAGCGGCCCGCGCAGCAGGAGGGAGAGGTAGACCCCGAAGCAGTACGCCGCCGTCGACGACAGCGGCACGATCGCGGCAACGGCGTCGCCCGGCGACAGGCCGTTGACGGTGATGGTGGTCGTGGCGGCATAGCGCAGGGCCCGCTCGGACTGTACGACGCCTTTGGCCCGCCCGGTCGACCCGGAGGTCAGGCCGATCAGGACGCCACCCGACCACCGCGACACCTCACGCCTGTGGGGTGTGGACAGGCACGTCCAGCCGTCGAGCACCGTCCGCGCCGGGCCGGGCAGCCGTGTCCGCACCGCCCACTCGTCCATCACCGAGGCCTCGGCGACGACGGCGTCCGGGCGGATGTCCTCCCAGGCGGCAGCGGACTCGGCAGCGGTGGTGTGCCGGTTGATCAGCGCGATGACCCCGCCATCCCCGCCCGCCAGGCCCACGGCAAGGGTGGCGGCCACGGTGCGCCATGAGTTGTCCGCCTGGACCAGAACGGTGCCGACCGCTCCGTCGGCCGTACCGGCGGAGAGCGCTCCGGCCAGCCGCGTGGCCTCGTCGAGCAGCTGCCGGGCCGTATGGCTGCCGAAGTCGTCGATCACGGCGACGAAGTCGGCTTCGTCCGCCCTCTGCTGGAACTCCCGCACTACCTGTCGCATCCTGCCCCTCGCTGCGCTGTGCCGAACTCCGTGTCGGGCGGCCTCAGGCGGTGAACATCTCCGCCTCGTGCCCCATGACCGCGATGCGGCGGCCCTTCATGTCGCCGACCTGGGCGACGGCATCGGCCCACTCGGGGCTCGCGAGGGCCTTCTTCAGGTCCTCAGGGGAGTCGAAGCCGAGCACGGAGATCCCGTCCCAGCCTTCGGAGCGCGGCTCCAGAGCGGCATCGATCTCGGTGTGCCGCCAGGCACGCAGCCCGGGCAGGCGACAGGTCAGCTCCGCGTGGTCGCCACGCCACCACGCGATGAACCGCTCGTGCGTCCACTCCGGGGGCCGGGCCGCCAGCAGGACAAGGTTGTACATGACAGTGCTCCGCACGGGGTCGAGGGAATGTGGGCGATCGGTCCGACGGACCTTCGGTCAGGTGAAGCGGATCTCGGACGAGCGCCCGATCAGCAGGCGCTCCAGCCGTCCTTCGCCGTTCACCCGCCCGGCGGCGACGAAGCTGGCCTCGGGGACACCGGCGCGCCGTACCTCGCCCAGGAAGAGCTCGTCCTGGCCGAGCGTGGTTGCCGACAGCAGATGGTGGGTGCGGGTGCCCCTCTCACGCTGTTCGAGGTAGCCCACCAGGGCGGCGCGGTCCCCGGCGAAGTCGGTGGCGTTGCCGTCGCCGGTCGAGAACAGGATGGACAGCGAGAAGTCGTCGCTGATCAGGTCGAGGATCCGGGAAGGCTCATCGCCGTCGAGGATCTCGAACCACGCGGTGAGGAAGGGGGCCGCGGTCGGGGTGTCCGTCATGCCCGGCTCCTGTCGTCCGGCCGGGCCCAGTCGACCAGCTCGAACGACGTGGTGAAGAAGGACTGGTAGCGCGCCAGCAGCCCGCCGGGCGAGATCACCGCGGCCGAGAGGAAGGAGCCGGTGTACCGTCCGCCCTCCGTCACCACTCCGTACACGGTCTCGACGTCGCCGTCCCGGCTGTGGCGCAGGATCTCGTGCGCCCGGTCCACGGGATTGCGGCCGGCGATGTACGCGGCGAAGTCCTCCCTGGACGTGCCGGTGACCTCACGGCCCGGCAGGGCGATGAGGAATCGGAAGTCGGGTTCCAGCAGGTCCAGCGTCCGTTCCGGATGGCGGCTGTCCATGCCGGCCATATATGCGCGCAACGCCATGAGTGCGCCCTTTCAGTTGGCGGCCTTTCGCCAGGGCCTCAGATCAACCTGAGTCAAGTTCAATTCAGTTTGGATGGTAATCCCGGAGAAACACGGCTGACAAGAGTCCGTGCACCACGACCGGCACCACGACCGCCCATGCCATCGGCGCGGCCTCGAACCCGGGCAGCACAAAGCCCCCGGCGGAGGTCCGGGGGCTGGAAACGGCAGGGTGGCTCAGGGGCCAGGGATCAGGGCTCAGGGCTCAGAGCGTCAGGTGGCGACCATCCGCACACAGGCACCCTCGATCAGTTCGCTGATCTCCGACAGCGGCGTCGGCCCCGACGGCCGGTACCACCGCCAGACGCTGACGATCAGACCGAGCACACCCGCGCCCAGCAGTTGTGCGTCCCGAAGCGGGAACACGCCCATGGACATGCCCCGCACCAGCAGGTTCGTCCAGTCCCGCTCGACGAGCTGGACCAGCCTCCGGGCCTCGACGCGCTCGGCCTCCTCCCGCTTGGACTTGCGCGGGCCGGCGAGCAGGTCCATGTGGTTGTGCAGGATGCGCATCTGCAGGACCTCGTGGTCGGATACGTCGTACGCCGCGCGTACGGCCGCCCGGAGTGCCTCGACCGGGTCCGTGACGTCCGCGGTCGTCTCCGCGAACTTGTCGTGGGAGCGCTTGAGTTCCAGCCGCATGATGGTGAGCAGGCAGTGGGTCTTGGACTCGAAGTAGTGATACAGCGCCGTCTGCCCGATGCCGACCCGCTCCGCCACGCTGGACCACTTGGTGGCCTCGAAGCCCGTCTCGCCGAAGCAGTCGACGGCGGCCGCCAGGATGGCGGCACGCTTGGACCTCGGTCCCGCTTCCGGTTCAACGATCCTCGTCGCCATGTCCTGTCTCCTGGCCGCCGCCCACCTCGTCGATACCCGAGAGTAGACCCAAGCTGAACTCGGTTGCCAATCGGCTCGGGGTGACTCGGGTCAAAGGCGCTCCAAGACGATCGCGTTCGCCATGCCGCCGCCCTCGCACATCGTCTGCAGGCCATGGCGTCCGCCGGTCCTGCGCAGCTGGTGGACGAGCGTGGTCATGAGCCGGGCCCCGGTGGCGCCGAGCGGATGCCCGAGCGCGATGGCGCCGCCGAAGGCGTTGACGCGGTCCAAGGGAGCGCCGATCTCCTTCTGCCAGGCGATGACGACCGAGGCGAAGGCCTCGTTGATCTCGACCAGGTCGATGTCGTCGATCGACAGCCCGGCCTTCTCCAGGACCCTCTCGGTGGCGGGGATCGGACCGGTCAGCATGTGGATCGGATCGGAGCCGACGACGGCCATGGTGTGCACGCGCGCCAGCGGGGTCAGACCGTGCCGACGCACCGCCTCCTCGGAGGCGATCAGCAGGGCCGCGGCGCCGTCGGAGATCTGGCTGGAAACGGCGGCGGTCAGCCGGCCGTCCTCGGTGAGGGTCTTCAGGCCGGCCATCTTCTCCAGGGTGGTGTCGGCGCGGGGGCCCTCATCGGCGGTGAGCCCGAAGGCCGGTGTGATCTCGTCGTCGAAGGCGCCGCCGGCCTGGGCGGCCAGGGCCCGCTGGTGGCTGGTGAGCGCGAACTCCTCCATGTCCGCGCGGGAGATGCCCCATTTCTCGGCGATCAGTTCGGCCCCGCGGAACTGTGAGAACTCCTGATCCCCGAAGCGCTCGCGCCAGCCGTTCCCCGCGTACGGGCTGCCCATACCGACCTGTTCGCCGACGGTCATGGGGGCGGCGATGGGCACCAGGCTCATCACCTCCACGCCGCCGGCGACCACCAGGTCGGCGGTTCCGGAGCCGACCGCCTGGGCTGCGAAGTGCACGGCCTGCTGGGAGGAACCGCACTGGCGGTCGATGGTGGTGCCGGGGACGTGCTGCGGCAGGCCCGCCGACAGCCAGGCGGTGCGTGCGATGTTGCCGGTCTGCGCGCCGATCTGGCTGACGCACCCGAAGTACACATCGTCCACGGCACCCGGGTCGGCGCCGGTGCGCTCCAGCAGGGCGCGCAGCACATGAGCGCCGAGGTCGGCGGGGTGCACGCCGCTGAGGGCGCCCTTGCGGCGGCCCACGGGGGTACGGACGGCTCCGACGATGAACGCTTCGGACATGGTGGCTCCATGGGTTTCGGGGAGGGGTTCAGGGCTTGAGCGCGATGCGCGTGAACTCGGGCGTCCGCTTGCCCAGGAAGGCGGCGACACCCTCACGGCCCACGTCGGAGGCGGCCGCGGCGGCGATCGCACGGGCCTCGCGGTCCAGGTGCGGACCGAGGTCCGCGGTCAGCCCGGCGACGACGAGCCGGCGGGTGGCGCCAAAAGCGGCGGTGGGTCCGCGCCGCAGGGCCTCGGCCGTGCGCGCGGCCTCGGCGGCCAGCCGGTCGGTGGCGACGACCCGGCTCACCAGTCCGATGTCCGCGGCCTCCGCCGCCGGGATGCGGCGGTTGGTCAGCAGCAGGTCCAGGGCCCGCTTGGGGCCGATGAGACGGGGCAGAAACCAGCTGACTCCGGCGTCCGGTGAGTAACCGATGCCGGTGTAGGCGGCGGTGAACGAGGCGTCGGCGGCGGCGAGCGTCACATCGGCGGACGCGGCCAGGCCGATGCCCGCACCGGCGATGGCTCCCTGTACGGCGGCCACCACGGGCGCGTCGCTCGCGGCGAACGTACGCAGGGCGTCGTGGAGCGCGGCGGTCACCGCGGTGAGGTGCTGGCGCAGTGCCTCGCCGGAGAGCCGGGAGAACTCCCTGAGGTCGCCGCCGACGCAGAAGGACTTCCCCTCCCCGGTCAGCAGCACGGCCCGTACGGCCTCGGCGGCGCAGGTCCGTGCCGCGTCCAGCAGTCCGCGCGCCATGTCCAGGTCGATGGCGTTGCCCGCCTCACCTCGGCGCAGGGTGACGCGGGCCAGGCCGCCGTCGTCGATCTCGATGCCGACCCTCATCGCGCGGTCCATCCGCCGTCGACGGTCAGGACCTGCCCGGTGCAGTACGAGGAGGCGTCCGAGGCGAGGAACAGCAGCGCGCCGTCGAGTTCATGCGCTCCGCCGCCGCGCCGCAGCAGGGTGTTGCGCTCGACCCAGCGGCTGGAGCGCTCGTCGCCGAAGAGGTCCGCGGTCATCTCGGTGCGGAACCAGCCCGGGGCCAGCGCGTTGACCCGGGTTCCCTCCGGGCCCCACTGACCGGCCAGCTCCCGGGTCAGCCCGATCAGTCCGGCCTTGGACGCCGCGTAGCTCGCGCCGCCGAGCGGGGCGGCGGTGACCAGGCCGAGGATGGAGGAGACATTGATGACGCTCCGGCTCGGCGCGTGGTCCCCAGCGGGTGACTCCGCCACGAGACGTGCCAGGTGGAAGGGCGCAGTGAGGTTGACGCCGAGGACATCCGCGAAGGCGCCCGGGGATTCGTCCTCGGCGCGGGTCTCGCCTGAGGTGGCCGCGTTGTTGACCAGGATGTCGACGCGGCCGGTGGCGGCCCGCGCGGTCTCGACCAGCCGCGTACGGTCGGCGGCGAGCGAGACGTCGCAGCCGACGGGGTGGATGCGCTCACCTCCGTCGGCGAGTTCCGTCAGCCGGTCGACTCGCCGGGCGGCGGCGAACACGGTGGCGCCGGCCCGCGCGAGGACGGCGGCGAAGCGTGCGCCGAGCCCGGCGGAGGCGCCGGTGACCAGGGCCGTCCTGCCCTGGAGCGAGAACAGCTCCGCGGCGGGTCGTGGCGCGGTCATCCATCCACCCCGATCGGCAGAGCGGTCGCACCGCCGTCGAGCACCAGGGTCTGGCCGGTCATCCATGAGGAGGCGTCGGAGGCCAGGAACAGCGCCGCCTGTGCCACATCCTCCACCGTGCCGAGGCGCCGCAACGGGAGTTTGGCGGTGAGGATCGGCTCGCGGACCTCCCACACCGCCCGCGCCAGTTCGGTCTTGATCAGTCCGGGGGCGATGGCGTTGACGCGGGCGCGTGGCCCGAGTTCGTAGGCGAGCTGCCGGGTCATGTGCAGCATGGCGGCCTTGGTGGCGTTGTAGTAGCCGATATGCGGATCGACGATGAGCCCGCCGACGGAGGCGATGTTGACCACCGCTCCCCCGTGCTCGGCCATCCAGGCCCGCCAGGCGTACCGGGTCCAGGAGATCATGCCGTACTGGTTGACGCGGACGGTCTTCTCCGCGCGCGGCAGGTCCAGGTCGAGCAGATCGCCGTGGTACGGGTTGGTCGCCGCGTTGTTGACGAGGACGTCGACCCGGCCGAAGCGGGACATGGTCTCGTCGACGCAGGCCTCGGCCTGCTCCGGTTCACCGGCGTTCGCCACCACCGTGTGAACGTCGCCGTCGCCCTTGACGCGCAGCAACTCCTCGCACGCCTCGGCCAGTCCGGCCGGCTTACGGGCCGCGAGCACCACATGTGCGCCGGCCGCCCGGTAGGCGGTGGCGATGCCCAGGCCGATGCCGCGGGATCCGCCGGTGATGACGGCGACCTTGCCGTCGAGGCTGTTGGCGCTCACACTGCCCCCGTCTTCGTGTCGGTCTTCGTGCTCGTCTTCGTGTGGGTCTTGTCGTACTTCGCGAGTTCCTGGCGGGCCACCGTCCGCAGATGCACTTCGTCGGGGCCGTCGGCGATTTGCAGCGCCCGTGTGATGGCGTACAGCCGGGCCAGTACGGTGTCGTCGCTGACCCCCGCCGCGCCGTGCGCCTGCACCGCGCGGTCGACCACCTTGTGCGCGACCTCCAGCGCCGCGACCTTGATCGCGGCGACCTCCATGCGGGCGGCGGCGTTGCCGACGGTGTCCATCAGCCAGGCCGACTTGAGGACGAGGAGACGCACCTGCTCGATCTCGATGCGGCTGCGGGCGATCCACTCCCGGACCACCCCCCGGTCGGCGAGGGGCGCGCCGAAGGCGACGCGTTCGGTGACGCGCTCGCACATCAGCCGCAGGGCGCGCTCGGCGAAGCCCACGGCGCGCATCGCGTAGTGCATCCGCCCCGGACCCAGCCGCCCCTGGGCGAGCGCGAAGCCCTCGCCCTCACCGCCGAGGATGTTCTCCACCGGCACGCGGACGTCGTCGAAGAGCACGTCGCCGTGTCCGAGCCGGTCGGTGTAGCCGAACATCGGCAGGTCGCGCAGAACCGTGACGCCCGGGGTGTCCCGGGGGATGAGCAGCATGCTCTGCTGCCGGTAGGTGGGCGCCTTGGGGTCGGTCTTGCCCATCAGGATGATCAGCTTGCAGTCGGGGTCGAGGATCCCGGAGGTGTACCACTTGCGGCCGTTGACGACGTAGACGTCGCCGTCGCGGGTGATGCGGGTGCGGATGTTGCGGGCGTCGGAGCTGGCGACCTCCGGCTCGGTCATGGCGAAGCACGAGCGGATCTCCGCCTCGAGCAGGGGACGCAGCCAGCGCTCCTGCTGCTCGGGCGTACCGTACAGCGCCAGCAACTCCATGTTGCCGGTGTCGGGCGCCGAGCAGTTGAACACCTCGGGGCCGATGACGGAGCGGCCCGCCAGCTCGGCGAGCGGCGCGTACTCCAGGTTGCTGAGCCCCGCGCCCCAGTCGCCGTGCGCCATGAAGAGGTTCCACAGGCCCTCGGCGCGGGCCTTCTCCTTCAGCTCGGCCATCACCGGCGGCAGGGCATGCGGGTCATGCGCCTCGGTGAGCTGCCGGTCGTAGACCGCTTCCGCGGGAAAGACATAGCTGTCCATGAACGACCGCATGCGGCCCTGGAGTTCACTCGCCCGGGGCGAGAATCCGAAATCCACGATTGCTCCTGTTCGGTGGGGCCGGATCAGCCGAGGATGTCGCGTGCCGTGCGGATCATGGCGGCGATGGTGGGCGGCAGGCGCTCCTGGTCCGGGTCGTGGTGCTTGCCCTCGCGGTGCCGGCGCAGGTTGTGGCCCATGATCGCGGCCATCTTCATGCGGCCGAGCGCCCGGAACCAGTCCATCGCGGGCGGCGCGGGCCGGTCGTCACGGTAGGCGTCCAGCAGTTCGGCCTCGCCGGGCAGGCCGGGCACGGCGTGCCCCAGCTCGGGGAAGTTGTGGTGGTCGGCGAAGAGCAGGAACCAGCCGAGGTCGATACGCGGGTCGCCGACGCTCCAGATCTCCCAGTCGATGACGGCCACCGCGCGCTCGCCCGCACACAGCACGTTGCCGAGGCGGAAGTCCCCGTGCAGCAGCGCCGGCGGGAGGCCGCGGGGCACGTCGTCGGCGAGGCGTGCCAGCAGCTCCTGGCCACCGGGGCGCAGTTCGGCGGGGACGGCGTGCAGGGTACGGCTCCAGCGCTCCAGCTCGCCGACGGGGTCGAGCGGTTCGGGCGCGGCGAGCCCGGGCGTGTCGGCATCGGTGTCGTGCAGCCGCCGCAGGACGGATGCGATCTCCAGCATCCGCGCCCGAGCCGTCGCGGCGGGCAGCTCGTTCTCGTCGAGTACCGGCTCGACGGCCTCCCCGGCGACGAAGTCCATGGCGAACCAGGCGGGTGGCCTCTCATCGACGGCCACGACGCCCGGAACCGGCACCGCGGACCCGGCCAGCGCTCGCAGCACCCGTGCCTGGCGCAGTACGTCATTGCGTCCTACGGGCCGTTGCCCCGGGGGCACCGCCTTGACGACATACCGGGCACCCCCCGCCGCCACCGAGTACGTCAGCCCCGAGTGGCCGCCCGGCAACACCGTCAACTCGCCGATCAACGCACCCGGGTGGCGGCGCGCGAGCCGGTCGCGGACCCGGGCGGCCGGCTCCGGTGCCTGGGTGGCCGTGTTCATCGGACGGGCTCCTTGGGCAGGCCGAGTACGCGTTCGGCGAGGATGTTGCGCTGGATCTCGTCGGTGCCGCCCGCGATGCTGTAGCCGGGGGCGCCGAGCAGGTGCTCCGTCCAGGCGTAGCTGCCCCATGCCCCCGTGTCCGCCACGAGGCTCGGGCCCAGCAGCTCGGACACCAGGTCGCTGGTGCGGCGCATGGTCTCGGTGGCGTACAGCTTGCCGACCGAGGCTTCCGCGCCGGGCTGGCGCCCGGCGACGAGGGCCGCGGTCACCCGCAGTCCGATGAGCCGCTGGACGAGGGTGCGGATGTGAAGGTCAGCGGCCCGCTGCTGTTCGCTGCCGGTGAGGAGGCGCGGCAGGTGCCCGGCCAGTTCCAGCGCCCGGTCGGCGTTGTCCAGGCCGAGGCCGCCGGAGTCGAGCCGCTCGGCGGCCAGCACGCTGAGCGTCACCCGCCAGCCCTCGCCGACCGGCCCGAGCCGGTCGGTGTCGGGCACCGTCACGCCGTCGAGGTAGACCTCGTTGAAGCTGGTGCCGCCGGTCATCTGCCGGATGGGCCGTACGGTGACGCCCGGCGCGTCCATGCGGACCAGGAAGACGGTGATGCCGGCGTGTTTGCGTACCTCCGGATCGGTGCGGCACACCGCCACGCCCCAGGTCGCGACGCGGGCTCCGGAGGTCCACACCTTGTGCCCGGTCAGCACCCAGTCGTCACCCTCGCGCACCGCTCTGGTTCGCACCGCGGCGAGGTCGGAGCCGGCTTCGGTCTCCGAGAACAGCTGACAGGCCAGCTCGTCGGTACGCAGCATGGGCCGCAGCCAGCGCCGCTTCTGCTCCTCGGTGCCCCAGATGCCGACCGCGGGGGCGACGAGCGCTTGCGTCACAGGGAAGATCTCGGTGCGGTGCGGCACGTCGAAGGCCGCCTCTTCGGCGCGGTAGAGCTGCTCGTAGTACGCGGGCAGACCCCGCCCTCCGTATGTCTCCTCCCAGTCGAGCGCGGACCACCCCTGGTCGTAGCGGGTGCGTTCCCACTCCTGGACACGGGCGGTGTGCTCGCGCTCCTGCTCCTCGGTCCAGTTCTCGAACACGGCGACGGAGTCGGAGCCGCTGCCCCACTCCCCGTCAGCGGCGCGGGGTCTGGCGACGCCGGCGAGCCACTGCCGGGCTTGGGCGCGGAACTCCTCAGGTCCCGGGATGCCGCTCATCTCTTCTTCCACCTTCGATCGGCGGGACGTTTCAGCGGGAGAGCACCGTGCAGGCGCTCACGCCGGGGGCGCCGTACACATGGGTGAAGCCGACCCGGGGTTCGCCGGGGACCTGGCGTTCGCCCGCCCGTCCGCGCAGTTGCTGGACGACTTCGTAGACCTGGCGCAGTCCCGAGGCGCCGATGGGTTCGCCGTTGGCGATGCAGCCGCCGTCGGTGTTGACGGGCAGCGTCCCACCGATTCCGGTGCCGCCGGAGGCGACCAGCCGCTCCTGCTCGCCGTCCTGGCAGAACCCGCACTCGGCCATGTGCATGACCTCGGCGCCGCTCTCGGTGTCCTGCAACTGGCAGACGTCGACGTCACCGGGGCCGATCCCCGCCTCTTCGAAGGCGGCGGCCGCGGCATCCCGGCTGACACTGGTGGGCTCGCCCCAGGGAATCCAGGGACTGAACACTTCGAAGGAGCCGAAGCGCCGGGTGCGAACGGCCGCCGAGCGCAGGGTGACCGGCGGGCCGTCCATGGTGCGGGCGGCCTCGGGCGAGCAGAGCACCAGCGCGGCAGCACCCGCTCCCGGGGAGCAGAACATGTACCGGGTCAGCGGATCGCTGACCATGCCGGAGTCGAGGATCTCCTCGGCGGACAGCGGTGTGCGGCGCCACGCCTCGGGGGTCAGGCCGCCGTTGCGGTACGCCTTCTCGGCGACCAGGGCGAGGGTCCGCGACGTGATCCCGTGGTCGTGCATATAGCGCTGGATCTTCATGCCGAAGAACTGGGTGGTCACCATCAGCCCGTCACTGCCGTACTCCGGTCCCAGGCCCCAGTCCTCCGGCCTCGGGTCGAAGGCGCCGCGCGGGTGCTTGTCGAAACCGACGGCCAGGACGACGTCCGCCATGCCGGAGCGGATCGCGTTCACGGCACAGACCAGCGCGCTGCCGCCGGTTGCACAGCCGTTCTTGACGTTGACGAACGGCAGTCCGGTCAGGCCGAGTTGGGCCACCAGGGTGTCGGCGAGGCCCGCGCTGTCGCTGCCGCCGAACGCGGCCCGCACCCGCGACCACTCGATCCCGGCGTCCGCCAGCGCCGCGTTCACCGCGCCGACGGCCAGCTGCCGGCCGGTCGCCTCGGACCGGCCGAACGGGGTTCGCCCGGCGCCGCAGATCAGGACGTCGCTGCTCATGAACCCTCCTCGCCCGGGGTCGTGGGCCTGGCCCTCGGGACACCGGCACCCGCGGTCACGGTGAGGGGCATGCCGATGCGGAGGTCTTCGAAGTCGTCGACGTCGAGGACGGCGGCCACCCGCACGCCCTCGGCCAGCTCGACGTAGCCGAGCGCGAACGGCACGAAGCCTCCGGCCGGGGCCCGGTAGGGCGGCGACTTGGGGGCGTACCGCTGCACCGTCCAGGTCCACAGCGTGCCCGTGCCCTGGAGGGCCGCCGGCCGGGCGGGCCCCCCGCAGCGCGGGCACGCGTCGTCCGCGGGGTAGACCGCCACCGAGCAGCCGGAGCAGCGTGAGCCCTGGAGCCCGGCGGCCGGACTCCGCGGATCCGTGGCCATCCGGATCAGCGCCCCTGCCACTTGGGTTCGCGCTTCTCCAGGAACGCCGACACGCCTTCGTTCGCGTCCTCGGAGTTGAGCGCCACGCCCACGGCGAGGTGCTCCATCACCATCAGCGACTGGGTGTCGGCATCCAGGCTGCGGTCGATCGTCATCTTCGTGAGCCACATCGTGAAGGGGCTCTTGTCAGCAAGGTCGCCGATGAAGTCCTCGACCGTCTCGTCCAGCTTGTCGGCCGGGGCCGACTTGTTGATGAGCCCGAACTCGGCGGCCTCGACGCCGGAGAGGAGCTTGCCGGTCAGCATCAGCTCCTTGGTCTTGCGTATGCCGATCATGCGCGGCACCCGGTAGATCGGGCCGGCCCCGCCGAACAGCGCGCGGCGGATGTGGAAGTCCCCGATCTTGGCGTCGTCCGCGGAGATGGCGAAGTCGCAGGAGATCATGATCTCGAAGCCGCCGGCGGTGACGTGGCCCTCCAGGACCGCGACCGAGGGGGTCTTCATCGAGTACAGGCGGTCACACACCTTCGCGGACTTCACCGCGACGTCGATCGCGTTCGACTTGCCGACGTAGTCGGCCTTCAGGCTGTCGAGGTCGAAGCCCGAGCAGAAGGTGCCGCCGCGGCCGCGGACCACCAGGACCCGCAGCCCGGGGTCCTCGTCCACCTCGGTGATGATCTCGTCGAGCCGGTCCAGGATCGGCACGGTGACGCAGTTCTTCTTCCATGGGCGGTTGAGCCACACCCGGGCGACGTGGCCGTCACGCTCGAACTGGATCTCGTCTTCCACTGTCATCTCTCACCCCTGAAACTGAACTGAATTCACTACAACATTGGAACCGCGAAGGGACGCCTGTCAACCCCTTCACCAAGTCGGGCTCACGGATTCAGACTCGCTCTTGATGAGGCCACCTACTTCAGTTCAATATGACGGAGCGCCTCGCGCCGCCACCCCCTGCCGTCCAGATCGCTGAGGAAGGACCTCCATGCCCCGCATTTCCCGTCTCGGTGTCGTCGGCTGCGGCCTCATGGGCTCCGGCATCGCCGAGGTCGCCGCCCTGCGCGGTCTCGATGTGACCGTCGCCGAATCGACCCCGGAGCTGGCCGCCGCCGGCCGCGCACGCATCACCGCCTCCCTCCACCGCGGCCTGCGGCGCGGCAAGCTCACCGAGTCCGACCGGGATCAGGCCCTGGCCCGGCTCTCCTTCACCCACGACCTGGGCGAACTGGCCGACCGGCAGTTCGTCGTCGAGGCCGTCGCCGAGAACCGGGAGGTGAAGCTGGAGGTCTTCCGCCGACTGGACAAGGTGGTCACCGACCCGGAGGCCGTCCTCGCCACCAACACGTCCTCGATACCCGTCGTCGACCTCGCCGTGGCCACCGGCCGGGCCTCCCATGTCGTGGGGCTGCACTTCTTCAACCCCGTACCGGTGCAGCAGCTGGTCGAGGTGGTCCCCGCCCTCACCACCGGCGCCGAAACCCTGGCCCGCACCCGCGAGTTCGCCGCCGAACGGCTGGGCAGGACGGTCATCCAGGCGCCCGACCGATCCGGCTTCGTGGTCAACGCGCTGCTGGTGCCGTACCTGCTCTCCGCGATCCGCATGGTCGAGTCCGGAATGGCGCGCGCGGACGACATCGACAGCGGCATGGAACTCGGCTGCGCCCACCCGATGGGTCCGCTGCGGCTGCTCGACCTGATCGGCCTGGACACGGCCCAGGCCGTCGCCGAGTCGATGTACGAGGAATTCAAGGAGCCGCTGTACGCCGCTCCCCCGCTGCTGCGGCGCATGGTCGCCGCGGGACATCTGGGCCGCAAGAGCGGCCGGGGGTTCTACGTGTACGACGGATGACCCCCTCCGCACCGACGGTCCGGCGGGCGGCCGCCGCCGTTCAGACGGCAGCCCGGGTGGCGAGACCGATGAGTCCGGCGAGGCGGACCCGGTGCCGGTCCGCCGTGCCGAACAGCACTTCGCCGACGCGTGCGCGACGCAGGTACAGATGGGCCGGGTGCTCCCAGGTGAAGCCGATACCGCCGTGCAGTTGGACGTACTCGGCCGTCGCCAGCCGGAAGGTCTCGGAGCAGACCACGGCGGCGGCGCAGGCGGCCACCGGCAGCTGGGGCGAGGCGACCGCGGCGCAGGCAGTCGCGTACGCGGACGCCGAGCGCGCCGCTTCCAGCGCGACCAGCACGTCGGCCAGCCGGTGCTTGACGGCCTGGAAGGAGCCGATGGGGCGCCCGAACTGGTGGCGCTGTGCGGCGAATTCGACCGTGGCGTCCAGCGCGTGCCCGCTGCCGCCGACCTGTTCGGCCGCCAGTGCGGCCCGCCCGGCGTCCAGAGTCGCCGAGACCGTGTCCTCCGCCCCCTCCGCCGTGCCCACGGCGGTGGCCGGGGCGCCTCGGAACTCCACCAGCGCCTGGCGCCGTGTCTCGTCCAGGACACGGCGCGGAGTCCGCCGACAGGCGCCGGAGGTGGGTTCGCAGGCGAACAGCCGAGGTCCGGCGGGTGTTCCGGCCCGCACCACGATGAGATCCGCGCCGGCGCCGTCGAGCACGAAATCCGCCCGCCCACGCAGCACCCAGCCCTTGCCTTCCTGTTCCGCGGCGACACCGGGCTCGTCGGCTCCGAACCCGGCCACGGTCGCGGTGAGCGTGCCGTCCGCGATCCGGGGCAGATAGCGCTCGCATGCCGTACGGTCAGCGCTGTACAGCAGGGCGTGTGCGGCCAGGACCACCGTGGGCAGCAGCGGCGCGCAGTACAGGGCGCGCCCGGATTCCTCCAGGGCCACGGCCAGTTCGGCGAAGGTGAAACCCGACCCGCCGTACTCCTCCGGAACGGCCAGCCCATGGACCCCGATCTCGCCCGCGAGCCGCGCCCAGAGCGCTTCGTCGTATCCGCGCGCGGTGGCCAGATGCTTGCGTACGTCCTCGGCGCCGCTCGCCTCGGTGAAGAGGTCCCGCAGGACGGTACGCAGTTGCCGCTGTTCGTCCGATTCGGACAGCAGCTGAGGGTCGATCTCGGGGTGGCGACGGTGCATGGGGTCTCCATCGTGCTCGTACGACGGGGCGGCATCTGAGAATTGAGCATCTGAGAATTGAACTCAATTCATGACCGTAGACACCGAGCTCCGCGCGGGCAAGGTCTCCGCATGGATCCCTGAACCAACTTCACCTCTGTTACCGTGACGGCCGCGGGACCGACGAGACCTGGGACGGTGAAGATGAGGGCACTGAGGCTGACGGCGTGGGGCGAGCCCCCGGCACCGGCCGAAGTCGAGCGGCCCATGCCCCGTGGCACCGAGGTACTGGTGCAGGTGGAAGCCGCCGGGCTGTGCCGTTCCGACCTGCACGTCATCGACGGGGCCCCTGGGGCGCTCCCCTACCGTCTGCCGTTCACCCTCGGCCACGAGGTCGCCGGGCGGGCCGCGGCCCTGGGTCCCGACGCCGACGGGGTGGCGGTCGGTGAACGCGTGGTGCTCTACGGACCGTGGGGCTGCGGCGCCTGCGACCGTTGCGCCACGGGCCGGGACAACTACTGCGACCGGCGTGACACCCTCACATGGCATGGGGCCGGACTCGGCCGGGACGGCGGAATGGCCGAGTACCTCCTCGTCCCGTCCGCCCGCCATCTGGTGCCGATCGGCGACCTGCCGGCCGATCAGGCGGCCCCGCTCTCCGATGCGGGTCTGACGTCCTACCACGCCGTGGCCGGGCTCCGGCACGCACTCCGTGAGGGCACCTCCACTGTCGTCATCGGTGTCGGCGGGCTCGGTCACCTGGCTGTCCAGATCCTCCGCGCGACCACCACGAGCCGCGTACTGGCGGTCGATGTCCGGGAGGATGCCCTGGCTCTCGCGGACCGCTCCGGCGCGGACTTCGGCACTCTGATGCGGCCGGACACCGCCCGCGTGCTGAGGGCACGGACCGGTGACGCGGGAGCCGACGCCGTGCTCGACTTCGTCGGCACCGCAAAGACCCTGGAACTCGCGACCGGCGTCCTGCGCCCCGGCGGTGAACTCGCCTTCGTCGGAAGCGGAGGCGGCTGCCTGACGGTCTCCAAACCGGGCGTTCTCCCGCCCGGCTTCCGGCTCTCGCTGCCCTTCTGGGGAACCCGCCCCGAGCTCGCCGAGGTCGTCACGCTGGCACGCTCGGGAGCCCTCCACGTCGAATCGGAACGGTTCCCGCTGTCCGCGGCACCGGAAGCGATCGGCAGGCTTCGGCGGGGCCAGGTGCGGGGCCGGACCGTGCTCGTCCCCGACTGACCATACGCACAGACGGCTTGGCGACGTTGACTCATGGACACGGAAGGGAAACCCGCGATGCGCTTCGACAACAAGGTCGCGATCGTCACCGGCGGGGCCCGGGGCATGGGCGCCTCGCATGTACGCGGCCTGGCCGCCGAAGGCGCCCGGGTCGCCGTCTGCGATCTGCTGGACGACGAGGGAGAGGCCCTGGCCGATGAGCTCCCCCACACGCGGTACTGCCACCTCGACGTCACCGACGAAGCGCAGTGGCAATCCGTCGTCCGCACAGTCGAGGACACCTTCGGCCCCGTGGACGTCCTGGTGAACAACGCCGGGATCATTCACTTCGGCGGCGTGGTGGAGCAGTCGCCCGAGCACTTCCGCCGGATCCTCGACGTCAACCTGGTGGGTGCCTTCCTCGGCATGCACACCGTCCTCCCCGGCATGCGCGACCGCGGCCACGGGGCGGTCGTCAACGTCTCCTCGGCCGCCGGGCTCGTGGGTTTCGCCGGCGGCATCGGCTATGTGGCGAGCAAGTGGGGGGTGCGAGGGATGACCAAGGCCGCCGCACTGGACCTGGCGGGCACCGGGGTGCGCATCAACTCCGTACACCCGGGCGTCATCCGTACGCCCATGGGTGAGAACGCCTCACCCGGACTCTTCGCCCATCAGCCGGTGCCCCGCATCGGGGAGCCCGAGGAGGTCACCCGCATGGTGCTCTTTCTCGCCAGTGATGACGCCTCTTACACCACGGGCGGAGAGTTCCTCGTCGACGGCGGCCAGACCATCGGCCACGGCGGCCACTCCCCTACGACAGGGGGTTAGCGCGATGCGGTGACCGGCGGTCACCGCGGTCAGCGCCCTGCACATCCGTGCGGACGGTGAACAGGACACCGATCCCGATCAGGCAGACCGCCATGACGAAGAACGCCGGGGAGAGCAGGTTCCCGGTCCGCTCGACCAGGAAGGCCGCGATATACGGAGCCGTACCGCCCGCGAGCACGGTGCCGATGTTGTACCCGATCGCCATGCCGGTGTAGCGGACCCGGCGTTCGAACAGATGCGGCCACAGACTGGCCGCCGGGACCTGTACGAACGCGCTGCTCAGCATCAGGAGCAGATAGGCCAGGCCGGCCAGGGCCAGGCTGTGTTGGCCCATGAGCATCATCGCGGGGTAGGCGGTCACCAGGAAACCCAGCAGCCCGCCCATCAGGACACGACGGCACCCGAACCGGGCGGCGAGCCAGCCGGCCGGCACCATGAGCAGCACGGTGACGAGCACGACACCGGCGCTCAGCCAGAACACCAGCGTGGGGTCGTAACCCAGGTTGGTGGACAGGTAGATGCCGATGTACGTCAGCCCCAGGAAGATGGCGCCGCCCTGCGCCATGGCCAGGCCGATGGACTGGAGCAGCGCGACGCGGTGGGTGGACAGGACCTCCCGGATCGGAGCCGCCGGGATGTCGGCACGCCGTGCGGCCTCCTCGAATTCCGGGGTGTCCTCGATCCGCAGCCGGGCCCACAGACAGACCAGGGTGAGTGGCACGGCCATCAGGAACGGCAGCCGCCACCCCCAGTCGGCCATCTGTTCCTTGGTGGTGAGGGCGGAGATCGCCCCGGCCGTGGCGGCCGCGAACATGAACCCGAGGTTGGACCCGATGGGCGTGACGGCACCGAGGAAGGCCCTGCGCCGGGGCGGCGCCGACTCGTAGATGTAGGTGTAGGCGCCGACCGACTCGCCCCCCGAGGAGACGCCCTGCACCAGCCGGGTGAGGAACAGGAGCACCGCGGCGACCACGCCGATCTGGCTGTAGGTCGGCAGCAGTCCCGTGATGCTGCTGGCCACTCCCATGCACAGCACGGAGGAGACCAGCGCTTTGCGACGCCCCCATCGGTCGCCGATCCACCCGAAGAAGACACCGCCGACCGGTCGTACCACGAGGCCGGTGGCGAACACGGCAAGCGCCGCCAGCGTCGAGGCCGCCGGATCGTCGCTGGGGAAGAACTGCGGAGCGATCGCCACGGCGAGATAGCCGTAGACGCTGAAGTCGTAGTACTCGATCAGGGTGCCGATGCTTCCGGCGAGCATCGCGCGGCGCACTGTACGCGGAGCGTACGGCGCCGACTCCGCCCCCGGCGGGGCGGGCTGCTGTGTGGTGCTCACGATCCGGCCCTCCTTCCGACGGCACGGTCCTGTAACCCTGCCGACGCCCGGGACGGTACAGAACTGAACTCAGTACAGCTAGCCTTTGAGCAAGGGTTTCCTCGGGGCACGCGACAGATAGCCGGTGGGATAACGTGCGCGCGGCCGAAAGCGGGGCCTACCTCTTGAGGATTTGAATTGGATTCGGTTTACTCACACAGGGGTTCTGGCGAGCCGCCGCGCGGTCGCGCGCCCACGACGCGGAGCGCGATGTCGCCGTACTGGTAGGCGAGTTGATCGACGGTGAACTCGCCACCCTCGTGAAACCAGCTGGCGACGCCGATCCCCATGTCGAGGATCGAGTATGAGGCGATCCTGGCCGACTGCACACGGAAGGCACCCTCGGCGGCACCCCGCTCGATGAGTTCACGGAAGCGGCGCTCGTAGTCGCTGCGGCGGTCGAGGACCCGGCCCTGGGCGGGCTGTTCCAGGCTGCCGATCTCGCGGTTGCCGACGAACGCCTCCAGACGGTGGCGGGCGTGGTAGCGGATATGCGCCTCCACGGAGCGGCGAAGCTGCTCCCGCACGTCGTCCGTGCCGGCAACGGCCGCGATGTTGTCGGCGATGAGCTGCTCCATCGTGCCGATCATGATCTCGGCCAGCAACTCATGCTTGGAGGCCACGTGTTTGTAGAGACTCGGGCCGCGGATGCCGATGGCGGCTCCGATATCGGTCATGGTGGTGGACCGGTAGCCCTGCGCGGCGAACAGCCGCAGCGCGGCCTGCCGGATGGCCGAACGGCGATCGGCCGCGGGCGTGGCCTCCGGCCGCGCCGGCCGATGCGGCCGCTCGTACGCCCCGCCTTGGGCTGAGCTCATACGGACTCCTGAAGCTATCGCCGGTTAGCCTGTTCCGCCTTGCCAAGCTGTTCACTATAGCCCGCTCCCTTGACACGCCCGCCCTTCTGCCCGTGAGATGGCTAATGCCCAGTAGCCAAGCTCGGGAGTGAAGGTGTCCATCGGGTTCGAGATCGACGAGAGGGTCGCGGAGATCGCGCGGCGCACCAGCGAGTTCGTACGGGATGTGGTGATACCCGAGGAGCAGGCGTGCGACGGCGATGTCCATGCCGGACCCGAGCCGCTGCGCCGCCGCCTTCAGGCCGCGGCCCGCGAGGCGGGGGTGTTCGCGCCACATGTCGGCGCCGAGTGGGGCGGACTCGGGCTGGACCTGTGCGGACAGGCAGTGGTGTTCGAAGCGGCCGGGTACTCGCTTCTGGGACCTCTCGCACTCAACTGCGCGGCGCCCGACGAGGGCAATGCCCATCTGCTCGCGGCAGTGGCCACGGAGCAGCAGAAGGAGCGGTACCTGCGCCCGCTGGCTGCCGGTGAGGTGCGCTCGTGCTTCGCGATGACCGAGCCGGCGCCGGGCGCCGGCTCCGACCCGCGTGCGCTCACCACGACCGCGACGAAGACCGACGACGGCTGGCGGATCGACGGCCGCAAGTGGTTCATCAGCGGCGCCGACGGGGCGGCCTTCGCCATCTGCATGGCCCGCACCCGCGGCGGCCCCGGCGACTCGGGCGGCGCGACGATGTTCCTCGTCGACGCCGACAACCCCGGCATGAAGATCGTCCGGAATATCGACACTCTGGACCAGGGGCTCTTCGGCGGGCACAGCGAGATCGTCTTCGAGGGCTGCGAGGTCGAGGACACCGCCGTGCTGGGCGAGGTGGACCAGGGATTCGCGTATGCCCAGGTACGCCTGGGGCCCGCGCGCATGACCCACTGCATGCGCTGGCTCGGAGTGGCTCGACGAGCGCAGGACATCGCCCTGGAGCGCGCGGCGGACCGTTCGGCCTTCGGCAAGCCGCTGGCCGAACTGGGCATGGTGCAGCAGCTGTTGGCCGACTCCGAGATCGACATCGAGACCAGCCGGGCAGTGCTGTGGCGGGCCTGCTGGGAACTGGACCAGGGCCGCCCGGCCGCCCAGCACACCTCGATCGCCAAGACCTATGTCTCCGAGGCGGTGAACCGGGTGGTCGACCGGGCCGTGCAGATCTGCGGTGCGCTCGGCATCTCAGGGGACACCCCGCTGTCGCGGCTGTACCGGGAGGTGCGTCCGTTCCGTATCTACGACGGTCCCTCGGAGACCCACCGCTGGGCCATCGCCAAGCGCGCGGTGCGGGCAGCGCGGGAGCGGAGGGCCATTCGGTGACCACCGCCGAGACGCCGGCGGCCGGAGTCGACGTGGCCGCGCTGCGGCGCTATTTCGAACGCCACGTACCCGAGTGCGCGCATCCGTTGAAGGTGACGCCCCTGCACGGCGGTCGCTCCAATCTCACCTACGAGGTGACCGACGGGACACGCCGGTGGGTGCTGCGCCGACCGCCGTTGGGGGTGCTGACACCGACCGCGCACGACATGGACCGCGAACACCGCGTCGTCGCCGCGCTCGGCGGCACCGGGGTGCCGGTCGCCCGGGCCGTGCTGTCGTGCACGGACCCGGAGGTGATCGGGGCCCCGTTCTGCGTCGTCGGCTTCGTGGAGGGCACGGTGCTGCGCGACGGCGACAAGGCAGCCGCACTGCCGCCCGACGACGCACGGCGCGCCGCCGACGCGCTGGTGGACGCCCTGGTCACGCTGCACTCCGTGGACGCCGCCGCCGTCGGGCTCGGCGAGTTCGGCCGCCCCGACGGCTATCTGGAACGCCAGGTGCGGCGATGGCGCGGGCAGTGGGACAACGTCGCCACGCGGCCCCTGCCCGACCTCGACGAACTGCACGGCAGACTGGCCCGCGCCCTGCCCGAGAGCGGCGCCCCGGCCATCGTGCACGGCGACTACCGCCTGGACAACACCATCCTGGCGCCCGGCGACTTCGGGCGGATCGCCGCGGTCGTCGACTGGGAAATGGCCACGCTCGGCGATCCTCTGGCCGACCTCGGGATGCTGCTCATGTACTGGGATCGGACCTGCGAACCGGTCCTCGGGGCGCGCCACGTCCCGACGGCCAACCCCGGATTTCCCTCGGGCCCCGAGCTGGCCGAGCGATACGCCGAGAAGTCCGGCCGGGACATCGGCCTCCTGCCTTACTACCAGGCGATGGCCTGTTTCAAGCTCGCCGTCATCGCGGAGGGCATCCACGCCCGCTACCGCGCGGGACAGACGGTCGGAACCGGATTCGAGCGGGTCGGCTCCGCGGTGCCCGCGCTGCTGGGCTCGGGGTTGGAGTTGCTGCCATGACCACTGACACACCGAACGCAGGGAAGCCTGTGCGAGACCGACTGTCCGGACAGATCGCCCTGGTCACCGGAGCGACCGGCGGCATTGGCGCCGCCGTCTCGCGCCGGCTGGCCGCCGAGGGTGCCACGGTCGTGGTGACCGACGTGGACGCCGGGCGCTGCGACCGACTGGCGGCAGAGCTGACGGCCGGTGGAGCGCGGGCACTGGGCCTCGCGCTGGACGTGAGTGACGAGGAGGCGTGGCGCGGCGCGGTCGAGCGCGTGGTCTCCGCCTGGGGTGGCCTGTCGGCGCTCGTCAACAACGCGGGTATCGCCGAGATGCGCACGGTGGAGACGGAGACCCAGGAGTCGTGGGACAAGGTCATCGCGGTGACCCAAGGCGGTGTCTGGCTCGGCATGAAGCACGGTGGACCCGCGATCGAACGCTCCGGTGGCGGCTCGATCGTCAACATCGCGTCGATATTCGGCACGGTCGGCGGCTTCGGAAGCCAGTTCTCCTACCACGCGGCGAAGGGCGCGGTCCGGCTGATGACGAAGAACGCCGCCCTGCACTGGGCCACGCGCGGCGTCCGGGTCAACTCGATCCACCCCGGTTTCATCGAGACACCCCTCTCCCGCGAGCTGTGGCGGGGCACGCCCCGCCACACCGCGATGGTCGAGGGCACCCCCATGAGGCGGCTCGGCAGGCCGGAAGAGGTCGCGGGCGCGGTCGCGTTCCTCGCCTCCCAGGACGCGAGCTTCGTCACAGGCTCCGAGTTGTACGTGGACGGCGGCTGGACGGCACGCTGACCGAATAATCGGTGCTGCCGCGCACCGCGGCGAGGCCGACGAAGATCATGGACGACACACCTGCGAGTGCGAAGGCGGTGAAGCCCCAGCCGACGACGGTGGCGCGGTTCTCCGAGGACCGTGCTGCGTTCCCGCGCGGCTGCCTGGCCATGCGGATCAGGGACGAGTTCGGGACGGTGTTTGAAAGCGAGCGGTTCGTGGCGGCGTTCGCGCATCGGGGTGGTCCGTCCGTGTCTCCGGGGATGCCGGCGCTGGTCAGCGTGGGGCAGTATGCAGAGCGGCTGACCGACCGGCAGGCCGCTGATGCGGTGCGCGGCCGGATCGACTGGAAATACGCCCTCGGCCTCCAACTCGCCGACTCCGGGTTCGATTTCTCGGTGCTCAGCGAGTTCCGTGACCGGCTGATCGCCCACGGTCTGGAACAGCAGATCCTGAACGCCATCCTCGCGCAGTGCAGCAAGCGGGGCCTGCTGCGGGCAGGCGGGCGCGCCCGCACCCACTCCACCCTGAAGGGTGTCAATATTCCAATCAGGCTGCTGAGCTGGTCGTTTCCTGTGGATGGTGAGGCAGCCGGGGTGGAATGGTGTGGTACTCGTTGAGCAGTCCGCCAAGTACCTGGCGGCGCCTGACCGTGGCAGCGGGCAGGGGGATGACGTTCGGGTCGTCGTCGGGTGCTCGTAGGCCGAGGTTGCGGTGGGATCGTCCGGCGTTGTAGTGCTCGGCGTAGGTGGTGAGGACCGTGCGCAGGTGTCGTTCGCCGGTGATGAGGAGCCGGTCGGTGCACTCGGTACGGGCTGTGCGTATCCTGTGCCGTTCGGAAACTCATCGCTGCTGCTCGGAGGTGGTCTGGCGCGCCATCACGGTCTGCTGGAACCCTGGCCGGGCGATCGTTTCTCTGGTGTACCAGGTGGCTCGGAAACTGCTCGCGGTCCCGGCGTTGCTGCTGCGGCGGGACGCATCCAAGGAAGCGAAACTGTGGGTACGGCGGCACGAGAACGCGGTGCTGCGCAGGCAACTGTCGGGACCGGTGCAGTACGAGCCAGCAGATCGACTGTGGTTCGCGGCAGCTGTCCTCGCTGATTCCCCGGCGCCGGTGGGCGCCCGGCACAGCCCCAAGGCCACCGCATAAGACCTCCGACGCCGGCGTGCAGGCGGGTGTGGACGTGACTCTTCCCTCGTACGTCGTCAGGAGCGGGACAGGTGACGGCTGCTGCACGCCACGATCCAGCGGTGATCTCGATGCCGTCGGTACCGGCAGGCGGATGCTCATGAGGACAACACCGGGCCGTAGTTCGACGGCTGTGCAGAGCGTCTCGGGGCTGGCCTTCGCCTCTCCGGCCGCGATCAGGGCCGGGTGGGATTCACGAGCGCACGTGGCCGAGCCGCTGTAGTGCCTGGTGGTCGGCGATGAGTACAGCGGCCATGGTGGGCTCCATGTGCGGGAAGTAGGAGAGGTGGCGAAGGCGATGGGTCGGAGGGGAGACCCAGCCGCGGTCTCCTGTGGCGCCAGGGAGTCCGCGGCCGGGTCGTTCACCGCACCGGCCCCGTCCCCACGGGCGGTGCGGACTGGGCACGCACACCGCTGAGCGCGCACTCGGAGTCAGGCACTACTCATGATCTCTGCGTGTTGTCGCCGGACGATCAGAAAGAACCGCGGTTCAGAGCCCATGCAGCCTCCCGACATCACGCCCGGAATCTCAGTAACGGTCAGGAGCTGAGGCGCTCGCCGGTGATGGTCAGGGTCCAGAAGCGGCCGGTGCGGTCGGCCAGCGGCCCGAAGATCAGCCGCAGGCGCAGCGCGG
The DNA here is from genome assembly GCF_055569495.1 of Streptomyces sp. NPDC028305. Taxonomy (NCBI): domain Bacteria; kingdom Bacillati; phylum Actinomycetota; class Actinomycetes; order Kitasatosporales; family Streptomycetaceae; genus Streptomyces; species Streptomyces sp. NPDC028305. Next base: position 730,101 of record NZ_JBVHTN010000003.1, read on the forward strand.
CGGCCTCCCCGGCGTCGGTGACGACGCCGACCACGGCTGCGGAAGCGCCCAAGGACCAACCTCTACTCGGTGCCCACCTGTCCACCGCCACCAGCTCGTCGAGATCCGCGCCTCGGCAGCCACCGTCACCCTGCAGGCCACCATCCCACGCCCGGACAGCAACCCCCTGGCTGGCTGTCCACCCGCGGGCGGTCGGCTGCGGCCGCCCGGGTCGTCGACGAGCGCCACTGGGACGACCTGCCCGACAGTCACACCCACCGGACCACCACAGATGATCCGGTCGTCGCCATCTCCGAGACACTTACTCACTTCGCCTTCGGCGACGAGCTTCAGCGGAACGCTTCGCGAGCCGCAGCATGTAAGCCATTCGGGCGTGCATAGCCATCTGACGACGGGTCTCGAGCGGAAGGACACTTTCAGGATCTACCTGGCGTTCGAATCGTTCAAGAAAGGCCGCCGTTCCCGGCGCAGTGCGAGCGGCTCGGTCGCTGGTGTTCGCCCAAGATGCATGAGCCGCCGCCCTCGCCCGGTAACTCCGCTGCTGAGCGGTCAGCCCCGGCTTGCGCACTCTGCCTCGAGAGCGCTCAGACATGGTCGCCGATTCCCATCCTGAGGTGGGTCTCCTGGGCTCGTTCCGCTGCTGCGCTGGCACCGTAGCGGCGGGGCATATCGTCGGAGGTCCATCCCAGAAGCAGCATCAGGTCTCCGCTGTCGCCGCCAGCACGTTTCCACCCATGGGCGAAGGTGTGTCGCCAGCGGTGGGCATGGACACCGGTCAATCCGGCAGCCTGTCCACGTCGCCTGATCATGATCTTGATGCCATTGGATGCCAGTGGCCGACCACCGCGGTCGGCCAGCCACAGTTCCGGCAGCGTCGCTCCATTGTGCCTGGCACGAGCCCGCAGGTAGCGGCTGATCGCCCGAGCAGTCCGGTGGCCGAAGCGCACGCGACGGTCTTTGCTGCCCTTCCCGTGATAGCGGACAGAGTCGGTGTTCTGATCGATGTCTTCTACCTGGAGGTAGGCGACCTCGGACAGGCGTGCGCCGGTATTGCAGAGCAGCCGGATGATCGCCTCGTCACGCAGCTGCAGGAAGGAGTTCCCCTTGCAGGTATCCAATATCCTGGATGTGTCGTCGTCTTGAATGATCGGGATGAGCTTCTGGGCGGTCCTGGGTTGTTTGACATGTTCCATCGGCGAACGGCTAATCTCCTCCTCGTCGAATGCCAGCCACTTGAAGAACTGTTGCAGAGCCTTGTGCTTGTTCAACGCAGTCGACGCTGACCGGCTCCTGATCATCCAGGCCTGGAATGCCTCGATGTGCGATTTCGTGATTTCGGCCGGGTCCTGCGCTGCCTCTTCTCCGCCCGGCCCGATGTCACCCAGGTATCGGGCCAGCTGGGCCGCAGCCAATAGGTAGTTGTAGCGAGTGGTCTCCGGATAGTTCCCCGCGCGCAGTGAGCGGTCCCAGTCGCGCAGGAACCCGTCCCAGGTCTTGGCCAGCCCTGCGGTGATCTTGTCCAGGTCCAGAATCGGCATCCGCGCTCCTCGGTCGCTGTGTCCCCCGCACACCAAAAGACCGAGATTCCGCGCCTTTTTGGACACAGTGCCGCCAGATCCGTCGTCTTCACACGTCGGTCTCCTCCGCACCGCCGCCGTCCGCACCGGTGGACCGACAGCCCTCAGCAATCTCTTTCTGCCGGTGTGACGCCCGGAACGCCCGGAGGCACGACGAGAGCGAGACGGGCAGTCGGTATATCGCGTCGGCAGTAACCGCGCCACCCATAGTCCCAAGGCGTCAGCAGCCCAAGCCCAGCTCGCAGGCAGTAACTGGCAGCAGCGGCACTGAACCGGTCCGGCCCATCCAGCAACTGCCGACGCAAGGCATCGCGGCAAGCAGCATCAGGAGGCGGCTGCCGCCGAATGTAGTCAGCTATATCCGGGTCCTCCTCCCAAGCCTCAGGAACGTCCAGTCGCCGGAGGAACTCCTGTACGCGCGCTGGCCAGTCCGGCCGAAGCCACCACCTCCTGACGCGTCCAACGGCATGACAGGCCAGAAGCACCAGCACAGACCGCGGGCCGTATGCGGACTCTAAAACAGCCCACCGGCGGCAGTTCACGAAGACGTGCCGTTCGAACTCCTTCCACTTCTCGGAGCCGGGCGCCAAGTCGCGCAGAACGCGGCCATCCGGAAGAACGCGCTGCGGATCGGCCAACACTTGATACAGCGACGCGAAGATCGAGTTCGCAGCTTCGCTCGGCGCTTGAGCATTCTCCGGGCGATGTTTCCCCCATGCTTCAGCACTCAGACGATCACGCACAGCGCGAGTAGCAGCAGCATTCAGGCGCATCATCTCGCACTGCGGGATGCCGTCCCGGGCCGCATGCCAGTCCTCCACCGGACTCTCCCCGCTGAGCTTCCCCCGCTGTGTGGGAGGTGCTGACTAGCTGGTCAGGGCGGGTTTACGGGGTCTCAGGTTCACTGGTTCGGCCGCTGCCTGGTTGGCGTAGTGCTTCTCCTCGAACTCGATGGGGCTGAGGTAGCCGAGTCGTTTCTGGATGCGGCGGGGGTTGTAGAACCCGTCGATGTACTCGAAGAGCGCGAGGTTCGCCTCGGCCCGGGTGGCGAACACCCGGCCGCGGACGCACTCGGTCTTGATCAGCATCCACAGGTTCTCGGCCAGCGCGTTGTCGTAGGAGTCGCCCACCGATCCCATGGATGCCTTAATTCCTGCCCGCACCAGGCGTGTTGTGAGCTTGATGGACGTGTACTGACAGCCGTGGTCCGCATGGTGAATGAGCGTGCCGGGCTCGACCTCACGGGACGCGAGCGCGTACTCCAGCGTGGTCAGGACCAGGTCGGCGTCCGCGCGGGCGGAGGTCTCCCAGGCGACCACCCGGCGGGAGAACGCGTCCCTGATCGCCGAGAGCCACAGCGGTCCTTCCAGCGTGGAGACCATGGTCAGGTCGGTGACCCACAGCCGGTCCGGCTCGCTCGCGGTGAAGTCGCGCCGCACCAGGTCCGGGGCAAGGTCAGCGTCCGGGTCACGGCGGGTGAAGCCCTTGCCGGTGCGGCGGGGGCTGATGCCGGCGAGGCCGGCTTCCCGCATCAGTGCGCGGCCGGTGGAGACGATCGAGGCCGTCCGCGCGCTGCCGGTGCGGGACAATTGACGCGGTGGGGAGAAGTGTGAGCGAGGAGCTTCAGCAGACGGCCGAGGCCCGCGCGGCGTCCGTAGCCGCGCTTGTCCAGGAGCAGGCCGCTGGCTTGCTGCGCATCTACAAGATCTACTACGACTCGCCCGGCTCGGACACCCGCTCCAACACAAGCTTGAACGCCGAGTACGTGCAGGTGAAGAACAGCACCTCGCGCGGCGTCAGCCTCAAGGGCTGGACCGTCTCGGACGCCAGCAACCACCGCTACACCTCGGACCGGCCGCGGAGCCGACACCACCTCCACGAAGTACCAGAATCGCCGCGCCTATGTGTGGAACAACGTCTCCGACACCGCCACCCTGCGAAGGGCGAGCGGCACCAAGGTCGACCCCTGCTCGTAAAGCAGCAGCCGGTACGACTACAAAATGTGCTGACACCGAAAGCGACGCGGTGCCCCCACCCGCAGGCCGGGCACCGCGCGGTCACTTGCGTCACAGATTGTGCCGCGTGTCGCCCGCCGTGGTGTCGAGACATCCGGCCGACGCAGCCGGCACCCCTGAGTGATTGAGCGCATCTCTGTCCTGGCTCACCAATTGCCGCCGCCCGCACCGTCGCTACGGGCTAAAGGCCTTCACCGGTATCGCCGCAGCCTCTATCTCTGTCCTGCGTCCCTCAGCGGAATTCTGGGGGGCAGGTGGTGTGGGCGGCTTCTGGCAGGGTGCGGGTGATCCGCTCGCGCATCGCGCGTACCTCCTTGCCTTGATAGACGTCAGCGATCTGGCCTTCCCGCCGAGGGACGAACAGGAGGAGGTGTTCGCCGACGGCGTATGCCTCGGCTGGGTCCGCGACGGTGGGATCGGCAAGGTCGAACTGTGTCGTGGTGGGTCCCTTGCCGGGCTTGAACCACCGGTCCACGGACATGGTCACCCGTACGCGATCGTGACCGGCTGGGCGAACTGAGGTGAGGTCCCCCTCCACGATATTGGTCGCGCAGGCCAGGGCCTCCGGGAAGGTCTGTCCCCGGCCTGTGGTGTCGGGTTCGGTCCCGGAGTCGCCGCCGACGGTTACGGCAACCGTCGTGGCGATGGCGGCGGCGCAGGCGGTCGCTGCCACGGCGAGCACCGCCCGGATGCGCCGCCGTCGTCGCGGCGGGTGAGCCGGAGTGGCCGTACGGGGCGGCGTGGGGGCCGTGACGGGATCGGGGCGCCCGGCTTCTTCACCAATCAGTGTGAGCGCCCGCCGCAGCCGGGTCTCCTCAGTTTCGGTCGGTTCGGTCATCGTGGATCACCTCCGTTTCGTGGAGCCGGGTGCGCAGTGCGGCCACGGCCGTGTGCAGGCGGCTCTTGACAGTCCCTTCGGGGATGCCGAGCAGTTGTGCGATGTCGCGCACCGGCAGGTCGATGTAGTAGCGCAGTGTCAGTACTTGGCGCTGGTGGCGGGGCAGGGTGCCGAGTCCGTCCGCTACCGCGAGGGCCAGGGTGCGGTCCTCTTGGGTGTGTTCGGCGGCGGGCTGCCGCACCCAGCGGGCAGCGAGGCGGGCACGAAGCCCGTCGTCGCGGGCACCGGCCCGGTGCCAGTCGACAGCGACGCGGGCGGCGACGACGCTGCTCCACGCGGATGCGTCGCGGATGACGGCACGGCTGCGATCGGCGTGTTGTTCCAGCAGCTTGAGCCGCACCTCTTGCACGCCGTCGTCGAGGTCGCCCCACGGCACGCCGCCCAGTGTCAGGATCGCGCGCACACGTGCCACGTCTATGTCGGTCCCATCGAGCGTCTGCGAGCCGGGCGTGTGCCCGTCTGGCTCGTGGGCGTGGGCGGTGTCCGCGTGCCGCCGGGTGCGGCGTGCCGTGCGGCGGCGTTGGGTCATGGGCCGTCCCTCCTTGTCCCTGTTGTGGCGGGCGTCTTGTCCCTCCTACGACGGAGGAGCACGTGGGAACGTTCAGCCGTGAGGAGGGGTGCTTCCGGTCAGTGGTCTGTCCTGCGCCGGGGCGCGGGACAGACCACTGACCGAGCTACCGCATCGGGATCGTCAAATCAGTCGCAGTTGAGGCGCGGCCGTGTAGGGCCGAAGGCTTCCGGCTCGCGTGGCTGAGCCGCTTCCAGTGCTTGGATCAGTGCCTCCTCGCCGCGGCCGGCCAGCTGGTCCTCCAGCCCGGCGTCATCCCCGGCCTCCCGTGTGCTGCGTGCCTGTGCGGCCGTGCGGGGACGTCCTTCCAACTCGCCCTGGCCGATGACACCTCCGTCGAATGGCAGCTCTGAGCCCTCGCCGAGCCCACGCCACTGAGCGGGTTCCGCGGCGTCACCGGGGGAACATGCGGCCTCTTCCCAGGTGATCGCCATGACATAGCGGTGCCCCAGCTCGACCCGGGGCTGGTCGACCAGCGCCATCTTCGTACGTTTCTCGGTGTCTCCGTCCAGGAACTGCCAACCCATGGCGCTGTACTCCCAGACATCCGGCGCCGGGCGACGAGCGTCGGACCGGGACCACAGCACCTTGTCGACCGACAGGGTGACCGTGCGACCGACTGTCCCCTCTCCGCGCTCCACTTCCTGCGCAGCAGGGGCGATCTCTCTCTCGCCGGTGGCCGAGACGACCACGACGTGGTCGGCGTATGTCACCCAGTCGGAGGCCGTCTGGTTCGGCAGGTGATCAGCGCCCTGCCCAAGGACGATGTCCCCGGCGTTTCCCGAGGCCTGGCTGTGGCCGCAGGCCGTCAGGCCTACGCCCAGAGCTACAGCCATGGCCATACCGAGGAGCGTACGGCGGGTGCTGCGTCGCATGCGGCCACTCCCGGGCGTCTCAGTACGCGCCATTGATGTTCTCCCGATTATTGGCGCCCAGCCCGGTGCCGTACGAGACAGGCGTCTGCAAGCAGCCGAGACGGGAGTCGGTTTGGTTGAGCTTCGGGTCGGCCTGCTGACCATGAGTCAGCCCGACGGCGTGTCCCGTCTCGTGGCATGACAGACCCGGGGTGTAGTAACCGTTGCCGCGGATGCGGATGTACTGCTGATCGCAGCGGCGGGCGTCGACAGCGTCATTGCACCAGGTGACACCATCGGAACTGGAGCCGATGTTGGTGGATCCCTCCTGGTAGATGATGTCGGTCTCGGCATCTCCGCTAAACGTCGGCGACGAGTCATAGTGGCGCGCCAGGTCGGTCGGTGCGTAATCGTCCCGGAGCATGTCAGAGACGATCGTCCGGTCCGGGGACTCCAGTTCGTAGGTGCCGCCGCTGTCCATGTAGTAGTAGACCTCGCGGTTGTCTGTCTGGCAGGAGAGAATCCCATCACCGCCGTCAGGATCGTCTCTGCAGGGGCGCGATGCGTTGTACGTCGGATACATGTTGTCGGTGACAGCCGCCCACGCCACCTCGGTGACGACGAACAGGAAGGCCGCCGCCAGCGCGGCCAGCCCTCCAGCCCGTATGCGCACCAACCGTCTTAAGGGCACAGTCATCTCCTTCTCCGCTTCCTGGCGTGCGCGGTGCCGACTGCTGCCGGGAGGGCCAGGGAGCCGCCGTGCCCCGGACGCGTTCCGCGCCGGACCACGCCACTGTCCCCTGCCGCTCGCCCCGCGTCTCAGCCCCCGGTGGGCCGTGCCGGGGTGAAGGGTATGGAGAACACAAGCTTCTACCGAATATGTATTCGACGTAATTGGCTTATTCGTGTGACACTATGGCAAATTCGATTCAGTAAGTACTTATCGGACGTGATCGTCACTACGGCACTCTGCAGTGAACCTGTATCACCGGGCACCGCAGTCCAAAGACTTCCCGGATGAGTTGGGGCCGTACTCGGACGCCCAGTCAAATCCGCTGCTCAGGCCAGCCTGCGGCGGTACCCCGGCGAGGCGGCCTCACGCGCGCGCACCGAAGCGTCGACGCCGTCCGCACCCGCCGCCCGCGGCGCGGCCACGGTGCCGACGGGGGCAGGCGTGGCCGGGCCGGGCGGCAAGAATCGGATCGTGCGGACCACGTCCTGGCCCACCGCCTTGTTGGCGGCCGCAACCAGCGTGCACCGCGCTCAGCCGGGCCTGGACCCCGCAGGCGGAGGAGTCCGGGCGCAGGTCCAGCTGCCCGCTTGCCGCGTCGAACGCGAACGCGGCAACGTGCACGGCTAACTCCGGAGCGATGGTCGGCCACTTCTGGAGCACCGTGCCGCCCGCTGCCGGAATGTCCCAGACGCGGGCGGCGACCAGGCCACCGCCCAGACGCCCGCGGATCGACAGAAGGCATCAAGAAGATCTCCTCGCACAGCACCGTGTGGAAGGATCACTCATCCGCCAGGCCTTCCTCGCCTGCACCGTCGACCTGGCGGTAAGCCTGAGCGATCGAACGGTCGACCCCGCCAGATGATGTCTCGACCGCCAGATGATCGGTCCTCGTCGAACGCACCGCCGCCACCAGCATCCGGGACCTGGCCGCCCCGACGTGCAGTCGCTTCCGTAGCGTCTCAGCTGAGGTCGGCCGTTGATACGTCTCCCAATGCCACGCATCTTCCACCAGTGCACGCTGGAGAAGTGAAGTTTCCCCGTGATCCCGGACACTCTTCTTCTATGCTGCGAGTACTTGGTCGTTGCGGAACCGCTGTAGCGTCTCGTGGGGTGTGAGATACCCGAAGAGAGGGTGCTTGCGTAGTCGGCGCCGGTTATAGAAGGTCTCGATGAAGGCGAAGGCCTCGGCGCGGGCGGTGGCCCGGTCGGGCCAGATCCGGGTACCGATCTCTTCCTTGAGTACAGCCCAGAAGCTCTCGGCGGCAGCGTTGTCAAAGCAGGAACCTGTCCGGCCGGTGCTCTGGCGAAGACCCAACGCGCTTATCTCGGCACGGAATTCAGCCGAGGTGTATTCGCTTCCGCGGTCGCTGTGGGTGATGCAGCCGGGTTCCAGGTTGCCCCGGCCGTGGGCCATCCGCAGAGCGTCGACCACCAGCTCGGCGCGATGGTGATCGGCCATCGCGTAGCCGACGACCTCGCGGGTGGCCAGGTCCAGCCAGCAGGCGAGGTACAGCCAGCCCTCACGCGTGGGCAGGTATGTGATGTCCTCGACCAGCCGTGTTCCTGGCCGGGCGGCAGTGAAATCACGGCCGATCAGGTCTGGGGCCGGCCGGGCCTGCTGGCCGGGGCGGGTCAACGAGCGGCGTCTTCGGCGCGTGACACCGGTGATCTGGCGTTCGCGCATGATCCGCTCCACCCGCTTGCGGTTGACCGGCCAGCCCAGCCGCCGCAGCGCGGCGTGCACGCGCGGGACACCGTAGGCACCCTTCGAGGCCAGGTGGATCACCATGATCTCGTGGGCCAGGGCCTCATCCGCGCGCACGCGTTCCTCTCGGGCCTCCTCAGCCTCCAGCCAGGCATAAAAAGAGGAACGGACTACGCCCAGGACACGGCACAGCAGGGTCACCGGATACGTGGCCTTCTCCGCAGCGATGAACCGGTAGACCTCGTTCACCGGCCGCTGTCCTGAGCGAAGAAGGCCGCGGCTTTTTTCAGGATCTCGATCGTCTTCTGCTGCTCGACGTTCTGCCTGCGCAGTCGCCTGAGCTCTTCGCGCTCCGCACTGGTCAGGTCACCCGCCCCTGAAGGGTGTCAATATCCCGATCAGGCCGCTGAGCTGGGCGTTTCTTGTGGATGGAGAAGTCGTTGGGGTGGCGTGGTGTGGTACTCGTTGAGCAGGCCGCCGAGTAGCTGCCGCCGTCGGACTACGGCAGCAGGCAGGGGGACGACGCTCGGGTGGTCGTCCGGGGCACGTAGATCGAGGCTGCGGTGGGCCCGTCCGGTGTTGTAGTGCTCGGCGTACGTGGTGAGGACAGCACTGAGGTGTCGTTCGCCGGTGATGAGGAGGCGGTCGGTGCACTCTGCGCGGGCTGTGCGTATCCATCGTTCGGCGAACGCGTTAAACCGGGGGCTTTGCGGCGGCGTCGGGATGACGGCTATGCCATTGCCGGCGAAGACGGTGTCGAATGCGGTGGTGAACTTGCTGTCCCGGTCGCGGATGAGGAACCGGAAGCACCCAGCCCTGTCCTCGAGGTCCATGAGCAGGTTGCGGGCGAGTTGGGTGACCCACGCGCCGGTGGGGTGGGCGGTGACGCCCAGGACATGGACGCGCCGGGTGGCGATCTCTATGACGAAGAAGACGTAGAGACGTCTGAGGAAGACGGTCTCCACATGCATGAAGTCGCAGGCGAGCAGCGTGTGGGCCTGAGCGCGGAGGAACGAGCGCCAGGTCTGCTGGGATGCTCGCTGCGGCGCGGGCGGTAGACCGGAGCGGCGCAGAACGCGCCGGACCGTAGCGGCGGCAACCCGATGACCAAGCCGACGCAGCTCACCCTGGATCCTGACATACCCCCAGGTCGGATTCTCCCTTGCCAGGCGCTGAATGAGCGCGACCGTCTCTTCCGGCAACGGTGGCCGACCGGGCCTGACCGGCGCTTGGTGCCACTTCCAGCGCACCAGACGGCGATGCCAGGTCAGCAGTGTGCCCGGGGTGACCAGCCGGTGGCGGCGGAAGGCGGATGGCAGGTGCCGTGCGAGAGCGGAGAGCACGGCACGATCGGCCCATGAGAGCCGCGGGCGCTCGATCTGTCGGCGCAGCAGCGACCTCATGGCGAAGCGTGAGGATCTCAGCGTTGTTCGCGGCGGTCGATCGGCTCAGCAAGAGGAGGCAGCCCAGCAGTCGGCAGAAGATCAGGTAGAGCAGTCGCAGACCCACGATCAGAGATCATGCCCATATTCGGGCCATCGCAAAGCCCCAGGTCAGCCGCCGTACGGCAGTAATGACACCCTTCACGGGTACGCCAGCGCAGACGCAGCCACAGGCCAACCAGCAGACAAACCTTGCCAGAGACAATCGAGACAATGGCCAGGACCACGGTTGCCGTATCCATCCAGTTCCCCTCACGAAAGGCCGGGCCACCACGACCCGGCACAAGTTGAGAGGCCCAACCCACCGTCACCGTGTAACCGCAACACCAGATTTATCGCAATACCCTGGCCAGCAGCTCGTCACTTCGCGCACCACCCTCCAGGCACGGCCCGGCCATCCCGCTGACCTTCCATCCCAAGGACGACCGGGCTGGAGCCTTGCCTCCCCCCTTTCGGAGACCCCTTCGCGGCCAGTCCAGCAGTCGCTTGGCACACTATTTCTGCGCCCCAACGCACCTGCCGACTGTCTCGCTACGGCGCTACAGAGCCCGATAGGGCGCTCACGCCCTGGGAGTGCCCCATCTGCCGGCGAACGCCAAGGGGCATTACCTCGCCTTGACACGGCAGGCACCTTGCGGCCGGGACACCCGAGCAACGGCTGCCTGCGGAAACACACCGACCGAGGCCCTCAGCCCACAGCTTCCCCCCTGTCGCATGGGGAGCACGAGATCGTGCTCCCACCTCGAAAGGGGGTCGAGAGCCGACAAGGGGTTCTTATACCTCTCGATGCAGAGAGCATCCGAATCGATCGGGTGATCTCGGGGGCCTGTGGTTGACGACGGCGCGTGGGGGCGCGGTACTGCGCTGTAGGTCTACCTGATCGGGTGACGGACGAATCGGGCACCGTTGACACGTCTGCGAGTTGGGAGCACGAGGGCTCCCAGAGGGCTCCCACTTGCTCCCAGCCCGGACATGGTTAAGGCCGCCTCCGCTACCCGCGGAAACGGCCTCCGACCTGCGATGATGCTGGTCGGGACGACAGGATTTGAACCTGCGACCCCTTGACCCCCAGTCAAGTGCGCTACCAAACTGCGCCACGTCCCGGTGCTTGTCCGGCTTGGGCTTTGCCCTGGCCGGTCGCGCAAGAGAACAATACCGCACTTCAGGGGGTGGTCGCTGCCACCTTTCAGCGGGGTCAGGCGAGGCGGGGCGGGCGCGCTGGTTACGCTCGGTTGATGGAGGGTGGCAGGGCGTCCGTGGTCCGGTTGCTCGTTCGTTTGGGTGGGGGCGGGCGGGTGGGGTCAGGTGTGGGTGGTCAGCCAGGTCAGCAGGTCTTGCTGGACCTCGTCGCGGTTGGTCTCGTTGAGGATCTCGTGGCGGGCGCCGGGGTAGCCCTTCCAGGTGAGGTCGTGGGTGCCGAGGTAGCGGAAGTCCTCGAGTAGTTCATGGACCAGCGTCATCCGCTGGTTGCACGGGTCCTCGGTGCCCACGGCGATGTGGACCGGCAGCCGGGTCGGGGTGCGGGCCTGGTTGCGGGGGTTGTTGATCTTGCGGACGGCGCGGACCCAGTCGAGGGACAGACCCGCACTGAAGGCGAAGCCGCATCGCTCGTCCGCCGCGTAGGCGGCGACCTCGGCGGGGTCGCGGGAGAGCCATTCGTAGCCGGTGCGGGATTCGTAGGGGTCGTTGAAGGAGGCGAAGAGCTGGGGGGTGAAGCCGGACGGGGCGGTGCGGCCGACTGCGGCGATTTCGGCCTCGAGGCGGGTGATGGCCGCGTCGGTGTCGGTCGCGGGCAGTGAGCGGAAGGTGCCGGAGAGGATCAGGCCGGACAGGTCGTCGCCGTACTCCTGGGCGCAGTCGCGGGCGAGCATCGAGCCCATGCTGTGGCCCAGCAGGAACAGTGGTGCCCCGGGGAGCTCCCTGCGGGCGCGGTCGCCGACGGCCCGCAGGTCGGTGACGATGGCGCGCCAGGCGTCGCCCTGCTCGCCCGCGACGCCGAGGCCGCCCGTGGAGGCGGCGGTCGCGCCGTGGCCGCGGTGGTCCGAGGCGACCACGGCGTAGCCGTGGGTGCACAGATGGCGGGCGAAGCGGTCGTAGCGCTGTGCGTGTTCCGCGGCGCCATGGGCGATCTGGACGATCGCGCGCGGGCTGCCGGTCTCCGGGAGCCAGGTGTAGGTGGCCAGACGTACGCCGTCCGGGGTGGGGAGGTGGTCGCTGCGGTGGGTCACGCCGTCCCTCGGCATGTCGTCTCCTCTCCCGCGCCAGGCGGTTCCTGTGCCAGGCGATCGTTCTCTTCTCTTGCCTCGCACCTGTGTGCCTCAAGCGTTGGCGCCTTGAGTCACGAGTGTTGACCCGGGGCCGTTGGGCTGTGAAACGATCAAGCGCTGCACGCACCACTGCTTACTCCTGCTCTGCACAACTCTCGTGTTCCAGGAGGACCGTTGGACACCGCAGACACTCCCGTCACAGCCGAGCCCCTCTCCCGTCGCCGGTTCCTACAGGCCGCCGCGGGCACCGCCGCCGTGGCCGGGGCGGCGGCCGGGCTGCCCGCGCAGGCCGCTGTCGCCCAGGGGCGGCAGGCCGCGCTCACCTTGTCGTTCACCGGGGCCACCAACGGCGCCGCGACGCTCTCCCCCTCCGGCGACCGCCTGGTCGCCGAGGTTCAGAACGTGCTGTGGTCCCTCCCCCGGAAGGGCGGCGCCGCCACCGCCCTCACCCCGCCGGATCTGGAGCCGACCCGGCCCGTGTTCTCCCCCGACGGGAAGCTGCTGGCCGTCTGCGCGTACCGGGGTGGTGGCTTCCATCTGTGGACGCTGCGCCCGGACGGCTCGGATGTGCGTCAGCGCACGGACGGGCCCTGGGACGACCGGGGCCCGGCCTGGTCGCCGGACGGTACGCGGATCGCGTTCGCCTCCGAGCGCGGCGGCGATCCGGTGGCGGGCAGCCCGTACCGGGTGTGGGTGCTGGAGGTGGCGTCCGGGGAGCTCACCCGGCTGACCGGGGTGCCGGGCCAGGACGGGCCGCTTCAGGACGGCGCCTGGGAGGACTTCGACCCCGCCTGGTCCCCCGACGGGGAGCAGGTGATCTTCGTGCGCGGACGGCTCGCCGGGACCGCGCTGGACGCCCGTACGGTGGCCTCGGTGCGCGCCGACGGCACCGGGCCGGTGGCGGTGGAGCACACCGAGACGGCCGCCGGCGTCCAGTTGCTCGCGCCCTCGGTGTCCCCCGGCGGCGCCCTGGCCTATCTGCGCACCACCCCCGCGCCCGACGCCTCGTGCACGCTGGTCGTGGACGGCGTGGCCGTGCCGGTGGCCGGCGATGTGCAGCCGGTGCCGCCGCGCTGGACCGCCGACGAGGAGCTGCTGCTCACCGTGGGCGGGCGGTTCCGGCTGGTGCGGCCCGAGGCTCCCGGCGCGGGCGAGGAGATACCGTTCGAGGCCGCCATGTCCGTCGACCGGCCGCGCTATCGGGTCAAGCGGTACGACTTCGACAGCGGCGGCGGGGCGCGGCCGGTGCGCGGGGTGCATCTGCCCGCGCTGTCCCCCGACGGGCGCAAGGTGGCCTTCGCCGCGCTGAACTCCCTGTGGGTCGCGGACACCGCCGGCGGCCGCCCGCCGCGCCGGATCGTGCGTGCCTCGCCCACCCGCTATCTGCTGGCGCCGACATGGACGCCCGACGGGCGGGCGCTGGTCTACGCGGACGACCGCGACGGGCTGCTCGCCGTACGCCGCCGGGAGCTGGCCACCGGCGAGGAGACCGAGCTGGCCTCCGGGGGCCGGGTGCACCCCGCGTTGTCCCCCGCGGGCGACCGCCTCGCCTGTGTCGACATGTCGGGAAACCTGGTCGTGCGGGATCTGGCCACGGGCACCGAGCGCACGCTGGCCGCGCCGCTCGGCGGCGGCGGGCTGCCCGGCAGACCGAGCTGGTCGCCCGATGGTCGCTTTGTCGCCTATTGCGACCGCAACCGGCTGAACCAGCGGTTCCGCGAGGGCTACAACCTCATCCGGGTGGTGGACGCGGGCAGCGGCGCGGCCAGGCTGTACGCCCTGGCGCCGCACACCTCGCTCTCCGACCGCTATGACTCCGGCCCCGTATGGTCCCCCGACGGCCGCCATCTCGCCGTGATCGCCGAGTCCGCCCTGTGGCTGCTGCCCGTACGGCCCGACGGCACCCCGGACGGCGAGCCGCGCCGGCTGACCGAGGAGAGCGCCGACCACCCCTCCTGGTCGGGCGATTCGCGCTCCATCCTGTACCTGTCCGCGGGCAAGCTGCGGCTGCTGGACGTGGCCGCCGGCACGGCCCGTACCGTGCGTGTCCCGCTCGACCACCGGCGCCCGCGCCCCGCCGACACCGTCGTCCACGCCGGGAGGTTCTGGGACGGCACCGGGGACGACTCCACGGTCCGCGAGGACGTCGACATCGTGGTGCGCGGCGGGCGCGTCACCGCCGTCGAGCCGCACCGTGCCGGGCGGCCGGCGAAGCGCCGCGTGGACGCCTCCGGCCGCACCGTCCTGCCCGGTCTCTGGGATGCCCATACGCATCCCTGGCAGTACACCTACGGTGCCCGGCAGACCATGCTCCAGCTCGCCTACGGCATCACCACCGCCGTCTCCCTCGGCGGCTTCGCGTACGAGCAGGCGCGGCTGCGCGAGGCCATCGCGGCGGGCGCGCTGGCCGGGCCCCGGCTGCTGGCGACCGGGGAGCTGCTGGACGGGCCGCGCGTCGCGTACAGCATGGGCCGGGCGCACCGCACCCGGGAGGGGCTGCGCCGCTCGCTGGAGCGCGGCGCGGCGCTCGACTGGGACTTCGTCAAGACGTACGTGCGAGCGCCCGGCTGGATCATGGAAGAGGCCGCCCGGTTCGCCCACGACCGGCTCGGGGTGCGCAGCGGCAGCCATCTGTGCTCGCCCGGCGTGCAGCTCGGGCAGGATCTGACCACCCATCTCCAGGCCACGCAGCGCCTGGAGTACGGGCACGCCACGACGGCGACCGGGCGGTCCTTCCAGGACGTGACGGAGATATACACCGCCACGGACTTCCGGCTGATCGCCACGCCGTTCACCGCCTCGCCGCTGGTGGGGGCCGACCCCTCGCTGGCCGAGGACGAGCGGGTCACCCGGCTCATGCCGCCGTGGGACACCGCCATGGTGCGGCAGCTCGCCGGGACCCCGCCCACCGCAACCCAGCTCGCCACCCTCCGCACCGAGATCGGCGTCTACCGGCAGATCCTCGCCGGAGGCGGTCTCGTCGCCCTGGGCACGGACGCGCCGCTGGTGGCGGTCGGACTCCATCTGCACCTGGGGCTGCGGGCGCTGCACCGGTACGGGCTCTCGGCCGCGGAGGCGCTGCGCACCGCGACCCTGCTGCCCGCGCGGGCGTTCGGCGCGGACCGGGACCTCGGCACCCTGGAGGTGGGGAAGCTGGCGGACCTGACGGTCGTGGACGGCGATCCCTTCACCGACTTCGACTCCCTGGTGCGCACGGTGTCGGTGCTGCGCGGCGGGGTGCCGTACGAGCGGGACGACCTCGTCCGGGCCTTCCCGGAGGGAGGCCGGGCGCGGCACGGGAAGTCGGCCGAGCACTGGCTGGAAGTGGGGCGGCTGCTGCGGCGGGACACCTGCTGCGACGCGGAGGGGTGAGGGCGCGTACGGGCGGGGTCCTCGGGGTGCGCTCCGGCGCGTAGGGGCCCGCCTGTGCGCCGTCCGAAAGACCGCCGCCGCGGCCGGAGCGAAGCGCTCCGGCCGCGGCGGCGGTTAATGCTTCCGGCTGCTGCCGGTGGGCTGTCAGGAGCTCACCGGGGCCATCTTGTCGACGATGCCGGGGTTGGCGTCGATCCACTTCTGGACGCCCTGCTCGGTGTTGCCCTTGCCGGCGTCCTGAACGGCCTGCTCCAGGCTCGCCAGCTCCTGCTCGGTCATGTGCCAGTTCTTCAGCCACCCGTAGAACTCGGGGTACTTCTTCGGGAAGGACTTGTGGCCCAGCGAGCGGATCTCGTTGTTGGCCCCGAACGCCTGCTTCGGGTCGGCCAGCTTGGTCAGCTGGTACTTGCTGTACGCCCAGTGCGGGGTCCACAGCACGACGGCGACGGGCTCCTTCTTGGCGTACGAGCGCTGAAGCTGGGCGAGCATGGCCGGGGAGGCGTTGTTGGTGACCTCGTACTCCTTGTCCAGGCCGTACTCCTTGAGCACCTTGCTCTTGAGCAGCTGCATCTCGCCGGTGCCCGGCTCTATGCCGATGATCTTGCCCTTGAACATCCCGGACTTGCCCTTGAGGTCCGCCAGGGACTTGACGTCCTTGACGTACGAGGGCACCGCGATCTCGAGCGAGGTCTTGTCGTACCACGCCCCGATGTCGACGAGGTCCTTCTTGTACCGGTCCCAGTACTGCTTCTGGGCGATCGGCAGCCAGCCGTCGAATTCGACGTCGATCTGCCCGGCGCTCATGCCGGTGAACATGGAGCCCACGTCGTACTGCTTGATCGACGGCTTGTAGCCGCGCTTCTCCAGGACGTTCTTCCACAGGTAGGTGGTGGCGACGTCCTCGTCCCAGGGGAAGTAGCCGATCTGCGGCGCGGCGCCGGCCTGCTTGCCCTTCTTGGCGGCGCCGGTGTCGCCCGCGGGGGCGAGCTTGTCGACGACGCCGGGGTTCTTCTTCAGCCAGGCGCGTACGCCGTCCTGCTGCTTGCCCTTGCCCGCGTCCCGGATGGCCGCCTCGAGGCTCGTGAGCTGCTTCTCGGAGAGCTTGAAGTCCTTCATCCACTGGGCGATCTGCGGCTCCTTCTGGGAGAAGCCCTTGCGCCCGATGGCGTGGATGCCGTCGCCCTTGCCGAAGGCGCCCTTGGGGTCCGCGAGCTTGGTGAGCTTGTACTTGCTGTACGCCCAGTGCGGGGACCACAGGGTGACCGCCACCGGCTCCTTCTTGGCGTAGGAGCGCTCCAGCTGGGAGAGCATGGCGTTGGTGGAGGCCTTGACCAGCGTGTACTCGCCGTTCAGGTCGTAGCCCGGGAGGACATCGTTCTTCATGATCTTCATCTCGCCGGCGCCCGGCTCAATGCCGATGATCTTGCCCTTGAAGGTGCCGGCCTTGCCCTTGAGGTCATCCAGGGTCTTGACGCCCTTGACGTACGAGGGCACCGCGACCTCCAGGGAGGTCTTGTCGTACCAGGTGCCGAGGTCCTCCAGCTGATCCTTGTACTGCTTCCAGTACGAGGCGTGGGTGGCGGGCAGCCAGGCGTCGGTCTGCATGTCCACGTCACCGGCGGCCATGCCGGTGAACAGCGTGCCGATGTCATACGTCTGAAGCTGCGGCTTGAAACCTCGCTGCTCCAGGATTTCCTTCCACAGGTAAGTGGAGGCGACGCCCTCGTCCCAGTTGATGTAGCCGAGCTTGACCGTGCGGCCCTTGCCGATGTCGGCGGTGACCTTCTGGCCGCTGTCGTCGCCGCCGAAGATGTTCAGCCCGCCCGCGACGAGCGCGAGGACGACAACGCCGACCATCGCGACCGAGGTCGCGGGGCGCCACTGGAGCACCTTCAGGCCGCCCACGGCGTTTGCGGCCTGCTTGGCCAGGGCCCGCCGGCCGAGCGGCGAGACGCGCTGGTTGAGGGCGCCCGTCATCCGGTCCAGATACATGGCGAGGATGACCACCGCGATGCCACCCTCGAAGCCGAGGGCCACGTCGACCGAGCTGATCGCCTCGAAGACGGAGGAGCCGAGGCCGCCGCCGCCGACCATGCCCGCGATGACGACCATGGACAGCGCGAGCATGATGGCCTGGTTGACGCCCGCCATGATCGTGGGCAGGGCGAGCGGCAGCTGCACCCGGAGCAGGGTGCGGCGCGGGGTGGTGCCGAAGGCCTCGGCGGCCTCGACGAGCTCCGCGTCGACCTGGCGGATGCCCAGCTCGGTCATCCGTACGCCCGGCGGCATGGAGAAGACGATGGTCGCGATGATGCCCGGGACCACGCCGACACCGAAGAAGAAGATGCCGGGGATGAGGTAGACGAAGGCGGGCATCGTCTGCATGAAGTCCAGCACCGGACGGAGCACGGCGCTCACCGCGCGGTTGCGCGAGGCCCAGATGCCCAGCGGTACCGCGAGCACGACCGTGATCACACCGGCGACCAGCACCAGCGACAGCGTCTCCATCGCCTCGTCCCACTGCTGGATCGAGTCGATGAGCGCGAAGCCGGCGAAGGCGAGGACGGCGGGCACCAGGCCGCGCAGCCACCAGGCGAGCACCGCGAGGATGCCCGCGAGGAGCAGGGGGGCGGGGGCGGCGAGCACATCGTGCACGCCGTCGTACATCCCCTGGACGACCTTGGCGATGAAGTCGAAGAGCCAGGCGAAGTTGTCGCGGAGGAAGTCGACGCCGGACTGGATCCAGCTTCCGAGTTCGAGCCTAGGCACCGGCGATCACCTTGCCCTCGGGGGCCTCGGGGGAGCCGGAAGACTTCGACACCCCGGCGGCCAGGATCTTCGGCGCGTCACCGGCGTCGGTCGCCCCGTCCGTCCCGGTGTCGTCCGGTCCGCTCTCCGGCTCGCCGAGCACGGCGAGCAGCCGGGCGCGGGGGACGACGCCGATGAGCGAGCCGTCGTCCTCGTCGGTCACCGCGACCGCGACACCGCTGCGCGAGCAGGGGGTGAACAGCTCGACGATCGGGGTGTCCGGGGTGACGATCGCCGGGGCGGCCTCCAGGACGTCGCTCTCGGTGCGCAGCACCGCGCCGTCCGGGGTCGTGGTGCCCAGCGCCTCCTCGGGGTCGGCCATGATCGCGCCGGCGGTGAGCACCCGGGCGCGGTCGACATCCTGGGTGAAGGAGGCGACATAGTCGTTGGCCGGGGTGACCAGGATGTCCTCGGCTGTGCCGATCTGGACGATCCGGCCGTCGCGCATGACGGCGATGCGGTCGCCGAGGCGCATGGCCTCGTTGAGGTCGTGGGTGATGAAGATGATGGTCTTCTTCAGCCGCTTCTGGAGCTCCAGCAGCTGGTCCTGCATATCGCGGCGGATCAGCGGGTCGAGCGCGCTGAAGGACTCGTCCATCAGCAGCAGGTCGGCGTCGGTGGCCAGGGCGCGGGCCAGGCCCACGCGCTGCTGCATACCGCCGGAGAGCTCGTCGGGCCAGGACTTCTCCCAGCCGGCGAGGCCGACGAGGCCGAGCGCCTCGGCGGCGCGCCGCTCGCGCTCGGCGCGCGCGATGCCCTGCACCTCCAGGCCGTACGCGGCGTTCTCCAGGACGCTGCGGTGCGGGAAGAGGGCGAAGTGCTGGAAGACCATGCTGATCTTGTGAGAGCGCACCTCGCGGAGCTCGCGCGGGGCCAGGGCCGTCAGGTCCTGGTCGTCGTAGAGGACGCGTCCGGCGGTCGGCTCCAGCAGTCCGTTGAGCATGCGCAGCAGCGTGGACTTGCCGGATCCGGACAGACCCATGACGACGAATATCTGGCCCGCCTCGACAGCGAAGGACGCGTCGATGACCGCCGCGGTCGTGCCGTTCGCACGCAGCTCGTCACGGTCCGTTCCGCCCTCGAGCTTCGCCACCGCCTCATCGGGTCGTCTGCCGAACACCTTGAACAGGTGCTCGGCTTGCAGCCTGGACACATATACCTCTCGGGGTCGTACCAAGAACGACCCGCCACCCCCGCGGACAGGTCGTGGAGCGGGCGGCATCTGACCGCTTGCCCGTTGCAATAGTTTCCTTACCTAACGGGTCCGCTCCGGCAGCGCGCCTGCCCTGAACCGTTTGGCGTAAACCAATCGGTGACCCACGTCACATATCCGGGGTGGGAGTGTCGGTGGGGTGCGGCATCATCGAGGCGTGACCCGACGCCTGATGCTCCTCGACACCTCGTCCCTGTACTTTCGCGCCTTTTTCGGGGTGCCGGACTCCGTCCGGGCCCCCGACGGCACCCCGGTGAACGCCGTGCGCGGGCTGCTCGACTTCATCGCCCGGCTGGTCCAGGACCACCACCCCGACGACCTCGTGGCCTGCATGGACTTCGACTGGCGCCCGCAGTGGCGGGTCGACCTGATCCCCTCGTACAAGGCGCACCGGGTGGCCGAGGAGGCCCCGGAGGGGGGCGGGGTGGACCAGGAGGAGGTGCCCGACACCCTCTCGCCGCAGGTCCCGGTGATCGACGAGGTGCTGGACGCGGTGGGGATCGCCCGGGTGGGCGCCGCGGGCTACGAGGCCGACGACGTCATCGGCACGCTCGCGGGCCGGGCGACGGGCCCGGTCGACATCGTCACCGGCGACCGGGATCTGTTCCAGCTCGTCGACGACGGGCGCGCGGCGCGGGTGCTCTACCCGGTCAAGGGGGTGGGCACGCTCCAGGTCTTCGACGAGGCGGCGCTGCGCGAGAAGTACGGCGTGGGCGGCGCGGGGTACGCGGATCTGGCGCTGCTGCGCGGCGACACCAGCGACGGGCTGCCGGGCGTCCCGGGGATCGGCGAGAAGACCGCGGCCAAGCTCCTCGCCGCATACGGCGACCTGGCCGGGATCATGGCCGCGGCCGCCGACCCCGCGTCCAAGATCACCCCGGCGCAGCGCAGGCGGCTGGCGGAGGCGCGGGAGTACGTGGCGGTCGCGCCGAAGGTGGTGCGGGTGGCCTCGGACGTCCCGCTGCCGGCCTTCGACCCGGCGCTGCCGCGGGCGCCGCGGGACGAGCGGGCGCTGGAGGCGCTGGCGGAGCGGTGGGGGCTCGGCGGATCGCTGCGCCGGCTGCTCTCCACTCTTGAAGGGTGAGGTGTTAGGTTAGGTCACCCTAACTCGTTTGTGGATCAGGGAGGTGGCCGTGGCAGAGCGTCCTGCCCGCAAGACCCCGCAGCTCAACCGGGCGCGGGTGGCCCGCACCGAGCGGCTGACGCCCCACATGACGCGGGTGGTGCTGAGCGGCGGCAGCCTGGCCGGCTTCGCCGCCGGCGAGTGCACCGACCACTACGTCAAGCTGCTCTTCCCGGCCGAGGGCGTCACTTACCCCGAGCCGTTCGACCTGGCGCGGGTCCGCGCCGAGTTCCCGCGCGACCAGTGGCCGCGCACCCGTACGTACACCGTGCGCGCCTGGGACCCCGCGGCCCAGGAGCTGACCCTGGACTTTGTGATCCACGGGGACGAGGGCCTGGCCGGGCCGTGGGCCGCGCGCGCCGAGCCGGGCGAGGAGGTCCTCTTCCTCGGCCCCGGCGGGGCGTACGCGCCGAGCCCGGAGGCCGACTGGCATCTGCTCGTGGGCGACGAGAGCGCGCTGCCCGCGATCGCCGTCGCGCTGGAGCGGCTCGCCGACGGGCCGGCGGGCGCGCTGGTGCACGCCCTGATCGAGGTGGCCGGGCCGGAGGAGGAGCTCAAGCTGAGCGTGCCGGACGGGGCGCGGGTCAGCTGGCTGCACCGGGGCGGCGGGCGGGGCGGTGAGTCGCTGGTGGCGGCCGTCCGCGCGCTGGACTTCCCGTCCGGCCGGCTGCACGCGTTCGTCCACGGCGAGGCGGGATTCGTGAAGGAGGTCCGCCGCTATCTGCGGATCGAGCGGGAGATCCCGCGCGAGTGGCTGTCGATCTCCGGCTACTGGCGCCGCGGCCATGACGAGGACGGCTGGCAGGCGTCGAAGCGGGAGTGGAACCAGCGGATAGAGGCGGAAGAAGGCGCCGCGGACGCCGCGGGAGCCACCGGCGCCGCGGCGGCCTGAGCCCCGGAGCCGGACGACCTACCGGGACGACGAGCGCCGGGCGGCCCCGGCGGTGGAGTGCCACCGCCGGGGCCGCCGCGCGCACGGCTGCGGTCAGACCGACCGCTGGTACGACCGGAAGGTGCGGGTCGACAGCCAGACCGCGGCCAGCGCGAGCGCCAGCAGCGCCCCGCCGCGGCTCGCCACATCACCCCAGTCCGGGTCGCCCGCCATGGCCGAACGGCCTGCCACCAGCGCCCAGTTGACCGGGTTGAAGTCGGCGATGTGCCGCATCCACCCCGGCATCAGGGAGGGCGCCATGAAGGCCTCGGAGAGGAAGGTCAGCGGCAGCAGCAGGAAGGTGTTGATGCCGATGATCGACTCCCGCTCCCGGACCAGCATGCCCAGGGCGTTGGAGAGCGCGCCGAAGACCGTGCCGAGCAGCACGGACGCCACGATCAGCAGGGCCGTCCCGGTGATGCCGCCCGGGTAGTCGGCGCCGCCGAGCTTGCCGAGCGCCACGATGATGACGGACTGCACGGCGGTGCTGAGTCCCTGGGAGACCACATTGCCGTTCATCAGCGCGCCGCGGGAGACCGGCGTGGTCAGGAAGCGGTTGAGGGTGCCCCGCTCGATCTCCTCCAGGGTTCCCATGCCCGCCCACATGTTGGAGGACAGGGCGCTCATCACCACGATGCCCGGGACCAGGTAGTCCAGGTACGAGCCGGTGCCGAAGCCGCCGAGGTCGGTGACCTTGCGGAAGAGGGAGCCGAAGAGGAACAGCCAGATGACCGGCTGGACCAGATTGATCAGCAGAAAGACGGGCTGGCGCCAGTAGGCCATCAGCTGGCGCTGCGTCATGTACCAGGTCTGGGCGAGGGCCGCGCTCATCGGGCACCTCCGGCGGCACCGGCCGGCACGGGCGCCCCGGCCGCGGCCTCCGCCTCGGTGAAGCTGCGGCCCGCGTAGCGCAGATAGACGTCGTCGAGGGAGGGGCGGGCGACGGTCGCGGTCGCCACGGCGGCGCCCGACCGCTCCAGGGCGGCCAGCAGCGTGGGCACGGCGGCGGCGCCGTCGTCGGCGCGGACGCTGACCCGCCGTCCGTCCACGGCCGCCTCGTGCACGCCCGGCAGCGCGGTGAGCGCGTCGCGCAGCGGGGGCTCGGCGCCGTCCGCGACGGTCTCGCGCAGCTCCAGGTGGACGGCGTCGCCGCGGAGTTCGCCCTTGAGCTCGTCCGGGGTGCCCTCGACCACGACCCGGCCGCGGTCGACGATGGCGATGCGCTCGGCGAGGCGGTCGGCCTCTTCGAGGTAGTGCGTGGTGAGCAGGATCGTCAGCCCCTCCTCGCCCGCGAGCCGGGCGATCTCGTCCCACATGGCGGCGCGGGCCTCGGGGTCGAGCCCGGTCGTGGGCTCGTCGAGGAAGAGCACCTCGGGGCGGTGTACGAGCCCGAGCGCGACGTCGAGCCTGCGGCGCATGCCGCCGGAGTAGCCCTTGACCGGGCGGTTCGCGGCGTCGGCGAGGTCGAAGCGGTCCAGGAGTTCGTCGGCGCGGCGGGCGGCGGCGGTGCCCCGCAGCCCGTACAGCCTCCCCTGGAGCAGCAGGTTCTCCCGCCCGGTGGCCACCGGGTCGGCGCCGGACTTCTGGGCCACGACGCCGATGGCGGCGCGCACCCGGCCGGGGTGGCGGAGCACATCGTGTCCGGCGACCGCCGCGGTGCCCGCGTCGGGGCGGGCCAGGGTGGTGAGGATCTTGACGGTGGTGGACTTCCCGGCCCCGTTGGGTCCGAGCAGGCCGAAGACGATGCCCGCCTCGACGGCCAGCTCCATGCCGTCCAGGGCCTTCACCCCGCCGGGGTAGGTCTTGACCAGTTGGTCGGTTTCCACTGCGAGCGCGCGGGTGCGCGTGTGATGCGGGGTGCGTCCCCCGGTTGTTGGCGCCATGGCGGCGTGTCTCCACTCTGATCTGTCGTACGACGTCGATTCGTCGCGTGCGAAATCCGCCGTACCGATCCGCGGGTGGAGAGCCGGGCTATCCTGGGTGTGCCGCACCTCGATCGCCTGGCCTGCCATCGCCGCAGGTCCGGTCCGGGGTCAGGGCCCTGGCGTGCGCTGTTGGCGCAGCGCGCGCCGGGGCCTTCTTCACTGCTCCGGTTTCACTTCTCCGGGTTGGTTCTCTCCTCTATCTCGACCCATTCCGCCGGCATCTCGCCGGTCCGGCTCAGCGTCCGCCATGCGGCCGCTCCGGTGAGGCTGCCCGCCGCGAGCTCCGCGCGCAGGGACCGGACCCACTCCATCTCGGCGCGGATCATGTGCAGTTCGTACTCCGTCTCCAGCAGGAACACCCTCGGCAGGTCCTTTTCCAGCGCGTCGATCGAGCCGTCGAGGGCCTCGGCCCGGGCCTCCAGCGTCTCGGCCCGCTGCCGCAGCAGCCGATCGGCCTCGTCGATGGGCAGCACCAGGATCAGCGAGAGCGCGGCCGAGAAGGCGGGGTACTCCCGGGCGGGGACGGACACCAGCTCCGCCAGCCACTCGTGCAGTTCGCGGCGGCCGTCCTCGGTCAGTCCGTACACCGTGCGCTCGGGGCGGAGCCCCTGCCGCTGGGTACCGGCGACCTCGACGAAGCCGTGCTTCTCCAGGTTCTGGACGACGGTGTAGAGCGACCCGTAGTTGATCTTGATGCTGTGTTCCTTGCCCCGTCGCCGGAGCACCTGCGCGATCTCGTACGGATGCATCGGCCGCTCGCTCAGGAGCGCCATCACCGCGAGCGCCAAGGGGTTGCTCAGCTTGCGCCGCTTCGCCGACACCGTCATCACCTCGCCCCCGTATATCCGTCGCCGAACATATCGCGACTCGGCAGAGGCGTCAACCGCGATGTATCGCGATTGCGCCGACTCCACGGCCACGCACGGACAGCGGGAAGCGGCATACGAAACGGGCCGGGTCCGGCCGGGAACTCGCCCCGGCCGGACCCGGCCCGTGAAGAACGCCGCGCGGTGGAGTCAGCCCACCGAGGAGTACGCCACCACGCCGCGCAGCAGCCCGTCGACCGCCCGGCGGGCGCTGCGCGCCACCGTGCCGTCCGGCGGGGCGGCCACGGCGATCTGGCCCAGCACATCGATCACCTGCTTGCACCAGCGCACGAAGTCGCCCGCCGGCATCTCGATCTCGCGCAGCAACTCGTCCAGCCCGTGTCCGGAGGCCCAGCGGTACGCGGCCCAGGCGAAGCCCAGGTCGGGCTCGCGCTGACCGACCCCCTCCGCCTGCTTGATCTTGTGGTCGTCCTCCAGGGCGTCCAGCCGGCCCCAGATCCGGACCATCTCGCCCAGCGCCTCCTTGACCCGGCCCGCGGGCAGCTTGGGCGGCAGCGCGTCGTCCGCCGCCCGCGCCTCGTAGACCAGCGCCGAGGCGCAGGCCGCGAGCTCCTCGGGCTTCAGCCCCTCCCAGACGCCGTCGCGCAGACACTCGCTGGCGAGCAGGTCCAGCTCGCCATAGAGCCGGGCGAGCCGCTTGCCGTCGTCGGTGACCTCCTCGCCGCTGAGATAGCCCAGCTCGCTCAGCAGGGCGCAGATCCGGTCGAAGGTGCGCGCGATGGTGTTCGTGCGCCCCTCGATGCGCCGCTCCAACTGGCGGGTGTCGCGCAGCAGCCGGTGGTACCGCTCGGCCCAGCGGGCGTGGTCCTCGCGCTCGTCGCAGCCGTGGCAGGGGTGGGCCCGGATGGCGGCGCGCAGCCGGGCGATCTCGGTGTCGTCCGCCGCGGCCGAGCGCTGCTTGCGATGGCGGTGCACATCGTGGTGGCCCGCCTTGCTGCGCAGCGCGGACGCCAGGTCCCGGCGGGACTGCGGGCTGCGCGGATTGAAGGACTTGGGGATCCGCATCCGCTCCAGCGGCTCCACCGGCACCGGGAAGTCGATCGCGGCCAGCCGCTTGACCTGGCGCTCGGCGGTGAGCACGAGCGGGCGCGGCCCGTCGTGGTACTCCAGGCCGCGGTGGCCGCCCGTACGCCCGGCCGGCAGCCCGGGGTCGAGCACCAGCGCGAGCCCGGCGTACTTCCCGGTCGGGACGTGGATGACATCGCCGGGGCGGAGCTTCTCCAGCGCGTCCGCCGCGGCCGCGCGCCGCTGCGCCACGCCCTGCCGGGCCAGCTCGGTCTCGCGGTCCTTCAACTCGCGGCGCAGCAGCGCGTACTCGTCGAAGTCGCCGAGGTGGCAGGTCATGGAGGCGCGGTAGCCGCGCAGGCCCTCCTCGTTGCGCTGCACCTGCCGGGAGATGCCGACGACCGCCTTGTCGGCCTGGAACTGCGCGAAGGAGGTCTCCAGCAGCTCGCGGGAGCGGTGTCGCCCGAACTGCGAGACCAGATTGACCGCCATGTTGTACGAGGGCTTGAAGGACGAGCGCAGCGGGTACGTGCGCGTGCCGGCCAGGCCGGCGAGGGCGCCCGGGTCCATCGCGCGCTGCCACAGCACCACGGCGTGGCCCTCGACGTCGATGCCGCGCCGGCCCGCCCGGCCGGTCAGCTGGGTGTACTCGCCGGGGGTGATGTCGGCGTGCTGCTCGCCGTTCCACTTGACGAGCTTCTCCAACACCACGGAACGCGCGGGCATGTTGATGCCGAGCGCCAGGGTCTCGGTGGCGAACACCGCCTTGACCAGCCCGCGGACGAACAGCTCCTCCACCACCTCCTTGAACGTCGGCAGCATTCCGGCGTGGTGGGCGGCGATGCCCCGCTCCAGGCCTTCCAGCCACTCGAAGTAGCCCAGCACATGCAGGTCTTCGTCGGGAATGCCGGCCGTGCGCTCCTCGACCAGGGAGCGCACCCGGGCGCGCGCCGCCTCGTCGTTGAGCCGCAACCCGGCGTACAGGCACTGCTGTACGGCCGCCTCGCAGCCGGCCCGGCTGAAGATGAAGGTGATCGCGGGCAGCAGCCCCTCGGCGTCGAGCCGCTCGATGACCTCGGGCCTGCCGGGGGTCCAGATCCGGCTGCGCTGACGGCGCTCGCGCTCGCGGTCGGCCTCGCGCATGTTGTTCCGGCCGCGGCGCTTGTCGCGGCCGAAGCTCGGCCGGGTGCTCTCCATGCGGGCCACCCGGACCAGGTCGGGGTTGACCTCCCGGCGGCCGCTCTGGCCGTCCCCCGGTGTGCTCTTCTCCTCGAAGAGGTCGTACATCCGCCGCCCGGCCAGCACGTGCTGCCACAGCGGGACGGGGCGGTGCTCGGAGACGATCACCTCGGTGTCGCCGCGGACGGTGTCGAGCCAGTCGCCGAACTCCTCCGCGTTGGAGACGGTCGCGGACAGGGACACCAGCGTCACCGAGTCGGGGAGGTGGATGATGACCTCTTCCCAGACGGCGCCGCGGAACCGGTCGGAGAGGTAGTGGACTTCGTCCATCACCACATAGCCGAGCCCCAGCAGCGACTGGGAGCCCGCGTACAGCATGTTGCGCAGCACCTCGGTGGTCATCACGACCACCGGGGCGTCGGAGTTGATGCTGTTGTCACCGGTGAGCAGACCGACCCGGTCGGCGCCGTAGCGCTTGACGAGGTCGGTGTACTTCTGGTTCGACAGCGCCTTGATGGGCGTGGTGTAGAAACACTTGCGGCCCTGGGTGAGTGCCAGGTGGACGGCGAACTCGCCCACGATGGTCTTGCCCGAGCCGGTGGGGGCGGCGACCAGCACGCCCTTCCCGGTCTCCAGGGCCTTGCACGCCTCGATCTGGAACGGGTCCAGTTCGAAGTCGTACATCTCGCGGAAGGGGGCCAGCGCGGTGGCCTCCTCGGCCGCCCGCAGACGGGCCGCGGTGTAGCGCTCGGCGGGAGTCAGCTCGTCGGTCATCGTACGTACGAGACTACCGGCCGCCTCCGACAACGCACGCGATCTTTCTCGCCCCTCGGGACGGAGCGGGGGACGCGGCCGGGATCAGGGGCCCGCGAGCCGCCCCGGCGCTCCCAGCAGGCGCAGGGCGCCGGGCACGGTGGCGGCGGTGAGCGGCAGCGGTCCCAGCCGCTCCCCGTCCGCGTACGCGGTCAGGCCCTCGGCGGCCAGGGACACCGAGGCGGCCCGGTGGCTGGTGACCACCCGGTGGCCGAGGTGGGTGCCGCGGTAGACGCGCGGGAAGACCGTCAGCAGCGTGGTGCGGCTGCACGGGCCGACGACCGTGATGTCGAAGAGCCCGTCGTCGAGGACCGCGTCCGCGCAGATCCGCATGCCACCGCCGTACGAGGCGGCGTTGCCGACGGCTATCAAGGTGGCCTCCACCTCCCGCTCCGGCCCGCCGTCCAGGCTCATCCGGTAGCGGACGGGCCGCAGGGCAGCCAGCTCGGCGAGCATGGCCAGGTCGTAGCGGAGCCGGCCGCTCGGCCGGCGCATCCGGTTGCCGCGCTCGTTGACCCGGGAGTCGAACCCGGAGGCGAGGACGGTGCCGAACCAGACGTCTCCCGCCCGCCCCAGGTCGACCGCGCGGCCGCCGTCGCCCTTGAGCGAGGCGGCGATGGAGCGGGCCGCGGCCACCGGGTCGTGTATCGGCAGCCCGGTGGCCCGGGCGAAGTCGTCGCCGCCACCGACGGCGATCACCCCGAGCGGGGTGCCGGTCCCGGCGACCGCCTGGAGGGCGAGCGAGACCATGCCGTCGCCCCCGACGGCCACCAGCGCCCCGGTGCCGCCGGCCACCGCCTCACGGGCCCGCCCCAGGGCCTCGGCGGCGTCGGCGCCCACCACGGTCCGGACGCCGAATCCGGCGTCCCGCAGGGCCCGGGCCGCGGGCCGGGCGGCGCGGGCGCCGCGCCCGCGGCCCGCCGTCGGGTTGACGAAGAGGGTGATGTCGCAGGTCACGCGCGGACCCTATCGGCCGGGCCGGTTCAGGTCACCGGCCCGGCCGACTCGGGTCAGGTGACGTCGTCGTAGCCGTTCCGCCGGGTCGGGCCCGGGTCCTCCGGATCGTCGGGGCGGGACACCGGCTCGACGTCGCCGACGGGCGCGGGAGTCAGGTCGAGGTCGGAGGCCTCGTCGTCGTCGAGCCCCGCGTCCGGGTTGCCGCGCCGGCGCCGGCGGTCGTTGAAGAGGCAGATGCCGGTGGCGCCGAAGTACAGCACCACGATGGGCGCCGCGAGCAGCGACATGGTCAGCGGGTCGCCGGTGGGGGTGGCGACCGCGGCGAAGACGGTGATGCCGACGACCATGCCCCGCCACCAGCCCAGCATCCGCCGACCGGTGATCACCCCGCCGAAGTTCAGCAGCACCAGCAGGAGCGGGAGTTCGAAGGCGAGGCCGAAGACGATCACCATGCGCGTGACGATGTCGAAGAACTCGTCCGCGGGGAACAGGTTGTCCCAGTCCGAGGGGGTGAGGCCGACCAGCGCCCCGGCGGTGGTCGGCAGCACGGCGTACGCGAGCCAGGCGCCGGCCAGGAACAGCGGCACACCGGCGGCCACGAAGCCGAGCGCGTACTTCTTCTCGTGGTTGTGCAGGCCGGGCGCGAGGAACGCCCAGAGCTGATAGAGCCAGATCGGGCTGGAGACGACGACGCCCGTCATCAGGCCCACCTTCAGCATGATCGTGAAGGGGGCGAGAAGGCCGTTGGCGGTGATCTGCGCACAGGGCTCGGGATGCCCGCCGCCGATGCCCTCGCCCTTCTTGCAGCCGACGCTGTCGATCACCGGTCCGGTCAGGAACTCCGCGATCTGCTTGTAGTAGATCAGCGCGACGACCGTGACCACGATGATCGCGACGACCGCCTTCAGCAGTCGGTTGCGCAGCTCTCGCAGATGCTCCGCGAGCGGCATCCGCCCCTCGGGATCCCTCTGCTGTTTGCGGGCAGACTTGAGCAACCCACGTCCTCGTCTCGTGCGAAGGCCGTCGTCGGCTCAGCGAGCCACGGCGGCACTCTCGGCTTGCGTCGGCTCCGTCAGCCCTGGGCGGTGCGGTTCGGCTCGGTGACCGGGCGGGAGCTGGTCACATCGCCGGGAGCCGCCTGGATGGTCCGCGGCGCGGGCTGCTGCGCGGCCGGGTCGGCAGGCGCCGCCTGGGCGGCCTCGGTGGTCTTCGCCGCTTCGTCGTCCTTCTTCATGGCCTTGGCCTCGCTCTTGAGGATGCGGGCCGACTTGCCGAGGGACCGAGCCATGTCCGGAAGCTTCTTGGCACCGAAGAGCAGCAGGATGACAACGAGAATGAGAATGATCTCGGTGGGCCTGAGATTGCCGAGCATGTGCGACTACCTTCTCGCCGGGGCGGCGTAACTTTCATGCCTGCCGTTTGGGTATCGGACTGGCGTGCTAGTGCTGGCAGCGATCGTAACCCGCTGGGGTAAACCCTGGGCAATCCCCGTGCATACTCCCTATTGCGACCACACCGCCGCGGTCACGACTGCGCCAAGCAGCCTACCCCGCCGACCTGTCCGTCAGTCCCTGGCTTCAGTCGGCCGCCGGGTCCGACGAAAGCCCGGTGTGCGGCCCCCGGCGCAGCGCGTCCACCTGGCCGCCGAGCGGGGCCGTGGCCCGCTCCAGGTCCTCGGCGGCCCGGGTGATCTGCCGCGAGCTCTCCCCCACCTGCCGCGCCAGCCCGCGCACTTCGACGAAGACCCGTACGGCGAGCACGGCGAGAACGGCGATCCCGGTGAAGGCGAGAGCGAGGGCGAGCATCGGCCAGAACATGGACCAGAGCCTATCGGGGGCCCGGGCCGCCGATCCTCACCCCTCGGCTTCGAACTCCACCCGTCGGGGCGCGCCCAAGCCCTGTGGGCTCAGACCTTGGAGTGCAGCCGCAGGGTTCTCACCCCGCCGCCCGTGAGCAGCTCCACGATCCGCTCCCCCGCCGGTTTGCGCACCGCCGACCCGCAGTCGGGGCAGGTGAAGGAGTAGAACGTGGTGCGGTCACTCCCCCCGATCGCCAGCCGCAGGGCGGTGGCCGCCAGTTCGAATCGGCCGCGGCAGTCCGGACAGGCTGCCTTGAAGATCACCGAGGTGGGATTCCCCCCAGCGGTCACTGTGCGTGTCCCTTCACTCACCATAGGCCGCGAGCGCCCGCTGCGCCGCGTCCCGCGCGCTGTCCGCCAGCCCCTGCGGCGAGACGATCCTGCCGTCCCTGCCCAGCCGCAGCGCCAGGCGGCGCAGCGAGCCGGGGTCGGGGGTGCGCAGCGTGATCCTGAGGCCGCCGTCGGGCAGCTCCTCCGCGCTGTCGTGCGGGTAGTACTCGGCGACCCAGCGCCCGCCGGGGCCGACCTCGACGACCACCTCGGGGTCCTCGGCACCGGTTTGCACCAGCCCGGCCGACAGGTCCGACAGATCGCGCAGCTCGATCGGCGGCGGGTCGGCGGGCGCGTCGAGCAGCTTGATCTCCGCGACCCGGTCAAGACGGAAGGTGCGCCGCGCCTCGGAGAGCCGGCACCACGCCTCCATATAGGTGTGGCCGACGGCGAACAGCCGGATCGGGTCCACCTCGCGCTCGGTGAGCTCGTCCCGCGCGGGCGAGTAGTAGCGCAGCCACAGGCGGCGACGCTCGGCGATGGCACGGTCGACGTCGGCGAACACCCCGCCCTCGGACTCGAAGGTGACCGACAGTCGGGAACTGGCACCTGCCGCCTCACCGGCCGCGGCCTCCAGCTTGGCCGTGGCGCGCAGCAGCGCGTCCCGGTCGCCCTCGCGCAGCCCGGGGAGCGTGGCGACGGCGCGGGCGGCGACCAGCAGCGCGGTGGCCTCGTCGGCGGCGAGCCGCAGCGGCTCGGCGACATCGTCCGGGTTGTGCCACCAGATGCACTCGCCGTCGGTGTCGATGTCCAGCAGGTCGCCGCCGCGGAAGCTGGTGCCGCACAGCGGCAGCACATCCAGGTCCGAGATCAGCTCGTCCTCGCTGATACCGAAGGCGCGGGCGACATCGGCCACACGGGCGCCGGGGCGCTCGCGCAGATACGTCACCAGCGACAGCATCCGGCGGGTCTGGTCAATCGCGTTTCCGGCCATGCGTTGCGGCCCCCCTCAGCCCTTGGCGACGGCGCGCAGCCGCTCGACGACATCGGCCCGCAGCTCATCGGGCGCCAGCACGACCACGTCCGGGCCGAACTCCACCAGCCAGGCGTCGAGCCCGTGTCCGTACGGGATCTCCAGCTCGTCCCAGCCGTCGCCCAGCGGGCTGGTCCGCAGCGCCCTGGCCCGCAGCGGGTAACCGTGGCCGGAGCGCAGTCTGATCCGGGCGGTGCCGGTGGCGGTCTCCCCCGACCAGCGCTCCACCGTCTCGCGCACGGTGACATGATCGGGCACCTCGGCGGTGTACGCGCCGGCCCGCAGACGCACCTTGCCGGTGATCCTGGAGAGCCGGAAGACGCGCTCGGCCGCCCGTTCGCGGTCCCATCCCGCCAGATACCAGTGGCCGCGCCAGCACTCCAGAGCCCACGGCTCCACCTGGCGCTGCCCGGGCTGGGCGGCGTTCGCCTTGCGATAGTCGAACAGGACGGGGCGGCGGTCACGGCAGGCGACCATCAGAGGCTCGAAGGCCGCCTCGTGCACCGGGATCCGCGGCTCCAGGGCGCCGGCCGGCTGGGTGTCGTACGGGTCCTCGGCCAGCGGCATCCCGGCGGCACGCAGCTTCTGGAGCGCGCCGCTGGCGGCGCCCGCGAGCCGGGCCTGCTGCCAGACCTTCGCGGCCAGGCCTAGGGCCGCGGCCTCCTCGGCGTCCAGGGTGATCGGGGGGAGGCGGTTGCTGTCGCGGCGGGCCAGGTAGCCGATCTCGCCGTCGACGCTCTCCACGGTCTCGATGACCAGGCCCAACTCGCGCAGATCGTCCTTGTCCCGCTCGAACATGCGGTTGAAGGCATCGTCGCTCCCGCCGGAGCCGGAGCCCGCGCCGGCCGCCGACGCGGAAGCCGAAGTCGCCGAAGCCGCGGAAGCCTCGATGTATGCCTCTATGGACTCCCGCAGTTCACGCTTGGTCAACGGGCGCCGGGTCCCCAGCAGGCACAGCGCCAGGTTCATCAGCCGCTCAGCCTTGGCAATCGCCATCGACGCCCTTTCCTCGTGACCTTACGACCGTGACCGTACCGCTACGGGGACGCGGGACAAAAGCCGAGGGCCCCTGCCGGGCGGCAGGGGCCCTCGACGGACGCTTCGGCCACGGCCCGGAGGCTCACCCTCCGGCCGTCGACGAGGCAGACCTCAGACAGCGACCAGGTCGCACACGAAGATCAGCGTCTCACCCGGCTTGATCTTGCCGCCGCCGGCGCCACGGTCCCCGTAGGCCCGGTGCGGCGGAATGGTCAGCTGGCGGCGGCCGCCGACCTTCATGCCCTGGAGACCCTGGTCCCAGCCGGAAATGACCTGGCCGGCCCCGAGCTGGAACTCCAGCGGGGTGCCGCGGTTCCAGCTCGCGTCGAACTCCTCGCCGGTGCTGAAGGCGACGCCGACGTAGTGGACCTTGACGGTGGCTCCGGCCTTGGCGACGGGACCGTCGCCCTCCCAGATGTCCTTGATCTCCAGGTCCTTCGGCGGCTCGCCGCCCGGGAAGTCGACCTCGGGCTTGTCGATGCTCACGAAATTGCTCCTCTTACGTGGTGGGCAACCTGCCCAGTCTTACAGAACCGCCAGGATGTCGACCGAGAAGACCAGCGTGGAGTTGGCCGGGATGCCCTGCTGGGCCTTCTTCCCGTAGCCGAGGTCCGGCGGGATGACGATCAGCACACGGCTGCCGGCCTTCTTGCCGGTCAGCCCCTCCGCCCAGCCCTGGACGACCTGCTGAAGCGAGAACTGCGCCAGCTGGCCCTTCTTGTACGTGGAGTCGAACTCCTTGCCGCCGTCCCACAGCACGCCCTTGTACTGGACGAGCACGGTGTCAGTGGCCTTCACCTTCGGCCCGTCGCCCTCGATGACATAGGCCGAGACGAGCTTCTTCGGCGCGGCCTTCTTCGGGACCTCGATGGCGGGCGCCTTGCCGTCGGTCTCAGTGCCCACCTTGGGCAGGTCGGCGTTGGTCTGCGCCACCACGCGGCCCTTGGCCGAACTCTTGCCGTTGAAGGCGTTCACGATGTCGACGACAAACACCATGGTGTCGGTGCCCTTGATCCCGGCCTGCGGCTGGCCCTGCTTGCCGTATCCCAAGGCCGGCGGAATGGCCAGCTCCACACGGCTGCCGACCTTCTTGTCCACCAGCCCCTGGTCCCAGCCCGGGATGACCTGGCCGACGCCGA
Source organism: Streptomyces sp. NPDC028305 (assembly GCF_055569495.1). Taxonomy (NCBI): domain Bacteria; kingdom Bacillati; phylum Actinomycetota; class Actinomycetes; order Kitasatosporales; family Streptomycetaceae; genus Streptomyces; species Streptomyces sp. NPDC028305. The sequence continues at coordinate 763,711 of NZ_JBVHTN010000003.1, forward strand.
TCTGGAAGACGGCCGGCTTCCCCCGGTCGTAGGAGTTGTCGAAGACCTTCGCGGTGTTCCAGATCTGACCGAGATAGTCCACCTGGAGGTAGTCACCCTTGGCCACCTTGGCCCCGTCGCCCTTGATGACCGTCTTGACCGCCAGCGACGAGGACGGCTGCCCCGAGCCCTTCGCGACCTCGGGCTTCTCGCCGAACTTCGTGCCACCCGTGATGGCCGGCACCGGCCCGCTCACAATCTTGCCCGTCGGCTCCGCCGAAGGGCTGCCGGCCTCCGGCGAGGGCGAGGTCTTGGAGGACTTCTCGGATCCTGCTTTCTCACTGCCGCAGCCCGCGGCGGTGAGCAGGCCTGCGGGCACGGCAAGAAGTACGGAGCGTCGGCGCACGGAAGTCCTCGTCGGTAGAGCCTGCGGGGGGCAACGCGCGCCACTCTACGACGTGCCGCGGGCCCCGTACGCGAAACGTACGGGGCCCCGCGCCGGACATGGGCCGTCCGGGCGCCGCGGTCACATTCCGGCGATGAGCTTCTCCACCCGGTCGTCCACCGAGCGGAACGGGTCCTTGCACAGCACCGTGCGCTGCGCCTGATCATTGAGTTTGAGGTGCACCCAGTCGACGGTGAAGTCGCGGCGCTGTTCCTGGGCACGGCGGATGAAGTCGCCGCGCAGCCGTGCGCGGGTCGTCTGCGGGGGCACCGACTTGCCTTCGAAAATCTTCAAGTCGTTGCACACCCGGGCCGCCTGACCGCGCTTCTCCAGAAGGTAGTACAGCCCCCGGCGGCGGTGGATGTCGTGGTAGGCGAGGTCTATCTGGGCGATCCGCGGATGCGACATGGTGATGTTGTTCTTGGCCCGGTACCGCTCGATCAGCCGGTATTTCATCACCCAGTCGATCTCGGTGTCGATCCGGTCGAGCTCCTCGGTGCGGATCGCCTCCAGCGTGCGGCCCCACAGTTCCAGGACGCGCTCGACGGTGCCCGTGCGGATGCCCCGCCGCTCGCAGAAGTCGAGCGCCTTTTCGTAGTACTCCTGCTGCACTTCGAGGGCCGACGCCTCACGCCCGCTGGCCAGGCGCACCTTGCGCTGCCCGGTGATGTCGTGGCTGACCTCGCGGATGGCCCGGATGGGGTTCTCCAGCGTCAGATCACGCATCACCGTGCCCGCCTCGATCATGCGCAGCACCAGGTCGGTGGCGCCGACCTTGAGCAGCATGGTCGTCTCGGACATGTTGGAGTCGCCCACGATGACATGCAGCCGGCGGTAACGCTCGGCGTCGGCGTGCGGCTCGTCACGGGTGTTGATGATCGGCCGGGAGCGCGTGGTCGCGGAGCTGACGCCCTCCCAGATGTGCTCGGCACGCTGGCTGACGCAGTAGACCGCGCCGCGCGGCGTCTGTAGCACCTTGCCCGCCCCGCACAGCAGCTGCCGGGTCACCAGGAACGGGATGAGAATGTCGGCGAGACGGGAGAACTCACCATGCCGGGCCACCAGATAGTTCTCGTGGCAGCCGTACGAGTTCCCGGCGGAGTCGGTGTTGTTCTTGAAGAGATAGACGTCGCCCGCGATTCCCTCCTCGTGCAGGCGGCGCTCGGCGTCCACGAGCAGACCTTCGAGAATGCGCTCGCCTGCCTTGTCGTGGGTGACCAGCTCGGTCACGTTGTCGCACTCGGGAGTTGCGTATTCCGGGTGCGAACCCACGTCGAGATAGAGGCGGGCGCCGTTGCGCAGGAAGACATTGCTGCTGCGGCCCCAGGAGACGACACGGCGGAAGAGGTAGCGCGCCACTTCGTCAGGAGACAACCGGCGCTGTCCCCTGAAAGTGCACGTGACGCCGTACTCGTTCTCCAGCCCGAAAATGCGGCGGTCCATGCCTGAACATTACGCCTGACGGCCTGCTCTGAAACCGGGTTCGACGGCACGGTTGCGATCATTTTCCGCCCGAGACACATCCGGGTCGCCCGGTGCCCCGCCCGGCGCGCCGGTGAGGAAGCGCGCCGTGGCCAGCAGCACGACCAGGGCCACCAGCCCGGCCGCCCCCGGCACCGCGAAGCCCGCCGCGACCCCGCCGAGCTCCATCACCGGCCCCGCGGCGGCCGTTCCCGCGGCGTTGCCGACCACGAACGTGGTCACCAGCCAGGAGAACGCCTCGGTGACGGTACCGCGCGGGGCGTGCCGGTCGACGACCACGAAGACACAGGCGAGCGCGGGGGCCAGGAAGACACCTGACAGGCCCGCCAGCGCCGTCATCGCGACCACCCCGGGCACCAGGACCAGCGGCAGGTAGCCGAGCGCCAGAGCGGCCACCAGGACCCGCAGCCGCCGCTCCGGCGGGCCGGCCCAGGGCCGGGCGCCGTACGCCAGGCCGCCGACCAGCGCGCCGACCCCGAGCGCGGAGAGCAGATAGCTGGACACCATCCCGCCGCCGTGCTCGTCCGCGTATCCGACGGCCGCCACACCGATCGAACCGAGGGCGACACCCACGAAGAAGAAGGTGCCGAGGAGCACCAGCAGGCCCCGCGAGCGCAGCGCGCCCAGCCAGTGCGCCTCGCGCGGGGCCGAGCGCCAGCGCCGGGAGGGCGGCGACAGCACGACCGACAGCGCGCCCGCGACCCCGATGGCGTTGATGACCAGCAGCGCGGCCGCCTCCGACCAGAAGGCGACCAGGGCGGTCACCAGCAGCGGACCGACGGAGAAGATCACCTCCTGCGCGACGGCGTCCAGGGCGTACGCCGCGTGCACCCGGTCCTCCCGGCCGAGCACCCCGGGCCACAGCGCCCGCAGCCCGCCCTCCAGGGGCGGGGTGAACAGACCCGCGGCGAGCATCGCGGCGTACGCGACGGGCAGCGGGTCGAGCCCGACCACGGCGAACACGGCCATGGCGAGCGCGGAGAGCACGGCCGCGGGCAGCATCACCCGCGGCTGTCCGTGGCGGTCAACGGCCCGGCCGAGCAGCGGCTGCCCCAGGGCGTTGCCCACGCCGTAGACGGCGGAGAGCGCGCCCGCCAGGGCGTAGCTGCCGCCCTCGGCGCGGGTGAAGAGCACGACGGCGAGGGCGGCGGTGGCATTCGGCAGCCGGCCGACGAGCGTGCCGACGAGAAGCCGGGTCGCGTGCTTGGTGCGCAGCAGATCCCCGTAGCCAGCCGCCATGCTCTGCCCCTTCGTTTCCTGTTCTCCCCCGGGCGCGTCCGGGTGAAGTTTTACGTATAACGTCCGCCGTTATACGTATCATGGCTGGCGACCCGGGTCCACCTCACGGTGGGCGACCGAGATGACCACGACGAGGGGAGGGCGAAGTGGCGAGCGTGCAAGGAGACCGCACGCCGGGAGCGCGCGCTCCCGGCGGACCGGGGGCGCGAGCAACCAGCCGGGATGTGGCACGCCACGCCGGTGTGTCGCAGGCGACCGTGTCGCTGGTCCTGGGCGACAAGTGGACAGGGCGGGTCTCACCGCGCACCGTGGAAGCCGTACGCACCGCCGCGCGCGAACTCGGATACCGCCCGAACCTCGCGGCGCGCAGCCTCCGCCTCGGCCGGACCAGGACCGCGCTGCTCGTCGTCCCCGCACTGACCACGGAATTCTTCGCCCGCGTCTACACCGGCGCGGCACGCGTGGCCGCCGAAGGCGGCTTCGGCGTGGTGCTCTACCCGTCACCGGAAGGGGTCGGCCCGGCACGCGACCCCTTCGACTCCGCCCGCGCCTCGCTCGACGGCGTGATCGCCTCCTCGATGGCGGCCGACGCGCTGGCCGCGGTACGCGGCGGCGGGCTACCGCTGGTGATGCTCGACAGCGCACCCGACGACAAAGTCGCCGCGGCCACCGTCAACCTCGACATCGCCGACGGGATGCGCCAGACCGCGGAACACCTCCTGGGCCTTGGACACCGCCGCATCGCCCATGTGGCGGCCGGCGTGGACACCTGGACCTTCCGGGTACGCGCGCGGGCCCTGACAGCCACGATGGGCACGGTCCCGGGCGCCACCGTGCACACCGAGACCGCCCCGCTGACGGTCGACGAGGGGCAGCGCGCGGCCGAACGGGCACTCACCCGGCCCGGCCCCCGCCCCACGGCGCTCGTATGCGACGACGACATCCTGGCGGCGGGCGCCTGCAAGGCCGCCCGCCGGCTCGGACTGCGAGTACCGGACGACGTCTCCGTCACCGGCTTCGACGACCTGGCACTGGCCACAGCGGTCGACCCGGAACTGACCACGGTACGACTGCCCGCCGAGGCGGTCGGCGCAGCCGGGATGCGGGCGCTGATGGCGGTGCTGGACGGCGAGACGGCGCACGGCGACACGACACTGCCGGTCGAGCTCGTCCCCCGGGGGTCCAGCGGCCCGCCGCCGCGCTAGGCCCCGTCCGGCGACGGATGCCCTCCCGCGCAGCGGGCGCGGAGACAAAAACGCGCGGCGCGCCCCGGCCGGGGCCAGGGCGCGCCGCGCGTTGTGAGGTGGTGAGGTCAGTCCTCGGTCTCGGAGGTGTCCTCGGCCGGGGACTCGGACTCCGAATCCGACTCTGCGGCGGCGCTCTCCGCCCCCAGGAGGCGGGCCAGCTGACCGCCCATCACCCGCTTGAACTTCCGCTGCTGGGGCCGCGTCCGGTCCAGCACCGCGACCTCGAGCTGCTCGGCGGTGAGACTGCGCTCTCCGCCGTTGCTGTCCCGGGCGAGGGACTCGACAGCCAGCTTGAGCGCCTCGGCCAGGGTCATGCCGTCCTGGTGGCGCTGGTCGAGGTAGCTGCTGATCTGGTCGGCGTTACCGCCCACCGCGACCGAGCCGTGCTCGTCGACAATGGAACCGTCGTGCGGCAGCCGGTAGATCTGGTCGTCCTCGGGGCCGTCCCCGACCTCGGCGACGATCAGCTCGACCTCATAAGGCTTCTCCGCCGCGCTGGAGAAGATGGTGCCGAGGGTCTGGGCGTAGACATTGGCGAGGCCGCGGGCGGTCACATCGTCGCGGTCGTAGGTGTAACCGCGCAGATCGGCGTAGCGGACACCACCGATGCGCAGATTCTCGAACTCGTTGTACTTCCCGACCGCCGCGAAGGCGATCCGGTCGTAGATCTCACTGACCTTGTGCAGCGCGCGGGACGGGTTCTCCGCGACGAACAGGATGCCGTCGGCATACTGCAACACGACCACGCTGCGGCCGCGCGCGATGCCCTTGCGGGCGTACTCGGCGCGGTCGGCCATGGCCTGCTGAGGCGATACATAGAACGGCGTAGTCACCGGCTATCCGTCCCTTTCTGTCATTGGCGAATGCATTCCGGGTCGACCGTCCCTCAGAGCAGCGAGGCCCGCGGGCCGTCCGGCTCCTCGAGCCGCCGCTCGTGGATGGCACGGGCGATCTCGGACACCTCCGCCTCGGCGAGCCTCTTGAAGCCGTCCTCGGTGATCACCGTGATGATGGGGTAGATGCGCCGGGCGAGGTCGGGACCGCCGGTCGCGGAGTCCTCGTCGGCGGCGTCGTACAGCGCCTGGACGACGGCGGTGGCCGTCTGGGATTCGGTCAGGTCCTCGCGGTACAGCTTCTTGAGCGCGCCACGGGCGAACAGCGAGCCGGAACCGGTGGCGGCGAAGCCGAACTCCTCGGAGCGCCCGCCGGTCACGTCGTAGGAGAAGATGCGGCCCTTCTGGCGGTCGACGTCCCAGCCCGCGAAGACGGGGACGACGGCCAGGCCCTGCATGGCCATGCCGAGATTGCCGCGGATCATGGTCGACAGCCGGTTTGCCTTGCCCTCCAGGGAGAGGATGGTGCCTTCGACCTTCTCGAAGTGCTCCAGCTCCAGCTGGAAGAGCTTGACCATCTCCACGGCGAAGCCGAGCGTGCCCGCGATGCCGACGGCCGAGTACTCGTCGGCGGGGAAGACCTTCTCGACGTCGCGCTGGGAGATGAGGTTGCCCATCGTCGCGCGGCGGTCGCCGGCGAGCACCACCCCGCCGGGGAAGGTGGCCGCGACGATCGTCGTGCCGTGGGGGGCCTCGATCGCGCCCTGCACCGGGGGGAGCGGACGGTTCCCCGGGAGCAGCTCGGGCGAGTGGGCACCGAGGAAGTCCATGAAGGACGAGGAACCAGGCGTCAGGAAGGCAGCTGGTAGACGCCCGGTGCTACGAGTGTTGGCTTCCACGCGATTCCTTCCAGGTAGGCGACAGCTCGACGACCAATGTCGGGATCGTCTCCCAACTTGCCGATGGCCGAGTTGCAGTTAAAGCACAGTACGCCACGGACCTTACCCGTCTTGTGGCAGTGATCCACATGTGCAGCCGGAGCCTTCAGACAGATCACGCAAAGCCCCATCTGAGAGGCGACCATCTCGTCACGCTCGGCTTCGGTGATGCCGTACTGGCGCTTCAGATGTCCTGCTCGCCCCTTTATCGCCTTGCACGCCTTGCAGAGGGTTGCCAAGCCGTCAGACGCAGCGGCGTTGCGATGCCACTCGTTGTGCCGCTTGATCTCACCGCAGATACGGCAGTACTTGTGTCCGCTGGGCACATCCACCCTAGGGCGGATGTTGCGCCCCTTGGCTAGCTGCCGCTGCTGGTGGTAGGCGGCCGCACACTCCCGGCAGTAGGCCTGTAAGCCGTCAAGTATCGACTTGTTCCGCGCGAACGCTGCTCGCGGCTTGTGTTGCTTACACCGCGAGCAGCGCTTCACAGTCTCTTCGCTTGCCAACCCCAGCTCCCCCTTGCCTTCGATTCGAAGGCTACTCGCCGCCTTTCTGAACGAAGCTTCGAACGAAGTCCTCGGCGTTAGCCTCGAGTACATCGTCGATCTCGTCCAGAACGTCGTCCACGTCATCCGACAGCTTCTCGTGCCGTTCCTTGAGGTCTTCGGCCGCCTGCGCGTCCTGCGCCTGCTCCTCGACCTCCTCGGTCGTGCGCGACGCCTTCTGCTGTCCGCCGCCGGTGTCCTTTGTCGCCATATCCCTCACCCCGCTCTTTTCGCCCCAGCTTGATTGGATCGGTCAAGATCAGACCCTACAAGCCGGGTCCGACATCGGCCTCGCAGTTGTTACAACGCTCCGAGGCCATCACGATGATTCCCGGCCGCGGCCCATTTCAGCCCCCCGAGAGCACCCGGACCAGGTCTTCGGCCGTGCGGCAGCGGTCCAGCAGCTCCTTGACGTGGTTCCTGGTGCCGCGCAGCGGCTCCAGGGTGGGGACCCGTTGCAGGGAGTCACGGCCCGGCAGGTCGAAGATCACCGAGTCCCAGGAGGCCGCGGCCACGTCGTCGGCGTACTGCTCCAGACAGCGGCCACGGAAGTAGGCCCTGGTGTCCTCCGGCGGCTTGCTGCGGGCCCGGGACACATCGGACTCGTCCAGCAGTCGCTTCATCTTGCCGCGGGCCACCAGACGGTTGTACAGGCCCTTCTCGGCGCGCACGTCGGCGTACTGGAGGTCCACCAGGTGCAGCCGGGCCGCGTCCCACTCCAGGCCGTCACGGCGCCGGTAGCCCTCCATGAGTTCGCGCTTGGCGACCCAGTCCAGCTCGCCGGACAGGCTCATCGGATCCCGCTCCAGGCGGTTCAGGACGTCCTCCCAGCGGGTGAGCACATCCCGGGTCTGGTCGTCGGCGTCCGCGCCGAAGCGGTCCTCGACGTACTTGCGGGCCAGCTCGAAGTACTCCATCTGGAGCTGGACCGCGGTGAGTGTGCGGCCGCTGCGCAGCGTGACCAGGCGGCGCAGCGTCGGGTCGTGGGAGACCTGGTGCAGGGTGCGCACGGGCTGGTCCACGGCGAGGTCCACGGCGATGAAGCCGTCCTCGATCATCGAGAGCACCAGGGAGGTGGTGCCGAGTTTGAGGTAGGTCGAGATCTCGGAGAGGTTGGCGTCGCCGATGATCACATGCAGCCGCCGGTATTTCTCGGCGTCGGCGTGCGGCTCGTCGCGGGTGTTGATGATGGGGCGCTTGAGGGTGGTCTCGAGGCCCACCTCGACCTCGAAGTAGTCGGCCCGCTGACTGATCTGGAAGCCGTGTTCGTGGCCGTCCTGGCCCAGGCCGACGCGGCCGGCGCCGGTGACGACCTGCCGGGAGACGAAGAAGGGGGTCAGGTGGCGCACGATGTCCGAGAAGGCGGTCTCCCGCTTCATCAGGTAGTTCTCGTGCGTGCCGTAGGAGGCGCCCTTGTTGTCGGTGTTGTTCTTGTAGAGGAGGATCGGCTGGGCTCCGGGCAGCTGGCCGGCGCGCAGGGCGGCCTCGGCCATGATGCGCTCGCCGGCCTTGTCCCAGAGCACCGCGTCCCTGGGGTTGGTCACCTCGGGGGCGGAGTACTCGGGGTGTGCGTGGTCGACGTAGAGCCGCGCGCCGTTGGTGAGGATGACATTGGCCAGGCCGATGTCCTCGTCCGTGAGCTGGCTGGCGTCGGCGGACTCGCGCGCGAGGTCGAAGCCGCGGGCGTCCCGCAGCGGGTTCTCCTCCTCGAAGTCCCAGCGGGCGCGGCGCGCCCGGTGCATCGCCGCGGCGTACGCGTTGACGACCTGGGATGAGGTGAGCATGGCATTGGCGTTCGGGTGGCCCGGGACGGAGATCCCGTACTCCGTCTCGATCCCCATTACTCGCCGTACGGTCATGCGGCCCTCCTTGCCCGGCGCCGCCCCTGGGCGGGGTCGGCGCTCAAGTACCGCGGTGCTTCCGGTCCGTGCGCGGCCCCCGATCCCCCGCACCGCGCTGCCGCGGTACCGCAGAGCCTAGAACCGCCACGCGGCTCTGAGGCGATCATTTCAGTCATTGCTCCGGTCCGGCTCGTAGGTGCCCGCTCGCTGTGCTGACAGGTCCGTCATACGCGTCCGAATTCGCGGTCCGAAAAGCGCATCCGGCTGCGGATGCCCCGTCCAGGACATCCGCAGCCGGACAGCGGTGTTACAGGTACTGACCGGTGTTCGCCACCGTGTCGATGGAGCGTCCCGTGTCCGCGCCCTGCTTTCCGGTGACCAGGGTGCGGATGTAGACGATCCGCTCGCCCTTCTTGCCGGAGATGCGGGCCCAGTCGTCGGGGTTCGTGGTGTTCGGCAGGTCCTCGTTCTCCTTGAACTCGTCCACGCAGGCGGCGAGCAGGTGGGAGACGCGGAGGCCCTTCTGGTTGTGGTCGAGGAAGTCCTTGATGGCCATCTTCTTGGCCCGGTCCACGATGTTCTGGATCATGGCGCCGGAGTTGAAGTCCTTGAAGTAGAGGACTTCCTTGTCGCCGTTGGCGTAGGTGACCTCGAGGAAGCGGTTCTCCTCGGACTCGGTGTACATCTGCTCGACGACCGACTGGATCATGCCGCCGACCGCTGCCTTCGGGGAGCCGCCGTGCTCGGCGAGGTCGTCCGAGTGGATGGGCAGGGTCTGTGTCAGGTACTTCGAGAAGATGTCCTTGGCGGCCTCGGCGTCCGGACGCTCGATCTTGATCTTCACATCGAGGCGGCCGGGGCGCAGGATCGCGGGGTCGATCATGTCCTCGCGGTTGGAGGCGCCGATGACGATCACATTTTCCAGGCCCTCGACACCGTCGATCTCGGAGAGCAGCTGGGGGACGATGGTGTTCTCCACGTCCGAGCTGACGCCGGAGCCGCGGGTCCGGAAGAGGGAGTCCATCTCGTCGAAGAAGACGATGACCGGCGTGCCCTCGCTGGCCTTCTCCCGCGCCCGCTGGAAGACGAGCCGGATGTGCCGCTCCGTCTCGCCGACGTACTTGTTCAGCAGCTCGGGGCCCTTGATGTTGAGGAAGAAGCTCTTCCCCGCGGACTTCCCGGTCACCTCGGCGACCTTCTTGGCAAGGGAGTTGGCCACGGCCTTGGCGATCAGGGTCTTGCCGCAGCCGGGCGGGCCGTACAGCAGCACACCCTTGGGCGGCCGCAGTTCGTGCTCCTTGAACAGGTCGGGGTAGAGGTACGGGAGCTCGACCGCGTCCCTGATCAGCTCGATCTGGTTGCCCAGGCCGCCGATCTTGGTGTAGTCGATGTCCGGGACCTCTTCGAGGACGAGCTCTTCGACCTCGCTCTTGGGCACGACCTCGTAGACGTAGCCGGAGCGGGGCTCGAGCAGCAGGGCGTCACCGGAGCGGATGGTGGTGGCCAGCAGCGGCTCGGCGAGCCGCACCACGCGCTCCTCGTCGGTGTGCCCGATCACCAGGGCGCGCTCGCCGTCCTCAAGGACCTCCTTGAGGGTGACGATGTCCCCGGCGCGCTCGTACTCCATGGCCTCGACCACGTTGAGCGCCTCGTTGAGCATGACCTCCTGGCCGCGCCTGAGGTCCTCGAGGTCGACGCTCGGGCTGACGTTCACCCGGAGTTTCCGGCCTCCGGTGAAGATGTCGGCCGTGCCGTCCTCGTTGGCCTGTAGGAACACTCCGAAGCCGGCCGGGGGCTGCGCGAGCCGGTCGACCTCCTCTTTGAGGGCCACGATCTGGTCGCGGGCCTCACGGAGCGTGTTGGCGAGCCGCTCGTTCTGTGCGGACACGCCCGCCAGGTTGGTCTGCAACTCGACGATCCGCTCTTCGAGAATCCTCGTGTGCCGCGGAGAGTCGGCGAGCTTACGTCGCAGGACGGCGATTTCCTGCTCGAGATAGGCAACCTGGCCGGCTGGGTCATCAGACCCCCGCCCCGGCCGGATGCCGCGGTTGATGTCGTCGTCGTGGGCTGCCACGGTCCTCACCTCCTCCAAGGGGAGCTGGACGCTTCCTGACCCTACCTGGGCCGGTGCGGGTTGAAACCCCTAGATCACAAACCCGGTCGGCGTGTGTCCGATCTTCACCCTTGCGCACTCCCTCACGCCAGGTGAATACCCACCCAACAACATCGGAAAGCGACCGGTTGTATCGTCGAGATGGTCAACACCCGCCAAGGCTGGCGCTATTTAGTCAATGTTGAAACATGTATTAGGGGACGGCAGATCGTGACGGTGCGGAACGAGGAGCTCGGTGATCTTGAAGTCTGGATCGATCAGGATCTGTGCACGGGCGACGGCATCTGTGCCCAGTACGCACCCGAGATCTTCGAACTCGACATCGACGGTCTAGCTTACGTCAAGAGCGCCGACGACGAATTGTTGCAGGACAAGGGGGCGACGACACGGGTGCCGCTGCCCCTGCTCAAGGATGTCGCGGACTCCGCCAAGGAGTGTCCCGGCGACTGCATCCATGTACGGCGGGTATCCGACCAGGTCGAGGTGTACGGCCCGGACGCCGACTGACGGCGCGCCGGGCCGGCGCGGTACGTGGCGTGACGGGTCAGACACTGCCGGCGACCGGCAGCGCCTTGAGTACGAACTTGCCGTCCTCCCACTGCCAGTTGACCTTGCGCTGGAGGTCCGGGCAGCAGCGCGGCACCTGCTGCGAGGAGTATCCGAGCAGAGTGGCCGAAACCTTGGTTCCGCGCAGCGCGAAATCCGTGACGCTCATGCGTTCCTTGGGGTCGAGGAAGGTGGCCACGATCCTCGGCCGCCCCGCCTCACCCTTCCCCTTGCCATCCGGCTGGGCCAGCACATACATGCCGCTGGGCGGGGTGCCCGTCGCGGAGTGGCAGCGCACCACGGCCACGGTCTCGGGCCGGCCGTCACCGTCGAGATCCCCCGAGGCGCGGTCCGTGACGTCCACCGTCTCCGGGCCGCAGTCCACCGGGTAGTCCGCGGTGGTGGGGTCCGGGGCCTTGACGCCCGGGGCGCCGGGGGTGCCCGCGCCCGGTGCGGCCGCTGTCGTGGGGGTGTCGGTCGTGGCCTTGGCGTCGGAGGGCTGGAACACCGCCGCCCCGGCGACGACGGCGGCGAGGGCGGTCGCTGTCGCGAGCCAGTGCACCGGCCGGGGGTGGGTGTGCGGGAGGTCCGGGCCCAGGGGCTGCACGCGGCGTGACTCCTGTGAGAGCGGTGGCGTCAGGGGGTGCCCCGCATCGTGCCACATCTCACACGGCGCGGCCACCGCCTCCCCCGCGGAATTCCAGGGGAAGTCGGTGGCCGCGTACAGGTGTTGGCGCGGGGCGCCGGTACGGGTCCGGGTCAGCCTCGGTCGGCGGAGCCGTTCGCGGGGGTCTCCGCGCCCCCGGCCGACCCGCCGCTGCCCCAGCCCGCGTAGTCCTCGCCGTAGGCGCCCTTGGCGGGCCTGCGGCGGCGCAGCGGGGGCTCCACGCCGTCGGCGAGGCGGCGGGCGGTGAGCAGGAAGCCGGTGTGCCCGATCATCCGATGGTCGGGGCGCACCGCGAGCCCCTCGACGTGCCAGGTGCGGACCATGGTTTCCCAGGCCGCGGGCTCGTTGAAGGTGCCGTGCTCGCGGATGGCCTCGACGGTGCGGGCCAGCTGGGTGGTGGTGGCGACGTAGGCGCACAGGATGCCGCCGGGGACGAGCGCCTTGGAGACGGGCCCCAGGCACTCCCAGGGGGCCAGCATGTCCAGGATGACGCGGTCGACGTCGGTGTCGGAGAGGTTGTCCTGGAGGTCGCCGACGGTGAGCTGCCAGGCGGGGTGCGGGGAGCCGAAGTAGCGCTCCACGTTCTGCTTGGCGATCTCGGCGAAGTCGGCCCGGCGCTCGTAGGAGTGCAGCATGCCCTGGTCGCCGATGGCGCGCAGCAGGAAGGTGCTGAGCGACCCCGAGCCGACGCCCGCCTCGACGACGCGCGCGCCGGGGAAGATGTCGGCCATCGCCAGGATCTGCCCCGCGTCCTTGGGGTAGACCACGGCGGCACCGCGTGGCATGGACAGGACATAGTCGGGGAGCAGGGGGCGCAGCGCGAGGTACGCGACGTTTCCCGTGGTGCGCACGACGGTTCCCTCGGGGGCGCCGATCAGCTCGTCGTGGGGGAAGGAACCCTTGTGGGTGTGGAAGTTCTTCCCGGCCTCGAGCGTGAACGTGTAGTGGCGTCCCTTGGGATCGGTGAGCTGGACCTGGTCCCCGACCTGGAAGGGCCCGCGACGGCGGGCGGCACCGGTCGGTTCGGACATGTGGCCAGCCTACCGGGCCTGCGGGGACGCGCTGACCGCGGTCCGGCAAGCCTCAGCGCCCGGTGGGTGTCAGGAGGGTGTTCTTGCCATGGCGGCCACGAAGGCGCGCTCGACGTCGGCCGTCGACAGGACGCCGTAGATCTCCCCGGTCTCCTCGACCACCAGGTATTCGGTGGCGGGGGTGGCACGCAGGGTGTCCAGCAGTTCTTCGCCCGTGAGCTCGGCGGAGACCCGCATGCCGTCCTTGAGGTCCTGGGCCAGGCCGCTGACCGCGACCCAGGGGCGGCGGTGCTCGGGGATCCCGACGATGGCGGCCTCGCGGACCACGGCGGTGGGCGTGCCCTGGCCGTCGACCACGACGAGGGCTCGCGCCCCCGCCTCATTGGCGCGGCGCAGCGCCTCCGAGAGGGGGGTGTCGGCGGCGACTGGCACGGCACGCCGGGTGAGGGCGCGGGCCCGCAGGTCCGGGAGGCGTTCACGCAGCCGGGCCATGCGCAGGCTGTTTCCGGCGCCGGTCCAGATGATTGCGGCCAGTATGGCGGCGAGCAGCGCGTCGGTGAGCGAGTCGACGCTGCCGAAGCCCTCGGACTCGTCCCCGAGCCCGCCGGCCTGGGTGGCCAGCGGCAGGCCCACCAGGACCGCGACGGCGAGCGCCCGGCCGGTCCAGGCGGCGGCGATCGTGCCCGTCATGGGCTTGCCGCTGATCTTCCAGACGACGGCGCGCAGCATGCGGCCGCCGTCCAGGGGCAGGCCGGGCAGCAGGTTGAAGATGGCCACGATGAGGTTGGAGATCATCAGCCCGGCGAGCAGCACCCCGGGGACCGTGCCCGGCTCCACGACCAGCATGCCGAGGTAGAACAGGCCGGAGAGGATCAGGGAGAGCAGCGGGCCGACGAAGGCCAGGACGAACTCGCGGCCGGGCGTCTCGGACTCCTTCTCGATCTCCGAGACTCCGCCGAAGAACTGGAGCTGGATCCGGCGCACCGGGAGCTTGAAGCGCAGCGCCGCGATGGTGTGGGCGAGCTCGTGGACCAGCACGGAGGCGTAGAAGGCCACCGCGAAGAACAGCGAGACGATGTAGCGGGCGGCGCCCAGCTCGGGCAGCACCCGCTCCAGCTGGCCGCCGAAGACCCAGGTGATGAGCGCGGCGACCAGAAACCAGCTGGGCGAGACGTACACGGGCACACCGAACGGCCGGCCCATCAGGAAGCCGCCGCCCGCCTCACGGGGGCGCTGCGGCTTTTCGCCCTCGGGCTCGGTCGTACCGTCCGATCCCCCGCTGTCGGACTGCCGCTGCCCGCTGTTGTCCACGGTGTCCCCTCGTCGGATGCGTCGTTCGCACCGCTTCTTCGGTATGGTCCCCACGATCATGCAGTGCGAGGACCTCGGACGTCGATGGTATGCGTCCGGCTGTCGGTGGCGGGCCGTAGGGTCTGCGCCATGGGAACCTCCACCGGGAAGGCCGAGCGGGCCGATCGGACGCCGGAGTCCGAGCGGCCGTCCGCTGTGCCGCCGTCCGCGCGCAGCTTGTCACGGTCCGCGCCGTCGTTGTCGCCATCGCGCGCGGCGGACTTCATGCAGTGTCCGTTGCTCTACCGCTTCCGGGTGATCGACAAACTGCCGGAGAAGCCGAGCGCCGCCGCGACCCGCGGCACGGTGGTGCATGCGGTGCTCGAGCGCCTATTCGATTCCCCGGCCGTGGAGCGCACCGCCCCGCGCGCCCGCGCGTTGGTGCCTGGTGAGTGGGAGCGGCTGCTGAAGGCCCGGCCGGAGCTGGGAGAGCTGTTCCGTGCGGAGGACGGCACGGAGGACCCGGAGCGGCTGGAGCGATGGCTCGCGGATGCCGAGCGGCTGGTCGAGCAGTGGTTCTCGCTGGAGGACCCGACGCGCCTGGAGCCCGCCGAGCGGGAGCTGTACGTGGAGACGCGGCTGGACTCCGGGCTGACGCTGCGCGGCTATATCGACCGGGTCGACGTCGCTCCGAGTGGCGAGGTGCGGATCGTCGACTACAAGACCGGCAAGGCGCCCGCCCCGCAGTACGCGGCGGACGCGCTGTTCCAGATGAAGTTCTACGCCCTGGTGCTGTGGCGGCTGCGGGGGGCGGTGCCGCGCCGGCTCCAGCTGGTCTACCTGGGCAGCGGTGATGTGCTGACGTACGACCCGCAGGAGTCCGATCTGCTGGCCGTGGAGCGCAAGGTGCGGGCCCTGTGGGAGGCGATCGCGCAGGCGATGGCCGGCGGCGTCTTCCTGCCGCGCCGGACGAAGCTGTGCGGATGGTGCGACCACCAGGCGCATTGCCCGGAATTCGGTGGGACTCCCCCGCCTTATCCGCTGGCCATCGTCCCCGCGCAGTCCGGCAGAATGGGGCAGGTCTAGCGGTCCACCGAAGGAGATCCCGTGGCGATCCGCGTCCTACTGGTCGACGACCAGCCGCTGCTGCGCACCGGCTTCCGGATGATTCTCGAGGCCGAGCAGGATCTGGCGGTCGTCGGCGAGGCGGGAGACGGACTACAGGCCCTGGACCAGGTGCGGGCGCTCCAGCCGGACGTGGTGCTGATGGACATCCGCATGCCGCGGATGGACGGGGTGGAGGCGACCCGGCAGATCACCGGCCCGGGCCGGGACGGTCCGGCCAAGGTGCTGGTGCTGACCACCTTCGATCTGGACGAGTATGTGGTGGAGGCGCTGCGCGCGGGGGCCAGCGGCTTTCTGCTGAAGGACGCGCCGGCCCATGAGCTGGTGCAGGCGATCCGTGTGGTGGCGGCGGGCGAGGCGATGCTGGCGCCGAGCATCACGCGGCGGCTGCTCGACAAGTACGCGGGGCATCTGCCGTCCGGCGAGGAGCCGGTGCCGGACACCCTGCACACCCTCACCGAGCGCGAGGTGGAGGTCCTGAAGCTGGTCGCCAAGGGGCTGTCCAACGCGGAGATCGCGGCGGATCTGTTCGTCAGTGAGACGACGGTGAAGACCCATGTGGGGCATGTGCTGACGAAGCTGGGGCTGCGGGACCGGGTGCAGGCCGCGGTCTATGCGTATGAGAGCGGGCTGGTGCGGCCCGGCGCGCAGTAGCGCGCGAGCGCCTCTGCTCGCGCTTTCGCACCGGGCGCGCCCGCGCAGATCGGCGCGCGGCTATCGGCGCACGCGACAAGGGCCGTATCCCTCCGCCTCCTGGCGGCACGGGGTACGGCCCTTGTCACTGCTTGTCGCCGCCGGGCTCAGTCCCCGGTGGTGCGGCCGATCTCCCACAGCTGGAGCATGGTCGAGGAGTCGAGCAGGTACTCGGTTCCCACGATCCCGTCGCGGGCGGCCACGTACTGGTTGCCCTGCCACAGCGGCAGATACGGAACATCGTCCGCGATGATGTCCTGGATCTTCTGGAGGTCCTTGACCGCGAGGGCCCGCTGGGACTCCTGCCGGGTCTTGGGGATCAGATCGTCCTGGACGGTCTTGTTGTGGTACGGCGAGTTGAGGAAGTTGTCCTTGGTGAGGAACGGCGCGATGTAGGTGTCCGGGTCCGGGAAGTCCGGGAGCCAGCCCATGCCGTAGGCGGAGTACTCCCGCTTGGAGGCGGCCGGGCGGAACTCGGTCCACTTGAAGCCCTCGATCCGCACCGAGAACAGGCCGCTGGAGTTGAGCTGCGACTGGAGCTTCTTGAACTCCTGGGCCGTCTCCGGGCCGTAGTGGTCCGTGGTGTACGTCAGCGTCAGGTCCACCGGGGTCTCCACGCCGGCCTGCTGGAGCAGTGTGCGCGCGGCGGTGACGTCCGGGTCGCCGTACTCGTTGTGGAACGAGTTGGTGTGCGAGGAGATGTTGTTGGGGACCATCGAGTACAGCGGCTCGGCGGTGCGCTTGTACACATCGCGCACCAGCGCCTGGCGGTCCACGATGTGGGCGATGGCCTGGCGCACGGCCCTGTTCTTCACCGCCGGGGCCGTGGTGTCGAAGACGAGGTAGCGGATGCCCTGGCCGGAGGTCTCCTGGAGCCGGACGCCCTTGACCTCGCCGGTGTCCAGCCGCTCGATCTGCTCGGGCGAGAAGCCGCGGTTGACGACGTCGATATCGCCCTTGGTCAGCGCCTCCTCCATGGTCTTGGCGTCGTCGAAGAAGCGCATCTCGACCTTGTCGCTGCGCGGTTCGACGTCTCCCTTGTACTCGGAGTTCTTGGTGAAGACCACCTTCGTCAGCCGGTTGTTCCGCACCTCGGTCTTCGCGGTGTACGGGCCGGAGCCCACCATGTCGAAGCCCTTGAGCACCGCGTCCTTGCGGTAGACCTCGCTGTCGAGGATCGCGGCGGCCGGCGTGGTGAGCTTGGAGGGGAAGGTCGCGTCCGGGCTGGAGAGGTGGATGACGATCTCGCGGTCGTTGGGGGTCTCCACCTTGTCCACGTTGGAGAGCAGGGACCACACCCCGGTCTGGTCCTTGATCCGCAACACCCGCTCCAGGGAGAACTTCACATCGGCGGAGGTCAGATCGTGGCCGTTGGAGAACTTCAGCCCCTTGCGCAGCTTGCACCAGTACTGCTCGCTCTGCCGGTCCCGGAAGCCGCACTGCTCGGCGGCGTCGGGTATGGGGTCGGTCCCGGAGCGGGGCAGTCTCATCAGCGTCTGGAAGGTGCTGTGCAGCACGCTCCAGGAGGCGAAGTCATATGCCTGGGCGGGGTCCAGCGGCGCGTTCCCCACCTTCGACGCCTCGATGCGGTCGGTGCTCCCCACGATGATCGCGCCGCCGTCCGAGCCTGCGCCCTCGTCACCGCCGCACGCGGCGAGCGAGGAGGTCAGGAGGCCCGCCAGGGCCGGCAGCACCAGCGACTTGCGATTCATTCTCGGGAGTCTCCCTGGGATCGATCAACTACTCGCCGAAGAGATTAGTCCGCGGTGCCAGCCCTACTGGAACACAACGAAGTTGAGGCAATATCACGCCCCGATAACGTGTAACGGTTCACCGATATCCGGACGCCGTCATGTTTCACATGAGATGTGATCAATCCGGACACATAGGTCCACGCAAATCGCCCCAGAGAGGACCGGCAGCAGAGCGCGCGCGCCCTGTCGACGGTCCGCATGGTGAGAAACATCACGTCTATGGAGGGCCTCGCGAGGGCAAGCGGAATTGGCGCTTTCAGTTTCCCGACCCAGCTTCCGGCCCCGCTCCCGACCCGCTTCCGGCCCGCCCTTTACGGAAATACGCTCAGTGCGCGTTCAGCGCATTGCTGTGATCAGAGTGCGCAGAAATGGCACGTCGACTTCTTCCAGCGAGCCGACGACCGTGCGCCCCACCGCGGGCTCGATCGGCACCAGCGACGGCACGGCCACCACCCGGCACCCCGCCGCCTCGGCCGCCGTCACCCCGGTCACCGTGTCCTCCACCACCACACAGCGCGCCGGGTCCGCGCCCAGCCCCGCGGCGGCGTGCAGATACGGGTCGGGGTGCGGCTTGGTCCGGCCGATGTCGTCGCCCGCGACGGTGAGCGTGAAGTGCTCCGGGCCGATCGACCGCAGCACGGACTCCATCACGCGCCGGTGGGAGGCCGAGACCAGCGCGGTGGGCACCTGGTGCGCGGCCAGCTCGGTGAGCAGCCGGCGGGCGCCCGGGAGCAGCGGCACGGTGCCGTCGATCAGCTCGGTGAAGCGGCTGTTCAGCAGCCCGGTCAGCTCGGCGAGCGCGATGTCCGCGCCGGTGGCCTCGATCAGGAAGGAGGCGCTGCGGGTCATGGGCCCGCCCACGACGATCTGCCGGTACTCCTCGGCGAGTGCGTGGCCGAGCTCGGCGAAGATGGAGACCTCCGTGTCCCACCAGATGCCCTCGGTGTCCACCAGGGTGCCGTCCATGTCGAGCAGAACGGCTTGCAGGGCGGAGCCTTCGGCCGTACGGGTGTCGACGGCGGGGATGCTGCTGGTCATCCGATCACCTCCGGGCGAGGGGCAGGAAGGCCGGTCGTCATCCGCGGTTTCCGCGATTCGGAAGACGACCGGCCTCTACCGGATCGACCAGTGTACGTCGGCGCGCTCCGCGACGCCCGGCGGCTTCCCGGCGGGCGTCGCGGAGCGCGCCGGGCGCGTTACCGCGCGTTGAAGTACTTGGCCTCGGGGTGGTGGATGACGATCGCGTCGGTGGACTGCTCGGGGTGCAGCTGGAACTCCTCGGAGAGCTTGACCCCGATCCGCTCCGGGCGCAGCAGGTCGGCGATCTTCGCCCGGTCCTCCAGGTCCGGGCAGGCGCCGTAGCCCAGCGAGAAGCGCGCGCCCCGGTACTTGAGGTCGAACATGTCCGTGACGTCCTCGGGGTCCTCGGACGCGAAGCCCAGCTCGGCGCGCACCCGTGCGTGCCAGTATTCGGCGAGCGCCTCCGCCAGCTGGACGGACAGCCCGTGGAGCTCCAGGTAGTCGCGGTAGGAGTCGGCGGCGAACAGCTCGGCGGTGGCCTCGCCGATCTTCGATCCGACGGTGACGACCTGGAGCCCGACCACATCGGTCTCGCCGGACTCCTCCGGGCGGAAGAAGTCCGCCAGGCACAGGCGGCGGCCGCGCCGCTGGCGCGGGAAGGTGAAGCGGGTCAGCTCGCTGCCGTCGTCGTGCAGCAGCACCAGGTCGTCGCCCTTGGACACACACCGGTAGTAGCCGTAGACGACGGCCGCCTCCAGCAGGTTCTCGGTGTGCAGCTTGTCGAGCCAGCCGCGCAGCCGCGGCCGCCCCTCGGTCTCGGCCAGCTCCTCGTAGCTCGGCCCGTCGCCGGTACGGGCCTGCTTGAGGCCCCACTGGCCCTTGAACAGCGCGCCCTCGTCCAGCCAGGACGCGTAGTCCGCCTGCTGGATGCCCTTGACCACGCGGCTGCCCCAGAAGGGCGGGGTGGGCACCGGGTTGTCGGTGGCCACATCGGAGCGCACCGGCCCCTGCTCGGGCTCCGCCACCTCCACCGCCGCCGCGCGCTTGGCCACGCGGCGCTGCTTGAGCTCGGGCAGGGACGCGCCCGGCACGCCCCGCTTGACGGCGACCAGGGCGTCCATCAGCCGCAGGCCCTCGAAGGCGTCGCGGGCGTAGCGGACCTCGCCCTCGTAGATCTCGTGCAGGTCCTGCTCGACATACGCCCGGGTCAGCGCCGCCCCGCCGAGGATGACGGGGTACTCGGCCGCGAGCTTGCGCTGGTTGAGCTCCTCCAGGTTCTCCTTCATGATCACCGTGGACTTCACCAGCAGCCCGGACATGCCGATCACATCGGCGCGGTGCTCCTGGGCGGCGTCCAGGATCGCCGAGACCGGCTGCTTGATGCCCAGGTTGACCACGTTGTAGCCGTTGTTGGACAGGATGATGTCGACGAGGTTCTTGCCGATGTCATGGACGTCGCCGCGGACCGTGGCGAGCACGATGGTGCCCTTGCCCGCGTCCTCGCCGTCCTCGGCCTTCTCCATGTGCGGCTCCAGGTGCGCCACCGCCGCCTTCATCACCTCGGCGGACTGGAGGACGAACGGCAGCTGCATCTGCCCGGAGCCGAAGAGGTCGCCGACGACCTTCATGCCGTCCAGCAGGGTCTCGTTGACGATGTCCAGGGCGGGCCGCTCCTGGAGGGCCTCGTCCAGGTCGGCCTCCAGGCCGTTGCGCTCGCCGTCGATGATGCGGCGCTTGAGGCGCTCCTCCAGCGGCAGGGCGGCCAGCTCCTCGGCCTTGCCGGCCTTCAGGGACTTGGCGGTGGCGCCCTCGAACAGCGCCATCAGCTTCTGGAGCGGGTCGTAGCCCTCGGAGCGGCGGTCGTAGATCAGGTCGAGGGCGGTGGTGACCTGCTCCTCGTCGAAGCGCGCGATCGGAAGAATCTTGCTCGCGTGCACGATCGCCGAGTCGAGGCCCGCCTTGACGCACTCGTCGAGGAAGACGGAGTTGAGCAGGATGCGGGCGGCGGGGTTGAGGCCGAAGGAGATGTTGGACAGGCCCAGCGTGGTCTGCACATCCGGGTGGCGGCGCTTGAGCTCGCGGATCGCCTCGATGGTGGCGATGCCGTCCTTGCGGGACTCCTCCTGGCCGGTGCAGATGGTGAAGGTCAGGGTGTCGATGAGGATGTCCGCCTCGTGGATGCCCCAGTTGCCGGTCAGGTCGGCGATCAGCCGCTCGGCGATCTCGACCTTCTTCTCCGGGGTGCGGGCCTGGCCCTCCTCGTCGATGGTGAGCGCGATCAGCGCGGCGCCGTGCTCCTGGGCCAGACGGGTGACCTTGGCGAAGCGTGACTCGGGGCCGTCGCCGTCCTCGTAGTTGACGGAGTTGATGACCGCGCGGCCGCCCAGCTTCTCCAGGCCCGCGCGGATGACGTCGACCTCGGTGGAGTCCAGCACGAGGGGCAGGGTGGAGGCGGTGGCGAAGCGGCCGGCCAGCTCCTCCATGTCGGCGACGCCGTCCCGGCCGACGTAGTCCACACACAGGTCGAGGAGATGGGCGCCTTCGCGGATCTGCTCCCGGGCCATCTCCACACAGTCGTCCCAGCGGCCCTCCAGCATGGCCTCGCGGAACTTCTTGGAGCCGTTGGCGTTGGTCCGCTCGCCGATCGCCAGGTACGAGGTGTCCTGGCGGAACGGCACCGTCTGGTAGAGGGAGGCGGCGCCGGGCTCGGGGCGGGGCGTGCGCTCGGTGGGGGTCAGCTCGCGGACCCGCTCCACGACCTGGCGCAGATGCTCGGGCGTGGTGCCACAGCAGCCGCCGACCAGCGACAGCCCGTACTCGCGCACGAACGTCTCCTGGGCGTCGGCCAGCTCGGCCGGGGTGAGCGGGTAGTGCGCCCCGTCCTTGCCCAGCACCGGCAGGCCGGCGTTCGGCATGCAGGACAGCGGGATACGGGAGTGGCGGGCCAGATAGCGCAGGTGCTCGCTCATCTCGGCCGGGCCGGTCGCGCAGTTCAGGCCGATCATGTCGATGCCCAGCGGCTCCAGCGCGGTGAGCGCCGCGCCGATCTCCGAGCCGAGCAGCATGGTGCCGGTGGTCTCCACCGTCACCGAGCAGATCACCGGGACGTGGGTGCCCAGGGCGTCCAGGGCGCGGCGGGCGCCGAGGACCGACGCCTTGGTCTGGAGCAGGTCCTGGGTGGTCTCCACCAGCAGGGCGTCCGCGCCGCCGGCGATCAGGCCCTCGGCGTTCCGCTGGTAGGCGTCGCGCAGCACGGTGTACGGGGCGTGGCCCAGCGTCGGCAGCTTGGTGCCGGGGCCGATCGAGCCGAGCACCCAGCGGGGGCGGCCGTCGGCCGCGAAGCCGTCGGCGACCTCGCGGGCGACCCGGGCGCCCGCTTCGGACAGCTCGTACACCCGGTCCGAGATCTCGTATTCGCCCAGCGCCGAGTGGTTTGCGCCGAAGGTGTTGGTCTC
Source organism: Streptomyces sp. NPDC028305 (assembly GCF_055569495.1). Lineage (NCBI taxonomy): Bacteria > Bacillati > Actinomycetota > Actinomycetes > Kitasatosporales > Streptomycetaceae > Streptomyces > Streptomyces sp. NPDC028305. The sequence continues at coordinate 785,954 of NZ_JBVHTN010000003.1, forward strand.
CACGCAGTCGACGCCGGCCTCGAAGTAGGCCGAGTGGACCGAACGGACGATGTCGGGGCGGGTGACGTTGAGGATCTCGTTGCACCCCTCGAGCTGCTGGAAGTCCTCGAGGGTGGGGTCCTGGGCCTGGAGCATGGTGCCCATCGCGCCGTCCGCGACCACCACCCGGGTGGCGAGGGCCTCGCGGAGGGCGCCGACTCGGGCGGCGGAGTCGGTGGGGATGGAGGTGGGCGTGTGCGAGGCCATGGGTGAGCTCCCTGAGGTGCGACGGCTGTCGGCTTTGCGCCCTCCTCCCGGAGGGCGCACCAGGCCAGCGTAGCCGCCGGGGGGCTTCCGGCGCGGGCTGTTCCATCTGGCGGGACATCTTGTGAGGGGCCGAGGGGGTGCCGTCCACGGGGCACCTTTTGATCGTTTACCCTTTCCCCGCTGTACCGCGGGGTCGACATGGACCGATAGTGTTCAGCATTGTCGAACCGTAGTGTCAGGAGGGGTGCGCGATGGCACGGACCATCCAGTCGCTCGAGCGAGCTGCCGCGATGCTACGGCTGCTCGCCGGGGGCGAGCGCCGTCTGGGCCTGTCCGACATCGCCTCCTCGCTGGGGCTGGCCAAGGGCACCGCGCACGGCATCCTGCGCACGCTCCAGCAGGAGGGCTTCGTCGAGCAGGACGAGGCGTCGGGCCGCTATCAGCTCGGCGCCGAGCTGCTGCGTCTGGGCAACAGCTATCTGGACGTGCACGAGCTGCGCGCCCGCGCCCTGGTGTGGACCGACGACCTGGCCCGCTCCAGCGGGGAGAGCGTGTATCTGGGCGTGCTGCACCAGCAGGGCGTGCTCATCGTCCACCACGTGTTCCGCCCCGACGACAGCCGCCAGGTGCTGGAGGTCGGCGCGATGCAGCCGCTGCACTCCACGGCCCTGGGCAAGGTGCTGTCCGCGTACGACCCGGTGGCGCACAGCGAGGCGGTCGAGGCCGAGCGCGAGGCGTTCACCCCCCGCACGGTGACCTCCATGACCGGCTTCGAGTCCGTCCTGGACCTGACCCGGGCGCGCGGCTGGGGCTCGGACGTGGAGGAGACCTGGGAGGGCGTCGCGTCGATCGCCGCCCCGATCCACAACCGGCGGCGGATGCCGGTGGGCGCGGTGGGCGTCGCGGGCGCGGTGGAGCGGGTCTGCAAGGAGGGCGAGCTGCGCTCCGATCTGGTCGCCGCGGTACGGGACTGCGCGCGGGCCGTCTCGCGCGATCTGGGCGCCAGCCGCTTCTGAGAGTTACCGCTCGGTATCAGCCGGTTCACGCCCGTTCACCCCGGTACGAGTTTTCAGTCACACGACCCTTGACCTCAGCCTTCACCGTGCAGAAAACTGCCGTTCGTCGGTCGGCATTGTCGAACATCTGACGACAATATTCGCTAGGGTGTAACTCGCCGCGGGCCGACCAGCCCCTCACCGAGGGGCGCGGGCCACCGGTTGACCCCCGTGGTGCAGCGCTTCCCGGTGTCCATCTGGACGAAGGACAAAGGAGTCGCGGGTGTCCAGCTCCGACATCTTCATCGGCGAGACCATCGGTACCGCCGTTCTCATCCTGCTCGGCGGTGGTGTCGTCGCCGGCGTTGTCTTGAAGCGCTCCAAGGCGTTCGGCGCGGGGTGGCTGGCCATCACCTTCGGGTGGGGTTTCGCCGTGCTGACCGGCGCGTATATCTCGGCCCCCCTGTCCGGGGCACATCTGAACCCCGCCGTGACGCTGGGCCTCGCGATCGAGGGCGGCACGGAGTGGAGCGATGTGCCGATCTATGTGCTCGGTCAGATGACCGGCGCCATCATCGGGGCCACCTTGGTGTGGGTCGCCTACATGGGCCACTTCCAGGCGCATCTGACCGACCGCGAGATCGTCGGCGGCCCGGGCGCCCAGGACACGGCCAAGGCCGCGGCCCAGGCGAAGACCGACGCCGGCCCGGTGCTCGGCGTCTTCTCCACCGGCCCCGAGATCCGCAACACGGTGCAGAACCTGGCCACCGAGATCATCGCCACGACCGTGCTGGTGCTGGCCATCCTCACCCAGGGTCTGAACGGGGACGGCCACGGCCTGGGCGTCATCGGCGTCCTGATCACCTCGCTGGTCGTCGTCGGCATCGGCCTCTCGCTCGGCGGTCCGACCGGCTACGCCATCAACCCCGCCCGTGACCTCGGGCCCCGCATCGCCCACGCCCTCCTGCCGCTGCCCAACAAGGGCGGCTCGGACTGGGGCTACGCCTGGATCCCCGTCGTCGGCCCGCTCATCGGCGGCGCCATCGCCGGCGGCATCTACGAGATCGCCTTCGCCTAGCCCCACTCTCAAACCCCACCCCCTCTTGACGCGCAGGAGAGCCGCACACCATGACCGACACCCACTCCACCGGCCCGTTTATCGCAGCGATCGACCAGGGCACCACCTCGAGCCGTTGCATCGTCTTCGACCGGGACGGCCGCATCGTCTCGGTCGATCAGAAGGAGCACGAGCAGATCTTCCCCAAGCCCGGCTGGGTCGAACACAACGCGACCGAGATCTGGGAGAACGTCCGGGAAGTCGTCGACGGGGCCATCAGCAAGGCCGGCATCACCTCCGCCGATGTGAAGGCGATCGGCATCACCAACCAGCGTGAGACCACGCTGCTGTGGGACAAGAACACCGGCGAGCCGGTGCACAACGCCATCGTCTGGCAGGACACCCGCACCGACGCCCTGTGCAGGGAGCTCGGCCGCAACGTCGGCCAGGACCGGTTCCGCCGGGAGACCGGCCTGCCGCTCGCCTCGTACTTCGCGGGCCCGAAGATCCGCTGGCTGCTCGACAACGTCGAGGGGCTGCGCGAGCGCGCGGAGGCCGGCGAGATCCTCTTCGGCACCATGGACTCCTGGGTGATCTGGAACCTCACCGGCGGCACCGACGGGGGCGTGCACGTCACCGACGTCACCAACGCCTCGCGCACCCTGCTGATGAACCTCCAGACCCTCGACTGGGACGAGCGCATCCTGTCCTCGATGGAGATCCCGGCGGCCGTGCTGCCCGAGATCCGCTCCTCCGCCGAGGTGTACGGGACCACCGCCGAGGGCGTCCTGGCGGGCGTGCCGGTGGCCTCGGCGCTCGGTGACCAGCAGGCCGCCCTCTTCGGCCAGACCTGTTTCTCCGAGGGCGAGGCCAAGTCGACCTATGGCACCGGAACGTTCCTGCTGATGAACACCGGCGCCAAGCCGGTCAACTCGTACAACGGCCTGCTGACCACCGTCGGCTACCGCATCGGCGACCAGAAGCCGGTCTACGCCCTCGAGGGCTCGATCGCCGTCACCGGCTCGCTGGTGCAGTGGATGCGCGACCAGATGGGGCTGATCAACAGCGCGGCCGAGATCGAGACCCTGGCCAGCTCGGTCGAGGACAACGGCGGCGCCTACTTCGTGCCCGCCTTCTCCGGTCTGTTCGCCCCCTACTGGCGTGACGACGCGCGTGGCGTCATCGCGGGTCTGACCCGCTATGTCACCAAGGCGCACATCGCCCGCGCCGTGCTCGAGGCCACCGCCTGGCAGACCCGCGAGATCGTCGACGCGATGACCAAGGACTCCGGCGTCGAACTCACCGCGCTCAAGGTCGACGGCGGCATGACCTCCAACAACCTGCTGATGCAGACGCTCTCCGACGTCCTGGACGCACCCGTGGTGCGGCCGATGGTCGCCGAGACCACCTGCCTCGGCGCCGCCTACGCCGCCGGTCTCGCCGTCGGCTTCTGGCCGGACACCGACGCGCTGCGCGCCAACTGGCGCCGCGCCGCCGAGTGGACCCCCCGCATGGACGCGGAAGTCCGCGACCGCGAGTACAAGAACTGGCTCAAGGCCGTGCAGCGGACCATGGGCTGGATCGAAGACGAGGAGTAAGCAATGACCACCCCGCAGAGCGCCCCGGCACTCGGGACGCACCCGGCTGCCGGTTCCCTTCCAGCCGCCGCTGGGAGGCACCCCCTGCCGAGCCGCGCCGAGACCCGGGAGAGGCTGACCAGGGCAACGCACGACCTCCTGGTGATCGGCGGCGGCATCCTGGGCATCACCACTGCCTGGCACGCGGCGCAGTCGGGACTGCGGGTGGCCATGGTGGACGCCGGCGACTTCGCCGGCGCCACCTCCTCGGCCTCCTCCAAGCTGCTCCACGGCGGGCTGCGCTATCTCCAGACCGGCGCGGTCAAGCTGGTCGCCGAGAACCACTTCGAGCGACGCGCGGTCTCCCGCAGCGTCGCCCCCCACCTGGCGAACCCGCTCACCTTCTATCTGCCGGTCTACAAGGGCGGCCCGCACGGCGCGGCCAAGCTCGGCGCGGGCGTGTTCGCCTACTCGGCGCTCTCCGCCTTCCGGGACGGCGTCGGCCATGTCATCAGCCCCGACAAGGCCGTGCGGGACGTCCCCGAGCTGCGCACCGACGGCCTCAAGGCGGTCGCGGTCTACGGCGACGGCCAGATGAACGACAGCCGCATGGCCCTGATGACGGTGCGGGCGGCGGTCGAGGCGGGTGCGACCGTGCTCAACCACGCCGAGGTGGTGGGGCTGCGGACGACCGACGGCCGCGTCACCGGAGCGGAGCTCAAGGACCGCCTGGACGGCACCGAGTTCGGGGTGAACGCCCGCCTGGTGCTGAACGCCACGGGCCCGTGGGTGGACCACCTGCGCGCGATGGAGGACCCGAACGCGGCCCCGTCCATCCGGCTCTCCAAGGGCGCGCACCTGGTGCTGGGGCGCACCTCCCCGTGGCGGGCCGCGCTGGCCACGCCGATCGACAAGTACCGCATCACCTTCGCCCTCCCCTGGGAGGACATGCTGCTGCTCGGCACCACCGACGAGGCGTACGAGGGCGACCCGGCCGAGGTGCGGGTGAACGAGAAGGACATCGCCCAGATCCTCGACGAGGCCGCCTTCTCCATCCGGGACCAGCAGCTGTCCCGCGACCTGATCACCTACTCGTTCGCCGGGCTGCGGGTGCTGCCCGGCGGCCCCGGGGACACCGCCAAGGCCAAGCGGGAGACCGTGGTCACCGAGGGCCGCGGCGGCATGCTCTCCATCGCGGGCGGCAAGTGGACCACCTTCCGCCACATAGGCCGCACCGTGATGAACAAGCTCGCGCAGCTGCCGGGGCACCCGCTGGCGGAGGACATGGAGCCCATATCGCGGCTGCCCAAGCACATGCCGCTGCCGGGCCTGGCCAGCCCGCACGCGGTCGCGCACCGGCTGCTGGTGGACGGCGGCACCCCCGGCCCGCGGATGGCCGGGGACACCGCGCGCCACTTGGCGACGCACTACGGTTCGCTCTCCTTCGACATCGCCCGGCTGGCCGACGAGGACCCGGCGCTCGGCGAGCGGATCCACCCGGACGCCCCGGAGATCTGGGCGCAGGTCGTCTACGCCCGTGACCACGAGTGGGCGGAGACCGCGGACGATGTGCTGCGCCGCCGCACCACGTTGACGATCCGTGGGCTGGACACGGAGGAGGTGCGGGCGCGGGTCCAGGAGCTGCTGGACCGCCGCGCGGCCTGACAGGCCCTATAAGGCCCGGGCCCCATAAGGCCCGAAGGGGAGGCTCCGCTGCGGAGCCTCCCCTTCGCCGCGTCCCCCGGTGGCCGCTACGGCGCAGTGCCGACCCGCTCGGCCAGCGCCCGGACGCCGGCGGCGTCCGGGAGGCGGTCGCGGCCCAGGATGAGCTCGCGGCCGAGCAGCAGGGCGCGGCGGGAGGCGGGGCCGGGGTCGGGCAGGGTGGTCAGGTCGGTGAGGTGGGCGAAGCCGATGACGCGGCGGATGATCTCCGTACCGGCGAAGCCCAGGCTCTCCGACCACACCTGGCGCAGAAAGCGGTCCAGGTAGGCGTCGTCGAAGAAGGTGTCGACCCGGGTCGGCCACAGCCGGCGCAGCTCCGCCTCGAAGGCGTCCCAGCTGAGGGCGAGCTGGTCGGCGTGGTCGCCCGGGGTGCCGAGCGCCCGGGCGCGCAGCTCGGAGACGAGGACGTTGCCCCAGTACAGGCCGAGGTCGAAGCCGATCGGGCCGACGAAGGAGAACTCCGGGTCGAAGACCCGGACCACGTCGGCGCCCTGACGGGTGCCCACCATGACGCTGCCGGTGTGCAGATCGCCGTGCAGCAGCGCCTGGGCGCTGGTCATGAAGACATGCCGCAGGGCCGCGACCTCGGTGCGAAGTGCGGGGTCGGCGCGGAAGGCGGCGGCGAGGTCGTCGAGGCTGTCGTGCCAGTGGTTGTGCTCGTGGTCGAGATAGGGCTCGCTGAGCACCACATCCTCGGTGATCTTGCATAGCTCGGGGCTGACCGAGGTGGCGATCAGCTCCTTGCGGGTGGCGGAGGCCATGCCGAAGTCGCTGGTGGCGAAGGAGAGCGCGGCGACGAAGGCACCGATGTGGCGGGACACCTCGCCGTAGTCCCCGCCCTCGTTGAGGTGGGTCCGCAGCACCCGCAGATCGGACATGTCCTCCATGGTGAGGGCGTAGTTGCCGGCGTCGTAGCCGTGGATGGCCGGGATGGTGTCCGGGGCGACGGCGGCGACCTGCCGGTAGGCGCGGGCCTCGGCGTCGGCGCGGGCGGGGCTCATGGGCCAGGAGGGGCCGGCGACGCGGACCCAGGGCAGCGCCTGCTTGACGGCGAGGCTGCGGGTGCCGTCGGGGGTGCGGGCGATGAACACCCGGTTCATGTTGCCGTCGGAGACCTCGTGGACCTCGATGGCGTCGCCGTTCCAGTGGCCCAGGCCCCGCAGATAGCCGGGGATGTCCTCGGGCTCCAGGACCCGGTAGGCGGGCGGGGTGTCGGGGTGCGGCGGGTGCGTCATCGGCGGTTTCCTCGGGACAGTGTGAAGCTGAAGACCAGGGCGAGGATCAGCACCGCGCCCTCGACCACGTCCTGTGTGTAGTACGGCAGGCCCTTGATGGTCAGGCCGGTGGTGATGACGCCGATGAGGACGGCACCGAGCGCGGTCCCCCAGACGTTGGGCTTGCCGCGGCCGAGCACGGAGGTGCCGACCAGCGCCACGGCGACCGCCTCCAGCAGCTGGGAGGTGCCGGCGGAGACATCGCCCTGGCCGATCCTGGAGGCCAGGATCAGTCCGCCGATGGAGGCGAGGACGCCCGACAGGACGTAGGCGAGGGCGCGGTAGGCGCCGACGCGGACGCCGGCGAGCCGGGTCGCCTCCGGGTTCGACCCGATCGCGTACAGCACCCGGCCCCAGCGGGTGCGGGAGAGGAAGACCCAGGCGACGAGGGTGAGTCCGGCGAAGATGACCACCGAGACGGGCACCCCGGCGACGGTGCCCCGGTCGATGGACAGAAAGCCCTCGGTGAACTTGCCGGGCGCGGTGGTGCCGTCGTCCAGGGTCATGCCGGGCGAGATCGACTGGCCGTCGACGAGGATCAGTTTCAGGCCCTGGATGACGAACATGGTGCCGAGGGTGGCCAGCATGTCGGGGACCTTGAGGACCACGATCAGCAAGGCGTTGACGAGTCCGGCGAGCGCGCCCGCCACGATCACCGCGATCACCGCGACCGTGCCGACCTGGTTGTAGACGACCATCGTCTTGGCGGCGACGGTCACGCCGAGTCCGGCCACCGCCCCCACCGACATGTCCATTCCGCCGACGGCCATGGTGAGGGTGACGCCGAGGCCGAGGATGGCGGCGACGGAGACATAGCGGAGGGTGTCCAGGAGCGTCGCCGAGTCGCGGAAGGTGGGCTCGGTGAGCGAGAAGAACGCGAAGAGGGCGACAGTGACGAAGATGAAGCCGTATTTGATGACGGCGCCCTGGACGCGCTGACCGGCGCCCGCCGCGGCCGTCTTCCCGGCCGTCACCGGTGGGGCGGTGGAAGGGGTGAGGGTCATCGCAGGGCCTGCTTCTTCCTTCGTCTCGTGCTGCTTGTGGTGCTGGTCTGTGGTGGTGCCGCGCGGGGTGCCCCGGTGCGGCGTCACACGGATGCCGAGATGGCCTGGATGACCTGGTCGCGCTCGGCGTCGGCGCCGTACGCGTCGAGGCGGATCTCCCCGTCGGCGAGGACGACGACGCGGTCGGCGACCTCCAGGACCTCATCCACGTCGGCGCTGAGCACGACGACGGCCGAACCGTCGGCGGCCAGGGCGCGGGCGCGGCGGCCGATGTCGCGGCGGGCGCCGATGTCCACGCCTCGGAACGGCTCGTCCAGCATCAGGACGCGGGGGCGCTCGGCGAGCCAGCGCCCGACCACGACCTTCTGCTGATTTCCGCCGGAGAGCTCCTCGACGGGGCTGGTCTCGTCGCGGGCCACGACGCCGAGTTCGGCGATGGTGCGGCGGCCCAGCTCGGCCTCCTGGCCGCCCCGGACCAGTCCGGCGAGGGAGAGGGAGGACAGGAAGGGCAGTGAGATGTTGCGCGCCACGGACCAGCCGGGGATCAGCGCGTCCGCGTGCCGGTCCTCGGGCACCAGGTGGACGCCGCGGCGGATGGCGTCGGCGGGGCGGCGCGGCCGGTACGGCTCGCCGTCCAGCTCCAGCTCCCCCACGCGGAACGGCTCGGCGCCGAACACCCCGCGCGCCAGCTCGGTCTTGCCCGCCCCGAGGAGCCCCACGACGCCGGTGACCTCGCCCTCGCGCAGATCGAGGTCCTGGGGCAGCCGGCCGGGCAGCAGCGGTACGCCGCGCAGCGAGAGCGCGACGGCCCCGCCGCGCCGGCCGTCGGCCGGCCGGGCGGTGGTCGCGGCCTGCGGCTGGGCGAGCATGGCGCGCAGCGCGCGGTCCCAGTCGAAGGGCCGGGAGAGGTCTTCGGTGAGACGGCCGTCTCGCAGAACGACCAGCCGGTCGGCGAGGGAGTCGATCTCGCCGAGCCGGTGGGACACATAGAGCACCGCGATCCCCTCGGCCCGCAGCCGCTCCACGATCGCGAACAGCCGCGTCGCCTCGGCCGAGGACAGGGCCGAGGTCGGCTCGTCGAGGATCAGCAGCCGGGGGCGGGTGGACAGGGCGCGGGCGAGGATCAGCAGCTGCTGGTCGGAGATGCCGAGCTCGGCGACGTCGCGGCGCAGCAGGTCCGTGGACCAGCCGAGGCCGAGGGTGTCCTGGATCTCGCGGGCGCGGGCGAGGACCTGACGGGTGCCCAGGAAGGGGTTGCCGCCGCGCTGGGCCAGCTCCTCGAAGACCAGGTTCTCGGCGACGGACAGGCCGGGCACCACGCCCTCGCCGATCCGCTGGTGCACGGTGCGGATGCCCAGGGCGTGCGCGGCGGCGGGCGAGGGCAGGGCGGCGGGCTCGCCGCCGACGAGCACCCGGCCGCCGTGTCCCGCGTGCACCCCGGAGAGCACCTTGATCAGGGTGGACTTGCCCGCCCCGTTGGCTCCCAGCAGCGCGACCACGCTGCCGGGAGCGATGTCCAGGGACACCGAGGTGAGTACGGGCTTGCCGCCGAAGGCCATGCTGACCTCGCGCAGCGAGACCGCGGGCACCTCCGCGCGGGCGCCCGGCGCGGGGCCGTCCCCGGCCGCGGAGCCGTCTCCGGAGTCGGCGTCGGCGTCGGCCGTCGGCTCAGTGGGCGACATTGGGGATCCAGTCCGCCGTGCTGACCTTGCTGAGGTTGAGGGCGGGGAGCGCGGTGCGCAGCTGGTTCAGGTTCTGGATCTTCTTGCTCACCAGGAAGTCGCGGGTGATCGCGACGGCCGGGAACTCGACCGACTTGGTCGTCAGCTGACCGGCGAGTTCCAGGGCGGTGGTGCGGACCACGGCGGCCCCGACGGCGGACGGGTCGGTGCCCGCCGTGGCGGTCCAGGGGCTGTTCTTGGCGGTGATGACCTGGATGTCGGCGTTGGAGACATCGGCGCCGAACACCTTGACCTTGCCCGCCAGCTTCTTGTTCTGGACCGCGAGGACGGTGCCCTTGGCCAGCTCGTCGTACGGGGCGAAGATGCCCGCGACGCCGGAGTGCTGGGTGAGGGCGGCGCTGACCAGCGGGACGTTGTCGGTGGCGGTGGAGTCGGTGACCTTGCCGACCTTGAACGCCTGCTTCCAGCCGTTGTCGGTGAGCCGCTTCTTCCAGACGCTGTCGCGCTTGTCGAGCGCGGCGTATCCGGCGACGTTGACGTAGCCGACCTCGGCCTTCTCGCCGAGCTCCTTGGTCATCACGTCCAGGACGGCGTTGGCCATGCTGGCGTCGTCCTGCTTGGTGGAGATGACCTCGGGGTTCTTGGTCTCGACGTCGTAGACGACGACCTTGATGCCCTTCTTGACCGCCTTGTCGATCTCCGGCTGGATGGTCGAGGGGAAGCCGTGGTCGACGATGATCGCCTTAGCCCCGGAGTTGATCGCGGCCGACAGGTCGGTGGCCTGCTTGGCGTTGTCCGCCTGGGCGTCGTAGACGGTGAGGTCGATGCCGAGCGCCTTGGCCTGCGCCTTGGCGCCGTTGCCCCACTGCTCGAAGTAGTCGCCCGCGCCGCTCTGCCGGACCAGGGCGACCTTGACCTTCCCCTGGTCGAAGGGCGCGGGCTTCTTGCCGGTCGCGGCCTTCGCCGAGGCGGGGGTGTCCCCGGAGGGTCCGGTGTCCGAGGCGGAGGAGGACTGGGAGCAGCCGGTGGCGACCAGGGCGGTGAGCGAGACGAGGGAGGCCGCGGCGAGGGGCAGTCTGGAGCGGGACATGGGGATCTCCGGGTGATGCGGCGGCACGGGGGTGCCGGGTTGTGGGACGGGAAGGACTACGGCGGCAAGGGTCAGCTACAGCTGGCCGTAGTCGTCCGATGGAGATCCACGTACAGCCGCCGAACGAGCAGCAGCGTCTTCATGACCACATCATGAGAACGGTTTCAGCCATACGTCAAAGGTCAGGGCGTTCCTTCTCACGTCCTGAGACGCGTTCTTCCTCACACCTCGCGATATGTCGGCCCCGGGTTACTATCCGGCTTCAACCCCTCCCTTCTCCCGGCTTGGAGTCCTTGATGACCCTTCTGACCACCTGGCCGGAGTCCGGCCCGGACACCGTGGTGCGCCGCACCGAGGACCCCGCCGAGATCGCCGCGGCGCTCGCCCCGATCGGTGTGCGCTACGAGCGGTGGCCCGTCCGCGAGGACGTGCCCCAGGACGCCGACAGCGACACCGTCTTCGCCGCGTACCGCGCCGAGATCGACAAGTTGGTCGGGGAGGAGTCCTTCGCCACCGTCGACGTGGTCGCCCTGCACCCCGGCGACGACGCCGAGTGGCCCGCGAAGGCCAGGGCGGCGCGCGAGAAGTTCCTCAGGGAGCACACCCACGACGATGACGACGAGGTCCGCTTCTTCGTCGCGGGCGCGGGCGTCTTCTATCTGCACGTGGGCGGCGAGGTGCACGCCGTGCTGTGCGAGGCGGGCGACCTCCTCGGGGTGCCGCGCGGCACCACCCACTGGTTCGACATGGGCGTCTCCCCCTCCTTCACCGCCATCCGCTTCTTCCACGAGGAGGACGGCTGGATCGGCAACTTCACCGGCAGCGAGATCGCCCTGCGCTTCCCCGACTTCGACGCGCTGAAGGCCGGGCGGACCGCCGCGTGAGCCCTGCCGTCTCCTTCGCCGGCGTCGAGTCGGTGGTGCTCGACATCGAGGGCACCACCAGCGCCACCGGGTTCGTCGTCGAGGTGCTCTACCCGTACTCGCGCGAGCGGTTCGGCGCGCTGCTGGCCGAGCGGGCGCAGGAGCCGGCGGTGCGACGGGCGGCGGAGCAGGTCCGCGAGGCGGCGGGCGAGCCGGAGGCCGACGCCGCCCGGATCGAGCGGATCCTGGGGTCGTGGCTGGACGAGGACCGCAAGGCCACGCCGCTGAAGACGCTTCAGGGCATCATCTGGTCGGAGGGGTTCGCGCGCGGCGAGCTGGTCTCGCACTTCTACCCCGACACCATCCCGGCGCTGCGCCACTGGCAGGCGGCGGGGCTGCGGCTGCACATCTACTCCTCCGGGTCGGTGGCCGCGCAGCGCGCATGGTTCGGCCACACGCCCGAGGGGGATCTGATCCCCCTGCTCGACGGGTTCTACGACACGGAGAACGCGGGCCCCAAGCAGTCCCCCGGGTCCTACGCCGCGATCACCGCGGCCATCGGCACCGCCCCGGCCCGCACCCTCTTCCTCTCCGACCGCCCCGGCGAGCTGGACGCGGCCCGCGCGGCGGGCTGGCGCACCGTCGGCGTACGGCGGCCCGGCGAGCCGTACTTCGAGCAGGGCGTCGGCGACCACCCCGAGGCCGCGGGCCTCGACGAGATCACTCTCACAAGGAGCACCCCGTGACGGAGACCGCGGACCTGGAGCAGGGACCGGACCAGGACCTGGAGCGGGCCGGAGCCGTGCTGGCGGCCGAGGCGGCGCGCTTCGCGTCGTTCGGCTGGATGCGCGGCACCTCCGGCAATCTGTCGATGGTGCTCTCGCGCGACCCGCTGCGCCTCGCCGTCACCGCGAGCGGCCGGGACAAGGGCGAGCTGGCCCCCTCCGATGTGGTCCTGGTGGACGCGGCGGGCGCGGCGGTGCCGCTGCCGGACGGCCGCGCGCCGGGCAGGCCCTCGGCCGAGGCCGAGCTGCATGCCCGTGTGGCCCGGCTGACGGGTGCGGGCGCGGTGGTCCATGTGCACACCGTCGCCTCGGTGGCCCTGGGCCGCCGCCACCCCGGCGGGCTGGTGTTCAAGGACCTGGAGATGCTCAAGGGCGTGGGCCACCCGGCGGAGGGCGAGGAGATCACCCTGCCGGTGATCGCCAACAGCCAGGACATGCGGGTCCTCGGCGACCGCCTGGAGGAGGCCCGCGACCCGCGGATGCCGGCGGTGGTGGTCGCCGGACACGGGCTGTACGTATGGGGCGCGGATCCGCGGCAGGCGCGCCACCACACGGAGGTCGTGGAGTGGCTGCTGGAACTGGAGCTGGCGGGCGGGCGGTAGCCCGGCGCCGCGCTCGTGCCGGGGCGCGCCGCGCGCGCTCCGGCCCCGCGAACTGACTCGCCAGTAAAAAATCAGTGAATCGCTCTTGCGTTCTTCGGTGGCGCGCGCATCAATAACAGCGCCCCGCCTGACGGTCAGTCAGGGTCGGTGGCGGTCTGTGCGAGGCCCGAGCCGCAGCCCCGCGCGATCTCACCCCCCGCACCGCGCACACGTACGCAGCGACGCGCCCTCGGGCGCGCCGGGATCCCGCCGCGCCTCGTGTGCGCCGCTCCACCAAGGACGCGGCTGGCAGGCACCTCCCCCACACCGGAAGGCAGTCCCATGAGACGCATGAAACTCGGGATCGGCACGGCACTGGGAGCAGCGGGCATGGCCATGGGCGCGCTCGCACTGGCGCCGACCGCCACCGCGGTCACCCCGACCACCGCGACCCTGACGGCCGACTGCGGGACCTACGGCTCCGGCCTGGCCACGCTCACGGCCACGCAGAGCGGGACGTCCGCGACCATCACCCTGTCCTCGGCCGCCATCAAGGCGCCGATCGATGTTCCGGCCGGCTCGGTCAACTCGACGCTGACCCTGTCGAAGAACGGCTCCGGAACCACCACCTTCACCGGCAGCTCCAACCCGGCCATTCCGACCGGGTCCGATGTGACCACCGGCCCGCTCAAGGGCACGGTCGCCACCGGTGACGTCCTCGAGGCCAAGTCGCTGAAGCTGGTGATCTTCGGCCTCATCACGGTGAACTGCACCGCCACCTCGGCTCAGTCGCCGGGTCCGTTCACCTTCTGATCGCGTACAGCGCGTCCGGGCACCATGTGATCGTCGGCGGACCGGCGTCCCCCCGGCAGGGGGCGCCGGTCCGCTCGGCGTCAGGTCAGGTGCTCGCCCGGCAGTTGCCCCGCCGCCACCTCCAGCACACCGCGCTCGGTGACCAGCGCGGTGACCAGCCGTCCGGGGGTGACGTCGAAGGCCGGGTTGTGGCCGCGCGAGGCCGCCGGGGCGGTGCGCACCCCGCCCCACTCCAGGACCTCCCGCTCGCCGCGCAGCTCGATGTGGATGTCCGTGCCGCTGCCGGTGGCCAGGTCGACGGTGGTCGTCGGGGCCGCGACCAGGAACGGGATGCCCGCGTCGGCGCAGGCCAGGGCGATGCCGACGGTGCCGACCTTGTTGGCGGTGTCCCCGTTGGCGGCGATGCGGTCCGCGCCCACGAGGGCCGCGTCCACCTCCCCGCGCAGGATCGTGCCCGCGGCCGCGCCGTCGGCCTGGACGTAGTGCGGGATGCCCTCGTGGGCCAGCTCCCAGGCGGTGAGCCGGGACCCCTGGAGCAGCGGGCGGGTCTCGTCCGCGTACACCACCTCCACCAGGCCGCGCGCGTGCAGCTCCCGGACCACGCCGAGCGCGGTGCCCCAGCCCGCGGTGGCCAGGGCGCCGGTGTTGCAGTGCGTCAGCAGGCGCAGCGGCCGGTCCGCGGCCAGCCGCTTCACCAGCCAGTCGGCGCCGTACGCGCCCATGGCGCGGTTGGCCAGCTGGTCCTCGCGCAGCACGGCGTGCGCCTCGGCCAGCGCCGCGTCCCTCCCCCGGTCGAGCAGCGGCAGCACCCGGTCCACGCAGACGGCCAGGTTCACGGCGGTGGGCCGGGCCTCGCGGATGCGCGAGACGGCGGCCAGGAGCGCCGTACGGTCCCAGCCCTCGCGCTCGGCCTGCCGCTGCGCCACCACCACGCCGTACGCCCCGGCGGCGCCGATGGCCGGGGCGCCGCGCACGACCAGCCGCTGGATGGCGTCCACCAGGGCGTCCACGTCGTCGACGCGGAGCCGCTCCAGCCGGTCCGGCAAGGCGGTCTGGTCGATCAGCCACAGGCCGTCTTCGGCCCACTCGACGGCGCGCAGTTCCTGGCTCACGGGTGACGCTCCTGGACGTACGGGAGGGGTGGTGTGGGGGTGGCGCCACCGTACATGAGCTGCGCGAACCACACTTCGAGACGCCCGGGCGGCGGGCCCGGGCCGGTGCTAGCCTCCTTGCGTCATGAGCACCACCCGCGGCTTCACCGGCCGCCCCCGTACCGCCGGCCCCGATCCGCGGCTGCCTCCCGGGCAGTACGACGCGGGCGACGCCTTCCCCGTACTCGCCGCCGAGGTCACGCCCCGGCTGGCCGCCGCCGACTGGACCTTCCGCATCGACGGCCTGGTGGCCCGGCCCCGCACCTGGGGCCACGAGGAGCTGCGGGAGCTGCCGCGCGCGGAGTACCGCGGCGACATCCACTGTGTGACCGGCTGGTCCAAGTTCGGGGTGCGGTTCGCCGGGGTCAGTCTGGACGACCTCCTCGCGCAGGCGGGGCCCACGGCCGGCGCCACCCACGCGATCGCCTACTCGCACACCGGCTACACCACCGACCTGGAGCTGGCGGATCTGACCGGCGGCCGGGCCTGGATCGCCTTCGAGTACGACGGGCGGCCGCTGGCCCCCGAGCACGGCGGCCCGGCCCGGCTGCTGGTGCCGCACCTGTACTTCTGGAAGAGCGCCAAGTGGATCGCCGGGCTGAGGCTGCTCGACCACGACGAGCCCGGCTTCTGGGAGCAGAACGGCTACCACCGGCGCGGCAACCCGTGGCGGGAGGAGCGCTACGCCGGTGACTGACGCCCCCGCCGTGCCCCCGCCCTTCGTGCCCGACACCGCGTTCGCGGTCCCGGGCCGGATCGTGCCCAGCAATCGCGCCGCCGCCCGCTGGCAGCCCGCGCGCGTCGCCGCGATCCGCCGGGAGACCCCGCGCGCCACCACCTTCCGGCTCGCGCTGTCCCACTGGACGCCGCATGCGCCGGGCCAGCACTACATGGTGCGGCTGACCGCGCCGGACGGCTACACCGCGACGCGCCACTACTCGGTGGCCTCCCCGCCCGAGGACGAGGGCTTCATCGAGCTCACCGTCGGCCATGTGGCGGGCGGCGAGGTGTCCGGCCATCTGCACACCACCGCCCGCCCCGGCGACACGGTGGAGGTGCGCGGCCCGCTCGGCGGCTTCTTCGCCTGGCCCGGCGACCGGCCCGCGCTGCTGCTGGGCGCGGGCACGGGGGTGGTGCCGCTGATGGCGATGGTGCGCCACCACCGGCGCCGTGGGCTGAGTGTGCCGCTGCGGCTGATCGTCAGCGCCCGTACCCGCGAGGACCTGCTCTACGCCGACGAGTACGGCGCGGAGACCACGGCCGTACTGACCCGCACCGCCGGGCGGCTGTCCGCCGCCCATGTGTCCCCGTATCTTCGGGGCGGCGAGCAGGCGGCGGACTGGGAGGCGTATGTGTGCGGCGGCAACGGCTTCGCCGAACACGCCTCCCGGATCCTGGTCGACGGCGGACAGCCGGTGAACCGCATCCGTATCGAACGCTTCGGGTGAGCGGCGGGCGGGCGACGGAAGGCGCCATAATGGGGGCAGACATCGGATGTCTGAACCGGGGAGGTCCATCATGGCGGTCACCGACGAGGCGATCGAAAAGATCAAGGGCATGATCGTCTCGGGTGCGCTGCGCCCGGGTGACCGGCTCCCGAAGGAGAGCGAACTCGCCGCCGAGCTCGGCCTGTCCCGCAACTCGCTGCGCGAGGCGGTGCGCGCCCTGTCGCTGATCCGCATCCTGGACGTGCGCCAGGGCGACGGGACCTATGTCACCAGCCTGGACCCGCAGTTGCTGCTGGAGGCGCTGAGCTTCGTCGTCGACTTCCACCGCGACGACACCGTGCTGGAGTTCCTCGCGGTCCGCCGCATCCTGGAGCCCGCGGCCACGGCGCTGGCCTGCACCCGGATCAGCGACGCCACGCTGGACGCGCTGGGCGCGCAGCTGGACGCGCTCGGGCCGGAGCCCTCGGTGGAGGAACTGGTCGCATGCGACCTGGACTTCCACCGGGGCATCGTCCAGGCCTCCGGGAACTCGGTGCTGTGCTCGCTGCTGGACGGGCTGTCCGGGCCGACGACGCGCGCCCGGGTCTGGCGCGGGCTGACCCAGGAGGACGCGGTCAGCCGCACGCTGCATGAGCATCGGGCGATTTTGGGGGCGCTGCGGGATCGGGATGTGGAGGCGGCGCGGTCCTGGGCGACGGTGCATGTCGCGAGCGTGGAGCAGTGGCTGCGGTCCACGCTGTGACCCCACCGGGGCTCCGCCCCGGGACCCCGCGCCTGCGGCGGGCCTTTCCCCTCCCCGCCCCTTCCCGAAACTGAGGGCAAGCCCCCAGACCCCCGGACGCCCTCCGGGCGTGTCCTCAATCGCCGGACGGGCTGGCCAGCCCGTCCGGCGACTGAGGACCGGGGTCCGGGGCAGAGCCCCCCACGCGGCGGATCCGCATATCGATGCTGCGGGAAGGGGCGGGGAGGGGAGCAAGCCCGCCGCAGGCGCTACGCGCCGAGGCCGTACGCGCGGGTCGCCGAGGTGCCGAAGACCGCCGCCCGCTCCGCCTCCGTGAGGCGCCGCGTGGCGCGGTCGGCCAGGTCGACCACCTGGTCGTAGGTCGCGGCGAGGGTGCATACGGGCCAGTCGGAGCCGAAGAGCACCCGGTCGGGGCCGAAAGTGTCGAGCACATGCTCCGCGTAGGGCAGCACGTGCTCCGGGAGCCAGGAGTCCCACGCGGCCTCGGTCACCAGACCGGAGAGCTTGCAGACGACGTTCGGCAGCGCCGCCAGCGCGGCCAGTTCCCCGTCCCAGGGGTCGCGGGCGCCGCTCGCGACGGGCGGCTTGGCCGCGTGGTCGAGGACGAAGCGCAGGCCGGGCAGATCGCGGACGGCGTCGATGGCGGCGGGCAGTTCGCGCGGGGTGATCAGCAGGTCGTAGGCGAGGTCCGCGTCCGCGAGGTGGGCGAGCCCGCGGCGGACGTCGGGGCGGGCCAGCCAGTGCCGGTCCGGCTCGTCCTGCACCTGGTGGCGCAGGCCGACCAGGCGGTCCCCGCCGGGCGCGGCGCGCAGGGCCGCGAGGACGTCGGGCAGGGCGGGGTCGGTGAGATCGGCCCAGCCGACGACGCCCGCGACGCGGGCCGAGGCGTGGGCCACGGCGAGGAGTTCGACCGTCTCGTCGTGGGAGGAGCTGGACTGCACCACGACCGTGGCGTCGACGCCGTTCGCCCCGAGGTGCGGCTCCAGGTCCTCGAGGGTGAACGTACGGTGGATCGGGTCGGCCCAGGGGCCGTCCATCCAGGGCTGGTCGCGGCGGGCCAGGTCCCACAGATGGTGGTGGGCGTCGATGCGCGGCACGGGAGTGCGCTCCTCCGGGTAGGCAGTGGGGCGTCAGCGGGCGGTCGTCGTCGGCAGGGGGAGGTCCTCGTCCAGCAGGCCGCGGTCCACCAGGGCCGGCCACAGCTCGTCCGGGATGTCGTATCCGAACATCTCGGCGTTGTCGCGCACTTCTTCCGGCGAGGCGCAGCCGACGACCGCCGCGGCCACGGCCGGGTGGCCGAAGGGGAAGCGCAGGGCCGCCGCCCGCAGCGGCACGCCGAACTCGGCGCAGACCGCGGCCAGGCGCCGGGCGCGCTCCAGGATGTCGGCGGGCGCCTGCTGGTAGTTGTAGTGCGCGTTCGGGCCGGGGTCGGCGAGCAGGCCGGAGTTGTAGACGCCACCGACGACCACGGAGGTGCCGCGCCGCTCGCACACGGGCAGCAGGTCGTCGTGGGCGGTGCGCTCCAGGAGGGTCCAGCGGCCGGCGCACAGCACGACGTCGACGTCGAGGTCGGCCACGAACCGGGCGAGCACATCGCTGTGGTTCATGCCGAAGCCGATGGCGCGTACGCGCTTCTGGTCGCGGAGTTCGGCCAGGGCCGGGAAGGCGGTCTCATAGACCTCGGGGATGTGGTTTTCCACATCGTGGAGGTAGACGATGTCGACGCTCTCCAGGCCGAGGCGGTCCAGGGAGGACTCCAGGGTGGCGCGGATCCCGTCCCGGGTCAGATCCCACTCGCGGACGCGGTCCGGGGTCGCCACGAACCCCTGGGCGTCGACCGGCTCCCCGGGTCTGCGCGGCCGCAGGGCGCGCCCCACCTTGGTGGAGAGGGTGTACGAGGCGCGGTCGCGGCCCGCCAGCGCGCGCCCGAGGCGCTCCTCGGAGAGGCCGACCCCGTAGTGCGGCGCGGTGTCCATATAGGTGCACCCGGCCTCGAAGGCGGCCTGGACGGTGGCCAGGGCGCGCTCGTCGGGCATAGCGGTGTACAGATTGCCCAGGGTCGCGCAGCCGAGCCCGAGCGCCGGTACGTGTACGCCCGTGCGCCTGAGCTCGCGCGGCCCCTCGGGTGGCTGCGCCATGGGTCACTCGCCTTTCTCGCCGGTCATGCTGTCGGTCAGTCCTGCTTCTCGCCGCTGGCATAGCGGGAGATGATGAGCGCGACGATGATGATCGAGCCGTTGATGAACTGGTTCCACAGCGGCGGAACGCCGCCGAGCGTCATCACATTGACCACCAACTGAAGCGTAAGCACACCCGTGAGCGCGCCGAAGAGCGTGCCGCGCCCGCCCTTGAGGCTGATGCCTCCGATGACCGCGGCGGCGAACACCTGGAAGATCCAGCCGTTGCCCTGGGTGGCCGCCACCGAGCCGTAGTGGCCGGTGTAGAGGATGCCGGCGAAGGCGGCGAGCAGCCCGCCGACGGACAGCACGATCCAGGTGATCCGGTCGACCCGGATCCCGGCGGCGCGCGCGGCCTCCGGGTTGCCGCCGATGGCGTACAGCGCGCGCCCGTGGCGCAGATAGGCCAGCGCCAGGCCGCCGACCGCGTACAGCCCCAGGCAGATCCACACGGCGGCGGGGGCGCCCATCCAGCTCGCCTTGCCCAGGTAGCGGAAGGACTCGGGGACGTTGATGATCGACTGGCCCTCGGCGACGCCCACCTGGAGGCCGCGCAGCATGGTGAGCATGCCGAGCGTGGCGATGAACCCGTTGACGCGGAGCTTGAGGATGAGGAAGCCGTTGGCCGCCCCGATCGCGGCGCCGACGGCCAGGCACAGCGGGATCGCGGTCCAGGTGGGCAGCAGGCCCAGGCCCTCGAACCGGGCGCCGTGGGCGGGCAGCACCAGCCACAGGGCGATCACGGGGGCGACGGCGATGGTGGACTCCAGGGAGAGGTCCATCCGCCCGCAGATCAGGATCAGCGCCTCGCCCAGCACCAGCAGCCCCAGCTCGGTGGACTGCTGGACGACGCCGATCAGATTGTCCTGGGTGAGGAAGGCGGGCGAGACGATGAAGCCGATCACGCCCAGGACGAAGATCACCGGGACCAGGGAGAGATCCCGCCAGCGGGCGATGTCGATCTTCGGCCGCGCCCGTCCCGCCGTCGCCGGGTCGCCGGCCGCCACCACCTCGGCGGGGCGCTGCCGTGCGGTATCGGTCATGACTGGCTTCCCTCTTTCCCCTCAATTCCGGCGTTTTCCCTTGCCTGTTCCGCGCCGTGCCCCGCTTCGACCGCCGCGGACGCCGCGGTTTCCCGGTCGGCCATCCCCTCCATCGCGGCGACCAGCCCGTGGTCGCTCCAGTCGCTGCCGAACTCGGCGACGACCCGCCCGTGGAAGAACGCCAGCACGCGGTCGCACACCCGCAGGTCGTCCAGCTCGTCGGAGACGATCACGGCGCCGCTGCCGGCCGCCGCCACCTCCCGTACGACGCCCAGCAGAGAGTCCTTGGACTTCACGTCCACCCCGGCGGTCGGGCGGATGGCCACCAGGACGCTCGGCTCGCGGGCGAGCGCCCGCGCGATGACCACCTTCTGCTGATTGCCGCCGGAGAGGCCGGAGACGGGCTGTCCGGGGCCCGAGGTCTTGATGTCGAGCGAGGTGATCATGCGCTGGGCGAAGGCCCGGGTCCGGGAGGGCAGCACCGTCCCGAAGGGCCCGAGCTGGTCGGCCACGGTCAGCGTGGCGTTCTCGGCGACGCTGCGGCCCAGGACCAGGCCCTGGCGGTGCCGGTCCTCGGGTACGTAGCCGATGCCCGCGTCGATGGCGTGCGGCACGCTTCCGGGGCGTACGGCGCGGCCGCGCACCGCCACCCGCCCGCCGTCCGGCTTGCGCAGCCCGACGAGGGTCTCGCCGACCGCGGTGTTGCCGCTGGCCGTGGCCCCGGCCAGGCCCACCACCTCGCCCGGCCGCACCACCAGGTCCAGCGGGTCGAACTCGCCCGCGCGGGCGAGCCCTTCGGTGCGCAGCACCGGCTCCGCCCCCGGGCCGGTCTCCCGGCCCGGGCGGGGCGCGGGCACGGCTCCGCGCGCCCGCTCGGGCGGCCCGGCCTCGGCGTCCCCGGTCATCGCCGCGACCAGCTCGTCCTTGGGCAGTTCGGCGACCGGGGCGGTCACCACGTGCCGGGCGTCACGGAAGACGGTGACGGTGTCGCAGAGCTCGTAGACCTCCTGGAGGTGGTGCGAGATGAACAGGAAGGCCACGCCCTGGCGGCGCAGCTCCAGCAGCTTGGTGAAGAGCCGGTCGATGCCGCCCGCGTCGAGCTGGGCGGTGGGCTCGTCGAGGATGATCAGGCGGGCGCCGAAGGACAGCGCCCTGGCGATCTCGACGAACTGCCCCTGCTCGACGGTGAGGTCCTTGGCGCGGGTCTGCGGGTCGACGTCCACCCCGTACTCGGCCAGCAGGGCGCGGGCGTCCTCGCGCAGCGCGCGCCAGCGGATCCGCGCGGTGCCCTGGAAGCGGCCCAGGTAGAGGTTCTCGGCGACCGTCAGATCGGGCACCACCATGGACTTCTGGTAGACGCAGGCCACCTTGCGCTGCCAGGCGGCGGTGTCGCCGTAGCCGGGGGCGGGCTCGTCGGAGAAGGTGACGGTGCCCTCGTCCGGGCGCTCCATGCCGGTGAGCACGGACACCAGCGTGGACTTGCCCGCGCCGTTGCGCCCGACCAGCGCATGGGCCTCCCCGGGCCGTACGGACAGCTGCGCGCGGTCCAGGGCCAGGGTCGGCCCGAACCGTTTGACGATGCGCTCCGCCCGTACGGCGGTGGGCTCGGCCCCGGTGGCGGCGGGCTGGTCTGCGGCGGCCATGGCTACTTCTTCTCGAGCTGGTTGGCCCACAGCGCCTTGTCGTCGACGTTCTCCTTGGTGACCAGCGGCGCCGGAAGCTGGTCCTCCAGACCGTTCTTGATCTTGACGATCTCGGAGCCGTGGTCGGTCTTGCCGGGTTTGAACGTCTTGCCGTCCAGAGCCGCCTTGGCGTACTCCAGCGCGTACTTGGCGTAGAGGTCGGCGGGCTGGGAGAGGGTGGCGTCGATCTTCCCGGAGCGGATCGCGTCCAGCTCCTCCGGGATGCCGTCGTTGGAGATGATCGTGATGTGCCCGTCCGAACCGGCGGGCTTGAGCAGCTTCTTCTGCTCGAGCAGCGCGAGTGTGGGCTGGAGGAAGGCGCCGCCGGCCTGCATGTAGATGCCGTCGACGTCCTTGTGCTGGGCCAGCAGGCTCTGGAGCTTGGCGGAGGCGACGTCGCCCTTCCAGTCGGTGGGCAGCTCGTGCACCGTGATGCCGGGGAACTTGTCCTTCATGCACGACGCGAACGCCTCGGACCGGTCACGGCCGTTGATGGAGCTCAGATCGCCCTGGAGTTCGGCGACCCGGCCCTTGCCGCCCAGCTGCTTGCCCAGGTACTCGCAGGCCTTGGTGCCGTAGGCGCGGTTGTCGGCCCGTACGACCATGTAGACCTCGCCCGCGTCGGGGCGGGTGTCCACGCTGACGACGGGGATCTTCTTCTCCTTCAGCTGGTCGAGGGTGGAGGAGATCGCGCCGGTGTCCTGCGGGGCCATGATGATCGCCTTGGCGCCCTGGTCGGTGAAGGCCTGGACGTTGGCGACGAGCTTGGCGATGTCGTTCTGGGAGTTGGACAGCGGCAGCGCGTTGACCGTGCCGTCGTCGATGCCCTTCTCGAGGTACTGCTGGTAGGAGTTCCAGAAGTCCGTGTCCGTGCGCGGCATGTCGATACCGACCTTGCCCCCGCCGGCGCCGTTGCTCTCGCGGTTGCAGCCCGCGAGTGCGGCGGCGGCGAGCAGCACGGCACAGGCGACGGTGCCGGTCGTGCGGAGTCTCCTCATCGAGTCCCGTCCTTGATCGAATGGTGCGGCTCTGTGCTCCGGGGCTGTGGGGTGGTGCGACTGCGGTGGCGCTGTGCGGCGGTTGGGCCGGTAACTGTGGGCTGCCGGCCGTGGGCCGTGGGCCGAGTTACGTGGCGGGGCGCAGGCGCAGGCCCTGCATCCCCCCGTCGACGGCCAGCGCGGTGCCGGTGACGGCCGCGGCGGCGGGGCTCGCCAGATACGCGACGGCCGCGGCCACCTCGTCGGCGGACACCAGCCGTCCGGTCGGCTGCCGGGCCTCCAGGGCGGCGCGCTCGGCGGCCGGGTCGGCGGCCTGGCCGAGCAGCCGGCCGACCCAGGGGGTGTCGACGGTGCCGGGGTTGACGCAGTTGACGCGGATGCCGTCGCGCACATGGTCGGCGGCCATGGCCAGGGTCAGCGAGAGCACGGCGCCCTTGCTGGCGCTGTAGGCGGCGCGCTGCGGCAGCCCCGCGGTGGCCGCGATCGAGCAGGTGTGGGTGATGGAGACGCTGCCGGGCCGCTCGGCCGCGGCGGCGCGCAGATGGGGCAGCGCGGCCCGGGCGGTACGGACCAGGCCCAGGACGTTGACGTCCAGCACCCGCAGCCACTCCTCGTCGGAGTTGTCCTCGACGGTGCCGATGGCGCCGATCCCGGCGTTCCCGACGACGGTGTGCAGCACGCCGAACTCGGCGACGGCCTCGGCGACCCCGTTGCGTATCGCCTCGTCGGAGGTGACGTCGGCCTTCACCGGGAGGGTGCCGGCCGGGGCGCCGGCCGGGGCGCGGTCGAGCACCGCGACCCGCGCGCCGCCGTCGCGCAGCCGGGCGGCGATCGCGGCGCCGATACCGGAGGCGCCGCCGGTGACGAGCGCGGCCATGCCCTCGAAGTCGCCGGTCGGGTGGGCCTGGTTCACGAGGTTCCCTCCTGTTGTGCGGCGTTCCGGGCCTGCCATTCGGGCCCGTCGGGATAGCGGTAGGCGGCGATGGACTCGGGGTGCATCCGGGCGGAGAAGCCGGGCTCGGCCGGGGCGCGGTAGCGGCCGCGCTCGATGACGACCGGGTCGGCGAAGTGTTCGTGGAGGTGGTCGACGTACTCGATGACCCGGTCCTCCCAGCTGCCCGAGACCGCGACGAAGTCGAACATGGCCAGGTGCTGGACGAGTTCGCACAGGCCCACGCCGCCGGCGTGCGGGCAGACCGGCACCCCGTACTTGGCGGCGAGCAACAGGATCGCCAGGTTCTCGTTGACGCCGGCCACCCGTGCCGCGTCGATCTGCACGAAGTCGACGGCGCCGGCCTGGAGCAGCTGCTTGAACACCACGCGGTTGGCGACATGCTCGCCGGTGGCGACCTTGACGGGCTGTCCGCTGCGGATGGCGGCGTGCCCGAGGACGTCGTCGGGGCTGGTGGGCTCCTCGATCCAGTGCGGCTCGTACGGGGCGAGGGCGCGCATCCAGCTCAGCGCCTCGGCGACGTCCCAGCGCTGGTTGGCGTCGACCGCGATCCGCACCTCGGGGCCGACGGCCTCGCGCGCCAGGCGCATCCGGCGCAGGTCCTCGTCGAGGTCGCCGCCGACCTTGAGCTTGATCTGGCCGAAGCCGTCGGCGACGGCCTCCTGGGCGAGCTTGATCATCTTCTCGTCGGAGTAGCCGAGCCACCCCGGGGAGGTGGTGTAGGCCGGATACCCTCGCTCGCGCAGTTGCGCGGCGCGCTCGGCGCGGCCCGGCTCGGCGGCGCGCAGGATCTCCAGCGCCTCCTCGGGGGTGAGGGCGTCGGAGAGGTAGCGGAAGTCGACCAGTTGGACCAGGTCCTCCGGCGGCATGTCGGCGAGGAACTGCCACAGCGGCTTGCCCGCCTGCCGGGCGGCCAGGTCCCAGGCGGCGTTCACCACCGCGCCGGCCGCCATATGCATGACCCCCTTCTCGGGGCCGAGCCAGCGCAGCTGCGAATCGTGTGTCAGATCCCGGTAGAGCGCGCCCAGGTCGGCCGCGGTCAGCGGGGCGGGGCGGCCCACGACATGGGGGCGCAGCGAGCGGATCGCGGCCGCGGTGACATCGTTGCCACGGCCGATCGTGAAGACGAAGCCATGTCCCTCGGCCGGGGCGCCGCCGGTCTCGTCCTGCGCATCGGTGCGCAGCACGACGTACGCCGCCGAGTAGTCGGGGTCGGGGTTCATGGCGTCCGAGCCGTCAAGCTCTTCCGAGGTGGGGAACCGGACGTCATGGACCTCGATCTCGGTGACGGTCGGGCGCAATCTCAACAGTGACTCCCTGCGTAACATGACTGACGCCGATAGAACATCGGACCTTTGGCGGTGATCCGATGTATAGCGCTGCACGGGCCCGGCCGTCCAGAGGTCTGCGCGAACTTTCCTCGAACCGATCGGACAACAGGTCGGATGAATCTGGGCCTACGCTTGTGCCTGCCCTGCTCCCTACCCCTTCCTCACCCCTTCGCCGCCTTTTCCTCGCCGCTTCGCCGCCTTTTCCCCGCGCCTTCCTCGCTCCCTTCCGCACCCTCACATGGGGGCTGCGGCGCCAGGCCCCGGAAGCCTTAGGCTTGGGACGCACGCGAATGGAACTGCAACCGGAGGCGGTACGACCCGTCCGCCCCGGTCGGAAGGAGGCGCTGGGTGATCGAGCTTGAGGGGGTTCCCGAGCTGATCGACCCGGTCATGATCTGTGCCTTCGAGGGCTGGAACGACGCCGGAGACGCCGCCTCCACGGCGGTCGGGCACCTGGATCGGGAATGGAAGGGCGAGGTCTTCGCCGCGCTCGACGCGGAGGACTACTACGACTTCCAGGTCAACCGGCCCACCGTGGCGCTCGAGGGGGGCATCCGCAAGGTCACCTGGCCGACCACCCGGCTCTCGGTGGTCCGCGCCGCGGGCGGCGACAAGCCGCGCGACCTGGTGCTGGTGCGCGGCATCGAACCGAGCATGCGCTGGCGGTCGTTCTGCAACGAGATCCTCGGGTACGCCCATGAACTGGGCGTCGAGATGGTCGTGGTCCTCGGCGCGCTGCTCGGCGACACCCCGCACACCCGGCCGGTGCCGGTCAGCGGCGTCACCTCCGACCCGGATCTGGCCCGCAGCCTCGACCTGGAGGAGTCGCGGTACGAAGGCCCGACGGGCATCGTCGGCATCCTCCAGGAGGCGTGCACCCACGCGGGCGTCCCGGCGGTGAGCCTGTGGGCGGCCGTGCCGCACTATGTCTCGCAGCCGCCGAACCCCAAGGCCACCCTGGCGCTGCTCAACCGCCTCGAGGACCTGATCGGTGTGCGCATCCCGCTCGGCGAGCTGACGGAGGACGCGCGCGCCTGGCAGCTGGGCGTCGATCAACTCGCCTCGGAGGACAGCGAGGTCGCGGAGTACGTCCAGTCCCTGGAGGAGGCGCGCGACACGGCGGAGCTGCCGGAGGCGTCCGGCGAGGCGATCGCCCGCGAGTTCGAGCGCTATCTGCGGCGGCGGGACGGCCAGCCGGGCCCGGGCGGACACGCGACGGACGCGGGCGGGATCGCGGACCGGGGGGACGGGGTCGCGGGCGGCTCGGGCTCGTATCTGCGCGACGCCTCCGGCCCGGGTGCCGGCCCCGGCACGGGCAGCGGCCCCGGCACCGGCTCCGCGCGGCCGCGCAGGCCCTCGGCGCAGGACGAAGCGGCACAGGACGAAGCGGCGGGGGACGGCCCGGCCCAGGACGGCGCGGCCCAGGACGGCCCGGCCCAGGAGCCGGGCACGGGCGGCGGCGAAGGGGACGAGGGCGGCCGCGACCGCCCCGACGACCAGGACTGACCGGCTCTGACCAGCGCTGAGCAGCAGTGAGCAGCACTGACCGGCGCTGACCAGGACTGCCCGGCAGAGCCCCGATGACTGCCCGGGTGGCGCGGTGACGCGGCCCCGGGCAGCACACGGGCAGCCCCTGGGGCGGATCTCCCGGAGCGCCCCGCCCCGCCGCCCGAACGGCCCCGCCCGTTCCCGCGAATGGCCGCCCCGCGATTGTCGCGCCCCCCGTGACGCCGCAGCGTGGCCGTACCGGAAGAAAGGGCTGGGCGGCGATGGCGGGAGACGAGGCCTGGTACGCGCGCACGCCGCAGGAGGCGGCGGCCGCACTCGGGGTGGATCCGGCGGTCGGGCTGCCCGCCGCGCGGGCGGCCGAACTACTGGCCGCGCACGGCCGGAACGCGCTGCCCGAGGAGAAGCCGCCGCCGACCTGGCGGCGCTTTCTCGCGCAGTACCGCAGCTATATGCAGATCATTCTCGTGATCGCCGCGGTGGTCTCCTTCGCGATCAAGGAGTGGAGCACCGGGATCCTGCTCGCCGCGCTGACCCTGCTGAACGCGGTCGTGGGCCTGCGCCAGGAGGGCAAGGCCGAGAGCGCGATGAACGCGCTGAAGTCGATGATGGAAGTGACCGCCCGGGTGCGGCGCGACGGGACCGAGTCACAGATCCCGGCCGAGGAACTCGTCCCCGGCGACATCGTGCTGATCGCCGCGGGCGACCAGGTGGCGGCGGACGGCCGGATCGTCGAGGCCAACACCCTCCAGATCGACGAGTCCGCGCTCACCGGCGAGAGCGTCCCCGCCGTCAAGGACGCCGGCACGCGGCCGGGCACCGGACTGGCGCCGGGCGACCAGACCAACATGGCGTTCATGAACACCCCGGTGACGCACGGCAGCGGCGTGCTGATCGTCACCGGGACCGGCGAGCACACCGAGCTCGGCAAGATCTCCGGGATGCTGTCGACCACCGCGCGGGAGGAGTCGCCGCTCACCAAGGAGCTCAACACCCTGACGCTGTGGATCGCGGGGGCGGCCGGCCTGACCATGATCGTGATGTTCGCCCTCGGCCGCGGCCGGGGCGAGGCGTGGGACGCGCTGTTCATCAGCGCCGTGTCGCTGGCCATCGCGGCGATCCCCGAGGCGCTGCCGACGGTGACCCAGGTGATCCTGTCCGTCGGCAGTCTCAGCCTGGCCAGGCGCAACGCGATCGTGAAGGAGCTGCCCTCGGTCGAGACCCTGGGGTTCACCTCGGCGATCAACTCGGACAAGACCGGCACCCTGACGATGAACCAGATGACCGCCGTCGAGGTCATCAGCCCCACCGACCGGTACACGGTCTCCGGCACCGGGTACGGCCTGGAAGGGCGCGTCCACCACGCCGCCGGCTCGTCCGCGGGCATCGAGGACGCGATCCTCCCCTATGTGGTGGCCAACGACGCGGAACTGGTCGACGGCCAGGTCGTCGGCGACCCGACCGAGGGCGCGCTGCTCGTGCTCGGCCACAAGGCGGGCCTGGACATCGGGGCCACGCGGGAGCGGCTGTCCCGCCTCGCCACGCTGCCGTTCGACCCGGACTACAAGCTGATGGCCACCTTCAACTCCACCGTCGACGCCTCGGGCCGGCCGGTGGTGCGCTGCTTCGTCAAGGGCGCGGCGCCCGCGGTGATGGCGCGGGCCGCCACCGCGCTCTCGGGCGGCGAAAGCATCCCGTGGGACGAGGGGCTGCGCCGGCGCGCGGAGGAGGCGACCGAGCGGATGGGCGCGCAGGGGCGCCGGGTGATGGCGGCCGCCATCCGCGATCTGGACCCGGAGCGGTTCCACCCCGACGGGGACCTCCTGGCCCTCGTCACCGATCTGAAGATGACGAGCCTGGTCGGCATGGTCGACCCGCCGCGTGCGGAGTCCCGGGACGCGGTGGCCAGCGCCCAGCAGGCCCATATCCGGGTCCGCATGGTGACCGGGGACGATGTCACCACCGGCGCCGCCATCGCCCGGCAGCTCGGGATCCCCGGTGAGGCCGTCCTGGGCGCCGACTTCGCCGCGCTGCCGGAGGACGAGCAGCTGGCCCGGATCGACGACATCGGCGTGGTCGGGCGCGTCGCCCCCGAGCACAAGGTGCAGCTCGCGGCCACGCTCAAGAAGAAGGGCGAGGTCGTGGCGATGACCGGCGACGGCGTCAATGACGCGCCCGCCATCAAGGCCGCCGACATCGGCATCGCGATGGGCAGCGGCACGGACGTGGCGAAGAACGCCGGCCGGATGATCCTTTCCGACGACAACTTCTCCACGATCGTCTTCGCCGTGGAGGAGGGCCGGAAGCTGTACGACAACCTGACGAAGTACATCCGGTTCGTTCTGCTGCTGCTGGTCGCCTTCGTGCTGACCTTTCTCGGCGCCACCGTCTTCAACATCGCCTCGGGTGAGCCCTTCCCGCCGCCGCAGGTCCTGTGGATCCACTTCATCGTGAACGCGCCCTTCGGCTTCGCTCTGGGCTTCGACCGGCAGAGCCCGGGGCTGATGCGCCGTACCCCCCGCCCTCGCGGGGAGTCCGTGCTGACCAGGGCCGTCATGCTCACCGTCGGCCTCAGTGGGCTGGCTCTCACCGTCATCCTGCTCGGCCTGATCAAAC
Source organism: Streptomyces sp. NPDC028305 (assembly GCF_055569495.1). Classification (NCBI taxonomy): domain Bacteria; kingdom Bacillati; phylum Actinomycetota; class Actinomycetes; order Kitasatosporales; family Streptomycetaceae; genus Streptomyces; species Streptomyces sp. NPDC028305. The sequence continues at coordinate 815,289 of NZ_JBVHTN010000003.1, forward strand.
TGGGCGAGACCCGTTTCGGCAGCGTCCACATCGGCAGCTCCATCGCGTTCACCGCCTTCGCGCTGTGCCTGATCGTCGCGGCCTTCGAATGCCGCAGCGAGACCGGCTCCGTGCTCACCGCGACCACCTTCGACAGCAAGCAGATGAACTGGACCGCCCTGGCCCAGTTCGTGCTCGCCGTCATGGCCACCCAGCTCGACGGCTTCCGCCGCATCCTGGGCACCACCAGCCTGGACGCCCGCCAGTTCGGCTGGGCCCTGCTGTCCGCCGTGGTCTTCCTCGGCCTGTGGGAATTCGGCAAGCTCCTCGCCCGCCGTGCCCGGACCGCCGTCCGGACGGCTCCGGCCACGCAGCCCGTCTGACGGCGGCCGAGGCCCACCGGCGCGTTTGACGTGCCACTCCGCAGGGCGGAGTGTGACAAACAGGACGAAGAGAGGGGCTGTCGGCGATGGCGGACAAGAGGGCCGAGCGCATCGCGGAGTTCATCGCGCCGCTGCGGGTGAAGCCGGGGTCGACCGTGGACCTGGTCGCGGACTTCGACCCCCGCTACAAGGCCGGTCTGAACAAGCAGACCGGCGTCGAGCTGCTCCGGACCGGGGTGTCGCTGCTGGCCGAGTACCAGACGCGGCTGGCCGCTCAGGACACGTACGGGGTGCTGCTCTGTCTCCAGGCGCTCGACGCCGGGGGCAAGGACGGCACCATCCGCCATGTCATGAGCGGGGTCAACCCGCAGGGCGTGCGGGTCAGCAGCTTCAAGGTGCCCTCCTCCGAGGAGCTCGACCACGACTATCTGTGGCGCTACGCCCGCAGGCTGCCCGCGCGCGGCGACATCGCGATCTTCAACCGTTCGCACTACGAGGAGGTTCTCGTGGTCCGGGTGCACCCGGAGGTCCTGGACCGGCAGAAACTGCCGTCCCGGCCGTCGGGGCGGCGGCTGTGGGAGCGCCGTTACCGCGAGATCAACAACTGGGAGCGCTATCTCACCGACAACGGGTTCAAGGTGGTGAAGATCCTCCTGAATCTGTCCAGGGAGGAGCAGCGCATCCGCTTCATGAAGCGGATCGACCTGCCGGAGAAGAACTGGAAGTTCTCCGCGGCCGACATCCGGGAGCGCCGGTGGTGGGACGACTACCAGCAGGCGTTCTCCGAGATGCTGTCGGCCACGAGCACGTCGTGGGCGCCCTGGTACGTCGTACCGGCGGACCGGAAGTGGTTCGCCCGCATCTGCACGGCGGCGGTGCTGGCGCACACGCTGATCGAGATCGATCCGCAGTACCCGAAGGTCGACGCCAAGGCGCGGAAGGAACTGCTCACCGCCAGGCGTGAGCTGGAGGCGGAGGCCCCTGAGGGCGCCCCGCCCGACCCGTACGCGGCGCGGCACCCGGCGCCGGGCCGGGCCGGGGACCACGGCTGAGACCCGGCGGCCCCCGGCCCGGTGGCACGGGCACGGGGGCCGCCCTTTGGGACTCTTCCAGCCCTTACAGGGCCTACAGCGCGACGCCGAGCAGCGCGTCCACCGCGCGGGACACCAACCCGGGCGCGCCCTCGTCCGTGCCGCCCTCGGACTCCTGCGCCGCCGCCCAGCGGTCGACCGCGGCGAGCGCGGACGGGGCGTCGAGGTCGTCGGCCAGGGCGGTGCGGATCTCGTCGAGGAGGGCGTCGGCAGGGGGGCCGTCGGGGCGGGAGACGGCGGCGCGCCAGCGCGCGAGGCGCTCCTGGGCCTCCTGGAGGACGCCGTCGGTCCACTCCCAGTCCGCGCGGTAGTGGTGCGCGAGGAGGGCCAGGCGGATCGCCGCCGGGTCCACGCCGTCGCGGCGCAGCGCGGAGACGAAGACGAGGTTGCCCTTGGACTTGGACATCTTCTCGCCGTCGAGGGCGACCATGCCGGCGTGCACATACGCCTTGGCGAACGGCCGCTCCCCGGTGAGCACCTGGGCGTGCGAGGCGCCCATCTCGTGGTGCGGGAAGGCGAGATCGGAGCCGCCGCCCTGTACGTCGAAGCCCATGCCGAGGTGGTCGAGGGCGATGGCCACGCACTCAATGTGCCAGCCGGGGCGGCCGCGCCCCAGGGATCCGCCGTCCCAACTCGGTTCGCCCGGGCGGGCGGCCAGCCACAGCATGGGGTCCAGGGGGTTCTTCTTGCCGGGGCGGTCCGGGTCGCCGCCGCGCTCGGCCGACAGCAGCCGCATGGCCTCGGCGTCGAGTCCGGAGACCGAGCCGAAGGACGGGTCCGACTCGACGGAGAAGTAGACGTCGCCCTCGAGCTCGTAGGCGGCGCCCGCGTCGCGCAGCCGCTCCACGAGCGGAACGATCCCCGGGATCGCCTCCACGGCGCCTATGTAGTGGCGCGGCGGCAGCATCCGCAGGGCCGTCATGTCCTCGCGGAACAGGGTGGTCTCGCGCTCGGCGAGGGCCGTCCAGTCGTCGCCGTTCGCCTCGGCCCGCTCGAGCAGGGGATCGTCGATATCGGTGACGTTCTGGACGTAGTGAACCTGCCGCTTGGTGTCGAGCCACACGCGTTGCACAAGGTCAAACGCGTTGTAGGTCGCCGCATGTCCCATGTGGGTGGCGTCGTACGGGGTGATACCGCAGACGTAGATACGGGCGACGGGGCCGGGGTCGAGGGTGATCGCTCCCCCGGTCGCGGTGTCGTGGATCCTCAGGTCGCGGCCTCTGCCAGGCAGGGCGGGCACCTCGGAAGCGGGCCAGGCATACATGTGTCGAGCGTAACCGGATGCCGCTTCCGGATACGAACCGGATGGCCCCTAGTTGGCTCGATAGGCGGTCTTGCGGAATCGCCCGTGACCTGCTGTGTCTGCCGGCTCTGCCCGGTACGCCGTCAGACCGGGGGCCAGGGGATGGCGGGCCACTGCCCGCTGGGCTTGGGGTGACACCCGGACCGCAGCAGGGCCGCGACCCGGGCGCGCAGCGCCGCGATCTCGGCTTCTGTGATCAGCTCGGCCAGCCGGGCGGTGAGCGGATCGCCGTCGGCCAGCCGGTCCGCGAGCCGCCGCAGCACGGTGAGCGCCTCGTCGGACAGCGGCTCCCCCGCCCAGCCCCACAGCAGGGTGCGCAGCTTGTCGTCGGCGTTGAAGGTCACACCGTGATCAATCGCATAGAGCCGCCCGTCGGGGGCGGGCAGCAGATGCCCGCCCTTGCGGTCGCCGTTGTTGATCACGGCGTCGAGGACGGCCAGCCGGCGCAGCCGCTCGTCGTCGGCGTGCACCAGCAGCGCGGTGCGGCCCTCCTCGACCTCGGCGAAGGCGACGGCCTTCCAGCCCGGGCCCGGCTCGTCTCCGTCGACGAGCGCGAGCAGCTCCGGGGCGTCGTCGCCGTCCTCGCCGGTGGCCGCCTCGATCCACAGCTGGCACATGCCCTGCCCGTACGGCCCGTCCCGCAGCACGGTCGGCGGCACCAGGCCCCACCCGGTGGCCTCGGAGAGCTCGTAGGCCGCGACCTCGCGCTGGGCGAGGGTGCCGTCCGGGAAGTCCCACAGCGGGCGCTCCCCGGCCACCGGCTTGTAGACGCAGGCGGCGCTGTGGCCCTCGTACTCGACCGTGCAGTACAGCACGGCGTTGGACGCCTCCCGGACCCGGCCGCGCACCGTCAGCTCACCCCGCGCCAGCAGCTCGGACGGCTCCGGAGGCGTCACGCCCCGCGGCGATATCCGTTCTGGCGCGGACATACGTGTCCCTCCGGGTCGAGCGGCAGACTGCACAGCGGGCACGGCGGGCGGCCGGCGTTGACGACCTCCAGGGCGCGCTTGGCGAACGCGCGCGCCTGGGGCCCGGTGAGCCGCACCCGGAGCATCGGCGGCCCGTTGACCTCGTCCTGGAGCAGCCGCTCCTCGGCCTCGGCGAGGTCCTCCTCGGACTCCGCCTCCAGCTCGACGAGGGCCTGCGCCTCCACGATCATGCGCTGCTCCTCGCCGTCCCAGGCGAGCGCCATGGTGCCGACGCGGAACTCCTCCTCCACCGGGACCTCCAGCGGCGCGGTGTCGGAGAGGTCCGGGGGCGCGACGGCGGGCACCGGGGCGTTTCCGCCGGTGCGCCGCACCACCTCGTCCAGCAGCTCGTCTATCCGCTCGGCGAGCGCGGCGACCTGGGTCTTCTCAAGCGCGACGCTGGTGGTCCGGCCGCCCCCTGACGCCTGGAGGAAAAAGGTGCGGCGCCCGGGCAGCCCGACCGTGCCGGCGACGAAACGGTCCGGCGGGTCATAGAGGAACACCTGACGGGACAACGTCCTGCTCCATTTGGTTCGACGTGGTTTTCAGGGTTTTGGGTGTCGACTGCTGGGGTCGCGCGACTGCCCGGCCACGGCTGTGCGCGGTTGGGCAGCGCCGCGGCACCACCCTACTGCGCTCGGCGATCACGGTGCTCCCGCGCCGCCGCCCACCTCCGCGTCCCCGGCCCGGTCTTCGTCCGTGCCGCCGCCCACGTCCGCGCTCGTGTCTTCGGCAGCCTCGGCGCCCGCGTCGTCCTGCCGGGGTGCGAGGGAGCCGAAGTCGCCGGTGTCGCCGAGCCGCACGAGGAAGGGGCGCAGCCGGGTGTAGCGGACGGCGGTGACCGAGCAGGGCTCGACCGAGATGCGCTGGAAGAGATCCAGGTGCAGGCCGAGGGCGTCGGCGATGAGCGCCTTGATGACGTCGCCGTGCGAGCACATCAGGTAGACCGCGTCGGCACCGTGCTCCTCCTCGATCCGGGCGTTCCAGTCGCGCACCGCGTCGACCGCGCGCGCCTGCATGGCCCGCATGGATTCGCCGCCCGGGAAGGCGGCGGCGGAGGGGTGCTGCTGGACGACCTTCATGAGGGGCTCGTCGGCGAGCTCGGCGAGCTTGCGCCCGGACCAGTCGCCGTAGTGGCACTCCCCGATGCGCTCGTCGGTGTGCAGGGGCAGCTCGGGCCGGGCGGCCAGCAGCGGGGCCAGGGTCTCCCGGCAGCGCTGGAGCGGGCTGGTGACGGCGGCGGCGAGCGGCAGAGCGGCGAGCCGCCCGGGCAGGGCCTCGGCCTGGGCCGTGCCGCGCTCGTCGAGGGCGACGCCGGGCGTCCAGCCCGCGAGGACTCCCGCGGTGTTTGCGGTGGACCGGCCGTGCCGGACGAGGATCAGCGTGGGCATGCCTGCCACCCTACGGCCCCCGCACCGCGCCTCCGGGGGCCGCCCGGGGCCGCCCGGAGGGCCTCCCCGTGCGCTTTTGCCGTAAGCGGGGCAGAATGCCCCGCGTGATCGTGGACTGTGCCATCTACCGGGACGGGCGGCGTACCGAGGGGCCCGCCGACTTCTCCGACGCCCTCGACCAGGCGAGAGCGTCCGGTGACTCGTTCCTGTGGATCGGCCTGCACGAGCCGACGGAGAAGGAGTTCGAGCTGGTCACCAGCGAGTTCGGGCTGCACCCGCTGGCCGTCGAGGACGCGCTGCGCGCCCACCAGCGGCCCAAGCTGGAGGTCTACGACGACTCGCTGTTCCTGGTGCTCAAGCCGGTCGAGTACGACGACGCGGCGGACACCGTGACCGCCGGAGAGCTGATGGTGTTCGTCGGCGACTCGTTCGCGGTGACCGTGCGGCACGGCCGGGCCAATCCGCTGAGCGCGGTCCGCGAGCGGCTGGAGAAGACCCCCGAGGTGCTCCAGCACGGACCCACGGCCGTGATGTACGCGGTGTCCGACGCGGTCGTGGACCATTATCTGGACGTGGCCGACTCACTCCGTGTGGACCTGGACGAGCTGGAGACGGAGGTGTTCGGCCCGTCGGGGGCGGTGGCGAACACGGCCGGGCGGATCTACGCCTTCAAGCGCCAGGTGCTCGAATTCCGGCGGGCCACAGGCCCGTTGGCGGACCCGATGGCGCGGCTCGCGGGTGCGGGGGTGCCGTTCGTCGACGAGGGGTCGCGGCCGTTCTTCCGTGACGTCAGCGACCATCTGACCCGGGTGAACGAGCATGTCGAGGGGCTCGACCGGCTGCTGTCGGACATACTCGCCGCGCATCTGGCGCAGATGGGTGTGCGGCAGAACGACGACATGCGGAAGATCTCGGCGTGGGCGGCGATGGCCGCGGTGCCCACGCTGATCGCCGGGGTCTACGGCATGAACTTCAAGCACATGCCCGAGCTCAGCCAGCCCTGGGGCTATCCGGCGGCGCTGATGCTCATGATCGTGGCGGTCTTCGGGCTGTACCGCTTCTTCAAGGGACGCGGCTGGCTCTGAGCGGCCGGCTCCGACGGGGGTGGCGCCGTGGCCGACCGGCCAGGAGCGGGACGTACGCGGGCTAGGCGAACTCGGGGGCGGGCGTCGCGGGCCCGCCGAGCGCGTCCCGCCGCTCGGGCATCCGCAGCGCCACCATGCGCCGCCAGCCGCCGAGCCGCTCGAACACGTACAGGGCGCGGATGCCCGCCGCCAGCAGCGCCGCTCTGGCCCTCGACCAGCCCAGGATGCGGCCCATGCGCGCCATCACGGCGAGGCCGACGTCGCGGTGGACCCGCGATTCGGCAAGCGCGCACTCCTTGAGGGCGCGCTGAATGGTCCGGCCGTGCCCGGCGGTGGCCAGGCGCAGCAGTTCCTCGTGGCAGTAGGCGAGGTGGTTGTCCTCGTCGCCCGAGATCATCCCGATCGCGCGGCCGAGGAGCGGATCGTCCCCGAAGTACCGGCACAGCTGCGCCATCTGGCCGGCGGCCCGCTGCTCGGTGACCCGGCTGTGGGCGAGGTAGATGACGATGTCGCGCTCGGTCAGCGGCTCGTCGCGGCGCAGCTTGTCGTGGGCGAGGCCGATGCCGCGCGCTTCGAGCAGCATCGTGTAGTCGGTCTCACGCGGGATCTCGACCGGGTCGAGGCCGCGCCGGCGCAGCAGGGCGTTGAAGATCCTGCCGTGCTTGTCCTCGTCCGCGCCGTGCCGGGCGATCTTCGGGGCGAGGGCGCGCTGGCTCTCCGGCACGAGGGCGGCGATCCGTCCGTTCTCCCAGCCGCCCTGGGCCTCGCCGCTGGCGGCGATGGAGCAGAAGAGCCGGAACGACTCGTCGTTGTCGAGGATCTCCTGGAACAGCTTCTTCGCCGAGAGCATCTCCGCCACCTCCGTGCACGGCGTCGCACGACGTTCCGCGCAGCAAAAGTCAAATGCCGCGGGTCGGCGGCGGCAACAGATGGGCGGCCCGGCTGCGCCGGACGGACGAGTGGGAGGGCGCCGGGCCCGCGTAACCGCGCGGGCCCCGAGGCGTTGTGCTGAGTGACGGCCGTGGCGGGGAAGACACCCCGAGCCCCCACCACGGCCGTAGAACCCCCCGGCTTCCCCGGCCCGGCCGGTGTCCCCCGCCGGAACGCCTCTAGGCCAGCCCGGCTCGCTCCAGGGCCTCGACGCCCGCGCGGAGGCCCGCGAGGCGCTCGTCGAGGGTGAAGCCCGACGGGGACAGCGAGAGCGTGGTGACCCCGGCCTCGGCGTAGGCCCGCATCCGGTCGGCGATGCGCTCGACGGGCCCGAGCAGCGCCGTGGAGTCGATCAGCTCGCGCGGGATGGCGGCCGCGGCGCCCTCCTTGTCGCCGGTCAGGTACTTCTCCTGGATCTCGGCGGCCTCCTTCTCGTACCCCATCCGCCGCGCCAGCTTGTTGTAGAAGTTCTGCTTCGCGCTGCCCATGCCGCCCACGTACAGCGCGGTGTAGGGGCGGAAGCGGTCCGCGAGGTCGTCGATGTCCTCGCCGACCGCCATCGGCACGGTGGGCACCAGGTCGAAGCCGTTCAGGTCCTTGCCGGCCTTCTCCCGGCCCGCGCGGATCGGGCCCAGGGTCGTCGCCTCGGCGTGCTCGGGTGCGAAGAAGACGACCAGCGCGCCGTCCGCGATCTCACCGGTCTGCTCGAGGTTCTTCGGGCCGATGGCGGCGATGTACAGCGGGATGTGCTCGCGCACCGGGTGCACGGTGAGCTTGATGGGCTTGCCGGGGCCGCCGGGCAGCGGCAGGGTCCAGTTCTCGCCCTCGTGGGTCAGTCGCTCGCGGGACATGGCCTTGCGGATGATCTCCACGTACTCGCGGGTGCGGGCCAGCGGCTTGTCGAAGCGCACGCCGTACCAGCCCTCGGAGACCTGCGGTCCCGAGACGCCGAGGCCGAGCCGGAAGCGGCCCCCGGAGAGCGAGTCGAGGGTCGCCGCGGTCATCGCCGTCATCGCGGGCGTACGGGCCGGGATCTGGAAGATGGCGGACCCGACGTCGATGCGCTCGGTCTGCGCGGCCACCCAGGAGAGCACGGTGGCGGCGTCGGAGCCGTACGCCTCGGCGGCCCAGCAGACCGCGTAGCCGAGGCGGTCGGCCTCCCGGGCGACCGCGAGGTTGTCCGCGTCCATCCCGGCGCCCCAGTAGCCGAGGTTGATTCCGAGCCTCATGCCGCACCCCTTACCCATCAGTAACGTCCTTGTCGCCCGGACTCTAGCGCGCCGCGTCGGGGTACGTCAGGACCGGGTTATCCACAGGCCGAACACGGTTCGATCTCCGGCCAGTAATCTCAACGTTCATGGAGCTAAGGCACCTCGGCCGCACGGGCCTGCGCGTATCCCGGCTCGGGCTCGGCACGCTCACCTGGGGGCGGGACACCGAAGAACACGACGCCGCCGATCAGCTCAAGGCGTTCTGGGACGCGGGCGGGACACTCGTGGACACCGCCGATGTGTACGCGGACGGCGGCGCCGAGTACCTCCTGGGCCAGCTGATGGAAGGTCTCGTGCCGCGCCGCGACCTCCAGATCGCCACCAAGGCGGGCAGCGTCCCCGATCCCGACCGCCGCTTCGACGGCTCGCGGGGCCATCTGCTGGCCGCGCTCGACGGCTCGCTCGCGCGGCTCGGCACCGACTATGTCGACCTGTGGCAGGTGCACGCCTTCGACCCGGTCACCCCGATCGAGGAGACGCTCCAGGCGCTGGACATCGCGGTCAGCAGTGGGCGGGCGCGGTATGTGGGGGTGTCCAACTTCTCCGGCTGGCAGCTCGCCAAGGCGGCCACCTGGCAGCTCGCCTCGCCCGGCGCGCACACCCGGCTCGCCAGCACGCAGATGGAGTATTCGCTGCTCCAGCGCGGAATCGAGCGGGAGGTGCTGCCCGCCGCCCTGGACCTGGGCCTGGGCATACTGCCCTCCTCCCCGCTGGGCCGCGGGGTGCTGACCGGCAAGTACCGCCACACGACCCCGGCCGACTCGCGCGGCGCCTCCGAGCAGCTGGCGGCCTTCGTCGCCCCGTATCTCGACGAGGAGGCGAGCCGGATCGTCGAGGCCGTCTGCACCGCGGCCGACGGCCTGGCGACCACCCCGCTGCATGTGGCGCTCGCCTGGGTCCGGGACCGCCCGGGCGTCACCGCGCCGATCGTCGGCGCGCGGAACGCACAGCAGCTCAGGGCGGCGCTGTCAGTGGAGGCGCTTAGTCTTCCCGAGGAAATCTGCCGGGCGCTCGACGATGTGTCGGCGCCCGTGCACCGCTATCCCGATCAGGACTGGAGCACCCTGTGAGCACCGACCGCCTCGCCGGCGAGGCCGCCTCCGCCCCCGAGGAGGAGCCCACCCCCGACACCCCCGCGGCGCGGACGGCTACGGACGCGGCCGACGGGGCCGACGGGGCCCCCGACAGCGGTGGCGACGAAAAGGGCAAAGCCCAGGCGGCGTCCGCCTCCGGCACGGGGAGCGAGGAGTCCCCGGCCAAGCCCGCAGAGGGCGGCAAGCGGTCCGCCGCGGCCGAGGCGCTGGCCGCGGCGGTGCGGGCCGTGGAGAGCGGCGAGCGGTCGGCGGCCTCGTTCTTCAACGACGCACCCGCGGCCCGCCCCGGCGGTGCCGCGGCGCGGGCCGCGGGGGGCGGCGGGGCCCGCCCTGACGGTGCCCGGGAGCGTACGGGCGGCCCGGGGCCCGAGCGGCCCCGGTCGGCCGGGCCCGGCGGGCCGGGCGCCGGGCAGCCGGTCCGCACGACTGTCCCGCCCGGCCCGGTGCCGCGCCCGGCGGGGGACGTCCCCGGCGCCGGCGAGGTCCGGCAGGTGCTGGTCGAGGGCGGCGCCCCCGAGGCCCTGGCCGGTGCGGTCGCGGCCGCTCTGGGCGAGGGGGCCGCGGAGGTGCTGTGCGAGGACCCCTGGCAGCTGCTGGCCGTGCCCGGTGTGCGCCACGACCAGGCGGACGGCTTCGCCCGGGCCCTGCTCGGGCCGGACTGCGGGCCGGGCGACGAGCGCCGGTCGCAGGCGCTCACGGTCTGGCTGCTCGAGCGCGCGGCGCTCGAAGGGCACACCGCGCTGGAGTCCTCCGCGCTGCGCGCCGGGCTCGCCGAGCTGTCCGTGCCGGATCCGGACGCGGGGCTCCGTTCCGCGATCGCGGACGGCCGGGTGCTGGTCTTCCAGGACGCCCTCGACACCCCGGGGGCCGCCCGTCCGGCGGCCGGGAACGGGGAGGACGAGGAGCGGCCGGTGCGGGTCCTCCTGGGGCTGGACCGCTTCGCCCTGGCGGAGGAGAGCCTGGCCGACGGCCTGGCCCGGCTCGCCGGCACCTTCGCCGACCGGTCCGGCGGCCCAGCGCCCGATACCGAGGAGAGCGGGGCCGACGGCGAGTCCGGCGACTCCGGTGACGGCGATGCGGAGGTGGCCGCGGGCGCACCGGGCGCGGCCGACTGGGAGGCCGCGGCCGGCGCCGCAGCGAGCCCGTCCGCCGCGGAGCTGATCCGCGCGGCGGCGGACCACGGGCTGGTCGCGCACAGCGGCGGCGAGGCCGCCCGGGCCGAACCGGCGGCGCTCGTCGCCGCGGCCAGGTCCCTGGGGCTGCGGGCGTACGCGGCGGCGCACACCGAGGACGGCAGGCAGCGGCTGGCCGCGCTGGTCGACGCCGCCTCGGCGGTCACCGTCGCCGGGCTGCTCTCCGGTCACGAGGGCCCGGGCCGCGACGAGGACGGGGCGCTCGCGCTCGATCTGCTCGCCGTGCTGGACGCCCCGCAGCTGGACGTGGAGACCGCGGCGATGCTCGTGGAGTCGCTGCCGGACGGTGCGCGGCTGGTGCTGAGCGGGGACCCCGGTGTGCTGGGCTCGGCGGGCCCGGGCAAGGTCTTCGCGGATCTGCTGGCCGCCCGCCGCTGCCCCCAGCTGGTCTCCCGGACGCCGGACCCCGGGCCGATCGGCGAGCTGGTCTCGGGCATCGGGATCGGTGAGCTCAACCAGGTCGAGGCCCCCGGCAAGGAGGTCGTGATCGTCCCGGCGCGGGACGCGGGCGAGGCCGTGCACCGCGCGGTCCAGCTGGTCGCCGACTCGGTGCCGCGCGCGATCGGCGTGGAGCCGGAGCACACACAGGTGATCACCCCGGGCCACGGCGGCGGCGCGGGGACCCGCGCGCTCAACGCCGCCCTGAAGGAGCGGCTGAACCCCGGCCCCGGCCGGTTCGGCGGCTTCGACCCGGGCGACCGGGTCGCCTATGTCCCGGCGCCGGGCCGTGCGCTGCCGGGCACGGTGGTCTCGGCGGATGCCGACGGTCTGCATCTGGACTGCGCGGGCACCGCCGTCGTGGTGCCCCGTGAGCAGGTCGCCGACACGGTCCGCCTCGGCTGGGCGCTCACCGCCCACCAGGCGGTCGGGGCCCGCTGGCCGGCGGTGGTCGTGGTGCTGCCCGGCGACGCGGCCGCGGGTCTGACCAGGGCCTGGGCGTACACGGCCTTCGGCCGGGGCGAGCGCCATCTGTCCGTGGTGCACGGCGCCGAGGCGGCCCTGGCGCGGGCGGTGGCGGAGATCCCGGCGGCAGAGCGGACCACCCGGCTGCGGTCGCTGCTCCAGACGCAGCTCCCGTCCGCCGGGTAGGCCCTCACATGGAACGACGCCCCGTCCGCGGATTCGCCGGACGGGGCGTCCAAGGCGCCGTCGTGCGCGACGGGCGCCTCAAGCAGGTGCTCGGGGCTCAGCTCCCCGGGCCCAGTACCTCCAGGTCGTCCTCGTCGTCCAGCTCCTCGTCGAAGACCGAGCTCACATCGAAGCGGCAGACGACCTGCTCCGGATCCGGCTGGTCGAAGGGGGTGGCCAGCCACTCCCCCGGCTCCGGGAGCTCGTCCCCGGCCGCCACCCACAGGGTCGAGTCGCCCTCCTCCAGGCCGAACTCCTTGTGGCGGGAGGCGATCTCGTCCGGTTCGTACTCGCCGAAGATCACGCCGACGGCGGCCTGCACGCTGTCGCCGACGGCAGCCGCGCCGCCCGGCCCGCCGGCGTCGCCGGCCCCGGTGCCCTGGTCCGGCTCGGCGACCCGCCGGGCCTGCGCGAGCAGGCGCTGCGGTTCGACGACCGCGTAGTCCCTGCGGATCAGCACGGTCAGTGCGCTCGGTTCCTCGGGCCCGGTATAGGCGGGCAGGGAGTCGTCCCCAGGGATCTCGAAGGGCGTCACCTCGTCGTAGGCGTCGTAGAGCAGCTCGTCGTACACCTCGGCTGCCGCGGCCAGTTCGTTGAACGCGTCGTAGACGGCCCGGTCGTCCTCCCCGGACCGGCGTTCGACAGCGTCGAGGTGACGATCCAGTGCGGCTTTCACCGCTTCGGCGGCGGCGCGTACCTCGGCAGCGGATGGCTGCGCAGCATCAGACATAGTGCAGACGCTATCCGTAGCGGGCCTGGTCCCGCACAATAGATGCGATGCCGGAATACGAATTCTGTGACGTGTATGTGCCGCGCGGGGTCTCCCGCAAGGCCGCCACACGCCTGCTGACCGACCATGCCGAGTACGGACACTGGGAGCTGGACCGCCTTCGCCTGAATCCAGACGGCAGCCGCAGAGTGCGGTTGCGCCGCCGGATCATCCGCCAGCTCCGCGCCACGTGGTGAGCCGCTGACGCGCTGAGCGGGCCCCGCCGGTGTGCGGGGCCCGCTCGTGATCACGCCGGAGCGCGATGTGCCGGTCTCAGTACCGGCTCAGTGCGGCCTCAGGGCCGCCTCAGTGCCGCCTCAGTGCTGTCCGGCCCGCGCCCTGCGGTAGAGCACGGTGCCCGCGAGCAGCATGCCCGCGGCCGCCGGGATGGCCAGCGCGACCGGCCCGGCGCCGGTGTGCGCGAGCTGCTCACTGCCGGCCAGCTGGGAGCCCCCGAGGTGCGAGGAGGCGTCCACGCCGTTCGCACCGACCTGCTGGGCTCCGTGGTTCCCGCCGTGGCCCGCCGCGTGGCCGCCGCCGTTCCCCGGCGAGGAGGGCGTGGGCGTGTGGCCGCCCGGGTTGTTGTGCCCGGGGTTGTGCGGCTTGCCCGGGTCGTCCGGCTTTCCGGGGTTGCCCGGGTCACCCGGCTCGTCGGGGTTGCCCGGCTCATCGGGGTTACCGGGCTCGTCGGGGTTGCCCGGCTCCTCGGGGTCGTCCGGAACGGCGTCCACGACGCCGCCGCACTCGCCACCCATGTCGCTGTTCCCGACCGTGCCGACCCCGACGCCGTTACCGCAGACGTTCGCCGGCACATGGACCGGGACCTGGACGGCGTTGCCGGAGCCGACGCCCGACGAGCTCTCGGTGCCGCCCTCCGCGCTGGAGCCGCTCTGCTGGGAGCCCCCGGAGGCGCCCGTCTTGTTGCCGCAGCCGCTTCCCCCACCGCTGTTGAACACCCCGAGGACGGTCGCGGTGTTGCCACACACATTGACCGGGACCTCGGCGGGCACCTGGATCAAGTTGCCGGACACCGCTCCCGGCGAGTGCGCGGCGCTGCCGCCGGCCCCCGTGTCCGCGTAGGCGTAGCCGCCGGTCACGGCAAGTACCCCGCCCGCCGCCGCGATGGTGATCAGGCCCTTTTTCGCAACCTGTCGCATAACTCTCTCGCTCCCCTGCCTTCCGTCCCGCGGAATGCGCACGGGCCGAATCGCCCGCCCCCCACCCGGGCCTCCCCGGAGCACCTCACCGGTCTCCGGGGCCACCCGGGATCGCACACCTCGGGACTGTGACTCCACGTCACATGATCGATGCAACGGCCCTGTTGGGGGCCGCACACCATGTAACGAGGAAGGAGCAATCGAGCTATGAAGCTACGACACCATTCACCCTTATTGATTCAGTCAGTATGTGTGATCGATTAGCCCATCCGGTCAGCAGGCGTCGATGAACCGGTCCAGCACCCTGACGCCGAACTTGAGCCCCTCCACCGGCACCCGCTCGTCGACGCCGTGGAACATGCCGGCGAAGTCCAGCTCCGGGGGCAGCTGGAGCGGCGCGAAGCCGAAGCAGCGGATGCCGAGGTCGTCGAAGGACTTGGCGTCGGTGCCGCCCGAGAGGCAGTACGGCACGGCGCGGGCGATCGGGTCCTCGGCCTTGAGCGCCGACTGCATGGCGTCGACCAGCGCGCCGTCGAAGGTGGTCTCCAGGGCCTTGTCCGCGTGCACGTCCTCGCGCCTGACCCGCGGGCCGAGGATCCGGTCCAGGTCGGCCAGGAACTCCTCCTCGTACCCCGGCAGGAAGCGGCCGTCCACATGGGCCGTGGCCTGGCCCGGGATGACGTTGACCTTGTAGCCGGCGCCGAGCATGGTCGGCGCGGCGGTGTTCTGGAGCGTGGCCCCGATCAGCTTGGCGATGCCGCCGAGCTTGGCGAGCGTCTCGTCCATGTTCTCCGGGTCGAGCGGGGTGCCGAGCGCGTCGGACAGCTCGTCGAGGAAGGACCGCACCGTCTTGGTGACACGGACCGGGAACTTGTGCCGCCCGAGCCGCCCGACCGCCTCGCAGAGCTCGGTGATCGCGTTGTCGTTGTTGGTCATCGAGCCGTGCCCGGCGGTGCCGTCCACGGTCAGCCGCATCCAGTGCATGCCCTTCTGAGCGGTCTCGATCAGGTAGAGCCGCAGATTCTCGTTGACCGTGAAGGAGAAGCCGCCGACCTCGCCGATCGCCTCGGTCACGCCCTCGAAGAGGTCCCGGTGGTTGTCGACGAGGTGCCGCGCGCCGTACACCCCGCCCGCCTCCTCGTCGGCGAGGAAGGCCAGCACGATGTCGCGCGGGGGCTTGCGGCCGCTGCGCAGCCGGTCGCGTACGACCGCGAGCGTCATCGCGTCCATGTCCTTCATGTCCACCGCGCCACGGCCCCAGACGCATCCGTCCGCGATCTCGCCGGAGAAGGGGTGGTGGGTCCAGTCGTGGGCGTTGGCGGGGACGACGTCGGTGTGGCCGTGGATGAGCAGCGCGGGGCGCGAGGGGTCCTCGCCCGCGATCCGTGCGACCGTCGACGCCCGGCCCTGGTCCGACTCGAAGATCTGCGGCTCGAGCCCCACCTCGGCGAGCTTCTCCGCGACGTACTCGGCGGCCGCGCGCTCGCCCGGGCCCGAGTTGTCGCCGTAGTTACTGGTGTCGATCCGGATCAGGTCACGGCACAGGTCGACGACCTCGTCCTCACCACTGACCGTGCCGGTCGCCCTCGCGGCCGAAGTCGACTCGCTCACACTGCCTCCTCAAGGTTCTGCTGCCGGGCCCTGCCCGCGCGCGGGCAGGGCCCGCGACAGGGGTCCTCCGCCATCCTCCCCCGCACACCCGTCCAGCCCAAGGCGGAAATACCGCCGTCACACCCCGTCCACACTTCCCGCGCCCCGGCCCGCCGCGGGGGCCGCCCGGGGCGCGGGTACGCGTGATCGAGCACGTCCGGATGTTTGCTATGGTTTTCCCGTCGGAACGGCCCAGGGCCGGACGGCAGACACCTTGTCCGGGTGGCGGAATGGCAGACGCGCTAGCTTGAGGTGCTAGTGCCCTTTATCGGGCGTGGGGGTTCAAGTCCCCCCTCGGACACTCACCATATGTACATGGTTATGAGGGTTGTGATTCAACGATCACAACCCTCTTTTTTGTGTCGAAGACTCTGCCCGTGGCGAATCTGCGGCGGGCAGAGTAACCGCATCCGGGGATCTCCCGAGGTCAAGAGTGGAGTCGATGGCATCCCCACCTCGACAAGGAGACCAGATGACTCCACTCACCACGCTCCCGCCCCGCGCGGGGGAGGGCGAGACACCGCCCAGCCGCTTCGACGACCATCTCGCGGCACAGCTGCTCGCCCAGCGGATCGTCCTCCTCGGCACACAGGTCGACGACGTGTCGGCCAACCGGGTGTGCGCGCAGTTGCTGCTGCTGTCGGCGGAGGACCCGCGCACCGACATCAGCCTGTACATCAACAGCCCCGGCGGGGCGGTCACCGCGGGCCTCGCCATCTACGACACCATGCGGCTCATCCCGAACGACGTCTCGACGCTGGCGATGGGGTTCGCCGCCAGCATGGGCCAGTTCCTGCTCACCGTGGGGGCGCCCGGCAAGCGGTTCGCGCTGCCGAACGCGCGGATCATGATGCACCAGCCCTCAGCGGGCATCGGTGGCAGCGCCGCGGACATCGAGATCCAGGCGGAGAACCTCCAGTTCACCAAGAAGGCCATCGAGCGGATCACCGCCGAGCACACCGGGCAGAGCGAGGAGACGATCGCGCGGGACGGCGACCGGGACCGCTGGTTCACGGCCGAGCAGGCCAGGGAGTACGGGATCGTGGACCGGGTGGTGGAGTCGGTCGCCGACATCCGCCCGGCCGCGTCGCGCCGACGGATGGGGTTGTGACATGGGGTCGTACACGGTTCCCTACGTCATCGAGCGGACCGCGCAGGGCGAGCGGTCCTACGACGTCTTCAGCCGGCTGCTGAACGAGCGGATCATCTTCCTCGGCACCGAGATAGACGACGGGGTCGCCAATGTGGTCATCGCGCAACTCCTGCATCTGGAGTCGGCGAACCCGGAGCGCGAGATCTCGATCTATCTCAACTCGCCCGGTGGATCGTTCACTTCGCTGATGGCGATCTACGACACGATGACGTTCGTGCAGGCGCCGATCTCCACGTTCTGCGTCGGTCAGGCGGCCTCGACGGCGGCGGTGCTGCTGGCCGGCGGAGATCCCGGGCGACGGTTCGTGCTCCAGCACGCGCGGGTGCTGCTCGGCCAGCCGGCCAGCGGCGGCCGGCAGGGAACGGTCTCCGACCTCAGCCTCGCGGCCAAGGAGATGGTCCGCATCCGCTCGCAGGTGGAGGAGGTCCTGTCCCGGCACACGCGTCATGACGTGGCGACGCTGCGCGCGGACATGGACCGGGACAAGGTGCTCACCGCCGAGGAGGCCGTCGCCTACGGGCTCGCCGACGAGGTGCTGAGCCGACGGCTCGCGTTCGTCTGACCCCGCGAGGCCGTGGCCGAAGGCCGACGAGCCGGCCGGTACGACGGTGGTGCGCCCCGTCGTACCGGCCGTCGGTTCGTTCGGTCAGGCGGCGAGGCAGAGGCCGTCGTACCGCGCCGTGGGCGACGTGCGGCCCCGGCCCACGCGGCTCCGGGCGTGCCGGGCCAACTCGTCCTGGGCGAGCGAGAGCAGGTCGGCGAGGCCGAGCCCGAGGGCCTGGGCGGCGGCCGCGAGCACCTCGGAGGAGGCCTCCTTGCGTCCGCGCTCCAGCTCCGACAGGTACGGCATCGAGATCCGGGCCGCCTCCGCGACGTCCTTCAGCGTGCGCTCCTGGGCGAGCCGCTCGCGCCGCAGCGCACCGCCGACGAGGTCGCGCCACAGGGGTTCCCTCGGCGCGGGTGTCTGTGGGGCTCCCGCCGGTCGCTGCGGGGCGCGGGTCGCCTCGCCGGAACCGGGTGGCGAGGCCTGCGGGCGCAGGGGGATGACGTGGGCTTCGTTCGGCGCATGAGTGCTCACCTCCTCAGCCTAGGGATCCGGGGCGCCGGGGGAAGGGAGCGGCGTTCTGCCCTGGGTGAAGCCGTGCTCAGCAGATACCTGCTATCTGCGCATCGCCGCGGAGGACCGTGTCACCGAGAACGCTCTCGCCCGCCGCTATGACCTCCCGCCGGGCCAGCTGGCCCGGCTCCTGCGCCGCATCGCAGTCGATGGGCTTCAGCCACAACTCCTTCTTCATCGGCGTCGTCGTGGTGACGGCGCCGTTTTCACGTTCACCGGGACGTACGCCGGGATGTGCGCCGCGCGGCGGGCAGGGGGTGGACGGGACCGGGCACCGGCTCGACTCGGGCAAACGTTCCCATGCCGAACAAGCGTTCATTAACGGAATCTTTCGCCACGCTTCCGCATTCGAGGTGTAAAACCCGGGGAGCCTTTGGGCAGGCTCGGATCCGATTGCGCGGGAACCCCAAGCATGACGTGAAGCATCACAGCAAGCGAGTCCATTCCACACAACCTCAAGGCACATCAGTTTGTCTACTCCTTATACAGGTTCGTCACGAATAGGTAGGTGGGCGTGGAGTTAGGGATGGCCCTCAGCGTCGTGTTGGTCGATGATCACCCCGTGGTACGCGCGGGCATCGCGGCCTGGTGTGCCGCCGCCCATGTGCCGATCAAGGTGGTGGCCGAGGGGTCGGAGCTTTCGGTGGCCCTCTGCGGTCCGGGCCGGGGCGCGGACGTCGTGGTCATGGACCTGCTGTTGCAGAACGGGCGACCCGCGTACGAGGAGTTGCAGGTGCTGGTCGCGCAGGAGCGCAAGGTCGTCGTCTACACGATGCGGGACAGCCAGGAGGCGGCGTTGACCTGCATGGACCTGGGTTCGGCCACCTACATCACCAAGGCGGAGGGGCAGCGGCACCTGGTCAAGGCGATCCAGGCCGCCGCCGCGGACATCCCCTACACACCCCCGTCGCTGGCCGGCGCGTTCGGCAGCGACACCCGGCAGAGCCGCCCGGTGCTGTCCGTGCGGGAGGTGGAGGTGCTGGTGGAGTGGTTCCAGTCCGAGTCGAAGGCCATGGTGGCCAAGAGCCTGGGGATCTCGGAGCGCACGGTGAACACCTATCTGGACCGGGTGCGGATCAAGTACGCGAACGCCGGCCGCCCGGCGACCACGAAGGCCAAGCTGGTGGCCAGGGCGGTTCAGGACGGTCTGATCGCGCTGGACGAGCTGTGATCCGGCACGCGGCCTCCACGAGGAGACGGTCCTCCGCGCGGACCGTGCGCACCCGGATCCCGCTCGCGGCCGGCTCGGGCAGCCGATCCCGCAGCGCGTCCACCACCACGCCCACGCGTACCTGATTCTCGCCGCGCACCACGGTGACGCGCGCCGTCTGCCGGGCGGCGGCCAGTGCGGCGATGACCGGGTCCAGGAGCGCGCGGCGCAGCGGCAGCGGCAGTTCGAGGGGGTCGCCGCGGACGGCGAGCTGCACGGTGGTCCCGTTGCGCTCGGCGACGTCGATACAGGCCCGCATCTCGTGGACCAGCGGGTCGAACGTACAGTCGCTCTCCGCGAACAGCCGCCTCAGCCGGGCGGCTTCCAGCGCGCAGGCCCGCCGCACCTCGTCGTCCCGTGGGTCCAGGGAGCCGTTGGCGAGGCCGGTGAGCAGGGGCAGCACGGTCGCGTTCAGCTCGGCGTAGCGCCGGCGCTGGTCCGTCTGGATCTGGGTGGCGACGGCGATGCGGGTGCGCACCCGCTCCTGCACCTGGAGGGCCTCCCCGATGGCGGTGCTGCTGTTGAGCAGCAGCTTCGCGCCGGCGGCGATGGTCATCTGGAAGCAGCAGGCGGACAGGGCGCTCGCGGCCATGCCCGCGGCGATGGGCCGCGAGGGGACGTCGGCCGTCAGCAACTGGGCGGTGTTGACGGCCAGATGGCAGCCGATGAAGGCGCCGAACGCCATGGGTCCCCGGTGGCCGAGCAGGACGACGGCGAACCAGCCCACGAGGGTGAAGGACCAGTGGGAGGCGCCGACGAAGTACTGGCTCGCCGGCACCTGGGTGGTGGCGGCCACCGAGGCAGCGAAGGCGCCGGCCAGCGCCGTCGGCACCCAGCCGCGCGGCCAGGGGCGCCCGTCGAGGCCGAGGAGGACGCTGCCGCCGAGGATCACGGTGAGCAGTCCGTAGGCGGTCACAGGGACCCAGGGGTGCCGGTACTCCTCCAGGCTGCTCAGGAGGCCGGGCAGCGCGAGTGCGAAGTGGAGGGTGACCAGGATGACCAGTGCCCCGGCGCGGATGCCGCGGAGCTGGTGACGGGTGATCAGCTGACGCAGGTCCTCAGGCACGCGGCCACTCCAGACGTACCGTCGTGCCGCACCCCGGCCGGGACTCCACGGTGCCGCGGCCCCCCACGCTCGCCATCCGCCCGCGGATGGAACGCTGGATCCCGATCCGCTGGGCGGGAACGCGCCCGGTGTCGAACCCCACCCCGCTGTCCGTGATGGTCACGACCACGGTGTGGCGGGTGCGCACCGCCGTGACCCGCACGGCGCCCACCCCCGCGTAGCGCTCCACGTTGCGCAGCGCCTCGCCGAGGCCGCCGCGCAGCGCCGCCGCGGCGGGGCGCCAGACCGTGCCGAGATCCGGGTCGAACAGCGTGGTGGCCCGGAGGGGATGCGCGGCGATCTCGGCGGCCAGCTCGACGGTCAGGTCCACCTCCCCCGCGGCGGACTGCTCGGTGCGCAGTCGGACGAGGTCGCTCGCGGCCTGGGCGCGCAGCGTCTCCGGCCGCATCGACGCCCATGGCGCCGAGGCGATCAGCAGGGTCGCGCAGGCGGTGTCGTGGAGCGCGGCCAGGTGTTCCCGCTCCGCCGCGCACCGGGCCTCCGCCGCCTCGCCCTGCCGGCGCGCCCGCGCGGCCCGGTCGGCGGCCTCGTCGGCCGTCCGGCTCTCGCCGAACACCAGTCGGACCACGGCCTGGGCCAGGACGATGTTCACCAGCACCCAGCCCAGGCTGTACGCGACGTCGGTCAACTCCTGGCGCGGGTGCAGCGCGGCGCCCGCCAGGTCCGCGCAGCACAGCCAGAGCGTCGCCAGAATCGCGACGAGGGGCGGCTGCATGAGCTGGTAGGCCACGGCCGTGAAGTTGAGGGACACCAGGATCCAGGTGCTGCCGTGGCCGGTCGGCGCGTCGGGGACGGTGAGCCACTGGCTGAGACACAGCGCGGTCATGACCGCCAGGTCGAGGGCGAGCAGCCGCCCCGGCCGTAACGTCGAGGCGTTGGCGAGCCACAGGTGGATCCAGCTCCAGGCGAACGCGGCGGACGCGATCGCCGCCGCGACCGGCATCTTCCCCGCCGGCATGCCCACCACGGCCAGCACCGCGCAGGCGCTCATCACCCCGGCGCGGCCGTAGAGCGCCAACTGCCGGTTGAACGCGACGTATTCGCGCGCCCAGGGCCCGGATGACTCGGGTAAGCGCCTCAGGCCCGGCAGCTGGACGCGGAGCGGAAGTGAGGGAAGCGGCATGGGTCATCCATCCTCGGCGACCGTCTGTGTGACACGGCGATGGCGGGAACCTCACGATCCGTGAGGGGGGAACCTCTTTGTCGGTCGTTTCGTCGTCGTTTTGTCGGTCGAACGACCCTCACACCGCATGACCCTGCGCGTCTACGCTGGACCAGGCGCAGCGGGTCCGGGGGAGCAGGTCGGGGCGATCTGCCATCTCACCCAAGTCGGGCCCCCACAAGACCTTTGTGAACAAGGGGTTTGTCACACATCGGCGCGCTTTCACCTCATGCCAACCTTCTCTTGAAATGTATAGCGAAGGGAATGCAGTCGCTTATGTCCGCATCCGCACCCAATGCCATCCTGCGCGGGGGTCCCACGCAGCTGACCGATCAGTCGTGCGCGCGGTATGTCCACGACACCGACTCGACCTTGAAGCTCCTCGTCGGCAACGCCTACGAACACTTCCGGCCCACAGCTCGGTTCGAGGAGCACCAGGGGCAGCACCTGCGGGTCTTCGAGTGGATTCGCCGGACCTACGTCGCCGAATGACCCGGGGCCCGGAATCATCGCCGGTGGGCTCGCCCGCGCCGTGCGCGGGAGGCCCCCGGCGAGTTCGGGCCGGCCGGACAGACGGACCGACAGACGGACGGACGGGGCCGGGGCCCGGGTCACCGTCGGCCCGCTCCGTCAGGTCGAGGCGAGCACGGTGTGGCGGAGCTCTCTGAGCTTCCGCCCGGGTTCGAGCCCCAGCTCGCGGTCGAGGACGCGCCGGGCGGACTCGTATATGCCGAGCGCCTCGGACTTCCGGTCGGAGCGGTAGAGGGCCAGCATCAGCTGGCCGTAGAACGTCTCCCGGAGCGGGAACTCGTCGACGAGGGACCGCAGCCGGCCGACCAGCTCCCGGTGGCGGCCCAGTTCGAGCTGGGCCTCCGCGGACATCTCCGCGCACTCGATGCGCATCTCGGCCAGCCGCTTGAGGAAGCCCGCCATGATCGGTCCCGGCTGGACATTGCCGAACGCCGGGCCCCGCCACAGCGCCAGGGCCTGTTCGAAGCGGGTGGCCGCCGCCGCGGGCTCCCCGCCCCTGAGGCACTTGCGGCCGTCCGCGACCAAACGCTGGAAGACATCGAAATCACATTCGCTCGACGCCCGGCGCAGCATATATCCACCGGGACGCGTGACGATGGGATCCGGCTGGCCGGGCCGGCTCAGGAACTTGCGGAGCCGCGAAATGCAGACGTAGATGCTCGCGGTGGTCCGCCGCGGGGGCAGCTCGCCCCAGATCTCCCTCGTGAGCTGATCCGCCACGACAACCTGATCCGAGCGGATCAGCAGAACCGCGAGAACCGTGGCGAGTTTCTGCGCTCTGAGCAGTGAACTGCCCTTTTCATCGACGACGTGGAGAGGTCCTAAAATCTCGTACCGCACTGAATTTCCCCCTGCACTCGGTCGGCACTGAATTTACCTGGGCGCTACTCCGCACCACTTCGCCGGCTAGGCGGCTTCGAGCTCCGGCGCATCGACGAGCACGGCGTGATGCAGCCGCTTGAGAGTGGCGGACGGCTCCAGCCCGAGTTCCTCCCCCAGGACCGTCCGCGCCGACTGATAGACGCTCAGGGCGTCCGCTCTGCACCCCGAACGGTAGAGCGCCAGCATGAGCTGCCGGTAGAACGCCTCGTGCAGCGGAAGCTCCTCGATCCGCGCATAGAGATAGCTGACGAATTCACGGTGGCGGCCGATTTCCAGGCCGGCGTCCACGAACGACTCGACACATTCCAGCCGGGCCTGCTCGGCCCAGCACACGAAGCCGTTGACGATGGCCCCGTCACGCAGGTCCTCGAGCACCGGGCCGCGCCAGAGGTCGAGCCCCTCCTCGTACGCCTCGCACGCCTCCTGGGTGCGCCCGGCCTGCCGCGCGGACCGGCCCTGGCGCACCAGGTCCTGGAAGACGTGGAAGTCCAGTTCGTCCGCGCCGAGACGCAGCACATAGCCGCTGCGAGCGGTCACGATGGGGCTCTCGGTCCGGTCGGCGGAGCGCCTGAGGAACTTGCGGAGCTGGGACACGTAGACGTGGAGCGTGGCCACGGCTTGACGCGGTGCGCGAGTACCCCAGATCTCCTTCACGAGATCCTCACTGCTCACCACGTCGTCCGCACGCACCAGCAGAGCGGCCAGCAGCACCTCGATCTTCCGGGCGCTGAGCGAGGTCGTGGACGTGCCGTCCACGACGCGCAGCGGGCAGAGTATCTCGTACCTCATGACGCGCGACCCCCCACCGTGGTCGGCGCCATGCCGGCCCTGGGGCACTCACCATTGCGTTCGAATTTGGTCAGCATTCGAAATTCACCCCGATTTTATGTTCGAACCTGTCGACCATACACAAGACGGCCCGAAGCCTTTATGGTAGCGCTTCGGACCTCAGTGGTGACGTCTTACCCACGCCGTGGACAGCTTAGCCAGAGCGAAGCCACGTCTGCACTTTACACGCGGATACAACATTGCCCCCAGTTCGATATTGGCGTCGGGTGAGAGTGGGCTTCTCGGCTATGAAGATCGACGGACGCTTTGCGATCGGCGGGTGCGCTGAATCATCGTGCACCACTGCGGCCGGCGCCGGGGACGCCGATTGGCGCTGACGGCGGAACAATCGGCAACAGAGCTCGCAGAGAAAGCAGCATCGCCGCATCCTAACGGCGCACGGCGCGACAGTGTGAGGGTCGATCTACCGACAACCAAATGGGCATATACGGCGATTCATCGACCGGTGACCGTCGCCGCCCCGGTTGCTCGGGCCACGATCACCGGGTGTCGGGCCCCGGTGCGGCAGATCATCGACGCGATCTTTACCCCGGCGCGGTCAACCCCGTTGTCAACCCGCCCGGAGTGCTTTCGGTTAGATCAACTTTAGGCCGGATTCCCAGAATGAACACCGTTCGGGGCATGTCGCGAGCCATAACCAGCGGTTTTGCAATTCAGGTATGGGGGTTTCATGGCCGGGAGCAGCCCGACCCGCTCACCGCAGGCGAAGTCTCCCGTCGCGATCGTGGGCCTGGCCTGTCGACTGCCGAACGCCCCCGACCCGGAGGCGTTCTGGGATCTGCTGCGCACGGGTGGGAGCGCCGTCGTTCCCGTACCGGCCGGCCGCCTGCCCGCGCGGCCCGGCTCCGCGCCGTACTTCGCCGGGCTCCTGGAGCGCGTCGACACCTTCGACGCGCGGTTCTTCGGCATCTCGCCGCGCGAGGCCGTGGCGATGGATCCACAGCAGCGGCTGATGCTCGAACTGGCCTGGGAGGCCATGGAGGACGCCGGTTTCGGCCCCGACACCCTGGCGGACGGCCGCACCGCCGTGTTCACCGGCGCCATCTGGGACGACTACGCCACGCTCCTCCACCGGCACCGGCCCCATGACATCACCCGTCACACGATGACGGGTCTGCACCGCGGCATCATCGCCAACCGGATCTCCCACCGCCTGGGCCTGCGCGGCCCGAGTCTCACGGTGGACGCGGCGCAGTCCTCCGGGCTGGTCGCCGTGCACCTGGCCTGCGAGAGCCTGCGCCGGGGGGAGGCCGATCTGGCGCTGGCCGGCGGGGTGAACCTGATCCTCGCCGAGGAGAGCATGCGGGTGGCCGAGGCCCAGTTCCAGGGCCTCTCACCGGACGGCCGCTGCTACACCTTCGACGCGCGCGCCAACGGCTTCGTACGCGGCGAGGGCGGCGGCATGCTGCTCCTCAAACCGCTGGCCGCGGCCGTCAGGGACGGCGACCCGGTGTACTGCGTGATCGAGGGCAGCGCCGTCAACAACGACGGCGCCACCGACGGGCTGACCCGGCCGAGCGCCGAGGCGCAGGCGGATGTGGTGCGGCAGGCGTGGCAGGCGGCCGGAGTGGCGCCCGCCGAACCGCAGTACGTCGAACTCCACGGCACCGGCACACCCGTCGGCGACCCGATCGAGGCCGCCGCGCTCGGCGCCGCGCTCCGCGGGCGGCGCCCGGCGGACACCCCACTGCGGGTCGGCTCGGTCAAGACCAACGTGGGCCACCTGGAGGCCGCCGCGGGCATCGCGGGGCTGCTGAAGACGGCCCTGAGCATCCATCACCGGCGGCTTCCGCCGAGTCTCAACTTCGCCACCCCCAACCCGGACATCCCGCTGGACGAGCTCGGCCTGCGCGTCCAGACCGAGCTCGGGCCCTGGCCGGACGAGCGGCGGCGGCTCACCGCCGGGGTCAGCTCCTTCGGCATGGGCGGCACCAACTGCCATGTCGTCCTGGCCGAGCCGCCCGCCACGGCCACGGCCACGGCATCGGCGCGGCCGACGCCGCCACCGCCCGGGGACGCGTCCGCGCGCCCCGCCCCGCCCGTCACGCCGTGGGTCGTCTCGGCGGCGAGCGCGGAAGCCCTGCCGGCCCAGGCCGCCGCGCTGCGCGAACACCTGCGCGCACACCCCGGGCTGCACCCGGTGGACGTCGGCCACGCGCTCGCCACGACGCGGACGGCGTTCCCCCACCGGGCCGTCGTCCTGGGCACGGGCATGGGCACGGGCACGGGCACCGACGGCGGTGAACTCCTCGGTCGTCTCGACGCGCTGGCCGCCGGGGCGGACGCGACGGGGGTGTTCCGTGGCCGCGCGGGCGGCGGCCGGGTCGCGTTCCTGTTCAGCGGCCAGGGCAGCCAGCGCCCCGGCATGGGCCACGAGCTCTGCGCGGCGTACCCGGTCTTCGACGCCGCGCTGCGCGAAGTGTGCGCGCATCTGGACCCCTGGCTCGACACCCCGCTGCTGGACGTCATGTTCGCCGAGGCGAGGCCGGGTGCCGAGGCTCCGCTGGACCGGACCGAGTACACCCAGCCCGCGCTGTTCGCGTTCGAGGTGGCCCTCTACCGCCTGGTGACGTCGTGGGGCCTCACGCCCGACCATCTGATGGGCCACTCGGTCGGCGAGATCACGGCCGCGCACGTGGCCGGGGTGTTCTCGCTGCCCGACGCCTGCGCGCTGGTGGCGACCCGGGGCCGCCTCATGCAGTCGGTCGCCATCCCTGGGGCGATGGCCGCCTGGCAGGCGACCGCCGAGGAGGCCGGGCACGCGCTGGAGGCACACGGCGGACGGGTGGGCCTCGCGGCCGTCAACGCACCCGCCTCCGTGGTGGTCTCCGGCGACCGCGACGCCGTGGTGGCGGCCACCGCCGCGTGGCGGGAGCAGGGCCGCAAGGCCACCGTGCTGAAGGTCAGCCACGCGTTCCACTCCCCGCACCTGGACGGCGTGCTCGGGGAGCTGCGCGCGGTCGCGGCCGGGCTCGCCTTCGCCGCGCCCGCCATCCCCGTGGTGTCGAACGTGACCGGCCGGCCGGCCACCGACGCCCAGCTGCGCTCGCCCGACTACTGGGCCGACCACGCGCGGCAGGCCGTGCGGTTCGACTCCGGTGTGCGGCACCTGTGCGACGCGGGGGTCACCACCTTCCTGGAACTCGGCCCCGACGCCTCGCTGACGGGCATGGCGCGGGAGAGCGCCACGGCCTGGGCGGGCGACGCGCCCCGCCCGGCGGCGGTGGCGGTGCAGCGCCGCGAACGGCCGGAGGCGCACAGCTTCGTGGCGGCGATGGCACAGGCGCACGTACGAGGCGTGGCCGTCGACTGGGCGGCGGGCTTCGCCGGGCACGAGCCCCGGCGGGTGCCCCTGCCGACCTACGCCTTCCAGCGCGAACGCCACTGGCCCGACGACGCCTTGAACGACGCCCTGGACGAGGCCGCGGACGGGCGGCGGGCAGCTCCGGCTTTGTCATCGGGCCCGGCCGCCGCCCCGGCCGCCGCCTCCGCCGACAATGGAGGCTCCCCCGGCGAGCCGCTGGCCCTCGTCCGTACGCACGCGGCCCTGGTGCTGGGACACGACAGCCCCGACGGCATCGACCCGAGCCTGACCTTCAAACAGCTCGGCTTCGACTCGCTGGCCGCCACGGAGCTGAGCGAACGCCTCAGCACGGCCACGCGGATCCCCCTGCCCGCCACCCTCACCTTCGACCACCCCACGCCGAACGCCGTGGCCGCCTGGCTGCGCGCGGCCCGCGACGGGCGGCCGGCCACCGCCCCCGCCCCGACGCGCCGGTCGGCCACGGCCGACGACCCCATCGCCGTAGTGGCCGTCAGCTGCCGCTACCCGGGCGGGGCCGACTCCGGCGAGGCGCTGTGGCGGCTGGTGGACGAAGGCACCGACGCCGTGGGTGAGTTCCCGGGCGACCGGGGCTGGGACCTGGCCGACCTGTTCGGCCGAAACCCGGACAGCAGCGGCGGCAGCGGCGGCAGCGCGACGGGCCGGGGCGGCTTTCTCCACGACGCGGGGGACTTCGACGCGGAGTTCTTCGGGATCAGCCCGCGCGAGGCGCTGGCCATGGATCCGCAGCAGCGCATCCTGCTCGAACTCTCCTGGGAGCTGCTGGAACGGGCCGGCATCCCGCCGACCTCGCTGGGCTCCAGCGCGACCGGCGTCTTCGTGGGGGCGACGGCCGTGGACTACGGGCCACGGCTGCACGAGGCCACCGCCGAGATCGACGGGCATCTGCTGACCGGCTCCACACCGAGCGTGGCCTCCGGCCGGGTGGCCTACACCCTCGGCCTGGAGGGACCGGCGCTCACGGTGGACACGGCGTGTTCGTCGTCGCTGGTGGCGCTGCACCTCGCCGCGCATGCGCTGCGGCAGGGCGAGTGCGACCTGGCGCTCGCGGGCGGGGCCACGGTGATGGCCACGCCCGGCATGTTCACCTCCTTCTCCCGGCAGCGCGGCCTGGCCCCGGACGGGCGGTGCAAGCCGTTCGCCGCCGCCGCCGACGGCACCGGCTGGAGCGAGGGTGCCGGGCTCGTCCTGCTGGAACGCCTCTCCGACGCCCGCCGCAACGGCCACCAGGTGCTCGCCGTCATCCGTGGCTCGGCGGTGAACCAGGACGGCGCGAGCAACGGCCTCTCCGCGCCCAACGGCCCCTCGCAGCAGCGCGTCATCCGGCAGGCCCTGGCCACGGCCGGGGTGGACCCGGCGGACGTGGACGCGGTCGAGGCCCACGGCACGGGCACCACGCTGGGCGACCCGATCGAGGCCCAGGCCCTCCTCGCCACCTACGGACAGAACCGCCCCGAGGACCGGCCCCTGTGGCTCGGGTCCATCAAGTCCAACCTTGGCCACACCCAGGCGGCGGCGGGTGTCGCGGGCGTCATCAAGATGGTGATGGCCCTGCGCCACGGCCGACTGCCCGCCACCCTGCATGTCGACGCGCCCAGCCCGCACGTCGACTGGGCCACCGGAAACGTCCGCCTTCTCACCGAGGCCGCCCAGTGGCCCGACACCGACCGGCCGCGCCGCGCCGCCGTCTCCTCCTTCGGCATCTCCGGCACCAACGCCCACCTCATCCTCGAACAAGCCCCTGAGCAGCCTGGATCGCCCGCTACGGAGACCTCTTCCGAGGGTGGCGTGGTGCCCTGGGTGCTGTCCGCGCGTACCGCCGAGGCGCTGCGCGCCCAGGCCGGGCGCCTGGCCGAGTGGGTGTCCGACGGCGCCTCGCCCTCCCCGGTGGACGTGGGGTGGTCGCTTGCCACCACGCGGTCGGCGGACCGGCACCGCGCCGTGGTCAGCGGCGCGGACCGGGACGAGCTGCTGTCCGCACTGCGGGCGGTGGCGGACGGACCGCCGGCCGTCGCCGTCTCCGCGGAGGCCGCGCCAGGCCCGGTCATGGTGTTCCCCGGGCAGGGTTCGCAGTGGCGCGGCATGGGCGTGGAACTGCTTGACTCCTCCCCCGTCTTCGCCGCGCGCGTCGCCGAGTGCGAGGCGGCGCTCGGCGAGTTCGTCGACTGGTCGCTCACCGCCGTGCTGCGCGGCGCGCCGGGGGCGCCGGAGCCGTCCCGGGTCGATGTCCTCCAGCCCTGCCTGTGGGCGGTGATGGTGTCGCTCGCCGCTGTCTGGGAGAGCTTCGGCGTGACGCCCGCCGCGGTGGTCGGACACTCGCAGGGCGAGATCGCCGCCGCCTGCGTCGCCGGGGGCCTGTCCCTGCGGGACGGCGCCCGGGTGGTGGCGCTCCGCTCCCGGGCCCTGCGGGCGCTCGCCGGCCACGGCACCATGGCCTCGGTCGCGCTGAGCGCCGAGGAGGCCGAGCGCTTCCTCGCGGACCGGGGCGCGGCGGCCGCCGAGGTGACGGTGGCGGTGTTCAACGGGCCGTACTCCACGGTGGTGTCGGGGCCCGCCGACCAGGTCGCCGCGGTGGTGGCCGCGTGTGAGGCGGCCGGCCACCGGGCCCGGACGATCGACGTGGACTACGCCTCGCACGGCCCGCAGGTCGACCTGCTCGCCGACACGATCCGCGCCGACCTGGCCGACCTCGCCCCGCGCGCCTCGGGCGCCGCCTTCTACTCCGCCGTCACCGCCGCCCGGCAGGCGACGGAGGAGCTGGACGCCGACTACTGGTTCACCAACCTGCGGCAGCCGGTGCGGTTCGCCCCGGCGATCGACACCCTGCTGGACGCCGGATACCGCGTGTTCATCGAGGTCAGCCCCCACCCGGTGCTGATTCCCGCGCTACG
The DNA here is from genome assembly GCF_055569495.1 of Streptomyces sp. NPDC028305. Classification (NCBI taxonomy): domain Bacteria; kingdom Bacillati; phylum Actinomycetota; class Actinomycetes; order Kitasatosporales; family Streptomycetaceae; genus Streptomyces; species Streptomyces sp. NPDC028305. The sequence continues at coordinate 844,945 of NZ_JBVHTN010000003.1, forward strand.
GGAGTGCTTCGAGGAGGCCGATGTCGCGGCGGCCACCGTGCCCACGCTGCGCCGGGACCAGGGCGGCCCGGATCAGGTGGCGCGGGCGCTGGGGGACGGCTTCGCGGCGGGACTCGCGGTCGACTGGAGCCGCTGGTTCGCCGATGGCGAGGGCCACCGGCCGCGTACGGTCGAGCTGCCCACCTATCCGTTCCAGCGGCGGCGTTACTGGCTGACGCCGGACCAGGGCCGTCGCGAGCGGCTCGCCGCCGGGGCCGGGACCCGCCCGGCCGGACACCCGCTGCTGTCCTCGGCGGTCGAACTGGCCGACGGCGGCCTGGTGCTCAACGGGCGGCTGCCCGACGACACGGCCTGGCTCAACAGCCACACCGTGGCGGGTGTCGGGCTGGTGCCCGGCGCGGTCCTGGTCGACTGGGCGCTGCTGGCCGCCGACGAGGCGGGCGGGGCGTCGCTGGAGGAGCTGCTGCTGCGTGCGCCGCTGGAGCTGTCGGGTGCGCCCGGGGGCGTGTTGGCGCAGGTCGCGATCGCGGCGCCGGACGGGTCCGGCCGCCGTGGGATACGGATCTCGTCCCGGCCCGCCGACGCCGGTGGCGGTGTCGGCACCGGTGGGGAATGGACGTGTCACGCGGTGGGGTCGCTGGTCCCCGGGGGCCGGTCCGGCCCGGCGGCGGCCGGAACGCCGGTCGTCCCGTGGCCGCCCGCGGGCGCCGAGGCCCTGGATCCGGCGGAGCTGTACGAGCGGGCCGAGCGGCGCGGCTACGGCTACGGGCCCGCGCTGCGCGGCGTACGGGCGCTGTGGCGGGACGGCGCCGACCTGGTCGCCGACGTGGCGCTGCCCGACGATGCCGGTGATAGCGGTGACAACGGTGGAGGTGGTGAGGACACGGCCGGGTTCGGCATCCACCCGGTGCTGCTGGACGCCGCGTTGCAGCCCGCGCTGCTGACCGCCCCCGACGACGCTGAGGCCCGGGTATGGCTGCCGTTCGCGTGGAGCGGGGTCCGGCTGTGGGCGACCGGGGCGCGCGCCGCGCGGGTCCGGGTGTCGCCGTTGGACGAAGCAGACGAAGAACGCGAGCTGCGGATTGAGGTGTCCGACCCGGCCGGGGCGCCCGTGCTGAGCATCGAGTCGGTGGTGCTGCGCCCGCGTGGCGTACGGCAGATACGCGAGGCGAGCGGGGCCGCCGCGGGTGGTCTCTTCGCCGTCGACTGGACCGCGGTGGCCCCCGCGGAGCCCTCCGGCGCCGAGGACGACACGGGGCGGGTGGCCGTGTTGGGCGAGGCGCTGACGGAGTCGGAGTCGGAGACGGAGTCGGCCGACGCGAACGCCGATCGGTACGCGGACCTTCCGGCGCTGCTGGCCGCGCTGGACGCCGGAGCGCCCGCGCCGTCCTTGGTGCTGTGGCGCACACCGGCCGCTCACCCCGGGGCCGCGCCGGACGAGGCGGCGCTGTCCGCCATACGGGGCGTCGCGGCGCTGCTGCGCGGCTGGTGTGCCGAGCCGCGGCTGGCGGTCAGCCGGCTCGCGGTGCTCACCCGGGGCGCGGTGGCGCCCGACGGCTCCGAGGGCGATCCGGTGGACCCGGCCGCGGCGGCGGCCTGGGGGTACGCAAGCGGTGTCCAGGCCGAACATCCCGGCCGCTTCCTGCTCATCGACACCGACACCGACACCGGCATCGGCGCCAAGGCGGGTCCGGCGGCCGTGGCGCGGGTGGCCGCGCTCGACGAGCCGAGGGTCGCGCTGCGCGGGGACACACTGCTCGCGCCACGCCTGGCGCGCTCCGCCGCGGCCCCGGGCGACGGGGCGTTCGACGCGGAGGGCACGGTCCTCGTCACGGACGCCGGAAGCCCGCTCGCCGAGGCTGTCGCCGAGCATCTGGCCCGCGCCGAGGGCGTCCGGCGGCTGCTACTGGTCCGCTTCGGCGGCGCGGAGAGTACGGACGACGGCGGGAGCGGTGAGGAGCGGTGGGGCGCGCGGGTGCGCGTGGTCACGGTCGACCCGCTCAACGCCGCCGCGCTGGAACGGGTGGTGGCGCGGGTCGAGCCGGCCCATCCACTGACCGGCGTCGTCCACGTCGCGGGGCTGTCGTCCGCCATCGAGCCGGTCGCCGTCGAGTCGGCGGGTGACACGGTACGAGGGTGGGCCGCGGTGGCCGGGGCGGTGACGGCGTTGCAACGGGCCACCGCCGGACTGCCGTCGGTCCGGTTGGTCACCCTGTCGGACGCCGCCGCGACCTGGGGCGGTCCGGTGTCGCCCGAACGGGCCGCGGCCGGTGCGTTCTGCGACGCCGTGATGGCGGCGCGGCGCCGGGCCGGGCTGCCCGGCCTCGCGGTGGCGTTCGGGCCGTGGGCCGCTGCCATAGGCGCCGATGCCGGTTCCGGGGCTGGCTCCGGCGGGCGCTGGGCGGGGGTGCTCGGCGCGGACCGCGGGGCGGCGCTGTTCCGGGCCGCCTGCCACGCCGACCGCCCCGGGCTGGTGGTGGCCGACATCCGGGTCCGGGCCCTGGCCGCCCGTCCGGGCCACGAGCTGCCGGCCGCGCTGCGCGCACTCGCCGCGAGCGCGGGTGGCCGGGCACCGGTCCGGCCGGTGGCCGCGGCCCCGGGCCGCACCGCCGACTTGGCGAGCCGGCTGGCCGGCCTCGGGCCCGCCGAACGGCGCCGCGCCGTCCTGGAGCTGGTGCGCGACCACGCCGCCGCGGTGCTCGGGCAGAGCGACCCCAAGGCCGTGCGCGGCGACTCGTCGTTCAAGGAGCTGGGCTTCGACTCGATGACCGCCGTCGAGCTGCGCGACCGGCTGGTGGCGGCCAGCGGGCTGCGGCTGCCCGCCGCCGTCATCTTCCGGCACCCCACGCCGGAGGCGCTGGCCCGGCGTATCGAGCAGCAGCTCGCTCCCGACACCCCGAACAGCGCACAGGACACTCCGCACAACGGCAACGGCAACGGCAACGGCTCCACGCTCGACGCCGCGGACAAGCTGGCGTCCGCCACGGCCGCCGAAATCCTCGACTTCATCGACAACGAGCTCGGCGTGCTCTCCGACGCACGTCCGCGCCCCTCCCACTGAAGGCAGGTGACGACATGGTCAGCGAAGAGAAACTGGTCGAGTACCTGCGCCGGGTCACCACCGAGTTGCACGACGCCAGGACCCGTCTGCGGGAGCTGGAGGAGGGGGAGCAGGAGCCGGTCGCGGTGGTCGGCATGGCCTGCCGCTTCCCCGGCGGGGTGCGGTCCCCCGAGGACCTGCGGCGCCTCGTGCTGTCGGGCGGCGACGCGATCGGCGACTTCCCCACCGACCGCGGCTGGGATCTGGACGGCCTCTTCCACCCGGATCCCGCCAACTTCGGCACCAGCTATGTGAGCCAGGGCGGCTTCCTGCACGACGTCGACCGTTTCGACGCGGGGTTCTTCGGGATCAGCCCGCGCGAGGCGCTGGCAATGGACCCGCAGCAGCGGCTGCTCCTCGAACTGTCGTGGGAGGCGCTGGAGTCCGCCGGGGTGGTGCCCGGCGCCCTGCGCGCCAGCCGGACCGGCGTCTACGTGGGGGTGTCGAGCGAGGACTACATCTCCGGCCTGCCGCGGATCCCGGAGGGCTTCGAGGGCTACGCCACCACGGGCAGCCTCACCAGCGTCATCTCCGGCCGCGTCGCGTACACCTTCGGTTTCGAGGGACCCGCGGTCACCGTGGACACCGCGTGCTCGTCGTCGATGGTGGCCATCCATCTGGCGGGGCAGGCCCTGCGGCAGGGCGAGTGCTCCCTGGCGCTCGCGGGCGGGGTCACCGTGCTGTCCACGCCGCTGATGTTCACCGAGTTCTGCCGGCAGCGTGCGCTGACCCCCGACGCACGGTGCAAGCCGTTCGCGGCCGCCGCCGACGGCACCGGCTTCTCCGAGGGCGCCGGCGTCCTGCTGCTGGAGCGCCTGTCCGACGCGCGGCGCAACGGACACCGCGTCCTGGCCGTGGTGCGCGGCTCGGCCATCAACCAGGACGGCGCGAGCAACGGGCTCACCGCGCCCAACGACGTCGCCCAGGAGAACGTGATCCGGGACGCGTTGGCGCGAGCCGGCCTGTCCGGCGCGGACGTGGACATGGTCGAGGCGCACGGGACCGGCACCCGGCTGGGCGACCCCATCGAGGCGGAGGCGCTGATCGCCACGTACGGGGCGGACCGCCCGGCGGACCGGCCGCTCCACCTCGGCTCGATCAAGTCGAACATCGGCCATACGCACGCGGCGGCCGGGGTCGCGGGCGCCATCAACACCGTGATGGCGCTGCGGGACGGCAAGCTGGCCCGGACCCTGCACATCGACGAGCCGACCCGGCACGTGGACTGGAGCGGTGGCACGGTGCGGCTGCTGACGGAGCCCCGGGACTGGCCGGTGGCCGAGCGGCCGCGCCGGGCGGCGGTGTCGTCGTTCGGCGTCTCCGGCACCAACGCGCATGTGATCCTCGAACAGGCCCCGGACGCCGACGGTCAGACAGATGAGCAGCGGGTCAACGCCGAGAGCGGCGTGGTGCCCTGGCTCGTCTCGGGGCGCACCGAGGCGGCGCTGAGGGACCAGGCCGCGCGACTGGGCGCCTTCCTGACGGCGGACGGGGCGGCGAGTGGCAGCGTCGACGTGGGGTGGTCGCTGGCGACGCGCCGCACGGCGTTCGAGCACCGGGCCGTCGTGGTGGGCCGTGACCGGCCGGACCTCCTGGCCGCTCTCGACGGGCTGGCGGCGGGCGAGCCGGGCCCCGCGGTGGTGCGGGGCGTGGCGGCGGACGTGGGCGCGGGCCCGGTCATGGTGTTCCCCGGGCAGGGGTCGCAGTGGCTCGGTATGGGCGTGGCGCTGCTGGACTCCTCCCCCGTCTTCGCGGCGCGCGTCGCCGCGTGCGAACGGGCTCTGGCCGCGCATGTCGACTGGTCGCTGACCGATGTGCTGCGCGGCGCGGAGGGCGCGGCCGACATCGGCCGGGTCGATGTGGTGCAGCCGGTGCTCTGGGCGGTCATGGTGTCGCTGGCCGCGGTGTGGGAGGCGCACGGCGTGGTACCGGCCGCCGTGGTGGGCCACTCGCAGGGGGAGATCGCGGCGGCGTGTGTCGCGGGCGCGATGACGCTGGAGGACGGCGCCCGGGTGGTGGCGCTGCGGGCGCGGGCGCTGCGGGCGCTGGCCGGGCACGGCGCCATGGCCTCGATGGGCTGTGGCGTCGAGCGCACCGAGGAGCTGACCGCCCTGCACGCGCCGGACGTGGCGGTCGCGGCGGTCAACGGCCCGTCGTCCACGGTGGTGTCCGGGCCGCCGGAGCAGATCGCGAAGCTGGTGGCCGCCGCCCGGGCCGACGGGTTGCGGGCCCGCGCGATCGACGTGGACTACGCCTCGCACGGCCCTCAGGTGGACGGCATCGCCGGCGTGTTGGCCGAGGTGCTCGCCGGGGTGTCCGGCGCCGCGTCCGACACCGCGTCCGATGTCGCCTTCTACTCGACGGTGACCGGTGCCCGTATGGACGCCGTCGGCCTCGACGCCGGCTACTGGTTCACCAACCTGCGGCAGCCGGTGCGTTTCGCCGAGGCGGTCCAGGCGCTGCTGGCGGACGACTACCGGGTGTTCATCGAGGTCAGCGCGCATCCCGTGCTGCTGCTCGGCCTTCAGGAGTGCATCGAGGCGGCGGGCTCCCCGGCCGCGGCCATCGGCACGCTCCGCCGCGACGAGGGCGGCCCGGAGCGGCTGTGCCGGGCGCTGGCCGAGGCGCATGCCGCGGGCGTGGCGGTCGACTGGGCGAGCTGGTACGCCGGGGCGCCCGCGCCCACGGCGGTGCCGCTGCCGTCGTACGCCTTCCAGCGGGAGCGGTACTGGCTGCCGACCGGCGGCGGCACCGGTCCCGGCGATGTGGCGGGGGCCGGGCTCACCGCGGTCGGACACGCGCTGCTCCCGGTGGCCGTGGGTCTGGCCGACGGCGGCCTGCTGCTCAGCGGGCGGCTGCCGGAGGCGGCGCGCGGCGGCTGGCCGGCCGAACACATCGTCGCGGGCCTGCCGTTGCTGCCCGGCGCGATGCTGGTCGAGTGGGTGCTGCGGGCGGCCGACGAGGCGGGCTGCGGCGGCGTCGAGGAGCTGGCGCTCCAGGTCCCGGTGGCGCTTCCCGCCTCGGGCGGGCTGGTGGTCCAGGTGGTCGTGGACGCCACGGAGGTCGACGGGCGCCGTCCAGTGCGGGTCTTCTCCCGGCCCGAGGGGGACTCCGGCGGGCCGGACACCTGGATCTGCCATGCCGTGGGCACGCTGCTCCCCGGCGCGGACGGGCCGCTCCCGGCGCCGGAGCCGGGCGGGGCGTGGCCGCCGCCGGGGGCACGCCCGGTGGCGATCGAGGGTTTCTACGAGCGGGCCGCGGCGGCGGGTTACGGCTACGGGACGGTGTTCCGGGGGCTGCGGAGCGTATGGCGCGACGGCGAGGACACGCTGGCGGAGGTGGTGCTGCCCGAGGAGGCGGCGGACCAGGCGGGCGGCTTCGGTATCCACCCCGCCCTGCTCGACGCGGCGATGCAGCCGGTGCTGCTGACCGGTCACCTGGACACCGCCGCGCCGGGCGCCGACGCGGGGCGCGCGGCGGTGCTGCTCCCGTTCGCCTGGAGCGGGGTGCGGCTGTGGGCGGGTGGCGCCACGCGGCTCAGGGTCCGGCTGTCGCCGCGGCCGGGCGGGCTGCGGGTGCTGCTGGCCGACGCCACGGGCTCCCTGGTGCTGACCGCGGACGCGGTCGCGCTCCGCGAGACCGACGGCCGTCAGCTGCGCGCGGCGAGCCGTGCGCGGGGGCCGCACGGGCTGTTCGCGGTGGAGTGGACGCCCCTTCCCGCTGCGGCGGTTGAAGAGGCCGGGGCTGTTCCGGTGACACTTGCGGTGGTGGGCAATGACGCCCAGGGCCCCCCGGGCCTGGCCGATGCCGCCCGTTACGCCGATCTCGACGCGCTGTGCCACGCCGTGGACGGCGGCGCCCCCGTCCCGGATGTCGTCGTCGCCCCGGTGCGGACCGGCCCGGACCCGGCGGGGGCGGACACGGGCCTGGCCACCGCGCGCCGGACACTGGCGCTCGCTCAGCGGTGGCTGGCCGCCGGGAGCATGGCCGAGGGCGCACGGCTGGCCGTGGTCACGCGTTCTGGGGTGCGGGCCGGTGGCGCCGGCGAGGAGCCGGTGGACCCCGCCGCGGCAGCGGTGTGGGGGCTCGTACGCAGCGCCCAGACGGAACACCCGGGGCGTTTCCTCCTCATCGACACCGGCTGCGACACCGGCTGCGACGCCGACACCGGACTGGCCGAAGCGGTACGGGAGGCAGTACGCGCCGACGAGCCGCAGCTCGCGCTGCGGGGCGGGCGGGCCCTGGTGCCCCGCATGGCCCGGGCGGACACGGAGCCGGAGCTGACGGCCCCTCCGGGCGAGCGGGCCTGGCGTGTGGTGGCCGGAAAGACCGGCCCGGACGACCTCACCACGGCCCCCAGCCCCGGGGCCTCGGCCCCGCTCGCGCCCGGCGAGGTGCGGATCGCCGTGCGCGCCGCCGGTCTCAACTTCCGCGACGCGCTGATCGCCCTGGACATGTACCCGGACGCCGAGGCGTCGATCGGCAACGAGGGCGCCGGGGTCGTCGTGGAGGTGTCCGACGGGGTGACCGGCGTGGCCGTGGGCGACCGTGTGATGGGCCTGTTCGACGGTGCGTTCGGCCCTGTGACGGTGGCCGATGCCCGGATGGTCGCCCCCGTGCCGCACGGCTGGAGCCTGCGGGAGGCCGCGGCCGCCCCGGTGGCCTTCCTCACCGCCTGGTACGGCCTGGTGGAGCTGGGCGGGCTGCGCCCGGGCGAGACCGTGCTGATCCACGGCGCGACCGGCGGAGTGGGCATGGCCGCCGTCCAAGTGGCCCGGCATCTGGGCGCGGAGGTGTTCGCCACGGCGAGCCCCGCGAAGCACCCGGTGCTGGAGGGCATGGGCGTGGACGCCGCACACCGGGCGTCCTCTCGGGACCTGGAGTTCGAGGCGGTGTTCTCGGCGGCGACCGGCGGCCGGGGCGTCGACCTCGTCCTCAACAGCCTGGCCGGGGAGTTCACCGACGCCTCGCTGCGGCTGCTCGCGCCCGGCGGCCGGCTGATCGAGATGGGCAAGACGGACGTACGCGACCCGGAGCGGGTCGCGCGGGACCACTCCGTGGCGTACCGGGCGTTCGACCTGATCGCGGACGCCGGTCCGGAGCACATCGGGCGGCTGCTGGCCGCCGTGGGCGAGCGGTTCGCCGCCGGCGCGTTCACGCCCCTGCCCGTCACCGCGTGGCGGCTCGGCCAGGTCAGGCAGGCGCTTCGGCAGCTCAGCCAGGCCCGGCACACCGGCAAGCTGGTGCTGGACGTGGCGCCCGCGCCGGACCCGGACGGCACGGTGCTGATCACGGGCGGCACCGGCACCCTCGGCGGCCTGATCGCCGAACACCTGGTGCGCTCGGGCGGGGTTCGGCATCTGCTGCTGCTCGGCCGGCGCGGCCCCGACGCCCCGGGCGCGGCGGAGCTGACGGCCCGGCTCACCGAACTCGGCGCACGGGTGCGGGTGGCCGCGGTGGACGTCGGGGACGCCGACGCGCTGGGTGAAGCAATCGCGGGGATCGACCCGGCGCATCCGCTCACCGGGGTCGTCCACGCGGCGGGTGTGGTGGCGGACGCGATGCTGCCCGCGCAGGACGAGCAGCGCATGGCCGAGGCCTGGGCGGCCAAGGCCGCGGCGGCGGCCCATCTGCACCGCGCGACGGCCGGGCTGCCGCTGGGCATGTTCGTGTTGTTCTCCTCGTTCGCGTCCACCCTCGGCACCCCTGGGCAGGCCAACTACGCGGCCGCCAACGCCTTCTGCGACGCCCTGGTCGAGCGGCGCCACGCCGAGGGTCTGCCGGGCGTGTCGGTGAGCTGGGGCCTGTGGTCCACCGCGAGCGGGCTCACCGGAGGGCTGACCGAGTCGGACGTGGCGCGGATCGCCCGGCAGGGCATCGTTCCGAACAGCGCCGAGCAGGGGCAGGAGCTGTTCGACGCGGCGGTGGAGCACGGCCGGCCGGCGCTGCTCGCGCTGAACCTGGACACCCGGGCGCTGGCCGCGCAGCCCCTCGCGGCCCTGCCCGTGCCGCTGCGCGCCCTGGCAGCGGAGGCGTCGGCGGCGGGGGCCCGCTCCGGCGGGCCGGGGGGCGCGGCGCGGCCGACCGCGGCGGCGGGCGAGGAGCCCGGCGGCTGGGCGGCCCGGCTGGGCGGTCTCGCCCCGGCCGAACAGCGCCGCCTGCTCACCGATCTGATCCGCAAACACGCCGCCACCGTGCTCGGACACGCCGACCCCGACGCCGTACCGGCGGACGCGGCGTTCAAGGAGCTCGGGTTCGACTCGCTGACCGCCGTCGAGCTGCGCAACCGCGTCACGGCCGCCACCGGGGTACGGCTGGCCGCCACCGTCGTCTTCGACTACCCGGAGCCGGTGGCGCTGGCCGAGCATCTGCGCGGCCGACTGGCCCCCGAGGAGGCGGCGGCGACCGCGCCCGACCTCTACGCGCCCGTGCTCAGTCGGCTGACGGGTCTGGAGGAGACGCTGACGGCGCTCACCGCGTCCGGTGCGAACGGCGGCGCGAACGGCGGTGTGAACGGCGCCGGAGGGGCCGACCCCGGCGCGGTGACGGCGCGTCTGGAGTCGCTGCTGGCCGCCTGGAAGGCGGCCCACGCCCCGGGCCGGAACGGCGGCAGCGCGGCCGAGCGGCTCGAAGCCGCGACGACCGACCAGGTCCTCGACTTCATCGACAAGGAACTCGGAGTGCAATGAGCCCGGTCTGGCACGAACGCCGAGAGAGCCCGAGAAGCCTCGACGAGCGCGGCAGGCGAAGTGAGCGTGTCTTGGCGCGCTGTGCGGGCTGGACTGAGGAGCCGCGCAGCGACGAAGGAGCGAGCAGTGACGAAGGAAGCCCGCGCGTTGAAGCGCGCCAAGACTGAGCGGGTGGGGAGGGACATGCCGTGACCGCAGAGACCAACGAAGAGCGGCTGGTCGACTACCTCAAGCGGGTCGCCGCCGATCTGCACGACACCCGGGCGCGGCTGCGCGAGGTCGAGGACGGGCAGCGGGAGCCGGTGGCCATCGTGGCGATGGCCTGCCGCTACCCCGGCGGGGTGGCCTCGCCCGAGGACCTGTGGGACCTGGTCGCCGCCCGCCGGCACGCGATGACCGCGTTTCCGGACAACCGCGGCTGGGACCTGGAGCGGCTGTTCCACCCTGACCCCGACCACCCGGGCACCAGCTACGCCCGCGAGGGCGGCTTCCTGCACGACGCCGACCTGTTCGACCCGGAGTTCTTCGGCATCAGCCCCCGGGAGGCCGCCGCGATCGACCCGCAGCAGCGGCTGCTGCTGGAGGTGGCCTGGGAGGCGCTGGAGCGGGCGGGCATCGCGCCCGGGTCGCTGAAGGGCGCGCCCGTCGGCGTGTACGCGGGCACCGCCCTGCCCGGCTTCGGCACCCCGCACATCGACCGGGCCGCGGAGGGCTATCTGGTCACCGGCAACGCGCCCAGTGTGCTGTCCGGCCGGGTGGCGTACACCCTGGGTCTGGAGGGGCCCGCGGTCACGGTGGACACGGCGTGTTCCTCGTCGCTGGTGGCGATGCACCTCGCCGCGCAGGCGCTGCGTCAGGGCGAGTGCGAACTGGCGCTGGCGGGCGGGGTGACGGTCATGACCACTCCTTACGTGTTCACGGAGTTCGCGCGGCAGCGGGGGCTGGCGGCGGACGGCCGGTGCAAGGCCTTCTCCGAGGGGGCCGACGGCACCGCGTTCGCCGAGGGCGTGGGGCTGCTGGTGCTGGAGCGGCTGTCGGACGCCCGGCGCAACGGTCACCGCGTCCTGGCCGTGGTGCGCGGCTCGGCGATCAACCAGGACGGCGCGAGCAACGGGCTGACCGCGCCCAACGGACTGTCGCAGCAGCGCGTCATCCGGCAGGCGCTGGCCGGCGCCCGGCTCGCTCCGGCGGACGTGGACGCGGTCGAGGCACACGGCACCGGCACGACACTGGGCGATCCCATCGAGGCCCAGGCGCTGCTGGCCACGTACGGTCAGGAGCGGCCCGCGGACCGGCCGCTGTGGCTGGGCGCGGTCAAGCCGAACATCGGACACACCCAGGGCGCGGCGGGTGTCGCGGGCGTGATCAAGATGGTCATGGCGCTGCGGAACGCCTCGCTGCCCGCCCTCCTGAACGCCGACCGGCCCACGCCCGTGGTCGACTGGGACGGCGGAGCGGTGCGGCTGCTGGCCGAGCCGGTCGCGTGGCCGACCGGGGAGCGGCGGCGCCGGGCCGGTGTGTCGTCCTTCGGCATCAGCGGCACCAACGCGCATCTGATTCTCGAAGAGGCACCGCCCCTGCCGGACACGGACACGGAGCTGCCCGCGGGTACGCCGCCACGCCCGGAGGGCGCCGCCGTGCCGTGGGTGCTCTCCGCGCGCGGCGCGGCGCCGCTGGGCACGCAGGCCGCAGCGCTCGCCGAACACCTCGCCGCGCGCCCGGACCTCCCGGTCGACGCGGTGGGCTGGTCGCTGGCCGCCACCCGGTCCGCGCTCGACCACCGCGCCGTCGTCCTGGGCACGGACCGCGAGGAGCTGTGTGCCCGGCTCGCCGAGCTCGCCGAGGGGCGTACACATCCCGATGTGACGCGGGCGTCCGCCCCGGCGCGGCTCGGTGGCAGCGCGTTCCTCTTCACCGGGCAGGGCAGCCAGCGCCCCGGCATGGGCGCCCGGCTGTACCGGACCTATCCGGTGTTCGCCGCCGCGTTCGACGAGGCGTGTGCGGCGCTGGACCCCCACCTGGGGCGTTCGCTGCGGGAGTTGGTGTTCGCGCCCGCCGACGGGGACGGGGACGAGGCCGGTCCGCTGGACGCGACGGGGGTGACGCAGGCCGCGCTGTTCGCGGTCGAGGTCGCCCTGTACCGGCTGGTGGAGTCGTTCGGCGTGGTGCCCGGCTATCTGGCGGGGCACTCGGTCGGCGAGCTGGTCGCCGCGCACATCGCCGGGGTGCTGTCGCTGCCGGACGCGGCGCGGCTGGTGGCCGCCCGCGGGCGGCTGATGCAGGCGCTGCCGGAAGGTGGCGCGATGATCGCGCTGGAGGCCGCCGAGGAAGAGGTGGCGCCGCTGCTCGCCGGACGGGCCGACCGGGTGGCGCTGGCGGCCGTCAACGCGCCGACGTCGGTGGTGGTGTCGGGCGACGAGGAGGTGGTCGAGGAGGTCGCCCGCGCGATACGGGAGCGCGGACACCGGACCCGGCGGCTGCGGGTCGGCCACGCCTTCCACTCGCCGCGGATCGATCCGATGCTGGAGGAGTTCCGGCGGGTCGCCGCCTCGCTGACGTACGCCCCGCCGCGGATCGCGGTCGTCTCGAACGTGACCGGCGCGCTGGCCGGCGCCGAGCAGCTGTGCGACCCCGACTACTGGGTGCGGCACGCGCGGCAGCCGGTGCGGTTCCGCGACGGCATCGCCGCCCTGCGCGCGGAGGGCGTCACCCGCTTCCTGGAACTCGGCCCGGACGCCGTGCTCACCACCATGGCCCGCGACTGCCTGGCAGCGGAAGGTGCCGGCGGAGGATCGGGGGGCGCGGGCGCGCCGGTGCTCGCCGCGGCGCTGCGCGGCGGCCGCGAGGAGTCCCGTACGCTGCTGACCGCGCTCGCGCGGCTCCATGTGGACGGCGAGACCGTCGACTTCGCCGCCGCCTTCCCGCCGGGGACCCCGGCCACCGACCTGCCCGGCTACCGCTTCGACCGCCGCCGCTACTGGCGGGACGCCCCGCAAGCGGAGGCGGACGTACGGGCCGCCGGGCTCGAGGCGAGCGACCACCCTCTGCTGCGCGCCGCGCTCGAACCGGCGGACGGCGGGTTGCTGCTGACCGGCCGGCTGTCGCTGCGCGGTCAGCCCTGGCTGGCCGACCACGCCATCGTGGACGCGGTGCCGCTGCCCGGCACGCTCTTCGTGGAACTCGCGCTCCAGGCGGGCGAACGGACCGGCTGCGACCGGATCGCGGACCTCACCCTGGAGGCGCCACTGCTGCTGCCCCCGGTGGGGGCGGTGGATCTCCAGGTCGCCGTCGGGGCCGCCGACCAGGCCGGCCGGCGGGCCGTCACCGTCTACTCGCGCCCGTCCGGCGGCGGCGCCGAGGCGTCGGACGGTGCCGATGAGCCGTACGGACCCTGGCACCGGCACGCCACCGCCACGCTGACCGCCGCGGGGACCAGTGCCACTCCCGAGCCCGCGGCGCCGCCTGCCCCGTGGCCACCGGCCGGGGCGGAAGAGGTCGACGTGGCCGGGTTGTACGAGCGGCTGGCCGACGAGGGCTACCGCTACGGACCTGCGTTCACCGGGCTGCGCGCGGCGTGGCGAGTCGGCGAGGAGATGTTCGCCGAGGTGAGCCTGGACCCCGGCCTGCGGAACGACGGCCGGGCGTACGCCGTCCACCCCGCCCTCCTCGACGCCGCCCTGCACCCGATCGGCGCGCTGTTCACCGGCGAGGACCAGGCGGGCGGCGCGCCGGGCACGGTCCGGCTGCCGTTCTCCTTCGGCGGTGTGCGGCTGTCGGCGCGCGGCGCGTCCCGGCTGCGGGTCCGCATCACGCCGACCGGGCCGGACAGCGTGGCCATGCGGCTGTCCGACGACGCCGGCGCAGAGGTCGCCACGGTCGACGCCCTCACGCTGCGCACCGTCTCCGCCGAGCGGTGGCGGTCCGGGGCGGCGCAGGCCGACCGTTCGCTGTACCGGCTGGACTGGGAGCCCTTCGCGCTGCCCGCCGCCGTGCCGACGGCGACGGCGGGCCGCTGGGGCGTGGTCGACGCGAACGGCACGGACCGGACCGACGGCGCCACCGCCGCGCTGCCCGACGAGCACGTGGCGCGCCATCCGGACCTCGCCGCGCTGAGCGCCTCGGTCGCCGCCGGGGCCCCGGCCCCCGACCTGATCGCCATGGGCTGCCTCTGCGCCCCCGATGGCGACGCGCCGCCCGCCCGGGTGCGCGCAGCCACGCACCACGTACTCGCGTGGCTGCGGGAGTGGCTGGCGGACGACGCCCTCGCCACCGGCCGTCTGGTGGTGCTCACTACGGGAGCCATCGCCGCCGACCCGGCCGACGCTCCGGCCGACCTGGCGGGCGCCGCGATGCTGGGCCTGCTGCGCGCCGCGCAGGCCGAACACCCGGGGCGGATCGTGCTGGTGGACACGGATGACAGCCCGGCGTCCCGGGACGCGCTGGCGGCGGCGGTCGCGGCCGCCACGGCCGCGGGCGAGTCGCAACTGGCGCTCCGCGACGGGCGGGTGCTGGTGCCCCGGCTGGTCGCGGCGCTCCCCGACGAGGACACGGCGCCGACGGCGTTCGACCCCGAGGGCACCGTACTGGTGACCGGCGGCACCGGCTCGCTCGGCCGGCTGCTCGCCCGGCACCTCGTCGAAACCCACGGTGTCCGGCATCTGCTGCTGGTCAGCCGCAGCGGTCCGGCCGCCGAGGGCATCGACGCGTTCGCGGCCGCGCTCGGGGCCGACGTACGCGTCGAGAGCTGTGACACCTCCGACCCCGAGGCGCTGGCCGCGCTGCTCGCCACCGTCCCCGCCGAGCACCCGCTGACGTCGGTCGTGCACACCGCGGGCGTGCTCGACGACGGCGTGGTCACCTCGCTGACGCCCGGCCAACTCGACGCCGTCCTGGCGCCGAAGGTGGACGCGGCCTGGCATCTGCACCGGCTGACCGAGGGCGCGGGCCTCGCCTCGTTCGTGCTGTTCTCCTCCGCCGCCTCGGTGCTCGGCAGCGGCGGGCAGGGCAACTACGGCGCGGCGAACGCGTTCCTCAACGCCCTCGCCGAACACGTGCGCGCGGCGGGCGGCCGGGCGACCTCGCTGGCCTGGGGCCTGTGGGGGGTGGACGAGGGGATGACCGAACACCTCGCCACCGCGGATCTGGCCCGGATGGCGCGTTCGGGCACCGCCGCGATGTCCGGGGAGCAGGGCCTGGCCCGGTTCGACGCGGCGCTCGCCACCGCGCCGCCCGTGCTGGTCCCGGCCAGGTTCGAACTCGCCGTGCTGCGCGAGCAGGCCGCCGCCGGAACGCTGCCCCCGCTGCTGCGCCGCCTCGTGCGCGTCCCGGTGCGTACGGCGCGTACGGCCGCGCCGGACGCCGTGTCCCCCTCCTGGGCCGGGCGGCTGGCCGGGCTGCCGGAGGCCGAGCAGGACCAGGTGATCGGCGAGCTGATACGCGACCGGATCGCCGCCGTCCTGGCCCTCCCCGAGCCGGAAACCCTCGAACTGGGCCGGACCTTCCAGCAGCTCGGCCTCGACTCGCTGACCGCGCTGGAGCTGCGCAACGCGATCCACGAAGCCACCGGCGTCCGCCTGCCGGCCACCGCGGTCTTCGACTACCCGACGCCCGAGACCCTGGTGAGCCATCTGCGCACCGAACTGCTCGGCGCCACCGCGGCCGCCGCGCCGCTGCCGCCGGGAGCGGGCGCGCCGACCCGGGCCGGAGACGCCGACGACCCCGTCGTGATCGTCGGCATGGCCTGCCACTACCCGGGCGATGTGCACTCCCCGGACGGGCTGTGGCGGCTGGTCGCCGACGGGGTGGACGCGATCGGGCCGTTCCCCGAGGACCGCGGCTGGGACGTGGCCGGGCTGTACGACCCCGACCCCGAGCGGACGGGCAAGAGCTACGCCAGGGAGGGCGGCTTTCTGCACCAAGCCGCCCTTTTCGACGCGGAGTTCTTCGGGATCAGCCCCCGGGAGGCGCTGGCCACCGACCCGCAGCAGCGGCTGCTGCTGGAGACGGCGTGGCAGGCGTTCGAGCACGCCCGCATCGATCCGGTGGCGCTGCGCGGCAGCCGGACGGCGGTGGTCACCGGCATCATGTACGACGACTACGGCGCGCGGTTCCTCGGCCGGATCCCGGAGGGGTACGAGGGCCAGATCATGACGGGCTCCACGCCGAGCGTGGCGTCCGGCCGGGTGGCCTACACCTTCGGTCTGGAGGGGCCGACGCTCACGGTGGACACGGCGTGTTCGTCGTCGCTGGTGGCAATGCACCTCGCCGCGCAGGCGCTGCGGCAGGGTGAGTGCGATCTGGCGCTCGCGGGCGGGGTGACGGTGATGGCCACGCCGAACACGTTCGTCGAGTTCTCCCGGCAGCGCGGCCTGGCCCCGGACGGGCGGTGCAAGCCGTTCGCCGCAGCCGCCGACGGCACCGGCTGGAGCGAGGGCGCCGGGCTGCTGGTGCTGGAGCGGCTGTCGGACGCCCGGCGCAACGGGCACCGGGTGCTCGCGATCCTGCGGGGCTCGGCGATCAACCAGGACGGCGCGAGCAACGGCCTGACCGCGCCCAACGGCCCCTCGCAGCAGCGCGTCATCCGCCAGGCCCTGGCCACGGCCGGATTGGATCCGGCGGACGTGGACGCCGTCGAGGCCCACGGCACGGGCACGACCCTGGGCGACCCGATCGAGGCACAGGCCCTCCTCGCCACCTACGGACAGAACCGCCCCGAGGACCGGCCCCTGTGGCTGGGCTCGATCAAGTCCAACATCGGCCACACCCAGGCCGCCGCCGGTGCCGCCGCTGTCATCAAGATGGTGATGGCCCTGCGCCACGGCCACCTCCCGGCCACCCTGCACGTGGACGAGCCCAGCCCGCACGTCGACTGGGCCACCGGAAACGTCCGCCTCCTCACCGAGGCCGCCCAGTGGCCCGACACCGACCGGCCGCGCCGCGCCGCCGTCTCCTCCTTCGGCATCTCCGGCACCAACGCCCACCTCATCCTCGAACAAGCCCCCGAACAGCCCGAGCCGGAGCGCACCTCCCGGCCCGGCGTCCTGCCCCTCGTGCTCTCCGCGCGCACCGCCGAAGCGCTGCGCGCCCAGGCCTCGAACCTGGCCACACGACTCCCCCACACCGAGCCGGCCGAGGTGGGCTGGTCGTTGGCGACGACGCGGTCGTCGTTCGAGCACCGGGCCGTGATCGTGGGCGACGACCGGGACTCGCTGCTGGCCGGGTTGGAGAGGCTGGCCGCCGACGAGCCCGACCCGGCGGTCGTGGCGGGAACGGCCATCGCGGCGCCCGCCGGCCCGGTGTTCGTCTTCCCGGGCCAGGGGTCGCAGTGGCGGGGCATGGGCGTGGAGCTGCTGGACGGCTCACCGGTGTTCGCGGCGCGGATCGCGGAGTGCGAGCGAGCCCTGGCGCCGTACGTGGACTGGTCACTCACCGCCGTGCTGCGCGGCGCGGACACCGACACCGACACCGACCCCCAGCGCGTCGATGTCGTCCAGCCCACCCTCTGGGCCGTGATGGTCTCCCTCGCCGCCCTCTGGCAACACCTCGGGGTCACCCCCGCCGCCGTCATCGGCCACTCCCAGGGCGAGATCGCCGCCGCCTGCGTGGCCGGAGCCCTCACCCTCGACGACGCCGCCAAGGTCGTGGCCCTGCGCAGCCGGGCCCTGCGCGCCCTGGCCGGCCAGGGCACCATGGCCTCCCTCACCCTCGGCGCCGACGACACCACCCGGCTCCTGGAGGAGCTGGGCGACCAGGCCGACGATGTCACCCTGGCCGCCGCCAACGGCCCTGCCACCACGGTCGTCTCGGGCGCGATGGCGCAGATCGCCACCGTCCTGGCGGCCGCCGAGGCCCGTGGCGCGCGGACCCGCACCATCGATGTGGACTACGCCTCCCACAGCCCCCATGTCGACCGCATCCGCGAGGACATCGTCTCCGCCCTGGGCGAGCTGACGCCCGCCGCGTCGGACATCGCCTTCTACTCCACGGTGACCGCCGAGCGTCTCGACACCGCCGGGCTCGACACCGACTACTGGTTCACCAACCTCCGCAGGCCGGTCCGCTTCACCGACACCCTCGCCGCCCTCCTGGACCGCGGACACCGCCACTTCGTCGAGGTGAGCCCGCACCCCGTCCTCGCCCCCGGGATGCAGGACGCCTTCGAGGCGGCGGACATCTCCGCCGCCACCATCCCCACCCTCCGCCGCGACCAGGGCGGGCCCCGCCGGCTCGCCCAGGCCGTCGCCGCCGCGCACACCGCCGGGCTCGCCGTGGCCTGGGACGTCTGGTATCCCGCCGACCCGCCACCGCGCACCACCGACCTGCCCACCTACGCCTTCCAACGGCGGCGCTACTGGCTGGGCATGGACGGCGGCCCGGGCGATCTGCGGAGCGCCGGGCTCACCTCGGTGGCGCACGCCCAGCTCGGCGCGGCGGTCGAACTGGCCGACGGCGGGCTGGTGATGACCGGGCGGCTCCCCGCCGCCGGGGGCGGCGGCTGGCTCGCCGACCACGTCGTCGCCGGCACTCCCCTGGTGCCGGGCGCGGCCCTGGTGGAGTGGGTGCTGCGGGCGGCCGACGAGGCGGGCTGCGGCGGAATCGAGGAGCTCGCCCTCCACATCCCGATGACGCTGCCCGCGTCCGGCGGGCTGCGGGTCCAGGTCGTGGTGGACGCGCCCGGCGAGGAGGGCCGCCGCGAGGTGCGGGTGCACTCCCGCCCGGACGCGGACGACGGCGCGTCGCCCTGGACCTGCCACGCCACCGGACACCTCGCCCCGACGACCCCGACGGCGCCGGGCGTGCCGGACGCGGCGTTTACGGGGACGTGGCCGCCACCCGACGCCGAGCCGGTGGACGTGTCCGACTTCTACGGCCGCGCCGAGGCGATCGGCTACGGCTACGGCCCGGCCTTCCGGGGCCTGACCGCCGCCTGGCGGCAGGGCGCCGACCTGCTCGCGGAGGTCGTGCTGCCCGAGGCGGCCCACGAGGGCGCCGACGGGTTCTCCCTCCACCCCGCGCTGCTGGACGCTGCCCTGCACCCCATGGCGCTGGACGGCCAGGGCGACGACGGGCAACTGCGGCTGCCGTTCGCGTGGGGCGGCGTGTCGCTGTGGGCCACCGGCGCCCGCGCGGTGCGGGTCCGTATGTCGCCGCTCGAGCACGGCTTCCGGCTCATGGTGGCCGACGCGGCCGGCGATACGGTGCTCAGCGCCGACTCCGTGGTCGTACGCCCGACAAGCGCGCGGCAGTTGCGCGAGGCGGGCGCGCGGCGGGTGGACGGGCTGTACGAGGTGGCGTGGGCGCCCCTGCCGCCCCTGGAGGCGGAGTCGGACGCGATGGCGCCGGGGTGGGCGGTCTTGGAGGGCGGCCCGCTCCCGTTCGACTCGGCAGATTCTGAGCTGCCCCACTACGCCGACCTCGACGCCCTGTTCGCCGCCCACGACGCGGGCGGGGACACGCCCCACACGGTGCTCGTCGGCGTGCCCGCGGCCGAGGGCGGCGACGAGCCGTCCGCCGCCGCGCCGGCCGTGGTGACGGGTGTGCTGGCGTCGGCGCGGCGGTGGCTGGAGAGGCCGGAGCTCGCCGAGGCTCGGCTGGTGCTCGTCACCCGTGGCGCGGTGGCGGCCGGGGATGCCGACGACGGCCCCGGGGCCGCCCGGCCCGACCCGGCGGCGGCGGCCGTGTGGGGCCTGGTGCGCAGCGCCCAGGCGGAGAACCCGGGCCGCTTCGTGCTGTGCGACATCGACGACGACGCGGGGCCCGAGCAGGTACGGGGCGCCGTCACGCGGGCTGTGGCGCTCGACGAACCGCAGGTGGCGGTGCGCGGAGGAGGCGTGCTGGCGCCACGGCTGGAACGGGCGGCGGCAGCGGAGTTGGCGCCGCCGCCGGGCGAACCGGCCTGGCGGTTGGCGTCCGACGGCACCGGCACCGTCGACAGCGTGTCGGTCGTGGCCTGCCCCGAGGTCTTGGAGCCGCTGGCGCCGGGTCAGGTGCGCATCGGCGTGCGCGCCGCGGGCATCAACTTCCGCGATGTGCTGATCGTGCTCGGGATGTACCCGGACGAAGGGGTGTTCCGCGGCAGCGAGGGCGCGGGCGTGGTGCTCGACGTGGCGCCGGACGTCACGTCGGTGGCCGTCGGCGACCAGGTGTTCGGGCTGTTCGAGGGCGCCTTCGGACCGGTCGCCGTCGCCGACGCGCGCGCCGTGGTGCCGATCCCGCCCGGCTGGACGGACCAGCAGGCCGCGGCCGTCCCGACGACGTTCCTGACGGCCTGGTACGGGCTGGTGGACCTCGCTGGACTCACACCGGGCGAATCGGTCCTCATCCACGCCGCCACCGGCGGCGTGGGCACGGCGGCCGTGCAGATCGCCCGCCACCTGGGCGCCGAGGTCTACGCCACCGCGAGCCCCGCCAAACACCACGTCCTGGAGGCCATGGGCATCGACGAGACCCACCGCGCCTCCTCCCGCGACCTCGACTTCGAGGACACCTTCCCGACCGTCGACGTGGTCCTCAACAGCCTGGCAGGCGAGTTCACCGACGCCTCCCTGCGGCTGCTGGGCGACGGCGGCCGGTTCATCGAGATGGGCAAGACCGACAAGCGCGACGCCGAGGAGATCGCCGCAACGTACCCGGGTGTCCGCTACCGCTTCTACGACCTGGTTCCGGACGCCGGTCTGGACCGGGTCGCGGAGATGCTGGGCACGCTGGCCGACCTCTTCACCCAGGGGACCCTGACCCCGCCCCCGGTGCAGGCATGGCCCCTGACCAGGGCGCGTCAGGCGCTGCGCCATATGAGCCAGGCCAAACACACCGGCAAACTCGTCCTGGACATCCCCCGCACCCTCGACCCCCACGGCACGGTCCTGATCACCGGCGGCACCGGCACCCTCGGCGCCCTCATCGCCGAACACCTCGTCACCACCCACCACATCACCCACCTCCACCTCCTCAGCCGACGCGGCCCCCACGCCCCCGGCGCCCAACAACTCACCGACAAACTCACCGCCCTCGGCGCCACCGTCCACATCACCGCCACCGACACCTCGGACCTCCCCGCCCTGCGGCAGATCATCGACACCATCGACCCCGCCCACCCCCTCACCGGCGTCATCCACACCGCGGGGGCTCTGGACGACGCGGTGCTGACCGCGCAGACCGCAGAGCGGCTGGCGCCGGTCTGGGCGGCGAAGGCGACGTCCGCGGCTCATCTGCACCGGGCCACCGAGCACCTCCCCCTCGCCATGTTCGTCGTCTTCTCCTCCGCCGCAGGCACCCTCGGCACCGCCGGGCAGGCCAACTACGCCGCCGCCAACGCCTACTGCGACGCCCTCGCCACCCGGCGGCGCCACGCCGGTCTCACCGGCGTGTCCATCGCCTGGGGCCTGTGGGCCGCCACCAGCGATATGACGGGCCGGCTCACCGAGGCCGACCACGCGCGGATGAGCCGCACCGGCTTCACCCCGCTGTCCACCCCGATGGCGCTGGCGCTGTTCGACGCCGCCCTGCGACACGGCGGCGCGGCTCCGCTGGCGCTCGACCTCGATCCGCGTACGCTCGGCGCCCAGCCGTCCGACGCCGTGCCCGCCCTGCTCCGCACGATCGCGGCGGCCGGAGCGCCCGTACGGCGCACCGCGGCCGCCGCCCGGTCCACCGACTGGGCGGGCCGTCTGGCGGCGCTCTCCGACGCGGAGCGCCACCGCGAGCTGGTGAACCTGGTGCGTACGCACGCGGCGACGGTGCTGGGCCACAGCGACCCGGCTGCCGTGCGGGCGGACACCTCGTTCAAGGAGCTGGGGTTCGACTCGCTGACCGCCGTCGAGCTGCGCAACCGGCTCTCGGCCGCGACCGGGCTGCGGCTGCCCGCCGCCCTCGTCTTCGACTATCCCGACGCGGAGACCATGGCCCGCTATCTGGACCAGAAGCTCGCCCCCGCGGACCGGACGCCCGGCGCGGCGGTGGACCGTCTCGGTTCCGTGCTGGGCGACTTGGCAAGGCTCGAGTCCACCTTGACCGGCCACGCCATGGACGGGAAGGCCCGCGAGACGGTCGCGGGCCGGCTCCACGCTCTGCTGTCCCTGCTGGAGGGCGGCACGGCCGGGGCCAAGGACATCGACGGCGAGGCGCTGGAGTCGGCCTCGGACGACGAGATGTTCGCGCTCATCGACCAGCAACTGGGCTCGTCCTGACGAGGAGTGGGGGAGGACCAATGCCGTCCACGGAAGACAAGCTGCGCCAGTACCTCAAGCGGGTCACCCTCGACCTGGGCGAGGCCAGACAACGCCTGCGCGAAGCGGAGCAACGCCACCACGAGCCCATCGCCATCACCTCCATGGCCTGCCGCTACCCCGGTGGCATCGCATCCCCGGAGGCCCTGTGGGACCTGGTCGACACCCGCGCCGACGCCATCGGCCCCTTTCCCACCAACCGCGGCTGGGACCTCGCCGCCCTCTACCACCCCGACCCCGACCACCCGGGCACCAGCTACATCCAGGAGGGCGGCTTCGTCCACGACGCGGATGAATTCGACGCCTCCTTCTTCAACATCAGCCCTCGTGAAGCCCTCGCCATGGACCCCCAGCAGCGGCTCCTCCTGGAAACCGCCTGGGAACTCCTCGAACGCGCCCATATCGACCCCACCGCCCTCAAGGGCTCTTCCACCGGCGTCTACACGGGCTGCGGCGTGCCCGGCTTCGGCACCCCGCACATCGAGAAGAGCGCGGAGGGCTTTCTGCTGACGGGCAACGCGCTCAGCGTGGTGTCCGGCCGGATCGCCTTCACCCTGGGCCTGGAGGGTCCGGCGGTCACGCTGGACACGGCGTGCTCGTCGTCGCTGGTGGCGATGCATCTGGCGGTCCAGGCGCTACGGCAGGGCGAGTGCGATCTGGCGCTGGCCGGCGGTGTGACGGTCATGTCGACCCCGAACGTGATCACGGAGTTCTCGCGGCAGCGCGGCCTGGCCCCGGACGGGCGGTGCAAGCCGTTCGCCACGGCGGCCGACGGCACGGGCTTCTCCGAGGGCGCGGGCCTGGTCCTGCTGGAACGGCTCTCCGACGCCCGCCGCAACGGACACCACGTGCTCGCCGTCATCCGGGGCTCGGCCGTCAACCAGGACGGCGCCAGCAACGGGCTGAGCGCCCCCAACGGGCCCTCGCAGCAGCGGGTGATCCGCCAGGCTCTGGCCAACGCCGGGCTGGCCGCGGTCGAGGTGGACGCGGTGGAGGCGCACGGCACGGGCACCACGCTCGGCGACCCGATCGAGGCGGAGGCACTGCTGGCCACCTATGGCCAGGAGCGGCCGGAGGACCGCCCGCTGTGGCTGGGCTCGATCAAGTCGAACATCGGCCACACCCAGGGGGCCGCCGGGATCGCGGGTGTCATCAAGATGGTCATGGCACTGCGCCACGGCACCCTGCCCGCCACCCTCCACGTCGACGAGCCCACCTCGCATGTGGACTGGAGCAGCGGCGCGGTGCGCCTGCTCACCGAGCCGGTCGACTGGCCGACCGCGGAACGCCCGCGCCGGGCAGGCGTCTCGGCATTCGGCATCTCCGGCACCAATGCCCACGTCATCCTGGAAGAGGCCCCTGAGGCACCGGAACCCGACACGGATGCGGCCGAACCGGTCGTCGTGGGCGGCGTGTTGCCTTGGGTGCTCTCGGCCCGTACCCAGGAGGCGCTGGCCGAGCAGGCGCGCCGACTGGCGGGGGCCATCGCGGACACTCCGGGTATCTCGCCGACCGAGGTGGCCTGGTCGCTGGCCACCACCCGCGCCACCTTCGACCACCGCGCCGTGGTCACCGGAACCGACCTGCCGGGGCTCACCGCCGCGCTGGAGGCCCTGGCCACCGGCGGCGGACACCCCCACCTCGTGCGCGGGGCCGCCCTGGACATCCAGGACGGCCCGGTGTTCGTCTTCCCTGGTCAGGGCTCCCAATGGGCCGGCATGGCCGTCGGCCTCCTGGGCTCCTCCCCCGCCTTCGCCAGCAGGATCGCCGCCTGTGAAAAGGCCTTGGCCCCGTACGTCGACTGGTCGCTCACCGCCGTGCTGCGCGGCACGGACACCACCACCGACCCCCAGCGCGTCGATGTCATCCAGCCCACCCTCTGGGCCATGATGGTCTCCCTGGCCGGTATGTGGCAGGACTTCGGTGTCACTCCGGCCGCCGTCATCGGCCACTCCCAGGGTGAGATCGCGGCCGCCTGCGTGGCCGGAGCCCTCACGCTTGAGGACGCCGCCAAAGTCGTGGCCCTGCGCAGCCAGGCCCTCCGCGCCCTCGCCGGACACGGCACCATGGCCTCCCTCACCCTCACCGCCGACCACACCGCAAGCCTCCTGGCCGACCTGGGTGAGACTGCCGAGGACGTCGCCATCGCCGCCCACAACGGCCCCCGCTCCACCGTCATCTCCGGACCCCCCGACCAGATCGCCACCGTCCTCACCGCCGCCGAGACCCAGGGCGCCCGAACCCGCACCATCGACGTCGACTACGCCTCCCACAGCCCCCACGTCGACCGCATCCGCGACACCATCCTCGACCGGCTCTCCGGCCTCGCCCCCGCCACACCCACCATCCCTTTCTACTCCACCGTCACCACCGAGCCACTGGCGGACACCCCGCTGGACGCCGAGTACTGGTTCACCAACCTCCGCCACCCCGTCCGCTTCGCCGACACCCTCACCGCCCTCCTGGCCCACCGCCACCGCCACTTCGTGGAAGTGAGCCCGCACCCCGTCCTCACCCCCGGCATCCAGGACACCATCGACGACGCCGACATCCCCGCCACCACCATCCCCACCCTCCGCCGCGACCACGGCACCCCCCACGACCTCGCCGACGCCCTCGCCCACGCCCACACCACCGGCCTCACCATCGACTGGCGGCCCTGGTATCCCGTCACCCCGTCCACCACAGCCGACCTGCCCACCTACCCCTTCCAGCGGCAGCGCCACTGGATGGCGGCCGGCCGCCCGGCAGGCGACGTCAGCGCCGCCGGACTGCGGCCGGTGGCACACCCTCAGCTGTCGGCCGCGACGGGCCTCGCCGACGGCGGGCTGCTGCTCACCGGGCGGCTTCCGGCGGCCGGTGACGCGGGCCGGCTCGGTGAGCAGACGGTCGGCGACACCGTCCTGCTGCCCGGCACGGCGCTCGTGGAGTGGGCCCTGCGGGCGGCCGACGAGGCGGGCTGCGGCGCGGTCGAGGAGCTGACCCTCCAGGTCCCCCTGGTCCTCTCCC
Source organism: Streptomyces sp. NPDC028305 (assembly GCF_055569495.1). Lineage (NCBI taxonomy): Bacteria > Bacillati > Actinomycetota > Actinomycetes > Kitasatosporales > Streptomycetaceae > Streptomyces > Streptomyces sp. NPDC028305. Next base: position 869,967 of record NZ_JBVHTN010000003.1, read on the forward strand.
CCGCCTTTGAACTGCGCGTCCAGGTCGTGGTTGACGCGCCCGACGGGGATGGGCGGCGCGGCATACGCGTCTGTTCCCAGCCCGCGTCCGGCACACCGGAGGGGCCCGAGGGGCGGGACGCCTGGACCTGCCATGCGACGGGCACCCTCGCCCGCGAAACAACGAACGGGACGGAGCTGACCGGCGCCTGGCTCCCGGCCGGGGCCGAGCCCGTGGACACCGCCGACATCGCCGAGCTGTACGCGCGCGCCGAGGCCGAAGGTCATCGGTTCGGCCCCGCGTTCCAGGGCGTCCAGGCGGTGTGGCGGCACGGCTCCGATCTCTTCGCCGAGGTGACCCTGCCCGACGGGGCCGAGGAGAGGGGCGAGGAGTTCGGCATCCATCCCGCGCTGCTCGAAGCCGCCCTGCACCCGGTGGCGCTGCACGACCTTCACTCCGACGCCCCGCGGTGGCTGCCGTTCGCCTGGCGCGGTGTGTCCCTGCACGCGGGCGGCGCACGGAGTGTCCGGGTCCGGATCCGGTCGCTGGGGCGGGAGGACAGCGGGGGCCGCGAGTTGGGCGTCGTCGTCGCGGACGCGACCGGCGCCCCGGTGCTGGACGTGGATACGGTCGCGCTGCGTCCCGCCGACGGCGACTGGCTGAAAGCCGCCGAACGACACGCCGCGGGCGGCCTGTTCACGGTGGAGTGGACGCCGCTGCCGCCGTCGGAGGACCGTCCCGAGCCGGAGGAGGCCGAGGCCGGCTGGGCCACGCTCGACGCCCTTCCTGCCGCGGCGCGCCCCTTCGGCGGGCGCCGGTACGCCGACCTGGCCGCGCTGCTGGCCGCGGTGGAGGGCGGAGAGCCCGCGCCGCCCGTCGTCCTCGCCACCGTGGCCCCGAATCCCGACCCCGACGCGGACCTGTCCGCGGTCCGGCACACGCTGGGCCTTGTCCAGGGCTGGCTTGCGGAACCTCAGTTGCGGGACTCCCGGCTGGTGCTGATCACCTCCGGCGCGGTAGCGGTCGGCGACGGCGAGGGGCCGGTGGACCCGGCAGGCGCGGCCGTCTGGGGCCTGGTCCGGGCAGTCCAGAACGAACACCCGGGCCGGTTCACCCTGGTCGATGCCGACGCGGACGGGGACGGGAAGTGGGCCGAGGCGGTCCGCCGGTCGCTCGACGCCGACGAGCCGCAGATCGCGGTCCGTTCGGGCGCGGTGTCGATCCCCCGTCTGCGGCGCGCCGTCGAACCGACCGACGCGGCCGCCGAGGTCGATCTGTCCGGTGGCACGGTGGTGGTGTCGGGCGGGACGGACCCGCTGGGCGGCGCGGTCGCCGAACACCTGGTGCGGGCGTACGGCGTGGCGCGTGTGCTGCTCCTCTCCCCCGGGGGCGGCCAGGATCCCGAAGCGGCCGCGCCGGCCGAGCGGTTGACGGCGCTGGAGGCGGAGGCGAAGACCGCCGCCGTCGATGTGGCCGACCGCTCCGCGCTGGCGGAGGTTCTGGCCTCCGTACCCGAAAGCCGTCCGCTGGTGGGCGTGGTGCATCTCGCCGGGGCGGCCGACGGCGGGCCGGTGGAGTCCTGGGACGACGAGCGGCTGACGCGGGCCTGGGCGCCCGCCACCGAGGCGTGGCATCTGCACACCCTCACCCGCGATCTGCCGCTGCGGCTGTTCGTGGTGGTCTCCTCGGCCGCCGACCTCGTAGGCGGCCCCGGCCGGGCCGGTCACGCCGCCGCCAACGCCCGCGCCGACGCCCTGATCTCCCATCGGCGAGCCGCCGGGCTCCCCGGCCTGAGCGTGGCCTGGGCCCTGGAGGAGCGGGCCGCGTCCCACGCCCCGCGCCTGCTCGACGCGGCGTTCTCCCTCCCACACCCCGCGGTCGTGGCCGCCGACCTCGACACCGCCCGGTCGACCGCCGCGGCCAACTCGGCCGCCGTGGTCCCCGCGCTGCTGCGCGCGCCCGTTCGGTCCGGCCGGCGCCGCGCCGCGGAACGCCAGTCGGCGTCCCCCGCCCTGGCCGCACGCCTCGCCGGTCTCGACGCCTCGGGACAGCGCGATCTGCTGCTGGAGATGGTGCGTCAGATGGCCGCCGTGGTCCTGGGCCACTCCTCCGACACGTCCATCAGGCCCGAGGCCGCCTTCAAGGAGCTGGGCTTCGACTCCCTCATGGCCGTCGGGCTGCGCAACCGGCTGTCCGATGCCACCGGGCTGCGCCTGCCCTCCACCCTCGTCTTCGACTACCCCACCCCCCAGGCCCTCGCCGGCCATCTCCTGGAGCGGCTGACCGCCACCGCGTCCGCCACCGCCTCGCCCCTCATCGGGCGGGGCCGGTCGGCTCGCGCCGCGGACGACGACCCCATCGCGGTGGTGGCGATGGCGTGCCGCTTCCCTGGTGGCGTGACCTCGCCCGAGGGGCTGTGGGACCTGGTCTCGGCGGGGGAGCATGTGGTCGGGCCGTTCCCCACCAACCGCGGCTGGGATCTGGCCAATCTGTTCCACCCCGACTCCGACCACCCCGGCACCAGCTACGCCTCCGAGGGCGCGTTCATCTACGACGTCGAGGGCTTCGACGCGGCCTTCTTCGGCATCAACCCCCGTGAGGCCCTGGCGATGGACCCGCAGCAGCGGCTCGTCCTGGAGACCGCCTGGGAGGCCCTGGAGCGCGCCGGGATCGACCCGCACACCCTCAAGGACAGCCTGACCGGCGTCTACACGGGCGTCATCTACCACGACTACGCCACCGGCCTGCCCGCGGGCGACCCGCGTCTCGACGGCTACACGATGCTCTCCACCATCGGCAGCATCATCTCCGGCCGCGTGGCCTACACCCTGGGGCTTCAGGGCCCCGCCGTCACCGTCGACACCGCGTGCTCGTCGTCCCTGGTGTCCATGCACCTGGCCGCCCAGGCGCTGCGGCAGGGCGAGTGCGACCTGGCGCTCGCGGGCGGCGTGACCGTCATGGCCACCCCCGATCCGTTCACCGGCTTCTCCCGGCAGCGCGGCCTGGCGCCCGACGGACGGTGCAAGCCGTTCGCCGCCGCGGCCGACGGCACCAGCCTGAGCGAGGGGGCCGGGCTCGTCCTGCTGGAACGCCTCTCCGACGCGCGCCGCAACGGCCACCGGGTGCTCGCGGTGGTGCGCGGCTCGGCGATCAACCAGGACGGCGCGTCCAACGGGCTGACCGCCCCCAACGGCCCCTCCCAGCAGCGCGTCATCGCCCAGGCCCTCGCCGGAGCCGGCCTGACCACCGCCGACATCGACGCCGTCGAGGCCCACGGCACGGGCACCACGCTGGGCGACCCCATCGAAGCACAGGCCATCCTGGCCACCTACGGACAGGACCGCCCCGACGACCGGCCGCTGTGGCTCGGCTCGGTCAAGTCCAACATCGGCCACACCCAGGCGGCCTCCGGCATCGCCGGAGTCATCAAGATGATCTCCGCCCTGCGCCACGGCCAACTGCCCGCCAGCCTCCACATCGACGAGCCCAGCCCGCACATCGACTGGGCCGACGGAAACGTCCGGCTTCTCACCGAGCCCGTCGACTGGCCCGAGACCGGCCGCCCGCGCCGGGCCGCCGTCTCCTCCTTCGGCGCCTCCGGCACCAACGCCCACCTCATCCTCGAACAGGCCCCCGACCTCCCCGAACCCCGGCCGGCGAGCGACACTCCCCCGCCCGGACCCGTGCCCTGGCCGCTGTCGGCCCGCGACGACCGGGCCCTGCGCGAACAGGCCGCGGCGCTCGCCGAACACCTCGCCGCGCGCCCCGATCTCCCGGTCGGCGAGGTGGGCTGGTCCCTGGCCACGACACGGGCGGTGTTCGAGCGGCGGGCCGTGATCGTCGGGGACGGCCGCGAGGAGCTGACCGCCGCCCTGGAGGCGCTGGCCGGCGGGGAGCCCCACCCCGGCCTCGCCACCCCCGGCGGCGCAGCCCCGGACACCCCGGGCAAGACGGTGTGGCTGTTCTCCGGGCAGGGCAGTCAGCGCCCCGGCATGGGCGCCGAGCTCCACCGGCGATTCCCCGTCTTCGCCGGGGCCTTCGACGAGGTGTGCGCGCTCCTGGACCCCCACCTCGACCGCCCGCTGCGCGACGTGGTCTTCGCCACCGACCCCGAACTCGGCGACCTGATCCACCACACCACCTACACCCAGGCCGGGCTGTTCGCCCTCCACATCGCCCTCGCCCGCCTTCTGACGGCCATGGGCCTGGCCCCCGACGCCGTCGCCGGACACTCCATCGGCGAGATCTCCGCCGCCCACCTCGCGGGCGTCCTCTCCCTGGAGGACGCCGCCCACCTCGTCGCCACCCGCGCCACGCTCATGGGCAACCTGCCGGCCGGCGGCGCCATGGCCACCGTCAACGCCGACGAGGAGGAGGTCGCTGCCACGCTGGCCGACTTCCCGGAGCTGGCCATCGCGGCGATGAACACCCCCGGCCACACGGTGATCTCCGGACCCGCCGACCAGGTCGCCACCGTCACCGCCGTCTGGCGGGACCGGGGCCGCAGGACCCGCTCCCTCCCGGTCTCCCACGCCTTCCACTCCCCCCAGATGGAGCCCATCCTCACCCCGTTCGCCGAGGCCATCGGCCACCTGGACTTCCGCCTGCCCCGTATCCCCCTCATCAGCAACCTGACCGGCGAACCCGCGGACGAGGACATCGCCACCCCCGACTACTGGGCCCGGCACATCCGCCGCCCCGTCCGCTTCCACCAGACCATCACCCATCTCGCCGCGGACACGGCCGTCTTCCTGGAGCTGGGCCCGGCCCCGGTGCTGACCCACGCCGTCCACCACACCCTCCCCGAGGAGACCACCGCCACGGCGCTCGCCACGCTCACCGGCAAGCAGTCCGACGTCCGGGCGCTGGCCCACGGCCTGGCGTCCCTGCACACCACCCGGGCCCCGCTGGACTGGACGCCCTGGTATCCCACCGACCCGGCCCCCCGAGTGGTCGAGCTGCCCACCTACCGCTTCCAGCGCAGGCCGTACTGGATCGCTCCCCGCATCTCCTCCGTCGCCGCCACCGGCGGCACCGGCCTGGACCATCCGCTGCTGGACGCGGCGGCGCCGCTGGCGGACGGCGGCCTAGTTCTGGGCGGCCAAATCCCGGCGGCGGACCACGACGGCTGGCTCACCGAACACACCATCGCCGGGACCGTGCTGCTGCCCGGCACCGCACTCCTCGAACTCGCCCTCAGCGCGGCCGAGCACACCGACAGCCCGCACGTCGAGGAGCTTCTCCTCCAGCACCCGCTCGTCCTCCACCCCACGGGCCCGCTCGACCTCCAGGTCGTCGTCGGCGCCGACGACGACGACCGCCGGAGCCTCGCCGTCTACACCCGCCCGCAGTCCGGCCCGGCGGCCGAGTGGACCCGGCACGCCACCGCCACGCTCTCCGGCGAACCCGCGGTCGACCGGGCGGCGCCCGAAGCTGAGACGGCCTGGCCGCCCCCGGGCGCCGAGCCCGTCGACATCACCGGCTTCTACGACCACGCCGCGGCGGACGGCTACGACTACGGACCCGCCTTCCAGGGGCTTCAGGCGCTGTGGCGCCATGGCGACGACCTCCTCGCCGAGATCGCCCTGCCCACCGCGGACGCCACGGACGCCACGGGCCACCCCGCCGAAGCCCTCGCCGTCCACCCCGCCTTCCTCGACAGCGCGCTCCATCCCCTCGTCGCCGTCACGGACACCTCGGACGGCAAGGTCTGGCTGCCGTTCTCCTGGAACGGCGTCACCCTCCACGCCACCGGCGCCACCCACGCCCGCGTCCGCATCACCTCCCGCGACAGCGAGCACAGCCTGACCCTCACCGACGCCACCGGCCGGCTCATCCTCACCGCCGAGGCCGTCACCACCCGGCCCATGGCCCTCGATGCTCCGCAAAAACTCTCGTCCGAAGGCCTGTTCACCCTGGAGTGGACGCCCGCCTCGCCCCTGGCCGACGAGGCCACACCGGCCTCGCGAGCGGTCTTCGCCGAGGCACCGGTCGCGGAGGGCGACGGTGAACTGGAGGCCGTACAGGCGGCGTTGACGCAGCTACAGGAGTGGCTGGCCGAGCCGCGCCCCGACGACGCCCGTCTGGTGATGGTGACCCGTAACGCCGTCGCCGTGGACGAGGAGACGGACGTCGACCCCGTCGCGGCGGCCGTCTGGGGTCTGGTCCGCAGCGCCCAGACGGAGAACCCCGGCCGCTTCGTCCTCCTGGACACGGACACGGACACAGACACGGATCCGGAGTCGGACAGCCAGGTGGCCGACGCGGTCCGCTGCGCCGTCGACCTCGACGAACCGCAGGTGGCGCTCCGCGGCGGCCGGATTCTGGTGCCCCGGCTCGTCCGCGCCACCGCCTCGGCCACGCTCGTACCCCCCGTCGGCCAGGGGGCCTGGCGGCTGGACGCCGCAGGCACCACGGGCACCGCGACGCTCGACTCCGTGGCGCCGGTGCCCTTCCCCGAGGCGGAGGAGGAGCTGGCGCCCGGACGTGTGCGCATCAAGGTGCGGGCGGCCGGTGTCAACTTCCGCGATGTCCTGATCAGCCTCGGCATGGTGCCCGACCAGACCCGCATCGGCGGCGAGGGCGCGGGCGTCGTCCTCGAAGTGGCCCCGGACGTCACCACGGTGGTCCCGGGCGATCGCGTCCTGGGGGTCTTCGACGGCGCGTTCGCCCCGGTCACCGTGGCCGACGCGCGGATGGTGACCCGGATGCCGGAGGCCTGGGACTTCTCCCGGGCGGCGGCCGTCCCCGTGGCGTTTCTGACCGCCTGGTACGGCCTGGTGGAGCTCGGCCGCCTGAGGGCGGGCGAGTCGGTCCTCGTCCACGCGGCGGCGGGCGGCGTGGGCATGGCCGCCGTGCAGATCGCCCGCCACCTGGGCGCCGAGGTGTACGCCACGGCCAGCCCCGGCAAACACCATGTCCTGGAGGCCATGGGCATCGACGAGACCCACCGCGCCTCCTCCCGCGACCTCGACTTCGAGAACGCCTTCCCGAAGGTCGACGTGGTCCTCAACAGCCTCGCCGGTGACTTCATCGACGCCTCCCTGCGCCTGCTGGCCGACGGCGGCCGCTTCCTGGAGATGGGCAAGACCGACCTCCGCGACCCCGAGCAGGTGGCCAAGGACTTCGCCGGGGTGGACTACCGCGTCTACGACCTGGTCTCGGACGCCGGGCCGGAGCGCGTCGCGCGGATGCTGGCGACCCTGGTGGCCCTGTTCGACGCGGGGGCCCTGACCCCGCCCCCGGTCCAGACGTGGCCGCTGCCCAAGGCGCGTCAGGCGCTGCGCCACATGAGCCAGGCCAAGCACACCGGCAAACTCGTCCTGACCATCCCGCCGGCCCTCGACCCCAACGGCACCGTCCTGATCACCGGCGGCACCGGCACCCTCGGCGCCCTCATCGCCGAACACCTCGTCACCACCCACCACATCACCCACCTCCACCTCCTCAGCCGACGCGGCCCTGATGCCCCCGGCGCCCAACAACTCACCGACAAACTCACCGCCCTCGGCGCCACCGTCCACATCACCGCCACCGACACCTCGGACCTCCCCGCCCTGCGGCAGATCATCGACACCATCGACCCCGCCCACCCCCTCACCGGCGTCATCCACACCGCCGGCACCGTGGACGACGCGATGATCACCTCCCAGACCCCCGACACGCTCCACCGTGTCTGGGCCGCCAAGGCGACCGGCGCCGCCAACCTCCACCGGGCCACCGAGCACCTCCCCCTCGCCATGTTCGCCCTCTTCTCCTCCGTCTCGGGCACCCTCGGCAACCCGGGGCAGGCCAACTACGCCGCCGCCAACGCCTACTGCGACGCCCTCGCCTCCCGGCGGCAGCACGCCGGTCTGCCCGCCGCCTCCATCGCCTGGGGCCTGTGGGCCGCCACCAGCGATATCACCGGGCAGCTCAGCGAGGCCGATGTGGCGCGGATCGGCCGCACCGGCGTCACGGCGCTGGCCACCGACCACGCGCTGGCGCTCTTCGACGCGGCACACCGACACGGCGACCCGCAGCTCGTGGCGCTCAACCTCGACGTACGCGCGCTGGCCGCGCAGCCGATCGCCGGTCTGCCGCCCGCGCTACGGGCCCTGGCCGCCCGCCCGAGCGGGGCCACGCGGCGCGCCGCCGCGGCCACCCAGCGCCCCGACGACTGGACGCGCCGGCTCGCCGGGCTCCCGGAGGCCGAGCAGCGGCAGCAGCTGCTCACGCTGGTGCGCGGCCATGCCGCGACCGTGCTCGGCCACGCCGACGCCGAAGGCGTACGGGAGGACGCGCCGTTCACGGATCTGGGCTTCGACTCGCTGACCGGCGTCGAGCTGCGGAACCGGCTCTCGGCGGCGACCGGGCTCCGGCTGCCGGCCGCGCTGGTCTTCGACTTCCCCTCGGCCAGGGCGCTGGCCGACCACCTGCGCGGCCTGCTCGTGCCGGACGGGGGGTCGGCGGCCCGGGGCGGGGTGGACCCCGTGCTGGGCGAGCTGGCGAAGCTGGAGTCCACGCTGTCGGCGCTCGAGCTGCCCGAGGCGGACGCGCGGGCGGTGACAGATCGGCTTGAGGGTCTGCTGGCCCAATGGAAGGCGGCGTCCGCGCCGTCGGCCGAGGACAGCGCGGCCGACCGGCTCACGCTCGCCACCGCCGACGAGGTGCTCGCGTTCATCGACAACGAGCTCGGCACCTCGTGACAGCTCAGTTGCCCGCCCCGACACGTATGAAGGTCGTGACTTCACATGCCGGATGAAGACAGGCTTGTCGACTACCTCAAGCGTGTGGCGACGGACCTGCACGACACGCGGCGGCGCCTGCGCGAGGTGGAGGAGCGGCACCAGGAGCCCATCGCCATCACCGCGATGACGTGCCGGTTCGCCGGCGGGGTGGATTCGCCCGAGGCGTTGTGGGACCTGGTGGCCTCGGGGGTGGACGCCGTCGGGCCGTTCCCCACGGACCGCGGCTGGGACCTGGACGGTCTGTATCACCCGGACCCCGACCACCCCGGCACGACGTACACGCGCGAGGGCGGGTTCCTGCACGACGCCGACACGTTCGACGCGGGCTTCTTCGAGATCAGCCCGCGCGAGGCACTGGCCATGGACCCGCAGCAGCGCAAGCTGCTCGAAGTGGCCTGGGAGCTGTTCGAGCGCGCCGGTCTCGACGCGACGAGCCTTCGGGGCAGCCAGACCGGTGTCTTCGTGGGCGCGGCGACCATCGGTTCCGCCACGTCGGGCGTTCCCGTCCGCAAGGAGACCGAGGGGTACGCGGGCGTCGCGCCCAGCATGCTGTCGGGCCGTTTGTCGTACGCCTTCGGCCTGGAGGGTCCCGCGCTGACGGTGGAGACGGCCTGCTCGGCGTCGCTGGTGGCCATGCATCTGGGGATGCACGCACTGCGGCGGGGCGAGTGCCGGCTGGCGGTGGCCGGTGGTGTGACGCTGATGGCCTCGCCCGCGGTGTTCACCGGCTTCGCCCGTCAGCGCGGCCTGGCGCCGAACGGGCGCTGCAAGCCGTTCGCGGCCGCCGCCGACGGCACGGGCTGGGGCGAGGGCGTCGGGCTGGTCCTGCTCGAACGGCTCTCCGACGCCCGCCGCAACGGACACCCGGTGCTGGCCGTCATCCGGGGTTCGGCCGTCAACCAGGACGGCGCGAGCAATGGCATCACCGCGCCCAACGGGCCCTCCCAGCAGCGGGTCATCCGTCAGGCGCTCGTCAACGCCCGCCTGTCGTCCGCCGAGGTGGACGCGGTGGAGGCGCATGGCACGGGCACCCGGCTCGGCGACCCGATCGAGGCCGACGCGCTGCACGCCACGTACGGCCACCAGCGCCCGGCGGACCGGCCGCTGCTGCTGGGCTCGGTCAAGTCGAACCTCGGTCACACCCAGGCGGCCGCCGGGACGGCGGGCGTGATCAAGATGGTGATGGCGATGCGGCACGGGGTGATCCCCGCGACGTTGCACATCGACGAGCCGACGCCGCACGTGGACTGGGGCTCGGGCGCCATCCGTCTGGTGACCGAGCCGGTGGACTGGCCGGAGACCGATCACCCGCGCCGGGCCGGGGTGTCGTCGTTCGGCGTCTCCGGGACCAACGCCCACCTGATCATCGAGCAGCCGCCCGAACCCGCCGAGGCGGTCCAGGGCGAAAGCGACCCGGAAGGCACGGAAGGCACGGGAGAGGCGGAGGTGGCGCCGCGGGCCGTGGTGAACGGCGGCGTGGTGCCGTGGTTGCTGTCCGCGCGGGACGAGGCGGCGCTGGCGCAACAGGCGCGGCGTCTGGCCGAGGCGGCGGAGCGCGATCCGGCCGCCGGTGCGGCGGAGGTGGGGTGGTCTCTGGCGACGGCGCGGGCCCGGTTCGAGCACCGGGCCGTGGTGGTGGGCGCGGACCGTGCGGCGCTGCTGGGCGGGCTGGCGAAGCTGGCCGCCGACGAGCCGGATCCGGCGGTCGTCACCGGTACGGCGGGCCCGGTCGGCGCGGGCCCGGTGTTCGTGTTTCCCGGCCAGGGCGCCCAGTGGCCGGGCATGGCGCGCGAACTCCTGGACTCCTCGCCGGTCTTCGCCGCCCGGATCGCCGAGTGCGAGCGGGCTCTGGCGCCGTATGTGGACTGGTCGCTGACCGCCGTGCTGCGCGGCACGGACCGGGCGACGGACGCCGGCCGGGACGATGTGGTGCAGCCGGTGCTGTGGGCCATCCACGTCTCGCTGGCCGCCCTGTGGCGGAGCTTCGGGATCGTCCCGGCGGCCGTCGTCGGGCACTCCCAGGGCGAGGTGGCCGCGGCGTGCGTGGCCGGGGCCCTCTCCCTCGACGACGCCGCCAAGGTCATCGCCCTGCGCGTACAGGCTCTCCGTCCCCTGATCGGACACGGCGCCATGGCCTCGGTCTCCCTCGGCGCCGAGGAAACCGCCGGGCTCCTCGCCGAGCTGGGCCCCGACGCCGGGGACGTGGCCGTCGCCGCCGTCAACGGCCCGCACGCCACGGTGGTCTCCGGGTCAGCGGACCGGGTGGCCGCCGTCCTGGACACGGCGCGGGAGCGTGGCGCGCGCACTCGCGCCATCGACGTCGAATACGCCTCCCACGGCCCTCATGTGGACCGCATCCACGAGGATGTGGTGTCCGCCCTGCGCGAGGTGACACCGGCCGAGTCCGAGATCGCGTTCTACTCCACCGTCACCGCGGAGCGGCTGAACACCGCGCGGTTGGACGCCGAGTACTGGTTCGAGAACCTCCGCCGGCCGGTCCGTTTCGCCGACGCGGTGGGCCGTCTGCTGGGCGACGGATACCGGGCCTTCATCCAGTGCAACCCGCACCCCATCCTGTCCACGAGCCTCCAGGACATCTTCGAGGAGTCCGGCACCCCCGCCGCCTCTCTCGCCACGCTGCGCCGCGACCACGGCGGCGCACACCAGCTCGCCCTCGCGCTCGCCGATGCCCACACCGCGGGTCTCGAGGTCGACTGGCGCCCGTGGTTCCCGGCCGGGCCCGCGCCCCGCGCCGTCGAGCTGCCCACCTACCCCTTCCAGGGGCGGCGGTACTGGATACCCGCGGACGGCAAGGGCACAGGGGATGTGTCCGCCGCCGGGCTGCGCGCCGTCGACCATCCGCTGCTGGCCGCCGCGGTGAGCCTGCCGGACGGCGGCATGGTGCTGACCGGACGCCTCTCGGCGGCCGCGGGCGGGGGCTGGCTCGCCGACCACGTCGTCGGCGACACCGCGCTGCTGCCCGGGGCGGCCATGGTCGAGTGGGCGCTTCAGGCCGCCCACGAGGCGGGCTGCGCCGCGGTGGAGGAGCTGGCCCTCCAGGTCCCGTTCGTCCTGCCCGCCTCGGGGGCGCTGCGCGTACGTGTCGCGGTGGGGCCCGCCGACGACGAGGGCAGGCGGACGGTCGATGTGCACTCCCGCCCCGACGAGCTCGACACGGAGGCCCCCGACGGGTGGGCGTGCCACGCCATGGGCGTCCTCGCGCCCGAGGGCGGTGAGTCCCCGTCGAACGCCACGGCCGCTCTCTGGCCACCGCCGGGCGCGGAACCGCTGGACGTCGCGGACTTCTACGAACGGGCCGTGGCCGGCGGCTACGGCTACGGGCCCGCGTTCCGCGGCCTGTCCGCGGCGTGGCGGGACGGCGCCGATCTGCTCGCCGAGGTCGCGCTGCCCGAGGCGGCCGGTGAGGGCGCCGACCGGTTCGGCGTCCACCCGGCGCTGCTGGACGCCGCCCTGCACCCGACGCTCCTCGACGGCGGCCGCCAGGACGCCTCGGACACCGGACAGGTGTGGCTGCCGTTCGCCTGGAGCGGTGTGTCGCTGTGGGCCACGGGGGCGCGCCGCGTACGGGTCCGTATCTCCCCGGAGGGCAACGGGCGGCGGATCTCCCTGACCGACGAGACGGGCGCTCCGGTCCTCGACGCCGCGTCGGTCGCCGCTCGCCCCACCGGCGTCGCCGAGCTGCGGGCCCTTGGGAAGCGCGCGGCCGAGGGCCTGTTCGTCGTGGACTGGGTGCCCGCGCGGGGCGGGACCGGCGACGATTCGGCCCCGCCGGACGCCGATTGGGCGGCGGTGGGCCATGGTGGCGCACCGCTCGCCGGGGTGGCGGAACACGCCGGCCTCGGCGCGCTGCTCGCCGCGGTGGACGATGGGACCCCGGTGCCGACGGTTGTCCTCCACCCGGTGACAGCGACGGCCACCCCCGACGACGGCCTCGCCGCCGTCGGGGGCGTGCTGGCTCTGCTCCAGGAGTGGCTGGCCGAGCCGCGGTTGCTGGACTCCCGGCTGGTCCTGGTCACTTCCGGTGCCGTGACCGCGGGCGGGGACGAGGGGGCGGTGGACCCGGGTGGCGCGGCCGTGTGGGGTCTGGTCCGTTCGGTCCAGGCCGAGCACCCGGGCCGGTTCACCCTCGTCGACGTGGGCGATGGCGACGCGGACGGTGAAGCGGGCCTCGTCGGGGCCGTACTCCACTCCTTCGACGCGGACGAGCCGCAGGTCGCCGTGCGCGCGGCCGGGGTGCTGGCGCCACGTCTGGTCCGCGCCTCTCCGACGTCAGGGGCCGGAGCCCCGGAGCTGTCCGGTAGCACGGTGCTGGTGTCGGGCGGTACGGGGGTGCTGGGCGGCGCGGTCGCCGAACATCTGGTGCGCGCGCATGGCGTGGAGCGGGTGCTGCTCCTTTCCCGCAGCGGCCCCGAGAGCCCCGAAGCGGCCGAACTGGTCGAGCGGCTCGCCGCGCTGGGCGCCCACGCGGAGGTGGCGGCGGTCGACGTGGCCGACCTCGACGCGCTCGCCGGGGCGCTGGCGGCGATCCCCGACAGCCACCCGCTGCTGGGCGTGGTTCACTCCGCCGGGGTGACCGAGGACGCCCTGGTGGAGTCCTGGGACACCGGCCGACTCGGCCGCGTATGGGCGCCCAAGGCCGTCGGCGCATGGCATCTGCACACCCTCACCCGGGAGTTGCCGCTGCGGATGTTCGTGGTGTTCTCCTCCGCCGCCGGCACGGTCGGCAACTCCGGCCAGGCCGGATACGCGGCGGCCAACGCCTGGACCGACGCCCTGATCGCGCGTCGGCGCGCCGACGGACTGCCCGGCACCTCGGTCGCCTGGACCCTGTGGCAGCAGACCTCCGCCATGACCGAGCACCTCACCGAGGCCGACCTGTCCCGCCTCGGCGCCCTCGGCATGCGCCCCCTCGCCACGGCTCGTGGCCTGGGGCTGCTCGACGCGGCACTCCATGTCACCCACCCCCTGGTGGTGGCCGCCGACCTCGACGCCACCAGGCTCGGCCCCGACAGCCCCGCCATGCTGCGCGCCCTGGCCAGGCCGGCCCGGCGCCGTGCGATGGAACACCGCGCCACCGGCCCCGCACTGGCCGGCCGGCTGGCCGGTCTCGACGAGCCCGCACGGCGCGAACTGCTGCTCCAGACGGTGCGGCAGCTGGTCTCGGTGGTGCTGGGCCACTCCTCCGACGCGTCGATCCGGGCCGAGGCCGCCTTCAAGGAGCTGGGCTTCGACTCCCTGACCGCCGTCGAGCTGCGCAACCGCCTGGCCACCGCCACCGGGCTGCGCCTGCCCGCCACCCTCGTCTTCGACTACCCCACCCCCCGGGCCCTGGCCGACCACGTCCTGGAGCGCCTGACCGCCACCGGCTCCCCCGCGCCGCGCCGTGCCGGCCGGTCCGGGACCGGCGCCGCCGACGAGCCGGTCGCGGTAGTGGCGATGGCGTGCCGCTTCCCCGGCGACGTGACCTCGCCCGAGGGGCTGTGGGACCTGGTGGCGTCCGGGCGGCATGTGCTCGGCCCGTTCCCCACCAACCGCGGCTGGGACCTGGCCAATCTGTTCCACCCCGACCCCGACCACCCCGGCACCAGCTACGCCTCGCAGGGCTCGTTCATCTACGACGCCGACGGATTCGACGCCGCCTTCTTCGGCATCAACCCCCGCGAGGCCCTGGCCATGGACCCCCAGCAGCGTCTCATTCTGGAGACCGCCTGGGAGACGCTGGAGCGCGCCGGCATCGACCCGCACACCCTCCGGGACAGCCTGACCGGCGTCTACGCGGGCGTCATGTACCACGACTACGGAGCCGGACTGCCCCCGGGCGACCCCCGCCTGGACGGCTACGCCGGTCTCTCCGGCACCAGCAGCATCATCGCCGGACGCGTGGCCTACACCCTGGGCCTCCAGGGCCCCGCCGTCACCGTGGACACCGCCTGCTCGTCGTCCCTGGTCTCCATCCACCTCGCCGCCCAGGCCCTCCGCCACGGCGAGTGCGACCTGGCGCTCGCGGGCGGCGTCACGGTCATGGCCACCCCTGACGTGTTCGCGGGCTTCTCCCGGCAGCGCGGTCTGGCCCCCGACGGACGGTGCAAGCCGTTCGCGGCCGCCGCCGACGGCACCGGCTTCGGCGACGGCGTCGGCCTGGTCCTCCTGGAGCGTCTGTCGGACGCCCGGCGCAACGGACACCGGATTCTGGCCGTCGTCCGCGGTTCGGCGGTCAACCAGGACGGCGCGAGCAACGGGCTGACCGCGCCCAACGGCCCGTCACAGCAGCGGGTGATCCGCCAGGCCCTCACCACCGCCGGACTCGGCCCGGCGGACGTGGACGCCGTCGAGGCCCATGGCACGGGCACGACGCTGGGCGACCCGATCGAGGCGCAGGCCCTGCTGGCCACCTACGGCCAGGACCGCCCCGGCGGCCACCCGCTCCGGCTCGGCTCGATCAAGTCGAACATCGGGCACACGCAGGGCGCCGCCGGTGTCGCCGGTGTCATCAAGATGGTGATGGC
The DNA here is from genome assembly GCF_055569495.1 of Streptomyces sp. NPDC028305. Lineage (NCBI taxonomy): Bacteria > Bacillati > Actinomycetota > Actinomycetes > Kitasatosporales > Streptomycetaceae > Streptomyces > Streptomyces sp. NPDC028305. The sequence continues at coordinate 885,202 of NZ_JBVHTN010000003.1, forward strand.
CCTGCGCCACCGTACGCTGCCCGCCACCCTGCACATCGACGAGCCCAGCCCGCACGTCGACTGGGCCGACGGGAACGTCAGGCTCCTCACCGAAGCGGCCGACTGGCCCGAGACCGGCCGCCCGCGCCGCGCCGCCGTCTCCTCCTTCGGCGCCTCCGGCACCAACGCCCACCTCATCCTCGAACAGGGCCCGGACCTGCCCGAGCCGCGGCCCGCGACCGACGCTCCCCCGCCCGGCCCCGTGCCCTGGCCGCTGTCCGCCCGCGGCGACCAGGCCCTGCGCGCCCTGGCCGCCTCCCTCGCCGACCGGCTGGGAGCCGACGACACCACGCCGGTGGCGGACGTGGGCCGGTCGCTGGCCACGGCGCGCGCGGTGTTGGAGCGGCGGGCCGTGATCGTCGGCGGCGACCGCCGGGAGATGACCGCCGCTCTCGACGCCCTGGCCCAGGGCCGTCCCCACCCGGACCTGATCACCCCGCCCTACGCCGCGCCCGCGGCGGGGCAGACCGTGTGGCTGTTCTCCGGGCAGGGCAGCCAGCGCCCCGGCATGGGCGCCGAACTGCACGCGCGCTTCCCGGTCTTCGCCGACGCGTTCGACGAGGTCTGCGCGCTGCTCGACCCCCACCTGGACCACCCCCTGCGGGACGTCGTCCTCCACGGCCGCCCAGAACCCACCCTGCTCAACCACACCACCTACACCCAGGCCGGACTCTTCGCGGTCCAAGTGGCCCTGGCACGGCTGCTGGAGACCTTCGGCGTACGGCCGGACGCCGTGATCGGCCACTCCATCGGCGAAATCACCGCCGCGCAGGTGGCCGGAGTCCTCTCCCTGGAAGACGCCTGCCGGCTGGTCGCCGCCCGTGCCACCCTCCTCGGCAACCTCCCGCCCGGCGGCGCCATGACCGCCGTCGAGGCCACCGCCGACGAGATCACCGAGCACCTCGCCCCGTACGACGGCCGGGTCACCATCGCCGCCCTCAACGCCCCCACCAGCACCGTCATCTCGGGCCCCGCGGAACTGGTGGCCGAGGCGGGCGCGGCCTGGAAGGAACGCGGCCGCAGGACCAAGGCCCTGACCGTCAGCCACGCGTTCCACTCCCCGCTCATGGAACCCGCTCTCGAAGACTTCCGCCGCGCCATCGCCGACCTGGAGTTCGCCCAGCCGAACACCCCGCTGATCAGCAACCTCACCGGCGAACCCGCGGGCGAGGACATCGCCACCCCGGACTACTGGGTACGGCACATCCGCAGGCCCGTACGCTTCCACCCCGCCGTCGCACACATCGCGCCGAGCGCGGCGGTGTTCCTCGAGGTCGGCCCGGACGCCGTACTGATCCCCGCCGCCCAGGCCACCCTCGACGCGCTCGATGACGCGCTCGATGACGCGCCCGCGCACGCTCCTCTGCTCGTCCCGGCGCTGACCCGTAACCAGCCCGACGTCCAGGGTCTGGCGCACGCCCTGGCCCGGCTGCACACCCACACCCCAGTCGACTGGCGCCCCTGGTTCACCGGCCGGCCCGCCCCGGACACCGTCGACCTGCCCACCTACCCCTTCCAGCACCGGCCCTACTGGCTCACCGGCGGGGCCTCGGGCCCGGCCGCGGCCGGTTCCACGAGCCTGGACCACCCGCTGCTGCGGACCGCCGCGCCGCTGGCCGACGGCGGCATGGTGGTCACCGGCCACATCCCTCCCGCCGACCACGCCGGATGGCCCACCGAGCACACCATCGCCGAGACCGTCCTGCTGCCCGCCACCGCGCTCCTCGAACTCACCCTCCACGCCGCGGACCACACCGACACACCCCACATCGACGAGCTCCTCCTCCAGCAGCCCCTCAGGCTCGACCCCGCCCGCCCGCTCGCGCTCCAGGTCATCGTCAGCCCGCCGGACGACACCGACCACCGCACCGTCCACGTCTACACCCGCCCGGAGTCCGACCCCACGGCGGAGTGGACCCACCACGTCACCGCCACTCTCACCGGCGAGCCCACGGCCGAGCCGCCGACCGCCGAAGCAGGGGCGGCCTGGCCGCCCCCGGGAGCCGAACCCGTCGACATCGACGGCTTCTACGAGCGGGCCGCCGCGCGCGGCTACCGCTACGGAGCCACCTACCAAGGGCTGCGAGCCGCCTGGCGACACGGCGACGAACTCCTCGCCGACATCGCCCTCCCCACCTCCGACACCGCCGATCACACCCCCGACACCCTCACCGTCCACCCCGCACTCCTCGACGCCGCGCTCCACCCCCTCATCGCCACCGCCGACAACCCGGCCGGTGAGATCTGGCTCCCCTTCACCTGGAGCGACGTCACCCTCCACGCGACCGGCGCCACCCACGCGCGGGCCCGCATCACTCCCCGAGGCGGCAACGAGTACCGCCTCACCCTCACCGACACCACGGGCGCGCTCGTCCTCACCGCCGACACCATCACCACCCGGCCGCTCGACACCGCGCGCCTGCGGAGCGCCGACCCGAACGACGGTCTGTACGAGGTGCGTTGGACCGCCTTGCCCACCCCGGCGGGACCGGAGAGGACCACGGCGGGCGACTGGGCGGTGCTCGGCGACGGCGGACCCACCAAGGCCGTCCCCTCGCTCACCCGCTATCCGGATGTCGCCGCGCTCGCCGCGGCCCTTGACGACGGCGCACCGGTGCCACCGGTCGTCCTGACCAGCTCACCGGAGTCCGACGGCGGGGACGGCGACGCGGTGGTGGCGCGGGTCCTGGCGACGGCACAGGAATGGCTGGCCGAGCCGCGGCTCGACGGGGCCCGGCTGGTGATCGTCACCCGCGAGGCCGCCGCCGTGGACGAGGAGACGGACGTCGACCCGATAGCGGCGGCCGTCTGGGGTCTGATCCGCAGCGCCCAATCGGAGAACCCCGGCCGCTTCACGCTGCTCGACCTCGCCGGACGCGACGCCGGCACGGCACCCGACATCGCGGGAGTGGTGCGCGCGGCCCTCGACGCCGACGAATGGCAGGTGGCGGTGCGCGACGGGAAACCGTTCGTACCGAGGCTGACGGCCGTGGAGGCGACGGCCGGTATCGCCCTGCCCGTCGGCGCGCCCGCCTGGCAGCTGGTCGTGGCGGAGGACGGCGCGGGCACGGTGGACAGCCTGGTGCCCGAGGGCAGTCCGCACGTGCTGGAGCCGTTGGCGCCGGGTCAGGTGCGGATCGCCGTGCGTGCCGCGGGCGTCAACTTCCGCGATGTGATGGTGACCCTCGGCGTCGTGCCCGACCGGCGGGGCCTGGGCGGCGAGGGCGCGGGCGAGGTGCTGGAGGTGGCTGCGGATGTGACGTCGGTGGCCGTCGGCGACCGTGTCATGGGCCTGTTCGAGGGCGCCTTCGGCCCCATCGCCGTCGCCGACGCCCGCGCCCTGGTGCCGATCCCGCCCAGCTGGACCGACCAACAGGGCGCCGCCGTACCCATCGCGTTCCTCACCGCCTGGTACGGGCTGGCGGACCTGGCCGGACTCTCGCCGGGCGAGTCGGTCCTCATCCACGCCGCCACCGGCGGCGTGGGCACGGCGGCCGTGCAGATCGCCCGCCACCTGGGCGCCGAGGTCTACGCCACCGCGAGCCCCGCCAAACACCACGTACTGGAGGCCATGGGCATCGACGAGACCCACCGCGCCTCCTCCCGCGACCTGGACTTCGAGCACGCCTTCCCGAAGGTCGACGTGGTCCTCAACAGCCTGGCAGGCGAGTTCACCGACGCGTCTCTGCGGCTGCTGGGCGACGGCGGCCGGTTCCTGGAGATGGGCAAGACCGACATCCGCGACCCGGATGAGATCGCCGCGACGCACCCCGGCGTCCGCTACCGCGCCTACGACCTCGTCTCCGACGCCGGTTTCGACCGCGTCGCGGAGATGCTGCGTACGCTCGCCGACCTCTTCACCCAGGGGACCCTGACCCCGCCCCCGGTGCAGGCATGGCCACTCGCCAGGGCCCGCCAGGCGCTGCGCCACATGAGCCAGGCCAAACACACCGGCAAACTCGTCCTGGACATCCCCCGCACCCTCGACCCCCACGGCACCGTCCTGATCACCGGCGGCACCGGCACCCTCGGCGCCCTCATCGCCGAACACCTCGTCACCACCCACCACATCACCCACCTCCACCTCCTCAGCCGACGCGGCCCCCAAGCACCCGGCGCCCAACAACTCACCGACAAACTCACCGAACTCGGCGCCACCGTCCACATCACCGCCACCGACACCACCGACCCCCACGCCCTGCGGCAGATCATCGACACCATCGACCCCGCCCACCCCCTCACCGGCGTCATCCACACCGCGGGCATCGTCGAGGACGCCGTCCTCACCTCCCAGACCCCCGACACCCTCCGCCGCGTCTGGGCCGCCAAGGCCACGAGCGCCGCCAACCTCCACCGGGCCACCGAGCACCTCCCCCTCGCCATGTTCGTCGTCTTCTCCTCCGCCGCGGGCACCCTGGGCTCCCCCGGGCAGGCCAACTACGCCGCCGCCAACGCCTACTGCGACGCCCTCGCCACCCGGCGGCGCCACGCCGGTCTCACCGGCGTGTCCATCGCCTGGGGCCTGTGGGCCGCCACCAGTGGGATGACCGGCGGGCTCAGCGAGGCGGACCACGCCAGGATGAGCCGTTCCGGGATGGTGCCGTTGTCCTCGGAGCATGCCCTGGCGCTGTTCGACGCGGCGCGCGGACACGGTGCGGCGCAGCTGCTCGCCGCCCGGCTCGACGCGGCCGCGCTGTCCGCCCAGCCCGCCGAGGCGCTGCCGCCGCTGGTCCGCTCGCTCGCGGGCACCCGCGCCCGGGCCGTCCGACGGAGTGCGGTGGCGCCGGTGGCCGATCTGTCCGGCCGGCTGGCGTCGATGGGCCCCGCCGAGCAGCGGGCGCTCCTGCTGGACCTCGTCAGGGTCCACGCGGCCACCGTGCTGGGGCACACGGACCACGACGCGGTGTCGATGGACACGCCCTTCAAGGATCTCGGGTTCGACTCGCTGACGGCGGTCGAGCTGCGCAACCGGCTCACCATGGTGACGGGGCTGCGGCTGTCCGCGGCGTCGGTGTTCCGCCACCCGACGCCGTCCGCCATGGCCGAGCACCTGCTGGGCGAGCTGCGCCCGGCGGGGGACGGCGCGGCGGCGCCCGTACTGCGGGAGCTGGAGCGGCTCGAGGCGGCGGTGGGCGAGGTGCGGCCGGAGGGCGAGACCGGTGCCCAGCTCGTCAAGCGGTTGCAGAACCTGCTGTGGCGGCTGGGTGACGGTGCCGAGGCGGTCGATCACACCGTCGACGGCGAGGCGTTGGAGTCGGCGTCGGACGACGAGATGTTCGCGCTCATCGACCAGCAACTGGGCTCGTCCTGACGGGGAGTGACGGAGGAATCATGTCCACCACCGAAGACAAGCTGCGCCAGTACCTCAAGCGCGTCACCCTCGACCTCGGCCAGGCCAGACAGCGCCTGCGCGAAGTGGAAGAACGCCACCGGGAACCCATCGCCATCATCGCCATGGCCTGCCGTTACCCGGGCGGGGTCACCTCTCCGGAGGGCCTGTGGGACGTCGTAGCCTCGGGCGCCGACGCCCTCGGCCCCTTTCCCGCCAACCGCGGCTGGGACCTCGACCACCTCTTCCACCCCGACCCGGACCACCCCGGCACCAGCTATGTCCAGGAGGGCGGCTTCCTCCACGACGCCGACGAATTCGACGCCTCCTTCTTCAACATCAGCCCTCGTGAAGCCCTCGCCATGGACCCCCAGCAGCGGCTTCTCCTGGAGGTCGCCTGGGAACTCCTCGAACGCGCCCGCATCGACCCCACCACCCTCAAGGGCACGCCCACCGGCGTCTACGCGGGGGTGTCGAGCCAGGACTACCTGTCGCGGATACCGCGGATTCCCGAGGGCTTCGAGGGCTACACCGCCACGGGAGGGCTCACGAGCGTGGTGTCCGGCCGAGTGGCGTACGCGCTGGGTCTTGAGGGTCCGGCGGTCACGCTGGACACGGCATGCTCGTCGTCGCTGGTGGCCACGCATCTGGCGGTCCGGGCACTGCGCCAGGGCGAGTGCACCCTGGCGCTGGCCGGCGGCGTGACGGTGTTCACCGCGGCCACGGCGTTTGTGGAGTTCTCCAAGCAGCGGGGGTTCGCGCCGGACGCCCGCTGCAAGGCGTTCGCCGCGGCGGCCGACGGCACGGGCTTCTCCGAAGGCGCGGGCCTGGTCCTGCTGGAACGGCTCTCCGACGCCCGCCGCAACGGACACCACGTGCTGGCCGTCATCCGGGGCTCGGCCGTCAACCAGGACGGCGCCAGCAACGGGCTGGCCGCGCCCAACGATGCCGCGCAGGAACGCGTCATCCGGCAGGCGCTGGCCGATGCCCGGCTCCCCGCCGACCAGGTGGACGCGGTCGAGGCGCACGGCACGGGCACCACCCTCGGCGACCCGATCGAGGCCGAGGCGCTGCTGGCCACCTACGGACAGGAACGGCCGGAGGACCGCCCGCTGTGGCTGGGGTCAGTGAAGTCGAACATCGGACACACCCAGGCCGCCGCCGGGATCGCGGGCGTCATCAAGATGGTCATGGCCCTCCGCCACGGCACCCTGCCCGCCACCCTCCACGTCGACGAGCCCACCTCACACGTGGACTGGAGCAGCGGCGCCGTACGTCTGCTCACCGAGCCCGTCGACTGGCCGACCGCCGAACGCCCCCGTGGCGCGGGCGTCTCGGCGTTCGGCATCTCCGGCACCAACGCCCACGTCATCCTCGAAGAGGCCCCACCCTCGGAACCCGACACTCACGCGGACGAGCCGGGCGTGCTGGGCGGTGTCGCGCCCTGGGTGCTCTCGGCCCGTACCCACGAGGCCCTGGCCGAGCAGGCGCGCCGGCTGACCCGGACCATCACCGACAACCCCGGCGTCTCGCCCACCGAGGTGGCCTGGTCCCTGGCCACCACGCGCGCGACCTTCGATCGCCGTGCCGTCGTCACCGGCACCGATCCCGCCGAACTGCTCGCCGCGCTCGACGCCCTGGCCGACGGTGGCGAACACCCGCACCTCACCCGCGGCACCGCCCTCGACCCCCAACAGGGCCCGGTGTTCGTCTTTCCCGGCCAGGGCTCCCAATGGGCCGGCATGGCCGTCGGCCTCCTGGACTCCTCCCCCGCCTTCGCCAGCAGGATCGCCGCCTGCGAACAAGCCCTCGCGCCCTACGTCGACTGGTCACTCACCGCCGTGCTGCGCGGCACGGACACCACCACCGACCCCCAGCGCGTCGATGTCATCCAGCCCACCCTCTGGGCCATGATGGTCTCCCTGGCCGGTATGTGGCAGGACTTCGGTGTCACTCCGGCCGCCGTCATCGGCCACTCCCAGGGTGAGATCGCGGCCGCCTGCGTGGCCGGAGCCCTCACGCTCGACGACGCCGCCAAAGTCGTGGCCCTCCGCAGCCAGGCCCTCCGCGCCCTCGCCGGACACGGCGCCATGGCCTCCCTCACCCTCACCGCCGACGACACCGCACACATCCTGGCCGACCTGGGCGAGACTGCCGAGGGCGTCGCGATCGCCGCCCACAACGGCCCCCGCTCCACCGTCATCTCCGGACCCCCCGACCAGATCGCCACCGTCCTGACCGCCGCCGAGACCCAGGGCGCCCGAACCCGCACCATCGACGTCGACTACGCCTCCCACAGCCCCCACGTCGACCGCATCCGCGACACCATCCTCGACCAACTCGCCGACCTCACCCCCACCACACCCACCATCCCCTTCTACTCCACCGTCACCACCGAGCGCCTCACCACCACCCCACTCGACGCGGACTACTGGTTCACCAACCTCCGCCACCCCGTCCGCTTCACCGACACCCTCACCACCCTCCTGGACCGCGGACACCGCCACTTCATCGAAGCCAGCCCCCACCCCGTCCTCACCCCCGGCATCCAGGACACCATCGACGACGCCGACATCCCCGCCACCACCATCCCCACCCTCCGCCGCGACCACGGCACCCCCCACGACCTCGCCGACGCCCTCGCCCACGCCCACACCACCGGCCTCACCGTCAACTGGCGACCCTGGTACCCGGCCACCAAACCCACCACCACCGACCTGCCCACCTACCCCTTCCAACGCGAGCGTTTCTGGCTGCCGGACGAGCTGGCGGATGCGCCGCCGCCGGAGGCGGACGAGGAGGAGGTCCGGTTCTGGGGCGCGGTCGACGGGCTGGATCTCCCTGCTCTGTCCGAGACGCTGGGCCTCGGTGAGGAGGACGGGCGGCGCTCGTCGCTCGGTGCGGTGCTGCCGACGCTGTCGCGCTGGCACCGGGAACGCCACGAGCGGACGACCGTGAACTCCTGGCGCTACCGGATCGGCTGGCGCCCCCTGCCCGGCCCCGGCCCCGCGGCCGTGGCGGGTTCGTGGCTGCTGGTGGTGGGGCCGGAAGGCGCCGGGGCATGGGCCGACGCCTGTGAGCGGGCCCTCACAGCGGGCGGCGGCGAGGTGCGGCGGCTGGTGACGGACGGGCGGGCCGATCCGGCCGAGCTGGCCGCTTCGCTGCGGGCGCTGTGCGCCGCGGGCCCGTCCCCGGCCGGGGTGCTGTCCCTCCTGCCGCTCGACGAACGCCCGCACGAGACGTTCCCCGCGGTGATCGGCGGCGTGACGGGCACCCTCGTCCTGCTGCGAGCCCTGCTGGAGGCGGAGCTCGACGCACCCCTGTGGTGCGCCACGCAAGGCGCGGTGGCCGTCGCCGACGACGAACGCCCGCAGGCCCCGGCGCAGGCCCAGGTATGGGGGCTCGGCCGGGTGGCCGCGCTGGAGCATCCGACGGCGTGGGGCGGGCTGGTGGACCTGCCCGACTCAGTCGAGGACCTCGCCCCCGGCCTCCTGTGCGCCACGCTGGCGGGGCGGGACGGCGAGGACCAGGTGGCGCTGCGGCCGGCCGGGGCCTTCGCGCGCCGGCTGCTGCCCGCGCCGCTGGACGCGGAGGCGCCGACGCGTGAGTGGACGCCGCGGGAGGGCGTCCTGGTCACCGGCGGCGTCGCCGGGGCCGCCGCCCATGTGGCCCGGTGGCTGGCCACGGGCGGCACGAAGCGCATCGTGCTGCTGGCGCCGGGCGGCCAGGCCGCGCCCGGTGGCGCGGAGCTGGTGGCCGAGCTGGCGGAGCTGGGCGCGGAGGCGACGGTGGTGGACGGTGTGCCGTCCGAGCCGTCGGGCCGGCACGAACTGGCGGACCGGCTCGCGGCCTCGGGGCTGCGGGTCCGCACGATCATCCACACCGGGGCGCCGGGTGACCGGACACCGCTGGCCGAACTCACCCCGGACCGGCTGGCCGAGTCCTTGTCGGCCGCCGTGGGCGGCGCCGATCGGCTCCCGGAGCTGTGCGGCCTGGAGCCCGACGATCCCGTGGTGGTCTTCTCGTCCGTCGTCGCGGTCTGGGGGGCCGGCGAGCACGGCGCCCGGGCCGCGGCCGACGCATACCTGGACGCGGTGGCGCGGCAGCGCGAGGCGGCCGGTGGGCCCGTCGTCCGGGTGGCGTGGGGCGTGTGGGACGACATGGCGGAGCGGGCGGCGGTCGAACGCTCCGGGCGCCATGGCCTCCCGGCCCTCGACCCCGCGCTGGCGCTGACCGCGCTGCGGCGGACGCTCGATCAGGCCGGCCACGACGAGGCCCACGCGGTGTTCGCGGACGTGGACTGGGAGCGCTTCGCCCCGCTGTTCACCCTGGGGCGGGCCAGCCGCCTCTTCGACGAGATCCCGGCGGCCCGGCGGGCGGGCCGGGCGGCGCCGGGCTCCCCCGAGTCCGACGACTCCGGGAGCCTGACGGCCCTGCGGGACCGCCTCGCGGCCCAGAAGCCCGAGGCGCGCACCGGCACGCTGCTGGCGCTGGTCCGCGCCCACGCGGCGAGCGCGCTGCGCTACTCGGCGGCGGAGCTGGTCGAACCGGACCAGCCCTTCAACGAGTTGGGGTTCGACTCCCTCACGGCCGTCGAGTTCCGTAACCGGCTCCGGGACGCCACCGGCCTGACCCTGTCGCCCACGCTGGTCTTCGACTACCCGACGCCGACCGCGCTGGCGGGCCATCTGGTGTCGCGGGTGCTGCCGGCCGAGCCGGCGGAGGTACCGGCCGCGGCGCATCTCGACGGGATCGAGGCGGCGCTCGCGGCGCTGGCCGCGGACGACCCGCGGCGTTCCGGGCTGACGCACCGGCTACAGGTGCTGCTGTGGCGTTACACGGACGGGGAGAGCGCGTCCGAACCTGGCGAGGAGACGGGCGGGGACGACCTGGAAACGGCTTCCGCTGATGAGGTGTTCGCCCTTATCGACCGGGAATTCGGGGAGTCCTGACCACGGCACCCGGAAGTGTTAGCCCGCCATTAGACACGGGAGACAGACTTCGTACCGCGTGATGTGACCATCGCCGATGGAGTAGGAGGGCGGGATGGCGAAGGGTTTTCAGGCCAGCCGACAGTGGGAGCGCATCAACGAGCTCTGGGTCACTGAGGACGCGGCCGCCGACTTGACCGGATTCAAGTCGGACCGACGGAATTTCAATATCGCTCTTTGGGACCCGACGGCCAACGGGGTCAGGTATCTGAGGGCCCTCGTCTACGAGCTGGCCACACGGCTGAGTGACGACGAATGGTCGAAAATCGAGAATGTCCACAACCGTGACGTGGGAGATCCGGTCACGGTTCGCTACGAGGGCAAGAGCATCTGCCTGGACTATCTCCAGGCGGCGCTCGAACTCGGATTCATCGAGAGGGAACTGGCCCTGGACGGCGCCCGCGTGCTGGAGATCGGCGCGGGATACGGCCGTACCTGCCACGCGATGCTCTCCAACTACGACCTCGACTCCTACACCATTGTCGATCTGAAGAACACCCTCTCCCTGAGCAGGGCGTATCTTCGCGAGGTCCTGGACGACAAGCAGTTCGCCAAGATGAGGTTCATCCAGGTCGAGGACGAGGACATCGACGCCGCCCTGGGGTCGGACCGCTTCGAGCTGTGCGTCAATGTGCACTCCTTCACGGAGATGACCCCCGACACCGTGCAGGCCTATCTGCGTCTGATCGACGACAGGTGCGAGGCGTTCTTCGTCAAGAATCCGGTCGGGAAGTTCCGGGACAAGGCAATGGACGGCCATCAGAAGGGCGAGGAGGCCGTGCGGCTGGCCATGGAGACCGGGCCGCTGCGGCAGGTGCTCGACATCCACGACAGCGAGGCCGTGGACGCGGCCGTGCCCGCCTTCATCGAGGCCTATCGGCCCGGTGCGGGATGGGCGTGTACCGCCGACGCGCGGGGCGTTCCCTGGAGCTACTTCCGGCAGGCGGTCTTCAGGAAAACAAGCAGCAGAAAAGCGGCATGACGACGCCGGTCCTGGTCCTGGGCGGGTCCGGGTATCTGGGACGGCACATCTGCTCGGCGTTCGGCGCCGCGGGCGCGCGGGTGGTGCGGGTCTCCCGCAGCGGCGTGGACGGCGGCGTGGACGACGACGGCTGCCGCTCGGTGCGTCTCGACCTGACCGAGGCCGAGCCGGCCGAGCTGGCCAGGCTCTGCGCCGACACCCGGGCGCGGGTCCTGGTGAACGCCTCGGGCGCGGTGTGGGGCGGTGGCGAACGGCGGATGGCCGAGGCCAACACCGAACTGGTCGGCCGGCTGGCCGGGGCCGTCGCCGGGCTGCCCGACCGGCCGCGTCTGATCCATCTGGGCAGCGCCTACGAGTACGGCCCGGCCGACCCGGGCACGTCGATCGGCGAGGACTGGCCGACCGCCCCGACCACCGTGTACGGCCGCACCAAGCTGCGCGGGTCGCAGGCGGTGCTGCGGGCCGCCGCCGAGCTGGGGGTGGACGGGATCGTGCTGCGGGTCGGCGTGGCCTGCGGCCCGGGCGCCCCGGGCAACAGCCTCGCCGGGGTGGTGGCCGCGCACCTGGCGGCCGGGCGCGACGAGTTGCGGCTCGCGCCCCTGCACGACCACCGCGACCTGGTGGACGTCCGGGACGTGGCCGACGCGGTGGTCGCGGCGGCCCTGGCACCGTCCCACGCGGTGGCCGGCCGCGTCGTGAACATCGGCAGCGGCCGGGCGGTGCCGGTGCGTGCGCTGGTCGACCTGATGATCTCCCTCAGCGGGCTGCCGGTGCGCGTCGTCGAGGACCCGGCCCTGCACCGGACACGTTCGGACGCGGCCTGGCAACGACTGGACATCGGCCGGGCGCGCCGCCTGCTGGGCTGGTCGCCGCGGCGAGCCCTGCGGGAGTCGGTGCGCGATCTGCTCGCGGCCGCCGGCGTGCCGCCGCCCGCGCCGGTGCGGGCGGCGACGGCCTGCGGACCCCCGAACAGCCATGGGAAGGACAGCAGATGAGCGAACGGGTCGCGCGCATCCTCGACGAGGTGCGCAAGTATCACCAGGACAGCCAGGAGGGGCGGGGCTTCATCCCCGGGGTCACCGAGATCTGGCCCTCGGGCGCGGTGCTGGACGAGGACGACCGGGTCGCGCTGGTGGAGGCCGCGCTGGAGATGCGGATCGCCGCGGGCAAGGCCTCGCGGAAGTTCGAGTCGGCCTTCGCGCGCCGGATGAAGCGGCGCAAGGCGCATCTGACGAACTCCGGGTCGTCCGCGAATCTCCTGGCGCTCTCGGCGCTGACCTCCCATCTGCTGGGCGACCGCCGGCTGCGCCCGGGCGACGAGGTCATCACGGTGGCGGCGTCCTTCCCGACCACCGTCAACCCGATCCTCCAGAACGGCATGGTCCCGGTCTATGTGGACGTCGAGCTGGGGACGTACAACGCCACGGCCGAGCGGGTGGCGGAGGCGATCGGCCCGCGCACCCGGGCGATCATGATGGCGCACACGCTGGGCAACCCCTTCGAGGCCACCGAGATGGCGCGGCTCGCGCAGGACCACGACCTGGTGCTGATCGAGGACACCTGCGACGCCGTGGGGTCCACCTACGACGGGCGGCTGGCGGGGACGTTCGGCGATCTGACGACCGTCAGCTTCTATCCCGCGCACCATCTGACCACGGGAGAGGGCGGTTGCGTGCTGACCTCGAACCTGGTGCTGGCGCGGATCGTGGAGTCGCTCCGGGACTGGGGCCGGGACTGCTGGTGCGAGCCGGGCGAGAGCGACACCTGCCGCAAGCGGTTCGGCTACCAGATGGGCACGCTGCCGGCCGGCTACGACCACAAGTACATCTTCTCCCACATCGGCTACAACCTGAAGTCGACCGACCTCCAGGCGGCGCTGGGGCTGACCCAGCTCGACAAGCTCGACGCGTTCTGCTCGGCCCGGCGGCGCAACTGGCGGCGGCTGCGCGAGGGTCTTGACGGGCTGCCGTGGCTGATCCTGCCGGAGGCGACGCCGCGCTCCGATCCGAGCTGGTTCGGTTTCGTCCTGACCGTCGACCCGCGGGCCCCGTTCAGCCGCGCCCAGCTCGTCGACTTCCTGGAGTCCCGCAAGATCGGCACCCGCCGGCTGTTCGCCGGGAATCTGACGCGCCATCCCGCGCACGCCGAGGCGCCGCACCGGGTGTGCGGCGAGCTGGCCAACAGCGACATCATCACCGACCACACGTTCTGGGTCGGGGTCTATCCGGGGCTGACCGACGAGATGATCGACTATGTCGTGGCCTCCGTCGCCGAGTTCGTCGGAGCCCACCGCTGAGCGTCGCCACCGCACACCGATGACCGCGCGGGGTCCGCGCGGTCATCGGTGTGTCGGTTGAGGTCAGCGGTGTGTCGGCTGGGCGGAGCGCTTGAGCGGCTCCCACCACGTGCGGTGCTGCCGGTACCAGGCGACCGTCTCGGCCAGCCCGGCCACGAAGTCGTGGCGCGGGCGGTAGCCGAGCTCGTTCCTTGCCTTGTCGTCGTCGACCGCGTAGCGCCGGTCGTGCCCCTTGCGGTCCGCGACGTGGCGTACGCGGCTCCAGTCGGCTCCGCAGGCGTCCAGCAGGCGCCCGGTCAGCTCCCGGTTGGTCAGCGCGGTGCCACCGCCGATGTTGTAGATCTCGCCGGGACGCCCCTTCGTACGCACCAGTTCCACCCCGCCACAGTGGTCTTCCACATGCAGCCAGTCGCGCACGTTCAGCCCGTCGCCGTACAGCGGCACGTCCTCGCCGTCGAGCAGATGGGTGATGAACAGCGGGATGATCTTCTCGGGGAACTGATGGGGGCCGTAGTTGTTGCTGCACCGGGTGATGCGCACATCAAGGCCGTGGGTGCGGTGGTAGGCGAGGGCGATCAGGTCGGAGGCGGCCTTGGACGCGGCGTAGGGAGAGTTGGGGTCCAGGGGCGCGGTCTCGGGGCTGGTGCCGGTCTCGACCGAGCCGTAGACCTCGTCGGTGGACACATGGACGAAGCGCTCCACCCGGTGGCGCAGGGCGGCCTGAAGCAGCGTGTGGGTGCCCTCGACGTTGGTGCGTACGAACGGGTCGGCGCCGTCGATGGAGCGGTCCACATGCGATTCGGCGGCGAAGTGGACCACCTGGCCGGCCCGTGCCATCAGCGTGTCGACCAGATCGGCGTCGCAGATGTCGCCGTGGACGAACGTCAGCCGGGGATCGGCGAGTTCGAGGTTGCTCAGCGTCCCGGCGTAGGTGAGCTTGTCCAGCACGGTGACGCTGGACACGTCGGGGTCCGGCTCCGCGCCGCCCCGCGCGAGGAGACCGCGCACATAGGTGGAGCCGATGAACCCCGCGGCCCCGGTGACGAGGAGGTTCACAGCTCCTCCAGGAAACGCGCGGGCGGCAGCCCCTGCCGGTATGCGAGCGCACGGTCCATGACGTACTGGCCGTAGGGCGATGTGCTCATCCTGGCGCCGAGCGCGTGGCACTCGTCGGCCCCGATGAATCCCATGTACATGGCGATCTCCTCGACGCAGCCGAGCCGTGTGCCCTGACGGTGCTGAAGGTCGCGTACGAAGCGCCCGGCGTCCAGGAGGGTCTCGTGCGAGCCGGTGTCCAGCCAGGTGACGCCCCTGCCGAGCCACACCAGGTCGGCCAGGCCGTCCTCCAGATAGGCGCGCAGGACGTCCGTGATCTCCAGCTCGCCCCGGGCCGAGGGCACCAGGCGCTTGGCGACGTCGACGACGCCGCCGTCGAAGAAGTACAGGCCGGGGATGGCCAGGTTCGACCGGGGCCGCTCCGGCTTCTCCTCGATGGACACCAGCCGGCCCCGGTCGTCGACCTCGGCGACGCCGAAGTGGCGGGGGTCGGCGACCTCGTGCCCGAACATCACACACCCGCGCAGCCGCTCCGCGCTGCGGCGGAGCAGCGTGGGCAGTTTCGCGCCGTGGAAGAGGTTGTCGCCCAGAATCAGCGCGCAGTCCTCACCGCGAATGTGGTCCGCGCCGACCCGGAAGGCGTCGGCGATCCCCCTCGGTTTCTCCTGGGAGGCATAGCTGATGCTCAGTCCCAGATGCTCACCGTCTCCGAGGAGTTCCTGGAACAGCGGCATTTCGGTGGGGCGGGTGATGACGAGGATCTCCCGGATGTCCGCGAACATGAGAACGGACAGCGGATAGTAGATCATGGGCTTGTCGTAAACGGGAACCAACTGCTTCGACCCCACCAGGGTAAGAGGGTGCAGCCGTGTCCCATTTCCTCCCGCGAGAACAATACCCTTCATCATGGAATCCTGACGACGCCGACATATCACCACCTCATTGTGGTTCCGTCATATCCTCACTCACCTGCCTAAAGTTCGGCTAACAGCGGACCGTAAGATCCGCCTAAGGGGCGGCGATAGCATATTGGGATCAGGCGAGCGAGATCGGTTGCCCACGGCGACTGGTGAGGAGAGACGGTAGCCATGCGCGTCCTGTTCGTCACATTCCCCTGGAAAACCCACCTCTATCTCACCGTGCCCATGGCCTGGGCGCTGCGCACCGCCGGCCATGACGTCCATGTCGCGAGCAGCCCCGAATTCACCGACATCATCACCGGAACAGGGCTGACGGCGGTAGCCGCGGGATCGGGTCCGTCCCTCCAGGAAAAAGGGGACTTGATCATCCAGCGGGCAGCGCGGAGCGGCATGGTGCTGCCCAAGGTCGACTACGCCCGCGAGGAGCAGCTCACCTGGGAGAACCTGAAGGCGTTCCACACCGTCTTCGCCATGATCATGGAGGCCGCGAACGACTCGATGGTCGACGACCTGGTGGCGTACTGCCGCTCGTGGAAGCCCGATCTGGTGGTCTGGGAATCGATGAGCTACGCCGGTTCGGTCGCCGCCGCCGCGGCGGGAGTGCCGCATGCGCGGATGCACCTCGCCATCGATGTGGGAACGCCTTTGCGCCAGCGCTTTCTGACGGTGCGGGCGCAACAGCCGCCGGGGGACCGCGAGGACCCGGTGGAAGAATGGATGAGCAAGTGGGCGTCGAAATACGGCTTTGATGCCTCGGAAGAACTGCTGACCGGCCAGTTCACGATCGATCAGATGCCGGACTCGATAAGGTCGGAAAGCGATGTGCGGAACGTTTCCGTTCGCTACGTCCCGCACAACGGCCCCTCCGTCATACCGAACTGGATTCACGAGAAGCCGCCGGCGCCGCGCGTCCTTGCCACCTTCGGAGTGAGCATGTGGAGCGTGGCCGGGAGCCAGCCCGTTCCCGTCGGCCAGATCCAGGAGATGCTGGACTCGGTGGCCGACCTGGACATCGAGCTGATGCTGACGCTCTCCGAAAGTATTCAGCGGAAACTCAAGCGGGTGCCCGAGAACACGAGAATCGTCAATTTCGTGCCCCTGCACGCCGTGATCTCCTCATGTTCCGCTGTGATGCACCACGGTGGGGTCCCGGCGTTCTGCGGCGCACTGGCGCACGGAGTCCCGCAGCTCATGGTCAGCCTCACCGCTCAGGACGCCCAGATACGGGGCCAACGTCTTGAGGAGGCCCGGGCCGGGCTGTGGATTCCGCCCCAGGACATGACCGGGCCGAGGATCCGGGAGGACCTGGTCCGGCTGCTGGAGGACCCGTCGTTCCGGTCCGGGGCCGAGCAGCTCCGTCAGGAGATGGCGGCTCAGCCGTCCCCCAATGACGTGGTCCCCGAGCTGGAGAAGCTGGCGGCCGAGTACGGCTCCCGCTGAGGCCCTGGGCCCAAAGCCTCGGGAGGGGTTCGTCAGTCCGCTGACGAACCCCTCCCTTCTTCCGCGCCCCGCTCAGGACTTCCCGAACTCCTGGGTGATCAGGTCGAAGATCTCTTCCGCCGTCGCCGTCTCCAGGTCGTCGTGGGTCCCGGTGGCGCGGCCCGGGTCGGCCCACTTGTCGGCCAGCAGCCGCAGCCGTGCGGCGACCCGGGAGCGGGCGGCCTCGTCCACGGCGTCCGGTGCGTGGGCGACGTCCCAGCCGTCGAGTTCCGACATGACCCGCTGTTCGCCCGAGGCCCCGTCGGTGACGAGCAGGCCGTGCAGATGGCGGGCGAGTTCGTCGGCCGACGGGTAGTCGAACAGCACGGTCGTGGGCAGGTGCAGCGCGGTGCTGGCGTTGAGCCGGTCGCGCAGCTGGACGGCGTTGAGCGAGTCGAAGCCCAGCTCCTGGAAGGGCTTGGTGGGCGGGACGTCGTCCGCGGCGGCGTGGCCGAGGACACCGGCGGCATGTGCCTGTACGTGCCGCACCAGGATGTGGTGCTGCTCGGCCGGCGCGCTGCCGGCGAGCTTCCGCTTGAGCTGGTCCGTCTCCTCGGCCGCCGGTCGCGGTTCCTCCGTGCGCGCCTCGGCGGCCTCGGGGAGATCGCCCAGCAGCGGGCTGGGGCGCAGCGCGGTGAAACTCTCCAGGAAGCGCCGCCAGTCGACGGCGGCGACCACGACACTGGTCTCCCTGCCTCCGGCCACCTGCTCCAGGGCGGCGACGGCCAGCCGGGGGTCGAGGGGGTGGAGGCCGCGGCGGCGGAAGTAGTCGACGTCGTCGGACGCGGTGGCCATGCCCACCTCGCCCCAGAGCCCCCAGGCCACCGAGGTGGCGGGCAGGCCGAGTCCGCGGCGGTGGTCGGCGAGCGCGTCCAGGTAGGCGTTGGCGGCGGCGTAGCCGCTCTGCCCCCCGCTGCCCCAGGCCGCGGAGACCGAGGAGAACAGGATGAACGCGGAGAGGTCCAGGTCCTGGGTCAGTTCGTGGAGGTGCCGGGCCGCGAGCGCCTTCGGTTCGAGCAGCCGGTTCAGGTGTCCGGTGTCCGCGTCGGCGACGGCGTCGTGCTCGCTGACGCCCGCGGCGTGGATGACGGTGGACAGCGGGTGCTCGGCGGGGATCGCGTCCAGGACGGCGCGCAGGGCTTCGCGGTCGGCCGCGTCGCATGCGGCCAGGGTCACCGTGGCGCCCAGGCCGCTGAGTTCGGCGGCGAGTTCCCCGGCGCCGGGCGCGTCGGGGCCGCGGCGGCTGATGAGGACCAGGTGGGCGGCCCCGTGTTCGGCCGCCCAGCGGGCCAGCAGTGCGCCGATGCCACCGGTGCCGCCGGTGATCAGCACGGTGCCCCGGGGCCGCCAGTCCGGGCCGGGCCCGGCGTGCCCGGTGGTGCTGTGGACGAGGCGGCGCGCCAGCACCCCGGTGGTGCGGATCGCCGCCTGGTCCTCGGGCTCGGCGCCCGCCGGCGCGCCGGCCAGCACGGCCGCCAGCCGGGCCGGGGTCCGCTGGTCGAGGTCGACCGGCAGGTCCACCAGGCCACCCCAGCGCTGGGAGTGTTCGAGCGCGGCGACCCGGCCCAGGCCCCAGCTCTGCGCCTGGAGGGGATGGGGCAGTGGGTCGTCCTGCCCGGTCGACACCGCCCCCTGGGTGAGGCACCACAGCGGCGCGGTGATGTCCGAGTCACCGAGCGCCTGGAGGGCGGTCAGGGTGGCGGCGAGCCCGGCGGGCACGGCCGGATGATCGGGGTGCGGGGCTTCGTCGAGGGCCAGCAGGCTGAGCACGCCGGCGGGGGCGGTCGACGGCGTGGCTTCGGAGCGCAGGGCGGTGAGGCGTTCGGCGAGCGCCTGACGGCTGGTGGCGGTATCGACGGGACAGGTGGTGGCGTCGGCGCCGTGTTCGGTCAGGGCCTGGAGCGCCGTCCGTACGGCCGGGTGGTTCTCGTGGCCGGCGGGGACGAGCAGCAGCCAGGTGCCGCTCAGCGCCGGCGCGTCGGGCTCGGGCAGCCGCGTCCACCGGATCCGGTGGAGCCACGACGCCAGGGTGGCGCGCTCGCGGTGGCGGCGGCGCCAGGCGGACAGCACGGGCAGGGCCGGCCGCAGCGCCTCGATGTCTTCGGCTTCGCCGTCGGGCTCCAGCACCTGCGCGAGAGTCTCGACGTCGTGGTCCTCGATGGCTTCCCACAGCTCGGCCTCGGCCGGATCCTGCACGCCGTGGCCACCGGTCGGACGGGCCGGGGCCAGCCAGTAGCGGTCGCGCTGGAAGGAGTAGGTGGGCAGGTCGACGGTGGGCGGCGGGGCCGGGTGGGTGAACCAGGGGCTCCAGTCGACGGGGGTGTGGGTGTGGAGCCGGGCCAGGGCTTGGGCCAGGGCCTGGGTGTCGGGCTGGGTGCGGGTGAGCGTCGGGATCAGCAGCGGCGCGGTGGCCCCAGGGGCGTCCCGCAGGGTGTCGAGGGTGTCCTGGGCGGGAGGGATGAGGACAGGGTCGGGGCCGATTTCGAGGTAGACGGCGGTCTGCGGGGCGGCGTGGGCGACGGCGGGGTGGAAGTGGACGGGCTGGCGGATGTGGCGCACCCAGTAGTCGGGGGTGGCGATGTCCTCGCCGGCCGGCTGCCCGGTCAGATTGCTGATCAGGGGGATGAGCGGTGGGTGGAAGGCCAGGTCGGCGATGGCGTCGCGGAAGCCGTCGAGGGCCGGTTCCATGAGGGAGGAGTGGAAGGCGTGGCTGACGGTGAGCGCCTTGGCCTTCCGGCCGCGCTTCTTCCAGGCCGCGCCGACCTCGGCCACCAGCTGCGCCGGCCCCGAGATGACCGTGCTGGTGGGGGCGTTGAGGGCGGCGATGCCGACCTGGCCGTCGTAGCCGGCGAGGGCTTCGGCGGCCTCCTCGGCGGTGGCTTCCAGGGCGGTCATGGCGCCGCCGGGCGGCAGGGCGCCGAGCGCGGTCGCGCGGGCGGCGACCAGACGGCAGGCGTCCTCCAGGGAGAACACTCCGGCCACGTGTGCGGCGGCGATCTCGCCGATGGAGTGGCCGAGCACGGCGTCGGGCCGCACACCGCAGTCGTGCAGCAGCCGTGCCAGCGCCACCTGCACCGCGAACAGCCCGGTCTGCGTATAGGTGGTGTGGTGGACGAGGCCGGCGGTTTCCTCGTCGGTGGCGAGGACGATGTCGCGCAGCGGATGGTCCAGGTGCGGATCGAGCAGCGCGCACACCTCGTCGAAGGCGGCGGCGAACACCGGGAAACGCTCGTACAGTCCGGCCCCCATACCCGGCCGCTGGCTTCCCTGCCCGGAGAAGAGGAACACCCGCCACCCGGGGGCGGGCGCCGCGGCGGTGGTCCGTATCAGGGCCGGATGGTCCTCCCCGGCCGCCAGCGCGGCCAGGCCCGCCCGCAGGGTGTCGGCGTCCCGGCCCGTGATCACCGCCCGGTCGGCGAGCGTCGCGCGCGTGGTGGCCAGCGACCAGCCGACCGCCTCCGGCTCGCCGCCGACGACGGCCGTCGCGTCGAGCAGCCGCCGGGCCTGGCCGCGCAGCGCCTTCGCGCCGCGTGCCGACACCACCCACGGCGTGACCCGGCCCTCGGGCCGATCGGCGGCCTCGCCGGGCTCGCCGGGCTCGCCGGGGTCCCCGGGGGGAGGTTCGGGCGCCTCCTCCAGGATCAGGTGCGCGTTGGTCCCCGAGAATCCGAAGGAGGACACGCCGGCCCTCCGGGGCCGCGCGTCACGCGGCCACGCGACGGCCTCCCGCAGCAGGCTCAGCGCGCCGTCGCCCCAGTCCACATGGGGGTTGGGCGCACCGATGTGCAGGGAGCGCGGAAGCAGTTCGTGGCGCAGCGCCATGACCATCTTGATCACGCCCGCGGCACCGGCGGCCATCTGGGTGTGGCCGATGTTGGACTTGATCGACCCCAGCCGCAGCGGCCGCCCCTCCGGCCGGTCGTGCCCATAGGTGGCCAGCAGCGCCTGGGCCTCGATGGGGTCGCCGAGGCTGGTGCCCGTCCCGTGCGCCTCGACCGCGTCCACATCCGCCGCCGCGAGGCGGGCGTTGGCCAGCGCCTGCTGGATGACGCGCTGCTGCGACGGGCCGTTCGGCGCCGTCAGACCGTTGCTGGCGCCGTCCTCGTTGACGGCGGTGCCGCGGACGACCGCCAGCACCCGGTGCCCGTTGCGGCGGGCGTCCGACAGGCGCTCCAGCAGGACGACCCCGGCCCCCTCCGCGAGGGTCATGCCGTCGGCGTCCGCCGAGAAGGGCTTCGAGCGCCCGTCCGGCGCCACGGCGCGCATCTCGCTGAAGCCGACCAGCGGTGCCGGTGAGGACATCACGCACACCCCGCCGGCCAGCGCCAGCGTCACCTCCCCCTGCCGAAGCGCCTGGCACGCCAGGTGGATCGCGACCAGGGACGAGGAACATGCCGTGTCCAGCGTGACCGCGGCGCCTTCCAGACCGAGGGTGTACGCGACCCGACCGGCCACCACGCTCGGCGAGTTGCCGGTCGTCAGATGGGCCGCCGAGCCCTCGGGCACCTGGAGGGAGTTGAGGAAGTAGTCGAGGCCGTCGCAGCCGAGGTAGGTACCGGTGGCGCTGGACTGCAAGGTGTGCGGGTCGATGCGGGCGTGCTCGATGGCCTCCCAGGCCACCTCCAGCGCCAGCCGCTGCTGCGGGGCCATCGTGACCGCCTCGCGCGGACCGATCCCGAAGAATCCGGCGTCGAACCGGTCGGCGCCGTAGAGAAATCCGCCCCCGCGCACATAGCTGGTGCCCGGGTGGTCGGGGTCGGGATCGTAGAGCGCTTCGAGATCCCAGCCGCGGTCGGTGGGCAGGCCCCCGATGCCCTCGCGGCCGGCCGCGACCAGGTCCCACAGGTCGTCGGGGGAGCTCACCCCGCCGGGGAACCGGCAGCCGATGCCGATGATCGCGACGGGCTCGTGCTGGGCGTACTCGACGTCCTTGAGCCGGCGCTGGGCCTCGCGCAGGTCGGCCGTCACGCGCTTGAGGTAGCCGAGGAGCTTCGTCTCGTCATTCGCCATGTCAGGGCCTTTCCGATGCCGGCTTGTCCACGGCGGCCGCCAGGTCGAGCAGGTCGCCGGCCACCCGCGCGGGGTGATCCGCGTGCACGTTGTGGTCGGCGCCCACGTACCAGCGGGGGTCCGCCTGCGGGAGGGCCGCCTCGACCTCCGCCACCCACTTCCGCGCCAGGTCGCTCAGCATGGGGACCTGCACGGGCAGGGTGCTGCACAGCATCACGGGCACCGTGATGGCGGGATACCAGCGGGCGGGCGGGTCCTCCCACATGCTCTCCAGGATCGACAGCAGCTTCTCCAGCGGCAGCCGCGGGACGAGCAGCCCGTCCGGCCCTTCGGCCAGGTCGGCGAGGGTCGCCTCGACGGCGGCAGCTGACCAGGTCGGGTGGAGGCCGCGCAGGGCTTCCCGCAGGGTCTGGGCGGTCATCCCGGAAACCTGGGAGTGTGCCCGCCCGACCATCTCCACGACCTTCTCCCGGGCGGGGCCGCCCTGAAAGGTGTCCACCATGCTGATCCAGCCGCCGTCCACCAGCGCGAGACCGGCGGCCACCTCGGGGTGTTCGGCCACAAGCCGCACCGCGAGGTTCCCGCCCCAGGAGTGACCGGCGAGCAGCGCCCCGGTCAGCCGCAGCTCGCGGCAGACGGCGACCAGATCCGCCGTGGCGGTCGCGTTGTCGTATCCGTGTTCCGGCAGGTCGGAGTCACCATGCCCGCGCATGTCGAGCGCGTAGACGGGATGGCCGGCGGCCACCAGCCGGTCGGCTACGTCGTCCCACATCCGGGCGTTGGACCTCAGCCCGTGGAGCAGCAGAAACGGCCGGCCGTCGCCGCCCGGCCGGTGCCGCACCCGCAACGTCACTCCGTGGTCCACGGCAACGGACAGCTTCATGGCGGAAATCCCATGCCTCCTGGAGAAAGGACAAGACGGGTGCCCTGACGAGCGCCAGATCTAGGGGTGTCCGGCGGATCTTGACGCCTGCGGCGGGCCCTCCCCCTCCCCGCCCCTTCCCGCAGTGTCGATGTGCGGCTCCGCCGCGTGGCAGGGGCTTTGCCCCTGGACCCCGAGGTCTGGGGCGGAGCCCCCCACGCGACGGAGTCGCACATCGACGGGGCCGGGAAGGGGCGGGGAGGGGAACAGCACCGATACGCCGCTCCGCCGCGTGGCCGCCGGACGCCCCTAGGTCGCGTCCGCTTCGTAGGTCTCCGACAGGAACTTGCCGAGCAGGGTGGGCGTGGGGTGCTCGACGATCGCGACGAGGGGGGCTTCGAGCCCGGTGTCGTTCATCAGGGCCTTGGACAGCTGGAGGGCCCGCAGCGAGGTCAGGCCGTTCTCCACGAAGTTGCTCTCCTCGTCAAGTTCCGGAGCTTCGAGGATCTCGGCGGCGTGGCGGAGCACCAGCCCGCGCAGGAGCTGCTCGCGCTCCTCCGGCGTCGCGGTCGCGAGCCGCTCGGCCAGTCGGCTGTCGCCGGTCGGCTCTTCGATGGGTTCCATGGCTGTACCTCTCTCGATGTGGGGCCTGCGGGGTGGGTTATCCGAGCACGCCGTTCGCGGCGTTGCCGGGCGGCTTGAGCCCCACCATCTCCAGCTCGTCCGGGTGGAACGGCGGTTCGACGAGCTCCGGGTACTTGGTGTCGGTCCGCAGCAGCGACAGGAAGTGGGAGTCCCCCAGGGCCTTCTGCGGCGTGTTCAGGCTGAGCACGCTGGTGGCGACCTCGCTGACCTTCGGCGAGCGGATCGACCGGTCGGCGACGTAGTCGGAGAACCTCAGCCGCTCGGGGGTGTCCGGGTCGGTCAGGCGCGGGTCGTCGGTGCGGATGCGGCAGTTGACGTACTGGATGTCCTTGAGCCCGGCCATGATCCACGGGTCGTCGACCACCTCGCTCAGCGCCCGTTGGACCCGCTGGGTGCCGCCCTCGCCGAAGGCGTCGCCCGCCAGCTGCGTGTCCAGGGCCTCGGCGGCGCGCGCGGCCGTGCTCATGCCGTGGCCGTAGACGGGGTTGAACGCCGCCAGCGAGTCGCCGATGACCAGCAGGCCCTGCGGCCACTGCGCCATGCGCTCGGGGTAGAGGCGCTGGTTGGCTCCCGAGTGCGAGGGGAAGATCGGGCTGATGGGCTCGGCCACGCCGATGAGGTCGCTGACGATCGGGTGCCGCAGCATCTTGGCGAAGCCCGTGAACTCGTCCTCGTGGGTGGGCAGCGGGGCGCCACGCGTGCTGGTGAGGGTGACCAGCCAGCGGCCGCCCTCCTGGGGGTAGACCACGCCGAAGCGGCCGGGGCTGCGGGTGCGGTGGTCGGCGGCGACCATGACCGCGGGGAAGGTGCCGCTCACGCCTTCGGGTGCCTTGAACATGCGGGTCGCGTAGCCGACGCCGGCGTCGACCACGTCCTGCTCGACGGCCGACAGGCCGAGCCCCGCCAGCCAGCGGCCCAGGCGCGAGGCCCGCCCGGTGGCGTCCACCACCAGGTCCGCCTCCAGCGGCCGGGGCTCGCCGCCGGCCACGTCACGCACCAGCACTCCGGAGACCTTGGAGCGGTCTCCGACCAGGCCGACGACCTCGGTGCCCTGCTTCACCTCGATGCGGCCACTTGAGAGGATCGCGTCACGCACCACCCAGTCGAGCAGGGGACGCGTGCACATCATGGCGTAGGTGGTGGCCGGGAAGCGGTACTGCCAGCCCGAGGCGGTCAGGGTCACCAGGTCGCGGTTCCAGCCGATCTGGCGGGCGCCGGCCGCCAGCAGCCGTTCGATGGTGCCCGGCAGCAGGTTCTCGACGATGCCCGCGCCGCTGGACCAGAGTATGTGGACGTGGCGGGCCTGTGGTTGACCCTTGCGGTGGAGGGGTCCGTCGGGGAGGAGGTCACGCTCCACCACGGTCACGGATTCCAGATGGCGGGCCAGCACATGGGCGGTCAGCATGCCGGCCCATCCGCCGCCCAGGACGACGGCACGTGTCGGTGTGGTCATGGCGCGGAAGTCCCTCCGAAACGGGCTCGCCTGATGTGGCATTCGTCTTTCGCCTCGGACACCGTCACGAGGGTGTCCCAAGCGGCTTAAGTGCGTCTTGCCGTTTCCGGCCGCTCCTCGGCGCCGGGCATCGGGCGCCGGTCAGCGGTCGGTGTCCGTGTCCGTGTCCGGCCCCATGTCCCCGAAGGTGGTGTCCGTGATCCCCCAGAAGCCCTGGATGTGCACGCCCAGGCCGTCCTTGTTCAGTTCACAGACGGTGATCATGCGCATGCGCATCTTCTCCGGCACAAAGATCCGGGCGTCCCCCCGGATCACCACGAACCGTCCGTCCATCGAGGACACGGGCCGTCCCAGGATCTCGTTCACCTTGCCCGCCGAGCCGTGGGCCACGTGCTTGGCCAGGGCTTCCTTGCCGCACAGCTTCATGCGCCCCACCGGGTCCTCGAAGACGACATCGTCCGAGAACAGGGCGACGGTCCCGGACACATCACCCGACTCCAGCCGCCGGGCGTAGGTGTACGGCAGCTGCCGCAGAGCCGCCTCGTCGGGGGTGATGGACTCGGGACCGCGGAAGGACTCCGCCGCGCCGTCGGCCGATGTCTCGATGTCGGGCCGGCCCCAGAACGCCCGCATGTCCTCGATCAGGCCGGACTCGCCGACGCGGAGCAGCAGCGCGTAGTGGCAGCGCAGTCCGGTCGGCTCCGCGGCCTGCGGCGCGGGCAGCCAGCCGCGGTCGGCGTACACCGGGCCGCGCGGCCGGTAGTCCATGACCGCGGTGATCCGGGACAGCACATGCGCGCCGTCCTGCCCGACCACCGTATCCTCGACGGTCTCGGCGACGTTCCCGGCCACCGCGCTCTCGAAGTGCGCGCGCAGCGCCTCGTGTCCGGCCCGGCCGCCGGCCCCCACGGGGTCCTCGAACGTGGCGTCCTTCGCGTACAGCTCCAGGAGCGCGTCGACATCGCCCGCACTCAGGCGCCGGCTGTGTTCGCGTGCGATCGACTTGCGGTTGCGCTCGTTGATCACCGTGTTCTCCCTGCTTCCCCGCATCGCTGAGACCAACGGAGCGGTGATTTCGGAACGGGAATGGCAAGGGCTCATGCTCGCCGAGCGCTCTTAAGCGGACCTACCGAACCGGCCCGCGCCCCGCCTCGGGTCCCGCCCCGGGTCCCGCCCCGGTGACAGGACTGCTTAAGCGGGATGGGCGATCATCACCCGCAGGGATGGCCGACGACGGAAGGCCCGAAGATGACACCAGCAGGTGACGCCGAGACGCCCGGTGAGCCGGACCGCTGCCCGTTCGCCATCAACGCGGCCGAGCTGACCGCCGATCCATACGGCGGCTTCGGGCGGATCAGGGAGGAGACGCCGGTCGCCCTGGCGCGCGTGGCGGACGGCCGGAACGCGTGGGTGATCACCCGCTACGAGGACGTGGTCTCCGTGCTCACCGACGAGCGCTTCGTCAGCAACTCGCGGTCGATTCCGGGATGTACGACGGATCACCACGCCGAGTCGCTGCGCTGGCTGGGGTTGTCCAAGGACCTGGTTCCCCATCTCGCCGAGGCCATCACACAGCTCGATCCGCCGCATCACACGCGGCTGCGCACGCTCGTCGCGCGGGCGTTCTCGGCGCGGCGGGTAGCCGACTTGAAGCCGCGGATACGGGCGTTGACGGACGAGCTGGTCGACGGGCTGCCGGGCCGCGCCGTGGACGGCACGGTCGACCTGATGGAGCACTTCGCCCACCGTCTGCCCATCGCGGTCATCTGCGAGCTGATCGGCGTGCCGGCCGAGGACAGGGCGATGTGGCGCGAGTGGAGCCACGGTTACACCGACGCCCTCTCGCTGAGCCGCGTGCTCTCGGAGTCGACCGCCTACCTCCGCTCGCTGGTCGAGCGGCGCGGCGCCGAGCCGGCCGACGACCTGATCACCGCGCTCATTCAGGCGCGGAGCGAGGACAGCGGGCGGCTGTCGGACACGGAACTGGTCACCATGCTGTTCCACCTGGTGGTCGCCGGGCACGAGACGACCGCCGGTCTCATCGGCAACGGCGTCCTCGCGCTGCTGACCCACCCCGACCAGCGGGCGCTGCTGCGGAGCCGGCCGGAGCTGCTGCCCGGAGCCGTGCAGGAACTGCTGCGCCGGTGCAGTCCGATCGTCTTCGGCAAGCCGCGGTACGCCACGGAGGACGTCGTGGTCGCGGGCGCGCCGATCGGCAAGGGCGAGGTCGTCCTGCCCGTGCAGGGCGCCGCCAACCACGATCCGCGGCGCTTCCCCGACCCCGAGCGGCTGGACATCACCCGCTGCTCCGGCGGTGGGGGCGCGCAGCACGTCGCCTATTCACGCGGACCGCACTACTGCCTGGGAGCCATGCTGGCCAACCAGGAGGCGGAGCTGGCGCTGGAGACGCTCTTCGGCCGCTTCCCGGAGCTGACCCTGGCCGTGCCGGAGAAGGAGCTGACGTGGCGCCCCGTTCCGGGCACTCGCCAGCTCGGCCGGCTGCCGGTGAAGCTGGGCGCCGAAGCCTGAGAGCCGCCCGGAGCGGGGTGAGGGGCCGTACCGGTCGGTGCGGCCGCTCACCCCGCTCCGGGCGGTCTCACCGCGCCCCGTTGACCCGGCTCAGGTCGAACGCCGCGCGCCAGTAGCGTGCGCGCCGGAAGGCGTACGTGGGCAGGTCGACCCGGCGGGCGTCGGCGCCCGCGAACACCGCCTGCCAGTCCACGGCGGTGCCGTGGGCGTGCACATGGGCGAGGGCGGCGGCCGCGGCGGCCACCTCCCACGCTCCGGGCCGCAGCGCGGCCACCGCGGGCAGCCCCTCGCCGTCGAGGAGTTCGGCCACCTCATGGCCGCCCAGTTCGAGATAGGCCGTGCCCTCCCGGGCCAGGGTGCGGGCCGCGGCGGCGAAGTCCCGCGGGGTGTCCGCCGGGTGAGGCGAGCCGGTCAGCGCCGCGCACGCCTCGGGCAGTGTCAGCCGCCCGCCGAGGTGGTCGGCGGCCGGCCCGCCGACGCCGTGGCCTCGTACGACGCCGGGCCGTACCCCCCACGACTCGACCAGCCGGAACAGCGCCACCTGGATCGCGAAGTCCCTGGCCGGGCCGGTGAGCATCGCGTCACGGGCCTCGGCTCCCACCGGGGCGTCCAGCTCCGCACACACCGCGTCGAACGCGTCGGCGAACGCCGGGAAGGCGTCGTACAGCTGCTTGCCGGTGCCGGGCGCGAGGGCGTGGCCGGTGAGCAGGACGACGAGCCGGTGGCGGCGTCCGGCCGAGCCCTGGACGACGCGGGGCGAGCCCCTTCCCCCGGCCAGCGCCCGCAGGCCGTCCAGCAGCTCCTGGCGGCTCTCGCCGACGACCACACCGCGGTGTGTCAGCGCGGCCCGGGACGTCGCGAGCGACAGGCCGACGTCGGCCGGCCGGAGTTCGGGCCGCCGGTCGAGGTGGGCCAGCAGCCGGGTCGCCTGCCCGCGCAGCGCGTCGGGGTCGCAGCCGGAGACCGGCCAGAGCACCACACCGGCGGCCGCCGTCCCGCGTCCCGCCTCCGGCAGCGGGGGCGGGGGATCGTCCGGAGGTGGTGCCTGTTCCAGGATCACGTGTGCGTCCGTGCCGCCGAATCCGAACGCGGACACCCCGGCCCGCCGCGGCCGGTCCGTCGCGGGCCAGGGGGTGGCCTCGGTGAGCAGCCGGATCCGGCCCTCTTCCCAGGAGATGTGCGGTGACGGCACCTCGGTGTGCAGGGTGCGCGGCAGCACGCCATGGCGCATGGCCTGGACCATTTTGATCACCCCGGCCACACCGCTGGCCCCCTGCGTGTGCCCGAGGTTGGACTTCACCGACCCCAGCGGCAACGGCCGGTCGGCGGGGCGGCCCTCGCCGTAGACGGACGCCAGCGCCCGCGCCTCGACCGCGTCGCTGAGCAGGCCGCCGGTGCCCTGGCCCTCGACCGCGTCGACCTCGTGCGGCTCGAGCTCCGAGTCGGCCAGCGCCTGCCTGATCAGCCTTCGCTGGGCGGGGCCGTTGGAGGCGCTCGCGCCGTTGGTGGCGCCCTCCTGGCCGATCGCGCTGCCACGGACGACGGCGAGCACCGGGTGGCCGTGCGCGCGGGCGGCGGAGAGCCGCTCCAGGAGCACCACGCCCGCCCCCTCGGCGAACGCGATCCCGTCGGCCCCGTCGGCGAACGAGCGGCAGCGGGCCGCGACGGGCAGCCCTATCCCCCGGCCGCTGCCGATGAACGCATCGGGGCTGGACATCACGGTGACACCGCCGGCCAGGGCCATGGAACACTCGCCGCCGCGCAGCGCCCGGCAGGCCAGGTGCAGCGCCACCAGGGAACCGGAGCAGGCGGTGTCGAGGGTGGCCGTGGGCCCTTCGAGGCCGAAGACGGAGGCGATACGGCCGGAGAGCACGGCGCTCGAACCGCCGGAGGCGAGGTGGCCGAGCAGCTCGTCGGGGACGTCCTTCAGGTGGGGGGTGTAGTCCTGTCCGGTGGTGCCCACGAAGACGCCGTAGCGCCGGCCGCCGGCCGACCGCGGGTCGATCCCGGCCCGTTCGAACACCTCCCACGCGAGCTCCAGCAGCAGCCGCTGCTGGGGGTCCATCACCGACGCCTCGTCCGGCGAGATCCCGAAGGGCCCGGGGTCGAACTCGGCGGCGCCGCCGAGGAATCCCCCCTCCGCGACCGCGCTGCGCACCGCCGGGTGGGCGTCGGGACCGCACAGGCCGTCCAGGTCCCAGCCCCGGTCGCGCGGGAAGGCGCTGATCGCGTCCCGCTCCTCCGTCAGCAGGGTCCACAGGTCGTCCGGGGACTCGACGCCACCGGGATAGCGGCAGGCCATCCCGATGATCGCGACGGGTTCCCGGGCTGCCGCGCGCAGTCGGTCGTTCTCCTTGCGCAGCCGCTCGGCCTCCCGCAGCGAGGCGCGCAGGGCCTCGACGATCTTGTCGTTGGCCACCGTCATGACATTCCTCCGAGGGGACGGCACACGTCAGGAATCGCCGTTGCGCAGGGCCATGTCCACCAGTTCTTCCAGCTCCATCGAGGCGAAATCGGCGCTGTCCGCACTGTCTGCGCTTTCGGTGGTGTCCGCGCTGTCGGTGGTGTCGGCTTCCTCGCCCAGTCGCAGCAGCGCGTCGAGCAGGCCGGACTCCTCCAGCCGCCGCAGCGGGACGGCGGCCAGCACCTCGCGCACCCGGCTCTCACGCGGGTCCGGAGGCGGGCTCCCGGCCGGGTCGGTGGGTGCGCTCCCGGCCGGGTCGGCGGGCGCGGCGATCCGCTCGCGCAGGTGCTGGGCGAGGGCCAGTGGGTGGGCGAAGTCGAAGATGAGCGTGGCGGGCAGGCGCAGGCCGGTCGCGGCCGAGAGCCGGTTGCGCAGTTCGACCGCGGTCAGCGAGTCGAAGCCCAGCTCCTTGAACGTGCGGTCGTGGGCGATCTCGTCGGCCGAGCCGTGGCCGAGGACGGCCGCCATGTGCGCGCACACCGCCTCCAGGACGCAGTCCTCGCGTTCCGCCTCCGGCAGTGCGGCGACGCGCTCCGCCAGCGACGGGCCGCCGGTGCCCGCCGCCCCGCTGTCGGCCACGCGCCGCGCCCTGGTGCGGCCGGCGGCCGGGCGGCTCCCGGAGGCCGCCGTGGCCTGCCGGATCGGAACCAGCAGCGCGTCACCCGCGGCGTACGACCGGTCGAACAGCGCCAGGGCCTGCTCGGTGGGCAGCGGGTCCATGCCGGCCTGGCGGATGCGTTCCAGGTCCCCGTCGTCCAGCCGGCCGGTGAGCCGGCTGGTCTCCTCCCACATGCCCCAGGCCAGGGACTGACCGGGCAGGCCGTGGGCCCGGCGGTGGTGGGCCAGGGCGTCCAGGAAGGCGCTCGCGGCGGCGTAGTTGGCCTGCGAGGGGTTGCCGTTCACCCCGACGATGGAGGAGAACATGACGAACATCGCCAGATCGGCGTCCTTGGTGAGCTCGTGCAGGTGCGCCGCTCCGTCGGCCTTCGGCCGCAGGACCCGGGCCAGCCGCTCGGGGGTCAGCGAGTCGACCATGCCGTCGTCGAGGACTCCGGCGCAGTGCACCACACCGGTCAGCGGGTGTGCGTCGGGCACGCCGGCCAGCAGCCCGGCGACGGCGTCGCGGTCGCCGATGTCGCAGACCTCGATGGTCACGGTGGCGCCCAGCGCGGTGAGCTCCTCGCGCAGTTCGGCGGCGCCGGGCGCCTGCGGCCCCTGGCGGCCGGTCAGCAGCAGGTGGCGTACCCCGTGTCGGGTGACCAGATGGCGGGCGATCAGGCCGCCCAGGGTGCCGGTGCCACCGGTGACCAGGACCGTGCCGTCCGGTGAGAGGGGCCGTGGCAGGGTCAGCACGATCTTCCCGATGTGTGCGGCCCGGCTCATCAGGCGGAACGCGTCGCGCGCCCGGCGGATGTCGAAGACGCGCACCGGCGGGTGGGTCAGCTCGTCGCGTGCGAACCGGGCGAGGACCTCGGTCAGGATCCGGCCGAGTCCTTCCTCTCCCGGCGCCCCGAGGTCGAGGACGCGGTAGCGGGCGCCGCGGTGCGTTTCGGCAAGCTGCTCGGGGTCGCGGACGTCGGTCAGGCCCAGCTCCACGAACCGGCCGCCGTCGGCCAGCAGGCGCAGCGAGGCGTCGGTGAACTCGCCGGCCAGGCTGTTGAGGACCACGTCGACCTTCGGGAAGGCGTTCTCGAAGTCCAGGTCGCGGGAGGAGGCGCGGTGGGCGGCGTCGATGCCCATGGCCTCCAGGACGTGGTGCTTGGCGGGGCTGGCCGTGGCGTACACCTCGGCGCCCAGGTGGCGGGCGATCTGCACGGCGGCCATGCCCACGCCGCCCGCCGCCGCGTGGACGAGGACCGACTCGCCCGCCTTCAGACCGGCCAGGTCCACCAGCCCGTGCCAGGCGGTCAGGAACGCGATGGGCACGGCCGCCGCCTGCTCGTCGGTCCAGCCGGGCGGGACGGGCACGGCGGAGCGGGCGTCCGCCAGGGCGGTCGAGCCGAACGCCCCCTGGAACATGCCCATCACGCGATCGCCGACGGCCACCGACGTCACGTCCGGGGCCACCTCGACCACCACGCCCGCGCCCTCGCTGCCCCGGATCACCGCGTCGCCCGGGTACATCCCGAGCGCGATCAGCACGTCCCGGAAGTTGACGCCCGCGGCGCGGACCCGGACCCGGATCCGGCCCGGGGCGAGCGGCGGGGGCTCCTCCGCCGCCACCAGGGCCAGGTTGTCCAGGGTGGCGGGGCCGGTGATGTCCAGCCGCCAGTGGGGGTCCTCCGGCAGGGGCAGGGCGGCGCCGGACGCCGCGGGGACCAGGGCGGAGACCCGTACCGTCCCGTTCCGGACGACGATCCGCTGCTCGCCCGCGGCGACCGCCGGGGCGAGGGCCCCGGGCAGCGTGGGTCCGTCCAGGTCCACCAGGACCAGCCGGTCCGGGTGTTCGGACTGCGCGGACCGGATCAGCCCCCACACCGGGGCGTGCGCGAGGTCGGTCACGTCCTCGCCGTCGGAGGCGGCGACCGCGCCCCGGGTGACCACCACCAGCCGGGAGTCGGCGAACCGCTCGTCGGCCAGCCACCGCTGCACGGAGTGCAGCACCTCGCCCAGCCGGTGGCGCACCGCGCCGGGGAGGTCGGTGTCGTCCGGCCGCGGCTCGCAGGGCAGCAGTGTCACCGGTGGGACGCGCAGGCCGCCGTCCACCGCGGCGGCGAGCGCGTCCAGGTCGTCGTAGCGGGGCGCTCCGTAGCAGGTGGGTGTGGTGCCGGTGGCGACGGCGGCCCAGCCGTCGATGGCGCCGCCCGCCGGGGCACCGGTCAGGGGGGTGTACGTCACGCGGAAGAGCGCGTCGCCGATGTCCTCGCCGCGGCCCTGGAGTTGCTCGGGGGTGAACGGCCGGGTCACCAGGGCGTCGATCGAGATCACCGGGCGGCCCGAGGCGTCGGTGGCGTGGACGGACATGCCGTCGTCGCCGACGGGCGCGAGCCTGACGCGCAGCAGCTCGGCGCCGGTGGCGGCCAGGGACACTCCGTTCCAGGCGAACGGCAGCGCCATCCGGCCCTGGCCACCGCGTACTTCGGGCAACCCACTGGCCTGGAGCGCGCCGTCAAGCAGCGCGGGGTGGACACCGAACGCGGCGGCCTGCCCGCGCTGCTCCTCCGGGAGGACGACCTCGGCGAAGACCTCCGTCCCGCGGCGGTACACGGCGCGCAGGCAGCGGAAGGCGGGGCCGTAGCGGTAGCCGGCCACGGCCAGCTGGTCGTAACACCCGTCCACGGGCACGGGCTCGGTGCCTTCCGGCGGCCACTGGGCGAGGTCGTACGGCTCGGCGTCCGGGCCGGGCGCCAGGGTGCCGGTGGCGTGGCGCAGCCATGGCGAGCCGGACTCGTCGGCCGGGCGTGCGTACACGTTCAGGGTGCGGCGGCCTTCACCGTCGGGGCGGCCCACCACGAGCTGAAGGTGGGTGCCGCCCTGGTCGGGCAGGACCAGCGGGCTCGCCAGCACCAGCTCCTCGAGCCAGTCGCAGCCCACCTCGTCACCGGCCCTGACGGCCAGCTCCACGAACAGGGCGCCGGGCACGAGCACCGCGCCGGCCACCGCGTGGTCGGCCAGCCACGGATGGGTGTCCAGGCCGAGCCGGCCGGTCAGCACCACCTCGTCGCCTTCGGCGAGGACGGTGACGGCCCCCAGCAGCGGATGGCCGGCCGCGGCGAGGCCGAGCCGGTCGGGGTCACCGGCTCCGCCGTCGGTGGCGTCCAGCCAGTAGCGCCGCCGCTGGAAGGCGTAGGTGGGCAGGTCGGCGGGGCCGGTGCCGGCCGGGAACACCCGGCCCCAGTCCGCCTCGACGCCATGGACATGGGCCTGGGCCAGCGCGAGGAGGAAGCGGTCCCAGCCGCCCTCGTCCCGGCGCAGGGTGCCGAGGGCCGTGGCGTTGACGCCCGCCTCGTCCACGGTCTCCTGCGCGCCCATGACGAGGACCGGGTGCGGGCTGCACTCGATGAACACGCTGTGTCCGTCGTCGAGGAGCGCCCGGGTGGCCTCTTCGAACCTCACCTGCTGACGGAGGTTGGTGAACCAGTACGCGGCGTCCATGGCGGTGCCGTCGATGCGCTGCCCGGTGACGGTCGAGTACAGCGGGACGGAGCCCGGCTTGGGCGCGATGCCCGCGAGGTCCTCGGCCAGCCGGTCGCGCAGCGCGTCGACGTGGGCGCAGTGCGACGCGTAGTCCACGGGGACGCGCCGGGCGCGCACCCCGTCGGCTTCACAGGTCTCCAGCAGCTCCTCCAGGGCGTCGGCGTCTCCCGAGACCACGGTCGAGGAGGGGCCGTTGACGGCGGCCACGCTCAGCCGACCGTCCCAGCGCTCCAGGTGTTTCCCGACCTGCTGGACGGGGAGCGCCACCGAGGCCATGCCGCCGCGGCCGGACAGCTCGGGCAGCGCCTGGGAGCGCAGCGCCACGACGCGGGCCGCGTCCTCGACGGACAGCACGCCGGCGACGCAGGCCGCCGCGATCTCGCCCTGGGAGTGGCCCACCACGGCCGCGGGCTCCACGCCGTAGGACCGCCACAGCTCGGCCAGCGCCACCATCACCACCCACAGCACGGGCTGGACCACGTCCACCCGCTCCAGGGAGGGGGCTCCCGGCTCGCCTCTGAGCACCGACTCCACGGTGTACTCGGTGTGCCGCTCCACGGCCTGCGCGCAGCGACGGAAGTGTTCGGCGAACACCGGGGAGGCGTCGGTCAGGTCGAGGGCCATGCCGGCCCACTGTGAACCCTGGCCGGGGAAGACGAACACCGTCTCGCCGGGGCTGGGCGCACCCGTGACCACATGGCCGGCGGGGACCCCGTCGGCCAGGGAGGCCAGCCCGGCCAGCAGGGCGTCGCGGTCGGCGGCGACCACGGCGGCCCGGTGCGACTGGGCGGCGCGCGAACCGGCCAGGGCGAGCCCGACACGGGTCGGGCCGGCTTCCGGCCGCTCGGTGAGGAAGTCGCGCAGCCGGGCGGCCTGGGCGCGCAGCGCCGCCTCGCCGCGCCCGGACACCAGCCACGGGACCACCGGCAGCTCGGTGGCGGGGGCGGGCTCCGCCGCGTTGGAGGCCTCGGGGGCTTCTTCGAGGATGACATGCGCGTTGGTGCCGCTCATGCCGAAGGAGGAGACCCCGGCCCGGCGCGGGCCGCCGGTCCCGGGCCACGGCCGCGCCTCGGTCAGCACCTTCACGGTGCCCTCGGACCAGTCCACCTGATGGGTGGGTTCGTCCACGTGCAGGGTGCTCGGCAGGACGCCGTGCCGCAGCGCCTGCACCATCTTGATCACCCCGGCCATGCCGGCGGCGGCCTGGGTGTGCCCGATGTTGGACTTGACCGAGCCGAGCCACAGCGGGACGCCTTCGCCGCGCCTTCTGCCGTACGCGGCGATCAGCGCCTGTGCCTCGATGGGGTCGCCCAGCGAGGTGCCGGTGCCGTGCGCCTCCACCACGTCGATGTCCCGGGCGGACAGCTGGGCGTCGGCCAGCGCGGCGCGGATGACGCGTTCCTGGGCGGGGCCGTGGGGCGCGGTCAGGCCGTTGGATGCGCCGTCCTGGTTGATCGCGGAGCCGCGGATCACGGCGAGCACCGGGTGTCCGAGGCGCTGGGCGTCCGCCAGCCGCTCCACCAGCAGGACGCCCACGCCCTCGCCGGGCCCGAAGCCGTCGGCCGCCGCCGCGAACGCCTTGCACCGGCCGTCGGCGGCCAGCCCGTTCAACTTGCTGAACTCCAGGAAGGTGCCGGGTGTTGCCATCACACACACCCCGCCGGCCAGCGCCAGCGAGCTCTCGCCCTTGCGCAGCGACTGCACCGCCAGATGCAGGGCCACCCCGGACGACGAGCAGGCGGTGTCCACCGTGAAGGAGGGGCCCTCGAAGCCGAAGGTGTAGGAGATGCGGCCCGACATCGAGCTCGCGGCCAGCCCGGTGGCCATGTACCCGGCGACGTCCTGCGGCGCGCCGGCGCCGGTGCCGGCGTAGTAGATGGTGGATCCGCCGATGAAGACGCCGGTCTTTGTGGCGCGCAGGGAGGTCACGTCGATACGGGCGCGCTCGATGGCTTCCCAGGCGGTCTCCAGCAGCAGGCGCTGCTGCGGGTCCATCGCGAGCGCCTCGCGCGGCGAGATGTCGAAGAAGTCGGCGTCGAAGTCTGCCATGCCGCGGACGAATCCGCCCTCGCGCACATAGCTGGTGCCCGTCTCGCCCGAGTCGTTGAACATGCCAGGGTCCCAGCCCCGGTCGTCCGGCATGGCGGAGACCGCGTCACGGCCCGCGGACACCAGCTCCCACAGGGCCTCCGGAGTGTCCGCTCCACCAGGGAACCGGCAGGCCATGCCGACGATCGCGATCGGCTGGCGGTCCCGGGCCTCCACCTCGCGGAGGCGCTGCTGAGTGTCATGCAGATCGGTCGCCACTCGTTTGAGGTAGTCGACGAGCTGTTCCTGGTTCGCCATGGCGGTCCTCTTTCAGGCCCTTCCCAGGTGGGAGTCGATGAATTGCAGGACTTCGTCGGCCGAGGCGTCCTGGAGCCGCTCCGCGACGCCGTTGCTCTCCGCCGCGGGTTTCTGGCGGCACCGTGTCAGCAGCGCCTCGAGCCGGGCTGTCACGGTGTCCCGTTCCGTGTCGTCCGCGAGCAGGTCGACGTGTTCCTCCAGCCGGTCCAGTTCCTGAACAAGGGCCTCCGCCCCGCTCAGCCCCTCGGAGACGAGCTGTTCGCGCAGGTGCTCGGCGAGCAGCGCCGGGGTGGGGATGTCGAAGACGAGAGTGGAGGGCAGCTTGGTGTCGGTGGCCTGGCTGAGCCGGTTGCGCAGCTCGACGGCGGTCAGCGAATCGAAGCCGATCTCCTTGAAGGGCCGCGCCGGGTCGACGGCGAGGACGTCGCCGAGCCCGAGCACCGCCGCCACGTTGCGGCGCACCAGTTCCAGCAGGGTGCGGCCCTGCTCGGCGGCGGACATGCCCGCCAGGCGCTCCGCCATCGGCTGGGCGTCCCCGGCCGCGTACTGCGCCGCCGCGGTGGCGCGCCGGACGGGTGCCGCCCGCACCAGGCCGCTGAGGACGCGGGGCAGGACCTGGGCGCCGGCGAGGTCCCGCAGTACCTCCGGGTCGAGGCGGGCGGGCATCAGCAGGCTCTCGGGCCGGCGCCCGGCCGCGTCGAACAGGGCGAGACCCTGGTCGGAGGAGAGCGCGCGCACACCGGAGCGCTCCATGCGGGCGATGTCGCGCTCGCCCAGGGTGCCGGTGATGCCGCTGCTCTGCTCCCAGTGGCCCCAGGCCAGCGACTGACCGGGCAGCCCGGCGGCCCGGCGGTCCTGGGCGAGGGCGTCGAGGAAGGCGTTCGACGCCGCGTAGTTGCCCTGGCCCGCGGCGCCCCCCGGGCCGCCCGTCGAGGAGAACATCACGAACGCCGCGAGATCGTCTTCACGGATCAGCTGGTGCAGGTTGACCGCCGCGTCCACCTTGGGCCGCAGCACGGTGTGCAGTTGCTCGGGCGTGAGGGAGGGGACGGTGCCGTCGTCCACCACACCGGCGGCGTGGATCACGCCGGTCAGCGGGTGCTCGGCGGGGATGTCCGCGAGCAGCGCCGCCAGCGCGTCGCGGTCGGCGGCATCGCAGGCGGCGATGGTCACCTCCGCCCCCAGAGCGGACAGTTCCTCGCGCAGCGCGTCCGCG
The DNA here is from genome assembly GCF_055569495.1 of Streptomyces sp. NPDC028305. NCBI lineage: Bacteria > Bacillati > Actinomycetota > Actinomycetes > Kitasatosporales > Streptomycetaceae > Streptomyces > Streptomyces sp. NPDC028305. Next base: position 922,956 of record NZ_JBVHTN010000003.1, read on the forward strand.
CCGGGCGCCTCGGCACCCCGCCGGCCGGTCACCAGGAGGTGGCGAACGCCGTGGGTGGTGACCAGGTGGCGGGCGAGCATGCCGCCGATCGTGCCGGTGCCGCCGACGATCAGCACGGTGCCCTCGGGGTCGAGGGGCGCCGGGAGTGTGAGCACGGCCTTGCCGGTGTGCCGGGCCCGGCTCAGATACCGGAACGCGTCGGGGGCGAGGCGCAGATCCCAGGTCCGTAGGGGCAGATGACGCAGCACGCCCCGCTCCATGAGGCCCACGACCTCGGTGAGGAGCGCGCGGACCCGTCGCGGATCGGCCCCCGTGAACACCCGGTAGCCGATGCCCGGGTGGGCGGCGCCTGGTTCGTGGAGCTGTGCGGCATCGCGGACCTCGGTCCGGCCCGGCTCCACGAACCGGCCGCCGTCGCGCAGCAGGCGCAGCGAGGCGTCCCTGAACTCCTGGGCGAGGGAGTTCAGCACCACGTCCACGCCCCGGCCGCCGGTGGCGGCGCGCACCCGGTCCTCGAAGTCGAGGGTCCGGGAGGAGGCCAGGTGGTCGTCGTCCAGGCCGAGGGCGCGCAGGGCGTCCCACTCGCTCTCATCGGCGGTGGCATAGACCTCGGCGCCGAGATGCCGGGCCAGTTGCACGGCGGCCATGCCGACGCCACCGGCGGCCCCGTGGACGAGCACCACGTCGCCCTCACGGACCTCGGCGGGCTCGGCGAGGCAGCAGTAGGCGGTGAGGAACGCCAGGGGCACGGCGGCGGCCCGGGCGTAGGACCAGCCGGCGGGGACGGGTACGAGGCTCCCCTGGTCGGCGACGGCCAGCGGGCCGAACGCACGAGGGAAGACGCCCATCACACGGTCGCCGGGGGCGAGTCCGATGACACCGGGCCCCGTCTCGACGACGACCCCGGCCCCCTCACCGCCCATGGGCTGCTGGTCGGGAAGCGGGTCCGGGCCCGCGACGACGTCGTGGGGGTTGAGGCCCGCGGCCCGCACAGCGATGCGGACCTGGCCCTCCCCCAGCGGCCCGGCCGCCTCGGGGTGCGGCACCAGGGCCAACTGGTCCGGAGCGACGGGAGTGCCGGGAGTGCCGGGACAGGCTGTGTCGAGGCGCCAGCCGGGCACGTCCGGCGGGGTGAGGGCGGTGTCCTTGCCGATACGGGCCAGGCGCGGGACGACCAGACGGCCGCGGCGCACCGCCACCTGGGGCTCGCCCGCCCCGAGCGCCACGGCGAGGGCGCGGGGCAGCAGGCCGGCCGCGTCCTGGTCGCCGTCCTCCAGGTCCACCAGCACGAGCCGGTCGTAGCTCTCGATCTGCGCCGAGCGCACCAGGCCCCACAGCGGTGCGTGCACCAGGTCGGCGACGCGCTCGTCGCCGCTGGTCGACTGGGCGCCGTGGGTCACCAGCGCCAGCCGGGAGTCGCCGAACCGCTCGTCCCCGAGCCAGCGTTGGACGACGCCGAGCAGCCGTTCGGTCTCGTCGTGGACCGCGTCGGCGAGTCCGGGGTCGGCTTCGGTTCCGCCACCGGCGAGCGGGGCGCAGTCCAGTACCACCAGGTCGGCCAGGGGTGTCCCGTCGTCGACGGACCGCGCCAGCTCCGCGAGGTCCCGGGTGGTGCGGACGGTGTGTCCTGCGCGTTCCAGTGCGTCCTCGATGCCGAGGCCGCCGGCACCCACCACGTCCCACGTACGGCCGGCGAACACCCCGGGCTCGGGCTCGTACTCGGTGGAGACCCACTCGACGCGGTACAGCGAGTCGAGCTCGGCACCGCCGCGGCGCAACTGCCGGATGGAGACCGGGCGGGAGACCACCGCCTCGGCGGACGCGACCGGGCGGCCCGAGGGGTCCGCAACGCTCAGGGCCACCCCGTCGCCGCCTGGAACCATCCGGACCCGCAGCGCGGCGGCGCCGGTGGCGTACAGCGACACTCCGGTCCAGGTGAACGGCAGCAGCAGCTGCCCGTCGAGCGCACCGCCCTTCCCGATGCCGCCGGCCTGGAGCGCTGCGTCCAGCAGGGCGGGGTGCAGACCGAACCGCCCCGCGTCGCCGCGCAGTTCCTCGGCGAGCGCGGCCTCGGCGAACACCTCGTCACCGCGGCGCCAGGCCGCCTTCAGGCCGCGGAACGCCGGGCCGTAGCCGTAGCCCGCCTCGGCCAGGCCCGCGTAGAGACCGTCCAGCGGCACCGGCTCGGCACCGGTCGGCGGCCACTGGGCGAAGTCGAAGTCGTCCGGCCGGGCGCCTGTGGTGAGGGTGCCGCTCGCGTGCCGGGTCCAGGGCCGGTCGGCGGCGTCGTCGCCCTCGGCGCGCGCGTGGACGGTGAAGGCTCGACCGCCGTCCTGGCCTGGCGCGGAGACGACGAGCTGGAGCTGGAGCGCCCCCTCTTCGGGGAGGATCAGGGGGGTTTCCAGGACCAGTTCCTCGACGCGGTCGCAGCCTGCCTCGTCCCCCGCGCGCACGGCGAGGTCGACGAACGCCGTGCCGGGCAGGAACACCGAACCGGCCACGGCGTGGTCGGCCACCCAGGGGTGTCCGGCGGTGGAGATCCGGCCCGTCAGCACGATCTCCTCGCTCTCGGCGACCCGCACGGCGGCGCCGAGCAGCGGGTGGTCGGCGGAGGTCAGGCCGAGGCTGTGGGGATCGCCCTGGCCGCCGATGGTGGCGGGGTCGATCCAGTAGTGCTGGTGTCGGAAGGGGTAGGTGGGCAGGTCGAGGACGGGTGGCGCGGCTGCGGTCACGCCGTACCAGGTCTTCCAGTCCACGGGCAGCCCGGCGGCGAAGGCCTGGGCCAGGGCCCGGGCCAGCTGCGCCGGGCCACCCTGGTCACGCTGGAGAGTGGGCACCGTGGCCACGGGAAGGTCCAGCGTCTGGGCGGTCTCCTGGATGCCCACGCTCAGCACCGGATGCGGACCGGCCTCCACCAGCACCCGGTATCCGTCGGCCAGCACCGCCTCCACCGCGGTGCCGAACCGGACCTGACGGCGCAGGTTCTCCACCCAGTACGCCGCGTCCAGCACCGTGCTCTCCACCCGGCCACCGGTCACCGTCGAATAGAACGCCACCCCGGTGCCGGCGGGCTTGACGTCTCCCAGCGACGCCACCAGCTCCTCGGCGATCTCGTCGACCTGCGGGCCGTGCGAGGCGTAGTCCACATCGACCAGCCGCGCCCGCCCACCGGCCGACTCCACCGCCGCCACCACCTCGGCCACCGCCCCGGGCGGACCCGAGATCACCGTGGACCCGGGCCCGTTCACCGCCGCCACGACCACACCCTCACGCCCGCCGATCGCCTCCTCGGCCTCCTCCGCGCCCACCGCGAGCGAGGCCATCGCACCCCGGCCCGACAACACCCGCAACGCCTGCGAGCGCACAGCGACAACCCGCGCCCCGTCCTCCAGCGACAGCGCCCCGGCCACCACGGCCGCCGCGATCTCGCCCTGCGAATGCCCCACCACCGCCGCGGGCGCCACGCCATGGGAGCGCCACACCTCCGCCAGCGAGACCATCACCGCCCACAACGCGGGCTGCACCACGTCCACCCGGTCGATGTCCGCCGTCTCGTCGACGCCCCGCAGCACCGCCGTGAGCGACCAGTCCACGAAGGGCGACAGCGCGGCCTCGCACTCGGCGATCCGCGCCGCGAACACCGGCGAGGCGTCGAGCAGTTGCACGCCCATCCCCCGCCACTGACCGCCCTGGCCCGGGAACACCAGCACCGGACCGGCGCCCCCGGCCACCGGCTCGGCGGTCACCACACCGCCGGACGGCTCGCCCTCGGCCAGCGCCGTCAACCCGGCCAGCAGCTCCTTCCGGTCCTGGCCGACGACCACCGCGCGGTGTTCCAGCGTGGCTCGGCCGGCCACCAGCGACCAGCCGACCTCCGCCTCATCGGCGGCGGTCCGCTCGGCGAACTCCGCCAGCCGCGCGGCCTGGGCCCGCAGCCCCGCCGCCGACCGTCCCGAGACCACCCACGGCACCACACCACCGACCGGCACCGCGCCGGACTCGGTCGGAACCTCCGGCTCCTTGGGAGCCTCTTCCACGATCACGTGCGCGTTCGTCCCGGAGATACCGAACGCCGACACGCCCGCCTGCCGGGGGCGCTCCACCTCCGGCCAGGCCGTCGCCTCCCTGAGCAGTTCGACCGCCCCGCCGCCCCAGTCCACATGCGGTGTCGCCTCGTCCACGTGCAGCGTCTTGGGCACCACCCCGTGCCGCATCGCCATGACCATCTTGATGATGCCCGCCACTCCGGCAGCCGCCTGGGTGTGACCGATGTTGGACTTGACCGACCCCAGCAGCAACGGCCGCTCGGCCGCCCGCCCCTGACCGTAGGTGGCCAGCAACGCCTGCGCCTCGATCGGATCGCCAAGCGTGGTGCCCGTCCCATGCGCCTCGACGACATCCACGTCCGCCGTCGACAACCCCGCGTTCGCGAGCGCCTGCCGGATCACCCGCTGCTGCGACGGGCCGTTCGGCGCCGTCAGGCCGTTACTCGCACCGTCCTGGTTGATCGCCGAACCCCGCACCACCCCCCACACCTTGTGGCCGTTCCGCCGCGCGTCCGACAGCCGCTCCAGCAGCAACAGCCCGACACCCTCGCCCCACCCCGTACCATCCGCCGCCGCCGCGAACGACTTGCACCGCCCGTCCGCCGCCAACCCCCGCTGCCGCGAAAACTCCACAAACGCACCCGGCGTCGCCATCACCGTCACACCGCCCGCCAACGCCAGCGAACACTCACCGCCGCGCAACCCCTGCACCGCCGAGTGCAGCGCCACCAACGACGACGAACACCCCGTGTCCACCGTCACCGCCGGCCCCTCGAGCCCCAGCACATAGGACACCCGCCCCGACAGCACACAGCCGAGGTTGCCCGTGCCGGTGTAGCCCTCCATGTCCATGCTGGAGATCCCGATGATCGACAGATAGTCGAAGAGGGTCGCGCCGACATAGACACCAGTGTCGCTGCCGCGCAGCGAGCCGTGGTCGATCCCGGCGCGCTCGAACGTCTCCCAGGCGGTCTCCAGCAACAGCCGCTGCTGAGGGTCCATCCCCACCGCCTCACGCGGCGAGATCCCGAAGAACTCCGCGTCGAAACCCCCCGCGTCGTGGAGGAATCCCCCCTCGCGCACATAGCTGGTGCCGGGGCGGTCCGGGTCCAGGTCGTACAGCGTGTCGAGACGCCAGCCTCGGTCGGCCGGGAAGGGCGACATCGCGTCCCGGCCCGTGGCCACGAGGTCCCAGAGCTGTTCGGGGCTGCTCACCCCGCCCGGGAACCGGCAGGCCATACCGACGATCGCGATCGGCTCGTCCGATTCCCCGACCGGCGTGACCGTGCCGGTCACGGCCGTCTGGAGGCCGGAGATTTCCGCGAGGACGTAACGGGCCAGGTCGTCCGCGGTGGGGTAGTCGAAGATCAGTGTGGTGGGCAGCGGCATCCCGGCGCTGGCGCTGAGCCGGTTGCGCAGCTCGACAGCGGTCAGCGAGTCAAAGCCCATCTCGAAGAACGGCTTGGTCGCGGAGATCGCGTCCGGGCCCGAGTGGCCCAGCACCCCGGCCGCCAGGGCGCGGATGTGCTGCGTGAGCATCTGGTGCCGCTGCTCCGCGACGGCCGCGGCCAGTTGCTTGCGCAGCGGGCTGTCCTCGGACGGCGTCTCCTTCTCCAGCAGTTCGACGGCCTGGGGAATCTCGGCGAGCAGCCTGCTGACGCGCTGCCCGGCGAACGCCGCGGCGAAGCGCCGCCAGTCGAAGTCGGCCACCGTCAACGCCGTCTCGCCGCGGCCCAGGGCATCGCCCAGTACCCGCAGCGCCAACTCGGGAGCCATGGCGGTCAGCCCCCGCTCGCGGAAGAAGGCCGCCACCGCGTCGCCGGCGGTCATGCCGACCTCGCCCCACGGGCCCCATGCCACCGACAGACCCGGCAGGCCCTCGGCGCGGCGGCGTTCGGCCAGCGCGTCCAGGTACGCGTTGGCCGCCGCGTACGCACCCTGCTGCCCGCTGCCCCAACTGGCCGCGCCGGAGGAGAACAGCACAAAGGCCGACACGTCCATGTCGCGCGTCAGCTCATCGAGCCATCGCGCACCCCCCGCCTTCGCCGCCGCCACCTGCGCCACCCGGTCCGGGTCCAGGTCGCTGACCGGGGTGTAGTCGCCGACCCCCGCGGCGTGGAAGACCCCACGGAGCGGATGCTCTTCCGGCGCCCGCGCCAGCAGCGCGGCCACCTCGTCGCGGTCCGCGACATCGCAGGCCACCACGTCCACCGAGGCGCCCAGCGCCTCCAGCTCCGCCGTCAGCGCCTCGGTCCCCGGCGCGGCGGAGCCCCGGCGGCCTGCCAGGATCACATGGCGCGCGCCCCGCTCCACGACCCACCGGGCGACCCGGCCGCCCACCCCGCCCGTCCCGCCGGTCACCACAACGGAGCCGTCGATGCGCCACTCCGCACCCGGCGCACCCGCCGACGCCGCACGCAGGCGACGCCCCAGCACGCCCTCCGCACGCAGCGCGACCTGGTCCTCCGCGCCCTCGGCCACCACCGCGGCCAGCCGGCCCGCCGTGCCCTCCTCCGCCACCGCCGGAAGATCGATCAGGCCGCCCCACCGCTTCGGATACTCCAGCGCCACCACGCGGCCCAGACCCCACACCTGGGCCTGCACCGGGCTTACGGCGCCGTCCCCGGCGGCGGACACACCGCCGCGCGTCACACACCACAGGCGCCCGCCGAAGTCCACCTCGTCCAGCGCCTGCACCAGGGCGAGCGTCCCGGCCAGTCCCATCGGCAGATGCGGGTGCTCCGGGTGTACGGCCTCGTCGAGGCTCAAGGCGCTGATCACACCGGCGATCTCGGGCCGGCCCTCCAGTTGCCGCAGCCGCTCGGCGAGGGGGCCGCGCGCCTGGTCCCCCGGGGCCAGCGGGAGGAGCACGCACTCCGCCCCATGGCCTTCGAGCGCCTGGGTGACCGTCTCGACCGCGGCGTCCCCGGCCCACTTCTCGGGGACGACCAGCAACCATGTGCCGCTCAGCCGGGGAGCCGCGTCCAGGCCGGTGACGGCGGACCAGGCGGTCCGGTAGTGCCATGCGTCGATCCGGGCCTGATCCCGGGTACGCCGACGCCACTCCGCCAGCACCGGCAGCGCGGGAGCCAGCACGTGTCGCGCGGCGTCCTCCCCCACGCGCAGCGATGCCTCGAGCCCGGCGAGATCGCCGCTCTCAACGGCGCTCCAGAAGCGCTCGTCCTCTGCGGAGCCCTTTCCCTCGGCCCCCGCCCAGGTACCCGGCTTCAGCCAGTAGTGCTGGTGTTGGAAGCGGTAGGTGGGCAGGTCGAGGACGGGTGGCGCGGCTGCGGTCACGCCGTACCAGGTCTTCCAGTCCACGGGCAGCCCGGCTGCGAAGGCCTGGGCCAGGGCCCGGGCCAGCTGCGCCGGGCCGCCCTGGTCACGCTGGAGGGTGGGCACCGTGGCCACCGCGATATCGCATGCCTGGGCGGTCTCCTGGATGCCCACGCTCAGTACCGGATGCGGGCCGGCCTCCACCAGCACCCGGTACCCCTCGCCCAGGACCGCCTCCACCGCGGTGCCGAACCGGACCTGACGGCGCAGGTTCTCCACCCAGTACGCCGCGTCCAGCGCCGTGGTCTCCACCCGGCCACCGGTCACCGTCGAGTAGAACGCCGTGGCCGTTTCCACCGGAGTAATCTCCCCCAGCAGCGCCACGAGATCCTCGGCGATCTCGTCGACCTGCGGGCCGTGCGAGGCGTAATCGACATCGATGAGCCGCGCCCGCCCACCGGCCGACTCCACCGCCGCCACCACCTCGGCCACCGGCTGGGGCGGACCCGAGATCACGGTCGACCCCGGCCCGTTCACCGCCGCCACGACCACACCCTCACGCCCGCCGATCGCCTCCTCGGCCTCCCCCGCACCCACCGCGAGCGAAGCCATCGCGCCCCGCCCCGACAACACCCGCAACGCCTGCGAACGCACCGCCACGACACGCGCCCCGGCCTCCAGCGACAGCGCCCCGGCCACCACGGCCGCCGCGATCTCGCCCTGCGAATGCCCCACCACCGCCGCAGGCACCACACCATGGGAGCGCCACACCTCAGCCAACGAGACCATCACCGCCCACAACGCCGGCTGCACCACATCCACCCGCGACGCGTCCACCCCGCCCTCGCCCCGCAGCACCGCCGTCAGCGACCAGTCCACAAACGGCGACAGCGCCGCCTCGCACTCCGCGATCCGCGCCGCGAACACCGGGGAGAAGTCCAGCAACTCCACCCCCATCCCCCGCCACTGACCGCCCTGGCCCGGGAACACCAGCACCGGCCCGGCACCCCCGGCCACCGGCTCCGCGGTCACCACACCACCGAACGGCGCCCCCACGGCCAGCGCCCTCAGACCGGCCAGCAACTCCTCCCGGTCGTCGCTGACGACCACCGCCCGGTGGTCGAGCATCGCCCGGCCCGCCGCCAGCGACCAGCCCACCTCGGGCGGGTCGGCGAAGGTCTGCTCGGCGAACTCCGCCAACCGCTCCGCCTGGGCCCGCAGCGCCGCCGCCGACCGCCCCGAGACCACCCACGGCACCACGCCACCGGGGACCGTCGGCTCGGTGGTCGCCACGTCCGCCGCCGGTGCTGTGGCCTCTTCCAGAATCACATGGGCGTTGGTGCCGGAGATGCCGAACGACGAGACAGCCGCCCGCCGGGGGCGCTCCGCGTCCGGCCAGGCCGTCGCCTCCCTGAGCAGTTCGACCGCTCCGCCGCTCCAGTCCACATGCGGCGTCGGCTCGTCCACGTGCAGGGTCTTGGGCAACAGCCCGTGCCGCATCGCCATGACCATCTTGATGATGCCCGCCACTCCGGCGGCCGCCTGGGTGTGACCGATGTTGGACTTGACCGACCCCAGCAGCAACGGCCGCTCGGCCGCCCGCCCCTGACCGTAGGTGGCCAGCAACGCCTGCGCCTCGATCGGATCGCCAAGCGTGGTGCCCGTCCCATGCGCCTCGACCGCGTCCACATCGGCGGGCGACAGCCGCGCGTTCGCGAGCGCCTGCCGGATCACCCGCTGCTGCGACGGACCGTTCGGCGCCGTCAGCCCATTGCTGGCACCGTCCTGGTTGATCGCCGAGCCCCGCACCACCCCCCACACCTTGTGGCCGTTGCGCCGCGCGTCCGACAGCCGCTCCAGCAGCAACAGCCCGACACCCTCGCCCCACCCCGTACCATCCGCCGCCGCCGCGAACGACTTGCACCGCCCGTCCGCCGCCAACCCCCGCTGCCGCGAAAACTCCACAAACGCACCCGGCGTCGCCATCACCGTCACGCCACCCGCCAGCGCCAGCGAGCACTCGCCACCGCGCAGCGCCTGCACGGCGGAATGCAGCGCCACCAATGACGACGAACACCCCGTGTCCACCGTCACCGCCGGCCCCTCGAGCCCCAACTCATAGGACACCCGCCCGGACAGGACACAGGCGAGGTTTCCGGTGGCGGCGTATCCCTCCACGTCATTGGCGGCCATGGCGGTGAGCACCATGTAGTCCTGTGAGGTCACCCCGGCGTAGACGCCCGTGCTGCTGCCCGCGAGGCCGTGCGGGTCGATGCCGGCGTGTTCGAAGGTCTCCCAGGCGACCTCCAGCAACACGCGCTGCTGGGGGTCCATCACCACCGCTTCACGCGGCGATATCCCGAAGAATTCGGCGTCAAAGCCTCCGGCGCCGCGCAGAAAGGTGCCCTGGCGCGCATAACTCGTCCCCGGCCGGTCCGGGTCGGGATCGAACAGGTTCTCCAGATCCCAGCCGCGGTCCTCCGGGAAATCGACCAGCCCTTCGCCTCCGGCCGCCACCAGATTCCACAAGTCGTCCGGGTTCTCAACCCCGCCGGGAAACCGGCAGGCCATTCCGACGATCGCGATCGGCTCGGGTTCGGCGGACTCCGCTTCGCGCAGACGCTGCCGAGTGTCACGCAGTTCTGCCGTCACCCACTTGAGGTGGTCGAGAAGCTTCGCCTCGTCCTTCGCCATCGCTGGCGCCTCCTCTCTTTTAGCGTCAGAACGTGCAGTTCAGACCTTTGAAGCCCTCGACGAAGCTGGAATCCAGGCGGATGGGCTCGCCCTCCGAGCGGATGTCCGGGAGTGAGGCCAGGAGTTCTCGGTACATGGCGATGATCTCGATCCGGGCGAGATGGGCGCCGAGACAGAAGTGCGGCCCCACCGCGCCGAATGACAGATGCGGATTGGGGTCCCGGGTGATGTCGAAGCGGTACGGATCCTCGAAGACGTGTCCGTCGTGGTTCGCGGACCAGTAGAGGAGGAAAACCTGGTCGCCCTTGCGGAACCGATGGCCGTTCATCTCGATGTCGCCGGTGGCGGTCCGGCGCATCCAGTTGATGGGGGTACCCACCCGGAGGATCTCCTCGACGGCGCCCTTCGCATGGCGTTCGAAGTCCGACAGCAGAAGTTGCCGCTGGTCCGGGTGGGCGGTGAGCAGCACCAGGGCCTGGGCGATGGAGTTGCGGGTGGTCTCCATGCCGGCGTTGACGAGGAGGATGAAGAAGGAGACCAGTTCCTGGCGGGTGAGTTGTTCTCCGTCGTCCTGTACCTGGACCAGCTTGGTGATGACATCGTTGCTGGGGCGGGCGAGCCGGTCCTCGCGGAGCCGTCCGATGTAGTCCCCGAGGTCCCGCAGGGCGCCCAGCACGGCGGCCGCCGCGTCCTCGGGGCTGGCCGCGACCTCGGGGTCGAGCCCGCCCATGATGATGTTCGTCCGCTCGAAGAGGAATTCGTAGTCCTCACTGGGAATGCCCATCATGGTGCTGAGCACGGCGATGGGCATCTCCGCCGCCGGGCGGACGAAGTCGCCGGGCCCGCGCTCGATGAGCTCGTCCACGATCCGCCGGGCCACCTGACGGGCAATGGCATCGAACCTGGGCGCCATGTTGCGGCCGAACGACCGCGCCACGATGCGCCGTAACCTGGCGTGCTCCGGATTGTCCATGGTGATCATGGAGCCGTAGAACTCTTCCATCTCCGGCGTCAGCATCGTGGTGGCGCCCTCGGACGAAAAGTCCTGAGGGCGCCGGCTCACCTCGGCGATGTCCGCGTGTTTCGCCAGCGCGTAATAGCCGGATGCCATCGGCCCCCAGGGCAGCCGCGGCGACACCAATTCGGGGTGCGGCAGCCCACGCAGCCTCTCGAACACCGCCGCACGCTCATCGAGCGGCCGGGCCCAGAAGGACGGATCGAGGAAGTCGGGAGACGCGGCTGCGGTGGATGAAGTGGACGTGGCTTCCGAAGGAGACACGGTGCCTCGATTCAAGCGTGGACAGGTACGAAAACCGGTCCGCGCAAGTCTCACAAGGGCGTCTTAAGAGTTCCTAACACCGTGAAGCCGGTGGTGGCCTGGGGGGACGATGTTTGACGCGGGTGGAACGGGGTGTCAACCTCGGGGCGTGCAGGTGACGATTCGGGACGTCGCGAAGGCGTCGGGGGTGTCCCCGTCCACCGTGTCGCGGGCCCTGACGCCCGGCGGGACGGTGAGCCCCGTGACGCGCGAGCGGGTCCGGGCCGCCGCCGACCGGCTCGGCTATCAGCCCAACCAGGCCGCGCGCGGGCTGATCACCGGGCGCACGGGCCACCTGGGCGTGATCGTCCCGGATCTGCTGAACCCCTTCTTCGCGGACATCTGCAAGGGGGTGCAGGCGCGGGCCCGGGGGCTCGGCCACACGGTGTTCTTGAGCGACGCCGAGCGGGACGAGGGCCTGGAGCTGGACGCGATCCGCACCCTGGCCCCGCAGGTGGACGGGATCGTGCTGTGTTCCCCGCATCTGAGCGGCGAGGAGTTGGGGTCGCTGGGCGAGCTCACCGACAAGCCGATCGTGCTGCTGCACCGAAAGGAGCCGGGGTTCGGATGCGTCACGGCCGACCTGGTGGAGGGGATCACCGACGCGCTGACCCATCTGCACGCGCTGGGCCACCGCAGGATCGCCTATGTCGGAGGGCCGCGCAGCTCGTGGGCCGCGCGGGAGCGGGCGGCCGGGGTGGCGGCGGTGGCCGCGTCAGGGTTGGTGGAGATCGTGCAGGTGGGGAGTGTGGCGCCGCACTTCGACGGCGGGGTCACCGGGGCCGCCGATGTGGTGCTGGCCAGCGGGGCGAGCGCGGTGCTGGCGTTCGACGACATCGTCGCGTTCGGTCTGATGAGCAGGTTCGCGGTGCGGGGGGTGCGGGTGCCGGACGAGATGAGCGTGGTGGGCTGCGACGACATCGCCCTGGCCGGGATGGCGGCGCCGCCGCTGACCACGGTCTCGGTGCCCAAGGCGCACGGCGCGCGGGCCGCCGTCGATCTGCTGTTCCGCATGCTGGCCACCCCCGCCGCCGAGGGCGAGCAGCCCCCGCAGCGGGTGTTGCCGACGCATCTGGTGGTACGGGGCTCCACGGCCGCCCTCGAACGGCGGTAGCGGGCGCCATGGATCCACTGGCCGGCCTGCTGGACGGGCCGAGAGCCCGGGGGGCGTTTCTGCTCCGTATGGTCATGGAACCGCCCTGGTCCGTGCGGATCGAGGACCGGGCCCCGCTGTGTGTGATGACCGTGGCGCGCGGCGAGGCATGGGTGGTCCCGGAGGGTGGCGACCCGGAAAAAGGGGTGCGGCTGGTTCCGGGGGACGTCGCGATCGTGCGCGGCCCCGACCCGTACACGGTGGCCGATGATCCGGCCACCAGGCCGCAGGCCTGGATCCTGCCCGGCGAGGTGTGCCGCACCGCCGAGGGCGAGGATCTGGCCGAGCGGATGGCGCTGGGGGTGCGCACCTGGGGCAACAGCGAGCACGGCTCGGCGACGATGCTGGTCGGTACGTACCGGATGGACGGGGAGATCAGCCGGCGGCTGCTGGACGCGCTGCCGCCGCTGCTGGTGCTGCCGGGCGAGGAGTGCGGCTCACCGTTGCTGTCGTGGCTGGGCGAGGAGATCGTCAAGGACGAGGCGGGCCAGACGGCCGTGCTGGACCGGCTGCTCGACCTGGTGCTGATCTCCGTGCTGCGGGCGTGGTTCGCCCGGCCGGAGGCGCGGGCCCCGGCCTGGTATCGGGCGCTGGGCGACCCGGTGGTGGGCCGCGCCCTGCGGCTGCTCCAGAACCATCCGGCCCATCCGTGGACGGTGGCCCTGCTGGCCGAGCGGACCGGGGTCTCCCGGGCGGCGCTGGCCCGGCGCTTCACCGAGCTGGTCGGCGAGCCGCCCATGGCGTATCTGACCGGCTGGCGGCTGGCGCTGGCCGCCGACCTGCTGCGGGAGCCGGACGCGACCCTCGGGGCGGTGGCCCGGCGGGTCGGCTACGGCAGCCCGTACGCGCTCAGCTCGGCCTTCAAGCGGGTGCGCGGGGTCAGCCCGCAGGAGCACCGCTCCGCGGCCAGCGCAGGGTGACGGCGGGGCCGCGGGCGCAGCCGTCGGGCCCGCAGCTGACGGAGCGTTCGTACAGCAGCGCCAGCCGGCGGGCGGTGCGGACGATGTCATAGCGCTCGACGGCGGCGGGCACCGGGAACCGTACGGGGCCGGCGGCGGCGGATTCGCGCAGGGCGCCGGCCAGGGCGGCGGCGCCGGGGCCGATGCGGTGGGCGCCGGGGGCGGCGCCGGGCGGCAGTTCGTCGAGGGCGGGGCAGACGGTGTAGAGCACCGGCAGCCCGGCCGCGAGGGCCTCCACGGCGGCGATGCCGAACGCCTCCTCCGCGGACGGCGCGACGAAGACGTCCATGGCGGCCAGCAGCCCGGGGATGTCGGCGGGCCGGTCCCCCGTCCCGGCCACCGCCCCGTCGCGCTCGCCGAGCAGCCGGACCCGGTCGGCCACCCCGAGCCAGGCGGCCAGGTCGTGCAGCGCGGTGCGCTCGGGACCGTCGCCGACCAGCAGCAGCCGGGCCTCGGGCACCTCGGCGACGGCCCGCAGCGCCACGTCGAAGCGCTTGGCCGCCACCAGCCGGCCCACCCCGCCGACGACGAAGGCATGTGCGGGGATGCCGAGGCGGGCGCGGGCGGCGGCGCGGGCGGCCGGGGTGTAGTGGAAGTGGCGGGCGTCCAGGCCGTTGGGCACCAGGTGGATGCGGTGGTTGGCGACGCCCCAGGCGCGGAGCCGGTCGGCGACGGCGGCCGAGACGGCGACGGTCGCCGAGCCCAGGCGCTCGGCGGCGAGGTAGCGGGCGCGGGTGCCGACGGTGTGCGGGCGGCCGTCGATGTGGCGGTCGCCCAGGCTGTGTTCGGTGGCGATCACGGCGCCGACGCCCGCCAGCCGGGCGGCGATCCGGCCGTATACGCAGGCCCGGTGGAGATGGGTGTGGACCAGGTCGTAGCCGCCGCCGCGGATGAACCGCGCCAGCCGGGCCGGGGCCATCGGGTCGCGGCCGCGCAGGGGCAGGTGGGTGACGGGCACCCCGTCCGCCCGGATGCCGTGGCCGGCGGCCCCGGGGGCGGACAGGGTGAGGACGTCACAGCGGGCGGGCAGGTGGCGCAGCAGCAGCCGCAGTTGCTGCTCGGCGCCACCAGCGCCGAGGCGCGAGATGATGTGCAGCACTCTCATCGGGCGACCGGGCCCCATCTTTCCTATCGCGCCCGCCCCATGGCGCGGGCTTCCTCACACATGCCGAACCCGGCAGCCGAAACGCGCGGCCGAAACGCAGCCCGGATCGCGCGGTCGAAACATGCACGCCGAATCGCATCCGACCATGACAGACGTCGGGATGTAAATCACGTAAGACGCGCGGCTATAGGCCGTCGGAGTGGCGGTCCGCCCAATACGACGGGCAGCGCCGGGAAGCGACGGGGAGCACCGGGGCGCGCCAAGGCGCGCCGAAAATCCGATTTGCACAGTCATTCCCCATGGGATTGTTACCTTCTCATCTCGCGCGATGACCTGACGAATGTAAGCCGTCCGGGTCATCGCCGCGCGATATTTTGTCCCAGGCGACCCGCGGGAGTGCCCAGATGTCTGCACCAACGCCCGTCAGAGACGCTTCCGAGCCGGGTGCCACGCCCCGCGCCGCGCCGCGCCCCGCACGGCCCGCGCACCATGGGACGACCTCCCGCCGCCGGGGCCCCGCGGCGGCGTACGAGTACAAGCGGTACAGCCAACTGGCGGGCCCGCTGACCCAGCCGCCGCCCGGCCGCCCGTACCGGGTGCGCTGCCGCAGCCTGCTGGCGCAGGAGCCGCACCGCGTCCGCGCGGCGCTGCTGCTGTGCGCGGCGCCGGTGTGTTCGGGGCTGCTGCTGCTGTGGCTGCTCCAGCCGCAGCACTGGGTGCACCGCGACTATGTGGCGGCCTGGGAGACGGCGGCGGACACCACGATGCTGCTCTCGATCGCGCTGATCGAGGCGTTCCGCCTGTTCACCGTGGTCTCCAACGCGCACGCCACGCTGGTGGCCCGGGACCCGGTGCCGGTGACCGCCGAGCCGGGGACCCGGGTGGCGTTTCTGACCAGCTTCGTGCCCGGCAAGGAGCCGATCGAGATGGTCCGGGCGACGCTGGAGGGGGCGATGCGGGTCAGGCACGCCGGGTGGCTCGACGTATGGCTGCTGGACGAGGGGAACGACGACGAGGTCAAGGAGCTGTGCGCGCGGCTCGGCGTCCGGCATTTCTCCCGCAAGGGTGTCGAGAAGTGGAATCAGCCGAAGGGGCCCTTTCGTGCGAAGACCAAGCACGGGAATTACAACGCCTGGCTGGACGCCCATGGCGACGACTATGAATTCATGGCCTGCGTGGACACCGATCACGTTCCGCTGCCCAACTTCCTCGAGCGGATGATGGGTTACTTCCGCGACCCGGATATCGCCTTTGTGGTCGGCCCGCAGGTGTACGGCAATTACGACACGGCGGTCACCAAAGCGGCCGAGAGCCAGCAGTTCCTGTTCCACGCGCTGATCCAGCGGGCGGGAAACGCGTATGGCGGCCCCATGTTCGTCGGGACCAACAACGCGGTGCGCATCGCCGCGCTGCGGAGCATCGGCGGGCTGTACGACTCGATCACCGAGGACATGGCCACCGGCTTCGAGCTGCACCGCCGCCGCAACCCGGTCACCAGGAAGAAGTGGCGCTCGGTCTACACCCCGGACGTGCTGGCCGTCGGGGAGGGCCCGAGCACCTGGACGGACTTCTTCACCCAGCAGCTGCGCTGGAGCCGGGGCACCTACGAGACGGTGCTCAAGCAGTTCTGGAAGGCGCCGTTCACACTGTCGCCGGGGAAGCTGCTCAACTACTCGCTGATGATCGCGTACTACCCGATGACCGCGCTCAACTGGATGCTGTCGGCGCTGTCCTGCGCGCTGTTCCTGGTGCTGGGCGCCTCCGGGATCCACATCCCGGCGGAGATGTGGATGATGCTCTACAGCGACGCCGCGGCGCTCCAGATCGGGCTGTACGTGTGGAACCGGCGGCACAACGTCTCCCCTCACGAGCCGGAGGGCTCCGGCGGGGTGGCGGGGATGCTGCTGTCCGCGCTGTCCGCCCCGATCTACGCCAAGTCGCTGTGCGACGCGCTGCTGCGGCGCAGAAGCCGGTTCGTGGTCACGCCGAAGGGCGACTCCTCCAGCGCCGACCAGCTGTCCACCTTCCGTATCCATCTGGTGTGGGCCGCGGTGTTCGGCGGCTCGCTGGTCGCCTCGCTGTTCCTGGGGCACACCCACGCGGCGATGCGCACCTGGGCGCTGCTGGCGGTGGGGCTGTGCCTGGCGCCGATGGCCATCTGGGTGGGCGGGCTGTTGCTGGCGCGGCGCACCCGGCGCACCGCCGCGGCGGTGCCGACGGCCCGCGCCGAGGCGCCCGCGGAGGCGCGCGCCGAGGCCCACGCCGGGGCGGGCTGACGGCCCGTGCCCTCATCCGCGCCCGTCTGCCGTCACCCGCTCCCGCCCGCCGTCACCTGTGGCGCGCCTTGGCGTTGCGGGCCAGGTCGAGGGCGTACTCCGTCCACCAACGGCCGGCCGGGGGGCCGCCGTTGCAGGTCCCGTCGGACTCGCCGGGACGCTTGATCCACAGATAGGCGTCGATGGAGGGGTCGCCGGTGCGGGTGCTCGGGGGCTCGCCCAGCGCCCGGCCCGGGGGGTTGCACCAGTTCTCCTCGCCGCCGACGACGCGATGGCGGGTGCCCGCGCCGGTGCCGGGATGTCCCGCGCTTCCGCCGCCGCCCTTGGCGTCGTCCCGCGCGCCGCCCTTGGCGTCGTCGGCCCCGCCCTCCCCGCCGCGGGTGAGCGGGCCGTTGCCGTTGCGGCTGGTGTCGATGATGAAGTGGGCGCCGCCGAGCTGGGTCGACAGCCGGTGGCCGTAGGCGCGGGTCACCCGCGTCGGCTGGAAGTTGGAGACGTTCAGCGAGAAGCCGTCCGCCTGCTCGATGCCGCTCTCCCAGAGCGGCTCCACCAGCCGCTGGGTGTTCCGGATCCACCCCGGGTTCCCCGCGTCGAGATAGACCTGGGTGCCGGGCGGCGCGGAGAGCATGGCGACGGCGTCGCGCAGCAGGGCCAGCCGCGGGCCCCGCAGCCGCTCGGGGACACAGCCGTCGACCACCTGGGCCACCGCGTCGGGCTCCAATACGACAATCGCCTTTCGATCGCCGATTCCGGAGACGATTTCCCGGATCCAGTCAAGGTATTCCCTGTCGTTCCTCGCCCCTCCCGCGGAGTAATGCCCGCAGTCCCGGTACGGAATGTGATAAGCGACCAGCACCGGCGTACGGTGTTCCCGCGCGGCGGATTCGGTGACGAGCCTGACCCGGTCGCGCGGATTCGGGCCGAGCCATTCGGCCAGCGGCTCGTCGGCGATCCGCCGCATGAGCCGCGCGTCCGCGTACCGGCCGGCGCGCCGCTGGTCACGGGCGTGCCGGGCCGCCGGGTTGTCCGGGTTCACCCACAGCCCGCCCCGCCGTTCCGGCGCGCCGGGCGAGCCGAGACATCCGGTCAGCGCGAGCAGCGCGACGACGCATCCCGCGGTCGGTGCCCCGTATCGTGCGATGGCTTTTCTGAGACCTTTCACGGCCATGCGGGCATTCCTGTTCCCCGGCTTTTCCCGGCCTCGGAATTGACGGTGTGTGTCGCATCATGGCATCGGGGCGGGGCGACGGCTTTCAATTCACGCTTGTGTCCTCGCGGCCCTCGCGGTCCCGGCGGTCCTCCCGGTCCTCGCCGGTGCGCCACAGCGGGTGCTCGCGGGCCGCCCAGGCCCGGTCGACCGTGCCGGTGCGCATCCCGCGCCGGGCCTCCGGGTCGGCGAGCGCCATGGCGATGTGCCCGAGCAGCACGACGCCGACGGCCAGCGCCAGCCAGTCGTGGACGAAGGTGGCGCTGATGCGCCACACCAGCGGGGCCAGACCGGTGAACCACATCAGCAGCCCCGTGCCCGCCATCACCAGCACGGCGCCGCTGAGATAGGCGGCGTACAGCTTCTGCCCGGCGTTGAACTTCCCCGCCGGGCGCGCCCCGTCGCTCCAGTCGCGCCGCAGCACCGAGCGCAGCCAGCGGCGGTCGTGCGGGCCGAAGCGGTTGAGGCGGGAGAGGTCGGCGCGGAAGGCGCGGGAGGCCAGGCCCAGCAGGGTGGGGACCGGGGTCAGGATGCCGGTCCACTCGTGCACCGTGACCACCAGGACCCGGCGGCCGACGAGTTCGGCGAGCTGGGGCAGATACAGGCAGGCCGCGCTCACCACGCAGGCGCCCAGGAGGGCGGCGGTGGTGCGGTGGATCCAGCGCTCGGCCGGGGTGAAGCGGGCCACGCGGGTGCGGGGCCGGGAGCGTGCGGCGCGGGGGGCGGGGGCGGCGCCGCCGGGGCGGGCGTCAGGTGGTGGGGGCATCGTCGCGTCCGTTCGACTTGCCGACCCACGCGTCCACGTCGTAGCCGCGGTGCTCCCAGTAGCCCGGCTGTACGTCGCGGGTGACCTCGATGCCGGAGAGCCATTTCGCCGACTTGTAGAAGTACATGGGGGCGACGTACAGCCGCACCGGGCCGCCGTGGGAGTGGCCCAGCGGCTCGTCCCGCATCCGCAGCGCGACCAGGACGTCGTCCCGGCGGGCCTGTTCGAGGGTGAGGCTCTCGCTGTACGCCCCGTCGAAGCAGGTGAACCGGACGGCCCCGGCGCCCGGGCGGACCCCGGCGGCGTCGAGCAGCGTGGCCAGGCGCACGCCCTCGAAGGAGGTGTGCGGCACGCGCCAGCCGGTGACGCACTGGACGTCGTGGACGATGCGGTGCTGGGGCAGCGCGCGGAGGTCGGCGAGCCGGTAGCCGGCGGGCTTGTCCACGAGCCCGCCGACGGTCAGCCGGTAGCTGTCGGCGTCCTTGTGGGGGACGGAGGAGGTCACCGAGTAGTACCGGAACCCGCCGCCGTTGGGCAGCAGCCCGGTCACCCCGGTGGGGTCGTTGTCGGCCGCCGCGGCCAGGAAGGTCTCCAGGCGGGCCTGGAGCCAGGGGGCGGCGGCCATGCCGCCCGCGCCCAGGGCGAGCATGCCGAGGATGACGCGGCGGCCGACGGGGGCGCCGCGACCGATGGTGTCCGGGTCGGTGGTGTCCGGATCGGCGGCGGGGGGCTCCGCGGCGCCGGGGTTGCGGTCCATGCCATTGATGAGAGCACCCCGGGGGCGACCGGCGCCAGCTTCCGTCGAAGAAGCCCTACGCGGCTCCCCCGCCCCTACCCCACCGCCTTCGCGGCTGCGCGGCCCGCCGTACGGCCGGAGAAGAGACAGCCGCCGAGGAACGTGCCCTCCAGGGAGCGGTAGCCGTGGACGCCGCCGCCGCCGAACCCGGCCGCCTCGCCCGCCGCGTACACGCCGGGCAGCGGCTCCCCGCCCTCGGTCAGCACCCGCGCGGACAGGTCGGTCTCCAGACCGCCCAGCGTCTTGCGGGTCAGGATGTTGAGGCGCACGGCGATCAGCGGGCCCGCCTTGGGGTCGAGGATCCGGTGCGGGGCGGCGGTGCGGATGAGGCGGTCGCCGAGGTATTTACGGGTGCCGCGCAGGGCCGTGATCTGGAGGTCCTTGGTGTAGGGGTTGGTGATCTCCCGGTCGCGGGCGACGATGTCGCGGCGCAGCTCCGCCTCGTCGATCAGCGGCTCCTTGGTGAGCTCGTTCATCCGCCGTACGAGACCCGTGAGCGACCGCTCGACGATGAAGTCCGCGCCATGGTCCATGAACGCCTGGACCGGGCCGGGCACCCCGCCCCGGCCGCGGCCCAGCACATCGCGGACCCTCTTGCCGGTGAGGTCCGGGTTCTGTTCGGAGCCGGAGAGCGCGAACTCCTTCTCGATGATCTTCTGGGTGAGCACGAACCAGGTGTAGTCGTAGCCGGTCCGCATGATGTGTTCGAGCGTGCCGAGGGTGTCGAAGCCGGGGAAGAGCGGCACCGGGAGCCGCTTGCCGCGGGCGTCGAACCACAGCGAGGAGGGGCCGGGCAGGATGCGGATGGCGTGCCGGGGCCAGATGGGGTTCCAGTTCTCGATGCCCTCGGTGTAGTGCCACATCCGGTCGCGGTTGATCAACCGCGCGCCCGCCGCCTCCGCGACCCCCAGCAGCTTGCCGTCCACATGCGCGGGGACGCCGGAGAGCATCCGCTCGGGCGGAGTGCCCAGCCGGGCGGGCCAGTTCCGGCGGACCAGGTCGTGGTTGCCGCCGATCCCGCCGGAGGTGATGATCACGGCTTGGGCGCGCAGCTCGAAGGCGCCGGCGACCTCGCGGCCGCTGGGGGTGCCGCGCTCGGCGTCGCTCGGCTCCAGGATCTCGCCGGTCACGGTGTCGACGGCGCCCGCGCTGCGGGACAGCCCGGTGACCCGGTGCCGGAACCGCAGTTGGACCAGGCCGCGCGCGGCCGCGGCGCGCACCCGCCGCTCGAAGGGCGCGACGACGCCCGGGCCGGTGCCCCAGGTGATGTGGAAGCGGGGGACGGAGTTGCCGTGTCCGGTCGCGTCGTAGCCGCCGCGCTCGGCCCAGCCGACGAGCGGGAACAGCCGCAGCCCCTGGGCGTGCAGCCAGGCCCGCTTCTCACCGGCCGCGAAGTCCACATAGGCCTCCGCCCAGCGGCGCGGCCAGTAGTCCTCCTCGCGGTCGAACCCGGCCGTGCCCAGCCAGTCCTGCCAGGCCAGTTCGCGGCTGTCGCGGATGCGCAGCCGGCGCTGCTCGGGCGAGTCGACGAGGAAGAGGCCGCCGAAGGACCAGTGGGCCTGGCCGCCGAGCGACTGCTCGGGCTCCTGGTCCAGCAGGATCACCTTGCGGCCCGCGTCGGCCAGCTCGGCGGTGGCCGCCAGCCCCGCGAGCCCTGCCCCGACCACGATCACATCCGCGTCGTACGCCATGGTTTCCGGTGTCCCGTCTCGTCAGGAGCGCGCAGGGAACCGGCGGCCGGGCGGCGCCCGGGAACCGGTCGTGTCGGTGATCCTGCCTACCGGTCAGTATGGCGTCAACCCGGGAAGCGGCGGCCCTCCCGGGCACCCGTCCGCAGGTCCCCAGCTCCTGCTCCGCACCACCTTGTACGACATAACGGTCGCAATCGATCGCGAAGATGGACAGGGGGTTCGACGGCCGGGCATCATCAGGCGCCATGGCTGACCACCATCCTTCTCCCTCGCGGCCGCCCAGCACGGACCGGCGCGTGGTGAGTCCTACGCTGGTCACTCCCGGCCCCCAACCCGTCGAACTCGCCGGGTCCGGGGCCGAGGAGGGCCCGCAGGTGCTGCGGGGCGAGGTGATCGGCCCCCGGCACGCCCGCCGCCGCCCGGTCAGCGACCGGCGCAAGGCGGCGGCCGGGGCGATTCTGCTCTCCGCCACCGGCGCCGCCACCGCGCTCTTCCTGATGCTCGGCAAGGACGGCCGGGAGGCCGCCGCCGCGCCCGCGCACGACGCGCCGTCGTCGGCGCCGGACGCGGGCGGCGACGACTTCGTCCCGGTGGCCGACGCGGCGGCCGGCGCCAAGCCGCTGCCGGGCGCCTCGCACACCCCCGAGCCCGCGCCGCCCACCGGCGCCCCGGCCGCACAGCCGGAGACCCAGGCCCCCTCCACGGCCCCGACCAAGCCCCCGGCCCGCACCGAGCCCACGCGCCCCTCCTGGCCGTCCGGCTGGGGGCGGCAGGGGCGGTCCGCCGAGGACTGGCGGCGGGACTCGGAGCAGGCGGCCCGCTGGGCGGAGGAGTGGGCGGACCGCTACGGCTCCGGGTCCGACGGGTCGGGCTACGACGGATCGGGCCGCGGACGCGGAGGGCGCCACCACGGCGGGTCGGGCTACCCGGGCGGAGGGTGGCGCTGACCGCGCCGCCCCTGCTTGGATGACGGCATGCCCGATCAACAGTCGCGGCAGGAGCCGCCCCGCCAGCCGCTCTCGGCCGACGAACTGCTGGACATCGTGGACGAGCGGGACCAGGTGGTGGGGCAGGCCCGGCGCGCCGACGCCATGGCCCGCAGGCTGCGCCACCGGACCGTCTTCGTACTGGCCCGGGACGGCGCGGGCCGGATCTTCGTACACCGCCGTACCGCGGAGAAACTCGTCTTCCCTTCCCTGTACGACATGTTCGTCGGCGGTGTCGTCGGCGCGGGCGAGTCGTACGACACGGCGGCGCTGCGCGAGGCCGAGGAGGAGCTGGGGGTGTCCGGGCTGCCCGCCCCGACGCCGCTGTTCTCCTTCCTCTACGACACGCCGGAGCACACCTGGTGGTCGCGGATCTACGAGGTCCGCTGCGAGCTGCCGGTCGCGCCGCAGGCCGAGGAGGTCGCCTGGCACGCCTTCCTGAGCGAGGAGGAGCTGGCGCGGCGGCTGGACGAGTGGGAGTGGGTGCCGGACGGCGTGGAGGCCTATCGGCGACTACGGGAGTGGCGCGGCTAGGCGCTTTCCCCCACCCCGCCCCTTCCCGCAGTGTCCGATGTGCGGCTCCGCCGCGTGGCGGGCTTTGCCCCTGGACCCTGGGATCTGGGGCGGAGCCACGGCGGGGTTCGGGGCACAGCCTCGGGGGTCTGGGGCACAGCCCCGGGGGTCTGGGGCGCAGCCCGGGGCGGGTCTGGGGCGCAGCCCCGGCAGGGATCGGGGGCGCAACCCCGGCGGGGTCTGGGGCGCAGCCCCGGTTTCGGGAAGGGCGGGGTGGGGGAAGCTCCGCCGGACACCCCCGCCCGTACCCAATGGGCCGATACGTGCCCTAGTAGGCTTGTCCCATGATCGACGCCAACCGCACGCCGACCCGGGGCAGACTCGCCTCCGCCGTCGCGGATGTGCGGCTGTGGTTCGCGCCCGAGCGGCTGCGCGCCGAGGGGGAGACCCCCGACTACCGCTTCTCCCTCGCCAACGAACGCACCTTCCTGGCCTGGCTGCGCACCGCGATGGCGCTGGTCGGCGGGGGCTTCGCGGTCGACCAGTTCCTGCCGGACACGGACGGGACGCTGCGGCTGGCGGCGGCGCTCACGCTGCTGGCGGGGGGCGCGGTGTGCGCGGTGCGGGCGCTCAACCACTGGATCCGCTGTGAGCGGGCGATGCGGCGCGGCGAGGATCTGCCGGTCTCCCGCTTCCCGGTCGTGCTGGGGCTGGCCGTCGGGGTGCTCGCCCTGGTGATGGTGGGCCTCGTCGCGGTCCGCTGGGTCGGCTGAGCCGATGGCCGGGCCGCAGCCGCCTACCGGCCCGCACGGCCCCGGCCCGCACGGCCCCGGGCCGGACGATCCCGACGGGCGCGAACCCGTAGCGCACGAGCCCGTGTCCCGCGACCCCGGGCTCCAGCCGGAGCGGACCCGGCTGGCCTGGCGGCGTACGACGCTGGCCTGCGCCGTCGCGGCGTCGCTGGCCGCCCGGCAGGCCCTGCACAACGGGACCGGGCCGGTCTCCGTGCTCTGCGCGGTGTTCGCCGTGCTGGCCTGGCTGGGGTTCCTGGGTGTGGCGGCCCGCCGCATCCGGGCGATGACCGCGCCGCGACCGCCCGCACTGTCCCCGCGGGCGGCCGCGGCGGCGGCGGGCTGCACGCTGGCGCTGGTCGCCTTCGGCGCCGCGCTGGCACGCTGACGCGCGCGCCGCCGTACCGCCGTGTCGGCACGCTCGCGGTACACCCGCCTTCTCCCGCCACCCACCCGCGCCCGCCGCGGCGCGGCCGGTGCCCTCCTGGGGGCACGCTGGCAGGAGGCAGGAGAGGAGCGACCGTGGCGGCCTCGGATCCGACGATGACCCTCCAGACCGCGTCCGGGATGGACGAGCGCGGCCCGCTGCGCGCGTTTCTGCGGACCGAGACCGGCAGCGCCGCGGTCCTTCTGGTCGCCGCCGTCGCGGCGCTGATCTGGGCCAATGCCGCGCCGGGCAGCTACGAGTCGTGGTGGAGCACACCGCTGTCGCTGCGGTTCGGCACATCGGCCGGGGTGTCGCTGGAGCTGCGCGAGTGGGTGAACAGCGGGCTGATCACGTTGTTCTTCTTCGTGCTCGGCTTGGAGGCCCGCCGCGAATTCGACATGGGCGAGCTGCGCGAACGCAGTCGGGTGACCCTCCCGGTGTTGGCCGGGGTCTTCGGCATGATCGTCCCCGTCGCCGTCTTCCTCGCCCTCAACGCCGGTCACCCCTCGGCGCGGGGCTGGGGAACCGCCATGTCCACCGATACGGCCTTCGCGCTCGGCGGGCTCGCCCTCTTCGGCCGGCGCCTCCCGCGCGGCCTGCGGGTCTTCGTCCTGACCGTCGCGGTCGCCGACGATCTGCTGGCCCTGGTCGTGATCGCCTTCGCCTACACCGAGGTCGTCCATGTGCCCGCGCTGCTGACGGCGGTCGGCGTCTTCGCCGTGCTCCTGGGGCTGCGCGTGGCCGGGGTGCGGCGCTCGGCCGCGTACGCGGTGCCGGCCGTGGCCCTGTGGGCGGCGATGCTCCAGTCCGGTGTGGATCCGGTGGTGAGCGGCCTGGCCATCGGACTGCTGGTACCCGCCCATCCGGCCGAGCGGCACGCCCTGGAACGGGCCAGCAGGCTGTTCCGGCGCTTCCGCGAACAGCCGAGCCCCGAGTCGGAGCAGGTGCTCCGCCGCGGTCTGGTCTCGGCGATCTCGCCGAACGAGCGGCTCCAGCGGATGTTCCACCCCTGGACCAGCTATGTGATCGTGCCGCTGTTCGCGCTGGCCAACGCGGGCATCACCGTCACCCCCGGGGACCTCGCCCACGCCTTCGGCTCGCGCCCCACCCTGGGCATCCTGCTGGGCTATGTGCTGGGCAAGCCGGTCGGCATCCTCGGCGCCACCTGGGTCGCCGTACGGCTGAGCCGCAAGCGGCTGCTCCCCCCGGTCGGCTGGGGCGGCGTCGCCGCGGGCGGGAGTCTGGCCGGGGTGGGTTTCACCGTGTCCCTGCTGATCGCCACCCTCGCCTTCAGCGGGCAGCAGCTGGAACAGGCGAAGATCGGCATCCTCGCCGCCATCATCGGTTCGCTGCTCACCACCGGGCTGGTGACCCGGGCCATCGCCCTCCTGCCCCCGCGCCGCCGCGCGCGGGCGCTGCTGGGCGAGGCACAGACGCTCATCGACCTCAGCGACCCCGTCGACGTGGAGCGCGACCACATCCGCGGCCCCCGGACCGCACCGGTCACGCTCCTCGAGTACGGGGACTTCGAGTGCCCGTACTGCGGCCTGGCGGAGCCCGTGGTCCGCGAGCTGCTCGCCGACTTCGGCGACGACGTGCGCTACGTCTGGCGCCATCTGCCGCTGCGGGATGTCCACCCCAACGCCCAGCTCGCCGCCGAGGCCGCCGAGGCCGCGGCCCACCAGGGCCGGTACTGGGACATGCACGACATGCTGCTGAGCCATCAGGGCGACCTTCAGGTCAGACATCTGTTGGGCTACGCGGAGCAGCTGGGGCTCGACGGCGAGCGGTTCCGCGCGGATGTGCGCGGCCGGGCGGGTGCCGAGCGGATCGCCGAGGACGTCGAATCCGCCGATCTGAGCGGTGTCTCGGGAACGCCGACGTTCTTCGTCAACGGCCGTCGCCACCACGGCGCCTATGACATCGCCACCCTGTCCGCGGCGGTGCGGACCGCCCGCGCGAGGGCGGCCCTCAGGGAGGGCCCCCCGTAGCGCCCCCGGCCGGGGCGCAGGGGTGTCCGGCCCGGAGGTCCAGGGGGCCGCAGGCGCTAGCCGACCGTGACGACGATCTTGCCGCGGGTGTGGCCCTCCTCGTTGAGGCGGTGGGCGTCGGCCGTGTTCTTCAGGGGGAAGACGGCCGAGACCTCGACGCCGAGGGCGCCGCGCTCGGCGATGTCCGTGAGGTCCTGGAGGTCGTTCGCGTCGGGGCGGACGAAGACATAGCGGCCGCCGAGGGCGAGGACCGCCTGGTCGGTGATGGAAGCCAGCCGCCCGCCACCGGACAGCAGCGGCACCGAGTCGGTGAGTGCGTCGCCGCCGACCGTGTCGAAGACGGCGTCCACCCCGCCGGGGGCCAGCGCCCGTACGCGGTCGGCGAGCCCCTCGCCGTAGGTGACCGGCTCGGCGCCCAGGGCGCGCAGATATTCGTGGTTGCGTTCACTGGCGGTGCCGAGCACGCGGGCGCCGAGGTGCTTGGCCAGCTGGACGGCCATGGAACCGACGCCGCCCGCGGCCGCGTGCACCAGAACGGTGTCGCCCTCGGTGACCTTCAGCGCCTTGACCAGCGTCTGGTACGCGGTGAGGCCCGCCAGTGGAATGCCCGCGGCCTGCGTGAAGGTCAGGTTCCGCGGCTTGCGGGCCAGCGTGCGCACCGGCGCGGCGACATACTCGGCGAAGGTGCCCCGGGACAGAAAGTCCTCGCGGACGTAGCCGATCACCTCGTCGCCCGCCGCGAACTCGGTCACCGCGAGGCCGGGCCGCTCGACGACACCCGCGACGTCCCAGCCCGGAATGACCGGGAAGATGGCCTCCAGGACGGGAGCCAGATAGCCCGCCCGCGCCTTCCAGTCGACCGGGTTGACGCCGGCGGCCATGACCTTGACCAGCACCGAGTCGGGGCCGACCTTGGGCTCGCGCACCTCTCCGTACTCCAGGACCTCGGGGCCGCCGTAGCGGTGGTAGGTGATGGCCTTCATGACGGGCTCCTCGCGTTCCTGCGCTGCGCGTGGTGCGGCCCCCGGGGCCGCCGAGCTCCCCTCTTCGACGCTCCTGCTCCCGCGCACCCGGCGCAAACCGGCGGCATGCCCCGGTGGGCTCAGCACTGGACGCCATACCGACTGGTCGGCATCATGATGCGGGACCGTCCGCCGACGCCCCGCGTCCGCCCGTAGCCCCCTTGAACCTTGACGGAGGAAGAGACCCGATGACCTCAGGCAATCCGCCAGGACTCGACCTCGAGCGGCTCCGCGCCCATCTGGACCGCGAGCGGCCGGGGCTGGTGCGCGGCGGGCCGCTGCGCGCCGAGCTGATCCCCGGCGGCCGGTCGAACCTCACCTACGCGGTCACCGACGGCGCCGCCCGCTGGGTCGTACGCCGTCCGCCGCTGGGCCATGTGCTCGCCACCGCCCACGACATGCGGCGCGAGCACCGGGTGATCGGCGCGCTGCACCCGACCAGCGTGCCGGTTCCGGGGCCGGTGCTGCTGTGCGAGGACGAGTCGGTCCTGGGAGCGCCCTTCTACGTCATGGAGTTCGTCGAGGGCACGCCGTACCGCACGGCCGAACAGCTCGCCCCACTCGGCCCGGAGCGCACCCGCCGTGTCGTCCTCGGCCTGGTGGACACCCTGGTCGGGCTGCACGCCGTCGATCCGGCCGCCGTCGGTCTCGCCGACTTCGGGCGGCCGGACGGGTTCCTGGAGCGGCAGCTGCGCCGCTGGGGCAAGCAGCTGGCCGCGTCGCGCAGCCGTGAGCTGCCCGGGATCGACGAGCTGCACGAGGCGCTCGGCAAGGCCCTGCCGGCCTCTCCCGCCCCCGCCGTCGTGCACGGCGACTACCGGCTGGACAACGTGCTCGTGGGCACCGATGACCGGATCAAGGCGATTCTCGACTGGGAGATGTCCACCCTCGGCGATCCGCTGACCGACCTGGGCCTGCTGGTGATGTACAGCGAGCAGCAGGAGACGGCGGACTCGCCGATCACCACGACCAGCGGCGCCCCCGGCCACCCCGCGCCGCGCGAGCTGATCGAGCGGTACGCGGCCGGCTCGGGCCGCGATGTGGGCGGCGTCGCCTGGTACACGGCCTTCGCCTACTTCAAGCTCGCCGTGATCCTCGAAGGCATCCACTACCGGTTCACCCTCGGCCAGACCGTCGGCGCCGGCTTCGACCGCATCGGCGAGGTCGTCCCGGTGTTCGTCGAGAACGGCCTCACCACGCTACGGAAGGGCTGAGACAGCCATGGACTTCGCATTCGACGCCCGCACCGAGGAGCTGCGGGCCGAGCTGCTCGCCTTCATGGCGGACCATGTCCACCCGGCGGAGGCGGTGGCCGAGGAGCAGCGCGCGCGGCAGGACTCCCCCTGGCGCACCCCGCCCGTCGTCGAGGAGCTCAAGGCGAAGGCCCGCGAGCGGGGCCTGTGGAATCTCTTCCTGCCCGATCCCGGGCTGGGCGCGGGGCTGACCAATCTCCAGTACGCCCCGCTCGCCGAGATCACCGGCCACAGCCCCCAACTGGCCCCCACGGCGCTGAACTGCGCCGCCCCGGACACCGGGAACATGGAGGTGCTCGCCCAGTTCGGCAGCGAGCGGCAGCGCAAGCAGTGGCTGGAGCCGCTGCTCGCGGGCGAGATCCGGTCCGCCTTCGCGATGACCGAGCCCGAGGTCGCCTCGTCCGACGCGACCAACATCGAGACCCGGATCGAGCGCGACGGCGACGACTACGTCATCACCGGCCGCAAGTGGTACATCTCCGGGGCGATGAACCCGGACTGCAAGGTCTTCATCGTGATGGGCAAGACTGCCCCTGATGGCCCCGACATCCGCCGTCAGCAGTCGATGGTGCTGGTGGAGCGCGAGGCCGAGGGCGTCGAGGTGCGCCGGGCCATGCGGGTCTACGGCTATGAGGACCACTACCACGGCGGCCATGCCGAGGTGGTCTTCCACGGGGTGCGCGTCCCGGCGGCGAATCTGATCGGGGAGGAGGGCGGCGGCTTCGCCATCGCCCAGGCCCGTCTCGGCCCCGGCCGTATCCACCACTGCATGCGGCTGATCGGCATGGCCGAGCGCGCGATCGAGCTGATGTGCCGCCGCGCGGTGTCCCGTACGGCCTTCGGCAAGCCGCTCGCCCGGCAGGGCCAGGTCCATGAGTGGATCGCGGACGCCCGGGTGGCCGTCGAGCAGCTACGGCTGCTGGTCCTCAAGACGGCCTGGCTGATGGACACGGTCGGCAACCGCGAGGCGCACACCGAGATCCAGGCCATCAAGATCGCCACCCCGCGCACGGTGGTCGACATCCTGGACCGGGCGGTGCAGCTGCACGGGGCGGGCGGGGTCAGCCAGGACTTCCCGCTGGCCGAGCTGTGGGCCGCGGCGCGGACGCTGCGGCTCGCGGACGGGCCTGACGAGGTGCACCAGCGGTCGCTGGCGCGGCGGGAGCTGAAGAAGTACCTGTCAACTACTCGGCCGTGAACGACCGAGTTTGTTGACTCGGTTCGATGCGGCTCTGTTTTTGCTCCCGACTGCCCCCTACGGCAGGGCGGTCACGGGTCACATTTACCGGTCCCTGTCGATGCGGGGACTGGATCGGGCATGTTGACGAATACCCACGCCGTGGCCCCTCGCTGTGCGATGTTGGCCCCGGCGACGTGGTCGGCCGGCCCAGCGAGGCCACACCGACGACAGGAGAAGTGGTCCCGAGTGGGCCGGTTGGCTTTCTCGGTGTGGCCGCAGCGCGGGCAGCGCTGCGAGGTGTAGGCCGGGTCCACCTCGATGAACGGCACGCCGGCACGGCGGGCCTTGTAGGCGATGAACGAGCCGAGCTGGTGGAACGGCCAGGAGGACAGGCGTGCTCGCTGGTCGCGGGGAACCGTGACCCGATCGCGGATGCCCTGGAGCTGTTCCAGGGCAAGGCCGCGTCCGGTGCATTGGGCGACAGCAACGACAGTCTTGGCGATCTTGTGATTGATGTGGGTCGCGTGCCGCGCCTCACGACGGGCACGCTTCTTGAGGAGCTGCTTCGCGCTGCGGGTCTGCCTGGCCTGGAGTTCGGCCTTCTTGCGGGCCTGCCAGCGCCGGTACCGTCCCAGACGGCGGCCGGAGTGGTTGTCGCCGTCGGAGGTGGTGGCGAGGTTGCTGATGCCCCGGTCCACGCCGATGAAGCCCTTCGGCTCGAACCGCGGCGCTTCGGGGATCTCACAGGTGGCGACCAGGAACCACTTCCCGTCGCGGAACACCAGGTCCGATTCGCCCTGACGGTGCTCGGTGAGTTGCTTGAGCGCGCCGGGCGAGCAGGCGAACCGCACATGTCTGATCCGGCCGTCCAGGGTCCAGATGCTCACGGTCCGGGTGCCGTAGTTCCAGCTCAGACACCGGTCGTCAAAAGTGTGCGCGGCGTGCGGGCGGAAGACGATCGGCTTGGACTCCGCCTTTTGCCGCCGCTTGGAGTGCTCGGGGCCGAGGTTCCCGGCCCTGATGTTGGCCCGCAGTGTGGTGTAGGCGTCGGCCACTCGCTTGATGATGTGCTGCGCGGCCTGTGCCCCGAACCCACGGGCCTTCAGCTCGCCGTAACACCGCTTCCGCAACTCACGCACACTTCCCTTGAGCTTGAAGTGCTCGAAGGCCACGGCAGAGACCCAGTTCGCGGCCTCGTTGATCGCAGGCAGGGTGCGCTCAAGCGCCGGTGCCTGCGCGGCGTCCGGGATGAGTTTGACCTGCACGACGATCTTCACAGTGTGAGCGTAACATTACCGTATGTCACCATGATGGCCAGACCCCGATGTCCGCAGGGGAAGAAGCCTCGTCAACACCCTCCATGCAGATCACGTCCTCCTGCTCGTGCGCTACCCGCCGTCCGCTGCCTTCTCCCGGCTCGTCGGCAGCCTCAAAGGCGTCTCCGCACGCCGCCTCTGTCGGGAGTTCCCCACGCACGTCCGCAAGTACCTGTGGGGAGCACTTCTAGTCCCCGTCCTACTTCGCAGGTCCCTACGGTGGCGCACCGCTGGCCGTGGTCAAGAAGTACATCGAGAACCAGAAGCGCCCACACTGAGCGCGGCATCATCGTGAGAGCTTTACGAAGCGATGCGGCGGCGCTTCGCGCCGCCGGCTCAGAATGCAATTCCTCCCAGGTCTGAAGACCCGGGGTTCCTTGCAAGATCAGGCTGAAGCCCCTGTGTCAGGGCCGCAGGGCGCGCAGCAGCAGGTCGGCGAGGTGGTCGGCGACCTGCTGGGGGTTGAGCGGTCCGTCCGGGCGGTACCAGGTGCCCAGGTGGTGGACCGAGCCGAAGTGGTAGTCCACCACCAGGTCGGCTGGGGTGTGCGAGCTGAACACCCCGGCCCGCTGGCCCTCCTCCACCAGGGCGCGGAACCGCTCGTGGTAGCGGCGCCGCTCCGCCCGTACCTGCTTGTGCTTCTCCGGGCTCAGATGGTGCATGGAGCGGAAGAAGATCGTCGCGTCGTCGAGGTTCTCGATGGTGGTGACGACCACGTCGGCGGCCGCGTCGCGCAACCGCTGCTCGACCGGCGCGTCCGCGTCCGCGAAGGCGTCCAGGCGCTCCTGCTGGAGCCGCAGCACCCGCCCGTAGATCTCGTGCAGCAGGTCGTCCTTGGAGCCGAAGTAGTGGTAGAGGGCGCCCTTGGTGACGCCCGCCGCCTCGACGATCTCCTGGACGGAGGTCCGGTCGTAGCCGCGCTCGGCGAAGAGGCGGGTGGCCGCGGCCAGCAAGCGCTGCGGCACGGGTTTCCCGTCACCTTCCCTCGTCCTGGCCATCTCGTCGCCACCTGCCTCTCGTTCGTGCCGGGTGCTACTCCGGGGGGCGCCGCGCGTCCCGCAGTTCCCGTCGGAGGATCTTGCCACTGGCCGTCTTCGGCAGCTCGGGCAGGATCTCTATCCTGCGCGGATACTTGTACGCCGCGAGCCGCTCCGCGCAGTACGCGGTCAGCTCCTCCGGCGCCGCCTCGGTGCCCGGCCGCAGGCTGATGTACGCCTTGACGGTCTCCCCGCGGTACGGGTCGGGGACGCCGACGACGGCCGCCTCGCGCACCGCGGGGTGGGTGTACAGGACGTCCTCGACCTCGCGCGGCCACACCTTGAAGCCGGAGGCGTTGATCATGTCCTTCTTGCGGTCCACGACATACAGCCAGCCGTCCGGGTCCATGAAGCCGATGTCCCCGGTGCGCAGCTCCCCGTCGGGCAGGGCGGCCGCGCCGGCCTCCGGTGCCCGCCAGTAGCCGGGCACCACCATGGGGCCGCGCACCGCGATCTCGCCCGGTTCACCGAACGGCACGTCCCTGCCCTCGTCGTCGATGATGCGCACCACGCTGTCCGGGCCGGGCAGGCCGACCGCCAGGGTGCCCGAGACCGGGTCGACGGGGGCCCGCTTGCCGGGCGGGACGCTGGCGCAGGGGGCGGTGCACTCGGTCAGGCCGTAGCCGTTCTTGAGGTAGAGGCCGAAGGCGGCCTCGAACCGCTCGACCAGCGCGGGCGGCACCGGGGCCCCGCCCGAGGAGGCGAGCAGGAAGGACGTGAAGTGGTCGCGGGTCACCTTCGGGTGGGCCATCAGCGCCATGAAGGCGGTGGAGGGGCCGACGGTGTAGGCGGGGCGGTGCTCGACGAAGGCGTCGAGGACGACGCCCGGCTCGAAGCGGTAGGCCATGGCGAGGGTCCCGCCGTCCGCGATGGAGGCGGACAGCTCGCAGACCATGCCGGTGATGTGGAACAGGGGCGCGAGCACGAAGATGGTGGAGCCGTCGGGCATCTCGTGGGCGACATGCTGCCGCTCGGCGTTGTAGGAGACGTTGCCATGGGTGTTCATGGCGCCCTTGGGGGTGCCGCTGGTCCCCGAGGTGTAGCTGATCAGCGCGATGTCGTCGAGGCCCGGCTCCGGCACGGCGGGCGGCAGCGCACCGCCGCGGGCCACCGCGAGCAGGTCCTCGGTGTCCTCGGGGACGGGGATGCGCCCGTGGTTCAGCACCCGGGGGTCGTCGCGGGTCTGGAAGTCGTACGCGTCGGCGGTGAGCGCGATGCGTACGGGGGAGGCGGCGGCCGCCTCCCGCACCCACCCCTCCCAGGCGTGGTCGGCGCACACCAGGGCGGTCGCCTCGGCGTCGGCCAGGATGTGCCCCAGC
Organism: Streptomyces sp. NPDC028305; assembly: GCF_055569495.1. Lineage (NCBI taxonomy): Bacteria > Bacillati > Actinomycetota > Actinomycetes > Kitasatosporales > Streptomycetaceae > Streptomyces > Streptomyces sp. NPDC028305. Next base: position 956,078 of record NZ_JBVHTN010000003.1, read on the forward strand.
TCGCCCGCCTTGTACATGGGGTTGACCGGCACCACCGTGCCGCCCGCCTTCCACGCGCCGAGCAGGGCGAGCACGAAGTGCGGGGTGTTCTGGAGCATGACCGCGAGCCGGTCGCCGGGCCGGAAGCCCCGCGCGGCGAGATGGCCGGCGATGCCGTCGGAGAGCGCGTCGACCTCCCGGTACGTCAGCCGCCCGTCGAAATAGGCGAGCGCCGCGCGGTGAGGCCGCTCCCGCACGGCGTCCCGGAAGGCGTGCAGCACGCTCGGCCGCGGCCGGATCGACCGGCGCTGCACCTCGGTGAGCTGAGCGAGCCATGGCTGGTCCTGATACGAGGTCATGGGGTGCGGCCCTGTCTGCTCGGGGGTGTGGGTGTGGCCTCTTCGAGCTTGCGCTGGAGGTGGTTCATGCCCGCCAGCCAGCGGTCGGTGTCACCGGCGCGGGCCGCGTAGTACTCGGCGACCTCTGGGTGCGGAAGGATCAGGAAGCGCTCCTGCGCGATCCCGTCGAAGAGGGCGTCGGCGACCTGCTCGGGCTCGATCGCGGTCGGCACGAGGACGAGGTCGCCGGTGGCCCCGGTGGCGTGCAGCATATCGGTGCGGACGCCCTGCGGGCAGATCGCGTGGACGCTGACGCCGCGGTGGCGGTAGGTCGCGGACAGCCACTCGGCGAAGGCGAGCGCGGCGTGCTTGGACACGCTGTACGGGGCAGAGCCGACCATGGTCAGCAGGCCGGCGGCGGAGACGGTGGAGACGAAGCGGCCGCTGCCGCGCTCCAGCCAGTCGGGCAGCAGCTCGCGGGCCGCCCGGACATGCGCCATGACGTTGACGTCCCAGGCCGCCTCCCACAGCTCCTCGGCGGCCTCGGGGCCGCCGACGGGGGCGACGCCGGCGTTGGCGCAGTAGATGTCGACGGCGCCGCCGAGCGCCGCCCGCGCCGCGGGGACCACATGGGAGGCATCGCCCGGCACGGCCACGGCGCCGATCTCCTCGGCGACGGCCCTGGCCTTGTCGGCGTCGAGGTCGTTGACCACGACGCGGGCCCCTTCGGCGGCGAAGCGGCGGGCCAGGGCGGCGCCGATGCCGCCCCCTGCCCCGGTGACCACGGTTCGCGCTCCACGCACGGTACCCACGCATGCTCCTTCGGCCGGGGGCGGGGCGGACGGCATCGCTCAGCCTGCCCGGCAGACTAACCAGTCGGTATGTGTCAACGGAAGGGGCACGACGGCGGTAGGGCGGCGCGCGAAAGGACCTGGGGGTTTCCGGGGATCTTGACGCCTGCGGCGGGGCCACGCGGCGGAGCCCGCATATCGGACACCGCCCCTACCCGCCCCTTCCCTCAACTGGGGCTCTGCCCCAGACGGAGCGGTTCTCCACGCACACCAGCCGTCACCTGTGCTTGACGGACCTGGTGCGGACGGGTTGGGAGGCAGCGCGCCATCCTCCTCGCCAGCGACGGCGCTCTCCGCAATCGCGTCGCGCGGGGCCTGCTGCGGGTTGCTGACCACGGGTGTCCCGGGCAGGGATCAGTCCGGGATTGGGGCGTTGCCGCAGTTGTCGCCGGTGCACAGCTGGATGTTGAGGCTGCCGTAGCCGAGGTCGAAATCGTCGGCGGTGGCGGGGCCGGCAGCGGCGATGAAGCCGGCGGCAGTCAGGGCAAGAGCGGTCAGCATGGTGCGGATGCGCACGGGATCTCCCGGAAACGCGAGGATGGGCCGCCTGGTGCGGCCCGTTCGTGGCAGATGGCCCAGCCGCGAAGGCTTCGACATCCCCCTTCAGACGGCTGGGTGAACGCTGTCGCCCCATCGTGCAGGCGCCACACGCGGCTGGTCGGTTCGGAAAGGCACCGACCTGCCGGGGACTGGCCTTGCCGGACACCCGCATCGGGCCCGGCCGCAGCCGTACTCGACAGCCGTGTCAAGGAACGTACGCCCCGCTGACCGGATAATTACCTGACATCATCCGATAAAAGAGGGACGCCCTGGTACAGCCCCTGACGGTGGCGACCGCGCAGGGGAACAATTTCCACATCAGCTGAATCGCGTCAGCGGGCAACGCAAGCTCTGGCACCCCGACGAGTTGGGACCGGCACATCAACTTCATGGGCCGCTACCAGTTCGATGTCGCGGCCAGAGGGCCGGGCGAGGGACTGCGGACCCTGCGCGATCCGGACGCGTCCGAGCCGGACGACGACGCGGAGGACTGGCCAGGATGCCGATGCGGGCCCCCGACCTGTCCTGGCCGGGGGCCCGCACGGGTGGTGGGGCAGGGATCAGCTCGGCTGGTCGCCGGTGTACCGGTAGATCTCGTTGCCGCTGTTGATGTGCCACACGGTGCCGTCGGCGCCGGCGGCGATGTCGGTGGCAGTGCCGGGGATCTTGATCCACGGGTTGACGCCGCTGGCGTCGTTGTTGGTGTACCGGTAGATGCTGCCGGCGGGATCGACGCCCCACACGTTCGTCCGGGAGCCCACCGCGATGCGCTTCAGGCTGCCGGAGACGTTCTTCCACGGGTTCGAGCTGTCCTGGTCCCCGGTGTACCGGAAGATCTGGTTGCCGCCGTTGACGCCCCATACAGTGCCGTCGGCGCCCGCGCCGATGTCGCTCAGCGCCCCGGGGATCTTGATCCACGGGTTGGCGTCGTGGTTCGTGTACCGGTAGATGGCGTTGGCGGAGTCCACCCCCCACACGTTCGTCCTGGAACCCGCGTCGATGCGGACCAGGCTGCCAGAGATGTTCTTCCACGGGTTCGAGCTGTCCTGGTCCCCGGTGTACCGGAAGATCTGGTTGCCGCCGTTGACGCCCCATACAGTGCCGTCGGCGCCCGCCCCGATGTCGCTCAGCGCCCCCGGGATGTTGATCCACGGGTTGGCGTCGTAGTTGGTGTACCGGAAGATGCTGCTCGCCGCGTTCACACCCCACACCGTCGTCCTGGACCCCGCCGAGATGGCAGTGAGACTGCCCGCGACCTTCACCCAATCCGCCATGCCAAAACACCCTTCCCCGAGCTGTCGCTGACCCAGTCATGCTCGGCGAAAAAGTGAGCTGACAAAGATGGTGAATGCTTGTCTTAATACCAAATACGCCAGTGAATCAATGTTTTAACGACCATCGCCTTGTAGGCTGGGGGCGGGGGACGCTCGGCCGGGAGCATTTCGGCTGGAAGTGCTGTCCCACCTGCGGGGGGTCGACACACATGCCGGTGTGTGCCTCCCGCCGGGACGTCCCCGCTGGCCGGAGGTGGACGGGCCGGCGCGAGCGACCTGGAGACGGCAGCGGCAAGCCCCCGCACGGATACGCCTCCCACAAGCGGATCCTTTACTGGAGCAAGATCACTCGTCGGCCGGGGAAGACCCTCCGGGCCCCGGGTCGGCTCGCACAACTCGTTCTCGCTCAAAGGCGGGGGGCACCCCATTCCGGGGGTTGCATTGGGCGAAAATCCGGGCTCATGACGGACCCTCAAACCGCACCCGGGTGCGTGTCCGTCCGCAGTTCGAGGCCGCGCCGGCCGCCGCCCGTGGGATCAGGACCCACGCGCCGCACTGCCGGGTGATCCTCACGGTGTACGAGATGAAGCGGCTGGGCCGCGACGCCGCCGAGTTCACCGCGCTCGCGGACCACCTGTCCGCCCACGGCCTGGTGCGGGAACAGGGCCCAGACCCCGGGGGTCCAGGGGCGGAGCCCCTGTCACGCGGCGGAGCCGCCGGGCACCCCTAAGCGCCGGCCGGGCCCGCGCCTTCGGCGTGCGGCTTTCTCATGACGCTCCGCCAGTGGGCGTTCTCGCCCGCCAGCGCGTCCCACAGGACGTTCAGCGGGTGGGCCGCGTCCCACGCGGCGCGCTCCCCGCCGCGTACGAACACCCCGACCAGCACCGCCAGGTCCGGCCCGAGGTCGTCGGCCAGCTGGAGCGTCCGCAGCCCCGCGCCGCGCTGAAGCCGCCCGTCGGCGACCGCCTCGCCGATCCCCTGGGTCACCAGCACACAGCCGCGCAGCACGCCCGAGGAGAGCAGTTCCAGGCCGTACTGCACGGTGTCGATCTCGGCCGCGATGTTCAGCTCCTGGCGGTAGCGGGCGCCGAACCAGCCGCGCAGAAAGCCGGGGATCAGGCCGTCGGCGGAGACCGCGAGCGGCAGCCCGGGGAGGTCGCGGACCGAGAGCCCGGGGCCGGGCAGCTCGTCCTCGGCGAGATTGGTCACCAGGGACAGACCGCTGCGCCGCCACTCCATCACCTCGAAGCCGTCCAGCCGGCTGTCCCCGTCCCCGGTGGTCAGCACGGAGCCGCAGACCAGGTCGAGCTCCTTGGAGGCGAGCCGGTCCAGCAGGTCGCGGGTGCGCACATGCTCGACCTTGAGCTCGACCCCGCGGCGCTCGAAGTCCTCGGTGACCAGTTCCACGGCGTTGAGGAGGAAGCCGAGGGTGTAGCGGGTGGAGCCCACGTTCAGCCGGCTGCCCAGACGGCGGCGGCAGCCGTGCACGGACTCCAGCCAGTCCTTCAGGGTGCCGCGCGCGAGTTCGGCCAGGGCCTCTCCCGTGGCGGTGAAAAGCACGTTCTGGCTCCGGCCGCGCTTGAGCACAAGCGGCTCGCCGCACAGCGCGCCGAAGTTCCGATTCATGGTGTCGAGTTGTTTCTGGACACTGGACTGCTCCCGCCCCAGCAGCCGGGCGGCGCCCAGCGCGGTACCCGCCTCGTGGACCGCGAGCAGCGTGCGGAGCTGGTCCATCGTGGTGTCCAGCAGCGCCGTGGGGTACTGCCACCGGGGGTTTAAGGGCATGCCGGCCTTCCGTTTCGAGATTACGTACGAATTCCGGCTTGGCAGCATAGTCCAGCGGGCTCCGGCAAGCTGATCCGGAGAACAGCGGCAATTTTCTCGGGATTTGTATTCGGGAATTCGGCGGACCGCATTCCCGGCCCCGGATTTCCCGCCTCGGCGGCGACGCGCGGCCCGGGCGCGGGGCCGCGGCGCCTGCGGCGGGCCGTCCCCTACCCGCCCCTTCCCGCAACTGGGACTCCGCCCCAGACCCCGGTCCTCGAGCTCCTCTCCAGCTACCGCTGGGAGGTGCCCGCATGCGCCCGGAGGGCGTTCGGGGGGCCAGGGGGGCGGAGCCCCCATCGTTCGGGAAGGGGCGGGTAGGGGAGAAATCCGCCGCGGGCGCCGCCGCGCCGCGTTGCCGTCAGCGGTGATTCGGGAATTCCACGACCTGCTGGTAGGTCGGCCGGTTCTGCCAGTGCACCTTGTCGTGGGTGACGCCGCCCAGCGGGCGCTGGATGATGGAGTCGGCGCACCACTGCTCGCCCGCCGAGCAGTTCGCGTCACCCGGGTAGACCTCCGTGGCGGGCTTGGCCGCGGCCTGCTTCAGGCTGGTCAGGAGGGCGTCGCGGCAGGCGGACAGGTCACCGGCGCCGCAGTACTTCTTGGCGAGCGGCCCCTTGACGTCCTCGCCGAGGACGGCGCGCAGATCCTTGTCGACGTAGGACCACCAGCCGTACTGGAAGGAGGATCCGGCGTGCGAGCCGGTGGGCCCGTGACCGGCCGAGGGCGCCTCGTCGACGGTCAGATTGGCGCGCAGCGCATCGTAGAGTTCGCCGCCCAGCTGAGGTTTGAACTCGGCCTCCACCAGAAGCGGCCACCACGCGTCCATGATCCGTACGGCGTCGGGGTGCCCATAGGTGTGCGAGCCGGCGGATGTCTCGCGGCGCTGGGCGCCCGCCGCCTGCCAGGACTCCAGCTGCTGCACGGCCTTGGCCGCCTGCGCGTCGGTGATGGGCGCGCTGCGCAGGACCTTGAGCAACTCGGGAAGCACGTCCTCACCGCGCAGATCGGCGACGGCCGCCTCGGCCATGGCGCGGGTGAGCGCGGCACGGGTCACCCCGCCCTTCTTCACCAACGCCCGCACCCGGTCGTCGAGAAGGTTTCCGCGGTGCACGGAGCCGTTGCCGAAGCCGGCCGCCGTGTATCCCTTGGCCTGCCGGTTGTTCCAGCTGATGTAGTAGTCCTGGTCGATGGACTGGGGGTGCTGGGCGGGCGGAGTGTACGCGGCGGTGTTGACCGCCGGGTCGAAGTCCCGCCACTCGTAAGCCGCCTCGGCCTTGACCGGAAGCGAGGGGTCCACGTCCGCCGCCCGGACCATGTTGAGCCCGCTGTTGTAGTAGGCGGTCTGCCGGGAGTCGGCGTAGAACCAGTTGAAGGTGTAGTTGATGTGCTGCGCCGCGCTCTGGAAGGACGTGGCGTCTTTCACATAGCCGGGGTCGTTGAGCATCTGGAAGCCGACGATCGAGTCGGCCTCGTGGCGGTAGGTGGCGCGCAGCAGGGTGTAGGCGACGGGCTTGCCGTCCACCGTGGCGCGATGGGTGACCAGGCCGTACTTGGTGCGGTAGACCTGCATGCGGTACGAGCCCTCGGCGGTGGAGTCGGCGACCGTCGGCTTCCAGGCGTTGCGGCGCTCGATCTTCTCCATCGGCAGGCAGGAGCCGCGGTAGCGGTAGTACGTGGAGTCCTTGGCCGGGGCGGAGCCGTCGGGGGAGCACAGCTCGACGGCGAAGGTGTCGGTGACGTCCTGGGCGGAGGTGGTCGCGCTCCAGGCGTAGTCCTGGCCGCGGCCCAGCTGGACGTACATCCCCACGCCCGCGAAGGAGGCGCCGCGGGCGCTGATGCCCGGGCCCTGGATCTCCTGGAGCATCAGCAGCTGTGGCGCGAAGTAGCCGGTCTGCGGGCCGAAGACGGCGACCGGGTTGCCACTGGCGGTGTACTTGCCGGAGACCAGGAGCGCGTTGGACATGCCGTGCTTGCGGCTGAACAGATCGCGGGGCAGCACGCCGTCGTCGTAGATGCCGCGCAGCGCCTCCAGCTTCTTCGGGGCCTTCACCCGCTCCGTGGCGCCGGTCCTGGCGCTGCCGGTCTTGTCGTAGACCAGCTGTTCCGGGGTGACGGACCCGGGGTCGAGCAGGGCGGTGCCCTTGGCGTTCGCCGGCTTGCCCGCGTACGGGAAGCTGGTGCCGTCGTGCACGGTCAGCGCGGCCTCGGGGTCGTCGCGCTCGCGGAAGGACTCCCACACCTGGGTGCCCTCGGCCAGGCCGTACTTCTGCTGGGCGGCGAGCAGCGACAGCGCGGACTCCACCTCGCCTCCGCCGCCGTTGCCGAACAGCGCGCCGACGACGGAGGCGAGAGCGATCAGGTCGGTGAGCTTGAAGGGCTCGATCTCGCCCGCGTTGGTGATCGCGTCGATGTGTCCGGTGAGGACGTACTCGCCCGGGAAGTAGCGGCCGTCCTTGGCCTGCTTGCGGTAGGCGTTGATGCCGTCGACATACGCCTGGGCGTCGGCCAGGGCCTGTCTGCCGCGCTCGCCCTGGCTGGCGAGGATGTAGTCGATCTGGGCCTGGTAGTCCTCCTCCTTGTACGGGGCCTGGCCGAAGAAGCTCTGCTCCAGGCCCTGGTTGGACTCGGCGCCGCCGGCGAAGGAGGTGAGCTCGCCGCGGCCGACGTGCCGGAAGAGGTCCATCAGCCAGAGCCGGTCCTGGGCGGCGGCGTATCCGGCGCCGAACTCGGTGCCCTCGCGGGTGGTGCCCTGGATATGGGGCACTCCGGTCTTCTTGTCGCGGGTGATCGTCACGTCGTCGCGGGGCTTGTCCACCTTGGCCACCTGGTCGGCGGGGACCCCGAAGGACGAGTCGTTGAAGAAGTCGGTCAGCTTGTCGTCGGTGAGCGTCGGATACCCGGCGACCAGCTTGTTGTAGGGGCCGAGCTGGTCGGTGCTGTGCTCGGGGTGGGTGCCGAACGCGCGGTTGGCGAGGATGTCGGCGAGCGTGGCGTTGCCGTTCTGGCCGGGCGGCAGGATGTCCGAGCACTGGCCCTGGCAGTAGTCGGTGACGGCCGCTGCGGCCGGCGCCGCCTGCGCGCGCTGCGGGAGTGGCCCCGCGAGCGCGGCGCCCAGTGCCAGCACGGCCGTCGTGGCTATCGCGGTACAGGTGAGCTTGCCGGTTCGTCGTCGCATATACGCTCCTCCCGGGTGCCGTTGGGACGGGAGGTTACCGGCGGTATGACCTGTTCGGAAGATGAGCAACCGTCACCTTCTCCTTTCGGCCCGAGGTCCTTCGCCTTTTTTCAACTTCCTTCCGTTTCCTCGGAATCGAAGGGATCCGGTTCGCGCTCTGTTACGTCCATTCGACAACGAGTCGGGTCCGCACCCGCGGAGGTGGAAAGAGATGGCCGGTTTCAGAGCACTCGCACGAGACGTTCGCAACCCACGCAGGCACATCACCGCGCGCCGCACCTCGCTGCGCAAATGCCTCGAACGGTTCGCACCGTACGGGCACCGGGCGACATGGCACCATCTGTGCTCCCGGGCGGGGATCGCCCTGGAGGACCGTCACCCCGAACCGGCACGGCTGATCACGGCGCTGGAGGAGCTGGAGGAGGCGCGCACCCTGTGGCTCGGGTACGAGGCGCAGTTCGCGGCCCGGCGCCGGCAGGAGAAGCTCCATGGGATCCGCCAGCCGAACGCCCTGGACGACTGGCATCTGCGCACCCGGCGCGGGTGCGACATCATGCCCTGTGAGAGCCCGTCGGCCCACCCCGAGGACCGGCTGGCGGAGGTGCTCGCCCGCTTGATCCTCGCGATGGAGTCGGGGCCCGCCTCGGCCTGCCCGGTCTGCGCACAGAACCGGCTGGCCTGGCACGACGACCTGGACCGCCACCCGTGGGAGGGACCGGTGTGCGGAAACTGCGGCATCGTCGTACCGGTGCCGGTGCTCACGACCGAGGCACTCGCCGCCGCCCGCCACACCAGGCCCGGCCACCCCGCCCGTCCCGCCTCCCACGCCACCCCGTCCGCGCGGCCGCGGAGGCGGTACGCGACCGTGTGAGGGAGCCATGACCGAGAATCGGGGCGCGCCCGCCGGGAATCGGCGGGCGCGCCGCCGCGTCGGGCGCCAGGGCCGTGGCTCGTTGACAGGCAGCGCCCGCCCGTCCATGCTGAGCAGTCGCTTAGTGATCGGACGCCAGGAGGCCGTGAGATGGCAGAGCCAAGGATCTTCACCTCGCCCGAAGAGCTGCGGTCGGCGGTCGGGGAAGACCTCGGCCCCAGCGACTGGCTGGAGATCGACCAGAAGCGGATCGACCTGTTCGCCGAGGCGACCGGCGACCACCAGTGGATCCATGTGGACCCGGAGAAGGCGGCCACGGGCCCCTTCGGCACCACGATCGCCCACGGCTATCTGACGCTGTCCCTGCTGCCCGCGTTCACCCCGCGGCTGCTGGGGGTCGAGGGCGTGCGCATGGGCATCAACTACGGCGTGAACAAGGTGCGCTTCCCCGCCCCCGTCCCGGTCGGCTCACGGCTGCGCGCCACCGGGCGGGTGGCGGAGGTGGCCGAGGTGGCCGACGGCGGCTTCCAGGTGACGCTGGTGGTGACCGTGGAGCGCGAGGGCGGGCAGAAGCCGGTGTGCGTGGCGGAGTCGGTGGCCCGCTACTACGTCTGAGCCGTGGGGCCCTGCCCGGCCAGATAGTCCTGTACGTGCGCCCGGAAGTGCGGGCAGTCGGACAGAAAGGTGTGCGGGCAGTCCAGCGCGCCGTTCAGCCGGGCACTCCTGCGGTCGAGTTCGGCGCGCTGCCGGTCAATGTCGGCCAGCTTGGACCGCACCAGGTCCCGCCACAGATCGGGGCCGGACGAGCGGTGCTCCTCCATGCTCGCGATCTCCTCGAGCGTGAAACCCACCTCCTGGCACAGCCGCAGCCGGGCGATCCGCGCGGCGTCCTGCGGGGCGTAGCGCCGCTGTCCGCCGCTGCGTTCCGGCGCGGGCAGCAGGCCCTTGCGCTCCCAGTAACGGATCTTCGAGGCGGCCACCCCGGTCGCCGCCGCCAACTCGCCGATCGTCCACTCCCCCATCGCCCGCCCCTTCCGGTTGACTTGATCCCGGGTTCAAGTCCCACGGTGATCGTATGACGACGGACATCGCCAATCATGAGCAGTTCGAGACCTGGAACGGTGACGAGGGGCGCCACTGGGCGCGGTGGCAGCCCCGGTACGACGCGATGCTGGAGCCTCTGACGGCCCCGCTGCTCGACGCCGCCTCGCTTGCGCCCGGGGACCGGGTGCTCGACATCGGCTGCGGCTGCGGGGCCACCACGCGGGCGGCGGCGGCGCGGGCCGCCGGGGGTGAGGCGCTGGGGGTGGATCTGTCCGCTCCAATGCTGGAGCGCGCCGCGCTCCTCGCCGCCGAGGAGGGTGTACGGAACGCGAGGTTCCTGCGAGCCGACGCACAGACGTACGCCTTCCCGCCCGCCTCCCACGACGCCCTGGTCAGCCGGCTCGGGATGCATGTCTTCGCCGACCCGCCCGCGGCATTCGGCAATCTGGCCGCCGCCCTGCGCCCCGGCGCGCGGCTGGCCTTTCTGAGCTGGCAGCACCCCCGGCACAGCGAGTTCGCGCGGGTCCCGGCCCGGGCGCTGCGCGGCACGGAGCCCTCGGGCGAGGGGCAGGCGTTCTCGCTGAGCGACCCCCGCCGCGTGCGTGCGCTGCTGGCCGGGGCGGGCTTCACGGGGGTCATGGTGGAGGCGGTGGAGGTGTCGCTGCGGGTCGGAAACACGCCCCTGGACGCGGTGGAGTTCATGACCGGCACGGGCGCCCTGCGCACCGCGCTGGCCTCGGCCGACCGCCCGGCCCGCGAGCGCGCCCGGCAGGTACTCACCGAGGCGCTGGGGCCGTACGCGTCCCCGGACGGCGTCCGGCTGGGGGCCGCGCTCTGGCTCACCACCGCGCGCCGCGCGGGGTAAGGGCATGGGCCTTGAGGTGCCTGCCGGCCCACCCCGTGCGAGGGCCGCCGTGCGACAGCCCCGCCTCGTGCCTCCGCCAACGATCTCGGCATGAATCAGTCACACGGAGGGGCCGGTCAAGTCCTACCGATCGGCCGCGGAGCGGTCGGTGGTGGCGGTCCAGGAGGCGAGGAGGCGCAGGGCGTCGTGGGATGGAGTGCCGGGTTCGGCGGTCCAGACGACGAGCTGCTGCTCGGGGTCGCCGGCGCAGGACAGGGCATCCCAGTCGAGGGTGAGGTCGCCTGCGACCGGGTGGCGCAGCACCTTGTTTCCCCTGGTGCGGCTGGCGACGTGGTGGTCGCCCCACCAGCGGCGGAAGTCGTCGTCCGCCATGGAGAGCTCACCCACGAGACGTGCCATGCGCTGGTCCTGCGGATTGCGTCCGGCTTCCCTGCGGAGCATGGCCACGCAGGCGCGCGCGATGTCTTCCCAGTGCGCGTGGAGGTTTTTCATTGCCGGATCGGAAAAGAGCAGCCATGCGTAATTTCGGTGCTTCTCCGGAATTTTGGAAAAGTCGGTGAGCAGTGCGGCGGCCATCGGATTCCAGGCGAGAATATCCATGCGGCGGCCCAGAATGAGGGCGGGGCTGGTGGTGAGTTCGTCGAGCAGGCGCCGCAGTTGTGGCTGCACTGTCTGTGCTGCCTGGCGGCGGGGCTGCGCGGCGGCCTTGCCGGCCAGCTCCAGCATGTACGCCCGCTCCTCGTCGTCAAGGTGCAAGACCCGGGCGAGGGCGTCCAGCACCGGGGCAGACGCCTGCCTGCGCCCCTGCTCCAGACGGATGTAATAGTCCGTGCTGATGGAAGCGAGTAGCGCCACCTCCTCGCGGCGCAGGCCCTTGACCCGCCGCTTGACGCCGGCGTCGGGCAGCCCGACTGCGCGGGGGCTGAGCTCGGCCCGGCGGGCCTTGAGGAATTCTCCCAGCTCATTGGGGTGCGCATCAGCGTTCATGACACGAGTCTCTCAGAGACCGCAACCGAGAGGGTGGGCCAGTTTTGTCCCTGGACAGCCCTGTCCGGGGACAGAAGTATCCCATTGTGCGGATGCGTGACGCGTATGAACCTGGATGACGTGACCGCAGGAGAGCCCGTGATTCGGCGTCCTGGAATTCAGGATTCTCTTCCTGCGGCAGGCATGTGACATTACCCCCACGATTCAGGCCTCCCTCATGAAAGAAGAGCAAAAGGAAATGAAGACGGACGTCGCCTTCCTCGCCAACAGTCTGAAGCTCGCCGGACACCTCTACACGCCGGATGGCACCGCCGAAGGCGAGCGCCGCCCCGCCGTCGTGGTCGGGCACCCGACCACGGGCGTGAAGGAGCAGACCTCCGCCCTGTACGCCCAGAAGCTGGCCGACGAGGGCTTCGTCACGCTGGCCTTCGACGCCGCCTACCAGGGCGAGAGCGAAGGCACCCCGCACGGCCTGGAGGACCCCTTCCAGCGCGCCGACGACTTCCGGGCCGCTGTGTCGTACCTGGCGACCCGCGACGCTGTCGACCCCGAGCGGATCGGCGTGGTCGGCATCTGTGGCTCGGGCGGCTATGTCCCCTACGCTGCGCAGACCGACCACCGGATGAAGGCCGTGGCCACCGTCAGCGCCGCGGACGTGGCTGCCTTCCTGCGCAGCGGCGACCCGGAAGGCTTCCAGAAGATGGTTGAGCAGTCCGGGAAGCTGCGCGCCGAGGAGGCGGAGGGCAAGCCGGCCGCCCTGGTCGACGTGGTGCCCGAGTCGGTCGACGACTCGACTCCGGCGCTTGTTCGGGAGTTCTACGACTACTACAAAACGCCGCGGGCCCACCACCCGCGCGCGACCAACAAGTACGTGCTGCGCAGTGTCGACCAGCTCGACCAGTTCGACGCCTACGCCGATGTCGACAAGATCGCCCCGCGTCCACTGCTGATGATCGCCGGTACCGAGGCCGCGACGCTTCCCTTCAGCCAGGGTGCCGTTGCCAAGGCCGGCGAGACCGCCGAGCTCTTCCTGATCGAGGGCGCGACCCATGTGGACCTCTATGACAAGGACGAGGCGGTCACCCCCGCAGTCGCCAAGCTCACCGACTTCTTCAGCAAGAACCTGTGAGCGCCTGAGCTCAACCCCACCACCCGGCACCGCTCAGGCGCCGCCCGACGTGCCCCCGCCCCGGCAGGGGGCACAGTCCGTCCCGCGAAGATCCACGACGCAGCCTGCCGACAGGCCCGAGCCGTCGGGGCAGGTGCCTTGACCAACTAACCCGCCGCGCCCACCATGCGCAGCGCCAGCCCGGCGTAGAGCTCGCCGACCTCGTCGGGGGTGCTGCGGCCGCGGGCGTTGAACCAGCGCGCGACGTCGATGCACAGCGACAGGACGGCGACCGTGGTGCCGCGGACGTCGGCGACGTCGAAGTCGCCCGCCTTCACCCCGTCCTCGACGATCGCCCGCACCGCGCCGTCCGAGGCCCGCCGCAGCGCGGTGATCTCGGCATAGTGGTCCTCGGCGAGCGCGTCGAGCTCGTACTGGACCACGCGGGCGGTGGTGTGGTGCTCGGCGTGCCAGCGGACGAAGGCGCGCACGGCCTCGGCGAGCCGCTCGGCGGGGGTGCCGGCGCCGTCCCTGGCCGCTTCGAGGATGTCGAGCGCGAGCCGGTGGCCGACCTTGCTGATCTGGTAGAGCAGCTCTTCCTTGGTCTTGTAGTGGATGTAGAGCGCGGCGGGGCTCATGCCGGCGCGGCCCGCGATGTCGCGGGTGGTGGTGGCGTGGTAGCCGCGCTCGGCGAAGGCGTGCACCGCGGCGGTCATCAGCCGCCGGGCCGCGTCCGGAGTGATGTCGCGCCACGCCTCGGGGGCGCCCTCGGTGTTTTTCGCCTCCGCGTCCATGGCGGACACCCTACATGCCGGTGAGCAAGCGCTTAGGCCCTGTCTTCCTCAGGCCTTTCGCTCGGCCGAGGGCTCCGTACGGCGCCCGGGCGCCTCGGGCCGGGCCGGCGGCGCGGGCGGGGCGCCGCGCCGGGCGGGCCGTATCGCTACGCCCGCGGAGGCGAGCAGCAGCACTCCGAGCATCACGAACGGCGCGGCCGTCCCCGCGATCCCGGCCAGCACGCCCGCGGAGGCGGGCGCGGCGACCTGGCCGAGGCGGTTGCCGGTCAGCCGCAGCGCCAGAGCGGTGGAGCGGGCGCCGTCCGGGGCCGCCTGGACGACGGTGGTCATGGACAGCGGCTGGCCCACCCCGAGGCAGAAGCCGAGCGCGGCCAGCAGAATCCCCAGCCCCCAGGCGGGCACCGGCAGGGCGAGCGCCGCGCACAGCAGCCCGGCCCCCAGGCAGCTGACGGCCATCAGGACGGTGCGGCCCATCAGCCGGATCATCGGGGTCATGACGAGCCGGCAGGCGATGGTGGCCGCGGCGCGCACGCTCAGCAGCAGGCCGATGACCGCGGGCGCGATGGACCGCTGTTCGCCGACGACGGGGAGGTAGGCGGTGAGGATGTCGGTGGCGGAGAGCACGGCGAGGCTGATGAAGATGCCGGAGGCCACGCCCCGGGTGCGCAGGATGCCGACCACGGGGACCCGGCCGGAGCGCGCCCCGCCGCCCTCGGACCGGTCCGATGCCCCGGCCCGCGTACGGTCCGCCGCCGGTGTGCGGTGCTCGATGCGCCACAGGGAGGTGACCGCGAAGGCCGCGACGACGGCGGATACGAAGAGCGCGGCCGCGCTGGTCCGGGCCAGGGCGTCGCCGTGCTCGGAGACCACCTGACCGGCGGCGATGGGGCCGATGAGCTGGCCGAGGGAGGCGCCGATGGTGAAGTGGCCGAAGTTGCGGTCCTGATCCTCCGGGGCGCTCTGGCGGGCCACCAGGGACTGGGCGCCGATCACGAAGGACAGATGGCCCAGGCCCATCACCCCGCTCCACACGGCCATCTCCAGCAGCGAACCGGCCCGGCCGCTGAGCGCGCAGCCGGTCACGATCAGCACCACGCCGATCGGCAGCAGCGGGGCGCAGCGCCCGTGGTCGGTGCGCCGCCCCAGTGGTACGGCGGCGAACAGCGGCAGCAGGGCGTAGACGCCCGCGATCACGCCGACCGCCCGGGCGTCGGCGCCCAGCGCGAGAGCCCGGTAGGAGACGGCGGGCCGCGCCATGCTCACCGCCCCCTGCGCGAACGAGAAGGCGATGACCAGGCGCAGCAGCCAGCCCCTACCGGGCTTCGGAGAATCCACGGGTCAGATGATGCCGAAGAGCAGGCCCGCCCCGAGCACCACCAGCGAGGTGAGCGCCGCCCACTTCACCACGAAGCGGGTGTGGTCGCCGAACTCGACCTTCGCCATGCCGACCAGGACGTAGACGGCCGGGACCAGCGGGCTGGACATGTGCAGGGCCTGCCCGACCAGGGAGGCGCGGGCGATCTCGACCGGGTCGACCCCGTGTGCGGCGCCGGCCTCGGCGAGGATCGGCACGATGCCGAAGTAGAAGCCGTCGTTGGACATGAAGTAGGTGAGCGGGATGGACAGGATGCCGGTGACCAGGCCCATGTGCGGGCCCATTCCGTTCGGGATCCCGTCGACCAGCCAGCGCGCCATGTGCTCGACCATGCCGGTGCCGGTGAGCACGCCGGTGAAGACGGCGGCGGCGAAGACCATGCCGGAGACGTTGACGACGTTCTCGGAGTGGGCGGCGATACGGGCCTTCTGGTCCGCGACGCGCGGGAAGTTGACGGTGAGCGCGATGGCGGCGCCGAGCAGGAAGAGGACCGGGATCGGCAGGTCCTCGCGGATCATCATGGTGAGCAGCCCGATGGTGAGGGCCGCGTTGAACCAGTACAGCTTGGGGCGCAGGGTGGGCCGGTTGGGGTCGAGCCCCTGGTGCTCGTCGGAGTCGTCCTCGGGCGCCTCGGCGTCGGTGCCGCCGCCCGCGCCGCCGATGGCCTGCTTGCCCTTACGGCCCTTGGCGCCCGTGCCGGAGCCGGTGGAGCCGCCCGCGCCGACCAGCACCGTCTCGGGGTCGGCGGTGACGTCCTCGAGGGTCAGCGTGCCCAGGCGCTTGCGCTCGCGCAGACCGAGGCCGTAGGCGAGGGCGAAGACGAAGACCAGGCCGGCCGCGAGGGCCGGGATCATCGGGACGAAGATGTCGCTGGCGTCGAGCTTGAGCGCGGCGGCGGCGCGGGCGGTGGGGCCGCCCCAGGGGAGCGTGTTCATCACGCCGTTGGCCATGGCCGCGACACCGGTCATGACGACCAGGCTCATCTTCAGCCGCCGGTACAGCGGCACCATGGCCGACACGGTGATCATGAAGGTGGTGGAGCCGTCGCCGTCGAGGGAGACGATCGCGGCGAGCACCGCGGTGCCGACGACCACCCGCATCGGGTCCGCTTTGCAGAACCGCAGGATGACCCGGACGATCGGGTCGAAGAGGCCGACGTCGATCATCACCCCGAAGTAGATGATGGCGAACATCAGCATCGCCGCGGTGGGCGCGAGGTCACCGACGCCCTTGAGGACGTAGTCCCCCAGGTGCGCCCCCTTCCCCACGATGACGCAGAAGAGCGCCGGGATGAGCACCAGCGCACCCATCGGAGTCATCTTCTTCATCATGATCAACACCAAGAAGGTGGCAATCATGACGAATCCGAGGATTGTCAGCATATTTGGCTACCTCACGTTCGCCCTTGAACTCCCCCAGAACTGGCGGGTCGAGGTGACGTTAGGTGGCGCAACTTTCTGTTAACAAGGTCTTGACGTGCGAGCAATAAGCGCAAAACCCCAGGTCAGCCGTATGAGCGCGGTTTCAGCCCGCGGGGGTGACCACCGTGAGCTGCACCGGGCAGCCGTTGAGCACCGCGGTGCCGGAGAGCGGATCGAGCCGGGATCCGTCGATGAGCCGGTTGACGTTGACCCCCGGGTGCGCCGCCGCGACCGACATCCGGGTGCCGGGCCGGTCGTGCCCCCAGCCGTGCGGCAGGCTGACCACCCCGGTCCGTACCGCGTCCGTCACCTCCACCGGCACCTCCAGCTCCCCGCCGTCGCCCTTGACCCGCACCAGGCCGCCGTCGGCCACGCCCAGCCGGGCCGCGTCCTCGGGGTGGAGGTGGAGGGTGCAGCGGTTGCTGCCGCCGACCAGCGCCGGGATGTTGTGCATCCAGCTGTTGTTGGAGCGCAGATGGCGGCGGCCGACCAGCAGCAGCCCGTCCGCGCGCCCGCCCAGCGCCCGCCGCAGCCGCGCCACTTCGGCGGCCATCGGCTCCGGGCACAGCTCGACGGTGCCGCTGCGGGTCTTGAGCAGGCCGGGCAGGCGCGGCCGCAGCGGCCCCAGGTCGATGCCGTGCGGGTGGGCCAGGACCCTGGCCAGGGTCAGCCCCTCGGGGTCGGCGCCGAAGCCGTCCCCGTACGGGCCGAGGCGCAGCATCATGTCCAGCCGCCGCTCGGCGCCGCTGACGCCGGTGAGATGGGCGGCGAGCTCTCCCCGATCACGGCCGTGCACCGGCGAGGCGGGGTCGGCCACGGCCTTGCCGAGGGCCGCGTCGATCGCCATGGCGTCCACGGCCGCCGGGTCGGCGCCCGCGTGCCCGCCCGCGCACAGCGTCAGCCGCGCCAGGATCTCGGCCTCGCTCATCCGGTCCGCGTCCAGCGGGAGCGCGGGGCGGGTGTAGCGGACCTGGTTGCGCACCGCGAGGGTGTTGAAGGCGAAGTCGAAGTGGGGGCTCTGGCTGGGCGGGGGCGGCGGCAGGACCACATGCGCGTGGCGCGAGGTCTCGTTCAGATACGGGTCCACGCTCACCATGAAGTCGAGCCCGGCCAGCGCCCGGTCCAGCCGGTCGCCGTCCGGCGCGGACAGCACAGGGTTGCCCGCGATCACGATCAGCGCCCTGACCTGCCCCTCGCCCGGGGTCTCGATCTCCTCGGCCAGCGCCGCCGCGGGCAGTTCGCCCTTCGCCTCGGGGTGTCCGCCGACCCTGCTGCGCCAGCGGCCGAGCGCGAACCCCTTGCCGGGGCGCGGCGGGCGCGGCGCCCCGGCGGTGGCGGAGAGCGGGAACATGACCCCGCCGGGCCGGTCGAGGTTGCCGGTGAGGGCGTTCACCACATCGACCAGCCAGCTGGTGAGCGTGCCGAACTCGACGGTGGTGGAGCCGATCCGCCCGTAGACGGCGGCCCGTGGCGCGGCGGCGAGCTCGCGGGCGAGCGTACGGATCTCCTCGGCGGGCACCTCGCAGACCGCGGCCACCGCCTCGGGCGTGAAGTCCGCCGCCAGCCGCCGCACCTCGTCCACGCCCGTCAGATGCCCGCCGGCCGGCTCCGGGGCCACCAGGCCCTCCTCGAACAGCACCCCGACCACGGCGAACAGCAGCAGCGCGTCCGTGCCGGGCCGGATGGCCAGATGCCGGTCGGCGGCCTCGGCCGTGCGGGTGCGGCGCGGGTCGACCACCGTGAGCCGGCCGCCGCGCCGCCGCAGGGCCTTGAGCCGCCCGGGGAAGTCGGGGGCGGTGCACAGGCTGCCGCCGGAGTCCAGCGGGTTGGCGCCGATCATCAGCAGATGGTCGGTGCGGTCCAGGTCGGGCACCGGGATCGCGTGCGCGTCGCCGTAGAGCAGGCCGCTGGAGACATGCTTGGGCATCTGGTCGAGGGTGCTGGCGGTGAAGATGTTCCGGGTGCCGAGCGCGCCGAGCAGCAGCGGCGGATACAGCCCGCCCGCCATGGTGTGCACGTTCGGGTTGCCGAGGAACACGGCCGCCGCCTGCGGCCCGTACCGCTCCAGCAGCGGCCGCAGCCCGGCGTCCACGGCGGCGAACGCCTCGTCCCAGCTCGCCGGCTCCAGCCGCCCGCCGCGCCGCACCAGGGGCCGCCGCAGCCGGTCGGGGTCCGCGTCCAGCTGGCCGAACGACGCGCCCTTGGGGCAGATGAAGCCCCGGCTGAAGACGTCGTCGCGGTCCCCGCGCGCCCCGGTGACCCGCCCCTCGTCGATGGTCAGGGTCAGCCCGCAGGTGGCCTCGCACAGCGGGCAGATGCGCAGAGCGGTACGGCTCATCGGTCCCTCCTGGGGACGGCGGCGGCAACGGTGACGCGACGACTTCTCACCCTACCGATTGGTACGCAGGTGAGGGAGGGTCGGGCCACGCGGCGGAGCGGAACCGCATGGACAGGCCCGCCGCGGGCGGTCAGTCCAGCACGCCCGCCAGATACGCGCGCAGCAGCTCCTTCGTCTCGGCCACGACCACCGGGTCGCCGTCCGGGTGGACGCGGAAGGCGAGCCGCAGCAGCGCGTCCGCGGTCTCGACGGCGAGCAGAAAGGCCACCCGCACCCGCTCCCCCGCCTCGCCGGACTCCTCCAGGCCCAGCCGCTCGCCGAGCAGCTCGCGCAGCCGGTCCGCGACCAGGTGGTTGGGCTGGTCGGGCCGAGCGGTCACGGGCACCGGCATGCCGAACTCGACCAGCGCGAAGCCCGGCGCCCCGCGCTTCATCGCCAGATACTCGTCGACCACCACGTCCATGGCCTCCCGCCAGCCGCCGCCCGTCCCGGACTCCGCCAGCCGCTCGGTCACCCGCGCGGCGTACTCGTCGAGATTGCGGTGGGCCAGGGCCTCGGCCATCGCGCGCTTGTTGGAGAAGAAGCGGTACACCGAGCCGATGGGGACGCCGGCGCGCTCGGCGACCGCACGGGTACTGAGGTCGTCGTAGCCGGTCTCGTCGAGGAGTTCGGCGCAGGCGTCGAGGATCCGGCCGAGGCGCTCGGCGCTGCGGCGCTGGACGGGGGCGCGGCGGAGGGGCGGTGGCGGTATGGGCACGCCACCATCCTGCCCGATCATTGACGCGCCCCGCTTTCGATTCCTATGGTCCTCCATAGGAATCGCACGCCCAGTGACCAAGTGGCGGGAGCCGGACGATGAGCGGCGGAACGGACATCGAGCGAGCGCGCAAGACGGCCGCGGGGCTGGTGTACTCCCCCGGGTTCGGCAATGAACACAGCAGCGAGGCCGTCGCGGGCGCGCTGCCCGTCGGCCGCAACTCCCCCCAGCGCGCTCCGCTGGGGCTGTACGCGGAGCAGCTGAGCGGCACCGCCTTCACCGAACCGCGCGCCCACAACCGGCGCTCCTGGCTGTACCGCATCCGGCCCTCCGCCGCGCACCCGCCCTTCGTCCGCGCCGACAACGGCGGGCTGCGCGGCGCGCCGTTCACGGAGTGCGCCCCCGACCCCAACCGGCTGCGCTGGGAACCGCTGCCCGCCCCCGCTCCCGGCACCGACTTCCTCGCCGGCCTGTGGACCCTCGGCGGCAACGGCGACGCCTCGCGCCGCTCCGGCATGGCCATCCACCTCTACGCCGCGAACGCGCCCATGACCGACCGGGTGTTCAGCGACGCCGACGGCGAACTGCTGATCGTGCCCGAGCGGGGCGGGCTGCTGCTGTGCACCGAGTTCGGGCGGCTGCGCGCCGAGCCGGGGCAGATGGCGCTGGTGCCGCGCGGCGTGCGCTTCCGCGTCGAGCCGCTCGACCCCGAAGTGCGCGGCTACGTCTGCGAGAACCACGGCCGCCCCTTCACCCTTCCCGACCTCGGCCCGATCGGCGCCAACGGGCTGGCGGGCGCGCGGGACTTCCTGGCCCCGGTGGCCGCGTACGACGATGTCGAGGGCCCGGTGGAGGTGGTCAACAAGTTCTGCGGCAACCTCTGGTCCGCGACCTACGACCACTCCCCGCTGGACGTCGTCGCCTGGCACGGCAACCACGTCCCGTACGTGTACGACCTGCGCCGCTTCAATGTGCTCGGCAGCATCAGCTACGACCACCCGGACCCGTCGATCTTCACGGTCCTCACCTCGCCCTCCGACACCCCCGGCCTGGCGAACGTCGACTTCGTCGTCTTCGCGCCGCGCTGGCTGGTCGGCGAGGACACCTTCCGGCCGCCGTACTTCCACCGCAATGTGATGAGCGAGTACATGGGCCTGATCGAGGGCGCGTACGACGCCAAGACCGCCGGGAAGGGCGGCTTCGTGCCCGGGGGCGGCTCGCTGCACAACATGATGTCCGCGCACGGCCCCGACCGGGAGACCTTCGAGCGGGCGAGCACCGCCGAGCTGACGCCCCGCAAGGTCGACGACGGGCTGGCCTTCATGTTCGAGACCCGCTGGCCCGTGACGGCCACCCGGCAGGCGCGCGAGGCGGACCACCTCCAGCAGGGGTACGACGACGTCTGGCGGGGCCTGGAGCGGCACTTCCAGTGACCACCTTCGCCCCCGACTCCCTCACCCTGAACCGCAAGCTGCCGCTGTGGTACCAGGTCTCGCAGTCGCTGCGGGCCTCGATACTCGGCCGCGGCCCCCACGAGCCGCTGCGGCTGCCCACCGAGGACCGTCTGGCCGAGCACTACGGCGTCAGCGTCCTGACGATGCGGCAGGCGCTCAAGGAGCTGGAGTCGGAGGGGCTCATCAGCCGCCACCGGCGGCGCGGCACCTTCATCGAGCCGAGCGCCCGGCGCGGCGCGCCGGTGCGGCTGCTGGGCTCGGTGGACGCGATCGTGGCCCAGCAGTCCGGCGAGCGGACGACCGTACTCGGCCACGGGCCCGCCCCCGTACCGGCGGAGCTGGCCGAGCACTTCCCGGGCCTGCGCGAGACCACGGCCTACCGGCGGCTGCGGAGCGACGCGGCGGGCGGCGAGCCGACCAACTGGGCCGAGAATTTCGTCCGCCCCGACATCGCCGAGCGCATCGACGTGGCCGACCTCGCGCGCTGGCCGATGACGAAGGTGCTGCGGGACGCGGTAGGGGTCCGGATCAGCCGCATCACGGACACGGTCGAGGCCCGCCTGGCCGACCCGGAGACGTCCCGGCTGCTCCGGGTGCCGCTGCTCAGCCCGATCCTGCACTACACGGGGGTGACCTACGACGACGCGGGGCGGGCGGTGGACGTGGCCCGCATCCACTACCGGGGGGACCGCTTCTCGTTCACGGTCACGGTCGAGGCGCGGTGACCGCCGTCGGCTGAGCGGTTCCCGCGCGCCGCGCGCCGGGCGGCCCGTGGATACGATGCGGGGTGGGAGTGGGAGAACGTGCCGGGGGAAGGGCTGCGGCGTGACGGCGACACGGGCCACAGGGGCCGACCGGGCCGTATGGGCCGACGCACCGCTGCTGGCGGACCTCATGCCCTGGTCCGTGGCGCCGCTGCGGCTGGGCCGGGCGTGGGTGATGGGGCCGGACCCCAAGACGCTCAAGGCGCGCTGGGAGCGGCTGGTCGCCGCCGGTGACGCGGCCGGTCGGGCGGCGCTGTTCCGGCCGAGCCGTGCCCGTACGCTGCACGTCGCCATGCCCCAGCTGCCCGGTCAGCGGACCTCCACCGTCCCGCTGGCGGGCGAGAGCGGGCCGTGCCCCGAGCCCGTACGGGTCGCTCACGGGCCGTACGACCAGCAGTGGCTGATCCCCGACCACCGGCTGATCGACGCCGCCCGGCCGGAGCTGTGGCGGGTGACCGACGACCGGCAGATCCACGCCGTCGAGGGGGCCGGTCCTGACCCGGGGCCGACGCTGACGTTCTCCGCGCTGCTGCCGGACGGCTACTCCCCCGCGGGCCGCCCCGGGCGGATCCGGCCGCTCTACCGCCGCCCCGGCGGCCAGGAGCCCAATCTCGCGCCGGGGCTGCTCGACCGGCTCGCGGCCGAGCTGGCGCGTCCCGTCACGGCCGAGGACTTCCTGGCCTGGGTCGCCGCGGTGGCCGGCCATCGCCCGGAGGGCTGCGCGGTGCCGCTGACCGCCGACCCCGGGATCTGGGAGGCGGGGGTGGAGCTGGGCCGCCGGGCGCTGTGGCTGCATACCCGCGGGGCGCACAGCGGCGAACGCCCGCGCATGCCGGGCGGCCAGCGCCCCTACGTACGCGCCGCGCTCCCCGAGCGCGGGCTGCCCGAGACCCTCGCGTACGACCCGGAGGACGCGACCCTGCACCTCGGCGCGGGGCGGATCTCACCGGTGCCGCGCAGCGCGTGGGAGTTCCACGCGGGCGGGGCGCGGGTACTGGAGACCTGGTTCGAGCGCCGTACGGCCCGGGGCGAGCCCGGCACGCTGGAGGCCGTCGTTCCGGCGGCCTGGCCGCGCGAGTGGACATCGGAGCTGCTGGAGCTGATCACCGTGCTGGCGCTGCTCGCCGAGGATCGCCCGGCGCGGCGGGCGCTGGCCGACCGGCTGGCCGCCGGGCCGCGCCTCGGCCCGGCGGAGCTGGGCGAGGCGGGCGTGCTGCCGGTGCCGGGCGCGGCCCGGCGCCCGGCGTCCGTGCTGGACCATCACGAGGAGGGCCCGGGCGGGCAGTTCGCCCTGATGTGAGCCGGACGGTGCCCGGCTGCTCCGGCGCTACGCGCACGTGCCTCCGGGGCGAGGACGAGTGCGTACGCGCGCCCGGAGGCAGCGGCCATGCCGCGCGCGGGCACGGGGTCACCGGCTGGAGCGGGGCCGGTTCCGCCGTGCCCGGAACGCGGACGGCGATGCGGGCGTCACGGGCGGCGGGCCCTGGGGGCGGGCCCACCGGATCTGCCATGCCTGCCGGGCTGCCCGGGGCGACCTGGCCCGCCGGAACGGGCCGGGCGGGCCGGGTGCGCCGGACGCCTCAGTGGCGGCTGCCGAACAGCGAACGGCGCAGTCGGCGCAGCGGCGCGAACAGCGACACCCTGGCGCCCCTGTTCCGCTCGGTGCGCGCGTGGTCCCGCGCGGTCAGCTCCTGCATCAGCACCGTGGCGCCCTCGGCCTCTCGCTGCGGCACGGCAGGGCCGCCCAGCACCGCGAGATGTCGGTCGAGGCGGGCGCTGGTCGACCCGCTCCCGCAGTTGATGGCAGGCACTCGCGGCCTGCTGCGTACTGTTATCTGCTCCATGTCACTCCCCACCCGTACGAGGGCACCCGCCCCGGGCAGAGTAACCCTACCTTGGCGAGCCGTCACCCACGCACCCCCGGTCGCTGATTTACCTCCGCGTCAAGGGTGTTGACGCGTCCATCGCGAATCATGGATCACGCAGGGCGAGTTGCACGACCGGATTCGTGCTGGGCCGGGTTGACCCCCCGTCCGGTTCCAAGGTGACCGCGAGACGCTCGGTGTGCGCCCCGAAGCCGCCCGTGACCAGCGATGTCCCTTCCCCATTGCCGTCCAGGAGCCCGGCCGAGCGGGGCGTGCCCGAGGCGCCCGAGGGGCCGGCGTCGATCATCCACAGCTGGTACGCCCGCCCGTCGGGCGGCGCCGCCAACCCGGAGACGGTGACCACAGCCGCGCCGAGGCGGCGCGAGGTTACGGCGTTGATGCCGCGGCCCTGGGCGTCGCGCGCGCTGACGCCCCTGGCGTCCGGCGCCGACAGCACCTGCTCGACGGCGCGCGTCGCGCCCCGCTCCCGGTCGAGCGCGTCGCGGGTGCGCACCAGTTCGACCCCGAGCACGACCGCCGCGGCCAGGGACAGCGCGCCGGCGGCCGCGGCGATCCGCAGACCGAGCACGGGGCGCCGGAAGGAGGGGGACAGGCCCCTGCCGCGCGCCCGCCGCCCGCCGGGCCCGGAGCGGCCCGCGTGGGCGGCGCGGGCCTGCTGGCCCGCGTATCCGTATCCGCCGTCCGCCGCGGAGGGCGCCTCCTGGGGGGTGGCGTAGGCGGCCGCCAGCACCCGCTGCCGCATCTCGGGCGGCGCCGGGGCGGCCACCGCCCGCGCCAGCCGCACCGCGCCCTGCGCCAGGTCGCGCACTTCCTGGGCGCACCCCGGGCAGCGGGCCAGATGCCGCTCGTACCGCAGGCGCTCCTTCGGGTCCAGGGCGTCGAGGGCGTACGCGCCCGCCGGCGCATGCGCCTTGCGCCCCCTGCCGCCCCGGTACGCCGGGGTCCGGTCGGTCGGCCGGCTGGTCGGCCGATTGTTGGTCATACCGCCGCTCCCAAGCACTCGCGCAGCCGCGTCAGCCCGTCCCGCATCCGCGTCTTGACCGTTCCCAACGGTACGGCCAGCCGATGCGCCACCTCCCGATAGGAGTACCCCTCGTAGTACGCGAGGGTGACCGACTGCCGCTGAAGCTCGGTGAGCCGGGCCAGACAGCCGCGCACCCACTCCCGCTCAAGACGCCCCTCGACCGCCTCCGCCACCTGGTCGAAGGCCGGGCCCTCCGACTGCCCGCCGACGCGCGCCTCGCGGTCGGCCGCCGAGCGGGCCGAGCGCACGCGGTCCACGGCGCGGCGGTGGGCGAGGGTGAGGATCCAGGCGAGCGCCGAGCCGCGGCGCGGGTCGAAGCGCGCGGCGGTGCGCCAGACCTCAAGCAGCGCCTCCTGCGTGACCTCCTCGGACTGGGCCGGGTCCCGCAGCACGCGCCGCACCAGCCCGTACACGGGCCCCGACACCATGCCGTACAGATCCTCGAACGCACGGTGGTCGCCGCCGGCGACCAGCGGCAGCAGGTCGTCCGGGCCGCGCCCGCGCTCCCCCGCGCGCTCCTGTCCACCCACCCACCCGCGTATCGGCCCTCGTTCTCCCGTCTGCTCCACACTCACGCGGCAAACCCCGCTTCCTGCCATCGGTCTCGCTGCCCCGTCTTCGGTTGCTTCGGTTGCTTCGCGACGTCCGCCGAAAAAAATCCACCGACCCACCAATCCGGTCGGCCGACCGCTCCGAATAGCCGACATCAGCCTGTCCACCACACGTACGAAGGACCGACCCAGATGACCTCAATCACCAAGAGGAGTGTGGCCGCGCTCGTGGGCGGAGCGCTGGCCGCGGGAGGGCTCGCGGTGGCCGGTGTGGCCGCGCTCGGGCCCGAGGCCGCGGAGGCCTCCAGCCACCGGGAGGCGCCGCTGATCTCGGGCCAGCCGGAGTACGACACCACCGACGTCTACGCGTTCGTGAGCCCCGACAAGGCGGACACGACGACGCTGATCGCGAACTTCCTCCCGTTCCAGGACCCGGCGGGCGGCCCGAACTTCTACAAGTTCGCCGAGGACGCCCAGTACGACGTGCGCATCGACAGCGACGGCGACGCCCGGGAAGACCTGATCTACCGCTGGACCTTCAAGGACCACGTCCGCAACGAGGACACGTTCCTCTACAACACCGGTCCGGTGACGTCCCTCGACGACAAGGACCTGAACTTCTTCCAGACGTACGACATCGAGCTCATCAAGCTGCGGCACGGCAAGGCCGTCGAGCGCACCAAGGTGGCGGACGATCTGGTCGTGGCCCCCTCGAACGTGGGCAAGGCGTCCATGCCGGACTACAAGACCCTGCGCGACGAGGCGATACGCAAGGTGTACGGCGGCGTCACGGCCTTCGCCGGCCAGGCCGACGACCCGTTCTTCGCCGATCTGCGGGTGTTCGACCTGCTCTACGGCGGCGACCTGTCGGAGGTCGGCAACGACACCCTCAAGGGCTACAACGTCCAGTCCCTGGCCCTCCAGGTGCCCACCGACCAGCTGCGCGAGTCCCATGAGCAGCCGGTGATCGGGATCTGGTCCACCACCCAGCGCGCGGACGCCTACGGCGACTACGCCCAGGTCTCGCGGCTCGGCATGCCGTTGGTCAACGAGGTTGTCAACCCCCGTAAGGACAAGGACAAGTTCAACGCGTCGAATCCCAAGGACGACGCGCAGTTCCTGGACAACGTGGACGACCCGGAGCTGCCCAAGCTGATCGAGGGGATCTTCAAGATCAAGGCGCCTGACACCCCGCGCAAGGACCTCGAGCAGGTCTTCCTCACCGGCGTGCCCGAGCTCAACCAGGTCGACGGGGGCAAGGCCTCCGAGATGCTGCGGCTCAACACCTCCATCAAGCCGACCCACGAGCCCAAGCGCCTCGGCGTCCTGGACGGCGACCAGGCCGGGTTCCCCAACGGCCGCCGGCTCACCGACGACGTGTTGGACATCGCGCTCCAGGTCGTGGAGGGCGAGCTGCTCGACCAGAAGAACGACCTGGGCGACGCGGTCGACGCGAACGACCAGAAGTTCGAGAGCTACTTCCCCTACGTCGCGCTGCCCAACTCCGGCTCGGACGTCAAGACCGCCACCAAGAGCGCGGCGGCCGCGACGGACGGCCGGACCCTGCTGAACGGCGGCTCCGGCATCGTCACCACCACCACCGAGGACAACAACACGCTGCTGGCCACCTCCGCCGCCGCGGGCGGCGCGGCGGTGCTGCTGCTGGCCGTCGGCCTGACCTGGCGCCGGCGCCGCCGGCGGCTGGTGCGGGTGCACACCCGCAGGCACTGATCCGGCGTGCGCACCGGCCGGGGCGCGCTTCCCTCGTGGAACGCGCCCCGGCCGGGGCCCGGAAGGCCGAGCACCAGGCCGCTTCCGTACGTACACCTCTGTGACACCAGAGCCCGAACCCCCGAACACCCCCGAAAGCCCCTGAATCACTCCCGCAAGCCCCTGCAAGCCCCTCGCAAGCCCCTGAAGCCGCGTCCCTCGTGCACCCGAAAGGCAGCCCGCAATGCCTGTCCGGCACCTAAGCGACCCCGAGGAAGCAGAGGCGGGCCCCCGCGCCGCCTGGCACGGCACCTCGCCGCGTTGTCGGAGTCGCCCGAGTACGCCCAGTACGAGGGCGATCCTCCGCCTTGCGATGCACCGCACCAGACGACGTGGGAACCCACCCCTACTTCCCCGGGGCCGCTTAGTCCGCACCGCCGCCGTCGTCGTCGCCCTCGCGACGGGGATCACGGCCGCCGCGTTCGCCGTCGGCGGGTCCGACGAACGCCCCTCCGGCGTACGGACCGACGCCGTGCAGCCCGCCGGCCGGGCGGCGCTCGACCGGGTCGGCTCCAAGGACCTGGGCAAGAGCATCAGCGCGCTCCAGGCCCAGCTGCGGGCCCGGCCCAAGGACGCGGCCGGCTGGGCCACGCTCGGCGCGGCCTACGTCGAGCAGGCCCGCACCACCGGGGACCCCACCCGCTACCCCCAGGCGCAGAAGGCCCTCGCGCGCTCCCTGACGGCCCAGCCGCGCGACAACGACCTGGCCCTCGCCGGGCGCGCCGCGCTCGCCGCCGCGCGCCACGACTTCCCGGACGCGCTGCGCGACGCCGACCGGGCGCTGAAGGTCAACGCCTACAGCGAGCGGGCACTGGCCGTCCGGGTGGACGCGCTCGTCGAACTCGGCCGGTACGACGACGCGTACGCCGCCGCCAGGCGCGCCGACTCGCTGCGCCCCGGCATCCCCGCCTTCACCCGCCTCGCCTATGTCCTTGAGCTGCGCGGCGATCCGGCCGGCGCCCGCAGCGTGCTGCTGCGCGCCCGCAAGTCGGCGACCGCGCCCGGGGACGTGGCGTATGTGGCCACGGCGCTGGGGCAGCTGGCCTGGAGCCAGGGCCAGTACCCCCGGGCGCGCGGCCACTTCGCCGACGCGCTGCGCGCCGAGCCCGGCCATCTCCCCGCCCTGGAGGGCCGCGGCCGCACCTTCGCCGCGGTCGGCGACCTCGACGCGGCCGTCCGCGACCTGGAAGAGGTCGTACGGCGCTACCCGCTGCCCGCCGAGCTGGCCGCCCTCGGCGAGGTGTACGAGGCGCGCGGCGACCGCGAGCGGGCCCGGGAGCAGTACGCCGTGGCCGCCACCTGGATCGACCTGGCGCGGGCCAACGGTGTGGCGACGGACCTCGACAGCGCGCTGATCGCCGCGGACCACGGCGACCGCGCCGAGGCGCTGCGGGCGGCCCGCGCGGAGTGGGGCCGCCGCCACAGCGTGCACAGCGCCGACGCGCTGGCCTGGGCGCTGCACCGGGCCGGCCGTGACCGCGAGGCGCTCCGCTATGCCAAGTCCGCCGCCGCGCCCGGGTATCGCAACGCCTCGTTCCTCTACCACCGGGGGGTGATCGAGAAGTCCCTCGGCGACACCGCGTCCGCCCGCCGCCATCTCTCCGCGGCCCTCGACCTCAACCCGGCCTTCTCCCCCACGGGCGCCCGCGCCGCGAAGGCGGCGCTGAAGGGGCTGGGCGAGGCGCGATGACCGGCCGGCAGCCCCCGCTCCCGTACCGCACCGTTCGTACCGCAGGAGGTATCCGTCCATGAACCGGCTGATCCGGCGTGTCCGCCGCATCGGCGCCGCCGCGTCCGTGCTCTTCGGGGCGGCCGCCATCGTGGTGCTGCCCGCCGGGGCCGCCGCCGCGCATCCGCTGGGGAACTTCACCGTCAACCGCTACGACGGGCTGGTCGTCACGCCGGACGAGCTGCGGGTCGACCATGTGGAGGACCTCGCCGAGATCCCGGCCGCGCAGGCGAAGCCGCGGATCGACCAGGACGGCGACGACGAGCTCTCGCGCCCCGAACTGGACGCCTGGGCCGACCGCCGCTGCGCCGGCGCGGCGCGGGACGCGCGGCTGACGGTGCGCGGGGAGGCGGTGTCCGTACGGAGCGAGGGCGCGAAGGCGCGCTCGCGGGCGGGGCAGGCCGGTCTGCCGACGCTGCGCGTGGAGTGCCGGCTGACCGCCGCGCTGCCGCACGACGGGCGCGCCTCGCTCTCGTACCGCCCGGCGGACATCGGCACGGGGCCCGGCTGGCGGGAGATCACCGCTCAGGGCGACCGGATGACGCTGGCGGCGTCCGACGTCCCCACGTCCTCCGCCTCCCGGCGGCTGACCAGCTACCCGCAGGACCAGCTCTCCTCGCCGCCCGACGAGCGGACCGCCGCGCTGCGCACCACGCCGGGCGGGCCCGCGCTCGCCGACGCGCGATCCGACCGGGACGAGCAGTCCGAGGCGCCCGGAGGCTCCATACTGCCGCGCGGCGTGGACCGCTGGACGCAGGCGCTGACCGGGCTGGTGGCGCGGCACGACATCACGCCCTTCTTCGCCGTGTCCGCCTTCGGCATCGCCATGCTGCTCGGCGCGATGCACGCGCTGGCCCCGGGCCACGGCAAGACGCTGATGGCGGCGGCCGCGGCGGCGGGCGGGCGCAGCGCGATGCGCGATGTGCTGGCCCTGGGCGCGTCGGTGACGATCACCCACACGCTCGGGGTCTTCGCCCTGGGGCTGTTGGTCACGGCGGGCTCGGCGGCCGCCCCGTCGGTGATCGCGTGGCTGGGCGTCGCGAGCGGGGTGCTCGTGACGCTGGCGGGGGCGGGGCTGCTGCGCAAGGCGCTGCGACAGCGCGGCGCCGCACACCATCACCACCCTCACGGCCACGGGCACGAGCACGGGCATGACCACGGCCATGAGCACGATCACGACCACAAGCACGAGCACGAGCACGTCCACTCGCACGGCGGCTTCACCCACTCCCACCCCCTGCCCTCGGGCCGCCCCACCCTGCGCGGCACCATCCTCCTCGGCTTCGCGGGCGGGCTCGTGCCGAGCCCGTCCGCCGTGGTCGTGCTCGTGGGCGCGGCCGCGCTGGGGCAGGCGTGGTTCGGGTTTCTGCTGGTGCTGGCGTATGGGGCCGGGCTGGCGCTCACGCTCACGCTGGCCGGGATCGCGGTGGTGCGCCTGGGGCAGCGGGCCACGGCGCGGCTTGCGGCCCGGACCGGCGCCGGGGGCCGCGGCCGGCGCGTGCTGCGGCTGGTGCACCGCGCCTCGCCGGTCGGCACCGCGGCCGTGGTGCTGGCACTCGGCTGCGGGCTGGTGCTCAGAGGGGCGGCGTCCACCCTCGGCTGACGCACCTGGGCTGACGCCGCGGGAGGCCACGGACGACAACCGTCCGGGGCCTCCCGCTGTCGCGTGGTGGCGCGAAGTATGGTCGAACGGCCGATCAGATTCCGTCAGCCGTGTTCAGGACGGGCAGGTAGCCGCCGGACTGCCCCGCGGCGGTCGGGTGGTACGACTCGTCGATGGGCCAGGTGACGCTGTGCAGCCACTCGCTCCCGGAGCAGATCTCGTGCCCGGAGAACGGGGTGGCCACATCGCCGAAGGCGAAGCCGTAGGCGGAGGCGCGTCCCTTGGTGACGGAGTTCAGGTAGTCGGAGGCGTTGTTGATCGCGGTGCGCTCGGCCTCGGTGAGCCCCGCGATGCAGTCACCGTTGAGCTTGTAGAAGCGCGGGTAGCCGAGGACGACGACCTTGGCGGACGGCGCCTTGGAGCGGATGGAGCTGTAAACCTGGTCCAGCTTGCCGGGCAGGGTGTTCTGCACGTAGGTGCGGGCGTTGGCGACCGCGGTGAGGCAGTTACTCTCGCCGGGCAGCACACAGGTGGTCATGACGTCGGCGAAGCCGGCGTCGTTGCCGCCGATGCTGATGCTCACCAGGCCGGTGCTGGAGCTCAGCGGGCCGAGCTGGTTGTTGAGAACGTCGCCGGTCTTGGCGCCGGAGCAGGCCGTGAAGTTGAAGCTTGAGGGGGCGTGCGCGGCGGCCCAGAGCGCGGGGTAGGCCTTGGTGCTGCGCTTGCAGCTGCCGCTGGCGGAGTCGTAGCTGCCGGAGCCGACGCCGGATGAGTAGGAGTCACCGAGCGCCACGTAGGCGGGCCCTGCGGCGCTCTCCGCGGCCTGGGCCGCGCCCGCGCCGGTGAAGGCGAGCACGACACCGACGGCGAAGGCACAGGCGGTGGCCGTGAGTCTGGACAGTTTCATTCAGTCTCCCTTAGCAGGATTGCTGCCGATGCTGGTGCGGCACGACGGCCCCGAAAGGGGCAATCATGTTCGAAACCGTCTGTCACGCCGCTCCGTTCACTGCCCTCGGCGTGACATGGCTATGTCATCCCGCCGAAACACGGGGTCTATGCGTGTAGTTAGGAAAATATTCCGGTCGAGGCGATGAACTTCGCGCACAGCGGCGCCGCACGCCGGTCGCACACCACCGCGCACGCCGTTGAACAAACCAACCCGAAGTGTCAACCCACGCCCATAAACGCCCCGTTCGCACAACTGCCGCATCTTGACGGGCCTCCTCCGCCTGCGCCAGATTGAGGCCCGGCATCCGGCGCATCAGGGGGCAAAGTCGCCAATGCAGACCATCAGTGACAAGAGCCCGGCGGGCGCCCGGTTCCCACTCGTGCTCATGGGGGTCGCAGTCGGCGCCGGCGGAGTCGGTGCCGCGCTCACGCTCGCGGGTGTCGACGCGCCGCCGCGCGCACCGCTCACACTCTTCTTCCTGGTCATGGCGCCCGCATCGGCCCTGGCCCACGCGCTGCGCGGCCTGGACGGGGCGGCCCGGGCGGTGCTGGCGGGCGCGGGCGCGCTCGCGCTCGACCTGTTGGTCGCGCAGACGATGCTCGCCCTGCACCTGTGGTCGGTACGCGTGGGCGTGTCGGCGGTCGGCGCGACAAGCCTTCTGCTCTTCCTGTCGGCGCGACTGGCTCACGCGCGGCGCCGCCGCCGTCGCCTGCGCACGACGAGTAGTCAGGGATGACACGTGGACATAGGTGACATCGGCGTGTACCGCCCCGGCGAGCTGACGGCCGCCGACCGGGCGGCCTGGACGGCCATGCAGGCGCAGGCGCATCTCCTGGGCGCGCCCGAACTGGCGAACCCCTTTCTCTCTGCGGAGTTCACGCTGGCCGTCGGCCGCTGTAGACGCGGGGTACGGATCGCGGTGGTGCGCGAAGAAGGCGAGCCCGTGGCCTTCTTCCCCTTCCAGCGGACCCGGCTCGGCGTGGGGCGGGCGATCGGCCTGGGCCTGTCCGACTCACAGGGCCTGATGCACCGGCCCGGGTTCCAGTGGGACGCGCGCGAGCTGCTCCAGGCCTGCGGGCTCGCGGTCTGGGAGTTCGATCACCTGGTGGAGGGGCAGAAGCCCTTCGAGGTGGGGGCCCGGGGCTCCTTCCCCTCCCCGGTGATCGACGTGGAGCAGGGCTTCGAGGCGTATCTGGCCCAGCTCCGCGCGCGCTCGCCGAAGTTCACCCGCACCACGCTCGCCAAGGAGCGCAAGCTGGGCCGGGACGTCGGCGACGTGCGGTACGTCCACGACGAGCGCGACCCGGCGGTGCTCCGCACGCTGATCGGCTGGAAGTCGGCGCAGTACCGCCGGACGGGGCGCAGCGACCGCTTCGCCCACGCCCGGATCACCCGCCTGGTGGAGCAGCTGTTCCATACCCGCGGCTCCTCGTGCGCCGGGCTGCTCTCGGTGCTCTACTGCGGCGGGCGGCCGGTGGCCGGGCACTTCGGGCTCCGCTCGGAGCGGGTGCTGGCCTGCTGGTTCCCGGCGTACGACACGGCGTTCGCGAAATTCTCGCCCGGTCTGGTGCTGCATCTGCGGATGGCCGAGGGGGCGGCCGCGCAGGGGCTGGCCTATCTGGATCTCGGGCGCGGCGAGAAGGAATACAAGGACTCCCTCAAAACACGCGATCTCAGTGTGTCCGAGGGGTGGGTGACGCGCCGCCACCCGGTGGCGCTCGGGCATCGCGTGCGGCGTGCTCCGATTCGGGCGCTGCGCAATAAGGTGCTTTCGAGGCCGGAGCTCTACGGGCCGGCCGACCGACTGCTCAGGCGTTTGGGCAGTATACGGGCAAAGAATTGACGAACAGACTTCCAAGAGGGGGTGTCGGGTGATTTCCCTTGCCATAGAGTAATCGGTGTCAATACCGTCGTCACCGTCGTCATAACACCCGCATCGGATCCATCACCATGGCGGCTCCAGGGGAGGGCTCGAACGTCGCGATGGATTCCGGAGCGGGATCGCGGTAGGGGGGTGCCGCGCCCGGCCGTCCTGTGCAATTGCGCTCTTGCGCTGCTCAGACATGCCGCGACGCGGGCCGCGAGGCAAGTAACGCCAGCCAGCTCGCTCGGCCTTGTTCGGTGGTCAATACCGTCATGGGCGGGTGAGAACCCCCCTTTCGAACCGGATAACCCTACGGACCGCCCGGGGGCGGACGGTCCACCGGACGAGAGGGAAACAATTCCATGAGCTCCTCTGTGCGCCCGGACGCGCCGGAAAGCGAATCCATTTCAGCGGGATCGACGACCTCCGGGCCGCACCGGTATCGCCCGGTGTCCTCTCATCTCGCGATCGCGCCGCCCGTGAGCGTCGTGATCCCGGCCATGAACGAGGCCGAGAATCTCCCGTACGTTTTCAGGACAATGCCCTCCTGGATCCATGAAGTCGTGCTTGTGGACGGGAATTCCACGGACGACACGGTCCGGGTGGCGCACGAGCTGTGGCCGGGGGTGAAGGTCGTACCGCAGCGCGGCAAGGGCAAGGGCGACGCGCTCATCACCGGATTCGCCGCCTGCACCGGCGACATCGTGGTGATGGTCGACGCGGACGGCTCGGCCGACGGCGGCGAGATCGTCAGCTATGTGTCCGCACTGGTCTCCGGAGCCGACTTCGCGAAGGGGTCGCGATTCGCCAACGGCGGCGGCACGGACGACATGACGCCCATCCGCAAGCTCGGCAACCGCGCGCTGACCTCGCTGGTCAACCGCAAGTTCGGCGCCCGCTACACCGATCTGTGCTACGGCTACAACGCCTTCTGGCGCCGCTGCCTGGACGAGATCGCGCTCGACTGCGCCGGGTTCGAGGTCGAGACGCTGATGAACATCCGGGTGGTCAAGGCCGGCCTGCGGGTCCAGGAGATCCCCAGCCACGAGTACCGGCGCATCCACGGCGTCAGCAATCTGCGGGCCGTCCGCGACGGGCTGCGCGTGCTGCGGGTGATCCTGCGCGAGCGGGGCGCCAAGCGGCACCGCCGCCACCCCGCGCTGGCGCCCGCGGCGGTCAGGGGAGAGCTGTCGTGACGGATCTCCCCGCTCGCCCCTCGCCGCTGCCGCGGCCCCGGATGTCCGTGGTGATCTGCGCATACACCGAGGACCGCTGGGACGACATCCTCGCGGCGGTGGACTCGGTGCGCGGCCAGTCGCTGCCCGCCCACGAGACGCTTCTCGTGGTCGACCACAACCCGGCCCTGCTGCGCCGCCTGACCGCCCATTACGGCGACGGCCCGGGTGCGGCGGGCCGGGAGGACGTGCGGGTGCTCGCCAACGCGGGCCCCCGTGGCCTGTCCGCGGGCCGCAACACCGGCGTCGCGGCCTCCACCGGCGAGGTCATCGCGTTTCTCGACGACGACGCGGTCGCCGAGCGCGACTGGCTGCACCACTTCGCCGCCGCGTACGCCGACCCACGGGTGCTCGCGGTCGGCGGGCGGACCGTCCCGGTGTGGGCCTCCCGCCGCCGCCCGCCCTGGTTCCCCGAGGAGTTCGACTGGGTCGTCGGCTGTACGTACCGGGGGCTCCCGCCCGGCCGGGTCCGGGTGCGCAATGTCCTCGGCGGCAACGCGTCCTTCCGCCGCGAGGCCTTCGAGGTGACCGGCGGCTTCGCGACCGGCATCGGGCGGGACGGCGACAGGCGGCCGCTGGGCTGCGAGGAGACCGAGCTGTGCATCCGGCTGAGCCGCGCCCGGCCCGACGCGGTGCTGCTCATCGACGACCGGGCCGTCATCCACCACAAGGTGCCGCCCGCCCGCGAGCGGTTCGCCTACTTCCGCGCCCGCGCCTACGCCGAGGGCCTCTCCAAGGCCCTCGTCGCCCGCAGCGTGGGCGCCCAGGCGGGCCTGTCCGCCGAGCGCCGCTACGCCGCCCGCGTGCTGCCGGCCGGCATCGCGCGCGGCCTGCGCGACGCCCTCCTCGGCCGGCCGGGCGGCGCGGGCCGGGCCGGCGCGATCGTGGCCGGCGTCGCGGCCGCGGCGAGCGGCTACGCCGTGGGTACCTCCCGCGCCCGCGGAACCGGCGGCGCGCGGTGTGCGGTGGCGGCGCTCCCCGAGGCGGCGCGGCCGCCGGAGCCGCCGCGGGAGAAGACGGCCGGAGGGCCGCCCACCCGGACACCCGAGGGGGCGGCATGACCGGCAGATCCGACGCCCTCGCGCAGCGCCGCACGGTCCACGTGACCGCACCGGCACACCCGCGCGCGACCCGCGCCCGCGCGGGAGGCCGGGCATGAGTGGGCGGGTGCCGATACTGATGTACCACGCCGTGGCATACGCACCCGCGCGCGCGACACGCGCGCTGTCCGTCTCGCCGCCCGCGTTCGCCGCGCAGATGGATCTGCTCGGCGCGCGCGGGTTCACGCCGGTCACCTGTGAGCGGCTGGCCGCAGCCTGGCGGGGCGGGGCGGCGCTGCCGGAGCGGCCCGTGCTGATCACGTTCGACGACGGCTATGAGGGCGTGCACCGGTACGCCCTCCCCTCGCTGGCCTCGCACGGCTTCCCGGCCACGCTGTTCGCCACGACCGGCTGGCTGCGCGGCCCGTACGACACGGGCCGCGCGCTCGACCTGATGCTCGACTGGGACCAGCTGCACGCCCTCGCGGCCGCCGGTCTCGAGATCGGCGGGCACAGCCACACCCACCCCCAGCTCGACCAGCTGGACGACGAGCGGCTGTGGTTCGAGGTGCTGCGCTGCCGGGAGATCCTCACCGACGAGCTCGGCCGCCCGCCGGTGTCCTTCGCCTATCCGTACGGCTATTCCAGCCGCCGGGTGCGCCGCACGGTGCGCGCGGCCGGGTTCGGCGTGGGGCTCGCGGTGGGGAACGATCTCGCCGCGCGCGGTCAGGGCCCGTACGCCCTGCGGCGGGTGACGATCGGCCGCGCCACGCGCATCGCGGAATTCGAGCGGCTGGTCACCGGGCAGGCGGTCGGCCGGCACTTCGCCCGGGACCGGGCGCTCACCAAGGGGTACGCCCTGATCCGCAGATCACGCCGGCTGTCACGACAGCTGTCACGACAGGCATGGGGGAAGGTGCGCTGAGCCCGTGTCCGACACGACCACCCGGGCCGAGATGTCCACCGATCGCCACAGCGACGACCGCGGCCGGCTGTTCCGCAACGCCTACGCGCTGATGCTGAACACCGGCATCTCGGCGGTCCTCGGCCTCGGCTTCTGGCTGGCCGCGGCCCGCTACTACTCGGGGGACGCGGTCGGCCAGGGCTCGGCGGCCATCGCCGCGATGAAGCTCCTCGCGGGGCTCGCGGCGGTGACCCTCACCGGGGCGCTGGCCCGCTTCGTCCCGGTCGCCGGGCGGACGACCGGGCGGCTGGTGTTCCGTACGTACGCGGGCAGCTCGGTGGTCGTAGCAATAGCCGCGGGGGTCTTCCTGCTCACCCTCGATACGTGGGGTCCCTCGTACCGCTTTCTGCACGGGCCCCTCCACGGCCTCGGCTTCATCGCGGCGGTGGTCGCCTGGTCGCTGCTGACCTTGCAGGACGGGGTGCTGACCGGGCTGCGCAGCGCGCTCTGGGTGCCGGTGGGCAACACGGTGTTCTCGGCGGCGAAGCTGCTGCTGCTCGTCGCTCTGGCCGCGGCGATCCCGACCACCGGGGTGTTCGTGTCCTGGGTCGCCTCGATCGCGGTGTCCGTGGTGCCGCTGGGCTGGCTGGTGTTCCGGCGGCTCGTACCGCGCCACGTCGAGGCGACGCGGGGGACGGCACGGCCCGCGGCCTACCGGGAGATGGGGCGCTTCCTCGCCGGGGACTGCACGGGGTCGCTGTTCTCGCTGGCCGTGGTCTACGCGGTGCCGGTGATCGTCGCCTCGCAGGTGAGCGCGGCCGACAACGCGTACTTCTACGTCGCCACCACCATCGGCGGCACCACGAACCTGCTCGCCGTCAACATGGGCGCGTCACTGACCGTCGAGGGCTCGCACGACCCGGCCAGGCTGGCGGAGAACTGCCGCGCGGCGCTGCGCCGGATGGCGCGCATCATGATCCCGGTCTGTCTCGTCCTCTTCGTCTTCGCCCCGCGGATCCTCGGAGTGTTCGGGGACGGATACGCGCAGGAGGCGGCGCCGCTGCTGCGGTGGTTCGCGGTGGGGGCGGCGCTGCGGGTCGTCATCGAGGTGTACTTCGCGGTGCTGCGCGCGCAGAGCCGCACCGCGGGGCTCGCCTATCTCCAGGGCCTGCTGTGTGTGCTGGTGCTGGGACTGACCCTGGTGCTGCTGCCGCGCATGGGGCTGACGGGGGCGGGGGTCGCCGAGATCTCCAGCCTGTCGGTGATCGCGGCCATCGCCGCGGTCAAGCTGCGCGGGGTGCTCAGGGCGCGGCCCGCGGCGGGCCACACCGCTTCCGCCCCGGAACGACCAGACGGGGCGGGACGCGGGCGCGGACGCGGGCGCGGGGTGACCCTGGCGCTGTGGCTGACGCTGGCCGTGGCGCTCGCGCTGTACTGGCTGCCGGTGAGCCGAATGAGCGAGGCCGATCTGGACGGCATGGGCGGCCTCGGGCTCATCTCCGTGCTGCCGCCCGCCACGCTGCTCGGGGCGGCGCTGCTGGTGGTCGCGTTCGTCGCCGCGCTGTGCCCGGCGCGGCCGCGGCGCGCGGTGCTGGCGGTGGCGCTGGTGGCCACGGTGGTGTCGCTGCACGCCGTGCCCGCCGTGGTCGAGGGCGAGCCGCGGTTCGCGACCGCGTGGCAGCACCTCGGGTTCCTGGACTACATCGGCCGGACCGGCGAGGCGGTACCCGACCTGGACGCGCGGTGGAGCTGGCCCGGGTTCTTCGCGGGGGTGGAGTTCCTCGCGCGGGCCGGTGGCGTCGAGGACTTCATGGAGGTGCTGCGCTGGTGGCCGACGGCCGTTCAGCTCCTCTACCTCGCGCCGATGATGCTGCTGGTGCGGTCCCTGCGCGCGACCTGGCGCGCCAAGTGGACGGCGGCCTGGCTGTTCGCGCTGTGCGGGTGGGTGGGCCAGGACTACTTCTCGCCACAGGGCTTCACCTACCTCTTCTACCTGGTCTTCGTCGCCGTCCTGCTGGTGTGGTTCCGGGAGCCGCGCGTGCTGCGCGGCAGACGGTGGCCGGGCGAGGCCGAGGTGGCCGACGCCTCGCGCGGACAGCGCACGGCGCTGCTCGGCCTGCTGCTCGCGCTGTTCACGGCGTCCGTGGCGGCCCATCAGCTGACGCCGTTCATGATGCTGGGCGTGGTGACGGCGCTGGTGCTGGTGCGGCGCTCCGATCTCTACGGGCTGCCGCTGCTGGGCGGGGTGATGGTCGCGGTGTGGGTCGGGTTCCTGGCCGAGCCGTACTGGTCGGGCCACTTCGACGAGCTGTTCGGCGGGGTCGGCGGGGTGGGCGGCAATGTGTCCTCGTCCGTCTCGGGCCGTATCGAGGGCGGCAGCAGCGTGCACAAGCTGGTGCTCTACACCCGGGTGGCGCTGGCCGGCGGGGTGCTGGCCTTCGCCTGCTGGGGGGTGCTGCGGCGGCGCTCGGCCGGGTTCGCGGAGCGGTCGCTGCCGGTGCTGACCTTCGTGCCGTTCCTCGGCTTTGGCATGCAGTCGTACGGCGGCGAGATGGCGCTGCGCGTGTTCATGTTCGCGCTGCCGGGCGCGTGCGCGCTCGGGGCGCTGTCGCTGTTCCCGCGCGTCGTGTCGGCCCGCCGGGGCCTGGGCCCGGTCGCCGCCCTGATGGCGGGGCTCGTGCTGATGTTCGGCTTCCTGGTGGCCCGCTGGGGCAATGAGCCCTTCGAGCGGGTGCGGCCGGGCGAGGTCGCGGCGATGGAGTACGTCTACGGCCACGACCGGCCGACCGCGCGGGTGCTGTGGCTGAGCGACGACACCGTCAACAACGTCACCCCGGCCATGCCGTGGGGGTACCGCGACATGGAGCGGGTCGGCTACCAGCCGACGCTCGCGCCGCGCGACCCCGTCCTCGTCGACGGCCTGGTCGAGGGGTTGCGCGAGGCGGGGCCGAACTCGTACCTCATGGTGGGCCGGGGCCAGTCCGTCTATCTGCGGCTGGACTCGGGCTACTCGGCCACCTGGGAGCGGCGCCTGCTGCGCTCCCTGAACCTGCGGCCCGAACTGCGCCGGGTGGTGTCGAACGACGACGCGGTGCTGTACGAGCTGAAGCGCCGGCCGCCGGGCCCGGTCCCGCGCCCCGCACCGGGCCCAGCCGGACCGCTCATCACCTGGACCCCGTGGTCCGTGCTCGGCGCGCTCTCGGCCGCCGCGCTGATCGCCCTGCTGACGGCGCGCGAGGTGGTGCGGGTCGCGGTCCGGCCGAGTGTGCGGCGGCTGCGGTGGCTCCAGGGCTCGTTCTGGTTCTCGCTGCCGCTGCTCGCCGTGCTGCTGGCGTCGCTCGGGCAGCGCTTCTGGACGATGTCCTAGCCGTCTTGGCCGCCCCGGCCGGCGCCGCGGCTGCCGAGTCAGCCGTTCGGATACATCCGGGCGACCAGCTCCGTCCGCTTCATCTGCCACTGCGCGTTCATGTCGTGCACCAGGTACAGATCGCGGCGCCGGGTCCACGGCTGCCCCGACTCGGGGTCGTAGGTGTCCGGCATGGTGAAGCCCTCCGGCGCGAACGCCTTCATGCCGCGGCCTTCGGTCGTCAGCACACAGCGCTTGATGTGGTCGCGCCATCCGACGACGCCCGCCGTCCCCACGCCGCCCGGGGTGGACTTCCGCTTCTCCGCGATCTGCGCCGCGACGCCGTCCGTGCTCAGATAGGTGATCGTGCCATCGGCGGCGATCACCGGGTTGATGGCGATGACCTGCGACATGTTGTACTTCTCCGTCAGGAAGTGCGCGATCTCCCACTGCGCGTACACCGGCAGCGTGCGCTTGGCCCTGACCTGGGCCACCGTGTCGGCGAGCAGTTCGTTCATCGGGCCGGGCTCGGCGAGCACCTTCGTCGGGTCCCCGCCGTTCGCGGGCGGCCGGTTGCCGAAGGCGTAGGCGATGAGGAAGTCGAACGCGCCGATCGGCGCGGTGGCGGGGGTCCAGTCGAAGCCGATGTCGTAGATCCAGGCGGCCACGGCCCGCGCCGTGTCCCGGTCCTGGAGCTCTGCTTCCAGGGAGGCCACCATGTCCCGCTTGAGGCGCTTGTCGGCCGCCGCGCTCGCCGGGGTGTCGCCGCCGCTCGGCGCCGCCCCCATCAGGAACGGCGCGGCCGCGGCCGCGGAGACAGCGGAGGCAAAGGAACGTCGCTGCATTGCGTTGATCTCTCTCGCTCGTGTCATCGCGAGGCAGGCACGGATGTGCGGTCACGTGGTCGCCCGCGTCGAACGGCCTCAGCATGGGCGGGCGGCATGGCCCTGCGGTGAATGGCCCGGGAAGTGCTCCGTAACCACAGCCGCGCTGGTCTCAGCGCTTGAACCAGCGCACGTCGTACCCGTCCATGTCGAACGACCGCCCGTC
The DNA here is from genome assembly GCF_055569495.1 of Streptomyces sp. NPDC028305. Taxonomy (NCBI): domain Bacteria; kingdom Bacillati; phylum Actinomycetota; class Actinomycetes; order Kitasatosporales; family Streptomycetaceae; genus Streptomyces; species Streptomyces sp. NPDC028305. The sequence continues at coordinate 996,791 of NZ_JBVHTN010000003.1, forward strand.
GATCCTCGCCCGGATCGGCCGCTTCAGGGTGTTCACGACCAGCAGCGCGTCGTCGTCGGCGAGGACGACCACATTCGGCCGGTCGTCGGCGGCGATGTCCACGGACCGGAAGCGGGTGCCGGGCGGGAACTCGCGGGCGAAGCGCCCGAGCAGTTTCATCATCGGCAGCGCGCCGCCGCCGTCCGCCAGCTCGGTGCTGCGCCACAGGCAGCCGGGGCAGGTGGCGCCGGTCTCCTGCGGGTTCCAGTAGAGCGCCGCGGCCGCACCGCCCTGGGCCAGCCGGGTCATGGCCGTGGCCTGTACGGCGAGGCGGTGCGGCTCGCTCCAGCCGTCGCGGTCGTCGTTCGCGTCGGGCGGCTCGACGTACCACTCGGCCCACCACACCGGCAGCCGCGTCGTCTCGCGCACCCAGCGCGTCACGTCCGTGAACTTGGCGGTGGCGCCGAACTCGTCCGGCAGCAGTTGGTCGCCCTCGCGGGTGTAGCTGGAGCCGTCGACCACGACGAAGTCCGCGCCCGCCTTGTGCTCGTTCCAGTACGTGATCACATCCGCGGACCGCTGGTCGAGCGAGCCCCAGTCCCCGCCGACCTCCGCGGTGCCACCCGCTCCGCCCGGCGGGTCGCTGTCCGCGACCACGTACGGCCCGCCGACCAGATTGTGCTCGTTCTGCCTCTTCAGCTCCGCGAAGACCAGGTTGTAGAGCTTGGTGTAGCCCTCGTAGTTCCAGCGCTTCTTGTCCTCGTCGTAGAAGCCCTTGAGCTCGTTCCAGACGATGAAGCGGCGCACGTCCGGATAGCGCTGGGCGACCTTGCCCGCGAGCTTCGCGAAGTCCGCGTAGTGCTCGGGGGTGGGCGCGGTCTCCAGGGCCTGCTGCGACCAGTCGGTGTCCCCCGGTCGGCCGCCCTTCATCCAGTCGGGGGCGCAGCACAGGGTGAGCACGGGCGTGGCGCCGGTCCTGCGCATGAGGGCGACGCGGCGGTCGAGGTCGGCGAAGTCGTAACGGCCGGGCGAGGGCTCGGGGTTGCTCGCGCCCCAGCCCATGATGTGCTGGTTCTGCGTCAGCGGACGCGCCGAGAGCGTCTCCTCCGCGGCCCGTCTGCCCTGCTCGGTGCCGTGGTCGGCGCTGTACTGGGTGTGGGTGAAGCCCCAGCCGGGCGCCGCCGTGGCCGCCCGCTCGCGCGTCTCGGCCGCGCCCCGCCGCCCGGAGCCCTCGCCGGGCAGGCCCGCGCAGGTGGTCAGCAGCAGGGCCAGGGCCGCCACGCCGATGCCGAGCAGTGCGGTGAGCCGCCACCGCCCGCCGCGCGATAACACCATCCGTCCCCCTGTATGACGTCCCGCAATACGACGCCCCATATCGGGTAAGAGTATCCACGAACGCCCCCATTCGGCGGGCTTCTTCGAGAACAGCTCGGTAAACGACCGTAAACCCGGGTGCGCGACGGCCGCCGGTGCTGAATCATGGCTCGGGTGTGCGCGGACCGACGCACCGTCCCGCTCTTCCAGGAGGCAGGCCCTGCCCACCACACCCCCGGAGCAGTCGCTCCCGGTCCGGCTGACCGTCGACGACAACGACTCCCCGTCCGACATCGTGGACGCGCTCTTCCTCGGGCGGTTCGCCACCGGCGAGCAGCCGTACGCCCGCAGCCACTCCGTCGACCGGGTCAAGTCCGGCCTGACGCTGCTGCCGCCCGCCGCGAAGGTGCTGCGCGCCGCCCGGGACGACGACCGCAGCGCGACCCTCGCCGAGGGCGACGGCTGGACACTGCTGGTGTCCCGGTGGAGCCGGGGCGCGGACGTGACCGTGACGGCCGTCTCCGACGACCTCGCGGAGAAGGTGCTGCGGCAGTCGGTCGACGGCGCGGAGGACGAGCCGGAGCCCCAGCCGGAGAACGTGACGATGGGCTTCTGGTACGTCTCCCCGCGGCGCGGCCCGCACCGCACCACGCGGCAGATCTCCGCCGGGACATGGGAGGAGATCCGGGGCAACTACACCGCCCCGGTCGCCGAGGCCATGGACGGGCTGATGAAGATCACCCCGGACGACATCGCGGGCCGGCTCCTGCTGCTGCACGGCCCGCCCGGCACCGGCAAGACCTCCGCGCTGCGCACGCTGGCCCGCTCGTGGCGGGACTGGTGCCAGGTGGACTGCGTGCTCGACCCGGAGCGGCTGTTCTCGGACGTCGGCTATCTGATGGACATCGCGATCGGCGAGGACGACGGCTCGGCCAAGGGCCGATGGCGGCTTCTGCTGCTGGAGGACTGCGACGAACTGATCCGCGGCGAGGCCAAGCACACGGCCGGTCAGGCCCTGTCCCGGCTGCTGAACCTGACGGACGGGCTGCTCGGCCAGGGGCGGAACGTACTGGTCGGGGTCACCACCAACGAGGACCTGGAGCGGCTGCACCCCGCGGTGGTCCGCCCCGGCCGCTGTCTGGCCAGGATCGAGGTGGGGCGGCTCACCCGCAGGGAGGCCGTCGACTGGCTGGGCAGGGAGTCCTGCGGCCGGGAGGACGCGGTCGCGCGGGACGGGGCGACGCTGGCCGAGCTGTTCGCGCTGCGCCGGGGCACCCGGCCGACGTCGGTGCCCGCGCAGCCGGCGGACACGGACGCGGGGCTGTATCTGTAGGGCGGGGTCGGCTCGAGGTCTCAGGTGTACAGGTCCCGCAGGCGCACCGACAGACAGGTCACACAGCCCTCCATCTTCTCGAACTCGCTGATGTCCACGGGCACCGGCTCGTACCCGAGGTCCGCGAACAGCTCGGCGCTCTTCGGCGCGCTGGCCGCCATCAGCAGCTTGCCGCCGCCGAGCAGCACGACATGCGCGCCGGACTCCTCGGGGACGGAGAGAAAGCGCGGGAACGCCCGTAGGTCGTCGACCAGCGGCGGATAGCCGATGACCGTGCCGTCGGGGAGAGCGGTGACCGCAGACTTGAGATGGAGCACCTTGCTCACCGGGACGGCCACCACCCGGGCGCCCAGCGGCTCGAAGACGGCGCGCAGCTGCCGTACGCCGCCGGCGTCGGTGCGGCCGCCGCGGCCCACGTACAGGGTGTCGCCGATCTTGAGGACGTCCCCGCCGTCCAGGGTGCCCGGCTCCCGGATCCGGTTCACCGAACACCCGAGCGCGGTCACCGCCTCCTCCACGGTGGCGGTCTCGGCGCGGCGGGAGGCGGCTCCGGGGCGGGCGATCAACGCGACGTTCTTGTGGACGACCACGGTGTCCTCGACGAAGACGCCGTCCGGGCAGTCGTCCGCCGGCGGCACCTCCACCGGCTCCCAGCCGTGCGCGCGCAGCGCGACGACGTAGACCTCCCACTGCCGCAGCGCCAGCGCGGCGTCGACCGGCGTGCGGTCGATGTGGGTGACGAGCCCTTCGGCGAGGCGGGGGCTGGGCCGCCGGACGATGGCTTTGGCGCTGGGCATGGGGACTCCATCCTGGTCCTGGTCCTGGTCGGCTGCGGGCCTCCGGCCTCCATGGTGCGGCACACGCCCGGCGGTTCGAGGCTTTGGCTGTCCGCCAGGCGCACGCCGTCACGCGTCCGCGGCGTACACCGCCCGCAGCGCCTCGTCCACGGCGGTCTCCGCGGCCGCCCGGTCCAGGCCGAGCCGCCGCACCCGCTGGGCGTAGGCCGCCGCCGCGCTCGCCGCTTCCCGTGCGGCCGCGTCGCCCGCGGCGGCGACGAAGCTGCCGTGGCGGCCGCGGGTCTCGATCACCCCGTCGGACTCCAGCGCCCGGTAGGCCTTGGCGACGGTGTTCGCCGCGAGCCCCAGCTCCTCGGCGAAGCCGCGTACGGTGGGCAGCTTGTAGCCGACCGGGAGGGCCCCCGAGCGGACTTGGTCGGCGATCTGGGCGCGGATCTGTTCGAACGGGGCCGTCGCCGAATCCGGGTCGACGGTGATCTTCAAGGCCACGGGCTGGGCTCCAGGGCGTGCGGGCGGGTTTGTCGCACCTATTGTGTGCCACGGTCGGCCGGGCCGGGCGCAGCCCGACGCGAATCCTCTTTCCGGACGCCCGGAAATGGGGAGGCGGCGCGGGGCGGCGGGGCCGTACTCTGCGGCACCATGACGCTGATCGTGCGCGATTTCCGTGCCGCGGACGCCGAGGCCGTCGCCGAGGCGCGGCGCTCCGCCTTCCCGTATCTCGTGACGACGCCGGAGACGGTGGCCTGGGAGGCCGCGAGCGCGCCGCCCGGGCGGCATTACCGGCTGCTGGTCGCGGAGGCCGACGGGCAGGTCGTCGGCGCCTGTGAGACCGGTGTGTTCCGCGACAGCGATCAGCCGGGGCAGGCGTTCGCCAACACCATGGTGCGCCCCGACGCGCAGGGCGCGGGGGCCGGGTCCGCGCTGGTGTCGGCCGCCGAGGAGCACCTGGCGGGGCTGGGGGTCGCCCAGGTGCTCTCCTGGACGCTGGACGAGCCGCACTCCGTGGCCTTCGCCGAGCGGCGCGGCTACCGGCGCGGCCGCAGCTCCCGCGTCCAGCGGCTGGACCTGGCCACGGCCCCGCTGCCCCCGCTGGACCTCCCGGGCGGCGTCGAGCTGCGCACCGCGGCCGACTTCGCGGACGGCCCCCTGCCGCTGTACGAGGCGGACGCGGAGTGCTCCGAGGACGAGCCGGATGACGTCGCGTTCGCCCGCCCGCCGTACGCCGAGTGGCTGGCCCTCGCCTGGGAACACCCGGCCCTGGACCGCGAGCTGACCTCGGTGGCCGTCGTCGACGGCGCCGTCGCCGCGTACAGCGTGGCCCACACCGACCGGCGCGGCCGCTACTGGTCGGGTATGACGGGCACGCTGCGCGCCTTCCGCGGCCGGGGCCTGGCCAAGCTCGCCAAGAACGACTCGCTGCACCGCGCCCGCGCGGCGGGCTGCGCGGTGGCGTTCACCGGCAACGACGGAGAGAACCAGCCGATGCTCGCGATCAACAAGTGGTTCGGGTACGAGCCGGCGCAGACGGAGTGGCGGTACGTGCGGGAGCTCGCCGCGTAGGGGTTGTTTGCCCCACCCCGCCCCTTCCCGGCCCCTGTCGATATGCGGCTCCGCCGCGTGGCAGGGGCTCCGCCCCTGGAACCCCTGGGGGCTGTGGCGGAGCCCCTAGTATGGCCGCCGCGGGCGTCACCGTCCGCCGGCCGCTCCGGGTCATTCCGCGATGAGGACATAGCGCTCGTCGGACACCGGGCGGCCCCATAGGGAGCTGTCGGCGGCAAGCTGCTCGACGCGCGTACGGGTCGTCAGCGGCTCGGCCAGCCGCGCGAGTTCCGCGGCGGGCAGGCCCACCGGGTCCGACTCGCCCCAGCGCCCCTCGATCAGCACCAGCCGCCCGCCCGGGCGCAGCAGCCCGGTCCAGCGGCGCAGCACCCGCTCCGGGCCGGGCAGCGCCCACAGCAGATGGCGCGCCAGGACGACGTCGAACCTCCGCTCCCCCACCGGCGGCTCGGCCGCGTCCCCGACGAGGACCGTGGCGCCCGTGCCCGCGAGCTTGGCCCGCGCGAGCTCCGCCATGCGCGGGGCCATGTCGACGCCGGTGACCTGGTGGCCCTGCTCGGCCGCGAGCAAAGCGAGGCTGCCCGTGCCGCACCCGAGGTCGAGCACCTCGCAGGGGCGGCCGGGCAGCCAGGCGCGCAGCCGGGCGGCCCACGCGGCCCGGGTGACCGGGTCGCGCAGGCCGTGGTCCGGCTCGTCGTCGAAGTCGGCCGCGAGGGCGTCCCAGTAGGCGACGGTCGGCTGCTCGGGAATCCGGCTTTCAGAGCTCATACCCCGAGCGTGCCATCGACCACTGACAACGCCCCGGCCTCAGGACGTCAGAGCGTCAGGACGCCTTCGTCTTCGCGCGCCCGCGCAGCACCAGCCCCTTCGCCAACGGCCAGCACAGGATCAGCGCGATGACCACGTACACGGTCACCGAGAAGGGCGTGTTGACCAGCCCCGACATGCTCCCGTCGCTGATCTGGAGGGCTCGCCGAAGCTGCTGCTCGGCCGCGGGCCCGAGGATGACGCCGATCACCGCGGGCAGCACCGGCAGGCCGTAGCGCCGCATCAGCAGCCCCAGCAGACCGATGATCAACAGGATCACCAGGTCCAGCGGCTCGCCGCCCACCGCGTACGCGCCGACCGCCGCGAAGAAGAGGATGCCCGCGTACAGATACGGCCTCGGGACGCGCAGCAGCTTGGCCCATACGGGCGCCAGCGGGAGGTTGAGCACCAGCAGCATCACCATGGCGATGAACAGCGAGGCGATCAGGCCCCACACCAGGTCGGGTTCGCGCTCGAAGAGCAGCGGGCCGGGCTGGATGCCGTACTGCTGGAAGGCGGCCAGCATCACCGCGGCGACCGCGGTGGTGGGCAGGCCGAGGGTGAGCATCGAGACGAGCGTGCCCGCGGCGGACGCGGAGGCGGCCGACTCGGGCCCGGCGACGCCCTCGATCGCGCCCTTGCCGAACTCGTCGCGGTGCTTGGAGAGCCGCTTCTCGGTCACGTACGACAGGAAGGTGGGGATCTCCGCGCCGCCCGCCGGGATCGCGCCGAACGGGAAGCCGATCGCCGGGCCGCGCAGCCAGGGCTTCCAGGTGCGGCGCAGCTCGGCCTTGCCGAGCCAGGGGCGGCCGACCGGGATGGGCTCGTCGGGGCGGCGGCGCAGATGCATGGCCACCCACAGCGCCTCACCGATGGCGAAGAGGCCGACCGCGACGATGACGACGTCGATGCCGTCGGCGAGGTCGAGCGAGCCGAAGGTGAGCCGCTGCTGGCCGGTCATCTGGTCCAGACCCACCAGGCCGATGGTGAGCCCGATGAGGAGGGACGCGAAACCGCGGATGCGGGAGCTGCCGAGCACGGAGGTCACGGCGATGAAGGCCAGCACCATGATGGCGAAGTAGTCGGGGGCGCCGATGTCGACGGCGAGTTCGGCGACGGTCGGGGCGAGGAAGACCAGCAGACAGGTGCCGATCATGCCGCCCGCGAAGTGTCCGATCGCGGCCGCCGCCAGGGCCTGGGCGCCGCGCCCGGAGCGGGCCATGGGATGGCCTTCCATGGCGGCGACGACGGCGGCGGTCTCACCGGGGGTGTTGAGCAGGATGGAGGTGGTGGAACCGCCGAACATGCCGCCGTAGTAGATGCCCGCGAACATGATGAACGCGGCGGTGGGGTCCAGGCCGTAGGTGACGGGGAGCAGCAGCGCGACCGCCATGGCCGGGCCGATGCCGGGGAGCACTCCGATGGCGGTGCCGAGCAGCACGCCGATCGCCGCCCACAGCAGGTTGACCGGGCTCAGGGCGGTGCCGAAGCCGTCGATGAGGGAGGACAGGGAGTCCATCGCGTTACAGCACCTCCATCAGCGGGCCGCCGGGCAGCGGGACCGCGAGCAGCCGGTCGAAGACGAAGAAGGTGGCGGTGGAGAGCACGGCCGCGATCAGCGGATCGCGGTGGAAGGCGCGGCTGCCGAGGGCGTAGGCCGAGCCCCAGAAGAGCAGGGCGCCGGAGATGGGGAAGCCGAGCGGCTCTATGAGGAAGGCGTTGGCGAGGAAGACCCCGGCCAGCAGGAGCACGGTGCGCCAGTCGCCGGGCGCGCTCAGGTCGATGTCCTCGCCGCCCTCGGACTCGCCCTTGCCGCCGCGCAGCACGTCGACGGCCAGCAGGACGGCGACGACCAGCAGGGCGACGCCGACGACGATCGGTACGGTCTTGGGGCCGACGGGGCCGCGCTGGGCGAAGTCGGTGTCCATGGTGAGCGCGTCGGTGAGCACGAGGACGCCGATGGCCAGCAGCAGGGCGCAGACGCCGAGTTCGGAGCGGCCGCGCAGGAAGGCTCTGAGCCCGGTGCCGGGGTCTGTGTTGGTAGCTGTGTTGGTGGCTGTGTTGCTGTCAGTGTCAGTGTTGGTGTTGGTGTCGGCGTGGCTGTCGGTCACAGTCCCAGCTCCTTCAGCACCGTGTCCACGCGCTTGTCCTGGGCGGTCAGGAAGCGCCCGAACTCGTCGCCCGGCATGAAGGCGTCGGTCCAGCGGTTGCGCCGCACCGCCTCCTTCCACTCCTTCGAGGCGTGCATCTTCGTGATCAGTTCGATCAGCTTGTCGCGCTCGGCGTCGGTCAGGTCGGGCGGGGCGACGATGCCGCGCCAGTTGGTGAACGTGACGTCCAGGCCGGCCTCCTTGAGCGTCGGCGCGTCCAGGCCCGGCAGGCGCTTGTCGCTGGTCACCGCCAGCACCCGCAGCTCGCCCGCCTCGATCTGGTCGAGGTACTCGCCGACGCCGGAGACGCCGAAGGCGACCTTGCCGCCGAGCACGGAGGCCAGCAGCTCGCCACCGCCGTCGTACGGGATGTAGTTGACCTTCTTCGGGGCGATCCCGGCGGCCTTGGCCATCAGCATGGGGGCCAGGTGGTCCGGCCCGCCGGGCGAGGAGCCGCCGCCGACCGGGAGTGAGCCGGGCTTCTCGCGCCAGTCCGCCACCAGCTGGCCGAAGTCGCGGTACTTGGACCCCTTGGCCACGACCACGATGTCCGGCTCCTCGGTGAGCCGCGCGATGGGCGTCGTATCGGCGAGGGTGGACGGCGCGTGGTTGGTGTGCACCGCGCCCACCACCCCCAGGCCCATGGACATCGCGAGCTTGCCGTTGCCGCGCTCGGACACCAGGCGGCTCAGCCCGACGGTGCCGCCCGCGCCGGGCAGGTTGAACACTTCGATGTTGCGGCTCAGATCGGCGTCCTCGGCGCTCTTGGCCGCCGTACGGGCCGTGATGTCATAGCCGCCGCCGGGGGTGTTGGGCACCATCAGGCGCAGGCCGGGGATGTGGGTGCCGGTGGCGGAGCCGCTGCCGGTACTGAGCAACGGGGGCCCGAGGAGCACGATCAGAGCCGCAGAGAGCAGGGCGAGCGGGGTACGCAGACGCGGACTTGAGAGCACGGTGACACCGCCTTTCTTTCTTCGTGGGTGTCTGTGTGAGGCGCGCCACATGTTGCCTGTGGGTTAACGCGCTGTCTCTCTTTCGGTATTAAGAGACCTTGTGGTCGTTGCGTACACGGGGAAGGCAACGGGGAAGGCACGTCCGATGACGAGAGTGCTGGTGGTCGACGACGACTTCATGGTGGCCAAGCTGCACAGCCGCTATGTCGCGTCCCTGGACGGCTTCACGGTCGCCGGGGTGGCCCACACGGGCGCCGAGGCGCTGCGCGCCGCCGACGCGCTCCGCCCCGACCTGGTCCTGCTGGACGTCTATCTGCCGGATATGGACGGCATCAGTGTGCTGCGCCGGATGCGGGAGCGGGAGGAACACCGGCAGGTGGACGCGCTGTTCATCACCGCGGCCAAGGATCCGCACGCCGTGCGCGAGGCGCTGCGCGCGGGCGCGCTGCACTACCTCATCAAGCCGTTCGACCGCGCCGCGCTCCAGGAGCAGCTGAGACACGCCGCCGCGCTGCGGGCCCGCCTCGACACGCTCGGCGAGGCCAGCCAGGAGGACGTGGACCAGATCTTCGGCACCCGCCCGCGCGGCGCCCGCTCCCGCGAGCAGCTCCCGAAGGGCCTGGCCGCCCACACCGCGAGCCTCGTCGAGCGCACGCTGCGCGGGCACGCCGAGGGGCTTTCGGCGGCGGAGTGCGCGGAGGCGGGCGCCTTCTCCCGGGTGAGCGCCCGCCGTTACCTCGAGTACTTCGCCGAGACGGGGCGCGTGGAGGTCACCCTGCGCTACGGCGGGACGGGCCGCCCGGAGCGCCGCTACCGCTGGATCGACTGACGGCGGGCGGGAGGCCTGGGGGCATCCCGCCCCGGCAATGTGCCGCTGAGCAGCTATCTTGATGCGCATGTCGTCACAGCAGCCTTCTCCCGCGCACATACCGCCGACCGACGCCCCGGACTCCCCGGCCACCCCGGCGCCGCGCAAGGCCTCCCGGACTCTGGCCGCGGCGCTGATCGGGGGCATCCTGATCGGCGGCGCGGGCGTCGGTGTGGCCTGGGCGGTCAGCGGCGACGGCTCGTCCGCCAACGACGCGGCGGGTGACGCGCGGGACGCGTGCCGTGCGCTGAGCGGATTCGAGCCGTCGGACTACACCGCGAAGGGCGCGAAGGGCGAGATCGCGTTGAACCGCTTCGGCGCCGCCGTCGTGCTCTCCGCTTCGGCGGCCGCGGGCGACGCCCAGTACAAGCCGCTCTCGGAGGCCGTGCTCCTCGCTCGTAACGCGCATGCCGTGACCTACGACTTCAACGACAGCCGGGTGAAGAAGAACCTCGACAAGGCCCGCCAGATCTGCGACGACCTCGACTGACCACGCCGTCTGGGGCCGGACCTGGAGCCGGACGGCCGGGTCAGCCCGCGGGCCGCGCGCCCGTGGCCGCGTAGATCCGCTCCGCGCGGCGCCGGGCCGCCCGGGCCCGGCCGCCGTCCCCGGCCGCCATCCCCTCCTCGCCTGCGGCCAGGTCCGGCACGGCGTCCGGCACCCGGCCGATGACCTCGAGGGCCCGGGCCTCGCCCAGCCGGTGGCCCGACTCCCGCTGCACGGCCACCGCCTCGGCCGCGCAGGCGAGCGCCTCCGCGTACTGCCCTGCGGCGGCGTGGATCTCGCCGAGTTCGGTCAGGGCCTGCCCCTCGACCAGCCGGAAGCCGCTGCGCCGCGCCAGTTGCCGGGCCTCGTCCGCCCGGGCGAGCGCGGCCTCGGCGTGGCCGAGGGCGCGGTGGGCGGCGGCCAGGCCCAGCAGGCTGTCCGCCTCCGCGCGCCGGTTCTGCGCGGCGCGCGCCGCGAGCAGCGCGCGTTCATGGCTCTCGGCCGCCCGGTCGCCGCGCCCGGCGCGCCGGTGCGCCTCACCGATGGTGTTGAGGGCGTCGGACTGGATGCGGCGGTTCCCGGTGTCCATGACGAGCCGCAGCGCGCGCTCGCCGTGTTCCAGCCCCTCCTCGTGGCGCCCGCCCTCCAGATGGATGCGGCCGGTGACCAGGAGCGCCACCGCGTGGCCGTTGCGGTAGCCGACGGCCTCGTTGATGGCCACGGCCTCGGCGAGGACCTCCAGGCCCTCGCGCAGCCGCCCGGCCTCCCAGTACGCGATGCCGAGGTTGTCCAGGTGATTGGCCTCGTAGCGGACTCCGGCCTTGCGCCGGATGTGCAGCGCCGTCTCCAGGTCGCTCACGGCCTCCGGCAGCCGGCCCATGTCCCGGTGGACGAGGCCGACGCCGATGAGCGCCAGCGCCTCCGCGTCGGTCTGCCCGAGCTCGCGCAGGATCGCCAGCGCGGCGTCGAAGTGCCGGAGCGCGTCGTCCAGCCGGGCCTGTTCCCACTCCACGTACGCCAGTCCGCCGAGGGCCGCCGCCTCGCCGGGAGACCAGCCGATGACGCGGTGCAGCTCGATGGCGCGGTTGTGGTGGAGGGCGGACTGGCCGAGGACGCCGAGGTCCCACAGGGCGAAGCCGATGTTGTAGTAGATGGCGGCCTCACCGCGCCGGTCGCCCTCGGCGACGGCGGCGTCCAGCGCGCTCTGCGCGGTGACCTGCCAGGTGCCTCGGGGCAGGCAGAGCCAGAAGTAGCCGAGCAGCGCGTCCGTCAGATGCCATGACACCGCGCGCGGCCCCTGGCGTGCGGTCCGCTCGATCACGGCCAGGAGATTGGCCCGCTCGGCCTCCAGCCACACGATGGCCTCGATCTCGTCGGCGAGCCGCATCGGTGCGTGCACCCTGGGAATGCGTAACGTCTCCGAGCCCGCGGCGAACGGGGCGTACGGCCCATCCTCGGGGTCCCCCAAGGCCGCTTCGCCCATCTCGCGCGGCAGCCTGGGGATCTGCGGATACAGGATGCGCCCCGCGGCGTCCGCGGCGAGCAGATACCACGCGTACAGCCGGTCCCGCGCGGCCGCCGACTCCCCCGCCGGGCCGTCGGACTCCAGCCGCTCCCAGGCGTACTCGCGGAGCAGGTCGTGGAAGCCGTAACGGCCCTCCCCGCGCGACTCGATCAGATGCGCGCCCGCGAGGGTGGCCAGCACCTCCGCAGCCCGCGCCTCGGCGTCGTCCAGCAGCGCCGCCGCGGCCCCGGCGTCGAACTCCAGGCCCGGGACCAGGCCCAGCCGCCGGAACAGCAGCCGGGCCCGGGGGGCGATGGCCCGGTACGACAGGTCGAGGGCGGCACGGACCGCGGACCGTTCGTCGTCCTCCAGCTCCAGCACCGCCAGCCTGCTGCCTTCCGCCAGCTCGGCCGCCAGGTCGGCGACGCGCCGGCCGGGCTCGCAGGCGAGCTGCGCGGCGGCCACGCGCAGCGCGAGCGGGAGGCAGCCGCACAGCCGGGCGAGTTCGGCCACGGCCTCCGGCTCGGCCGCCACACGGGGCTCCCCGAGGACGGCAACCAGCAGGGCGTGCGCCTCCTCGGGGGACAGTACGTCGAGCATGAGGGGGCGCGCGCCCTCCCGCGCGACCAGGCCGCTCAGCCGGTTGCGGCTGGTCACCACGACCAGACAGGAAGGCCCGCCGGGCAGCAGCGGGCGCACCTGCTCGGCGGAGACCGCGTCGTCCAGCAGGATCAGCATCCGCCGGTCCACCAGCAGCGACCGGTAACGGAGGATCATCTCGTCCTCGTCGGCCGGGATCTCCTGCGGCGTGAGGCCCAGCCCGCGCAGCAGCTGCCCGAGGGCGTCGCGCGGGCGCAGCGGCTCGCGGCTGCCGTCGAAGCCCCGCAGGTCCACGTACAGCTGGCCGTGCGGGAACCGCTCCCGCACCTGGTGGCCCCAGTGCACGGCGAGGGCGGTCTTGCCCACGCCCGCGGTGCCGCCGATCGCGGAGATCACCACCGTGCCGGTGTCGGGCGCCGGGCCGTCGGGCGGGACGAGGGCGTGCAGCCGGGCGACGGCCTCGGCGCGGCCGGTGAAGCCGGGCACGGCGCGCGGCAGTTCGGCGGGGATCAGCCGCGGCCCGCTGTGGTCCTGCGGGCCGGGCGGCACGGGGTCGGCCGAGGTGGCCTGGGACGAGGGCTGCGCGGGCGCGGACGGTTGCGCGGGCGCGCGCACATCGAGGTCGCCCACCAGGATCCGCTGGTACAGCGCCTGGAGCTCGGGCCCGGGGTCGACCCCCAGCTCATCGGCCAGCCGCTCGCGCGTACGCGTGTACACCTCCAGCGCCTCGGCCTGCCGCCCGCACCGGTACAGCGTCACGATCAGCTGCCGTACGACCCGCTCGTCCAGCGGGTGGGCGGCGGCCAGGTCGCGCAGCTCGGGCAGCAGTTCGCCGTGCCGGCCCAGCCGCAGCTCCGCGTCGCCCAGCGCCAGCCGGGCCGCGATGTGCTCGCTGCCCAGCCGCTCCCGCATGTTCCAGGCCCAGTCGCCGGACAGCCCGGAGAGGGCCTCCCCGCGCCACAGCCCAAGAGCCCCGCGCAGCAGCCGGGCGGCGCGCGTGGGGTCCTCCTCCATGGCCGCGGCCTCGGCGCCCAGGCCGCGGAACCGGTGGAGGTCCACCAACTCGGGCGCCACCTCCAGCACATAGCCGCCGGAGCGCCGCGCCAGCCGGGCCCCGTCCGGCTCCACCGCCCCCGCCGCGCCCTCTTCCAGAGCGCGCAGCGCCGCCCGCAGCCGCGCCACGTAGCCGTACAGCACGCTGCGCACGGACGCCGGGGGCTCCTCGCCCCACACCCGGTCGATCAACTGCCCTGCGGGTACGACGCGGTTGGCCTCCACCAACAGGACCGCGATCACACTGCGCTGCTTGGCGTGCCCCAGGTCGACGTGCCGGTTTCCGGTCCACGCCTCAACCGGGCCGAGGACCCGGAACTCCATATGAGCCTCTCCCCACCCTTGGTCTCTCCCCCCGCCCCCTGATCTTCTCGCGAATCCGGGACGCCGCGTGCCGTGCCGTCCAAGGTTTCCTCAAGATTTCGTCCAAGTCCGGTACGGCAGAGTGTTCTCAGCGGCTCCGGTTGGGAACGGAGCGGCGCCTCGGGAGCCGCCGACCTGCTTGACGGGGGATGGCAGGTCGGCGGCCTCTGCACGTCGGCGCGTTGGGGGACGCGCCGACGTGCGCCTCCTCCCAAGGGGCCCTGCGGACGCGGATCAGACCGTGGCGGGCCTGGTGCCGATGACCACGGTCGCGCTCAGCTCCTCGCACCCGGCGACCCGCGGCACCAGCCCGTACCGCGCGAAGGTCTCGGCGGTTTGCAGCGCCTGGCGCTCGCTGGTCTCGATCAGCAGTTGACCGCCCGGCGCCAGCCACCGCGTGGCCTCGGCGAGCACCCGCCGCTGGACGTCCAGCCCGTCCGCGCCCCCGTCGAGCGCGACGCGCGGCTCGTGGTCGCGGGCCTCAGGGGGCAGCAGCCGGATGTCGTCGGTGGGCACGTAGGGGGCGTTGGCCACCAGGACGTCGACGCGGCCGCGCAGCGCGGCGGGCAGCGGCTCGTAGAGGTCGCCCTCGTACACCCGGCCGTCCCCGGCGGGGATGTTGCGCCGCGCGCACCGCACCGCGGCGGGCTCGATGTCGACGGCGTACAGCTCGATCGGCGAGGCGGGGCCCAGCGCCGCGAGCAGCGCGGCGCCCACCGCGCCCGAGCCGCAGCACAGGTCGACGACGACGGACCCGTTCCGGGCGAGGCCGACGGCCTGGTCGACGAGGAACTCGGTGCGCCGGCGGGGCACGAAGACGCCGCGGTCCACGGCTATCCGCAGACCGTGGAACTCCGCCCAGCCGATGACGTGCTCCAAGGGGAGACCTGCCACCCGGCGGTCGACCATGGCGGCGAGTTCGTCGGGGGTGCGCGCCGTGGTGACCAACAGCCGCGCCTCGTCCTCGGCGAAGACACAGCCGACGGCCCGGAGCCTGGTGACGATGGTGGAGAGGGGGAGAAGTGACGGTGAAACCGACATGGGAGCCTTTCGGAACGCCTGTGGGCGCTCCCGCGGTCACCTATCCCTGAGGGACCGCACGGCCGTGAGATGAGAGCACCCGACCTGACACAGCGGTAATGGGTCTCACCTCCTCGGTCGTTCGCTACTGAAGCCGCGAACACTTTACCCGAGGCGTTCGGTGGCGCAACCGTGTGCGGGCCCCCGCCCCGAGGGGAGCCGCGGCGGTGTGCCCCGGGCTGCGGCGGATGCCTTGACGGGCGGAATGTTAGCGGTAACACTCCCGTCGTGGACAAGCCTCCGAGCACGCCTCCGCTCCCCCGACCCGACGACGAGACCCCGCTGTTCAGCCGCGCCGCCGTGGTCGCGTCCTGTGTGGGCTTCATCCTGATCGGCGCGCTCCAGGCGCTCTACGGCCCGTCGATCCCCGCCTTCCGCGACGAGTTCGGCCTCTCGCCCTCCACCGCCGGTCTCGGCCTGAGCGCGCACTTCGTGGGCGGGGTCGCGGGCGTCCTCGTCTTCGACCGGCTCTTCGGCCGCGCCGACCCCGCCGCCCCCGCCGCCCGGATCGGCAACCGCAAGCTCCTGGGCGGCTCGTATCTGCTGATGGCCCTCGGCGCGGCCGGCTTCGCCCTCGCCCCCACATGGCCCGCCGCCCTCGCCATGGCGCTGGTTGCCGGGCTCGGCTTCGGCGGCATCGACTACGGCCTGAACCAGCTCTTCGCCGTGGGCTTCGGGCGCCGCAGCACCGCCATGCTCAATATCCTCAACGCCCACTTCGGCATCGGCGCGATCCTCGGCCCGGCGCTGATCGGCCTGGTCGGGGCGGAGCGCTACACCGCGATCTTCCTCGGCTTCGCCGCGCTGACCCTGCCGCTGCTGCTGTGCCTGGCCGGGGTGCGGGACGGGGCTCCCCCGCGCACGGACGAGGCCACGGGGGCGGACGGCGCGAGCCGCGCCGCCGATGTCCGGTCCCGCAGCCTGGCCACCGTGCTGGGCGCCTTCGTCCTGCTGTACGTCCTGCACGTGGGCATCGAGGCGGGCGTCGGCGGCTGGGAGCCCACCCACCTGGAGACCGTCGGCTACGGCGCCACCGCGGCCGCCTCCGCCACCTCCGTCTACTGGCTGATGATGACGGTCGGGCGCTTCCTGGTCGCGCCGCTCGCGCTGCGCTGGCCCGCCCGGTCCATCATCGCGGTCAGCTGCGCGGGCATGACCGCGTGCCTGCTGCTCGCCGCGGTGCCCGCGCTGGCCCCGTACGCGTACGCGGGCGTCGGCCTGTTCATCGCGCCGATCTTCCCGACCGGCCTGCCCTGGCTGAACGACGCGGCCCCGCGCGCCCGCCGGGCCGGGGCGCTGGTCATCGCGGCCTCCATGGTCGGCGGCGTGGCCGCGGGCCCGGCGCTGGGCAAGGCCATCGAGCTGTCCGGCATCCGGTCGGTGCCGCTCATCCTGGCCGCGGTGTCGGCGATCTGCCTGGCCACGACGGTATGGCTGATCCGCGCCACCGCGACGCGCCGCCCGACGGACACCGCCAGGCCATCCCCCGAACCCGCCCGCCCGGGGGCCGGCGACCGGGTGGGCGAGACGTCGTAGCGCGGCGCGGACGCGCTATGCGCGGCCGGGGGCACCCGGACGTCGGCTCCCCGGCGCCGCCCGGCCCGCGTGGCTCACCGCGCCCCTGCGCGAGGCCGCTCGGCGGCCGCCGACACACCCTGCGGGGCCCCGGACCGCAGGGCCCAGGGGTGTCCGGCGGATCTGTTCCCCTCCCCGCCCCTTCCCGCAGTGTCGATCTGCGGCTCCGCCGCGTGGGGGGCTTCGCCCCTGGACCCCGGGTGTCTGGGGCGGCGCCCCCACGCGGCGAAGCCGCAGATGGCCATTGGCCGGGAAACCGTGTCGATGTGCGGCTCCGCCGCGTGGGGGGGCTTCGCCCCTGGACTCCGGGGGCCTGGGGCGGCGCACCAGACACGGCGGAGCCGCAGATCGGCAGGGTGGGAGGAGCCGTTTCGCACTGCGGCTCCGCCGCGTGGCAGGGGCTCCGCCCCAGACCCCGGGGTCTGGGGCGGAGCCCCAGTTGAGGGAAGGGGCGGGGAGGGGAATGATCCATCGGCCACCCCCTAGGGTGTAGGGCAGACACAGCGGACAGGAAGGAAGGCCCGGTATGGCGGAGCCCGCCCGGACACGGCGACGCCGGGCCACGGCCGGCTCGCGGGTCGTGATGGCGGACGTCGCCCGGCTCGCCGGCGTCTCCGGCCAGACCGTCTCGCGGGTGCTCAACGACCACCCCAGCGTGCGGCAGGAGACCCGCGAGCGGGTGCGGGCCGCGATGGCGGAGCTGGACTACCGCCCGACCGCCAGCGCCCGCACGCTGGCCAGCGGGCGCAGCCGGATGCTCGGCGTGATCTCCTTCGACGCGACCCGCTTCGGCCCGGCCGCCATCCTGGCGGGCATCAACGAGGCGGCCCAGTCGGCCGGCTACCTGGTCAGCACGATCGCGCTGACCGCCGCCGACCGGACGTCCGTGGCGGGCGCGCTGGACCGGCTGCTCGGCGAGGGCGCCGACGGCGTGATCGCCATCGCGCCGCAGCGCTCGGTGAGCCAGGCCCTGGTCGAGTCGGGCCATGACATTCCGCTGGTCACTCTGGACAAGAGCTTCGGGGAGCGGGTCCCGGTGGTCGCCGGGGACTCGGCGTCCGGGGCCCGTCAGGCCACCGAACACCTGCTGCGCCTCGGCCACCGCACCGTCTGGCATATCGCGGGCCCGGTCGGCTGGATCGCGGCGGAGGCCCGCCTCGACGGATGGCGGGCGGCCCTGAAGGACGCGGGGGCCGTCGCGCCCGAGCCGCTGTTCGGCGACTGGAGCGCGGACTCCGGCTATGAGCTGGGCCGCCGGGTGGCCGGGCGCCCGGAGGTCACCGCCGTGTTCGTGTCCAACGACCAGATGGCGGTGGGCGTGCTGCGCGCCCTGCACGAGGCCGGGCGCCGGGTGCCGGAGGACGTCAGCGTGGTCGGCTACGACGACATCCCCGAGGCCGCGCATCTGCTGCCGCCGCTGACCACCGTCCGTACGGACTTCGCCGAGGTCGGCCGCCGCTGCCTGGCCCTGATGCTGGACCAGCTCCATCACGCGCCCGAGCCCGGGGTCCGGGTGGACATCCCCACCGAGTTGGTCGTCCGCCACAGCACCGGCCCCGCGCCGGCCCCCGCCCCCGCCGCCGCCGAGAAAGTGACCTGACCGTCGGCCCCGGGCCCCGTATGCTCCGGAACATGGTGAGGTTGGAACGGCTCCGGGCGGATCACGCCCCCGCCCTGCTCGCTTTCGAGCGGGAGAACAGGGAGTACTTCACGCGGTCCATCTCGGACCGTGGCGACGCGTATTTCGCGGAGTTCGCCTCCTACCACCGTCTTCGGCTCGCCGAGCAGGACGCCGGTGTGTGCCACTTCCATGTGGTCCTGGACGAGGCGGGAGAGCTGGTCGGCCGGGTGAATCTGGTGGACGTCGAGGAGGGCGTCGCCGAGCTCGGCTATCGCGTGGCCGAGCGGGCCGCGGGACGCGGGGTCGCGACGGCCGCGGTGGCGGAGGTCTGCCGACTGGCCGTCGAGTCGTACGGGCTCACGGCCCTCAGGGCGATCACCACCCGCGACAACCTCGCCTCCACGGCCGTGCTCCGCCGCAGCGGGTTCACGGGCGTGGAGGACATCGAGATCAACGGGCGCCCTGGGGTCGGCTATCGGCTCCGGCTCACCGCCCCGCGCTGACCACGTCGGAACATCAGGCTCCCACGTACTCCCGCAGATGGCGGGCGGTCAGCGTGTCCGCGCCGGCCACCAGGTCGGCGGGGGTGCCGGTGAACACCACCTGCCCACCGTCGTGGCCGCCGCCCGGGCCGAGGTCGACGAGCCAGTCGGCGTGGGCCATCACGGCCTGGTGGTGTTCGATGACCACGACCGTGTTGCCGTCGTCGACGAGGCGGTCCAGCAGGGCCAGCAGCTTGTCGACGTCCGCCAGGTGCAGCCCGGTGGTCGGCTCGTCGAGGATGTACGTCGAGGACTTCTCGGCCATGTGGATGGCCAGCTTGATCCGCTGGCGCTCGCCGCCGGAGAGGGTGTTCAGGGGCTGGCCGAGCCGCAGATAGCTCAGCCCGACGTCCACCAGCCGCCCGAGGACGGCGTGTGCCTGCCCCGAGGGGAAGAACTCGTGTGCCTCCGCCACCGACATGGCCAGCACCTCGCTGATGTTCCTGCCGCGCAGCGTGTAGGTGAGCACCTCGGGCGTGAACCGCTTGCCCTCGCACTCCTCGCACACCGAGGCCACCCCGGCCATCATCGCCAGGTCGGTGTAGATCAGCCCGATGCCGTTGCAGTTGGGGCAGGCGCCCTCCGAGTTGGCGCTGAACAGCGCGGCCTTGACGCCGTTGGCCTTGGCGAAGGCGGTGCGGATCGGGCCCAGCAGCCCGGTGTACGTGGCCGGGTTGGAGCGGCGCGATCCGCGGATGGGCGACTGGTCGGCCACCACCACCCCGTCCCGCCCGGCCAGATAGCCGTGGATCAGTGAGCTCTTGCCCGAGCCGGCCACGCCGGTGACCACGGTCAGCACGCCGGTCGGGATGTCCACGTCGACGCTCTTCAGGTTGTGCCGGTCCGCGCCCTCGATGGACAGCCGCCCGCGCGGTGTGCGCACCGTCTCGCGCAGCCGCGCCCGGTGTTCCAGGTGGCGTCCGGTGAGGGTGTCGGAGGCGCGCAGCCCGGCCAGGTCCCCGCTGAAGCAGATCTCGCCGCCGCCCGCGCCCGCCCCGGGGCCGAGGTCCACGACATGGTCGGCGATCGCGATCACCTCGGGCTTGTGCTCGACGACCAGCACCGTGTTGCCCTTGTCGCGCAGCCGCAGCAGCAGGTCGTTCATCCGCTGGATGTCGTGGGGGTGCAGGCCGATGGTCGGCTCGTCGAAGACATAGGTCACATCGGTCAGGCTGGAGCCGAGGTGGCGCACCATCTTGACCCGCTGCGCCTCGCCGCCGGAGAGGGTGGCGGAGGAGCGGTCGAGGCTCAGATAGCCGAGCCCGATCTCGACCAGCGACTCCAGCAGATTCCGCAGATTGCCCAGCAGCGGGGCCACCGAGGCGTCTTCGATGGACCGTATGAACTCGGCGAGGTCGCTGATCTGCATGGCCGAGCACTGGGCGATGTTGACCCCGTCGATGGTCGAGGACAGCGCGGCGGCGCTCAGCCTGGTGCCGCCGCAGTCCGAGCAGTCGGCGAAGACGACGGCCCGGTCCACGAAGGCGCGGATGTGGGCCTGCATCGACTCGCGGTCCTTGGAGAGATAGAGCCGCTGGATCTTGGGGACGAGGCCCTCGTAGGTGACGTTGATGGAGCCGACTTTGATCTTGGTGGACTCCTTGTGGAGGAAGTCCGCCCACTCCTCCTCGGTGAAGTCCTTGAGCTTCTTGTCCGGGTCGTGGAAGCCGGACTGGGCCATGACCTGCCAGTACCAGGAGTTCACGCCGAAGCTCGGGACGGTGATGGCCCCTTCGTTCAGCGAGAGTTCGCGGTCCACCAGCTGGTCGATGTCGATCTTCGACGCCTGGCCGAGCCCCTCGCAGGTGGGGCACATGCCGTCGGGGGTGTTGAAGCTGAAGGCGGAGGACGTTCCGATGTGCGGGGCGCCGAGCCTGCTGAAGACGATCCGCAGCATGGTGTACGCGTCGGTGGCGGTGCCCACGGTGGAGCGCGAGTTGGCCCCGATCCGCTCCTGGTCGACGACGATGGCGGCGCTCAGATTGTGCAGCCCGTCCACGTCGGGGCGGTTCAGGTTCGGCATGAACGACTGGATGAAGGCCGCGTACGTCTCGTTGATGAGGCGCTGTGACTCGGCGGCGATGGTGCCGAAGACCAGCGAGGACTTCCCGGACCCCGACACTCCGGTGAAGACCGTGAGCCTGCGCTTGGGGATGTCCAGGGAGACATCCTTGAGGTTGTTCGCTCGGGCTCCGCGGACCTGGATCATATGGTGGCTGTCGGCCGGGCGGGGTCCGGACGTGGTGTTCACGGCTTCTCCTCCTGGAACAGGATCTTCGTACGCTGTACTCTGTACGGCGTACAGAGTACAGCGGGGGAGCATGGCCGGGAGAGGAACGGTAAACATGGCCAAGGAACGCAGCGGCGCGGGCGACCCGGCCCGCACCCTGGCACTGCTGTGGCGCGAGCCCGCGACCGCGGACGCGCCACCCCGCCGCGGCCCCAAGCAGGTGCTCAGCGTCGACGCGGTCGTCCGGGCCGCCATCGAGCTCGCCGACTCCGGCGGCCTGGAGGCCCTGACCATGCGCGCTGTGGCCCAGCGCCTCGGCGTCACACCGATGACCCTCTATACGTATGTCCCGGGCAAGGCCGAGCTGCTGGACCTCATGCTGGACTCCGCCTACCTGGAGATGGAGCGCGCCGAGCGCCCGGCCGACCCCTGGCGCGCCAGGGTCGGGGCCGTCGCACGGGAGAACCTGGGGCTGTGCCGCCGCCATCCCTGGGTGGCGTCCCTGCCCACCGTCCGCCCGCCGCTCGGCCCCGGGGTGATGGCCAAGTACGAGCACGAGCTGGCCGCGTTCGAGGGCCTGGGCCTGACCGACATCGAGATGGACGCGGCGCTGACCTTTCTGCTCCAGTTCGTCCACTCCGCGGTCCGCGCCGAGTTGGACGCCCAGGCGGCCCACCGGGACAGCGCGATGTCCGACGCACAGTGGTGGGAGGCCAACGCACCCCTCCTGGCCAGGGTCTTCAACGCCGAGCGCTATCCCCTCGCGGCCCGGGTCGGCAACGCCGCGGGCGAGGCCCACGAGGCCGCGTACAGCCCCGAACACAGCTTCCGCTTCGGCTTGGAGCGGACTCTGGACGGCCTCGCCACACTCATCGAGTCACGCGGCGGCGGCGCTTGAGGCGGATCCGCCGGACGTAGCATGGCCGCGATGCACACCATCGAGTTCCGTCTGCCGCGACCCCACCGCTTCCATGTCATCGACATCGTCGTGGACGGCACCGGCCTGCTCGACCTCGTACGCGAGGCGGAGCTTCCGTACGCGGTCGAGGAGCAGCGCGAAAGCGCGGCGGACTTCGCCCCCGACCCCGTCCCGCTGCTGGCCGGCGCCTATGCGCTGCCCCGGGCCGACGGCCGCGCCTGGCCCAGCCGCCATCTGCTGGGCGAGCCCGTCGACGGGGCCACCGACGTGTGGCGGGACGACGAGACGCTGCTGCTGACCTGCCCGTGCGGCGTGGACGAGTGCTGGGCGCTGGTGGCCCGGGTCGAGGTGGACGACGCGGTCGTGCGGTGGTCGGACTTCCGCAATGTCCGCCGCGACGACTGGGACCTCACGGGCCTCGGCCCGTTCGTCTTCGCCCGGCGGCAGTACGAGGCGTCCCTGCGCGCCACCGCGCGGGCGGCGCGGGCGGAGCGGACGGCGCGCCGTCTCAGCGCAGCAGCAGCTGGGCGCCGCCCACCACGGTGGCCGCGATCACCAGCCGCTCGAAGAGCAGCTGGTTGATCCGGTCCGCGATCGCCTTTCCGAGGAACGCCCCGGGTATGACGCACAGGGCCAGGCCCGCGTCCAGCAGCAGCGAGCGTCCGTCGATCAGGCCGAGGCCGACGCTGAAGGGCACCTTGGCGACGTTGACGATCAGGAAGAACCACGCCGAGGTCCCCAGGAAACCGAGCTTCCGGAAGCCCGCCGAGAGCAGATACATCGACATGACGGGGCCGCCCGCGTTGGCCACCATCGTGGTGAAGCCGCCGAGCACCCCGTACGACCCGGCCTTGAGCCGCGCGCCGCTCCGCCCCTGGGCCTGACCTTCTTCTGTCGCCTCTTTCTTCTCCCCGGCCGCCTTCTCCCCCGCCGCCCGGCTCGCCGCACGCCGGCGCCAGAGCGTGACCGTGGCCATGACGAGCAGAATCACCCCGATCGAGACGCGCACCGCGGCGTCGTCGGCCCACAGCATGAACACCGTGCCCGCCACCACCCCGACGGCCACCGCGGGAAACAGCCGCACCAGCGTGGCCCAGTCGGCGTGGCGCCGATACGTGTACACGGCGAACAGGTCGCCGATGATGAGCAGGGGAAGCAGAATCCCGGTCGACTCACGCGCCGGCAGTACGGCCGCGAAGATCGCGAGACTGACGGTGTTGGCGCCGCTGACGGAGGTTTTCGAGAGGCCGACCAGCGTCGCCGCCCCGGCGAGCGCGACGAATTCCCAGAGAGTAATGGTGTCCATGCCAGGGGCTTATGCTAAGCCCCCGCTGTTCAGCGCCTTCAGGCACCCGTCCCGACGCGGCCGCCGGAGGGCGTCCGTACGGCGGAGGCGAGGAGCGCCAGCTTGTCGGCGCTGTCGGTGCCGGGGTCCGGGTGGAAGACGATGAGGCTCTGGCCCGCCGTACCGCCGATGCCCAGCCGCTCCCGGTTCAGCCGCAGGAGACCGACCTGGGGGTGGTCGATGCGCTTGGTCTCGCCTTCGCACACCACCACGTCGTGGCGGGCCCACAGCCGGCTGAAGCGGGGGCTGGCGAGGGAGAGCTCACCGACGAGCTCGATGAAGCGGGGGTCGTCCGTGTCGGTCCCGACGGACTCGCGGAGCCCGGCGACCATGCCCACGACGGCGTTCTCCCAGTCCGGGTAGAGGGCCCGCTCGGCCGGGTCGAGAAACGCGTCCCGCAGGCGGTTGCCTCCCACCGTGAGGCGCGGTGACACGGCGGCCGCCAGGGCGTTGGCGGCGAGCACGTCGAAGTAGCGGCCCTCGACGAACGCGGGCAGCGGGAGCGTGGCCACGAGCTTGGCGACGCCCGGAGGGACGGTCTCCTTCCGGCGCGGGCGCCGGTGCCGCCGGGGTTTGTCGGCGCCAAGGCGCAGCAGGTACGCCGTCCCGTCGTCGTCGAGCTGAAGTGCGCTCGCGAGGGACTCCAGGACCTGCGCGGACGGGTTGCGGTCGCGGCCCTGTTCCAGGCGCAGGTAGTAGTCGGCGCTGATGCCGGCGAGCATCGCGACCTCCTCCCGGCGCAGGCCCGGCACGCGCCGTACCCCCACCACCTGGATACCGACCTGTTCAGGAGTGACGAGCTCACGGCGGGCGCGTACGTAATCGCCCAACAGGTTCGGTTCGTCGGTCATCTCGCCACCGTAATGCGCAACAGTGCGCCTGTGCCTGGTCCCGTCACCCCCAGGATCGCGGGGGTCCTGGCTCGGCCGGAGCCCGGGCGGCAGCGTGGTCGGGCGACAAGCCCCACAAGCGACAGCGAGGAGCGAAACCATGTCCACGTATCTGCTGGTGCACGGCGCCTGGCACAGCGGACAGTGCTGGGAGCGGGTGGTCCCGCTGCTGGCGTCGGCCGGACACCGGGTGGCCGCGCCGACGCTGACCGGCTACGGCGACAAAGCGCATCTGCTGAGCCCCGAGGTAGGGCTCGACACGCACGTCGAGGACGTCGTCACCCTGATCACCGAGGAAGACCTCACCGAGGTGATACTCGTGGGCCACAGCTACGCCGGGCTGGTCATCTCGTCCGCGGCCAACCGGATCCCGGACCGCATCGCGCATCTGGTCTACCTCGACGCGATGGTCCCGGAGGACGGCGAGACCGCGGTCGATGTCCTCCCCGTCGCCCAGGCCCAGATCGACCGCGCCCTGAAGTCCGACAGCGGCTGGCGAATCCCGCCGCTCCCCGAGCTGCCGCCGCCCATGGGACTGTTCGGGGTCACCGACCCGGCGGACGTCGCATGGCTGCGCACCATGCTGTCGGATCAGCCGGTGCGCTGCCTCCAGCAGCCGGTCCGGCTGGACAACCCGGCCGCGAACACGATCCCTCGCACGCACATCCACTGCGTTGTCGGCGAGCCGGAAGGCTTCACCCGGCGGCCCGTCCCCGCGATACAGCCCAACGGCACCCCGGCGCGGGTGTGGGAGCTGGCGACCGGCCACGACTGCATGATCACCACGCCGGCCGACCTCGCCGAACTGCTGCTCCGGCTCGGCTGACCCGCGCCACCGCCGGACGCACCCCGAGGCGGGTCAGGCGCCCAGCGCGCCGACGTCGATGCGCGCGAGGCGCTCGGGGTCGGTGAGGATGTCGAGGGCCGTGATCCTGCCGCCCCGGATCGTGAACGCCATGACCGACACCACGCGGCCCTCCGCGATCGCGACCACCCCGGGCGAGCCGTTGACCAGCACCGCGTGCCCGGCCTCCGCGAACCGCGCGAAGGTGATCGCCTGCGAGGCCACATCCGCCGCGCCGCGCCGCAGCAGGCTGGGCCGCAGCGTGCCGCCGTCGGAGCGCGCCACGACGTCGGGGTCGAGGACGGCGAGGAGCGCGTCGAAGTCACCGCCGCGCGAGGCGGTGAGAAAGGCGTCCACGACCTCGCGCCTGCGGGCGAGATCGGTGTCGGCCGCGGGCGCGGCCCCCTCCACCCGGCGGCGGGCGCGGCTGGCGAGCTGCCGGGTGGAGGCCGGGGTGCGGCCCAGGATGGGGGCGATCTCGTCGAAGGGCACGGAGAACAGATCGTGCAGGACGAACGCGAGCCGCTCGGCGGGCGCGAGGGTCTGTAGAACGATCATGAGGGCGATGCCCACCGAGTCGGCGACCAGCATCTCCTGCTCGGGGTCCACGCCGCCCGGGCCGCTGACGACCGGGTCGGGCAGCCGGATCACCCCGTCCTGGTCCTCCAGCGGCTCCTCACGGCGCGAACCGCGGGAGCGCAGCATGTCCAGGCACACCCGGCCCGCCACGGTGGTCAGCCAGCCGCCCAGGTTCCGCACCTCGGACACATCGGAGCGGCTCAGCTTCAGCCAGGTCTCCTGGACGGCGTCGTCCGCCTCGTTGAGCGAGCCCAGCATGCGGTAAGCGACCGCGCGCAGATGGGAGCGGTGCTCCTCGAATCGCTGGGCCAGAAGTTCCTTCTCGCTCACCCGTCACATCCTCGCGGTCCGGTCCGTCGGTGCAGTCCCGCGATGAGCAGCCCGACGAGTCGACGTGCGTCGTAGCGGGGATCGTGTTCGGCGCCGATGCAGAGGTTTCCGACGCCGCGCATGAGCTGGTAGGCCTCCACGTCCGAGCCGATCTCACCGGCGGCGGCCGCGGCGTCGAGCAACTCGGCGCACACGGGCAGGAGGCGGTCGAGGAAGTAGGAGTGCAGTGTCTCGAAGCCGGTGTTGTCGGACTGGAGCACGGCCGCGAGCCCGTGCTTGGTGACCAGGAAATCGACGAAGAGGTCGATCCAGCGCGCCAGCGCGGCGTGCGGCGTCTCGCTGGTGGCCAGCAGGGCCGGACCGGCCTCGGCGCAGGCCTCGACCTGGTGCCGGTAGACGGCGACGATGAGATCCGCCCGGGTCGGGAAGTGGCGGTAGATGGTGCCCATCCCGACTCCGGCCTTGGCCGCGATGTCGCGCACCGGCGCTTCCACGCCTGACGCGACAAAGACCGCGGCGGCCGCGTCGAGCAGCGTCTCCTCGTTGCGCCGGGCGTCCGCCCGCTTGGACCGGGCCGCGCGCCCCGCGCTATCGCCGCTGTAGCCCATCGGGCCGCTCCCTCCTATACCCTTCCTTACCGGAACATAGTTCCGTTTGCTCATGATGCCAGAGCAGGGGCCCGACAGCCACTCCGCGCCGCCACCGCCCGGCCGCAGGACAGGCGCACAGCGGACCCGCGCACTCGGCGGCATGGTTCAATACCGGGCGTGAACGCCCCATCCGTCCTGGCAGATTCGAGTAGCGCATGGCGGAGCCACTAGGCCCCTCGGACCCCCAGCGCGTCGGCTCCTATCGGCTGGACGGCCGGCTGGGCGCGGGCGGCATGGGGCAGGTCTTCCTCGGTACGTCGCCGGCCGGCCGGAACGTCGCGGTGAAGCTGATCCGGCCGGAGCTGGCGGCCACCCCGCGGTTCCGGGAACGGTTCGCCCGCGAGGTGGAGGCCGCGCGGCTCGTGGGCGGCTTTCACACCGCACAGGTCGTCGACGCCGACCCCGGGGCCGAATCCCCCTGGCTGGTCACCGAGTTCATTCCGGGCCCCACGCTTCAGCAGGTCGTCACCGAGAACGGCCCGCTCGCCCCCGACGCCGTGCTGCGCCTCGGCGCGGGACTCGCCGAGGGCCTGGCCGCCATCCACAACTGCGGCCTGATCCACCGGGACTTGAAGCCCGGCAACGTCATCCTCGCCGACGACGGCCCGCGCATCATCGACTTCGGCATCGCCCACACCTCCGAGGCCGGACCGCTGACCCGCAAGGGCGCCATCATCGGGACCTACGCCTATATGTCGCCCGAGCAGGTGCGTTCCACCCCGGTCTCGCCCGCCAGCGATGTGTTCTCCCTCGGCTCCGTCCTGGTCTTCGCGGCCACCGGCCGCAGCCCGTTCGACGCGTCGACCGTCCCGGGGATCATCCACCGCGTCACCAGCGAACCGCCCCGGCTGGACGGTCTCGTCGCGGGCGGCAGCCTGCATTCCCTGGTCAGCGTCTGTCTGGCCAAGGACCCCGCCGGGCGCCCGTCCGCCGCCGACATCCTGCACCGGCTCTCGGTCACCGGACCGGCCGCGCCTCCCGCCGCCGCCACTGCCGCCACCGCGCCACGTACGCGGCGCACCCTGTTGTTCGGCGGGGTCGCGGCCGCCGCCACGGCCGCGGTCGCCGTCCCCGCGTTCCTGCTCTGGCCTGACTCCGGGGCGAAGACCGAGCCGAAGGGCGGCCGCGGCGCGACCCCCGCCTCCGCCAAGGGCACCACCAAGGACACCGCCAAGGACCCCACCAAGCCGGTGGCGCGGCTGGCCGGCCACACCGGCCAGGTCGAATGCCTCGCCTTCAGCCCGGACGGCCGGACCCTGGCCAGCGGCGGCATGGACAACACGGTGCGGCTGTGGGACATCACCTCCGGCCGCACCATCACCACGTACCAGGGCCACACCTCGACCGTCCTGACCCTGGTCTACAGCCCGGACGGCCAGACGCTGTTCACCGGCGGCCTCGACCAGACCCTGCGCCGCTGGGACGTGCGCACCGGCGCGCCGATGGGTGTCCTCGCCTCGTACACCGGCCAGTTCGACGGTGTCACCAGCCTGGCGATCAGCCCGGACGGCACGACCCTCGCCGTCGGCCGCGACAACCACCGGCTGCAACTCGTGAAGACATCCACCGGCCGCCCCACCGCCACCCTCGACGGGCACACCGGCAGCGTTCAGGGGCTCGCGTTCAGCCCGGACGGCAAGACCGTGGCCAGCGTGGCCGCCGACACCGGCAAAGGCCCCGTACGGCTCTGGTCCGCCGACACCGGCCGTCTCGTCAGGACCTTCGCCGCCGACCGGAAGAAGAACTACTCCTGGGTGACGTTCAGCCCGGACGGGAAGACCCTCGTCGCCGCCGGTCCCGGCATCCGGCTGTGGGACGTGGACACCGGACGCCTCACCACGACGCTCACCGACCGTCACCCGTACATCGTCGCGGCGGCGTACCGTCCGGCAGGGAAAGCGGTGGTCGCGGGCGCAGGCGGCAACATCGAGCCCAAGGCGAGCGACACCATCGGCAAGACCATCAGCCTCTGGGACGTGTCCACGGAGCGTGTCGCCACCACCCTGACCGGCGTCATGCCGAAGTCCGACTACACCACCTCGGTCTCGGCGCTGGCGTTCAGCCCGGACGGCACGACGCTGGCGGCCGGGCTCAACCTGAGCGCCGTGTCGGAGGAGTCCGACACCTCGATCCAGCTGTGGAAGCTCCCGTAGACGGTGTCTCCCACGGACCTCCGCCTGCCCCCTTCGCCCTCTTCACTCCTCAACGGACGGTATCCATGGATGCGTTGAAGCCCGACGACCCGCAGTGGGTCGGTCCCTATCGGCTGGACGGCCGGCTGGGCGCGGGCGGCATGGGGCAGGTCTTCCTCGGTACGTCGCCGGGCGGCCGGAAGGTCGCGGTGAAGGTCATCCGGCCGGAGCTGGCGGCCACCCCGCAGTTCCGGGCACGCTTCGCCCGCGAGGTGGAGGCGGCCCGGCGGGTCGGCGGCTTTCACACGCCGCAGGTCGTCGACGCCGACCCCCAGGCCGCATCCCCCTGGCTGGTCACGGCGTTCGTCCCGGGCCCCACGCTGCACCAGGTGGTCACCGGGCGGGGCCCGCTCGAAGCCGACGCCGTGCTGCGCCTGGGCGCGGGGCTGGCCGAGGGGCTGGCCGCCATCCACACATGCGACCTGGTCCACCGGGACATGAAGCCCGGCAACGTCATCCTCGCCGACGACGGCCCGCGCATCATCGACTTCGGCATCGCCCGCGCCGTGGACGCCAGCTCGCTCACGGAGACCGGCACGGTCATCGGTACCTACGCCTACATGTCGCCGGAACAGATCCGCGCCGACCGGGCCGGGCCGGCCAGCGACGTCTTCGCCCTGGGCTCGGTCCTGGCCTTCGCCGCCACCGGCCACAGCCCGTTCGACGCGCCGGACCTGGTGGAGGTCGTCCAGCGGATCCTGGACCAGCCGCCCGTGCTCGACGGCCTCGACGGCGAGCTCCATGCCCTGCTGACCGCGTGCCTGGCCAAGGACCCCGCCGAGCGCCCGTCCGTCGCCGACCTCCCGGCCCGGTTCGCGGGCCGGCCCACGTCCGGCGGCCGTTCCGGTACGGCGGTCCGGCCGCCCGCCGTACCGGAGCGGCCGCCGCTCCCGGCCACCGAGGAGCAGACGCTGCGCGTGGGCGCCGCCCCGGAGGGAACACGGACCGGCACTCCCCCGGAGCAGACGCTGCTCATGGCCTGCCCGGGGCAGTCACGACCGGCGCCGCCGGCCATCCCGCAGCCGCCCGCGCACGCACCCGACTGGCCGGCCCCGCCCGCGCCCGGCGCGGGCACGGACGGGGTGACCCGACGCGGGCTCCTCATCGCCGGACTGGCGGGCGCGGCCGTGGCCGCAGCCATCGGGGTCCCGCTCTACCTGCGGGAGGGGGGCGACTCCGGCACCTCCGGCGACTCAGGCAACTCCGGCAACTCCACGTCCGGCTCCGGATCCTCGTCGGGTTCCGGCGCGGACGGCGTGGTCCTCGAGGGCCCGTCGGGCGTCCAGGCCCTCACCTTCGGCGCGGACGCCAGGACCCTGCTCGCCTCCGGTGACGACGGCGGCATCTGGCGCTGGGACGTACCCGCCAAGCGCGGTACCAGCACCCGCGTCGGCATCCCCCCGTACCTCCAGCCCGCCCTGTTCACCCCGGACTTCAAGCTCCTGGTGCGGGCGGAGAAGAACAAGGTCATCTCGTGGGATGTGGCCTCCGGCCGCATGGTGAAGACCTTCGACGGCCCCCCGACCGGCAAGGCCCAGGAGGGCTTCGTCCACTCCCTGGCCCTCAGCCCGGACGGCGAGACCCTGGTCGCGGGCCTCTCCGAGGGCCTGTATGTGTGGGACCTGGCCTCCGGCCGGCAACTCGACATCATCGAGGGCCAGTACAGCGGGCCGCTGGCCTTCAGCCCGGACGGCAAGCTCCTGGTCAGCGCGTTCCCCTTGAAGCTGTGGGAGATGCCGTCCCGCCGGGCCCTGGTGACCATCGACGAGCACACGTCCCACCGGATCGCGGTGTTCAGCCCGGACAACCAGCTCCTGGCCATCGCGCAGCTGGACGGGACCATACGGCTGTGGAACGCCGCCACCCGTCAGGACGTCGTCACCCTCAAGGGCCACAAGGACTGGGTCAACGCACTCGCGTTCCACCCGAGCGGCCGCACCCTGGCCAGCGCCGGCCGGGACGAGACCGCCCGGCTGTGGGACACGGCCACGGGGAAGTCGACGGCCACCTTCACCTGCCCCAACTCCCTTGAGGCGGTGGCGTTCAGCCCGGACGGCAAGACCCTGGCGGCGGGCCTCGGCAGCGGCAGCAGCCCCGGCACGAAGGACACCGTCCGCCTCTTCGCGGTCCCCTGAGCCCCTGCTCCGGTCCTATGCGCGGTCCGGCAGCCGGCCGGTGTAGTGCGTATGTCGTCCGGATCGCCGCCGAGGCGAGCCGCCCACTCGGCCGGCGTCTCGGGCAAGGAGGCGTCGGCCGGCACGGCGGCGGCCAGGGCGGGCGGCGGGCCGGCGCTCTCGACGAGTTGCCGCCACTGGTCCGGCCGCATCGCCGGATAACGCAGGCCCGGTATCCGGGCGACCACCTCGAGATCCCGCACAACCGCGGCCCGGGACAGATCCAACCCGTACAGCCGGGGGCAGTCCCTCAGCGGGTCCAGTGAAACGGGCTCGTCCGAGCGCACCGTCACGGCTGCCGGCGTGGGATGTCCCGCCAGCGGCGACAGCTCCGCGTCGCACGGTTTTGGCCCGCACCCGACGGGGCGCCGGCCAGAGCGTCTTCCGGGGTCGCGGCGGCGCCGTCTGGGGTGGGATGGAGTCGGCCCACACTGGAGCGGTCGACGGCCCCGCTGACCGTACAGCGCGGCGACAGCCCTGTGGAACACCGCGCAGAGGCAAGGAGGTCAGTTGACCGGCAGTTCGTTGTTCTCCCGTCGGGAGGCTGTGCCGAGCAATGTACGTGCGACGTCTTCCAGTGATCCGAGCAGCGGGTTGGGGTCGTCAGCGCGCGTGACGAGCACGACCTCGCAGGGATCGATGTCGATGACGGGCACCAGCGCGATGTCCTCGCGCACAGCAGCGCGTCGATCGCCGGCAGGGAAGATCGCGACACAGTGGCCGGTGGCGATGAGTTCCAGCTTGTCCTCGTAGCTGTCGTCGATTGCGGGCGGGGGTGGTGCCGGACGGTCGCCGACCGGCTTGGGCGTGCTCCAGACAACCGGAGTGCTGACGCAGGCCACCAGTTCCTCGTCCGACAGAGCCCGCAGGCTGACGGGTTTCTCGTTCGCCAGATGATGACTCGCCGACGTGACGAGTACCCGCGACTCCTCGTGGAGCTTGGTCACCCGGAAGCCGTCCGTGGGCAAGGGCAGGGGTCTGTATGCGACGAGGGCGTCGACCCGCCCCTCGGCGAGGGCGTGCGTGTCCCGCCAGTCGAGGTGCCGGGTGCGGACCTGGCCGTCGGGGTGCCGACGGCGCAGTTCCTGCACACAGGCGGTGATGACCAGTCCTTCGGCGTAGCCGACGGTGATGGTACGGGGCTGGACGGCGGCTCTGGCCGTGTGAGCGGCTTGCTCGGCCTCTTGGAGCAGCATCCGGGCCCTGGGAAGGAAGGCCTGACCGGCGTCGGTGAGGCTGCTGCCCTGCGGCGAGCGGTCGAAGAGCCGGACACCGAGCTGAGCTTCCAGTCGCTGGATCTGGCGGCTCAGCGACGGCTGTGCCAGGTGCAGCCTGGCGGCGGCCCGGCCGAAGTTGCCGTACTCCGCCACGACCGTGAAATAGCGCACGAGCCGCAGATCAACGTCCATTCGCCCAGGGTACGTCGCGCGCCGCCATACGCCTGGGACATGACGACATACGGAACAGGTCTTGGACATGGTGTGCGGGTGGATATTTGGCTGGAGGGCATGACCACTTATGACGGCAAGAAGATCGTGATCACGGGCGGAAGCAGCGGTATCGGCCTGACTACGGCCCGGTTGTTCGCGGACGGTGGGGCGCACGTACTGATCACCGGCCGCACCAGATCCACCCTGGACGCCGCGTTGGAGCAGTTGGGGAACAAGGCGATCGCCGTCCGTAGCGACGCCGCGTCCCTGAAGGACATCAAGGCGCTGGCCGGCACGGTCCAGGAGCGGTTCGGCGCGGTGGACGCGCTGTTCGTCAACGCCGGCGTCACTGCGTCCGCGCCGTTCGACTCGACGACGGAGGAGATGTACGACGAGCTGTTCGGCATCAACGCCAAGGGCCCGTACTTCACAGTGCAGGCGTTGGCGCCGCTGTTGCGCGAGGGAAGCGGCGTGGTCCTCACCACGTCGGTGGTGAACGTCCTGGGCCTCGACGCGCTCAGTGTCTACTCGGCGAGCAAAGCAGCCCTGCGGTCGATGACGCGCACCCTGGCCCGCGAACTGCTTCCGCGCAAGGTGCGCGTCAATGCCGTGAGCCCCGGCCCGATCGACTCGGGCATCCTGGACCGTTCCTCGCTGCCCGCCGACGTCGTCGAGGCGACGAAGGACACCTACCGGAGCACCATCCCGATGCAGCGGCTGGGGACGCCCGAGGAAGTGGCCGCCGCGGTGGCGTACTTGGCGTTCGATGCGACCTTCTCGACGGGAACGGAGTTCCCTGTCGACGGAGGGGCTTCGCAACTCTAGGTGCTCTGACCGCATAGGTTCGTCGGCCCCGGTGTCGTCCAGCTCGAAAACCCGCTGTAGCTGCTTGGGTGTCCGCATGGCCCCGGGGCGTGTCCTGCCGTTCCCGAGAACATTGACCACGCCGTGGCCGCCGATGCCGTGCCGGTCGGCACGAGCGCTGATCGACGCCCGCTGCCACCCGGGGGGCGCCCCCTTGGCCATGCTGTGTGCCACCCGCTGGAGCAGCTCGGTGATCTGCGGTTCTGCGGGCTCTGCGGGCTGGTCATGCGGCTCCCCCGCGGCTGCTCGGTCTCGGCCCCATTCCAGCAGCAGTGACCGACAACTGAGCCCCGGTGCAACGGGATAGGCTCGGTGGCCCCCGGAAAGGAGACGCGGATACGTGACTCCACCCACGACTAAAGTCGCGGGCTTCCTGGATCGGTGGCTACGCACCGTCGCAGAGGACCAGCCCGGCCCTGTGCAGAACGTTCAGCGCGCCCACCGTGTCGGCGTTCTCAACGAACCCGCACTTGACGCACTCGAACTTCGATTGGGTGGCGCGGTTCTCCTTGGCAACGTGTCCGCAGCCTCCGGCGGCGAGCGGGCACGTGCGGGAGGTGTTGCGGGCGTCCACTGCGATCACTCGGCGACCGGCGCTCTCAGCCTTGTTCGCCAGGATCGCGAGGAACTGTCCCCAACCCGCATCCAGGATGCTCTTGTTCAGCCCGGCCTTGGCGGCGGCGCCGTTCGACAGGAACGCGCTGTCGTTGTCGGGGTCGGGCTTGGGCTGCGGGCTCTTGGTCATGCCCGCCATGTTCAGCTTCTCGTGACCGATCACGTCGTTCTCACGGACGAGCGACAGGGCCGTCTTATGGTGGTGGTCCAGACGCTGACGCCGGATCTTGGCGTGCAGCTTGGCGACTTTCCGGGCTGCGGCGCGGTGCTTCTTCGTCCGACGTCGGGTGCGCTTGTGGAACATCGAAAGGTGCTGCTGGGCGGCAGTCAGCTCGTCGGCCATCGCTTCCAGGAAGCGCGGGTTCGGCTTGTGCGCGCCGCCCGAGTCGGTGAAGAAGTGCACCGTGCCCATGTCGATGCCGACGATGCTGCCGGTAGCGGGGAGCGGTTCGGCAGGAACCTCGTCGCAGGCGAGGACGACGTACCAGCGGCGGCCTTCCCGTTTGATGCTGATCGTCTTGACCCGGCCGCGAACAGACCGGTGCTGGTGCACTCGTACATGCCCGACACCTTGCAGACGCACGTGGGTCTGCCGGTCGTTCGGCGTGGAGTCCCAGCGGCAGCCGTCGCCGTCCTTGGGAAAGGCCACCGTGTCGAAGTGCCCCACGCCCTTGAAGCGCGGGTACCCCGGTGTGAGACCGGCCTTCACCCGCTTGAAGAACGCTTGGAACGCCTTGTCCAGGCGGCGCAAGGTCGCCTGCTGCGAAGAGAACGACCAGCGCCCCTGACGCTCCGGATCGAACGCCCGGATCTCCTTGAGCTGGGCGGACTGGCCCCCATACTTGATCGAGATCTTGGAGTTGTGCCGGTAGGCATCCCGGCGCTCCTGCAACGCACCGTTGTAGAGCGAGCAGTGATCCCGGAGCATCTCGGCAAGAGCCTGCTGCTGGCGCACCGTGGGTCGAAGGAGGAACTTGTACGCCCGTATCACGAGGCGTCCCCCTTTTCCTTCTTCCGGGGGCGTTCCCACTGGGTGTTGATGTACCTCTCCACCGTGGCTGCCGATACGGCACCGACCGAGGCGGCGAAGTACGACGACGACCACAGGGTGGGCATCCGCGACTTCAGGTGCGGGAACTCCGCCCGCAGGACGTGGGAGGTGAAGCTCTTGAACTGGTTCGCCACGTACGAGGCGGACGACTTCGGGTCGTGCTTGACGAAGAGGTCCACGTGGTCGGGCATGACCTCAAGGGCCACGATCTCCCAGCCCTTCTCTTCGGCCTTCTGCCGGATCAGCTCGTCCAGGCGTTCCGCGACCCGTCCGCCGAGGACCGGACGGCGGTACTTCGGGCACCACACCACGTGGAGCCCGAGGTCGTACACGCCACCGGAGAACCGGCGAACCTTCCTGGTCACAGTCACGCGATAATTATACACACGCCGCAGGTCTAATGCGGCAGAGAGGGCAGTACAGGTGAACAGTGCAGATCCATGGGCCCCACTGAGGTCAGAGCAGGCCAAAGAAGCCATTCCCCACCCCGCTAAAGCGGGGCGTCCCCTGGCTAGGTCCTGATGGTGGCCGGCTTCCACAGCTTCCATTGGGAAGGCTGCGAACTGCCCGACGCGGAACTGAAGCAGGCGCATCACGAGCTGATGGCTCCGACCGAGGAGCAGGCGTACCTCCGCGCCTTCCGCACCCTGCTCCACAGCGGAAACACCATCGCCGCGGGCATCGCGCTCGACCACTTCCAGTACTCCGGGGCGCTGACCCGGTTCGGTGCCGAGAGCGCGGTCGAGCGGTACGGGGCAGAGGCACTCGCCGTGGCCCGCGAATTGCTCCGCCGGCCGCCGACCCCCGAGGACGAGAACACCTTCACGGGCGCCAACCACGCGAGCGCGCTGAACGCGATGATGAACATCGCCGAACCCGCCGACGCGGACCTCATCGCCGACGCACTGGCCCTCGCCACCAACGCGAATGTGCGCTCCGCCGCCTGTTCGGCCGCCGCCACCGCGCTGGACGCGGCCGAGACGCCGAGCCCGCGGCTGGTCGCCGCGCTCGGCGCCGTGGCCTTTGACGAAAGCCTTGAGGACATGGGGGAACGCACGGAGGCCCTGCACGCGGTGTTCGAGGCGGACGACCCCGAGGCGACGGCCCTCCTGGTCCGCGCCACCGAGTCGGGCGAGCACCGGATGCAGGTCTACGGTGCCCTCGGGCTCACCACAAACGGCCGGTTCCATGACCACCGGGAGCATGTCGAGCGGCTGGCGGCCACGTGGCCACAGGACGCGCAATACCCGGCGAGCCTGGTGCGGGAGGCGCTGACCGGGTTCCACAGCATCTACTGGCTCGGGACCCGGCTGGACAGCGATCCGGAGCTGGAACGCGCCCACGCGGAGCTGATGTTTCCCACCGGCAGCGAGGACGCCTACCACCGCGCCTTCCGCACCCTGCTCCACAGCGGAAACCCGGCGGCCGCGGGCATCGCGCTCGACTACTTCCAGAGCTGGCAGGGGCTGGGCAACCTCCTCCACGAGGACGAGATCGAGGCGTACGCGCCCGAGGTGGTCGCCCGGGCCTGGGAGGTGTTGGGCGATCCGCCGTCGCCACCCGAGCTGAGTCCGGATACCGGCGAGGCCGCCAACCACATCAGCGCGTTGAACGCGATCGGCGCCCGCTGGCCGCAACCATCGGACGCGAGGCTGATCGCCGAGGTGCTGGAGCGGGCCACGAGCGACGGGGTGCGCGAAAAGGCTCTCTGGGTCGCGTACGGAGTGCTGGACACGGATGACGCGGACGAAGCAGCCGACCCCGGACCCGATCGTGAACGACTTGTCGACATCGTCAGCCGCTTCGTGTTCGACCCGTCCCGGTCCGGCCACCACGAGACCGCACTTCGCGTGCTGGGCGAGGCTCTGGGCCCCGAGGCCAACCCGCTGCTGCTGCGGGCCCTGGCCGGCGACGACTGGGACATCCACGTCCAGGCGGCCTGGCGGCTGTCCCGCCCGGAGCG
Source organism: Streptomyces sp. NPDC028305 (assembly GCF_055569495.1). Taxonomy (NCBI): domain Bacteria; kingdom Bacillati; phylum Actinomycetota; class Actinomycetes; order Kitasatosporales; family Streptomycetaceae; genus Streptomyces; species Streptomyces sp. NPDC028305. The sequence goes on from NZ_JBVHTN010000003.1 coordinate 1,033,450, forward strand.
CATCGACGAGCATCGCGAACTGCTCGAAGAGACGGTGGAGGGCTGGCCGGTTGAGGTCATGTCCTCGGCGCACGACGCCGACCTGGTCCGCAGGGCGGTGTTCGGGGGCATGCACAGCGTCCACTGGGAAGGCCATCGGCTCGCCGACCCCGGCCTCTACCGCGCGCACCGCGAACTGCGCACCCCCGGCGACGAGGACACGTACCACCGCGCGCTCCGCACACTGCTCGACAGCGGCCAGGAGGTGGCCGTGGGCATCGCGCTGGACCACTGGTACCACGACAAGGGCCTTGAGCGTCACTTCGGCGAGCAGGCACGCGCCGTCGACACCCCGCAGGTGCTCGCCCGCGCCCGCGAGGCGCTGCGCCGGCCCCCGTCACCGGCCGGTGCCAACCACCTGAGCGCGTTGAACGCGCTGCGCGTGGCGCGCTCATGGGAACCGGGCGACGCGGCACTGCTCGCCGGGGTGCTGCGGCAGGCCACCGACCCCGAGGTGCGCAGCTGCGCCCTGTACACGGTCAGCGGGTTCCTCTACGAGACGAACGCGGCGGACACCGAGTTGATCAGCACCCTCGGAGCCCTCGCCCGCGACGAGAGCCTTCCCGTATCGCAGCGCACCAGCGCGCTGGGATCACTGCGGGATGCCCCGGGCAACGCGGCGACCGAGGAGTTGGTGCGCGCCACCGGGTGCGAGGAACTGGAGGTGCAGGCCACGGCCGCCCTGGGCCTCACCGACGAGCCCCGGCTGGCGGACCACCGGGCCCTGATCTCGCGGCTCGTCGCACAGTGGCCCGCCGAGGGAGCCCCTTGGGCGGCCGATTTCGTACGCGAGGCCCTTGAGGCGCAGGACTGACCCTCGGCGCGGCGGAACCAGAACGCGCGGGCGTCACTGCTCGGTTTCGGCGACCACCAGGGCGGCGATCAGGCCCAGCGCCGTCACCGGGTACCAGGCCCGCGTGGTCAGACGGCCGACGGCACCGGCGCCGGACGCCGCCCTTGACGCGGCAACCACCCGCCGCGCACCGGCGGACTCCCCCAGCGCCACCCCCCACACGGCATCCAGCCGCGATCGGCTGCCGTCCGCTTTCCGTTCGGCCACAAAGCGCCGGTACGAATCCACTTGGAGCAACATCGCCGTGCCGTGGGCAGTGCGGGTCTGGAGTTCCCAGCCGCGGAGCCACAGGGCGATGCCGGTGCCCGCGACCACCGCGCCCGCGACGACGGTCGGCCACCCCGCCCCGTTCATCCAGGTGTTGAGCACGCTGCCGAAGGTCGCGACGGCCAGACCCAGCAGCGCGGCGGGGATACCGATCCGCCGCGCCGTCCGGGATCGGCGCTCGCCCTCCGGATCCCAGTGCCCGCTGGTACGGCGCCAGTCCTCCAGTTGATCGCCGAGGATGCGCCAGGCGCTCTGGAAGCGCTGGCCGTGCACGCTCAGGACGAACTCCTCTCGGCCCAGGAAGATGTTGTCGAGCATGGCCTCGGTGGCCGGATCCACCGGTGCGTCACCAGGGCCCCGGCGCCACACAAACGTGAACCGCCGGCCACCGTTGATGGCGACGTGACCGGCGATGGCCGCGTTGAGCAGCCACGCCACCCGTTGCCAGGGCCCGGCCCGCCCGGCGAGCAGGATGCCGGCCTGGATGGGGTTCAAGTCCCCCGGCGGGGCGGAGGCCGGGGTGAGCGGGCCCGGGAGCCGGTCGCGGCCGACGAGGCGCAGCACCCGCGCCACCAGCAGGGCGCTGCACAGGGCGACGCCCGCCGCCACCACGGCCGTCGACGCCGGGTCGACGCGCGCGTCACCGTCGGCCGCTCCGGACGGCGGCCGGGGAGCGGACGCCCCACTGGCGGGTCCGCTCCGCGCACCGGAGGCGTACAGCGTGATGCCGCTTCCCGCCCCGAGCTTGTCGACGGTGACGACGAGGTGGCCCGGCTCCGGCTTCTCGGCCGTACAGCTCCCCCGGGAATCCGTGGTGTCCTGCGCACAGCGCGCGTCGGTGAGGTCGTGCGGGGCCACGACATGGATCTCAATGTTGTCGCGGTCGACCTCCCACCCGGTGCCGATCGCGGGCCAGACGAGTCTGCCGTCCTGCACGAAGCCCTTGAGCGTGTACTGGACCCGGTAGCGATGGAGGCTCACGACCGTGCGGTCCGGGTCGCCCACGGCGATGCGGGTCCGCAACCCGTCGGTCCTCAGCTCGTGCGGGACCGGGACGCCGTCCTCGGTGGCGCTGACCCCGCCCACTCTGCCGAAGGACCGGCCCGGGATGTCGAGGTGGATACCGTTCAGGGTGGAGTCGCGGTATCCGAAGTCGTAGTCGATCACCTCGGTGATCCGGGCGCTGCCGTCCTCGGCGATCTCGGCGCTGATCCACATCCTCGTCACGCGCTCGGTGCTCGGGCCCAGCCCGCCGACTGACATGACGATCAGGTCGAGCAGCAGCACCGCGAGGAACATCCGCATCAGGCTGCCGCGCCGACGCGACCGCTCCCCGGTCCGGTACTTGGCTCTCGTCCTGCCTGTATCTCTCCCCTTGTTCACTCCACCGCTCAAGACAAGTCCCCCCTTGTCTCGGGACACCCCCCGGTCGCCCCATGAGGACCGGCAGCGTACCCGGCCCTGGGGCACCGCACAGCCCGTTGCAGCGGAAATCGAAATCCGCTCGGGTTGCGGGTGTTGCGGGTGTTGCCGCCCACTCGGCCCACTCCTACAGTGGGAGCGCTCCCATGGGTGCACTTCCCATCAACTGGCGTGCCCGGCAGGCGCCTGACTCCATGCCAGTCCAACGGGGCCCGTTGCCGTCGCCACGCGCCTTCCTATGGAGGTCCCCTCATGCGCTTTCATCGATATCGCCCCCGGGCGTGGGTACCCGCGGTCCTCGTGGCCGCCGTGAGCCTGACGGCCACCACCCTCAACACACAGGCAGCAGGCGCCGCCGCGCGCATCGCCCCCGGCGTCGAGGACGACGGCGCCGACTGCGCCGTACAGGACCCGGGCTCCTTGACCGCCAACTCCAAGCTCCCCGACCCCTTCACACGGCTCAACGGGACGCGCATCTCCACCAAGTCCGACTGGCGGTGCCGGCGAGCGGAGATCAAGAAGCTCGCGGAGAAGTACGTCTACGGCGAGAAACGCGCGAAGCCCGCCAGTGTCACCGGGACCGTCTCGAACACCAACATCACGGTGAACGTGTCGGACCAGGGCAAGAGCTCCAGTTTCTCCGCGAAGGTCGAACTGCCCAGTGGCTCCGGCCCCTTCCCGGCCGTCGTGGTCGTGGGCGGATTCGGCGCGGACACCGCCACCATCAAGGCCTCCGGCGCCGCCGTCATCAGCTACGACCCCCTCGCGGTCGGCCGGGAGGGCACGCCACGGAACAACAAGCAGGGCGCGTACTACAGCATCTACGGCGCGCAGAGCAGCACCGGAGTGCTCATGGCCTGGGCCTGGGGCGTGAGCCGGATCATCGACGTCATCGAGCAGTCCGGCGGCAACATCCTCAAGGCGGACGCGATGGGCGTCACGGGTTGCTCGCGCTACGGCAAGGGTGCCTTCGCCATCGGCGCCTTCGACCAGCGGATCGCCCTGACCATGCCGATCGAGTCGGGCACGGCGGGCGCTCCGATCTTCCGCGGCATTCCCGGAGAGAGCGGCTCGCAGCCCCTGAGCAGCGCCTACTCCGAGCAGCCGTGGCTGGGCGACGCGTTCGGCTCCTTCACGGGCAACCCGGCCACCCTGCCGCTGGACACGCACGAGATCGTGGCCATGGTGGCGCCGCGAGGGCTCTTCATCATGGAGAACCCCCACATCGACTGGCTCGGCGCCAAATCCGGGAGCGTGGCGGCCCTGGGCGGAGCGGAGGTCTACAAGGCGCTCGGCGCGGGGGACAACATCACCTACTGGTCGGACATCCAGGACGGCAACCACTGCGCCGTCAGGTCCGAGTGGAAGACCCCTCTACAGCAGAACATCCAGAAGTACCTGCTGAAGACGGGCAGCGCAGCGGGCTCGATAAGGATCTCGGGCAAGAAGCCGGGCAACCTCTCCGAATGGCGGACTTGGACGACTCCGACCCTCGCTGATTAGCCAGCGTCGCGCGGCTGCCCACAGAGGAGGCTCCGTGGGCAGCCGGTCGCGGCTCAGCGGTACCAGGGGGCGTTACGGTCGCGGTGCAGCGGGCACTCGCAGGGCGGGAACTGGCTGGACTGCAAGGGCGCGAGCTTGTCCTTGATCATGACGATCACCTTGCCCAGCTCCTCCGTGACCGCGCCGGTCTCCGGGGACACGCGGTACACGCGCATGGTCATCCGGGGGACGTCCGGCTCGGCCTTCGTACGGCGGGAAATCCCCTTGCGGCGGGGGGTGACGCGCTCGGTAGCTTCATCTATGTCGACCTGCTCCTACTTCGGGTTGACCGCGCCCCGGGGCCGCGCACACGGCCGCCGGGGTCCTTTCCTTCCACGGCCAATTACGGTGAGTGTGCACATCGTTGCGCTCCGATGCGTATGCTCAGAAGAGGCCAGTCGTCCCCGCGAGATCAACGGGACACGGAGGGATACGCCATGCCTTTTCAGCCACGCGAACTCTTCCCCGACCGCTCCGCACGCGACCTCTTCGGCGCGGAGATCCGCCGCCACCGCGAGAAGGCGGATATGTCGCTGCGGCGGCTGTCGGAGGTGCTGAACTACAGCAAGTCGCACCTTGCGAGGATCGAGGCGGCGGAGTGCCTTCCGTACGACGACCTTCCGGCCAAGCTGGACGCGTGTTTCGGGACGGACGGGTTGTTCGCGCGGCTGTACGCGCTCGCGAAGAACGAGCCCTTTCCGGGTAAATACCGGCGGGCCACTGAGGTCGAGAGCCGGGCGATGGTGATCGAGGAGTACTCGTGCGCCACCATCCCCGGGCTGCTCCAGACCGCCGAACTCGCGAGGGCGTCGCTGCGCATCGGACACCGCCATGCTCCGGACGCGGAAATCGAGGCGCTGCTCAAGGCTCGCCTCGACCGGCAGGCACGGCTGAACCAGCCTCTTCCGCCGGAGTGCTGGTTCATCGTGGATGAAGCGGCGTTACGCCGCCCGGCGGGAGGGCCGGAGGTGATGCAGCGGCAGATGGAGTCCCTGCTTGAGCACGGGACACATCCATACGTGACCCTCCAGGTGCTGCCGTTCAGCGCGGGCCACCATGCGGAAGCGGGCAACTCCCTCGTGCTCTACTCAGTGCCGGACGAGCCGATGCTGGCTTACAGGGAAGGCAGTCGCTTCGGGACAGTCATCGAAGACAAGGACGACGTTGCGAAGCTCCGGAAGAACTACGATCTGCTACGGGCCATGGCCCTCTCGCCCCGGGACTCCGAGGCGATGATCCAAGCCGTAATGAAGGACTGGACTCATGGCGACGACACCGGACCTGAGCACCGCCGCCTGGCGTAAGAGCAGCTACAGCAACAACGACGGCGGCATATGCGTCGAGGTCGCCGACAACCTCCCCGGCCTCATCCCCGTCCGCGACTCCAAGAACCCCGACAGCCCCGCCCTCATATTCCCCTCCCGCTCCTGGGCCGCGTTCATAACCACCCTCAAGGCACCCACCGCCTAGTGTTCCAGCCGGTCTTCCCGACACATCGAAAGGATTTCCCGCCCCCGCTCGCCGCTGATCATCTCGGCGAGCATGGGGTCGGCGAACAGCACCACGGGGGCAATGTGGTCCTCATGCAGCGGGCGCCATAGCCGCATCGCCTCCTTCAGTTCGGGCCAGGCCGCGTCAATGAGCTGTCGCTGACGCTCCCGTGCCCGGTCATATGCGCCGAAGGGGTCGTGCACTTCGAAGTCGACCGGCACGCCGTCCTCCGATTCCTCGCTGACGAGGACCGTGGAGACGGAAAGGGTCCGCATTTCCACTCGCATGACGCACTGGTCGCCCACCAACGTCTCTTCGTCGGCCGCGTACCGTCGCTGCCCCTCATACGGGTCCGGAACCTGGAACGCGGGGTCGGCGGCCAGTCGGTCCGTGATGTGGTGGACAGCGGCGTCGAATTCCGGGTTGCCGAAGGAGAGCTGCCAGCCAGGGGCAGCGCGGCGGGCCTCGTGGTCGGAGATGAGCGACCGCAGCCATTCCGGGCCGTTCTCCTTGGAGAATCGCAGCGTCGACCATCCGTACGGCAGATCGCGAGTGCGGTCCTCCTCGAAGGCAAGAGGCAGCAACTCAGTTGCAAATATGGGGTGTTGCAGGATGTCGGGATGGTGTGCGTAGTTCACGACATGACTGATCCCGCCCCTCTGCTCACCGCCGCCGAGCATGGTCAGCATCTGGAACCGCAGAAGCAGAGCCCGCTCGTTGCCGAATGCTTCGGCCTCGGTCAGCACCTTCAACGGGTTGTCTATTTCACCTTCGAGAGCAGCGAGCCGGGCCTCTTCCACCTTCTCGTCCCAGCGGTCCTTGGTCTCCCCCTCCGGTTTCCGCAAAGCATGGAACGACTTGTACTGGTCATACATCAACTCGTGGAAGGAGTCGAAAGGCTCCAGCCCGGCCCCCGACCACGAAGCGAGCCAGTAAGCGGTCCACTCCCCGCGCTCGTTCACGTCCCCGGGGTCAAGGAAGATGTCCGCCGCGTCACCATCGAGCGATACGAGCAGAGAGCGCCTCAGCACCGCTCCCTCGTTGATCACGTCAGCGTCTTCTTCCTCCTCTTCTTCATCCTCGCCCTCCGTGAGTTCGTCGTAGATCTCGATCAGGTAGTCCCGGTCGGAGTCGGCCAGCCACTGCAACTCAGCCGTTCCGGCCAGCCGGTAGATGAAGCAGCCCGCGTCCCGCCAGCCGTTGGTAACCGCCAGGAATTCGCGCAGTGACACCGGCAGAGTGCAGCCCAAGCGGGCCTCGGCCGCCGCGATCTCCTCCTCGCTCGCCGGGGCGAAGCCGAGCCAGCGGTCACGGACCACGGCCTCGTCCAGCTCGGCGTCCTTCTCGGGGTCATGGCTGTCGACCCACTCCTCGCTCCACTGCTGGAGGAACGGACGCCACTGCTCACGGTTCACCGATGTGCTCCCTCATCCCGAGGCCACTGCGACAGGACAAGCACAGCACGGGGGTACGACAACCGCCCGTAACCCCCGCCCCTGCGAGGTCCGCCGAGCGGGTGGCGATTTCGCGCGGAGGCACCGGGCCGTCCGCCTCCAGCGCGGCCCGCCCGGCTCGTCCGCGGCTGCCGTCACAGGCTGAGCAGCAGGTCCCGGACCGCTGCGGGCTGGGACAGGAACGGGTGGTGGCCGGCGTCGAACTCGACGACGCTGCCGGCCCGGCGGGCGAACTCGCGCTGGAGCCGCGGCGGGGTGCCCCGGTCCTGAGCGCAGACGAGGTACGTCGAGGGCAACTGCTGCCATGCGGCCGCCCCGACCGGCTGCCCGGTTACCCGCACGCTCTGCCGGGCAAGGTGGTCCGCCGCCTCCGCCTGAACCTCGGGGTCGCAGTCCTGCAAGAACGTGTCCGCGACCAGCTCGGGGCGGACCCCGAACGTGCCGGCGTCGGGGTCGACGTCGAGGAACGGGGCGGGGCTGCCGTCCCCGAACTCCGACAGGCTCTGCCCGACCTCGGGCAGGTAGCTGGAGATCAGCAGCAGGTGGCGCACCGACCCGATTCCCGCCGCGGCTTCCGCGGTGACGATACCGCCGTAGCTGTGGGCGACCACGACGGTCGGCTCGTCGCCGGTCTGTAGCACCTGCCGCACGACGGCAACATCCTCGGGCAGCCCCGGACCGCCGACGCCGCCGGGCAGGCCCGCCTCGCCGCAGCTCGGCAGTGCCGGGGCCACGCTCGGCACCCCCCGTTCCTGAAGCAGCTCGGCGGTGCGGTGCCACCACCACGATCCGTCCCGCACGCAGGCCCCGTGCACAAACACGACTCTCATCGCCACCTCCACGTCGGACTCGCCGGCCTGCCACCTATGCTCGCCGAACTCGCGGCGGCCCACTCGCGCCGGCCGGGGCGGAAGCGCTACGGACGGGTAGGGCGGCCCCGGGAGCGGCCGTCGGCGGGTCCTGGCCGACGGCCGCCAGGAGGCGGGCGACCAGGGGGTTCGGGTCGTCCTGACGCCAGGCGACGGCGACCCGGGTGCGGGCGGCGCCGGGTCCGATCCCGCGGAAGGCGACCCCCTTGAGGCGCAGCCGGCGGATTCCGGCCGGGGCCAGGGAGACGCCGAGACCGGTCTCCACCAGGGCACAGACGGTCTGCCACTCCACCGCGTGCTGGGCGAGCCGGGGCGTGAAGCCCGCCTCGGCGCACAGGCCGGTGATCCGGTCGTACAGCCCCGGTCCGGCCGCGCGGGGCAGGAGGACGAAGTGCGAGTCCGCCAACTGCCCGACGCGGACAACCCGCTGCGCCGCGAGCGGGTGCCCGGACGGCAGGACGGCCACGAAGGGCTCGGTCAGGACGGTCCTGAAGGCCAGCCCAGGCTCGTCGGCGGGCGGCTCGCGCAGCAGGCCGACGTCGATGGCCCGGTCGTGCAGGGCGGCGAGCTGCGGCGCGGTGGTCATCTCGTGGATGTCCAGGCGCACGTCGGGGAACCGCTCCCGGAAGGTGCGCAGCAGACCGGGCAGGACGGTGAGGGCGAGGGAGGCGGCGAAGCCGATCCGCAGCCGCCCGGCGAGCCCGCCGCCGACCGCCCGGGCCGCGGCCAGGCCGTCCGCGAGGCCGGTGAGGGCCTGCCGGGCGGCGGGCAGCAGCTCCCGGCCCGCCGGGGTGAGCCCGACGCCCCTGGGGGCGCGGGTGAACAGCGCGTGGCCCACCGTGTCCTCCAGGCGGCGGATCTGCTGGCTCAGCGGGGGCTGCGTGATGCCCAGGCGGGCGGCCGCGTGGCCGAAGTGGAGTTCCTCGGCGAGGACGACGAAGGCGTGCAGTTGCTGGAGGGGAAGTTCGGGACGTTCCATACGCCGATGCATATCAGACCGGTCCTGGGCGAGTATTGGACGTATCGGTGCAGGTCACCTAGCGTTCGGCGCATGACAGAGCGACTGCCGGAGCGACCGGCGGAGCGGCGCGCGATCCTCAGCGGTTCGACGTTCGAGGAGCGGATCGGCTACGCCCGGGCCGTGGTGGACGGCGACTGGGTGCACGTCTCCGGGACGACCGGTTTCGACTACGCCGCCATGACGATCTCCGACGACGTGGTGGAGCAGGCCGAGCAGTGCCTGCGCAACATCGAGGCGGCGCTGGCCGAGGCGGGCTGCACCCTCGCCGACGTGGTCAGGGTGCGGTACATGCTTCCCGACCGCGAGGATTTCGAGCCGTGCTGGCCGACCCTGCGCCGCGCCTTCGGCGGGATCCGCCCGGCCGCGACCATGCTTGTGTGCGGCCTCTCCGACCCCCGTATGAAGATCGAGATCGAGGCGTACGCCCGGCGGCGGGCTGCCACGTGACGGCCCCCTCGACCCTGAGTTTGACGAGGCCTGATCGATGACCATCGCCGCTGTCCATGTCCACCGTCTGGTGGCTCCCCTCCACACGCCGTTCGTCACCGCCCTGGCACACCTGACCCACGTCTCGACCGTCGTCGTCGAGATCGTGGACCGCGACGGGCGCTCCGGCTTCGGCGAGGCGCCGGAGGTGTGGACTGTCACCGGATCCTCACTCGCCTCCAGCGAGGCCTGCGTCACCGAGGTCTTCACCCCGCTTCTCATCGGTCGCGACGCCGATGACCTGGTGGAGAACTGTCGCAGGGTCAGCCGCGCCGTGGTCGGCAACGAGCCGGCCAAGGCCGCGGTGGACATCGCGCTCCACGATCTCGCCGCGGTCCGCCTCGGGATCCCGCTGGTCCGACTGCTCGGCGGCTCCCGGCTGGTGGTGCCCACCGACGTGAGCCTTGCGGTCGGCACGGTGGACAGCATGGCCACGGCGGCGAAGAGCCGGGTCGCGGAGGGATTCGACGCGCTGAAAGTCAAGGTCGGCACGGACGCGGCCACGGACATCAACCGCGTGACGGCGGTCCGCCAGGCGGTCGGCCCCGAGGTGAGGATCCGTCTCGACGCCAACCAGGGGTGGACGCCCCGCGAGGCGGTACGGGTCATCCGCTCGCTGGAGGACGCCGGCATGGGGGTGGAGTTCGTCGAACAGCCGGTGGCCTACCGGGATGTGGCGGGCCTGGCCTGGGTGAGCGACCGCGTCGAGACCCCGATCATGGCGGACGAGTCCGTCTTCGACGTGCGCGACCTGGTGGAGGTGATCCACCGGCGCGCGGCGGACCTGGTCAACGTCAAGCTGGCGAAGAGCGGCGGACTCAGCGCCGCCCGTACCCTCCTCGAACTGGCGCGAGCCCAGGGCATGGGCACCATCCTCGGCTGCATGCTGGAGAGCGAGATCGGCACCGGCGCCGCGGCCAGCCTGGTAGCCGCCTACGGGACCACGATGGTGAGCGACCTCGACGCGGTGTGGTGGCTCCAGCGCCCCGCCGTCGTCGGCGGCATGCGGTACCAAGGCGCTGCGGTCGTGCTGCCCGACGCGCCGGGCCTGGGCATCTCCGGCCTGGTCGCAGCAGAAGCCCGGGAACCCACGGAGGCACGGAGGCACGGGCATGACGCTCGCTCCGTCAACTGAGACACGCTCCATTTCGCTACCGCCGGCGCGCCGCCCTCCGGTCCTCCTGACACGGTGGGCCGACGTCATACAGCCATCGACCGCGGCGCCGGTGCCGGGTCGCCTCGGCCGTGGCCGCCGCCGTACGCGTGCCAGGCCGTCGCCAGGCGCCGCACCGCCTCGGTCAGGGTGTCGACGGTGGCGAAGCAGTGGATGCGGATGAACTCCTTGCTGCCCCCGGAGGCGTCCAGTCCGCTGCCGGGAATGACGGCCACACCGTGGCGGAGGGCCGTCTGGGCGAAGGAGTCGCCGTCGCCGTGGGGGAGGCGCACCCACAGGGTCTGGCCGCCGGTGACCGGTAGGGCCTGCCACTGCGGCAGTTGTTGCGCCAGTTCCGCGCGCAGGTGGTCATGGCGGGCCTGGCGGGCCGCCGCCATGTCCTGGCACAGGGTTTCCAGGCGGGGCAGCAGTTCGGCCGCGGCGAGCTGCGCGGGGAGGTTTCCGCCGAGGTCATGGACCGCCCTGAGACGGGCGAGGCGGTCGATGACGGGCCTGGTGGCTCGTATCCAGCCGATGCGCAGCCCGCCCCAGACGCTTTTGCCGAGGGAGCCCACCGTGATGACCGTGTCGCTGTACGCGGCGAGCGGAGGGGGTGTCCGCTGCCCGGGGAAGGCGAGGTGCGCGAGGACTTCGTCGTCGATGAGCGGTACGTCGGCGGTGGCCGCCGCCACCGCGAGTCTCCGGCGCGCCAGCGGTGGCAGTACGGATCCGGTGGGGTTGTGGTGGGTGGCCACGAGGTAGGCGAGCTCCGGGCGGCGGGAAGGGGTACGGACCGCCGCTTCGAAGCCGTCGAGGCCGGTGGGGAGCGTCCGCAGTGCCGCGGCCCGTTCGTGGAACGCCTCCAGCGCGCCGGGGTAGGTGGGTGCCTCGACCAGCACCGTACCGCCGGGCTCGACGAACGCGCGGGCGAGGAGGGAGAGGGCCTGCTGGCCCCCGTTGGTGATCAGGACCTGTTCGGGATCGGTCGGTACGCCACGGCGGGTGTAGTGGTCGGCGACGGCGCGGCGCAGGTGCGGGTGGCCCGACGGGTGGTACCCGATGTCGCCCGTGACCGTGGCCAGCTGGGACAGGGCCCGCTCGTAGGCCGTCAGCAGGATCGGCGGAGGCGCGTCGGGGGCGGCGCACGCCAGCAGGATCACGTCGTCGGCCTGGGGTTCCAGCAGGTGGAGGAAGACCGGCGCCCCGGTGGTCTCCTGAGGTCCGGGGCGGGAGGGTCCGGCCACGCGGGTGCCGCTTCCCTGGCGCCGGACGATCCGGCCCTCCGTACGCAGCTGCTCGTACGCGGCGACCACGGTCCCGCGACCTACCGCGAGCGCGGAGGCGAGGGCCCGGTCGGGTGGCAGCCCGGTGCCGGGGCGCAGCTCGCCCTCGTCGACAAGGCGCCGCAGCCGCGCGGCGAGCAGGAGGTACAGCGGACCGCGGCCGGCCGACCACCGGCCCAGGCGGTCGGCCAGGTCGGCCGGGTCCATGGGCATGATCCAGAGCTTTCATTATTGGTTCGCTGAGCGGACCAATTGTGGCGCATTGGCTCTGTGAGCCGGGCATGGCGACGGCGAGGATCATGGCATGACCACACGACGTGAGAACCTGCGTGACCTTGCCGCGGTATCGGTGGCCGAGGCCATCACCACGCTCCCCGGGCCCTTCCAGCAGCGCAGTCTGGCCATGGTGAACGACACCACCGTCGTGCGCGTGGCCCGGCTGGAGGGCGAGTTTCCCTGGCACCACCACGATGAGGACGAGCTGTTCCTGTGCTGGGACGGCAGCGTTCAGATTCAGCTGGAGGGGCGGGAGCCGGTGGTGTTGCAGGCCGGCGAGTTGTTCGTGGTGCCCAGGGGGGTGCGGCACCGCCCCGTTGCCGAGGAGACCGCCCACATCCTGCTCATCGAGCACCCGGACACCAAGCAGTACGGAAGCTGAAGCACGCTTCGGTGGTCAGCTCGGTGCCCGGGCACGGCGGTGTCAGGATCACGCGGCCGACGGCCGAGCGGTGGTGGCCGCGCCGCCCAGCCACTTCAGGCCGTCGAGCAGGAACCGGTTCTGGGTCTCGCTCGCGAAGGTGGACGACAGGGGCGTGTTGTTCGCGTAGTCCATCGCGTTGTGGCCGAAGTTCGCGTACAGCATCTTGTACGTGGTGTTCGTCCACAGGATCGGGTAGTAGCCGCTGTACCAGCTCTGGTCGGGGTCGGTGCCGAGCGGGAAGCTGCTCGGGTCGACCGAGGCCAGGATCTTGATGTTGGGGCTCTGCCGGAGGTCCTTCGACCAGCTGTACCACTCACTCACCGACGAGGTGAACAGGGCGGGCAGGTTCTTGGTGGCGGGGTGGGTGCGGTCCTCGACCTTCAGTTTGGCCGTGGTCGGGCCCCAGGTGTTGGACTTGAAGTTGCCGCTGCCGAGGAACTGGTTGTGGTACCAGGACCAGTTCTGGGCCTCCGTGGTGAAGGCCGACACATGGAACCCCATCCAGCCGCCGCCGGCCCGCATGTACCGCTCGAAGCCGGTGCGCTGGGCCGCGGTCTGCGGCAGATCGTCGAGGAAGAGGACGACCTGGTAGCCGTTGACGCCGCCGTCCGCGAGCAGGTTCCAGTTGTTGCTGGCGGTGTAGGTGAAGCCGTTCTGGGCCGCCTGCTTGGGGAACCAGTCGTTCGCCTCGTGGACGAAGTTGATGTGCGCGGCGTCCCAGGTGCCGCTGTAGAGGGCCAGCACCTTGAACGGCGCCCTCGGGGTCTTCGGGGTGTGCGTCGTCGCGTGGGCGGCGGGGGCTGCCGTCAGGCCGAGAAGTACGGCCAGCAGGGCCAGCAGCCGCAGGGCCGCGGACACCGTCCGGGACGGTGTGGTGCGTCGCATGTTGGGCATGGGGGCTCCTTCCCGTTGCCGTTACGGATAGCTGACGAGGTTGGCCACGTTCGTGGCTGAGTTGGACGGGCCGCCGCGGTCGTTGACGACGTGGCGGATGGTGCCGGTGCCGCCCAGCGAGACGGTGACCATGTCCTTGAAGCGGACGTTGGGGTTGTTCGGCGCTTCGATGGCGTGCTCGGCGGTGACGCCCGGGTTGACGTTGAAGTAGCAGTAGCTGCCGAAGCCGTAGCCCTGGTGGCTGGTGACGGAGTCGGCGACCTTGTAGGCGGCGTAGCCCTGGGTGGAGCCGTTCATCCAGGCCGCCTGGTTGGGCGGGTCGTAGGGCATCTCGTTCTGGTAGAAGTACGTGCGGCCGCCGTTGCCGTTCCAGATCGTCTGGTGTTTCTGGTAGTGCTCGACGAACAGGCCGTACATGGTGACGTCGTCGCCGTTCACGACGAGCCCGGTGTCCGCGGTGTTGCTGGTCCAGCCGACGCCGCTGCCGTGGTCGGCGCGCCAGATCCACATGTGGTCGCCGATGACGTTGTCGCTGTTGACCACGAGGCTGGTGGTGGCCTTGCCGACGCCGCTGCCGCCGACGCGGAAGTACACGTCGTGCAGGGAGGTCGGGTTGGCCGCGTGGGAGGCGGAGGCTCCGGTGGGCCCGACTTCCATCAGGGTGCGCGAGTTGGTCGTTCCCGCGTCGAAGAGAACGCCCGCGACCTTGACCCCGTCGACGTCGGCGACGGTCATGGCGGTGATGCCGTTGTCCGGGATGAAGGTGGCGAGGCCGAGACCCAGCACCACGGTGTCCGCGCGGGTCACCTTCAGCGTCTCGTTGAGGTGGTAGACGCCGGGGGTGACCAGGAGGTTCTTCCCCGCGGCCAGGGCCGTGTTGATCTGTGCCGCGGTCGCCCCGGGCTTCACGACGTAGAAGTCGTCCAGCGGGAGGGAGGTGCCGGGGGCGTTGCCCGCGGCCCAGCTGGTGGCCGTGGAGTCGGTGCGCGTGGAGGGCACGAACACCTTGTAGGCGCCGGAGCCGTCCACGTACAGGAACGGCTTCTCGCGGGACACCGGGGTCCGGTCCACCGTGGTGTACGGGGGGTTGGGGAAGCTGTTGCCCGGTACGCCCTGGCTGCCGACGAAGACCATGTTCCAGTTGGACCCGGTCCAGCTGCCGAGCTGGGCGTTGCGGGTCAGCCACTGCTGCTGGCTGCCGGACCGCACCTGCCCGTCGATCTTGCTGTCGGCCAGGTAGCCGCCGCTGGACCAGCCGCCGTCGTCCAGGGCGAGGTTGCCGCGCAGATGCATCCGCCGGTACGGGGCGGCCTGGGAGACGGCCCACCGGTCCGTGCCGCCGTTGGGGGTGACCGACAGGTTCTCGGCGCCGCGCCAGAAGTTCTGGGTGGCGTTGCCCTGGAACCAGTCGGCCTCGGCGTGGACCGCGCCGTTGATCGTCACGGCGTCGGGTGACTGGCCGAGCCCCAGGACCTGGGTGTAGAAGCCGACGTTGACGTCGTTGCTGTAGGTGCCCGGCTTGAACATCACCGCGTAGCGCTGGGAACCGAACTGGTTGGTCTCCTGCTGCTGGAAGATGGAGTTCAGCCGGCTCTGGATGGTGGCCGACGGCATGGACGGATCGAAGACGACCACGTTCGGGCCGAGGTCCACATCGCCGCCGGGCGGGGTGGACACAGGCGCCACCTGGAAGCGCTGGGCCGCGGTGCCGTTGCAGGTGTACTGCACCAGTTGCACGCTGTCGGCGCTCGACGCGGAGGGGACGTCCAGGCACTTGCCGCTGTGCCGGTTGACGAAGTGGTAGGCGCCGCCGCCCTCGTCCACGGCCTGCCACTGCTGGTTGTCGCCGCCTCCGTACGCCCACAGCTGGAGGGGGGCGTTGTCGGCGGTGGACACGTCGGTCACGTCGACGACCTGGTTGGCGTCGTTGCGGTTGTTGATCCGGACGTAGCCGTCGCTCGTGGCGGTGAAACCCCACTGCTGGGCGGTGGAGGTGTTGCAGCCGTACTGCTGCACGGCGGTGCCGTTCGCGGTCGCGGCGGACCGGGCGTCCAGGCACTTGCCACTGCCGCTGTTCACGACGGTGGCCCACTCGGTGGGCAGGGCCGCGGCCGCGGTTGCGGCTGCCTGGGAAGGGGTGGCGGTCAGCAGCGACGCGGCCGAGAACGCGACCAGGGTGGCCGCCATCGAGACGCGTGTGGCGCGGACATATCTGAGGCGGCGGCTGCGACTGCCGCTGCCCTCTCTGACCTGACGCAAGATTCGGAGCACAGGTCCTCCTGTCGCCGTGGGGGCAGTCGGCGGATGGCCGGCGGCGATGGGTGAACCTAAAGGTCTGCACCAAAGACGTCAAGAGGTGAAGCAAGCAAAGGGTTTCCCCCGAGGATCACCCCAAAAGACTTGAACGCGCCAGACTGCCCGCCACGACGATGGCCAGGGTGGCGAGGATGACCTGGCGGCGGCGCGGGCCGGTGCCCAGCCGGCCGAGCACGGGGGTGGCGACCGCGCCGACCAGCAGCGGGGCGGTGAGCGTCCACTGCGCGGCGGCCGGCGAGACCTCGAACTCCCCCGCCACCGAGGTGATCAGCGGCGCGCCGAGGCTGCCGACGACGGCGACGACGAGCGCGATGAACATCAGCGCGGGCACCAGCGGCACCAGCCGACGCCCGGTGGCGGCCGGCCGCTTGCGGCGGAATACGGCACCCGTGGAGAGCCGTCAGGCGGGTTCGGTGTTGAGGACGCGCCCGGCGGGGCTGCGGGTGTGCACCCACGCGGGCAGCGCGGTCAACGCCGCGATGGCCAGCAGTACGGCGAGCGCGGCGGTGAGCAGCCACGATCCCGGGGGTGTGACCTGTGTGCCGAAGAGCCAGTACAGGCCGAGCCCGGTCGGAACACCCACCGCCACTCCGGGCACGGCGGGCAGGAGTTGCGCGACGCAGAGCGCCGTGACGACCTGGCCGGGTGTGGCGCCGAGGGTACGGGCGATGGACAGGGCGCGCCGGGCCTGCACGGCGGTGCTCCAGCCGAGGAGCACGGTGTTGAGCGTGGACAGCGCCACCAGCGCGAGCGTGATGGCGAGCAGCACCTGGCCGGTCTGATCGGCCCGCACTTCGATGGGGCCGAACCGCTTGACGTCGGGCCTCGCACCGAGTTCGGTGTGCCAGGTGAGCAGGGCGGTGACCATGAGGGTGGTGGCGGCCGTGCCGGCGGAGGCCAGGACGGCGCGGCCGGGCCGGCGGGCGAGCAGCCGGATGCCGAGCAGGAGCGAGGTGGGCAGATGCGCCGTCATGGCGTTCAGGCGCGGGTGGCGCGTGAGCAGGTGAGCCGGGTCGGCCAGGGCGTGGACGGTGCTGGTGCGGGCGGCGCGCAGGGCGGGGCCGAGCGCACCGGTCAGAGCGACCACGACGGCGAGGAAGATCGCGGCGGTGACGGTGTCGGAGTCCGGAGGGCTGACGCTGTTGAGCAGCCCGGCGCTGGGATCGACCAGGCGGGGCGCGGCCAGCGTCCCGGCGGTCAGTCCGAGCGCGGAGGCCAGGAGGGTCAGCAGCAGGTACTGCGCCAGCAGGACGGCGGTGACGGTGGCGGGCCCGGCGCCGACGGCCTTGAGCAGTGCGGCACGCCGGTTGTCGCGGGCGGCGCGTGTGGTGGCGAGCGCGGCGAGGGTGACGATCGCGGCGATGGCGAGCAGCCAGCCGCCGACGACCAGGGCGGGCTGGGTGTCCTTGATCATGGCCAGGTCCGTCTGGAGGACGTTCTGCCAGTAGTGGACGCTGACCGTGGAGTCGACTTCGCGGTCGCGGCCGAACACGGTGTCCTGCCATCGTTTCGTCGCGGTGGGATCGGTCAGCTTCAGGTGGATCAGGTGGACGCTGAGCTCGTCGCCCGCTGCCGCGCGGGTGTCGGCTGAGGTGAGCCAGATCCTGCCGCCGAAGTCGGACGGCCCGCCCCCCTGCGCGGTGTCGCTCCACGGATACACCGCGGTGGCCGCGCTGATCGCGGTCCCGACGACCGGATAGTCGCGTTTGCTGATGGTGACGCGGTCGCCGACGCGCACGCCGAGTGCTTGCGCGAAGCCGCGTTCGAGCACCGCGCCGCCGGGACGCACCCAGGTGCCGGAGGTCACCAGCGGCCGGTCCACGGCGGATGGTGAGGTCTCGCGCCCCTCGACCGAGGAGTGCGCGGTCTTGCCGTGTGCCTTGATGTAGGTGTCGAACGCGAAGACCGGGTCGGCGTGCGCGGCCACACCGGGCGCGTCCGCCAGGCGTTCGGCCACGCCGGACGGGTCCGTGGCCGTCGTGGTGGCGATGATGTCGGGTCCCGCGGTGGCCGCGCGGGTCTTCGCGTATCCGCTGACCACGGCGTCGTTGGTCGCAAGGCCGAGGGTCAGGCTGGCGCCGGCGACGGTGACGGCGAGCAGGAACATGACGGCCTCGCCGGGTCGGCGGCGCATGTCGCGCAGGACCAGGCGCCATATCAGCAGCAGATGTCCCACGGTCAGTCCTCCCAGCTCAAGAGCGTGCCGAGCCGTGTGGTGCCGCTGTCGCTGCCGCTGTCGGTGTTCAGGAGGGTGTCGTCGGCCGGCGTGCCGTCGCGCAGGGAGACGATGCGGTCGGCGGTGGCGGCGACGCGTTCGTCGTGGGTGACCATGACCAGGGTCTGGCCGGCGGCGCGCAACTCGTCGAAGAGCCGGAGGATGTCCTGGGTCGCGGCGCTGTCGAGGTTTCCGGTGGGCTCGTCGGCGAGGACCACCAGCGGCTTGTTGACCAGGGCGCGGGCGATGGCGACCCGCTGCCGCTGCCCGCCGGACAGCTCCGAGGGCAGATGCCGGGCCCGGTCGGCGAGCCCGACCTGATCGAGGAGTTCGGCGGCACGGCGGCGGGCGGTGCGCGGTGAGGCGCCCGCGAGCAGCGCGGGCAGCTCGACGTTCTCCGCCGCGGTCAGCTCGTCCATCAGGTGGTAGGCCTGGAAGACGAACCCGACGGCGCGGCGCCGCAGCCGGGCCAGCGCCCGCTCGCCGAGGTCGTCGACGCGCCGCCCACCGAGCCACACCTCGCCCTCGGTGGGCAGGTCAAGACCGCCGAGGAGCTGGAGCAGCGTGGACTTGCCACAGCCGCTGGGTCCGGTCACGGCGAGCGTCTGCCCGGCGGGAACATCGAGGTCGACCCCGTCGACGGCCCACACCGCGCTCTCGTCCTCCCCGTACACCCGCGCCAGGCCGACCGCGCGCAGCACCGGCCCGGCCGGCGCACCGGGTGGGCCGCCGGCCCATCCCGCTCCCGGGCTGTCGTCCGCGCCCCTCCGCTGCGATCGGCCCCTGGCCCGCTGACGGTTTCTCGTCATCCGTTTCCTCTGCCTTTCCCACGCGGTGTGCGGGCGGACCAGGTCCGCTCGCACGCCTCCAACCAGCGCAGATCGGCCTGCAATCGGAGCGCGATGCCCTCCAGAAGCAGCCCGGCCTCCGAGCCCGTGTCGTGAGCGAGAGCGGCGTGCTGGGCTTCGGCGAGGCTGCGCATCAGCTCCCGCCGCCGCGCGCCCACGAGCGCGAGCGGATCAGCCAGGCCCGACTCGGCGGCGGCCACCAGCTTCAGGTGGAACTCCGCCACGTCGGCTCTGGGACCGGGGTCCTCGGCCATCCACGCGGCCACCCGCTCCTGCCCGGCCGCGGTCAGCGCGTACACCTTGCGCCGCGGGCCGCGCTGCGACTCGTCCTCACGCTCCTGGACGGCCAGCCCCGCCTTTTCGAGCCGGGTGAGCGTCACATAGATCTGCCCCGCGTTCAGCGTCTCGCCCAACGGGCCGAGCGCCGCCGCCAGCCGCCTGCGCAGGTCGTACCCATGCGATGGCTCCTTGGCCAGCAGCGCCAGCACCACGTCCTGCACGGACCACCCTCTCCTCTGCGACGCCTCAATAGATAGCGGTTAGCCAAACGGGCGTCAAACCGGCACCGGAACCCCTCTGTTGATCGAGGCTCCGTGGCGAACACCGCGCCGGATCTGCCACTGTGAGCGCCCATGACGAACAGGTACTCGCCCGTCCCCGAGTTGAACCTGCTCGCGGAGTTCGAAGCCGGCGCCGACGACCTGTACGCCGCCGGGTTCTCGCTGGGCGAGTTCGGACGCGACAACGGCTTCCTGAAGAACCCGGAGCTCGAAGCCCGCCTGATCCTCTTCGCCGAGGCCAACGCCAGCGGCTCGCTGTACGCGCTGTGGCGCGTCGACGACCGGACCGACCTGGCCACCCTCCCCGTCGCCATACTCGGCGACGCCTGGCTGGAGCGTCACTTCGGACCGGCCCCGGCGAACGACCCCGGCGCCATCGTCGAAGCGGCCCGGGCGGAGCTGGGGGAACGGTTCGGGGCCTGGCTCGCTCCGCGAATCGGCCGCGCCTAACCTTGGCGTTTCACGTGGCCAGCCTTGAGGAGTTGCAGTGAGCCGCCGCCTCGTTTCCCTCGTCACTCCGGTACACGGACCCGCCGTGTCCCTTTTGCCGGAAGCCTACGCATCGCTCGTTCAGCAGAAGCTTCCCGAAGGCTGGGACTGGGAGTGGTTGATACAGGAAGACGGCGAAGGTGTCGGCGCCGCCGCACACCTTCCTGGCGACGACCCCCGAATATCCATCGACTTTTCGCGTCGCGGCGGCCCACAGGTCGCACGCACCATGGCGCTCGCCCGTAGCTGCGTGACCGGGGAAAGCGAGTTCATCAAGGTTCTGGACGCGGATGACCGCCTCGCACCGGGCGCGCTCGCTCGCGACATTGACGTCCTGACCAGCAATCCGAAGGTGGGCTGGACCACGTCGCGCGCGCTGGACCTCCTCCCGGACGGATCGACCGTGGGTTTCGAGGGAGACCCCGAAAACGGCGTGCTGCCGGCGGGAAGTGTCTGGCAGTACTGGCAGGCCAACCAGCGGGCGCAGGTCCACCCCGCGACACTCTGCGCACGCCGCGATCTCATCCTGGCCCTCGGCGGATGGATGGCGTTGCCCGCGTCCGGCGACACGGGCCTGCTGCTCGGGCTCGACACCTTGGCCGACGGATGGTTCCACGACGAGGTCGGCCTTCTCTACCGCAAGCACCCCGACCAGATCACGCAACATCCGTTCCACGCCATGGGATCGGAGTGGGAGGCGCGCATGCGCATCATCGAACAGCACATCCGCGCACTCCGTACCGTCATTCCCGAAGGTGGCGCGTGTCTCCGAGGCTGACGACCTGGCGGTTGTGAAAGAAGTCGTCCTCGCGCAGCACGGTGATACTGCCGGAGGGCGCCCGGAAGCTGACCGAGCCCAGCGACTCGAACGGCATCTTGATCCAGGCGGCCACGACAAACGTCAGCGCGAAACCATGCGTCACGATGATCTGGTGCTCGCATGGCCGCCGCAGGGCCTCGTCCATGGCCGCGTACACGCGCCGCGCGCAGTCCGCCCTGGTCTCGGCACCCCGCACGCCCTCGTGGTGTCCCATCCGATCCCCGGCAGCCGGCGGGGGGACGAACCGCCTGTCCAGCCACTCCTGCGGTCTGCCCTCCGCCTCCCCGTAGGACTTCTCCCGCAGTCTGCGGTCCAGGACCGGTGTCACACCGAACAGATCGGCCACTTCCTCGGCCGTCTGCCGAGCACGCTGGAGATCCGAGGAGACCAGCTCCACCTCCGCGCCGTCGGGGATCATCGCCTGGAGCGCCCGGGCGATGGAGGCCGCCGCGCGCCTGCCGGCGGGCGTGAGGTGCGAGTCGTGCCACCCGCCGACCACCCCCTCGGCATGATGTGTCGCCTCCGGATGTGCGATGACGTAGATGCCGCGCATCAGCCGTGTGTCTCCCTTGTGGTTCTACAACGCGGTGGAGTCTCCGCCCACGTAATGAAAGCCGGGTCGCGGGTGCATCAGGAAGTCGTGGTGCGAGATGTTCCACGCGTACGCGCCCGCCAGCGCGAACGCCACCCGGTCGCCGACCCGTAGCTCCCCGGCCGGCGCCCGCCGCGCCAGGACGTCCTTCGGTGTGCACAGTTGCCCGACCAGGGTCACCGGCTCGTCCCGTACTCCGGGGCGTGGCCAGGGGTGGGTCCAGGTGTCGGCGGGCAGTACGGCGAAGGGGTGGTCGTGGCCCTTCGCGGCGGGGGTGCGCATGTGGTGGGTGCCGCCGCGCAGGACGGCGAAGGGTTCGCCGCCGCTGTGCTTGAGGTCGAGAACCTCGGTGACATACCAGCCGCAGTAGACGGTCAGCGCCCGGCCCGGCTCGATCCGCAGGGTGAGTTCCGGGTTCCGCTCGGCGATTTCGGCCAGTCCGCTGCCGTACGCGGCCCAGTCGAAGCGGCTGTCGGGGCGGGCGTAGTCGACGTTCATGCCACCGCCCACGTTCACCTCGGTGAGCCGCAGGCCGTGGCGGGCGGAGAGGTCGCGCGTCCAGTCGGTGACGCGGGTGGCGACCGCGAGGAGGGCGGGGGCGTCGAGGCCGCTGGCGAGGTGGGCGTGGATGCCGCGCAGGCGGAGGGGGCCGCCCGGCGTCAGCAGGGGAAGGCAGCGTTCGACGATGTGGTCGGGGTCGAGGCCGAAGGGGCTGGGGCGGCCGCCCATGGCGAGGGCGGCGGCGCCCAGGGCGTCGTCGGCGACGGGGAGGTTGGCGCGCAGCAGGATGTCGACCGTGCGGCCCTCCTCGTGGGCGAGGGCGCCCAGTTGGCGCATCTCGTGCTCGCTCTCGACATGGAAGCGCTCCACGCCCAGCTTCAGCGCGCGGCGCAGCTCGGCCTCGGTCTTGCCCGGCCCGCCGAAGGCCAGCGGGTGGGCGGGGACGGCCTCGTGTACGTGCGTCGACTCGCCGCCGGAGGAGACCTCGTAGCCGGTGACGTGGGGGGCGAGGGTGCGCAGGATCTCGGGGGCCGGGTTGGCCTTCGCCGCGTAGTACAGCTCGACGGCGGGCGGCAGCGCGGCCCGTACGGCCTGGGCGTGTTCGGCGAGGGCGGTGAGGTCGTAGACGTACGCGGGGAGGTCGTCGCCGGTCAGGGTGTCGGCGAGGGCGGCGACGGGTGTGGTCGGGGCCGTGGTGGTCATCGGGGGCTCCCGGGAGCTACGACGCAGGCCGCCTCCGACAGCAGGTCCGAGGCGAGCGGGCTGGCGATGCGGACATAGCCCGCGTGGCGGTCGGCCTTGCGGGCCCAGCGGGTGAGGAGGTTGGCCTTGGCGGGCAGCGGGACGCCCGCGATCAGGGCGCGGAGGCCGGGCGGGCCGCCGTGTGCCGCGCCGCGCTCCTCCAGGACCCGGCGGACCGCCGACCACAGCTCGGGCTCCAGGTGCGGATGGCGGTCGGCGAGGGCGGCCAGCATCTCGGCGAGGTGGTTGACCAGCAGGCAGTACACGACGCGGTCCCAGCCGCGCTCGCGGTCGTACGTCATGGGGCCGGCCAGGGCGGGCGGCAGCGCCGCGAGGGCCGCCGCGTGGTGCTCCGGCAGCAGCTTGGTGCCTTCGAGGTCGCGGAAGAGGACCTGACGCGGCAGGCCGGAGGGGTCGACGCCGACCACGACGTTCTGGAGGTGGGGTTCGAGGACGACGCCGTGGTCGAAGTAGGCGGCCAGGACGGGCGGCACGAGCAGCGCCAGATACGCCTCCCACCAGGCGAGCGCGTGTCCGGGCCCGGTGTCGCCGAGGAGCTGGGCGACCCGCGCCCCGCCGGGGGCGGGGTACTCGTCGGCGACGGCCCCCGCGAGCAGCCCGGTGAGCCCGGGGCGCAGCCGGGCGGCGAGCCCTTCGCGCACGATCACCCCGAAGCCCTCGATCAACTCCCGCTCGCCGCCGAGGTCCAGCGTCCGGTACGCGGGCTCGCGCAGCAGCGCGGCGCCCGGGAAGCGGGCGGACAGGTCGGCGGCGACCGGCTCCAGCAGCCGGGTCAGGGCGACCGCCCCGGACAGCTCGTACTCGGCGTTCTTGCGCAGGCAGTTGGTGATCCTGACGTTCAGGCTGAACTTCAGGAAGTCCCGTCCGTCGTAGAGGGTGCGGACGGACGCGGTGGGCGCGAAGTCCGGCCCTCCGGGGCCGAGGTCCAGCACGTCGCCACGGGCGACCGCCGCCCGCAGCGCGGGGTGGTCGAGCAGCATGGCGTACTGCCAGGGGTGCACGGGCAGCAGGCGGTAGCCGTCGGGCACGGGGCGCTGCCGGTCGAGGGGCGCGAGGGCCCCGGCGGACGCCGCCTCCTCGCGTACGTGGGCCTGCCGTACGGCGAGGTGGTGCAGGGGGAAGCGGGCGCCGGTCTCGGGCGCGAAGCGGGCCCAGGAGTCTGCGTTGCCGGAGCGTGCCTTGGGGGTGGGGTGGAAGCGGTGGCCGAACAGCAGCGACTGTTCGGAGGCCAGGTACGTCAGGTGCGGGTCGCCGTCGTCGGTGTTCGGCGGGCCCGTGCGCGCGCGGCTCTCCAGGGCCGCCGTGACGCCCGCGTGGCTGGACGCCACCTGCTCCAGGAACTCGTCGTTGCGCACACCGGTGCGCAGCCGCAGCTCCCGGTGGATGTACTCGGCGAGGGTGCGCCAGGGCACCTCGGCCCACGCGCCGTCCCGCTCCTCGGTGACCGGGCCGGTGAACCGGTGTGCGCCGATGAGGGAGGTGCGGCGCAGCGCGACGCGCAGCAGCACCCCGCAGCGGGGCAGCCGCAGCCGCAGGTGGCCGTCGGCCACGACGGTCTGGTGTTCCGGTCCTGACACCTCGCGGAGGAGGCAGTTGAGGAGGGTGTGGGCGACGACGTGGTCGGCGCGGGCACCTGTACCGGTGTGTGTGTCGGATGGGGAGATGGATGTGGTCATGAGGCGACTCCGGCGGGGGTGGAGGAGGGCGCGGCGCTCATCGGCCGCGGGCAGGGATGCCTGGGAGGCCCGGGAGGAGGTAGTTGGGCCCGGTGACGTAGTGCTTGTTGATGTCGGCGGCCCCGGAGCGCTGCTTGGTGAACAGGCTGCCCGCGGTCACCATGGCCTTGACCGGCAACCGGTCCGCGTCCAGGACGAGGGCGCGCAGCACGGCGCCGGGCGCGCCGGGACCCTGCTCCCCCAGCCGGTCGACGGCCTCGGCGAGCCGGTCGCGGATCAGCCGCAGCAGCGCGTCGAGCGGGGCCCGGCCGAGCCGGGCGAGCTCGAAGGCGAGGGCGCCCGCGCACAGATGCACGGTGATGGTGGCGAAGACATCGGCGACGGGGCCGTCGCCGTCGGTCGTGATCCGGTCGTCGTCGAACCCGCTCAGGAGGCGGGCGGCGTCGTCGCCGTCGCCGAGGGCGTCGGCCAGCCGGGCGGGGTGGACGCGCGGTCCGTCGTGGTCCTTGAGCAGCAGCCGTAGCCGTGGGCGGCCGTGCGCCTCGTCGAGGACGAGGGAGGTGTTCTGCTGGTGTGACTCCAGCGCGAGGCCGTACGCGAAGAGGGTGGTGTGCACGTCGAACAGCAGGGTGAGGTAGGCGTCGAGGAGGGCGAGCAGGTCACCGCCGTAGTAGCGGGCCGCGAGGGCGTCGACGACGAGCCCGGTCCCGGTCCCGGGGGCGGGGGCGAGCAGCGCCGCCAGCGGCACGACCTGGCAGCCGTCGAGACCGGGCGGGTAGCGCCGTACGAGCGTGGCCAGGAACTCGTGTCCGGCGTGCAGATACGTACCCTCGTCGGCCAGCAGCACGCCCCCCGACACCCGCGGCTCGAGCGCGAGCACCGCCTCCGTGAGCCGCTGCCCCGCCGCGCCGTCGGCGAGCGTGCCGGGCTTGATGGTGCGGCGGTTGCGCGCGCCCAGGGTGGCGGTGGCGAGCGGCAGTTTGAGGTGGGTGAGCGGGTCGTCGGTGACGGCGACGGTCCGCATGGAGAGCGTGGGCCGCACGTCGAGCCAGGGGGCGTCGGCGAGGTGGGCGCGGTCCGTGAGGCCGGTGGTGCGCAGGGCGATGGCCAGCATGCGGGGTGCGCTCAGCGGATGGACAGGGAAGGCGAGGTGGCTGTCGTCCAGGCCGTCCGGCAGGCCCAGCGCCTCGGGCCTGGGCCACCACGCGGGCAGCCCGGCCGCGTCCCCGGTGACGGCCTCGCGCGGGAGGGCGGCCCAGCGCAGCCGGAAGGAGGGGTGGAACTCGGGGGCGTGGGCGCGCTGTTCGGCGTCGCTCAGGGCGAGGCGGGTGCGGCCGGTGGGATAGACGGGGTGGTCGCGGAAGGCGGCCAGGGTGTCGTACGCGAGCGAGCCGCGCACCCCCGCCCACTGCTCGGCGGGCCTGTCGCCGTATGCGGCGGCGAGCCGCTCGACGACGCCGGGGCGGACGCGGGCGTGCAGCCGCATGGCGTCCAGCGTGCGGCGGCACTCGACGACGAAGGCGTCGTAGCGGCCCCGGTCGTCGGGGTCGGCTGCGTGGCGGAGGCGGTCGAGGACCGCGTCGAGGGTGGTGAGGGCGGCGCCGCCCGGCGGGGAGTCTGACGCGGCCTCGGCCGCCGGCGGCGGCGCGACGGCGGGTTGGGCGCCGGGCGAGGCGCCGTTCCCGGCGCCGGGCCGGGCGGCAGACGGAGCGTCAGGCCGGGGGGCAGGCCCGGCGGCAGACCCCGCGGCAGCGCGGGGCGCCGCGCCGCCCGCATCGTCGGTCGACAACGGCCCGCCGCCGTGGGGGACGGGCGCGGCCCCTCCGCCGAGCGCCCCCTCCACCAACAGGTGTGCGGGGCGCCGGGCCCGGATCTCGCACTGGAAGCCGTCCGGCTCGACCGGCAGCAGCACTCCCCCGCCGTCCGTGAGGACGACCCGCAGCCAGTCGCCGTCGGCGCGCCGTACGGCCTGGGCGCGGCTGCGCAGGCCGTACGCGTCTTCCCTCAGCAACGTGTCGAGCACGCGCGCCAGCAGCTCCGCCTCGAAGGCATCCGTGGTGTCCGTGGTGTCCGCCGCTGCCTCATCGGCGCGGATCATGGCGCGATCACCCACTGGTTGGCCGCCAGGAACCCGGCCACCGCCTGGTCGATCCGCCGCTGGTCGGTCCCGGTGGCGCGGAGGATGCCGAGGAAGTCGCGGTTGGTGCCGTAGAGCGGGTGTTCCTCGCCGATCGCGCGCAGCGGGCGGTAGTCCAGCCGTACGCCGTCGCGCTCGCCGACGCTCGCGGCGGGGGCGCCGGTCAGGCGGCCGGCGCGGTCCGCCATGACGTACTCCATGCGCACCCTGCCGTCGGTGCGGGCGCCGAGGTCGGCGGGGAGGGGCTCGCCGAGGTGGGTGCGGAGGATGTGCTCGAAGAGCGGGATGGCGAGGAGTTCGGCGAGTACGAGGTCGCACTGGTCGCCTATGGCGCGGTAGTTGACCTCGATGAGGCGGGCCCGGTCGCCCTGGACCACGTACTCGGTGTGGCAGGCGCCGAAGCCCACGCCCAGCGCCCGCAGTTGGGCCAGCACCTGGCCGGTGTGCGGCTCGGGCGGGGCGGGGAGCAGTTCGAGGCGCTCCTCGATGAAGTACGGGGGCGGGGAGATATCGGTGCGCAAGGCGGCGAGGGTGTGCAGCGTGTGGCCGTCCCCGATGGTCTCCAGGGTCTGGAGCGTGCCCTCCAGGAACTCCTCGACCACCAGATACGCCTCGGGCCGCCGGGCCCGTATCTCGCGGCAGCGCTCGGCCAGTTCGTCCGCATCGGCGACGAGCACGACGTCCTCGCTGGCCACGCCCTCGCGCGGCTTGAGGACGCAGGGGTAGGGCACGCCGGGCGCGGCGAGGCGGGGGTGGTCGGCGGGGTCCTGGCCGGGGGCGAGTTCGGCGCACCAGAGAGTGTCGACGCCCGCGGCGGCGAGGCTGCGGCGCAGCTCGGCCTTGTTCTTGGTGCGCAGCGCGGCGCGCCAGTCCTTGCCGGGCAGGCCGAAGTAGTCGGCGGCGAGGGCCGCTTGGACCTGGAGGTGGTCGCTGTTGGTGAAGATCGCGGCGGGGCGGCCCGCCGGGGCCTGGGCGGAGATACGGCCGATGACCTCGCGGAAGTCCCGCACGTCGCAGTACGCGATGTCGAGTTCGGGCAGCGCGCCGCCGACCGGGGCGTGGCGCTCGTAGGCGCTCCGGTGTGCGTCCGGCTGGTCGGTGAGGAGGGTGACGGCGAGGCCGAGCCGGGCCGCGGCGGGGAGGAAGCCCTCGGTGACGGAGTCGGTGGGGTTGAGGGCGAGGAGATGGAGGCGCGTGGCGGTCTCTGCGGGCAGGCCGAATGCCCCGTCTAGATCATTCTCGTTCACGACCCGAGATTAGGTTAGGCATGCCTAAGACCGCCAATTCGTCTCACCCGTCTGCTCCGTTTTGAGCCCGATGCGCCACCAACTCCGCGATCAGCCGGGGGCGGGCGGCCCGGGTCAGCCCGGCAGCCCGATGCGCCGGTGCCGGGCCCGGCGCGCGGCCAGCCGCTCGCCCTGGTCCCGGGCGCGCAGCGCGGCGAGCTCGGCGCCGAGGGTGTCGCCGAGACGGGCGAGGAAACCCTCGTACCCGGACGGTTCCGTCCCCTCCACCCCTTCCGCCCCCTCTTCGACGATTCGGTCGACGATGCCGTGAGCGAGCAGGTCGGCGGAGCGCACGCCCTGCCGGTCCGCTATCTCGTACGCCCGCTCGGTGGTCCGGTAGAGGATCGCGGAGGCGCCCTCGGGCGGCAGCGGGGACAGCCAGGCGTGGCGCGCCGCGAGGACCCGGTCGGCGGGGAGCAGCGCGAGCGCGGCGCCGCCCGCGCCCTGGCCGAGCAGCAGACAGAGGGTGGGCGCGGGGAGGGTCACCATGTCGGCCAGGCAGCGGGCGATCTCCCCGGCCAGCCCGCCCTCCTCGGCCTCCCGGTTCAGCGCGGCGCCCGCGGTGTCGACGACCGTGAGCAGCGGAAGCCCGAGCTCGGCGGCGATGCGCATGCCGCGCCGGGCGGTGCGCAGCCCGGCGGGGCCGAGCGGCTGCCCGCCGCCGGGCCCGTCGGCCGCGGCGTCCCCGTGGCGCGCGGCCCGGTCGTGCCCGAGGACGACGCATGGCGTCCCGCCGACGCGCGCGAGCGCGAGCAGCAGCCCGGGGTCGTGCTCCCCCGCGCCCGTACCGCTGAGGGGGCTCACGTCCTCGGCGGCGGCGCGCAGCAAGTCGCGCACGCCGGGCCGCTCGGGCCGCCGGGACCGCCGGATCGACTCCTCGGCGCTGGGCCCACCAGGCCCGGGGCCCGTCGGCGACTCCCCGCGTCCCGTTGACGCGGGGGCGTCACCCTCGTCCGCGGGGCGACCAGCGGCAGCCTCCTGCTCGCGGCCGACGGCAGGTCCCGCGACGACAGGTCCCGCGACGGCGGGCCCCGCGGGCGACTCCTCGGCGGCGCACGCAGCCGCCGGGGACACGCCCGGGACCGCCTCCGCCACCGGAACAGCCCTGTCCCCGTTCGCCACAGCGGCAGCGGCAGCGTCCCCGCACAGCACCCTCAGCACCCGCGCCGCCACCTCCGACAGCCGCTCGGGCGGCAGGACCGCGTCCACCAGGCCGTGGGCCATCAGGTTCTCCGCGACCTGCACGCCCGCCGGGAACTCCTCCCCGTACAGCGCCTCGTGCACCCGCGGGCCCATGAAGCCGATGAGCGCGCCGGGCTCGGCGGCGGTGGCGTGGCCCAGCGAGCCCCAGGAGGCGAGCACTCCGCCCGTCGTCGGGTGGCGCAGATGGACGAGGTAGGGCAGGCCGGCCGCCTTGTGGTCGGTGATCGCCGCGGCCACCTTCACCATCTGGAGAAACGCGACCGTGCCCTCCTGCATCCGTGTCCCGCCGGACGCGGGCGCCGCGAGGAGCGGCAGGCGCTCCGCCGTCGCCCGCTCGATGGCGCGCGCCAGCCGCTCCCCCGACGCGACGCCGATCGACCCGGCGAGGAAGCGGAACTCGCAGGCCACGACGGCCACCCGCCGCCCCTCGATACGGCCCTCGCCCGTGATGACGGACTCGTCGAGGCCGGTGCGCTCGCGCGCCCGCTCCAGGTCGGCCCGGTAGGCGGGGTCGTCCGTGGTGATGTCGACCGGCTCGTCCCAGCGGTGCCAGCTGCCGGGGTCGACGACGGTCTCGATCAGCTGGAGGGCTGACGTGCGGGGGCTCGTTCCGGTCATGTTCACACCCTGCCACGGGCCGCAGCGCTCTCAATCATTCTCGGCATGTGCTAACTTTTTTTTGCATGTGCAGCATGTGCGGCAACATCCGCGGGGGTTCGCCATGAGCGCCCCGGCGCCCGGCGGCGAGCCCCGCGACCTCAGCGGCGACGAGTTGGTGCGCGTGCTGGCCACGCTGGCCAACCCGCACCGCCTGCGGGTCGTCGCCACGCTCGCGCGGGAGCGCAGGTATGTGAGCGAGCTGGCCCGCGCGCTGGGCATCAGCCGGGCGCTGCTCCAGGTCCATCTGCGCAAGCTGGAGGCGGCCGGGCTGGTGACGGCCCGGGTCGAGGTGTCGGAGGACGGCAAGGCCATGAAGTTCTACGAGGTCAGCCCGTTCGCGATCGAGCTGACGCCGGAGACCGTCGAGGCCGCGGAGCGGACGCTGACCCCGCCGGGCGACGGCCGGGGCGAGGAGACGAAGGGATCGCAGTGATGGACGGACACGACTGGACCGAGGTCGTGGGGGCCTTCGGCCTCTTCGCCCTGGTGACCACGGTGCTCACCACGGTCATCTGGCAGTTCGCGGCGACCCGGCGCGCGAAGGCCCAGGTGGTGCGGGAGCTGGAGTACCGCAAACTCGCCGAGAGCGCGACCGCCGTGCAGCAGGGCACGGAGGAGCGGCTGAAGGAGATCAGCGAGCGCCTGACCGAGATGCAGGTCCGGATGGATTCGCTGGAGCGGATCCTCCAGACCGTCGAATAGCCGGCCGGGTACCAACAGGCCCTGGGCCGTCGAGCGGCAACTCGACGGCCCAGGTGAAGGAAGAAGCATCACCTCGCCCGAGGGCGAGTTCTTGACGGATACGTCCCTTCGTGGAAAGGACAGCAGCTCATGCTGCGCAAAAGCAAGTCGCGGCAGAGGGCGGCCGGACCGGACCGGGGCGCGCTGGTGGAGCGCGTCGCCGGCCGGTCCGTCCGCCATCGCGCCCTGGCGATCGCGGGCTGGTTCGCGCTGGTGATCGTGGCGCTCCTGGCGAGCGCGGTCATGCCGGGCGATACGGCGGACAGCACCGACCCCGGAGATACGGGCCGCGCGGGCCGGGTGCTGGACGCCCAGCAGGTGTATCCGCGGCCCCAGGAGAACGTCCTCGTCCAGGCCCGTACGCCGGACGGGGCGCGGCCCTTCGCCGAGGACCCGGAGCTGCGGCGGGCCACCCAGGACCTGGTCGCGGCGCTGCGCCGCACGCCGGGCGCGGTGGCCGCGGTGCGCTCCCCGCTGGAGCGGGACGGCGGCCGGCTGGTGTCGAAGGACGGCCGCTCCGGCCTGGTCACCTTCGAGGTGGCGGGGCCCGTCGAGCAGACGGCCGAGCACTACGACGCCGCGACCGAGGCCGTGAAGACGGTGCAGGCCCGCCATCCGCGGGTGCGGCTGGCGCAGGCGGGCGACCGGAGCCTGTCGCGCGTGGTGGACGAGGGCATCAAGGACGACTTCAAGCGGGCCGAGTTCTTCTCGCTGCCGCTCACCGTGGTGATCCTGCTGGTGGTGTTCGGCTCGCTGGTCGCCGCCGCGATCCCGCTGCTGCTGGCGGCCACCACCGTCGTCGCGACCTTCGGCTTTCTCCAAGTGCTCGCCCACTGGGTGCCGGTGAACAGCGCCACGTCCTCCATGGTGCTGCTGATCGGCGTGGCGGTGGGTGTCGACTACTCGCTGTTCTATCTGCGCCGGGCACGCGAGGAGCGCGCGGCCGGGCACGGCGTCGAGGACGCGCTGCGGATCACGGCGCGCACCTCGGGGCGGGTGGTGGTGGTCTCGGGCCTGACGGTGATGCTGTGTCTGGGCGGGCTGCTGTTCACGGGTCTCGACAACTTCAAGGGGCTGACGACCGGCGCGGTGCTGGTGGTCGGGGTGGCGATGGTCGGCTCGGTGACCGTGCTGCCCGCCCTGCTGGCCACGCTGGGACACCGGGTGGACAAGGCGCGCATCCCGTGGGTGGGCCACCGCCGGACCACGGCGGACCGGTCCCGGGCCTGGGCGGCGGTGGCCCGCGCGGTGGTGCGGCGCCCGCTGGTGTGGGGCGGCGCGGCGGCGCTGGCGCTGCTGGTGCTCGCGCTGCCCGCGCTGGAGATGCGGCTCCAGGACGCCGCGGTGACCGACAGCCTGTCGCGGAAGGTGCCGACGGTGGACGCGGCGGCCCGTATGCAGGAGGCGTTCCCGGGCGCCCCGGCCCCGGCGCAGGTGGTGATCTGGGGGAAGAAGAACCCCGACGCCGTGGACGACCCGGCGGTACGGAGGGCGGTGGAGAGCCTGCACGAGCGGGCCGCGGCGAGCGACGGGGCGCTGAACGAGCCCATTTCGGCCACCAAGGTCGGCCGGGCGCTGGTGGTGCGGGTGCCGCTGGCGAGCTTCGGCACGGACGATGCGGCGAACCGGGCGCTGGAGACGCTGCGGAAGCGGACGCTGCCCGACGCGCTGGGCGAGGTGGCCAAGGCCGACGGCAGGACCGGGGGGATCGACGGGATCGGCGGGATCGACTACGCGGTCGCCGGCAAGACGGCCTTCGCGTACGACTTCACCCAGCGCATCATCGACCGCACGCCGTACGTCTTCGCCTTCGTGCTTCTGCTGGCCTTTGTCCTGCTGGTCGTCGCGTTCCGCTCACCGGCCGTCGCGCTGGTGTCGATCGTGCTGAACCTGCTGTCGATCGGGGCCGCTTACGGGGCGCTGACCTGGGTGTTCCAGGACGGCCACCTCAGTTCGGCGCTCGACTTCGCCCCGTACGGCGGAGTGATCGGCTGGCTGCCGCTGTTCATGTTCGTCATCCTCTTCGGGCTGAGCATGGACTACCACATCTTCGTCCTCAGCCGGATCCGCGAGCGCCGGCTGGCCGGGGCGGACGCGCGGGAGGCGGTGGTGGGGGGCATCGCGTCCGGTGCGGGCGTGGTCACCAGCGCGGCCGTCATCATGACCGCCGCCTTCAGCGTCTTCGTCGTGCTGTCCGCGATCGAGTACAAGATGATGGGCGTCGGGCTGGCGGTGGCCATCCTCATCGACGCGACGCTGGTGCGCGGGGTGCTGCTGCCCGCCGCGATCGCCCTGCTCGGGCGGCGGGCGTTCCAGGGGTCACCCCAGGGGCCCGATCACGCCGCGCGCGACGTGCCGGTAGACGATCAAGCTGCGGACGTCGCCGCGGCACGCTCCCGACAGCTCAGCTGATCCGGTTCTCCGCGTCCGCCTGCGCGGCGTCGAGCGCCGCCGTCAGCCGCTCCAGGCGGGCGCGCAGATCGACCGCTTCCTTCGGGTCCAGGCCGCTGGCCTGGATGATCTGAAGCGGCACGGTCCGGGCGGCCTCCCGCAGCGCCTCGCCCTCGGCCGTCAGCCGGACCGTCACCGAGCGCTCGTCGTGGAGGCTGCGCTCGCGCTGGACGAGGCCGGCCGACTGGAGCCGCTTGAGGAGCGGCGAGAGGGTACCCGAGTCCAGGCGCAGAAACTCCCCGAGCTTCTTGACCGCCATCTCGCCGTGCTCCCACAGCACCAGCATCACCAGGTACTGCGGATAGGTCAGCTCGGTGTCGCGCAGCACGCGCCGGTAGACGGTGCCGAAGGCGCGCGAGGCGGCGTGCAGGGCGAAGCAGAGCTGGAGGTCGAGGCGGAGCAGGTCGTCGGCGGCTTCACTCGGGGCCGGTTCGGGGGCCGGGGCTGGGGCCGGGCCGGTCTGTTGTGACATGTATCTAGGGTACCTCTTAGTTGTGCACAACTTAATCGTGTGCTCTACTTCTGTCATGACGGAGCGCACGACCGCGCACCGCAGGACCTCGAAAGGGATGGTCTCCATGGACGCGCTCTACACCGCCGTGGCCACCGCCAACGGACGCGACGGCCGGGCGGTGAGCTCCGACAAGCAGCTGGACCTGGCGCTGGCCATGCCGCCGGAGCTGGGCGGCAGCGGCAAGGGCACCAACCCCGAGCAGCTGTTCGCCGCGGGCTACGCGGCCTGCTTCGCCAGCGCGCTCGGGCTCGTCGGGCGCCAGGCCAAGGTCGACACCAAGGACATCTCGGTCACCGCCGAGGTCGGCATCGGCAAGGACGAGTCGGACGGCGGCTTCGGACTGAAGGTCACGCTCCGCGTCGAGCTGCCCGAGGAGCTGGAGGGCGAGACCGGCCGCGGCCTGGTCGAGCAGGCGCACCAGGTGTGCCCGTACTCGAAGGCGACCCGGGGCAACATCGCCGTCGAGCTGATCGCCGAGTAGTCACCCGGCGGCCGGCCGCGGCCACGGCCATAGCGCCTACGCGGCCGGCACCACGCCCTCGGCACCCTCAAGGTTCTCCGCCATGCGGCGGAGCACGCCCACGGTGGCGAGGTACTCGTCGTCCGTCACCCCGTCGGTGATCCGCCGCCGGGCGGCTCCGATCCGTTCCGCCACCGCGGCATGGCCTTCGACGCCGGGCGGGGTGAGCGCGTACGGGCCCTCGGCGCCCTCCCGGGCGACCCAGCCCCGGCGCTCGAGATCGCCCAGGACCTCGTCGAGCGTGACCGCACCCTCGCCCCAGAAGGGGCGCAGCGCCGCGGTGAGTTCCACCCTGGACTTGGGACCTTCCGCCAGCGTGTTCAGCACCTGCCAGTGGCGCCGGACGAGGCCGCTGTCGCTCAGGGTGCGCTCGAAATCGGCCTCGATCAGGCCGTCCAGGCGCTTGAGCCAGTATCCGATCGGCTTCATGGCCTTCCCCTCCGCAGATGCATGTAAAATTGCAACTAGATGTTCTTGATTATGCATGGGGGTGTGATGGCCGACAACCGAGAACCCGTGGACGACGTCGAGCGGGCCATGGTCGCCATCCGGCGCAGCCAGAGCAGGCGCTCGCTGGCGCGGCTCGCCGATGGCGCGGCGGCGAAGGGCGCCGCCTTCGACGTACTGGACGCGATCGAGGCGGCGGAGCAGAGCGGCGCGCCGGCCACGGTCTCCGATGTCGCCGCCGCCCTGGCCGTCGACCAGCCCCGCGCCAGCAAGCTGGTCGCGGGGGCGGTCGGGGCCGGGCTGGTGCGGCGGGAGGCCGACCAGGCCGACGGGCGGCGCGCCCTGCTGGTCATGACCGAGGCGGGGCGCGCCATGACGGACGAGGTCCGGCGGTTCCGGCGGTCCGTGTTCGCGGAGGCGATGGCCGACTGGCCGGAGGCGGACCGGACCGAGTTCGCGCGGCTGCTCACGGACTTCGTCGGCGCGCTCGGCAGGCGGCGCTGAGCGGAGAGCGGAGGAAAGCCGGGCGTCAGCAGGTCGTGGGCGTGGCGTGTTCCGGGTCGAGGGCGTTGGCCGCTTCATGGAAGGCGACCCGGTCGGTCATGGCGATGGTGACGTGCTCGGACAGATCGCTCGGACACAGGTCCTGGACCACGACGTTCTTGACGTCGGACCCGGTCAGGAACTGGG
The DNA here is from genome assembly GCF_055569495.1 of Streptomyces sp. NPDC028305. Taxonomy (NCBI): domain Bacteria; kingdom Bacillati; phylum Actinomycetota; class Actinomycetes; order Kitasatosporales; family Streptomycetaceae; genus Streptomyces; species Streptomyces sp. NPDC028305. The sequence continues at coordinate 1,068,352 of NZ_JBVHTN010000003.1, forward strand.
CACGGTAGGGCGTGGCCACCTCGTCGTACTTGGTGGAGATGACGATGTAGCGCACTCCGGGGACGGTGTCGCCGCCCTCGTTGAGACGCGTGAGGAAGTCCGACCCGACCACCTGGTCCGTCAGCCCGGGCGTGTGCCTGGCGAGGACGTCCGCCGCGCCCGGGAAGTAGTCGAGCAGCCTGGTGAGCCCGGACAGGGTGGTCCCGTGGTTGGTGGGCGCGATCCCGACCAGCGCGTTCACCTTGGCCGCGCCGCCGAGGAACTTCAGGTAGTAGCGGGGCATCATCCCGCCCTGGGAGTGGCCGACGATATCGGCCTTGGCCGCGCCGGTGGCGGTGCGCACCCGGTCGACGTAGGCGGACAGCTGCTGCGCCGACTCGTCGATCGGGCCGAGGCCGTAGAAGACGGGCACGCCGGGCAGCTTGCCGTAGTCGAGGGAGAAGACGCAGTAGCCGCGGTCGACCAGGTACGGGGCGAAGCCGAGCCAGTTGTCGACCGAGTTGCCGAGGGTGCCGTGCACGAGGACGACGGGGCGGGGGTGCTGGGCGGACGGCTTGCACGAGTAGTCGTTCCAGCCACTGCTCGTCGCGCTCTGCGCGGCGGCGGTGTCGCCGGGCGCGGCGGTCGCGGCGGCGGGCGCCATCGCCGCCGCGACCGCCAGGGCCAGGGCGGGCAGTGACCTACGGAGCGAACGGATACGCCTCCAGTGCAACATCACATGAACTCCTCGCAGGTGGGGGAGAGTTGCGCTGACTGTGCGCTCTGCGATCCGGATCACAGGGGTGTCGCGTCCGCCTAAATTACGCGCGAGTAGCAAACGCATCCAGCCGTCCGCCGGTGAAGAAACCCTCACCCATTCCCTACGGAACGTCCAGGAACGCGGTGATGACGGAGGCCGTGTCGGAGGCTGTGTCGGAGGGCTGGCGTACAGTCGAAGGCACGTGATCAAGCGGCGCGACTGGGGGACACTGATGAGTCCGGAGGACCTGGTGGAGGTCTCGTCCGAGGCCGAGCTGCGGGAGCTGGTCGGCGAGCCCAACGAGCAGGCGGCCAACAAGTCCCGCCCCGCGCTGCACGAGCTGGACCGGCGGTGGCTGGCCCGGTCGCCGTTCTGTCTGATCGCCACCTCGGACGCCGAGGGGCGGTGCGACGTCTCCCCCAAGGGCGACCCCGCCGGCTTCACGCTCGTGCTCGACGACACGACCATCGCGATCCCGGACCGCCCGGGCAACAAGCGGATGGACGGCTTTCGGAATGTGCTCGCCAATCCGCATGTCGGGCTGATCTATGTGCTGCCCGGGCGCGGAGACACGCTCCGGATCAACGGCCGGGCGCGGCTGCTCCGTGACGCCCCGTTCTTCGACGACATGGTGGTCAAGGGCAACCGCCCGCGGCTCGCCCTCCTCGTCGAGATCGAGGAGGTCTTCCACCACTGCACCAAGGCGTTTCTGCGCTCGGAGCTCTGGAAGCCGGAGACCTGGCGCCCGGACGAGATGCCGTCGAGGCCCCAGATCTGCAAGGCGCTCGAAAGGCCGGACGCCCCCCTGGAGTCGCTGGAGGAGTACTACGGCCCGCGCTACGCGGAGCGGCTCTACGGCTGAGACTTATCCCGTATGTGCGTACGGGCCAAGTCCTAGCCGAGGGTCCACTTCCCCGTGCGTTTGTCGTCGCGCGCTCCTGCCGCGATCTCCGTGTCGATGACCTTCGCCCCGATGGAGCAGCGACCCTCGTTCCTCACCAGGGGTCGAATCCCCCGGCCGGCCGTATCGCCCGCTCGCCGAAGCGGGCCCGCGCCCGGTCGACGGCGGCCTCGATACGGCGGGCCTTGTCGTCCGTGGGGTCGAATGTCAGCTGGTGGGAGGCCAGTTCGGCGGCGGTCAGCCCCTCGGCGCGCAGCGCCAGGGACCGCACCCGGGCCCGCTGTAGCCCGAGCGCGGCGTGCAGGGCGTACGCGGTGGCGGTCAGCGCCGGGGTGTGGGCGGTCGGCTCGGCCAGGGTCCGGCTGCGGGTGGTCGTGGAGCGGTCGGCGTATCGGACGGTGAGCGTGAGGGTGCGGGCGACCTGCCCGCTGGTGCGCAGCCGGGTGCCGAGCCGGTCCGCGAGGGTGAGCAGCGCGCGGCGTCTGCGCTCCGGGTTCAGCTCGTCGTGGCCGAAGCGGTGTTCGGCGGCCATGGAGCGGGCCGGGGCGTTCGGGGTGACGGGGACGGGGTCGATTCCGCGCGCCCAGTCGTGCACCCGGCGCGCGGTGGCCGCGCCGAGGATCCGGCGCAGGGTGGGCAGCGGCACAGCGGCGATCCGGGCGGCGCTGTCGAGGCCGTACGAGCACAGGGTGCGGGCGGTCGCCTGGCCGACGCCGGGCAGGGCGGTGGGGGGCTTGTCGGCGAGGAAGGCGGCGACCGCGTCCGGGTCGTCGGGGACGGTACGGACCGCGCCCGAGGAGCTTCCGGACCCGGCGCCGTGCGCGCCGGAGGGGCCGGGCGCGCCGGAGGGGCCGGGCGCGCCGGAGGGGCCGGGCGCGCCGCCGGACGACCGGCCGGATCGGCCGGGCCCGGCGGGCCCGCCGGGTCGGGTGTCCTGCGCGGCCATGCGGGCGAGCAGCGGGTTGGCGGCGACGCCGACGGTGCAGTCGACGCCGTACCGGGCCAGCGCCCGGACCCGTACGATCTCCGCCAGCCCGGCCGCGTCCCGGTCGAAGTAGCGCAGCGCGCCGGCGACATCGGCGAGCGCCGCGTCGGGCGGCACCGCCTCGACGACGGGGGTCACCTCGGCGAGCAGGGCGAGCAGGCCCTCGTAGGTGTCCGCGCCGATGGCCTCCGCCGCTCGCTCGGCGGGGTGGAAACACACATACAGCACATGCGGTTGCTCATTGCTCGGTCGGGGAGTCATCCCGCGCTCCCTGGGCTGGAGTGCCACAGCTTGCGGCCGGTGGCGGCCTGTTCGCCCGCGGGCCGGAGGTCGGCCCACGGGTGCATGGCGTAGCCGGTGGGCAGGTGGATGCGGCGCCCGGAGTCGCCGCCGGGCTCGCTCCCGGCTTCGGCCTCCGCGCCGGCCGGGGCCCCGGCGGGGGCACCGGGCTCGGGCTCCGCCCGGCCCGCGCCCGCGAGTTCGGCGGCGACCGCCTCCAGGCCGCCCTCGCGCCGGAGTTCGGCCAGCTCGGCGAGGTTCCAGACCGCCGAGCCCACGACGCTGAGGCTGCGCGGCCCGCGCCGCTGGACCACGCCGCGCACCAGCAGCAGCCAGGAGTGGAAGACGGTGTGCGCGCACGCGGCGTGGCTGTCGTCGAAGAAGGCGCAGTCGACCAGCCCCGTGCCGTCGTCGAGCGTGGTGAAGATGACGCGCCGCCCCGAGCGGATCGGCGGGGTCTGGGTGGCGGCCTTGGCCCCGGCGACCAGCACGGTCTCGCCGTGCCGCGCCTCGCGGAGCCGCTTGGCCGGGACCGCGCCCAGCTCCTCCAGGAAGGCCCCGTGGTCGCCCATCAGATGGCGCGAGACGTCCATGCCGAGGATGCCGAGCTCGGCGCCGAGGCGTTCGTCCGCGTCGAGGTCGGGCAGCCCGGCAGGGGCGGGCGGCGCGGTCTCGGCCAGCGGGAGCTGGCCCTCACCGGTGCCGTCGCGCCGGGCGCCCCGCTGCTGCCGGTGCAGTTCGGCGATCTGGAGCAGCAGGTCGCGGCGGCCGGTGCCGAACGCGTCCAACGCGCCGACCTGGGCGAGCCGTTCGGCGACCGGCCGCCCGGGGTGGGCGCGCCGCCACAGGTCCTGGAGCGAGGAGTACGGCTGCCCGGCCGCGATCCGCGCGGTTTCGGCCTCGCTGATGCCGTGGACGTCGCTCAGCGCGAGCCGGATCCCGAAGTCCGCGCCCGTCGCCCGGGCCGACCGCCCGGCCGGATCCCCGCCTGACCCTCCATTACCAGACATCAGTTCGATTCGATAATCCGCGCCCGACCGGTTCACATCCAGCGGCAGAATCGGCACCCCGCGCCGCCGCGCGTCCGCCAGCAGCAGCCGCTTCGGGTACATCCCGGGGTCGTGGGTGAGCACCCCCGCGTAGAAGGCCGCCGGGTGGTGCGCCTTGAGCCAGGCGGACTGGTAGGTCGGCACCGCGAAGGCCACGGCGTGCGCCTTGCAGAAGCCGTACGACCCGAACGCCTCCACGATCTCCCAGGTGCGCTCCAGCACCTCCGGCCGGTAGCCGCGGTTCGCCGCCTCCGCGTGGAACCAGGCCCGCACCCGCCCCTGCCGCTCGGGGTTGGACAGCGCGCGCCGCGCCTCGTCGGCGAGGTCCCGCTCGCAGCCGGTCATGATCGACAGGATCTTGATGATCTGCTCGTGGAAGACGACCACGCCATAGGTCTCGCGCAGCGCGTCCTCCAGGTCCGGATGCGGATAGCGGGGCGGCTTGCGGCCGTGCCGCGCCTCGATGAAGGGGCGCACCATGTCGGCCGCGACCGGGCCGGGACGGAACAGCGAGATGTCGACCACGAGGTCGTGGAAGGAGGTGGGCTGAAGCCGGCCGAGGAGATCGCGCTGGCCGGGCGACTCGATCTGGAAGCAGCCCAGCGTCTCGGTGGAGCGGATCAGGTCGTAGGTCGCCGGGTCGTTCGGCCGCACCACCTCGGGGTCGTCCAGGTCCAGCGGCCGGCCCGTGGCCCGCGCCACCTCCGCGGCCGCGTGCGCCATCGAGGACTGCATCCGCACCCCGAGGACATCGAGCTTGAGCAGCCCGAGATCCTCGACGTCGTCCTTGTCGAACTGCGACATGGGGAAGCCCTCGCCGCTGGTGGGCACGACGGGCGTACGGGCCCGCAGCCCGGCGTCGGAGAGCAGCACCCCGCAGGGGTGCATGGCGATGCCGCGGGGCAGCCCGTCCAGCGCCTCGACCAGCTCCCAGAGCCTGCCGTAACGTTCCTGCTCGGCGGCCACCGCGCGCAGCTCGGGCAGTTCGGCGAGCGCCGCGCGCGCGTCGCGGGCGCGAATGTGCGGGAAGGACTTGGCGAGCCGGTCCACCTCGGCCGGGTCCATACCGAGGGCCGCGCCCACGTCCCGTACGGCGTGGCGCACCCGGTAGGTCTCGGGCATCGAGACGGTCGCGACCCGCTCCGCCCCGAAGCGGTCGAAGATCGCGCGGTAGACCTCCAGGCGGCGCGCGGACTCGACGTCGATGTCGATGTCGGGCAGCGCGGCCCGCCGCACCGACAGGAAGCGCTCCATCAGCAGGCCGTTCGCGACGGGGTCGGCGTGCGCGATGCCGAGCAGGTGGTTGACGAACGAGCCCGCGCCCGAGCCGCGGGCGGCCACCCGGATGCCGAGCGTGCGGGTGTCGTCGACGACCTGGGCGACGGTGAGGAAGTACGAGGCGAAGCCGAGCCGCTCGATGGTGCGCAGCTCGTTCTCCAGCCGCCCCCACCGCTCGTGGTCGCGGTCGTAGCCGCGCAGCACCATGGCGGCGTCGCAGCGCGAGCGCAGCACCCGCTCGGCGCTCCGGTGCCCGGCCCCGACCAGATGCGGCTCGGGGAAGTGGATGCTGCCGAGGCCGATGTGGTCCTCGGGGTCGACGCGGCACTCGGCGGCGGTGCGCTCGGTCTCCTCCAGCAGCCGGTACGCGGCGTCCCGCCGCCCTCCCGCGGCCTCCGCGATCTTCTCGGCGATCCGCGCCATGTCCCGCGGGCCCTTGAGCCAGCGCTCGCCGCTGTCGAGCGCCGCGGGGTCGCGCGGGTCGATCGGGACCAGCCTGCGGGCGGCGTCCAGCACATCGGCGACCGGGCCCTGCTCCGGGTCGGCGTACCGTACGGCGTTGCTCAGCACGGCCCGTACGCCCTGGTCGGCGGCGAAGCCGACGGTACGGGCGGCGAGCCGCAGCGAGCCGGGGCCGGTGCCGGTACGGCCGTGCCACACGGCCTCCAGGCGCAGCGCGTCGCCGAACAGCTCGCGCCAGGGGGCGATCAGCTGCTCGGCCCGGTCGGGGCGCCCGGCGGCCAGGGCCCGGCCGACGTCGGAGTCCGGGCCGAGGAGCACGGTGAGCGGGGCGAGGGCGGTGGCGCCGCCGCCGCTTTCGAGGTCCGGCCAGTGCAGCAGGGGGTGCGCGGCGCCGCCCGGGCGGGCTCCCGCGTGGGCTTCGGTATGGATTCCCGCGCGGGTTTCCGCGTGCGCGGCGGAGACCAGCCCGCACAGCGCGGCCCAGCCTGCCGCGCCGTCCCGCGCGAGGAACACCGCGCGGGGCGCGGACTCGTCGATGAACGCCCCGCCGCGCACCGGCGTGCGCCGCCGGACCGTACGCCCCGGCTCCGGGGACCGCGCCAGTACGGCGAGGTCCACCCCGAAGAGCGGCCGCACCCCTGCGGCCGCGCTCGCCTTGGCGAACCGGACCGCCCCGGCGAGGCCGTCGCGGTCGGTCAGCGCGATCGCGTCCATGTCGCGCTCGGCGGCACGCTGAGCCAGCCGCTCCGGGTGGGCGGCCCCGTACCGCATGGAGAACCCGGAGGCGGTGTGCAGATGCGTGAACCCTGGCATCCACACCTCCCACTGCTGTGTCGCACCCCCTGCCGTCCCTGCTCACCACGCGGCGGAGCCGCACGAGTGCAGCCCCCGGCCCCACCTTAAACCAATTCTCGAACACTCGTGCGAAATGGAGCGCCTCCCGCGTGACCTGCGGAAATGACACCTCTCCCCTTTCACCATAAAGGACTTAAACCCCAATAACCCCATAACGCGCAATGGCTTGCCCATACCGGCCCGGTGGCCGACCGCGTAAGGTCACCGCCATGACCGACCGACCCGGCAACCCCACGGAATCCGGTGACGGCAGCCTGCTCGGCCTGCTGCGGGAGCAGCGCACCGGCGCGCTCGTCACCCTCAAGCGCGACGGCCGCCCCCAGCTGTCGAATGTCGCCTTCGCCTACGACCCCGCGGCGCACCTCATCCGCATCTCGGTCACCGACGGCCGCGCCAAGACCCGCAATCTGCGCCGTGATCCGCGCGCGAGCTTCTACGTCACCAGCGGTGACCGCTACTCCTACCTGGTCGCCGAGGGAGACGCCGAGCTGACCCCGGTCGCGGCCGACCCCCACGACGCCACCGCCGACGAGCTGGTCGAGGTCTACCGCGCCGTCGCGGGCGAGCACCCGGACTGGGAGGAGTTCCGCGCGGCGATGGTCGCCGAGGGGCGGCTGGTGGTCCGGCTGCGGGCCCAGCGGGCGTACGGGTGGGGCCGGGAGAGCGGCCCGCTGAGCGGCCCGGTCGGCGGCTAGCCCACGGCCGGGGGCTTGAGCCTGCGGCGGACTCCCCTCCCCGCCCCTTCCCACAACCGGGGCTCTGCCCCAGGGCCCAGGGTCCGGGGGCCGGAAGCCCCCGCCCCGCGGCGGAGCCGCGCATCGGCTGGAACCGGGAAGGGGCGGGGAGGGAAAAATCCGCCGCCCTACGGGCGCAGGATGAGCTTGCCCCGGGTGTGACCGGTCTCGCTCTGCTCGTGGGCCTTCGCGGCGTCGGCGAGCGGGAAGCTCTGGGCGATGAGCAACCGCAACCGGCCGGCGGCGGCGAGTCGGGCGTGGTCGGCGAGGGCCTCGGCGGAGCGGTCGCCGCCTCCGGAGAAGGTGACACCGAGATCCGCGGCCTGGATGTCGGCGATGGTGACGATGCGGTCGGTCGTGCCGCCGCGCAGCTCGATCGACACGGGCAGGGCGCCTTGACCCGCCGCGTCGTAGACGGCGTCGATGCCGCCCGGGGCGGCGGCGCGGACCCGGTCCGCGAGACCCTCGCCGTAGGCGACGGGGATGGCGCCGAGCGAGCGCAGATAGTCGTGGTTGGCGGGCGAGGCGGTGCCGATGACGGTGGCGCCCCGGGCCACGGCGAGCTGGACGCCGACTGCCCCGACCACGCCGGCGGCCCCGTGCAGCAGCAGGGTCTCGCCGTCCGTCAACTGGAGGAGGTCGAGGACGCGCGCCGAGGTCTCGGCGGCCACGGGCAGCGCGGCGGCGGACTCCCAGTCGAGGTCGGCCGGTTTGGGGGCGACGACGGTGGCCAGGGCGTATGTGGCGTAGGACCCGGTGTCGGTCCAGCCCAGCACCTCGTCGCCCACGGACAGTCCGGTGACCCCGGCACCGACCTCGTCGACGACCCCGGACGCCTCCTGGCCGGGGATCGCCGGGAACTCGGCGGGGCCCATCTGGGGCATCCAGCCACGGCGGATCTTGTAGTCGAGGGGGTTCACGGCCGCGGCCATGACCTTCAGCCGGACCTGCCCGGGGCCCGGGTGCGGCTCCGCCATCTCCTTGAGCCGCAGCACCTCGGGGCCGCCGTACTCCTCGTAGACGATCGCCTTCATATCTCTCACTCCAGGAATTCGCGGATTCGGATCAGGATTCGGATCAACAACTCCATGCTCGGACCTGGCCGAAAGACCAGGCAGGACACGGAGCGTGCTGATGACGCCGGCGGCCATGGGCCTCACCGCCGCAGTGGAGGTGCGCAAGGCGCCCCCCGACCAGATTCCGCCGCGCCTGCCCGCCGCGCTCGCCGAGGCGATTCCGCACCGCGCGCGGTGGCCGAGCCGTCCAGCGATCTGGCCGCCGCGCACCGGGAGTGGACGGCCTCGGAGGCCGTGCCGGGGCCGCTGGTCCAGTCGCGGGCGGTGGCCCCGGCGCAGACCGTGCCCTGCTCGGCGTGTTGCGCAGGCGCGAGCCGGACGACCCCACCGCCCGGGCCCGGGCGGTCGACCCGGCCGACGCCGCCCCGGTGGATTCCGGTCGAGCCGATCCGGCCGGGGCCGGACCCCCGCCACGCGGTCCCGGCCAGGCCACCTTCGCGCGCTCCCGGGGAACGCGCTTCCCCCGCGCAACAATGAGCCACCGAATGATTACGTGTTGCGACCGGAACTGATCGATCGGCGTGCGTCCCTGACATGCATCGCACAAGACTCCGTCCGGTATCCGCAACCACGAGCAAGGGAGTGTTCGAAATGCGGAAAACCGCAGGGGCGATCGCTCTGGGCGCCGCCCTGACCTTCAGCAGCGTGGTGGGAACGGGAGCCGGCGGCGTCGCGAGCGCCGCGCCCGCACAGCCGAGGAGTCAGTACCCGCCCTCGGCGCTGGTGCTCAGCTACGCGGAGGGGGAGGACTCGGGCTCGGCCCCGGTGCGCCGCGCGGTGACGCTGAGCTGTGCCCCCGCCCCGACCGGCACCCATCCGACGGCCCGTCGGGCCTGCGCCGAACTGCGCGCGGTCGAGGGTTCGTTCCGGGCCCTGACGGCCAGGACAGAGTCCGGCCGGATCTGCACGCGGGAGTGGCGCCCGGTCACCGTCACCGCGGAGGGGGTCTGGGAGGGCAGCCGGGTCTGGTACGAGCACACCTTCCCGAACCCCTGCTTCAAGAACGCCGTCCGGAGCCAGGTGTTCGAGTTCTGAGCGCGTTCAGTGCTCCGGCGGGGCCCCGGACACCATCGCGGTGTCCGGGGCCCCGCCCCGTCAGCCCGTCGGCCCGTCAGCCGATCTCGGCTCCGTACGTCTGGAGCGCCTCCGGAACCGGCTGGAAGAAGGTCTCGCCGCCCGAGGAGCAGTCGCCGCTGCCGCCCGAGGTCAGCCCCAGCGCGGTGTCGTCCGCGAACAGCGAGCCGCCGCTGTCGCCGGGCTCCGCGCACACGGTGGTCTGGATCAGCCCCTCGACCGTGCCCTCCTGGTAGTTGACCGTCGCGTCGAGGGCGGTGACCTCACCGTCGTGCACCTGGGTCGTGCTGCCGCTGCGCCGCACCTGCTGGCCGACCGTCGCCTCGCCGGCCTTGGTGATGGCCTGCGTGCCGCCGTCGTAGAGGTCCACCTCGCTCGGGTGCGCGGTCTCACCGGTGTACTTGACCAGGCCGTAGTCGTTGCCGGGGAAGCTGCTGCCCGCGTTGGCGCCGATCTCCGCGCCGCCCTGCGTTTCCGACCAGCTGCTGATCGCCTCGGTGCAGTGACCGGCGGTCAGGAAGTACGGCTCGCCGTCCTTGACGACGTTGAAGCCCAGCGAGCAGCGCCCGCCCTGGCCCCAGATGGCGTCGCCGCCCGCGATGAACGTCCGGTACGTCCCGGCCGAACGCCTCACCTCGACCTTGTCGCCGAGCCCGTCGGCCACCTCGTTCAGCCGGTCGAGACGGGCTCCGCGGACCGTGCTGTCCGCCGTGACGACGACCTTGTCGGTCCGTGGGTCGACCGACCACGCGGTGCCGGGGATGGCCGCCTTGTTCTTCAGTACCGCGCGCGCCTCGCCGAGCTGCGCCAGCGAGTACTTGACCACTCTGGCCTCGGCCCCGGCCGCGCGGACCCGGCCCGCGGCCGCCTGGTCCAGGACGTTGACCACCAGCTTCTTCGCTTCGGCGTCGTAGTACGCCCCGGCCGCGCCGCCCTCGAGGGCGGAGGTCAGGGCGGCCGCCGTCTTCCCGGCCTCGGCGGCGGAGAGCGAGGAGGGGGGCGGCGGCGGGGTGGGGGCGGCGTTGGCGGTCTGTAGGGAGAGGGCCCCGGTGGTGAGGGCGACGGCGGCGGTGACGGTGACGGCCACGCGGCGCCGGGATATGCGTCGGTGCTTCAACTCAGGCCTCCTGTGGGGGGTTGGGCCCGGCGGTGAGGTACGACGGGCCCGGAGGACTCATGGCACAGGCGCGCCTGCCCGCATGGGGGCGCGTCCATGCCAAATCGCGCCGATGAGTATTCCGGGGTGCGCGGGGCGCGTACAAGGTCGCGTACGCGTCGCGCGGAAGATCATGGAAATGCGCCCCTGGCGCGGGGAACGGCTGTGCGTGCGCACAGCCGTTCGCGGTCTCTCCGCGGCCCGCGGTCTCTCCCTCACCCGCCCCTTACCGGACCAGGGGCTTCGCCCCCGGCGCCATCGCAGGGGCCGGCTTCGGCCGGTCGCGGCCTCGGGGCGTCAGCTACCGGACGGCCACTGGAGACGGGGCTCGGGCGCCTCGACCGGCTCGGGTGCGCCAGTGGAGGACGCCGGCGCACCGGTGGACGCCTCGCCGGCGGGCAGGCTCGCGGCCTGGTGTTCCGGGGGTGGCGGGGGGCCGTCGGGGTGGGGCGGCTCCGGGCGCCGTTCGAGGAACCGCAGCAGCTCCACGGGGATGGGCAGCACCAGCGTGGAGTTCTTCTCGGCGGCCACCGCCATCACGGTCTGGAGCAGCCGAAGCTGTAGCGCGGACGGCGTGGCGGACATCTGCTCGGCCGCCTGCGCCAGCTTCTTCGACGCCTGAAGCTCCGCGTCCGCGTTGATGACGCGGGCCCGCCGCTCCCGGTCGGCCTCGGCCTGGCGGGCCATCGAGCGCTTCATGGTCTCCGGCAGCGAGACGTCCTTGATCTCCACCCGGTCGATATGCACGCCCCACCCCACGGCCGGGCTGTCGATCATGAGCTCCAGGCCCTGGTTGAGCTTCTCGCGGTTGGACAGCAGATCGTCCAGGTCGCTCTTGCCGATGATCGAGCGCAGCGAGGTCTGGGCCATCTGGGAGACCGCGAAGCGGTAGTCCTCGACCTGGATGATCGCCTCCGCCGGGTCCACGACCTTGAAGTAGACAACCGCGTCGACCCGCACGGTCACATTGTCCCGGGTGATGCCCTCCTGGGCGGGCACGGGCATGGTCACGATCTGCATGTTCACCTTGCGGAGCCGATCGAAGCCCGGAGCGATCATCGTGAACCCGGGGGGACGGATCGCCGACCGCAGCCGGCCGAGCCGGAAGACCACGCCCCGCTCGTACTGCTTGACCACGCGCGCCGCCGCCATCGCGTAGACGGCCCCACACGAGACCACGACCGCGCCTGCTGCCACAAGCTCCTCGACCATCACGGCCACCTGCCTGCCGTATCGCGAGCAATGCCCCGTCCGGAGCGCTGTTGTCCACGATAGTCCCCATATCGACGCACCGGGGAGGGGGCACGCAGGAACCCCCGCCCGGCGGGCCGGGCGGGGGTCACGGGGCTCAGCCGGAGGACCGGCCGCGGGTCGGTACCGAGCGTGGGGTTCGGTACCGGCCGTGGATCAGTAGACGCTCACTCCGTAGGCGTTCAGCGCCTCGACGACCGGCTGGAAGAAGGTCGTGCCGCCGGAGGTGCAGTTGCCGCTGCCGCCGGAGGTGAGGCCGAGGGCGGTGGAGCCGGCGTACAGCGGGCCGCCGCTGTCGCCGGGCTCGGCGCACACGGTGGTCTGGATCATGCCGTAGACGATGTCACCGTTGCCGTAGTTCACGGTGGCGTTCAGCGCGGTGACCCGCCCGCTGTGGGTGCCGGTGGTGGAGCCGCGCCGGGTGACCGTCTGGCCCACGGTGGGGTTGGCGGCGCTGGTGATGTCCTGGCCGCCGACGGTGCCCTCGGGGGTCACCGAGCCGCTGTACCGGACCAGCCCGTAGTCGTTGGTCGGGAAGCTGGAGCCGGCCGTCGGGCCGATGGTCGTGGTGTGACCGGAGTTCGACCACCAGGTGCCCGCACCGTCGGTGCAGTGACCGGCGGTGACGAAGTAGTTGGCTCCGCTGCTGTTGCGCACGTTGAAGCCGAGGGAGCAGCGCCAGCTACTCGCGTAGATCGCGTCTCCGCCGGAGATCAGCTTGTTGATCTTGCCCGGGGTGCGCTTGACCTCGATGGCGTCGGCGTTCGCGCCGGCGGTGCTCTTGATCTTGGATATCTCGGCCTGCGAGACGGTGCTGTCGGCGGTGACGACAAGAGTGTTGGTCGCCTTGTCGACATACCAGGCGGTGCCCGCGACATCGGCCTCGAGGACGGCGCTGCCGGCCGCCTTCGCCTCGGCCGCGGTGAACTTGGGGGTCGCGTCGTTACCGGCATAGGCGGCGGGCGCGGCGAGCGCCGTGCCGGCCACCAGGGCCGAGGTGGCGGCGAGCAGCCCGAGGCGTCTCGCGTGCTTGTTGTGGGGGGCGTTGCGCTTGATCCTCAACTCTTCCTCCGCAGGAATCGGGGGTCCGCTTGGGTGGGCAGGCCCGTGAGGCGCAGTCATCGAGCACGTCGACCCGGGTTTCCGACGTGCCCCTGACAAGCGCTTCCGGAAGTATTCGTGGAGTCAACCGCAGCGCGCAAGAGGACAATTGAAAAAGTCACCGGCACAAGTCGCATGGCCCCGGCGGCTTCCGGCCACCGGGGCTGTGCACCCATCCCCTCGGGTACCTGGTACGACGAGTGATCGGGGGATCAGGTTCCACTCCGGGCCCACGACTTCGCCCCGGGACGCGCGAGCCCCAGATGTTCGCGCAGCGTGGTGCCCTCGTACCGGGTCCGGAACGCACCGCGCTCCTGGAGCAGCGGGACGACGCGGTCGACGAACTCGTCGAGCCCGCCGGGGGTCAGATGCGGCACGAGGATGAAGCCGTCGGCGGCCCCGGCCCGTACGAAAGCGGCCATCTCCTCGGCGACCGCCTCCGGGGTGCCGATGAAGGACTGCCGTCCGGTGACCTCGATGACGGTCTGCCGGATGGACAGCCCCTTCTCCTCCGAGAGCGCCCGCCACTTGGCGGCCAGGGCGAGCGGATCGCCGTGGCGCACCCGGCCCTGGACGATCCCGGAGTCGGGGTCCGGGTCGATGTCCGGGAGCGGCCCGTCCGGGTCGTATCCGGACAGATCGACGCCCCAGATCTGCTCCAGGGCGAGGATCGCGGTCTGCGGGGAGACCTGCTGCCGGCGGATCTCGGCGGCCTTCTCCCGGGCCTCGGCCGCGGTGTCGCCGAGCACGAAGGTCACCCCGGGCATGATCTTCAGGTCCTGGTGAGCGCGGCCGTAGCGGGCCAGCCGCCGCTTGACGTCGGCGTAGAAGGCGCGGCCGGCCGCCGACGTGCCGTGCCGGGTGAAGATGATGTCGGCGGCGGACGCGGCGAACTCGCGGCCCTCGTCGGAGTCCCCGGCCTGGATGACCACGGGGTGGCCCTGGGGGCCGCGCGGCACCGCGAACCGGCCCGAGATCCGGAACTGCGGCCCGGTGTGGACGACGGTGCCGGGGGCGCCGCCGTCCGGCCAGGAGTCCCACAGCTCGCGCGCCGTGGCGACGAACTCGGCGGCCCGGGTGTAGCGGTCGGCCCGGTCCAGATAGCCGCCGCGCCGGAAGTTCTCGCCGGTGAAGGCGTCGGATGAGGTCACCACGTTCCAGGCGGCGCGGCCGCCGCTGAGGTGGTCGAGCGAGGCCAGCCGGCGGGCGAGTTCGTACGGCTCGTTGAAGGTCGCGTTGACGGTGGCGGCCAGGCCCAGCCGCTCGGTCACGGCGGCCAGCGCGTTCAGCACCGTGATCGACTCCGGGCGGCCGACCACGTCGAGGTCGTGGATGCGCCCGTTGTGCTCGCGCAGCCGCAGCCCCTCGGCGAGGAAGAAGAAGTCGAACAGACCGCGCTCGGCGGTGCGCGCCAGGTGCTCGAAGGAGGAGAACTCGATCTGGCTCCTGGACCGAGGATCAGCCCAGACGGTGGTGTTGTTGACGCCGGGGAAGTGCGCGGCCAGGTGCATCGTGTGCGCCGTCCCGTCGCTCAGCGTCATCGGGCTGCCTCCCTCGGCTGTGCGTACCGGTTGGCCGGGCGGGTCAGGCCCAGGTGGTCGCGGAGTGTGGTGCCCGGGTAGAAGGTGCGGAAGAGTCCGCGGTGCTGAAGCAGGGCCACCGTGCCGTTGACGAACCGCTCCAGGTCGCGGCGCGGTACGGCGGGGGTGATGTGGAAGCCGTCCGCGGCCCCCGCGCCGTGCCAGCGCGCGATCAGCTCCGCGAGGTCGACCGGGCCCCCGCGGTACAGCGGAAGCCCGTCCGCCCGCGCCGCGAGCGGGCCGCTGGGCGGGGGCAGTTCGGCGGCCGGCTCGCCGTCGGACAGGTCGACCGCGACGGCGGCGAGCACGGTGAGCGCGTCCTCGTCGCGGCCGTACCCCGCGGCGCGCCGCCGCAGCTCCTCGCGGATCACGCGGGCCGCCTCCGGGCCGGTGGCCTTGACATACGCCACATCGGCGTGGCGGGCCGCGGTCGGCCGGGCCACGGGGTCGGTGGCGTCGACCGCGACGACCGGGTGGCCCTGCGGCGGCCTGGGCACGATGGACGGGCCGCGCACGCTGAACCGGGCGGACTCGAAGTCGATGTAGTGCAGCTTGTCGCGGTCGATGAAGCGGCCCGTGGCCACGTCGCGGATCTCGGCGTCGTCCTCCCAGCTGTCCCACAGCCGGGCGGCTACGTCCGCGACCTCCCCGGCCTCCTCCCACAGCTCCTCGGCGGGGGCCGCGGCCCGGCGGCCGATCAGCCGGGCCTCCGCCCCGGTCGTCGACACCTCGGCCCGCCAGCCCGCCCGGCCGCGGCTGACCCAGTCCAGGGTGGCCACGGCGCAGGAGAGGTGGAACGGCTCGGTGTGGGTGGTGGTGACGGTCGGCACCAGGCCGATCCGCCCGGTGTCGGGCGCCACGCGGGAGAGCACCGCGAGCGCGTCGAGCCTGCCCCGCCCCTCCCCCGGCGGACCCAGCGAGTCGTCCAGGGTGACGAAGTCGAGCCTGCCGCGCTCGGCGAGGCGCGCGAGCTCGACGAAGTACGGCGCCCGGTACTGCCCGGTGCCGTCGATGGCGGCGGCCAGGTGGAGCAGCCGGGGCCGGGGCGCGGGGCGCGGTTCGGGGGATGGCTGGGATGCGGCCATGGTCAGGGGCCTTCCTGGGGGGCGTCGAGGATGCGGTGGGCGCGCGCTCAGGCGGTGAGCTGGGCGGCGTGGTGTGGCGAGAGGGGGCGGAGCAGTGACAGCAGGGCGCGCGCCGTCGCGTCGTTCTGGCGGAAGGCGGGCGCGTTCGTACGGGGCCGGGCGAAGCCCCCGGAGGCGCGGGCGTCGGTGTGCGGGCCGAGCGCGAAGCGGCGCGGGTGGGGGCGGCCGGCCCGGTCCAGGATCCGGGCGTCGTCGGGGCTGACGGCGAGCAGCCCGGCCGGGGTTGCGGCCGCGCCGTCCCGGTGCAGCGAACGCAGCAGCGGGTCGCGGCTGCGGTTCACGGTCGGCTCGGGCAGCCGGGCCTCGACCAGCGCGCGGGCTTCCACCCCAGGGCCCGGCACCCCGGCGCCGCTCGCCCGGAAGACCTTGCGCAGCGGGTCGGGGGCGACCCGCGTCTCCGGGCCGAGGAAGCGCACCACGCCGGCGCGGGAGAGCGCGAGCAGTTGGCGCAGCCGGGGGCCCGGCGGGCCGGAGGCGAGATAGCTGAAGAAGCCGTGCCACTGGCCGCCGATGTCGCCGAGCCTGATCAGCTGGCCGTATACGGACAGCAGGGCGTGGAACACCGCGAGGTCGGGGCTGTGCGCGGGGTCGTGGCGGCGGGCGAGGTCGGCCTCGATGTGCGCGCGCAGATCCCGCTGGAGGGCCTCGTGGCCGTCGAACCGCCGCCCGGCCAGGGGCCGGTCGAGGGCGTCGAGGTCGAGCCGGTCCGCCGGGTCGGGGACGGCGGCAGCGGCCAGGGCGAGCAGTTCGGGGCCGCCGGGCGGGCAGGCGGCGTATGTCTCCTCGAAGTCGGGCCAGGACATGGCCGTGCGCTCCGGATGGGCGGTGAACAGCCGGTGGTAGTGGGCGAAGCCCAGCTCCTTGGCGATCAGCGGCAAGATGTCGCGGCGGTAGTCGGGGCGGCCGGGGCGCCGCAGCAACTCCTCGACCTGGGCCGGCCCGAAGAAGCGGGGCAGCGGCGAGCGTTCGCCCCACCACCGGTAACCGATCTTGGAGCGGTACGGGACGCCGCGCCGCGAGCCGACGTGGAGCACGGGCTCGCGGCCGGAGGGCCGGTACGTCAGCTCCCCGGCACCGTCGCCCCGCTCGTCGTAGCGCCCGCCGCGCCCCTCGGTGAGCAGCACCATCAGGTCGATGAAGGCGAGCCCGAAGCCGCGCACGATGACCGGCTCGCCGGGGCGCAGCCGGCTCAGATCGCTGTCGGCGGTGAACTCCGGGGGCAGGTGCACGAGTCCGTGTTCGGCGGCGAAGGCGGTGAGCGCCCGCTGTTCCGGTTCGCGTTCGGCGTCGAGGTGGCCGAGGGCGAGCACCACGGCGTCGGCGGCGAGCGGGGTGGCCCGCCCCTCCAGCCACACCTGCTGCACACCGTCGCGCGGTCCGGTGATCCGTACGGCGCGGCACTGGTGCCGGTGGACCGTGACGGCGGGCGGCAGGGCGGCCACCGACCGCTCGTATGCCCAGGCCAGATAGGCGCCCTGGAGCCTTCTGCTGGCGAAGCCGCCGCCGGTCAGCGCGGCGGCCTCGGCGGCGAGTTCGGAGGACAGCTCGGGGGCGGGGCCGTCGGGGAGCGCCCCGGAGCGGACGTGCTCCGCCCACTCGGCGAGGGAGGGGCCGGGGCGGAGCGGCCCCTCGCACTCGACGGTGTCGTCCGTGAACAGGGTGACGTCCTCGGCGATGGAGTTCATCCAGAGCAGCGGGGACTGGTCCGGGCGCCAGATCCGGCCGCCGCCGGGCGGGTGCGGATCGACCAGGTGCAGATCGAGCGGGGCCGTGGCGCCGTACAGCTCGGGGGCGTTGGCGGCGAGGCGCTCCACGAGGCCGGTGCCGCGGGGGCCCATGCCGACGATCACTAGGGCGGGGGGTCGGGAGGAAGGCGAGTCCGGACGCACGGACATGCGGAAGGCTCCGTCGGTTCGTGAGTGAACACGCCACTGGCCTTCACACCCGGCCGCGCCCCTCAGCACGGCCTGTCGCCGAGGCTAAGCCGTCCCCACGACCCGTTGTCAAGGTTGTCCGCACTGTGAACGGCGCGTCTCACGGCCAGTTGACGCGGAACCGGATGGCTGTTCCACTTGGGCCATGCAGCCACGTCAGCGACTGATCACGCGCGGACACATCGACTTCGGTCGGGTGTGGTCCGCGTCCTGTTCGGGTTCCTGTACGGGCTGACCGCCGCCTCCGCCGTTCCCGGCGTTCCGAGGCCCTGACCTGCCGCCTTCCGACCGTCCCGGTCCGCCGCGGCCTCCCCGAAAACCCTTGAGTTCACGCCGTACGCGCCTTCACCCACGCCTCAGCGCTCTCCCCCTCCCCTCGCGCTTCCAGCTTCCCGTCCGGCAACCCCGCCCAGCAGTCCCCGCCCAGGTCGTGTCCGCAAAGTCCCGCCGGGCCCGCGACGCCTGGCACGCGCGCTCGCTGCGTTGTCGGGCTCGCCCAAGTACGCCCAGTACGAGGGCGACCCTCCGCCTTGCGATCGCACGCACCAGACGCCGCGGGCTGATCCGACGCGACTTTGCGGACACGACCTAGCAATCGCAGCCGCAGTCGCAGCCATCACAGCAGTCGCAGCTACAGCAGTTTCCACAGCAATCGCAACAGTCACAGCAGTCGCTACAGTCATCGCACTTGTGGCACCAGCCCTCGCGCGGCTCGCCGGTCCACGGGTCGTGGTACGGGTCCTTGCAGCACACCTGGCAGGTGCAGAAGAGCCCGGCCCACACCGCGCATCCGGCCATCAGCCCGCGCCGCCTGCGGTTCGGCGGCTCGGGCGGGGTGCCGGGGCCGCCCGGGCCCGGCCCGTAAGGGTTGTTGATCCACGGCGACTGCGGCGGCGGTGCGCCCTGCGCGGCGTGCGGGGCGTGCGAGTCGTGCGCGGTGGACGGCCCGTGCGAGCAGCTGGTCGTGCCGAACGCCCGGTCCACCGCGCGCCCCAGCTCATGCGCCAGCAGGACGTGCGCGAGCTTGCCGTTCTCGAACTCCACGTCGCGCAGCGCCAGCCGCACCCCGTGCACCGCGTCGTCGCACAGCCTGCGCACCTCGGCCAGGTCCGCCCCGGTGGCCGTGATCGGGTTCCAGGCCCCGGACTCGGCGTCCTCGGCCAGGTCCTCCACCGCGTCCAGCAGATGCGCGAGCCGCCCGAAGAGCCGCCCCGCCTCCTCCAGCGGCGCCCGATTGCCGGGGCGTCCGGCCAGCACGGCGGTGTGTCCGAAGGCCGCGGCGGTCGCGGTCTCGGTCGGCTCGGTGACGGCCGGCAGCGAGGTGCCCGGGCCCGCGGCCCGCTCTATCCCCTCCTGCCGGTCGACCGCGTCGAGCAGCACGGCCGTGTCGAAGCCGAGTTCCGCACCGCTGAGCGCACCCGCCCGGTCCCACCCGGCGGCGACCCGGCGGGCGGCCGCGGCGACCGGCCGGCGCGCCAACGCCCCGTCCCCGTCGGCCACATGGTCGCGTATCTTCGCCGAGGCCAGCACCAGAGAGACGGTGGCCGCCAGCCGCGCGCCCTCGCCCTGGGCGACCGACGCGGTCCGCATACCGCGCAGCGGGCAGGGCCCGGCGGTCCGCCGCCAACCCTCCGTACCCCGCGACTGGGCCTCCACGAGCACCGAGATGACCAGTCCGTCGTAGTTGGTGGCGACCCTCGCGAACTGACCCCGGGCTCCCCGCAACGCGAGGCACAACCCGCACAGATGCGCCATCCACTCGGAGCGCAGTTTCTCCGACAGCCGGTGGCGGCAAGGGCGGATAATGCCAAACAACTTTCTCCCCGTTCACCCATACGTCCCCGGCGTCACCCGTCCGGCCCGGCGGAGTCTACCCATCACCTCGTCAGGGCCTGTCAGCAGGAGGAACTCTGATTCGCCGCCAAGCGTTGTGCACCAGTACCGTCACGAATCCCCTGTGCGGCCGCAATCCACGTGGCACACCTTCCGCATCATGGACGACGATAGAGGACGATAGAGGGGGCAGGTGCAGTACAGAGAGCGGCAGTGAAAGGAGGCGTCCATGGGATCGGTACGCAAGGCGAGTGCCTGGCTTGGCCTCGTCGACGACAGCGATGACGAGCGCTACTACGACGATGACTACGCCGAGGGACCCGAGCCCGGCGACGCCTGGGTGACCGACCCGCGGGTGCGGGTGGCCGACCAGGCCGCGCGGGACGAGGGCACCCGTATCGCCACGGTCACCCCCGAGAGCTTCCGGGACGCGCGCGGCATCGGTGAGATGTTCCGGGAGGGCGTGCCGGTCATCGTCAATCTGACCACCATGGAGCCCGCCGACGCCAAGCGCGTGGTCGACTTCGCGGCCGGGCTGATCTTCGGGCTGCGCGGCTCGATCGATCGCGTGGCCAATCGTGTCTTCCTCCTGACGCCGCCCGACTACGAGGTGCTCAGCGCCAACCGTAACCACGCCACGGGCTTCTTCAACCAGAGCTAGGCAGGCCGCTCACCGGAACGCGTCGAGTCCGGTGAGCGCCTTGCCGAGCACCAGTTGGTGCATTTCCACGGTGCCCTCGTAGGTGAGCACCGATTCCAGATTGGTCGCGTGCCGCATCACCGGGTACTCCAGGGAGATCCCGTTGGCGCCCAGGATGGTCCGGGCCGTGCGGCAGATCTCGATCGCCTCGCGCACATTGTTGAGCTTGCCGAAGCTGACCTGCTCGGGGCGGAGCGTTCCGGAGTCCATGCGCCGCCCCAGATGATGGGCGAGCAATACGCCCTTGTGCAGTTCCACCGCCATATCGGCGAGCTTGGCCTGGGTGAGCTGGAAACCCCCGATGGGCCGGCCGAACTGCTCGCGGGACCGGGAGTAATCCAGCGCCGCCTCGAAACAGGCCCGGGCCGCGCCCATCGCGCCCCAGACAATGCCGTAGCGGGCGTGGCTCAGACAGCTCAGCGGGCCGCGCAATCCGGTGACCTCCGGCAGTACGGCGTCCGCGGGCAGCCGCACCTCGTCCATCACCAGCTCGCTGGTCACCGAGGCGCGCAGCGACCACTTGTGCCGGATCTCGGGGGCCGAGAAGCCGGGGCTGTCCGTCGGTACGGCGAATCCCCGGATGCCCTCGTCCGTCCTGGCCCACACCACGGCGACCCCGGCCACCGAGCCGTTGGTGATCCACATCTTGCGGCCGGTGAGCACCCAGTCCGAGCCGTCCCGCTTGGCATGGGTGCGCATCGCGGCCGGGTCCGAGCCGTGGTCGGGCTCGGTCAGCCCGAAGCAGCCGATGACCTCGCCCGTGGCCATCCGGGGCAGCCACCGCTCCTTCTGCTCGTCGGAGCCGAAGCGGTGGATGGCGTACATGGCCAGGGAGCCCTGCACGGACACCAGGGAGCGGATCCCGGAGTCGGCGGCCTCCAGCTCCAGGCAGGCCAGCCCGTACTGGACGGCGCTCGCGCCCGCGCAGCCGTATCCCGTCAGCGACATGCCGAGCGCCCCGAGGGAGCCGAGCTCGCGGGCCAGCTCCCGGATGCCGGGCAGCTCGCCACGCTCGTACCAGTCGGCGATGTGCGGCAGGACGCGGTCGGCGGCCCATTGGCGCACGGTGGCGCGGACGGCGAGGTCCTCCGGGGCGAGCAGGTCGTCGATCCCGAGCGGGTCGGCGGGGTCGAACGGCGGCAGGCTGCGGGTGGGGCCCTCGGACATGGTTCGCCTCCGGTTCCGGTGCGGTGCGGTTCGGCTGCGTCGGGGTGCGATGCGGTTCGGCTCGCGGCCGGTGTGATCGTTCCGGTCCGACGCTACGGCCGGGTAATCCCCGCCGTCCAGACCGCGCGGGTCCGCCCGCCGCCGGGCCGGGGACCGGGGTCAGCCGGAGGACTCCGCGCCGACCGCGGCGCGGTCGGGGCGGGGCGCGCGCGGGGCGCCCACGCTCGGCGCCGCGCCATGGGCCGCGTCGGGGGCGGTATCGGGGGCGGCGGCCGGCTCCGCCTCATGCGCGGTGTCCGCCTGATGCCCGGCGTCCGCGTCACGCACGGCGTCCGACCCGCGCCCGGCGTCCGTGCCGTCGCCGTTCTCGTCGGGCGCGCACTCCATCGACTTGGGCAGCCGCAGCGCCGCCAGCGCCCCGACCAGCAGCAGGCCCGCGCTGACCACCAGCGTGACATGCAGACCGTGGACGAAGGACTGCCGCGCCGCCGCGCGCAGCGCCCCGCCCTCCGAGCCGCCGAGCCGGTCAGAAACCTTGTAGGCGGCGCCGAGCGACTGGCTCGCGGCCTGCCTGGCGTGCTCCGGGACACCCTTGGCGGAGGTGACCCCGGGCGCGTAGGCGGCGTTCATGACACTGCCGAGGAAGGCGATGCCGATACCGGCGCCGAGCTGGTAGGAGGTCTCGCCGATCGCGGCCGCGCCGCCCGCGGTCTTGACCGACGCCTCGTTGAGCATCGATTCGTAGGCGCCGAAGAGCGTGGTCTCCAGGCCGAAGCCGAGGAAGAGGAAGGCGCCGACCAGGACCCCGGGCCGGTCGGACTGGCCCATGACCACCAGCGACAGCACGGCGGCCGCGGTGAGCGCGAAGCCGAAGGCCACCATGATCCGGGGGCCGAGCCGCTGGAGCATCCGGGACCCGGCGAGCCCGGCGGCCATCGCGGCGAGGGTGAGCGGCAGCAGCCGCATGCCCGTCTCGAGCGGGGTGAGGCCGAGGACGAGCTGAAGGTACTGGGCGGCTATGAGCTCCAGGCCGACGAGCGCGAGCAGCGCGAGCACGATGCAGCCGACGGAGATGCTGAAGGCGCTCCTGGAGAACAGCCGCAGGTCGACGAGCGGGTGCTTGCGGCGGCGCTGGCGGCGTACGAAGAGCGCCAGCAGGACCACGCCGAAGAGGGCCGGGGCGGCGGTGAGGGGCGCCAGCAGGGCCGCGCCGCTGCCCACCCGCTTGACGCCGAAGATCACGCAGAACAGCCCGCAGGCCGCCATGACCGCACCCAGCACGTCCCAGGGCCCGTCGCGGTCGCCGGTGGACTCCGGCAGCAGCCAGCGGCCAACGGGCAGGGCGACCACCATCAGCGGGATGTTGATGAAGAAGACCGAGCCCCACCAGAAGTGCTCCAGCAGGAAGCCGCCGAGCAGCGGCCCCGCGGCCGCGCCCACCGCGGCCACCGCGCTCCAGACGCCGATGGCCAGGGCCCGCTCGCGGCGGTCCGGGAAGACCTGGCGCAGGATCGACAGCGTCGCGGGCATGATCATCGCGCCGCCGACGCCGAGCAGGGCGCGGGCCACGATGAGGATCTGCGGGGTGGCGGCCATGGCGGCGAGCGCCGAGGCCGCGCCGAAGAGGCCGTAGCCGAGCAGCAGGACCCGGCGGCGGCCGACCCGGTCGCCGAGCGTCCCGAAGAGGATCAGCAGGGAGGCGCAGACCAGCGGGTAGGCGTCGACGATCCACAGCAGCTCGATCGCGCCCGGCCGCAGGTCCTCGGAGACGGCGGGAACCGCGACGTGCAGGACGGTCGCGTCGACCGCGACGAGCAGCAGGCTGACGCAGAGCACGAGGAGCACGACCCAGCGGTTGGACCCGCCCGACGCGTCGGTGCGGCGCCATTGCCGGGGAACGCCCGCCGTCCGTCGATCGCCGGCAGTGGTCGTCCCGGACATAAACCGCACCTCCCTGTCGTGCGCTCGCGGCCCCTCGGGCGCGGGATGTCGCATGCTGAGGACGTCCGGCGACCCGGCGGCGAGGGCGAGTGGATGGTCAGCGTACGCGAGTCGTCACGCGGGCCGTGTGGCCCATCCCATGTTGAGACCCACGTCGCAGGGGTGAACGCAGGCGTACGTTCCGGTGTCCCCCATTTGTCCCTCCCGTCATCCCGCGCCGCCCCCGACGCATCCGCGCCATCTGTCCTGAACCCGTCTCTGAAGCCGTCCCTGCGCCCGTCCGCCCGTCGTCCGGAGCCGGTCCGGCGCCCGTCCGGAGCCGGTCGGTTCACCCCGATCACGCCTGGATAATCGGGTCCGTGACCGAACTGCTCCGAGCCGGCACCCCGGCCGGAAAACACGACGAACGGGCAAGCCGCCCGGTTCCCGCCGCCCTGCGCCGGGCCGCTCCGGCGCTCCTGGCGTATGTGGGGACGCGGCTGCTGGGTGTCGTGGTTCTCTCGGTCTGGGCCGCGGTGGCGGGCAAGAGCTGGCACACGCTGCTCTCCGCGCGCTGGGACTCCATCTGGTACTCGCGCATCGCCGAGGAGGGCTACGGCTACACCCTCCGGCTGCCCGACGGTTCGGTCCACTCCGATCTGGCCTTCTTCCCGCTGCTGCCCTGGCTGGAGCGGCTGATCTCGGCCGTGACCCCGCTGGACGCACCGGACGCGGGCCTGGCGGTGAGCTGGGTCGCGTCGCTGTTCGCCGCGTGGGGGATCTTCGCTATCGGCGACCGGCTGCACGGGCGGCGCGCGGGCACGGCGCTGGTCGTGCTGTGGGCGGTGCTGCCCGTCGGCGTCGTGCAGTCGATGGCGTACTCCGAGTCGCTCTTCACGGCGCTGGCCGCCTGGGGGGTGTACGCGCTGCTGACCGGGCGGTGGGTGTGGGCCGGGTCGCTCGCGGCGCTGGCCGGGCTGACCCGGCCGGTGGGGGCCGCGGTGATCGCGGCGGTGTGGATCACGGCGGCCGTGGCCCTGTCCCCCGACGGGCGGTGGCGTCGCCCGTGGCGCCCCGAGCACCGGCGGATGCTGCTGGGCGTGGCCCTCGCGCCGCTCGGCTGGCTGGGCTATGTGGCCTGGGTGGGGGTGCGGACCGGCAGCGTCACCGGCTATCTCGACGTCCAGGCCGGCTGGCGGAACGGATTCGACGGCGGCGTGGCCTTCGTGCGCTTCGTGTGGGGCCTGCTGGCCGGGCCGGCCTTCCCGGCCGGGCTGGGGCTGCTGGTCGGCGTGGCCCTGCTGATCTGGCTGTTTCTGCGGTGCGTACGGCGGGGCGAGCCGCTGCCGGTGCTGGTGTACGCCGGGGTGGTGCTGGCCCTCGCGCTGACCGCGAAGGGCTACTTCGGCTCCAAGCCGCGGCTGCTGCTCCCCGCCTTCCCGATCCTGCTGCCCGCCGCGGCCGCCCTGGCCCGCCTCCGTACGTCCAGGGCCGCGCTGATCCTCGCGTGGGTGGGGCTGGCCTCGGCGGCGTACGGGGCCTTCTGGCTGAACGGGACGGGCCCGCCGTAACCGGAGTCCCCGAGGGCCGGCCCCGACCGGTCGGAGCCACTGGGCGACGGGCGGGGAAACTGCGCGGAACGCCTCGGCTAATCGCCGATAAACGACGCTGTAAGAATTCCATAAAGAAGTCGGGGAGCCGCTTCGGGAAGGCGGCTCTCGGAAAAGCCGCGGCCACCCGCGGATTTCCGTCGGAATGGCGCGCCCTAAAACCCGGTACGAGACCGACTCCACATCACATCGTCATCACAAAGCGACCTGATCGACCGAAGTGGCCTGTCACGCAATGTAACGTCGATTGAGTGCGTACCGATGACAAGCTCCCTCAGGTGGTGGGGCGCCCGACCGATCTGGTGCGACCGCGCATGACCCGGACACGCCGCTGGCTGCTCGGGTCGACCCTCGCGGTATACGCGGCGACCGTGATCGGGGTGCTCACCACCTCGTGGCTGGTGCAGTTCGACTGGCAGGTCATGCTGTTCCGGCCGTACAAGCAGTGGCCGCAGTTCCACACGTTCCTGGACTACTTCGTGGTCATGGGCCAGCGCGGCCCCACCGCGGTGGCGGTGACCGCCTGGCTGGGCTGGTGCTGCCACAAGCAGCGCACCATGCGCCCGCTGCTGGTGCTGGGGACGTCCCTGCTGCTGCTGAACATCACCGTCGGCGCCGTCAAGCTCGGCTTCGGCAGGCTCGGTCCGCACTACGCGACCACCGTCGGCTCCAGTGAGATGTGGGGCAACGGCGATATATTTCCTTCGGGTCACACCGCGAACGCGGTGGTCACCTGGGGTGTGCTGGCCTATCTGGCGACCACTCCCCGGGCCCGCAGGGTCGCCTCGGTCATCGCCGCGGTCTTCGCCTTCGGCGTCGGCATGACCACCGTCTACCTCGGCACCCACTGGGTCAGCGATGTGGTGCTCGGCTGGGCGGCCGGGGTGCTGGTGCTGCTGGCCCTGCCGTGGCTGGAGCCCTCGATGGCCCGCGCCGAGGTGCTGCTCCGGGCCCTGCTCCGCAAGGTGCGCGAGCGCCAGGTGCCCAAGCTGCCGCCGGTCTCCCTGCCGGTGGCCGGTTCGGCCCTGGCCGCGCCGCGCGTGGCGCGCGACGACGATCTGCCGACCCGCGAGACGGTGGGCGTCGCCGCGGCGCATGTGGCCGAGGCCCGGCCGCACCACCCGCTGCGGCCCCATCCGCTCCGCGCGGAGCGGGTCGTCACCCCGGGCGGCAGCCGCCGCCCGCCGCACGCGGACCGGCTGCCGCACACCGAGCGGCTGCTGCCGCACACCGACCGGCTGAGGCCGCCCGCGGGCCGCGGGCGCACGGCCACCGGCGGCTGAGCCGCCGGCAGGCCCGCGGGGGCGGTACGCACACCTCTCCCCCCGGCCCCGCCACGCACCGACGGCCCCGGACGCTCTCGCCGAGCGTCCGGGGCCGTCGCCGTGTCGGCCACCTCGGCCGGCGTCCCGGTGGGGCGTGGGGCGTGCCGGCCGTCAGCCCTTCCAGCAGCGCTTGACGGTGTCGTCGGCCACTTCGAAGTTGATCCGCCCCCGCAGGTACTCCATGGTGATGATGGCGCCCGTCGGGAGTGTGCGCACGGTGGTCCAGCCCCGCTCACGGGCCCGCTCCTGGGCGGCTCGGGCGTCGAGGCCCACATAGCTGTCGAAGTCGTCGTCGGGTTCGGCAGAGGGTGTCGGTACAGGTGCCATGACGCCACCGTATGCGGCGGGACACGGCGGTGGAACCCGGCTCTCCACGACCCGCCGACACGCTCTCACCCGTATCGCGTACCTCACTCGTCACACTTGTGTCACAGAAAACACGCCCGGGTTTCCTTCCTTCTCTGTCACTCGTACGTGGCCCCTGTTGACGGCGCGAAGGTGACGCCGAGTTTTCTTTGTTATCCCGTGTATTGCCGCCACTCGAATATTGGTGGAGACCATCTCGCGGCAACTCCCGGGGAATTCCCGACCCCCGGCGGAAATCCGCCACCCACGCTCGCGGAGCACACAATTCCGCCACAAACCGACCGGGTTCCGAACCTCGCGTTTACCTTCGGCCGACGCGGTACCCGGAACAGCAGCCGACGCAGCTGGACGCGCGTTGAGCCACTCGGGACGGCCTTGCCGCCGAGAGGGTGACGCTCGGGGCGCACCCCCGCGCCCGCCCGCGCCCGTGCGCCCGCCGTGCGCATCATGGCCACAGCCCAAAGCCCGCCGAAGCCATGCAAAAGGAGCACAGATGGGGTCGGAGACCGCGCAGGCGGCTGCCGGACCGACACAAGAGCCGCGCGTGGGCCGGGTTCTGGTGGACTGGCTGACCACCACCGACCACAAGAAGATCGGGCATCTCTATCTGATCACCGCATTCGGCTTCTTCCTGGTGGCGGGGGCGCTGGCGATGGTGATGCGCGCCGAGCTGGCCAGGCCCGGAATGCAGTTGATGTCGAACGAGGCGTACAACCAGGCGTTCACCATGCACGGCACGATCATGCTGTTGCTGTTCGCGACTCCGGCCTTCGCGGGTTTCGCCAACGAGATCATGCCGCTCCAGATCGGCGCGCCGGACGTGGCCTTTCCGCGCCTGAACATGCTCTCCTACTGGCTCTTTCTGTTCGGCGGGGTGATCGTGATCTGCGGCCTGGCCGTGCCCGGCGGCGGCCCGGACTACGGCTGGACCGCGTACGCCCCGCTCAACAGCGCGGTCCGCTCCCCCGGCGTGGGCGCCGACATGTGGATCATGGGGCTCGCGATGGCGGGGTTCGGCACGATCCTCGGCGCGGTGAACTTCCTGACGACCATCATCACCATGCGCGCCCCGGGCATGACGATGTTCCGGATGCCGATCTTCACCTGGAACACCCTCTTCACCTCGGTCATGATCCTGATGGCCTTCCCGGTGCTGGCGGCGGCGCTGCTGGTGCTGGAGGCGGACCGGCGGTTCGGGGCGCTGGTCTTCGACGCCCGGTTCGGCGGCGCGCTGCTGTGGCAGCATCTCTTCTGGTTCTTCGGCCACCCCGAGGTGTACATCATCGCGCTGCCGTTCTTCGGCATCATCACCGAGATCATCCCGGTCTTCTCCCGCAAGCCGGTCTTCGGCTATGTGACCCTGATCGGCGCGACGATCGCCATCATGGCGCTGTCGATGATGGTGTGGGCCCACCATATGTTCGCGACCGGCGCGGTGCTGCTGCCCTTCTTCTCGCTGCTGTCGTTTCTGATCGCGGTGCCGACCGGGGTGAAGTTCTTCAACTGGATCGGCACCATGATCGGCGGCTCGCTGTCCTTCGAGTCGCCCATGCTGTGGGCGGTGGGCTTTCTGGTCAGCTTTCTCTTCGGGGGCCTGACCGGGGTGATCCTGGCGTCGCCGCCCATGGACTTCCACGTCACCGACACCTACTTCGTGGTGGGCCACTTCCACTACGTGGTCTTCGGGACGGTCGTCTTCGCGACGTTCGCGGGGTTCTACTTCTGGTGGCCGAAGTTCACCGGCAAGCTGCTGGACGAACGGCTCGCCCGGATCCACTTCTGGACCCTGTTCGCCGGCTTCCACCTCACCTTCCTGGTGCAGCACTGGCTGGGCGTCGAAGGCATGCCGCGCCGCTACGCCGACTATCTGGCGGCCGACGGCTTCACCGCCCTCAACACCGTCTCCTCCATCGGCTCCTTCCTGCTGGGCATGTCGACCCTGCCGTTCCTCTACAACGTCTGGAAGACCACCAGACACGGCGCCGTGGTGACCGTGGACGACCCCTGGGGGTTCGGCCGCTCCCTGGAGTGGGCCACCTCCTGCCCGCCGCCCCGGCACAACTTCCACGCCCTGCCGCGCATCCGCTCCGAGTCCCCCGCCTTCGATCTGCACCACCCGAGGTTCGCCGCGGCCGCGGCGGCCGAGCGGGGACCGGGCCCGCGGGGCCCGATCAGTCCAGGGCCCGGGTCAGCCGGTCCCTGAGCTCCCGGACGTGGTCGGTCAGCTCGACCGGCTCGCGCACCTCGAAGTCCAGGCCCATCAGGGCGATATGGATCACCATGACGTCCAGGCTCCCGGCGCCGCAGTGCAGCAGACAGCTGTGCTCGTCGACCGGCTCCAGCACCCCGGCCGCCGGCGGGACGTGCTCGGCCGCCCGCTCGGCGGACACCCGCAGCAGCACGGTGGCCCGCGCCGCGTACGCGGTGGTGGACACGCCCTCGCGGACATACGCGGCCAGGTCCTCGGCGGGCGGGCGGCGCGGGTCGAAGCGCGGGCCGTGCGGCGGCGTCGGGGTGATGCGGTCGGCCCGGTACGTACGCCAGTCGGCGCGGTCCACGTCCCAGGCGACCAGGTACCAGCGGCGCTGCGCGGCCACCAGCCGGTGCGGCTCGGCCGTACGGCGGCTGACCGCGCCGTTGTGGTCGCGGTACTCGAAGCGCAGCCGCCGGGAGTCCCGGCAGGCGTTCGCCAGCTCGGTCAGCACCGCGGGGTCGACCGTGGGCCCGCGGAATCCCCCCATCAACGGCACGGTGAAGGAGCTCAGCGCGCTCACCCGGCGGCGCAGCCGGTCCGGCAACACCTGTTCCAGCTTGGCGAGCGCGCGCACCGAGGTCTCCTCGATGCCCTCCACCCCGCCGCCCGCCGCCTGGCGCAGCCCCACCGCGACCGCCACCGCCTCCTCGTCGTCGAGCAGCAGCGGCGGCAGCTGGGCGCCCGGCCCGAGCTGATAGCCGCCCGCCGTCCCGGGGCTGGAGTGCACGGGGTAGCCGAGTTCGCGCAGCCGGTCGATGTCGCGGCGCACGGTGCGGGCGGTCACCCCGAGGCGGTCGGCCAGCTCCGCGCCGGACCATTCGCGGTGCGCCTGGAGCAGTGAGAGCAGACGGAGCAGACGTGCTGAGGTCTCCAACATGGCGCCGAGTGTGCCAGCCGTCGAGGACGAAGGCTGTCCTCAACGGCCGGGAAGACGGCGTCAGCCGCTGATGCCGTCTCTCACCAGCGGTACCAGTGCGTCCGGCGCCCGGTCGCCCCGGTGCGGTGGAACAGGAAGCCGAGCAGCCAGACCACCAGAACCGCGAGGGCGATCCACCACAGCGCCTTGACGACGAATCCGATTCCGAACAGGACCACCGCGAGGAGCAGGACCAGAAGGACAGGCATCATCGTTCACACCTCCACAGGTGCGAGTTGCACTTATGTCCAGATTAGTACCGCTCCGCCCCCGGGGATCCCCCCATCCCCGGGTCCACTCGGCGTCGGCTGGGCGCTGATCAGGCGCTGTCGACGCGTACCGCCAGATCGTTGTTGGTGGTGTAGTACGGACCGGCCTTCGCAGCGCCGTGCGGGGCGGCGACCGGCTGGGCCGGGTAGGTGAAGATGTCCTTCTTGTCCGGGACGTCGTCCAGGATCCGCGCCAGCCGCACCGGGGCCGCGTCCGGGTCCGCCGGGCGCAGCCACAGGTCCCAGGCCTCCTCACTGCCCGTCCAGCCCTCCGCCAACTCCGCGAGCGGCAGCGTGAAGGAGAACTCCGCGCTCTCCGCGCCGCCCACCGTCAGCGGCCCGGTCCACACCCGGGACGGCTCGCGCCGGCAGCGGGCCTCCGCCACCGCGCCGGCCAGCCACTCGGACGGCCGCTCCACCCGGTACAGCACGCCGCGCACCGCCAGCCGGCCGCCCTCGACCCGCAGCTCCCCCGCCTCGGCGTGCGGGGCGCGGCGCCAGCTGCGCAGCGAGAGGTTGCCGTGCTTGGTCGGGTACGGGATGCGGACGGACAGCGGCGAGGTGCTGGGGCCGGGCCTGCGGTCGACCAGCGAGCGCAGGTCGTTCAGGCCCGGGGCGAGCCGCTGCGGCTCAACCTCGCCGTGGGCCACATGGACGTCCCAGCGCCCCTCGGGCAAGGACACCGTGCTCGGCAGCGCGGCCTGGAGCCTGCCGTCCTCGGCGGGCGCGAGCGGCAGCCGCACCTCGCTCCCGGAGCCGGGGTCCGCGCCCCGGCGCACCAGGACCAGCGCATCGGCCGACCCGGCCTCGTCGGGGCCGCCCCCGGGCCCGGAACGAACCCAGTCGGAGACATGGAAGGTGAGCCCGCCGGCGGAGTCCGCCATGCAGTCGGCGCGCGGCGGAGCGAACTCGTCGGCCGTGTCGAGATCCTCGTTCATGCGGTACGCGCCTTTCCCAGCATCGAGCGGCCCGCGTCCTTCGTCGCGAAGACCCCGCTGAGGAGGGCGCCGCGGGCGCGGTGCAGGGTGCCGCGCAGGCTGCCGCGCGCCACGAGGTCGGTGAAGAGCGACTCGTACCGCCCGGCCACGCGGGACGGGTCGAAGCGGGCGGAGCCCTCCAGCGCGGCCCGGCCCATGCGCTGCCGCAGTTCGTCGTCGTTGATGAGGTCCAGCAGGGCCGCGGCGATGGAGTCGACGTCCCCGGTGGGGACCAGGCGGCCGTCCACGCCGTTGTCGATGATCTCGGCGGGCCCGTGCGGGCAGTCGGTGGAGACCACGGGGAGACCGCAGCGCATCGCCTCGACGATGGTCATCCCGAACGACTCCATGCTGGAGGTCACGGCCGCGATCGAGCCCTTGGCCCACTCCGGGTCCAGGGGGTTGGCGGGGCCCATCAGATAGATGTGGTTGTAGAGGCCCAGGCGGTCTATCAGGGCGCGCAGCTTGGCGTGCTGGGCGCCGCCGCCGTAGATCCGCAGCCGCCAGTCCGGACGCTCCGCGCTGACCTTGGCGAACGCATGTATCAGCAGGTCGTACCGTTTCACCGGGGCGAGCCGGCCGGCCGCGACGACCCACTTGCCGCTGCCGTCGGCGGGCCTCAGGCCCGGCTCGGGCACGCTGTTGGGCACCGCCTCGAGCCGTACGCCCGGCAGCCGCATCTGGTCGCGGTAGGTCTCGGCGTCGGCCCGGGTGACGGTGGTGACCGCGTCGAGCCGGGGGTAGGCGCCGCGCAGCGCCCGCTTCAGCGCGTTGGAGTGGGTGCTCAGGGTCAGGTGCTCCTGACCGACGCGCGCCGGGCCGCGGCGGGCCTCACGGGCGATGTGCACATTCAGGCCGGGGCGGGTGCCGACCACGACATCCGCGTCCAGGTTCCTGAGGTGCTCGGCTATCCGCCGGTCCGTGAGCCGGCTGTACTGCTTGTACCGGCCCTCGCTCTTCGGGAAGACCTGAGCGGGGCGGGCGTGGTCAGGGTCCGCCCCCTCGTAGGTCGGGCTCTTCTTGCGGAGGTCCACAAGATGGCTGATCCGCACGTTCGAGCCGGGGTCGAAGACCGGCGCGTCACGGTGGCGGAACACCGAGACGATCTCCACGTCGTGCTGTTCGCCCAGCGTGCGGGCGAGGTTGTACGTGGTGCGGATCGTCCCGCCGATCCCGTAAGCGTTGTGAATCAGGAATGAGATATGCATCCGTCCCGCTATCCAACCGTTTCCCGCCGTTTTCCCGCGGACAACCGCACTCGTCCGCCTATCACTGGGTCAGACCGGCGAAACGGTTGCTGGGTTGGGCTCCATCACCGTCTTGTTCTTGAACGTATGTCAAATCGGTAGCGAACGTGCGGAACTTTTACCGTCTTTAGCTCATCAGAGCCTCAAGTGCAGTGACCACGCCGTGGATGGCCCGTTGACTACATGGAGCCGGGAACCGCCCGGCCCACGGACCGATACGAGGAGCCACCCGTGCCGCGCATGCTCGACGTCAGCGATGACGTACGCGCCGAGATCGGAGACGAAGAAGCCGATCGGCTGCTGGCCGGCGAGAACGCCCCGGGCAGCTACGACTGCACCTCCTGCCGCACGCCCGGGAACACCGAGCAGGAGCGCACCAGCACCGTGCTCTTCGTCGGCCAGGAGACGGCGGTGCTCGCGTTCGCGCACGCCACCTGCGTCCCCTCCCAGGTCGTGCCGGTCTCCGAGGAGCAGCTGCGCGGCGCCGTGCGGTCCATCACCGCCGAGGACACCGCGCCGCCCGCCCCCGAGCCGCCGGTCGCCGACACCCAGGCGGTGCTCGGCGTCACCAGCGGGGTCGTCCTGGTGGGCGGCGAGGCCCGGCCCGCGCTCGTCGTCGAGCCGACCGAGCCGATCGCCCGCCCCGGCACCGGCGGCCCGGGCGACGACTTCCTCCCCCTCCTGACCGAGCAGGGCTTTCTGCCGGTGTACGACCTCGGCCGGCCCCCGGCGCCGATCCCCGGCTGGTCCGTGCTGCTGGCCGCGGGGCAGCTGCACGCCGTGCTGATGCCGGCCGCGGGCGGCCCGCCCGTGGCGTGGTGGCAGGCGCACCAGCCGATGCCGGTGAGCGAGGGCTGGCAGGCCGCCCTCGGCAGGTCCCAGCAGGTGCTGGTGTACGCCGCGCCGGCCGGCACCATCGGCACCCAGCCGCGCGAGGACCAGCTGCGCGTCGCCCTGGACCGGGCCGCCGCGCGCGGCGCCCTGGTCGGCGCCGCCATGCCGCTCGCGGGCACCTGATCCCCATGGCCGCGCCCGCACCCCGCCGTGCCGACCTCGTACACGCGGCCCATTCGCCGCCGATCCCGCATCCGACGGGCGGCCGGGTCGTTGGCACATACGTGCACGCATACGACCCACCCTCCCGATCCTCCCTTCCCCCACCCTCCCGATCCCCGTATGACCCGCCCGCCCGGTCAGCCCTTCCCCCGGCCTCCCGCTACCCGTATCCGGTCCAGCACGCCCACATTCCGGCGATGCGCCCGGCGCAGGACACCCTGAGCGACCACCGGCGCCCCTCCGCCACGCCGATCTACGACGCGCTGTACGCGGAGTACCGGATGATGTTCCGGGCCCTGCCCGGCGACCGCTCGGACGAGGAGGATCTGGGGTTCACGGCGTTCAGCGCCATCGGTCAGCCCGCCCAGCCCCGCGGGCTGACCAGCGGAGGCCACGGTCATGCGGGCCACACCGGCCACACGGGCGGCTACTCGGGCCACGGCGGCCACGGCCACCCGGGCGGCCACACCGGGGGCTGGGAGCCCATCGGGCGCCACCACCGCACGTATCTGCCCGCGCTGCCGCCCGGACAGCGCGACGGGCGGGGCCACGGATACTGAACCCGTGACCCCGCCCGCGGACGGAAGCTACTTCTTGCGGCCGCGCTTCTCGCGCACCCGCACCGAGATCTGGAGCGGAGTCCCCTCGAAGCCGAACTCCTCGCGCAGCCGGCGCTCGATGAACCGGCGGTAGCCCGCCTCCAGGAAGCCCGAGGCGAACAGCACGAAGCGCGGCGGCTTGGTCCCGGCCTGCGTCCCGAAGAGGATGCGGGGCTGCTTGCCGCCGCGGACCGGGTGCGGGTGGGAGGCGACGATCTCACCGAGGAAGGCGTTGAGCCGCCCGGTCGGCACCCGGGTCTCCCACCCGGCCAGCGCGGCCTCGATCGCCGGGACCAGCTTCTCCATGTGGCGGCCGGTGCGCGCCGAGACATTGACCCGCGGCGCCCACTGGATCTGCCCCAGCTCGGTCTCGACCTCACGCTCGAGGTAGTAGCGGCGCTCCTCGTCGAGCGTGTCCCACTTGTTGTACGCGACGACGATCGCACGCCCGGCCTCGACCGCCATCGAGACGATCCGCTGGTCCTGGACGCTGATGGATTCACTCGCGTCGATCAGCACGACCGCGAGCTCGGCCTTCTCCACGGCGGCGGCGGTGCGCAGCGAGGCGTAGTAGTCCGCGCCCTCCTGGAGGTGCACCCGGCGGCGGATACCGGCGGTGTCCACGAACTTCCAGGTCACCCCGCCAAGTTCGATCAGCTCGTCCACCGGGTCGCGGGTGGTGCCCGCCATCTCGTTGACGACCACGCGCTCCTCGCCCGCCACCTTGTTCAGCAGGGACGACTTGCCGACATTCGGGCGGCCGATGAGGGCGATGCGGCGCGGACCGCCGACGGCGGCGCCGAAGGTCTGGGCCGGGGCCTCGGGCAGCGCCTCCAGCACGGCGTCCAGCATGTCGCCGGTGCCGCGGCCGTGCAGCGCGGAGACCGGGTACGGCTCGCCGAGGCCCAGCGACCACAACATCGCGGCGTCCGCCTCTGCGCTGGGGCCGTCGACCTTGTTGGCGCACAGCACCACGGGCTTCCCGGCCCGGCGCAACAGCTTGACGACGGCCTCGTCGGTGTCGGTGGCGCCGACCGTGGCGTCCACCACGAAGACCACCGCGTCGGCGGCCTCGATGGCGAACTCGGCCTGCGCGGCCACGGACGCGTCGATGCCGAGCACGTCCTGCTCCCAGCCGCCGGTGTCGACCACCTTGAAGCGGCGGCCGGACCACTCCGCCTCATAGGTCACCCGGTCGCGGGTGACGCCCGGGCGGTCCTCCACGACCGCCTCCCGGCGGCCGATGACGCGGTTCACCAGAGTCGACTTGCCGACATTCGGGCGGCCGACGACGGCGAGGACCGGCAGCGGGCCATGCCCCGCCGCGGCCAGGTCGCCCTCGACCTGCTCCAGGTCGAACCCTTCTTGCGCGGCGAGCTCCATGAACTCCGCGTACTCGGCGTCGCCAAGCTCACCGTGCTCGTCGCCGCCGGTGTGGATCTGGTCGTTCATGAAGTCATTCCTCGTCGTCCTTCGCTGCTGCTCGCAGCTGCCGCGGGCCCGTACGGCCCGCGGCTGTCACGTCGTTATGGGTGGCCGACGCGGCCGGTGAACCGCCTGGCGTCGGCCAGATGCTCCCCCAGCCGCTTCTGGATGCGCACGGTCGCCTCGTCCAGGGCCGCGCGGGTCCGCCGGCCGCTGCCGTCGCCCGCCTCGAAGGGGTCGCCGAAGACCACGTCGATCCGGCTGCGCAGCGGCGGCAGCCCCGGCACCACCCGGCCGCGCCGCAGCGCGGTGCCCAGCACCGCCACCGGGACGATCGGGGCGCCCGACCGTACGGCGAAGTAGGCGAGCCCGGCGCGCAGCGAGGCGAAGTCCCCCTCGCCTCGCGTGCCCTCCGGGAAGATCCCCAGCACTCCGCCGCGCTCCAGCACGCCCAGCGCGTCCGTGATCGCTGCCCGGTCGGCGCTCGCACGGTCCACCTTCAGCTGCCCGATCCCGCGCAGGAACGGGTCCAGCGGACCGACGAACGCCTCCTTCTTGACCAGGAAGTGCACCGGCCTCGGCGAGGTGCCGATCAGCATCGGGCCGTCGAGGTTGTGGGAGTGGTTGCCCGCGAGGATCACCGGCCCGTTGGCCGGGATCCGCCAGGCACCCAGCACCCGCGGCTTCCACAGCCCGTACATCAGACCGATGCCGATCCGGCGGCCGACCGCGGCGCCGCTCTCGCTGGGCAGCGTGGCGGAAGCCTTGGCGGCCTTGTCGGGGCTCTGGGTCACGCGGACCGCTTCTCCTCGACCAGGGTGACCACGCACTCGATGACCTGCTCGAGGGTGAGGTCGGTGGTGTCCACCTCGATCGCGTCGTCCGCCTTGGCGAGCGGCGAGGTCTTGCGGCCCGAGTCGGCGGCGTCCCGCTTGGCCAGCGCGGCCTGGGTGGCGGCCAGGCCGGCGGCGTCCTTGCCCTTCAGCTCCCCGCTGCGGCGGGCGGCCCGCGCCTCGGCGGAGGCGGTCAGGAAGACCTTGACGTCGGCGTCGGGCAGCACGGTGGTGCCGATGTCCCGGCCCTCCACCACGATGCCGCGCGGCGCCTCGGCGGCGATGCTCCGCTGAAGCTCGGTGATCCGCGCCCGCACCTCGGGGACCGCGCTGACCGCGCTGACCTTGGAGGTGACCTCCTGGGTACGGATCGGGCCGGAGACATCCACCCCGTCCACGGTGATGGTGGGGCCGGACGGGTCGGTGCCGGAGACGATGACGGGCTTGGCGCTGGCGTCGGCCACGGCGGTGGCGTCGTCGGCGTCGATCCCGTTGTTCACCATCCACCAGGTGATCGCCCGGTACTGGGCGCCGGTGTCGAGGTAGCCGAGGCCGAGCTTGGCCGCGACGGCCTTGGAGGTGCTGGACTTGCCCGTGCCTGCTGGGCCGTCGATCGCGACAATCACTGCTGCCGGGGCGGTCCGGTCGGCGGTTTCCACGGTGGCAGACACCTTTCTCGTGCACGGGCGGTTGCGCGGGCGCTCCATGGAGCCCCGCACAAGGTTACTGCCGGATCGACCAGCCCCGGACCTCCCTCACACCGCCACCCTCGCACCGCTCGGCGCCAGAGCGCCTCCCAGGCTCCGGGACGGCCGCGCCGGAATCCGTCCGCCGACTGGTCGGTCACTGCCGGATGGACCAGCCGCGTTCCCTCAGGGCCGCCGTGAGGCCGGGCGCGGCATGGGGTTCGACGAAGAGCTGGATCAGGCCGGACTGCTGGCCGGTCGCGTGCTCGATGCGAACGTCTTCGATGTTGACCCCGGCACGGCCCGCGTCGGCGAAGATACGGGCCAGCTCGCCGGGCTGGTCGCCGATGAACACCGCGACGGTCTCATACGCGGCGGGGGCCGCGCCGTGCTTGCCCGGCACCCGCTCGCGACCCACGTTGCCGCGCCGCAGCACGTCCTCGATGCCCGCCGCGCCGTCGCCCCGCTTGGCCTCGTCGGCCGACTGGAGCGCGCGCAGCGCCCGTACCGTCTCGTCGAGGTCGGCGGCGACCGCGGCGAGGATGTCGGCCACCGGGCCCGGGTTGGCGGAGAGGATGTCGATCCACATCCCGGGGTCGGAGGCGGCGATCCGGGTCACATCGCGGATGCCCTGCCCGCACAGCCGCACCGCCGTCTCGTCCGCGTCCTCCAGCCGCGCCGCGACCATGCTGGAGAGCAGCTGCGGGGTGTGCGAGACCAGGGCCACGGCCCGGTCGTGGGCGTCCGCGTCCATCACCACGGGCACGGCCCGGCACAGCGCGACCAGCTCGAGCGCGAGGTTGAGCACCTCGGTGTCGGTGGCGCTGGTGGGGGTGAGCACCCACGGGCGGCCCTCGAAGAGGTCGGCCGTCCCGGCCAGCGGCCCGGACCGCTCGGCGCCCGCCATGGGGTGCGTGCCGAGGTACCGGGTCAGATCGCAGCCGAGCGCCTCCAGCTCGCGGCGCGGGCCGCCCTTGACGCTGGCGACGTCCAGGAAGCCGCGCGCGACGCCCCGGCGCATCGCCTCGGCGACGGTCCGGGCCACATGCGCGGGCGGTACGGCGACGACCGCCAGGTCGACGGGCCCCTCCGGCTCCTCCGCCGTACCGGCGCCCAGGGCCGCCGCGGTACGGGCCCGGTCCGGATCCTGGTCGCTGAGGTGCACCCGGACGCCGCGGCCCGCCAGGGCGAGCGCCACGGAGGTGCCGATCAGGCCGGTGCCGATGACGAGCGCGGTTCTCACTGGGCGATGTCCTTACGGAGGGCGGCGGCTGCGCCGAGGTAGACATGGGCGATGTCGGCCTTGGCCAGGCCGGACTCGACATGCGCGAGGACGCGGACCACCCGCGGCATGGCCCCGGCGATGTCCAGCTCCTGGGCGCAGATCAGCGGCACGTCGGTGATCCCGAGCTTGCGGGCGGCGACGGCGGGGAATTCGCTGTGCAGATCGGGGGTGGCCGTGAACCACACGCTGATCAGGTCGTCCGGCGTCAGGGCGTTGCGTTCCAGGATGGCGGTGAGCAGCGCGGAGACCTGCTCGTGCATGTGCTGTGGCTCATCCCGCTCCAGCTGGACTGCCCCGCGGACCGCTCGTACCGCCACGTCTGTGCTCCCTTTCCGTACCGCCCCCGGCGTCCCCCGGTCAGCCTAGCGAGGCCGACCGGGCGCGCCGCGGCCGCGACCACCTTGCGGACATCCGCGGTCGCCGGGGGCCGGGGAGCAGGGCCGGCTAGAGCTCGACCTCGCGCATCAGCATGCCGACCTCGGTGTTGGTCAGCCGCCGCAGCCAGCCGGACTTCTGGTCGCCCAGCGCGATCGGGCCGAAGCCCGTGCGCACCAGCTTGTCGACCGGGAAGCCGGCCTCGGCGAGCATGCGCCGCACGATGTGCTTGCGGCCCTCGTGCAGGCTCACCTCGACCAGGTAGTTCTTGCCGGTGTTCTGAACGACCTTGAAGTGGTCGGCGCGGGCGTAGCCGTCCTCCAGCTGGATGCCGTCCTTGAGCCGCCTGCCGAGGTCGCGCGGGAGGGGGCCCTGGATCGCGGCGAGATAGGTCTTGGTGACGCCGTAGCGGGGGTGGGTGAGGCGGTGGGCCAGCTCGCCGTGGTTGGTGAGCAGGATGATGCCCTCGGTCTCGGTGTCGAGGCGGCCGACGTGGAAGAGCCGGGTCTCGCGGTTGGTGACGTAGTCGCCCAGGCACTGGCGGCCGTCCGGGTCCTCCATGGTGGAGACCACGCCCGCGGGCTTGTTCAGCGCGAAGAAGAGATACGACTGGGTGGCGACGGTCAGCCCGTCGACCTTGATCTCGTCCTTCTCCGGGTCGACGCGGAGCCCCTGCTCCGTGACGATCTTGCCGTTGACCTCGACCCTGGCCTGGTCGATGAGCTCCTCGCAGGCGCGGCGCGAGCCCATGCCGGCGCGGGCGAGGACCTTCTGGAGCCGCTCGCCCTCCTGCTCGGCTCCGGGGAACGTCTTGGGCAGATTGACCCGCGGCTTGTCGTGCCGGGCGCGGTTGCGCTCCTCGATCTGGGCCTCGTACTCGCGCGGCCGGGCCGGGGCCGCGGGCTTGCGGCCGCGGCCGCCGCTCTTCGGGCCGCCCGCCTTGGCGCCGCCGGCCCCGGCGCCGGACGGGCCACCGCTCCCCCGGCCACCGCTCTTCGAGCCGCCGGGCTGGCCGCCGCCCACGTCGTAGCGGCGCTCCTCGGGACGGGGCCGGCCCGCGCGCTTCTGCTTGTCGTCGCGCCCGTTGCCCGCGCCCCGGTAGTTCTGCCCGCCGGTGCCCCTGCTGTTCCTGCCGCTGCTTCGCATCAAGATTCCGTCTGAGAGTGGCCGTTGTCGCGGCCGTTGTCGTGGTCGTCGTCCGGGTCCGGGGCGTCCGGGTCGAAGGATGGCAGCCCTTCCTGCGACTCGCCCTCGACCGCGTCCGCCTCCGGGAGGAACGGGGCGAGCTCGGGAAGCTCGTCCAGGCCGCGCAGGCCCATCCGCTCCAGGAAGTAGTTCGTCGTCCTGTACAGGATCGCACCTGTTTCCGGTTCCGTTCCCGTCTCCTCCACGAGGCCGCGCTGAAGGAGGGTCCGCATCACGCCGTCGCAGTTCACCCCGCGCACGGCCGAGACGCGGGAACGGCTGACCGGCTGACGGTACGCGACCACGGCGAGGGTTTCCAAAGCGGCCTGGGTGAGCCGGGCCTGCTGGCCGTCCAGGACGAAGCGCTCGACGGCCGCGGAGTAGGCGGGGCTGGTGTAGAAGCGCCAGCCGCCCGCGACCAGCCGCAGCTCGAAGCCGCGGCCCTGGCCCGTGTACTCGTCGGCCAGCTCGCGCAGCGCGCCCCGGACCGCCCGGCGCGGCCGGTCCAGGATCTTGGCCAGGTGCTCCTCGGTGGCGGGCTCGTCGACGACCATGAGGACGGCCTCCAGGGCCGGCTTGAGGTCGAGCTCGGAGAGGTCCGAGGACCCGGACGGGGCCTCGGCGGTGCGGGATGGCTGCTGCTCGCTCACGTCTCCGCCTCCTTCTCGGGCTGTTTCTCCCCCTGCTGCTCTTCCTGGTCGAACTCGTCGGTGACCAGCGGCTCCCGCCCCTCCGCGCCCGTCCAGCGCACCATGAGCATGCCGAGCGCCTCCTCCTGGTCCAGGTGCACCGCGCGCTCCCGGTAAAGCTCCAGCAGCGCCAGGAACCGCGCGACGACGGTCAGCACATCGGGCGCGTCCTCGGTCAGCGTCCGGAAGCTCGCCTCCCCCAGCTCCCGCAGCCGCGCCACCACGACCTCCGCCTGCTCCCGCACGCTGACCAGCGGGGCGTGGATGTGGTCGACGTACACCTGCGGCTTGGGCTTGGGCTGCATCGCCTTCACGGCCAGCTTCGCGAACCCCTCCGCGCCGATGCTGATGACGACCTCGGGGAGGAGGTCGGCGTGGTGCGGCTCCAGGCCGACGGTGCGGGGGTAGCGGCGGGCCTCGGCGATCAGCCGGTCGTTCAGGATGTCCGCGATCTGTTTGAACGCGCGGTACTGGAGAAGGCGCGCGAAAAGCAGATCGCGGGCCTCCAGCAGGGCCAGGTCGGCCTCGTCCTCGACCTCGGCGGCGGGCAGCAGCCGGGCGGCCTTGAGATCGAGGAGGGTCGCGGCGACGACCAGGAACTCGGTGGTCTGGTCGAGGTCCCAGTCCGGTCCCATGGCCCGGATGTGCGCCATGAACTCGTCGGTGACCTTGGAGAGGGCGACCTCGGTGACATCGAGCTTGTGCTTGGAGATCAGCTGGAGCAGCAGATCGAAGGGCCCCTCGAAGTTGGCCAGCCGCACGGTGAACTTGCCCTGCGCGTCGGCGGGGGCCTCGGCGCCACTCCCGACTTCGGAGGGCTGAGAGGGCTCAGCCGGCCGCGCATCGACTGTGTCAGCCGTGTCGACCGGGGCCTCAGGCTCAGGGCCCGGGACGGACCCGGCCTCGGGCTCGGGCTCGGGCTCTGGCTCTGGCTCGGCGGGGGCCACCGCCTCGTCGGGCGGGATCGCAGGGCCGGGGACCTGCTCCCCCGGCTCGGTGCCTGCCGCGCGCGGGCCCGTGCCGGGGCCCCGGCCGAGGGTGCGGCGGGGTGGGCGAGGGGGCGGGGCGGGGGCGGGGTTCTTCGGCATCGCGGTCCAGGGAGCGGGGGGTCGGGCGGCGCGGCCCTACGAGCGGGCAGGCTATCGCCCGACCCCGTCAGCGACCGCGCAGGCGGCGCACCAGGATGCTCGCGTCGCCCCGCGACTCGAGGTCGGCGAGGACGACCGCGACCGCCTCGCGGACGATCCGGCCGCGGTCGACGGCGAGGCCGTGCTCGCCGCGCAGCACCAGCCGGGCGTGCTCGAGGTCCATCAACTCCTCGGCGGAGACATAGACCGTGATCTTCTCGTCGTGGCGCTCGCGGCCGCTGGGGCGGCGGTTGGCCGCGCGGCCGCGGCGGCGGGCGGGGCCCGCCTGGGCCGACGCGGGCGGTCCGTCCTGCGGCTGACGGCTCTTGGGCCGCTCACCGCCGCCCGCCGGGCGGCGGTCGGCGATGGCGTCCGCACGGGCACCGGCCTCCCGGCCGCTGTGCTCGGCCGCGCCGGACTGCTCCGCGTCCTCCGCCCCCCGTCGCTCTCCCGGGCCGCCCTCGGCCCCGTCAGCGGCCGTGTCGGGGTCGCCGGCCGGGGCGGGCACCCGCGCCTCGCCGCCGTTCTGACGGCGGGAGGACGCGGGGGAGGACGACTGGAGCGCCGTTCCTCCGGTGGTGCGGAACAGTTCGTCGGCTCCCGGCAGACTCACTCGGCGTGACACCGGGCGAGCACCTCCCTGGCGAGCTGACGGTATGCGGCGGCACCCACGGAGTTGGACGCGTACGTGGTGATCGGCTCGCCCGCGACCGTGGTCTCGGGGAAGCGGACCGTACGGCCGATGACCGTGTGGTAGACGTGGTCGTCGAACGCCTCGACCACGCGGGCCAGGACCTCACGGCTGTGCACGGTACGCGAGTCGTACATCGTGGCGAGGATGCCGTCCAGTTCGAGCTCGGGGT
This sequence comes from Streptomyces sp. NPDC028305, assembly GCF_055569495.1. Classification (NCBI taxonomy): domain Bacteria; kingdom Bacillati; phylum Actinomycetota; class Actinomycetes; order Kitasatosporales; family Streptomycetaceae; genus Streptomyces; species Streptomyces sp. NPDC028305. The sequence continues at coordinate 1,110,658 of NZ_JBVHTN010000003.1, forward strand.
TGAGCCGCTCCTGGACCTTCTCGATCGTCTCCGTGAGCAACGCCACACCGCGCAGCGCGAAGAACTCGCACTCGAGCGGCACGATCACCTTGTGCGCCGCGGTGAGCGCGTTCACGGTGAGCAGGCCGAGCGAGGGCTGGCAGTCGATGACGATGTAGTCGTAGTCCGCCATCAGCGGCTTGAGGGCGCGCTGGAGGGTGGACTCCCGGGCAACCTCGCTGACCAGCTGCACCTCGGCAGCCGACAAGTCGATATTGCTGGGCAGCAGGTCCATGTTGGGCACGGCCGTCTTGAGCAGCACCTCGTCGGCCGACATGCCCCGCTCCATGAGCAGGTTGTAGACCGTGAGGTCGAGCTCCATCGGGTTGACGCCGAGGCCGACCGACAGGGCGCCCTGCGGGTCGAAGTCGACGAGCAGGACCCGGCGGCCGTATTCGGCGAGCGCCGCGCCGAGGTTGATGGTGGAGGTGGTCTTGCCGACGCCGCCCTTTTGGTTGCACATCGCGATGATCTTCGCGGGGCCGTGGTCGGTCAGCGGTCCGGGGATCGGGAAGTACGGCAGCGGCCGCCCGGTGGGGCCGATGCGCTCGCGTCGCTGGCGGGCCGCGTCGGGCGCGAGCGTGGCCGCGTACTCGGGATCCGGCTCGTACTCGGCGTCCGGGTCGTAGAAGTGCCCGTCGGGGAGGTCGTCGTAGTCGGCGAAGCGGGCGGGATCCATGCCCCCCTGGTCGCCGGCCATGGCGTTCACGTGATGGCCGTCCATGCTCTGACTCTGGTGGGCTGTCGTCATGTTCTGGTGCGTGGCGAAGGTGCGGACAGCGACAGAGCCGACAGCCTCGAGCCCCGAGGGACCCTGGCCCCGCGCAGCCGATCCTGGTAGACCACCCCCGGGAGAAAATGTCGACTCATTCACAAGTCGTCCTACCTCCTTGGTGACCAGGAAATTTCTAGATAGGTCAGCGTGACACCATGCCGACGGTTGGCGACTCTATGGCGTGTCGGCGGTTCGCAGCAACACAATCCACCGGACACGGCACGATGTGTCGGCAATCGAACACCCCGCTGTCAAGGGCGTATGGGGTGTGAAGCGAGGATTCCTCGACGGGCAAAGCGTCTTAATAGTTACTTTTAGGGCGAGTTGACCGAGCAGCCTGTCATCCGCGTTACGGGTCGTATCGGACACATCAACGGCCGGACCCCGCCTTACGGCAAGACCCGGCCGGATGCCCGTTATTGACCTGTTGTTGACGGTCGGAGTTGACCGCCGGGCCGGTTTCAGGCGATCAGCGAGCTCAGTTCGACGGCCGACAGGCCGTGCGCCTCGGCGACCGGGCCGTAAACGACCTCGCCCTCATGGACATTGAGCCCCTTGGCCAGCGCCGCGTCCCGGCGCAGCGCGTCCCGCCAGCCCCGATTGGCCAGCTCCACGATGTACGGGAGCGTGGCGTTGGTGAGCGCGTGGGTGGAGGTGTTGGGCACCGCGCCCGGCATGTTGGCCACGCAGTAGAAGACCGAGTCGTGCACCGTGAAGGTCGGCTCCGCGTGCGTGGTCGGCCGGGAGTCCTCGAAGCAGCCGCCCTGATCGATCGCGATGTCGACAAGTACACTTCCGGGCTTCATCCGGGACACCATCTCGTTGGTGACCAGCTTGGGCGCCTTGGCGCCGGGGATGAGCACCGCGCCGACGACCAGGTCGGCGGCGAGCACGGCCTTCTCCAGCTCGTAGGCGTTGGAGGAGATGGTCTGCACCCGGTTGCCGAAGATCTTGTCGGCCTCGCGCAGCTTGTTGATGTCCCTGTCGAGCAGGGTGACGTGGAAGCCCATGCCGAGGGCGATCTGCACCGCGTTCCACCCGGAGACCCCGCCGCCGATGACCACGGCGCGCGCCGCGGCCACGCCCGGCACCCCGCCGGGCAGCACCCCGCGCCCGCCGGCCGACCGCATCAGGTGATACGCGCCGACCTGCGGCGCGATCCGGCCCGCCACCTCGGACATCGGCGCGAGCAGCGGCAGCGCGCGGCTCGCGGTCTCGACCGTCTCGTAGGCGATGGCGGTGGTGCCGGACTCCAGCAGCGCGTCCGTGCACTCCTTGGAGGCGGCCAGGTGGAGGTAGGTGAAGAGGGTCTGGTCCTTGCGCAGCCGGTGGTACTCCTCCGCGACGGGCTCCTTGACCTTGAGCAGCAGGTCGGCGGTGGCCCACACATCGTCCGCCGAGCCGAGGATGCCGGCGCCGGCGGCCGTGTACTCCTCGTCCGCGATGGAGGAGCCGAGGCCGGCCCCCCGCTCCACGAAGACCTCATGGCCGCCGCGGACCAGCTCATGCACACCGGCAGGCGTGATGGCCACACGGAACTCGTTGTTCTTGACCTCGCGGGGAATACCGACCTTCACGTCGATCACGGTCCTTGAATCGTGGGGATATCCGGGCTCTAAGCAGACAAACCGGAATGCGTCCGCATGCCGGAGACGACCGCACCAATCGCGGTACACCCAGTCTAATGAAGGATCCCGCGCTGTCTAGCCTTGCATTGCACCAACCTTTCGCCGATCTGCTGCCGGTTTCTTAGGCCCCTATGCCTCTTCTGCCTCCGTCATCACCCCACTGCCGCGCACCTTCTCCCCCGCCCCGCTGCCGCGCCCCTTCTCCCCCGCCCCGCTGCCGCGCCCCTTCTCCCCCGCCCCGCTGCCGCGCCCCTTCTCCCCCGCCCCGCTGCCGCCCCGTTGTTGCGCCGCCAGCCGCCGCGCGGCGCGGCGGTGCGCCTCCGCCGCGCCCGGATCGCCCAGCCGGTCCAGGGCCTCCGCCGCCCGCAGCGCGCCCTGCGGATTGCCCGCCCGCCGGAAGGCGGCCCCGGCCGCCCGCCAGGCGCGCAGCGCCTCGCCCCACTGGCCGGTGCGGGAGTGGACCGTGCCCAGCCGCTCGTACAGCCGCGCCTCCCCGATGCGATCGCCCTGGGACAGCCGCAGCTGGAGCGCCCGCCCGTACCAGTCGGCCGCCCGGTGCCAGTCCCCCAGGTCCTCGTAGGTGCCGCCGATGGACTCCAGCGAGCGCCCGGTGGTGTACGGGTCGCCCGCGTCCCTGGCCGCGTCCAGCGCGTGCTTGTAGCGCACCAGCGACTCCTCCACCCGGCCCGCCCGCGCGTCCAGGTCGCCCAGGTTCAGCAGCGCCGCGGCCTCCTCCGCCGGCAGATCGCGGCGGCGGGCCACATCGAGCAACAGCCGGTGCAGCCCGTACAGCTCCGGGGCGGCCTTCTCGGCGCTCCGATGGGCACCCAGCGCAAGCGTCAGCCCGGCCACCAGCCGGCGCGCCAGCGTGTCGAGCCCGCCGTCCTCGACGGCCAGCCGGGCGGCCTCGAGCAGCGCCGGCAGCCGCGACTCCAGCCAGCTCGCCGCGGCCCCCGACGACGTGAACCGCAGCGACCGCGGCATCCCCGCCAGCTTCTTCCGGGCAGGCGAACCCGCCGGCTGGGCCGCCAGCCGGCACGCGTGCAGCTGCCGCACGGTCCGCTCCAGCATCCGGGCCCCGGCCAGCTCCACCTCGGCCCGGCGCTCCTGGGCGCGCAGCGCCGCCCGCAGCATCGGGTCCAGGCAGCCGGGCACCAGATACCGGCGGTCCGGCAGCGGGCGCAGCAGCCCGTGCGCGACAAAGCCCTCCAGCGCGGCCTCGGCGTCCGACACCGAGCAGCCGGCCAGCGCGGACGCTGTCTGCGCGTCGGCCCACCCGCCCGGCGCGAGCACCAGCAGCCGCAGCAGCCGGGCGGCGGCCGGCGGCAGCGCCTCGTACGCCAGCCGGAAGGCACGGGCCAGCGGGCGCGCGCCCCGGTCCTGGTCACCGGTGCCCTGCGGCAGCTCCCGCAGCCGGTTCACCACGTCGGCCACGGACGCCTGCGGACGAGCCGCGAGCCAGCCCCCGGCCAGCACCAGCGCGGCGGGCTGGCCGCCGCACTCCTCGACCAGGGACTGCGCGGCCGTCGGGTCGCAGGTGATGCGGGTGGTCCCGGCGTACTGCGCGAGCAGCCCGATCGCCGCGCTCACATCGAGCCCGCCGAGCGTGCACGGGCGCACATCCGGCACCCCCGTCAGCGGGCCCCGCGACACGGCGACGACCAGGCCGTCCGGCGCGTCCGGCAACAGCGCGTCCACCTGCTCGGCACCCACGGCGTCATCCAGCAGCAGCAACACGCGCTTCCCCGCCAGCGCGTCGCGCAGCGCCTCGCTGAGCTCGTCCTCGTCCGCCCCGGCCGGGACGGACACCCCGACCACGGCCAGCAGATCGCGGGCGGTCCGCTCGACGGGCACCGGATCGCCACCGGACATGGCCAGCCGCGCGCGCAGCACTCCGTCCGGATAGTCGTCGGCCAGCCGCCGCACCAGCTCCTCGGCCAGCGCGGTACGGCCCGAACCTGGGCGGCCCGCGATCAGCAGCACCCGGCTGCGGGGGGGCTTACGGCCGGCGAGGGTGTCCAGGCCGGCCCGGTCGATGTCGGCCCGCAGCGACAGCAGTTCGCGCCGCCGCCCCGCGAAGCCGCTCCCCACGGACGCCGCCGCCGCGAACAGCACCGCGCGCGTCGCGCCGCTCCACAACCCGCCCGCCTCGTCCCCCCGCCCGGCGGAAGGCGCCGCGGGCCCGGCCTCGGCCTGCGGCGGCGGACCAGGTCGGCCGTCGACAGGCGGCGGCAGCCGCTTCCCGGGGACCGGCCCCCCATCGGTGTCGACCACCTGCTCCGCCACTTGGCCCCATCCCCGTCCACCTGCGCGTACGAGCCCGCCGCGGGTGCGGTCGGGATCCCTCCGAGCGTAGTTGACCCGGCGTCATGGCTTCGGCACTCCCGGCCGATGGGGTGGGTCGAAAATCACCTGATCGGATGCGCGGATGTTCGGATTGCGGTGGTCTTCCCCTCCCCGCCCCTTCCCGTTTCCATGGGGCTCCGCCCCCTGACCCCCGGCGCCCTCGGGTGCCCCAGCGGGCGGGCCCGGCCTACGGCACCACCGCGGAGACCGCCCGCGCGGCCGAAGGGGGCTCTCCCCCACCCCGCCCCTTCCCGATTCCATGGGGCTCCGCCGCCTGACCCCGGATGCGCTCGGGCGGCTCGGCGGGCGGGCCCGACCGGCCGAGGAGGCTTTCCCCCACCCCGCCCCTTCCCGATTCCATGGGGCTCCGCCGCCTGGCCCCCGGCCTGCGGCGCCGCTGACGGGCTGGTGGTTAGGGCCCCGGGCGGACCGGAGCCGACTCCGGCGGCGGGGCACCGGGCGGAGGGCCGCCGACGAGACGGGAGGGGGTGGGGGTGCAGGGGTGGTGCCCTGGACGCTTACGCATATTTGTGGCGCCAAGTTCCGGGCAAGGTCTCGCTTCCGGGCACCGGCGCCGTAAATATGCGGTCCAGGGTGACAGCCCCGGAGGCCCCGCCCCCGGCACCCACCACGCACACCAGGCGAACCACCCACGAACAGCAGCAGGCCGTCAGGCCTCGAAAGGCCGCGCCGGCCAGGGGGCGTCCGCCGGGCGCAGGGACTCGAAGCCCGCGCCGGACCGCGCGGCGTGGGCCGCCAGAACGCCGGCCGCCAGGCACGTGTTGTGCAGCTCCCCCGCCAGGATGCCCGCGATCAGCTCGTCGAGAGGGACCCGGGCGCGCTCCATGTCGGCCTCCTCGTGGTCCCCCTCGTACCGCTCCCCCTCCGCCTCCGAGATCCCCCGGGCCAGAAAGATCCGCACGGCCTCGTCGGAGCCGCCCGGCGACGTGTAGACGTCGGTGAGCACCCGCCAGTCCTCGGCCTTGACGTGCGCCTCCTCATACAGCTCACGCTGCGCGGCGTGCAGCGGGTTCTCCCCGGGGATGTCCAGGAGACCGGCCGGGATCTCCCACAGCCGCTGCCGCACCGGATGGCGGTACTGCCGCACCACGATGACGCGACCCTCCTCGTCGAGGGCGACGATGGCCACCGAACCGGGGTGGACCTGGTAGTCGCGCGACGTCCTGGAGCCGTCGGGCATGACGACCTCGTCGGTGCGCACGCTGGTCTTGTTGCCCGTAAACGGCGTCGCGGTGGCGGTGACCCGCCACTCCTCGGGGGTGTCCTGGATGCGCATGCTCGACTCAGCGTCCTCTCGTCGACGAACGGCCCGGGAACGAGGGGCCCGGGCGGGGCGGCACGAGCCGCTCCCGCCCAGGTCAACCGTATCCCTCGGTATCCCTCAGCCCTCCGCGCGCCGCCCAGCCGCCGCGCCCTGCGCGGCCACCGCGGCCACCGCGGCCGCCGCATCCGCCTGCCGCGCCACAGCCGCCTTCACCAGCCCCGCGAAGAGCGGGTGCGGACGGGTGGGCCGGGAGCGCAGCTCCGGGTGGGCCTGGGTGCCGACCAGGTACGGGTGCACCTCGCGCGCGTACTCGACGTACTCGACCAGCTTGTTGTCGGGCGAGGTGCCGGAGAAGACCAGTCCGGCCTTCTTCTCCAGCTCCCCGCGGTAGGAGTTGTTCACCTCGTACCGGTGGCGGTGGCGCTCCTCGACGTACGGCTGGTCGCCGTACACCTCGCGGACGATCGAGCCCTCGGCGAGCTTCGCCGGGTACATGCCCAGCCGCATGGTGCCGCCCATGTCGCCCTCGCCCGCGACGATGTCGAGCTGCTCGGCCATGGTGGAGATCACCGGGTCGCTGGTGGCGGGCTCGAACTCGGTGGAGTTGGCGCCCTCGATGCCCGCCAGGTTCCGCGCGGCCTCGATGACGATGCACTGGAGACCGAGACACAGGCCCAGCAGCGGGATCTTGTTCTCGCGGGCGTAGGTGATCGCGCCGACCTTGCCGTTCACCCCGCGGTCGCCGAAGCCGCCGGGGACGCAGATCGCGTCGACGTCGCCGAGCTGCTGCCGGGCACCGGCGGCCGTACGGCAGTCGTCGGAGGTCACCCACTTGATCTTGACGCGGGCCTTGTTGGCGAAGCCGCCCGCGCGCAGCGCCTCGGTCACCGACAAATAGGCGTCGGGCAGGTCGATGTACTTGCCGACCAGGGCGATGGTGACCTCGTGGTCGGGCTGGTGGACCCGCTTGAGCAGGTCGTCCCACTGGGTCCACTCGACGTCGCGGAAGGGCAGGTCGAGGCGGCGCACGACATACGCGTCCAGGCCCTCGGAGTGGAGCACCTTGGGGATGTCGTAGATCGACTTGGCGTCGATCGCGGCGACCACGGCCGCCTCGTCGACGTCGCACATCAGCGAGATCTTGCGCTTGATGGAGGTCGGGACCTCACGGTCGGCGCGCAGCACGATCGCGTCGGGCTGGATACCGATGTTGCGCAGCGCGGCGACCGAGTGCTGGGTGGGCTTGGTCTTGAGCTCGCCGGAGGGGCCGATGTACGGCAGCAGCGAGATGTGCACCACGAAGACGTTGTCCCGGCCGACCTCGTGGCGGACCTGGCGGACCGCTTCCAGGAAGGGCAGCGACTCGATGTCGCCGACGGTGCCGCCGACCTCGGTGATCACGACGTCCACGTCGTCGGTCGCCATGCGCCGGATGCGGTGCTTGATCTCGTTGGTGATGTGCGGGATGACCTGCACGGTGTCGCCGAGGTACTCGCCGCGCCGCTCCTTGGCGATCACGGTGGAGTAGACCTGGCCGGTGGTGACGTTGGCCGAGCCGTCGAGGTCGACGTCGAGGAACCGCTCGTAGTGGCCGATGTCCAGGTCGGTCTCGGCGCCGTCGTTGGTGACGAACACCTCACCGTGCTGGAACGGATTCATGGTGCCGGGGTCGACGTTGAGGTACGGGTCCAGCTTCTGCATGGTCACGCGGAGGCCGCGCGCCTTGAGCAGGGCACCGAGGCTGGAGGCGGTCAGGCCCTTGCCGAGTGAGGAAGCGACACCCCCGGTGACGAAGATGTGCTTGGTCGTCGTGGGCTTAGCGGCAATGGCCAAGAGGGGGCTCCCGTGGTCGCGAGGTGAAGGGCGAGGTCCGGCAGCTGCCCCGGTTTTCCGGGGGCGCCGTCGATGAGGTTCGGGGGTTTTGCGCCCACCGGTCCACGGGCTACCAGGGTATCAGTGCCCCGCCCCGACTACCGTTGGGCAGGGGGCGGCTCCGTACCGTGGCCCCGGAAGCCCCCGCGGCCGCCGCAGTCACATCTGCGCAGCCGTCCGGATACCATGCGTGACCTGGCCACCCGATCGGCCGCTGGGATCCGAGCCACGATGTGGGACGACTCAAGCGGATCACTGTTCTCCGTCGTATCCTGCTCGGACGCAATGCTGCGAGCCGGCCGGCAAGGGACCACCAGCACGCCCCCGGAACAAGCGCTCGTCGAGAACTTCAGAGACCGTGGAAAAATGCCTTTCGAGGGCACCACGGCCGTTCGAATGGGGATAGTACGTGGCCGGGCGTATTGAGGACTACGCACTGATTGGTGATATGCAGACCGCCGCCCTGGTCTGCAGAGACGGCACGGTCGACTGGCTCTGTCTGCCGCGCTTCGATTCGCATGCCGTCTTCGCCGGGCTGCTGGGCACAGAGGAGCATGGCTACTGGCGCCTGGGCCCCGCGCAGACCGCGGGCAGCACTCCGCCGGCCGCCGACCGCCGCCGCTACCGGGGCGATTCGCTCGTCCTGGAGTCGGAGTGGGACACCCCGCGCGGCACGGTCCGCGTGATCGACTTCATGCCGCCCCGTGACGGGGCCCCGCAGCTCGTGCGGATCGTCGAGGGCGTCAGCGGCCGGGTGCCGATGCGCTCGGCCCTGCGGATGCGGTTCTCCTACGGCTGGGTCGTGCCGTGGGTGCACAAGATCGATGGGCGGACGGTCGCCGTCGCCGGACCCGACTCGGTGTGGCTGGACACCGAGGTCGACACGTACGGCAAGGACCTGACCACCTACTCGGACTTCACGGTCGCCCCCGGCGACCGGATCGCCTTCACCATCAGCTGGCAGCCCTCCCACAAGGAGCCGCCCGCGCTGCCGGACCCGGAGGGCGCCCTGGAGGCGACCGAGGTCTTCTGGCGCGAGTGGGTCGAGCACTGCACGTACCACGGCCCCTACCGGGACGCGGTGGTCCGCTCGCTGATCACCCTGAAGGCGCTCACCTACGCCCCCACCGGCGGCATCGTCGCCGCGCCCACCACCTCGCTGCCCGAGGAGATCGGCGGCGTCCGGAACTGGGACTACCGCTACACCTGGCTGCGGGACGCGGCGATCACCCTGTCCTCGCTGCTGCGCACCGGCTACCGCGAGGAGGCGCGCGCCTGGCGCGAGTGGCTGCTGCGCGCGGTCGCGGGCGACCCGGAGAACCTCCAGATCATGTACGGCATCGCGGGCGAGCGCGAGCTGGGCGAGGCCGAGCTGCCCTGGCTCCCCGGCTACGAGGGCTCGCAGCCGGTCCGGGTCGGCAACGGCGCGGCGGGCCAGCTCCAGCTGGATGTGTACGGAGAGGTCACCGAGGCGCTGCACCTGGGGCATATGACCGGTCTGGCCCGGAACGACTACGCGAGCGTGCTCCAGCTGAAGCTGATCCGCTACCTCGAGGAGCACTGGGACGAGCCGGACGAGGGCATCTGGGAGGTGCGCGGGCCGCGCCGGCACTTCGTGCACTCCAAGGTGATGGCCTGGGTCGCGGTGGACCGCACCGTCAAGCTCATCGAATCGGGCGACGTGGACGGGCCCTTGGAGCGCTGGCGCGAGCTGCGCGACGAGATCCACCGGGATGTGTGCGAGAAGGGCTACGACCCCGAGCGCAACACCTTCACCCAGTCCTACGGCTCCCGGGAGCTGGATGCCTCACTGCTGCTGATCCCGCAGATGGGCTTTCTGCCGCCCGACGACAAGCGGGTCATCGGGACCATCGAGGCCATCCAGCGGGAGCTGTCGACCTCGGACGGCTTTGTGCTGCGCTACCCGACGGCGGGCGAGGACGCGGGCGTGGACGGCCTCGAAGGCGACGAAGGGGCCTTCCTGGCCTGCTCGTTCTGGCTCGCCGACGACCTGGCGATGATCGGCCGGGTCGACGAGGCGCGCAAGCTCTTCGAGAAGCTGCTGGCGCTCCGCAACGACCTGGGGCTTCTGGCGGAGGAGTGGGACCCGCGGCTCCAGCGGCAGGTGGGCAACTTCCCGCAGGCCTTCAGCCATGTGCCGCTGATCGACACGGCGCTGCGGCTGACCGCGTCCGGGGCGTACGGAGGGTAGGCCCGGCCACGTCCCCGAGCATGCCCCCGGACGGGCCCGGGTCGCAGAACCCCGGGCCTCAGGGCCCACAGGCCCCCACCCCTCACCCTCAGGGGACGATCACCGTGGCGCGGGCCCTGGAACTCCCCGCCCTGCGCCGCGGGCTCCCCGAGGTGGTGGCCGCCGGGGACGGTCTCGACCGGCCGGTGCGCTGGGTCCACGCGTGCGAGGCGCCCAATATCGCCTCGCTGCTCAAGGGCGGCGAGCTGCTGCTGACCCAAGGCCTCGCCGTGGGCCCGCGCCCGGCCGAGCAGCGCGCCTTCGTCCGCCGCCTCGCCGAGCGCGGGGTCGCGGCGCTGGTGGTGGAGCTGGGGTCCCGGTTCACCGCGCTGCCGGCCGCGGTGGTCGACTCGGCGCGCTCGCATGGGCTGCCGCTGGTGCAGCTGCACCGCGAGGTGCCGTTCGTGGCGGTCACGGAGGAGATCCACACCGAGATCGTCAATGAGCACTACGCGGTGCTGCGCCGGGCGGAGGTGGTGCACCGCGAGTGCACCGAGGTGCTGCTGCGCGGCGGCGGGGTGCCCGAGATCCTGCGGCTGCTGGCCCGGTTCGCGGGCAATCCGGCGTTTCTGGAGTCCCCCGACGGCCGGCTGCTGTACGCGGCGGGGCCGGGCGCGGCGGGGCAGCCGGCCGGCGCCGAACCGCTTCAGGTGTGGGAGGGGCTGCGGTCGCGGCGCGCTGCCCGGCGGCCCGAGCCGCCCGCGGGCAGCGTGGTGGCGGACGTCCCCGGCGGCGGGCCCGGCCCCGGCTCCGTACGGGCGCGGCTGACCGTACTGCCGGTGGCGGGGCTGCTCGCGCCCGTACACCGGCTCGCCGCGGAGCGGACCGCGGATCTGCTGGCGGTCGTGTTGCTGAGGGCCCGCCAGGAGGAGGAGCTGACCGCGCGCGGGCGCGGGGACTTCCTCACCGAACTCGCCGAGGGCCGGATCGCGGCGGCGGACGCCCCGGCCCAGGCCAGGGTGCTGGGCTTCAGACCGGGCGAGGGTCCGCTGCTGCCGGTGGTGATGCGGCTGGCAGAACTGTCTGCCCCGTCGGGCCTCGCCGCGCTGGAGCCGGGGCGGGGCCTGGGCACGGGGCCCGCCGAGAGCTGGGCGGCGCTGGCCCATGCGCTCCAGGAGGAGCTGGCGGGGGTGGGGGCGCCGGTGCTGCTGGGCGTACGGCTCCCGGAGCGGCGGGTTCCGCTGCTGGTGGGGCTGCGGGAGGCGGCGGAGCGCGGCGCGGTGGCCGAGCGCGTCGCGGCGGCGCTGCGCGCCGGGGTAGAACGGGCCTGGCCGGACCGGGCCGGGGCGCACCCGCCCGTGGTGGTCGTGGGGCTGCCGGGCGGCTGGGACGCGGTCGGCGGCGAACTGCGCCATGCCGCGCAGGCGGCGAGCGCGGCGCGGGGGCCGGCGGAGCGCGCATGGCACGACGTACGGAGTCTGGATGTCGACCTGTTGCTGTGGCGACTGCGGGAACACGGGGATCTGGCGGCTTTTGTCGACAGGGTGATCGGCCCGCTGCTCGCCCACGACCGCACGGCCCGGCCGCCGCTGGTCCCGACGCTGGAGGCGTATCTGCGCCACGCGGGCCGCAAGGCGGAGACGGCGCGGGCGCTGCACCTCAACCGCCAGACCCTGTACGACCGGCTGGCGCGGATCGGCCGGCTGCTGGGCAGCGACCTGGAGGACCCTCGGACGGTGCTCGCGCTGAGTCTGGCCCTCCAGGCCCGCCGCCATGTGCGGTCTCAGGACATCTGAGGTCCTGAACCGAGCTACTGGAAAGGCGTGAGGGTGAGCGTGACGCCCGTCGGAGCGGTGTCCTGGATGTACGACGCGAAGTCGGCGACGTCGTCGAAGGCGAAGCCGTACGCCTTGCCGTCGGCGGTCGCCGCGTGCATGGCCTTGGCGTAGTGGTTGGTGACCTGGGGGGTGTAGAAGGCGGCCGGGTCGGTGGTCGGCTGGGCGGCGGTGCTGTGCAGGGTGGTGCGGTTGAAGCCCGCGCCGAGGACGGCCGCGACCGGGCCCGTCGTGCCGTCGTTGGGCGCGGCGAGCGCGCCGTCGCAGAAGAGCACGTCCCTGGTGGAGGGTTTGCCGAAGGACACGGAGCCGGGGCCGGTGAAGGACAGCCTGCCGCCGCTCACCCGGCCGGTGAAGGTGCCCGCGTTGGTGGTGACTTTGAGGTCCTTCGCGGCGTAGGCGGACCAGACCTCGTCGATGTAGCCCGCGAGGTAGTCCTTGGCGAACAGCCCCGCGTCCAGGCCGTGTCCGGGGGCGATGACCCGCAGGCGGTCGCCGAGGACGAGGGGCGCGAAGGCGTCGACCGCGGCGAGGTCGGCGAAGACCTTGGCGCGGGCGCCGCTCTTGAGCGTGCCGGTGGTCTGGTCCTTGGCCCCGGTGAGGCGGATCGACATCGGGACGCTGAACATGTCGACCATGGTGGTGTTGCAGAACATCCCGGCGGAGTTGAAGGTGAACTCCGCGCAGTCGTGCAGGGTGTTGTAGTTGGGGTCGCTGGACACCCAGCCCGCCGGGTACTGGAGGGCCGCGTTGCCCGCGCCGTCGGTGACCGCCTTGAACCTGAGCTTGGAGCCGAGCGCGACATAGATCCGGCCGGACATATTGGGCAGGGTCAGCCTGGTGTCGCCGCTCGCGGCGAGCGGGATGGCGTAGTCGGTCCAGCCGTCGGGGCCGTTGTCGGAGAGCGCGATGGGCGCGATCCCGCCGTCCGGGGTGACCCGGACCTGCCGGCCGCCCTCGTTGCCGACGATGTAGAGCCATATCGACGAGTTGCCGAACTGACCCGTGTGGTTGACGACCGTGAGCGGCATCGTGGCGGCGCGCTCCGCGCCGTCGGCCCGGCCGCCGGCGAGGGTGAGGCCCGACCCGGCGGCAGCGGCGGCGAAACCGCCGAGCAGCCTCCTGCGGCTGAGCGTTCCGCTCTTTGTCCCGCTTTTTATCCTGCTCATGACATGTACTCCTCGGCGTAGTGGGGGGTTTGCCGGGATATGGGGGGTGGTGGGGGGTAACGGGAGCCATCGCGGTGAGAGCGCTCTCTCCCGCCCTTCGCCCAGCACACTGCCCATCAGCCGCCCCGCGCGTCAAGGACTTCGTCGCCCCGGAGCCGAATTAGGTCTGAACCAATTCGTCGTAGACGCTGAGGACATGGGCCACCGTGTCGTCCTCCGTCGGCCAGCCCGCGGTCCGCGCCCGCCCCGCCGCGGCCAGCTCCACCCGGCGCACCGGATCCCCGAGCAGCCGGATCACCGCGCCCGCGAGGGCCTCCGGCGCCCCGTACGGCACGAGTTCGGCCGCCTCCCCCACCAGTTCCGGCACCCCGCCGACCGCCGTGGCCACCAGCGGCACCCCCGCGTGCAGCGCCTCCTGCGCCAGCAGCGACCGCGCCTCCCACCGGCTGGACAGCACCGCGACATCGGCGGCCGCCAGCAGCGAGGGCACATCGTCCCGGCGGCCGAGCAGCCGCACCGGCAGCCCCTCCGCGTCGATCCTGCCCTGCAACACCGCCCGGTCCGGCCCCTCCCCCGCGACCGCCAGCAGCGGCTGGGGGTCCAGCGCGCGCCACACCCGGGCCGCGTCCAGCAGCGGCCCGAAGCCCCGGTCCGTCATCAGCCGGCCCACCGCCAGCAGCAACGGCCGCTCCACGGCGCCGAGTTCGGCCCGCGCCTTCTGCCGCCAGCCGTCCTCCCTGGGGGGTGTGCGGCGCGGCGCGGGCACCGCGACCGGCGCGAGCCGCGCATCGCGAGCCCCCCGTGCACGAGCCCGATCCACCAAGTCCGACGACGCGCCCAGCACGACCGTGGCGTTGCGCGCCACCCTGCGCTCCAACAGGCGCACGGCATGAGCCCGCGCGCCCTCGGCGTGCGGCTTGCCGTGCCAGGTGACGATCAGCGGTACGCCCCGGCCGCGCAGCGCCAGCACGGCCAGCAGCCCGGACCGCAGCCCGTGCGCATGCACCAGCCCCGCCCCCGCACCGGCCGCGCGCAGCGCCGCCACGGTCCCCGCGTCCGTCCTGGCGTCCAGCCCGACGAACCACGCGCCCGCGTCCGTGAACCCGTACCCCCGCTCCGCCCCCCACGGCCCGCACACGGTCACCCGCAGCCCGCGCGCCACCAACCCGGCCGTCAGCGACCGCACATGCACCCCGCTGCCGGAGCTCCCGCCGCCGAGCACTTGGAGGGTGTGCAGAGGCGGCTGCCCGTGCGGGTTCCCTTGCGGGCTCCCGTGCGGGTTCCCTTGCGGCGGGACCGGGGTGCTGCTCACGGTGCTGCTCACGCGGGAGGGGCTCCTGAGGGGACGGCGTTCGGGCGTGGGAAGTGGGCGCGCGGCGGTACGGGTGCGCTCCGCCCAGGATGCCAGCACCCGGACCACCCCCGCCGCCATGCCCCCACCCCGCGCCCGCCGTCGACTCGCCCGTACGTCCGCGGGTTCACCCATACGGAGTACACGTCGGGTGCCGTGCAAACCGCGCGTGGGCCGACCCCGGTTCGGGGACGGGCCCGCGCGTGCAGACCCGCGCCCGGCCCCGCCGCGCGACCGGTACGGGCCCGGCGGACCGGGAGCGCCCCGGCCCGGCCGAGCCCCGGCAGACCCTGCCGGCCGAGGCGGCCGCGCGGCAGCGACCGGAGGCCGAGCCCGTCCAAGGGCCTTGCACAAGCGGGCGCGGGGACAGGGACACGACCGACCCCGGTCGCGGAGCCGGGCCGGGAGCGCCCCGGCGGGTCCCCGCCACGCCGGACGGGGCCGAGGGCCGAGGTCGGGGTCCGGGGCGTGGCTCCGGTTCGGGAAGGGGCGGGGTGGGGGCTCTGCCGATACGCGGCTCCGCGTGGCGCCGGAGGCGGTCAGCGGGTGGCCCGGGCGGCCTCCAGGAGCTCCTCCGCGTGGGCACGGGCGAGTTCCGAGTCCTCCTGGCCCGCCAGCATGCGCGACAGCTCCCGCACCCGGTCCTCGCCCTCCATCGCCTTCACACCGCTGCGCGTGACCGCCCCGTCGTTGGTCTTCTCCACCACCAAATGCCGGTCGGCGAAGGCCGCGACCTGGGGCAGGTGGGTGACGACCACGACCTGCGCGGTCCGGGCGAGCTTGGCCAGGCGCCGGCCGACCTCGACCGCCGCCTTGCCGCCGACGCCCTGGTCCACCTCGTCGAAGAGATAGGTCGGCACGGGGTCGGAGCCCGCGAAGACCACCTCCACCGCCAGCATCACCCGGGACAGCTCACCGCCGGACGCCCCCTTGGCGATCGGACGGGGCGGGGCGCCCGGGTGGGGGGCGAGCAACAGCTCGACCTCGTCGGCCCCGTGCGGCCCGAACAGCACCGCACGGCCGCCCACCTCGATGCCCGCCGTCTCCTCCGCGGCCTCGGTCTGGCCGATCGCGAAGGTCACCCGGGCGTGCGGCATCGCGAGCGAGGCCAGCTCCGCGGTGACCGCGTCGGCGAAGCGCGCCGCCGCCTCCGTACGGGCGTCGGTGAGCGCCTGCGCGAGCTCGCCCAGTTCGGCGCGGAGCGCGTCGCGCTCGGCGGTCAGCTCGCCGATGCGGTCGTCGTCGCCGTCCAGTTCGGCCAGCCGGGTCGCGCCCTGCTCCGCCCAGGCCAGCACGTCCGCGATGTCCTGGCCGTACTTACGGGTCAGATGGGCCAGCGCGGCCCGGCGCTCCTCGACGGTCGCCAGCCGCCGCGGATCGGCGTCCAGGTCGTCCGCGTAACCGGCGAGCTCCCCGGCCACATCGGACAGCAGGATGCCGACCTCCGCGATCCGGTCGGCCAGCGCGGCGAGCGCCGGGTCATGGGAGCGGACGCCCTCCAGGGCCCGGTGCGCGCCCGCGACCAGAGTGGCCGCGTCCACGCCCTCGGGGTCCTCCGGGTGCCCGGCCAGGGCGGTGTGCGCGGCGGTGGCGGCCGAGGCGAGGGCCTCGGCATGCCCGAGGCGCTCCGCCTCGGCAGCGAGTTCGGTGTCCTCCCCCGGCAGCGGCTCGGCCGCGGCGATCTCCTCGAGGCCGAAGCGCAGCAGGTCGGCCTCCTGCGCCCGCTCCCGCGCGCGCGTGGTCAACTCGTCCAGCTCGGCCGCGACCGCGCGCAGCCGCCGGTAGGCCGCCGCGTACTTCTCCAGCGGCCCGGCGACCGCGGCCCCCGCGTATCTGTCCAGGGCCTGGCGCTGCCGCGCCGGGCGCAGCAGCCCCTGCTGATCGGTCTGGCCATGGACGGCCACCAGGTCGTCCGCCAGCTCGCCCAACAGCCCCACCGGCACCGAGCGGCCGCCCACATGGGCGCGCGAACGGCCTTCGGCGGAGACGGTGCGGCTGATCAGCAGCGCTCCGTCGTCGAGTTCGGCCCCCGCTTCCTCGGCCCGGACGGCCACCGCCGACCGGGCGTCGACGGTGATCCGGCCCTCGACGACCGCCGCCTTGGCACCGATCCGCACGAGCGCGGCATCAGCCCGCCCGCCCAGCAGCAGGCCGAGACTGGTGACGACCATGGTCTTGCCCGCGCCGGTCTCACCGGTCACCGCGGTGAAACCCGGCGACAGTTCGACGGCGGCGTCGTCGATGACGCCCAGCGCACGTATCCGCATCTCCTCCAGCACGACCACGACCATACGAGGTTTCGCGGGCGAGATGCGATGGGGCTCCCCCTCTGGGGTACGTCACCCACCCGCCCATCCCCATATCCGGGCGCCATCCCGCACCCCGGTCAGGGGCCGCAAAGGCTCTGCTCCCGGACCTCGGGGGCCCAGGAGCAAAGCCCCCGCCGGACAGCCCTTAGTGCGGCGCGCCGCGCCAGCCCGCGACCGGGAGGGCGAACTTCGCCACCAGCCGGTCGGTGAACGAGGCGTGGTGCAGACGTGCCAGACGGACCGGGACCGCGCCCCGCCGGACCTCCACCCGCGCACCCGCGGGCAGTTCGACGGTGCGCCGCCCGTCGCACCACAGCACCCCGTGCGGGGTCTGCGGCTGCACCTCCACGGCGAGCACCGAGCGCGGCGAGGTGACCAGGGGCTTGGCGAAGAGGGCGTGCGCGCTGATGGGGACCATCAGCAGCGCCTCGACCTCGGGCCACACCACCGGCCCGCCGGCCGAGAAGGCGTAGGCCGTCGAGCCGGTCGGGGTCGCGCAGACGACGCCGTCGCCGCCGAAGCGGGAGACGGGGCGGCCGTCGACCTCGGTGACGACCTCGAGGAGGCGTTCCCGCGCGGCCTTCTCGACCGAGGCCTCGTTCAGCGCCCAGTCGGTGTGCACGATCTGCCCGTCCGTGCGGACCAGCACATCGATGGTCATCCGCTCCTCGACCTCGTAGCTGCGGGTCACCACCCGGTCCACGACCTTGTCCAGGTCGTCCCGCTCGGCCTCGGCGAGGAAGCCGACCCGGCCCAGGTTGACGCCGAGCATCGGCACCCCGGAGATGCGCGAGAACTCGGCCCCGCGCAGGAGCGTGCCGTCACCGCCGAGGACGATCAGCAGCTCGCAGCCGTCCAGGACGTCCGGGCCCGCGTCGACCAGCTCGACCGCGGCAGGCAGCGGCAGGTCCGCGGCTTCGGCGGCGAGCACCCGCACCCCGATGCCGCAGCGCAGCAGGCCTTGCACGACGAGCTCGGCGCTGCGGATGGCCGCGGGGCGGCCGGTGTGCGCCAGCAGGAATACGGTGCGCTCCGCCGCTGCCGAAGCCGCTGCCGTAGCTGCTGCCGTAGCTGCCGCTGAAGCTTCTGAAGTGGTCAACTGGGCCCCTCCGCCACTGCACGGTCGACATCGGCCGGGTCGAGTGCCGGCGCCCCGGCGCGCATCCACAGAAAGTACTCGACGTTGCCCGACGGGCCGGGCAACGGGCTCGCGGTGACCCCCAGGACTCCCAGTCCCAGCTCCGCCGCCCGCTCGGCGACCGTACGGACGGCCTCGGCGCGCAGCAGCGCGCTGCGGACCACCCCGCCGCTGCCCAGCCGCTCCTTGCCGACCTCGAACTGGGGCTTGACCATCAGCACCAGGTCGGCTTCGGGCGCGGCGCAGCGCACCAGGGCAGGCAGCACCAGCCCCAGCGGGATGAAGGACAGGTCACCGACGACCAGGTCCACGGGGTCACCGCCGATCTGCTCGAGCGTCAATTCACGTACGTTCGTACGGTCCATGACGGTGACGCGTTCATCGCTCTGCAAAGACCACGCGAGTTGTCCGTATCCGACGTCCACGGCGACGACATGGGCGGCCCCGGCGCGCAGCAGGACGTCGGTGAAGCCCCCGGTGGAGGCGCCCGCGTCCAGGGCGCGCCGCCCTGCGACCCGCAGACCGCCGCCACCGGCGGGGGCGGGGGCGGGGGGCGCGTCCGCGCCGCCCGTCCGCCCGCGGTACTCCTCGCTGAAGGCGAGCAGCGCGCCCGCGAGCTTGTGCCCGCCGCGCGAGACATAGTCCGGGTCGCTGTCGTCCTTGCCGACCACGAGCGCCGCGCTGGTCTCCACCTGGGTGGCGGGCTTGGTCGCGACCTGTCCGCCGACGGTCACCCGGCCCGCGGCGATCAGCTGGCTCGCGTGCTCGCGCGAGCGGGCCAGCTTGCGGCGCACCAGCTCGGCGTCGAGTCGTACGCGTCGTGGGCGGGTCACAGCCACGGGTGGTTCAGCTCCTGTCGTCCTACGAGGTGCGGGTTACCGGGTGGGCGGGCCGGGGGCTACGCGCCGGGGGTCGGCGGGGCCGGTGGGCCCGGCCGCCGGTCCAGGGCGGTCAGCGCGTCGCGCAGGCCCCGGTGCACATCCTCGTACACCTCCAGGTGGCCGCTCGCGGCGAGGTGGTCGGCGTCGGCCAGCCGCTCCAGCTGGGCGTCGACCTCGGCGACGCCGGTGGGCGTCCGGGTGACGCCGAGCGGCACCGGATCCGCCGGGCGCGCCGGTTCCGACGACCGTTCCGACGGCGGCTCCGGCACGGTCCCCGGCGCCTCCGCCACGGCGGCCGGCGCCCCAGGACCCGGCTCAGGCTCGGGCCGCGCGCCCTCCATCGGCTCACTCATGGTCCCGACGCTACCGCGAACCGCGCATTCTCCGACGTACGGGACCTGGGGTACCGTCTGTCGCGATGGCGACCATGGAGGAGTGCCGCAGCGCACTCGACAAACTGGCGGAGAACCTGGCGGGCGCGAACGGGGACCTCCGCAGCGCCGCCGCGCTCGACCGCTCGGTGAGCTGCCGGATCACCGACCTCGACATCACCTTCCTCGGACGTCTCACCGATGGCCGCATAGAGGACGTGACGGTCGTGCCTGGCCTGCCCGACGAGCGCGCCGAGATCCGGCTGACCATGTCAGGCGACGACCTGGTGGCCCTGGTCGACGGCGAGCTGCACTTCGCGCGCGCCTGGGGCAGCGGCCGGGTCAAGCTGGAGGCAGGCTTCCGCGATCTGCTGCGGCTGCGGAAGCTGCTGTAGCCGAGCCCACCGCCGTCGCGGCCGCCATCTCCGCCGTACCCGCCTCCGGCGCGTCCTCTACCGTCGCGTCCTCCTCCGGCGCGTCCTCCGTTGTCACGTACGCCGCGGCCGCGGGCGTACGGGGCCGGCGCGCGGCGGGCACCACCAGCGGGGTGCCGGTCTCGGGGTCGTCGATCACCTGGCAGCGCAGCCCGAAGACCCGCTCCACCAGCTCGGCCGTCACCACCTCCCCGGGCGCGCCCTCGGCGACGACCTCCCCGCCGCGCATCGCGATCAGATGGGTGGCGTAGCGGGCGGCGTGGTTGAGGTCGTGGAGCACGGCGACGAGGGTGCGGCCCTGCTCCTCGTGGAGCTGGGCGCACAGGTCGAGCACGTCGATCTGGTGCTGGATGTCCAGGTAGGTCGTCGGCTCGTCGAGGAGCAGCAGCGGGGTCTGCTGGGCGATGGCCATGGCGATCCACACCCGCTGCCGCTGGCCGCCGGACAATTCGTCGACATAGCGATCCGCGAGCTCGGCCACGCCGGTCGCCGCCATCGACTCGCCGACGATCCGCTCGTCCGTCTCCGACCACTGCCGCAGCAGCCCCTGGTGCGGATAGCGGCCGCGCGCGACCAGGTCGGCGACGGTGATCCCGTCGGGCGCGATCGAGGACTGCGGCAGCAGCCCGAGGGTGCGGGCGACCTTCTTGGCGGGCAGCGAGCCGATCGCCTGCCCGTCGAGCAGTACGGACCCGACGGTGGGCTTGAGCATCCGGGACAGCGCGCGCAGCAGGGTGGACTTGCCGCAGGCGTTGGGCCCGACGATCACGGTGAAGGAGTTGTCGGGGATGGCCACGGACAGGCCCTCGGCGACCGTGCGCCGGTCGTAGGCGAGGGTGAGCCCTTCGGCGGTGAGCCGCTGTGTCCGAGTCCCCTTGTCCGTACCGCGCATCCCGCCCGTACCTCCCATGATCGCCATACCGTCCATGCCGCCCGCTGTGTCTCGCGTCTCGTCCGTGCTCATCCGGCCCGCGCCGCCGTCCCTCGTCGCGCCCCTCGTCGCGTCCCTCGTCGCGCCCCTCGTCGCGTCCCTCGTCGCCCCCGCCGTCATATCCGCCCCGCCCGGCGCTCGGTGATCAGCAGCCCCAGCAGATAGCAGCCGCCCAGCACCCCGGTGACCACTCCCACCGGCAGCTGGTCGGCCCCGAAGAGCCGCTGCGCGGACCAGTCGGCGGTGACCAGCAGGGCCGCGCCCATCAGGGCGGCGGGCACCAGGTTGGGGCCGGCCGCGCGGGTGAGCTTGCGGGCCAGCTGCGGCGCGACCAGCGCGACGAAGGCCACGGGCCCGGCGGCGGAGGTGGCGACCGCGGTCAGCATGACGGCCGCGAGGACCATCACCAGCCGCGTCCGCTCGACCCGCACCCCGAGGGCGTACGCGCTGTCGTCGCCCATCTCCAGCATCCGCAGGCCCCGGGCGTTCCCGAGCACCACCGGCAGCAGCACCGCGCACGCACACGCCAGGGGCCAGACCTGCTCCCAGTCCCGGCCGTTGAGCGAGCCGGTCAGCCACACCGTGGCGCGCGACGCGTCCACCAGGTCGGCCTTGGTCAGCAGATAGCCGTTGACGGCGCTGAGCATGGCGGACGCGCCGATGCCCACCAGCACCAGCCGGTAGCCGTGTACGCCCTGCCGCCAGGCCAGCGCGTAGACGCCGAGCCCCGTCACCAGGCCGCCGGCCACGGCTCCGATCGCGACCTGGTACGGCTCGCCCTGGAACAGCACGATGACGGTGAGCGCCCCGGCCGCCGCCCCCTGCCCGAAGCCGACCACGTCCGGGCTGCCCAGCGGGTTCCGGGAGACACTCTGGAAGAGCGCGCCGGCCAGGCCGAGGGCCGCGCCGACGAGCAGCCCGACCAGCACACGCGGCAGCCTCAGGTCGTTGACGATGAAGTCCTGGGCCGGGGTGCCGCCGCCGAACAGGGTGCGTACGACGTCGCCGGGCGCGATCGAGAAGTCGCCGGTGCCGATCAGCACCACGCCCATGGCCAGCGCCACGGCGGCCAGCAGCAGCCCCGCCAGCGCCGCGCGGACATCCAGCCGGAGCGAGAGCCCGCCGCGGGTCCGCAGCACGGCTCCGCGCGCCCCGGGCGCGTTGCCGCCGCCGTTCCTGATCTTGCTCGCGCTCGCGTTCGCGTTCACAGCTGGGCCATCCTTCGGCGCCGGACGAGGTAGATGAAGACGGGCCCGCCGATGAGCGTGGTCACGACGCCGGCCTGAAGCTCCGAGGGCCGGGTCACCACCCGGCCGAGCACATCGGCGCCCAGCAGCAGGACCGGCGAGAGCACCGCGGCGTACGGCAGGATCCAGCGCAGATCGGGCCCGGTGAGCGCGCGTACGAGATGCGGCACCATCAGGCCGACGAAGGCGATCGGCCCGCAGGCGGCGGTCGCGGCCCCGCACAGCAGGGTGACGGCGACCATGGCGAGCAGGCGCGTGCGGTTGAGGTTGGCGCCGAGGGCGCGCGCCGTGTCGTCGCCGAGCGCCACGGCGTTCAGCGCCCGGCCGAGCGCCAGGGCGAGGACCGCGCCGACGACGAGGAACGGCGCGACCTGCTTGACGACCGTCATGTTCGCGGAGGCGAGCGAACCGACCGTCCAGAAACGCATCTTGTCCAGAGCCGCCGTGTCCAGCAGCTCAACGGCGTTGACATAGCCGTAGAGCGCCGCGTACACCGCCGTCCCGGCGAGCGCCAGCCGCACCGGCGTGGCGCCCCGGCTGCCGCCGAGCGCGTACACGAGCACGGACGCGACGGCGGTGCCGAGGAAGGCGAACCACACATAGCCGGTCAGGGAGGTGACGCCGAAGAAGCTGATGGCCGAGACGACGGCGGCGGACGCGCCCGCGTTCAGCCCCAGCAGCCCCGGGTCGGCGAGCGGATTGCGGGTGAGCGCCTGGATCACCGCGCCCGCGAGCCCGAGGGCCGCGCCCACCAGCAGCCCGAGCACGGTGCGCGGCACCCGCACGTCCCGGACCACCACGTCGGTGTCGGTACCGCTGTAGTGGAACAGGCCGTGCCACACCTCGCCCAGCGGGATCGGCTTGGCGCCGATCGCGACGCTGGCCGCCACGATCACCAACAGGACCACCAGGGAGGCGGCGAGCCCGGCGGCGCGGCGCGCGGAGCGCCGCCCGGGTGGCGCGGTCGCTGGTTCGGTCCCGGCTCTCGCCGGACTGAGCAGGGTCACGCGGAACTCCACCTCGCAGCAAGGCCAATCACAACTGAGGTTAGGTTAACCTAACCTACCTTGCCGCGTCTCGGGAGGGTGCCGTCAGCCCGGCAGGGCCGTCACAGCCCGAGACAGCCCGAGGGGCCGCCCGGGGGTCCGCCCGGGGGCCGCACGAGGGGCCGTCACAGCCCCAGCATCGCCAGCGCCTTCCCCGCGTCCGCGTCACACGCCCCGTCCCCCGCCTCGGTCCACGCCGCCGCGCACAGCGCCCGCAGCCCGTCCAGCGGGTCGTCACCGTCCCCCTCCAACACCAGCGCGCCCTGCCGCACCCGGGCCAGCCGGCCCCCGCACCGGAAGCCGTCCTCGTCACCCGGCCCCGCGGGCTCCACCGCGGGCTGGGGCGCCAGCAGGCCCCTCAGGTCGCGGTCCACATACGTCGGCCGGTACTTGGGCTCGGCGGCCAGCAGCTGCGCGGGGGTGGTCACCCCGGTCAGGACCAGCAGCGAGTCGACGCCGCCCGCGTACGCGCCCTCGATGTCGGTGTCCAGCCGGTCCCCGACCACCAGCGGCCGCCGCGCGCCGGTCCGCAGGATCGTCTCCCGGTGCATCGGCGGCAGCGGCTTCCCGGCGACCTGCGGATACTGGCCCGTGGCGATGCGGACGACCTCCACCGCCGCGCCGTTGCCCGGCGCGATGCCCCGACCGCTCGGAATCGTCAGATCCGTGTTGGAGGCGAACCACGGCACGCCCCGCGCCACCGCGTACCCCGCCTCCGCCAGCCGCCCCCAGGGCAGCTCGGGCCCGCCGTACCCCTGAACCACCGCCGCCGGGTCGTCGTCCACCGACTCCACCGGCACCAGGCCGCGCTCGCGCAGGGCCACCCGCAGCCCCTCGCCGCCGATCACCAGCACCCGGGCCCCGGCCGGGACCTGCTCGGCGATCAGCCGGGCCACCGCCTGCGCCGAAGTGATCACATCCTCGGCCGTCGCGGGCACCCCGAGCCGCGTCAGATGCTCCGCCACCGCCTCGGGCGTCCGCAGCGCGTTGTTCGTCACATACGCCAGCCGCATCCCGCCGTCCCGCGCGGTGACCAGCGACTCCACGGCGTGCTCGACGGCCTCGCCCCCCGCGTACACCACCCCGTCGAGGTCCAGCAGGGCGGTGTCGTACGCCTCGCTCAGCGGCCGCTCTCCGGCCGCCGGACGGGTGCGGACGTTCTGGGTCACGGGGGGATTCATAGAGGGACACGCTCCTCGCATAAATGTGCGTCTGTCCATCGATCATCTCTGATCGCGCCGGACGGCATAGCATTCACTGATGAGCATTCCAGGGCCTGTCGGGCAAGGTCTTCAGCTCGCCCCGTTCCGGGGATTGCGCTACGTCGCGGAGCGCGTCGGCAGCCTGGCTGCCGTGACCTCCCCGCCGTACGACGTCGTGGTGCGCCCCGACGGGCTGCGCGCGCTCGAGACCGCGGACCCGTACAACATCGTCCGCCTCATCCTCCCGCAGGCCGACACCCCCGCCGACCGCCACCGGCAGGCCGCCGAGACGCTGCGCCGCTGGCAGGCCGACGGCATACTCGCCCCCGACCCCGAGCCCGCGCTCTACGTCTACGAGCAGCGTGACGGCCATCTGCTCCAGCGGGGCATCATCGGCGCCCTGCGGCTGAGCCCGCGCGAGGAGGGCGTGGTCCTCCCGCACGAGGAGGTCATGCCGCATGTGGTCGAGGACCGCGCCGCCCTGATGCGCGCCACCGCCGCCAACCTGGAGCCGCTGCTCCTCGCCTACCGCAGCGACGGCTCGGTCACCGGCGCGGCCAGCGTCGTCGAACGCACCGTCCGAGGCCGCCCATTGCTGTCCACGACCACCGAGGACGGCTTCAGCCACCACCTGTGGCGGGTGACCGACCCCGCCGACCTCACGGAGATCGCCGCCGACCTCCGCCACCGGCAGGCCCTCATCGCCGACGGGCACCACCGCTGGGCCACCTATCTGCGGCTGCGCGAGGAGCGGGCGGAGCCCGGCCCCTGGGACTTCGGCCTGGTCCTGCTCGTCGACACCGCCCGCTATCCGCTGCGCGTCAGGGCCATCCACCGGCTGCTGCACCAGCTGTCGCCGAGGGAGGCGCTGGCCGCCCTGTCCGGCCCGGGGAGCGCCGGCGGGACCGGCTCTGAAGGCGCCGCCTTCCGCGTACGGCCGGTCGACGGGCCGCTCCCGCAGGCGCTGGCCACGCTCGCGAAGGCCGCCGACGAGCCGAGGGCCGGAAACGCCTTCCTGCTCGCCGGGCACGGCGGCTTCCACCTCCTGGACCGCCCCGATCCGGCACTCCTGGCCCGTACGGTCCCCACCGGCCGGCCCGAGGCATGGCGCACCCTCGACGCGACGGTCCTGCACTCCCTGCTGCTCGAGCACCTCTGGAAGGTCCCGGACACCCCCGCCCACATCGGCTACATCCACGACGCGGCGGCGGCCGTGGAGCAGGCGGAACGGCACGGCGGTACGGCGGTGCTGATGCACCCGGTGCGGGAGGGGATCGTCCACGACCTGGCCCGTCAGGGGATCGCCATGCCGCACAAGTCGACCTCCTTCGGGCCGAAGCCCGCGTCGGGCCTGGTCCTGCGCAGCCTCGCGCTGGGCTGACACAGACGACAGAGGGCGGAACCCCGGGCCCGGGGTTCCGCCCTCGCTGTCCGGCCGCGTCAGCTGCCGTTCGCCTCGCCCTTCGGCTGGTCCTTCGGCTCGTCCTTCGGCTCGTCCTCGTCCGCGGACTCGTCGTCGATCTCGTCGCCGACCTGCTCGGACTCCTCTGCCTCCTCGGCCTCCTCGAACTCCTCGGACTCCTCAAACTCCTCGGGGGCGAGCGCGTCCACGAACTCCACGCCGTCCAGCTCCGCGAGCCGGTCGGAGGCGTCCGTGGTCCCGCCCTGGTCCGCCTCCAGGGCCTTGGCGAACCACTCCCGCGCCTCGCTCTCACGGCCGACGGCCAGCAGCGCGTCGGCGTACGCGTAGCGCAGCCGCGCGGTCCACGGCTGTACGGACTGCGAGGCCAGCTCGGGGCTCTGCAACGTCACCACGGCGGCGTCGGCCTGCCCCATGTCGCGCCGGGCGCCCGCCGCGACCAGCCGCATCTCGACCTGCCCAGCCCGGTCCAGCTTCTGCACCTCGGGCTCACCGGCCATCGCCAGCGCCCGCTCCGGACGGCCCATGCCGCGCTCGCAGTCGGCCATCACCGGCCACAGATCGACGGTGCCGGTCATCCGCCGGGCCGCGCGGAACTCCGCCAGCGCCTCCGAGTACTTCGCGACGGCGTACGAGGCGAAGCCCGCGGCCTCGCGCACGGCCGCGACACGGGAGGCGAGCCGCAGCGCCACGCGCGAGTACTCGTACGCCCGCTCGGGCTCGTCGTCCAGCAGCTTGGCGACCATGACGAGGTTCTTCGCCACGTCGTCGGCGAGGGTCTTCGGCAGGCTCATGAGCTCCTGCCGCACGCTCTTGTCGATCTCGTCCCCGGTCACGTCCTCGGGGATCGGCAGCCGCTTGACCGGCTCGCGGTCACGGTCGCGGGCGCGCTCGTCCCGGCGCCCGTAGCCGCCGGACCGGTCGTCCCGACGCCCGTAGCCGCCACCGGGGCGCTCGTCGCGCCCACGGCCCTGCCCCGCGTACGAGCGGCGCGGCCCACGGTCGTCACGGCCGTCGCGGCCGCGGAAACCGCCCTCGCGATCGTCCCTGCGCGGGGCGCGCGGGCGATCGTCGCGGCGGTCGTCACGACGATCGTCACGACGGTACGAGGGCCGGTCGTCACGACGCTCATCACGCCGGTCGTAGCCGCCGGTACGGGCGCCACGGTCCCGGTCGTCACGACGGGGCCCACGCGGCCGGTCGTCCCGGCGGTCATCGCGGCGGTCATCGCGACGGAAGCCACCGCGGTCGTCGTCACGTCGGTACGAAGGCCGGTCGTCCCGCCGTTCGTCCCGCCGCCGGTCATCGCGGCGGTCGTCACGACGCTCGTCGCGCCGGTCGTCACGGCGGAAGCCGCCACGGTCGTCGTCACGCCGGAAGCCGCCGCGGTTGTCATCACGGCGGAAGCCGCCGCGATCATCGTCCCGCCGGAAGCCCGGCCGGTCGTCACGCCGGAAGCCGCCGCGGTTGTCATCACGGCGGAAACCGCCACGGTCGTCGTCCCGCCGGAAGCCCGGCCGCTCATCGCGGCGGTCGTCACGACGCTCGTCGCGCCGGAAGCCTCCCTGGCGGAACCCGCTGTCCCGGTCGTCACGCCGCGGCCCGCGGGGACGGTCGTCCCTGCGATCGTCACGGCGCTCATCCCGGCGGTCATACCCACCGCCGGGCCGCCCGCCGCGGTCGTCACGACGCGCGTACCCTCCGGGCCCGGGCCGTCCACCGCGGTCGTCGTCGCGGCGCGGCCCACGCGGCCGGTCATCACGGCGATCGCCGCGCGAGGCCTCCCGCCGGTCGTCGCGCCGGTCGTCGCGCCGGTCGTCACGGCGGAACCCGCCGCGGTTGTCATCGCGACGGAAACCGCCACGGTCGTCGTCCCGCCGGGGACGGTACGGACGGTCGTCCCGCCCGCGCTGGAACCCGCCACGATCGCCGTCACGCCGCGGTCCGGACTCACGGAAGTCGCGCCGATCACCGCCGTCCCGGCGCCGCGGCTCGCGGTCCGACCGATCGTCGGGGGAGTTGGTGGACATCGACGTGACTCCTGTCTTGAGGTACTACAGCCATTCTCGCGCATCGAACTTGCCGACGCGTTTCAGGGAAAACAAAAGGACCCTTGGTCCCAGCATGAACGCTGGGACCAAGGGTCCTTCAAAGATTGTTCGGCGGCGTCCTACTCTCCCACAGGGTCCCCCCTGCAGTACCATCGGCGCTGAAAGGCTTAGCTTCCGGGTTCGGAATGTAACCGGGCGTTTCCCTAACGCAATGACCACCGAAACCCTATTGCCCACCCCGCAGGGCGGGAATTGGACAGGGCAGCGAACAAGCACACTGTTCAGTTAAGTGCGGCTCAACCGGTGCGACTGTTCGCAACCCGGGAACCACACAGTGGACGCGAGCAACTGAGGACAAGCCCTCGGCCTATTAGTACCAGTCAACTCCACCGGTCACCCGGCTTCCATATCTGGCCTATCAACC